>JBDKEN010000002.1:0-1258662 GCA_039795225.1 Bacteroidota bacterium | reverse complement strand
AAGCAGCCAACATCTTCATTGCCCAATCTTCCTTTGCCGTCTCCATTAGCCCGGATTTGGAGGACACTAAAAAAGATTTATCTGTGTGATGTGCTATAGCATGTTGTGGCAATGCCTCCATTACGATATGTAGATGATATCCACGTACAGCATGTGGTTCAATGAAATAAATACGTCCCGGTGTATCAGTGTGCCATTTGTTTCGATGAATAAATGTTTTAATCACACGGTCAATATGACCTACATGTTCAACCAATTGGTCAGCTGACTTATAGATTTGGTGGAAATCAACAGTTAAAAAATGTTTTGGTATGAATCTGTACTGTTCGATTCTGTTGAGGATGTCTGCAACTGCTTCTGTATGAAGCCTGTTGTTTAGGTTGTTTACTGTTGCTATTTCATTTTTCATAAGCTGGTTCCTCTCTGGATATAAAACTGTTATGTATGTACTGTACTGTACGGTAGATAGTGATGGTTAAATAATTCTGTGAACTGTATTTGCAACTGCACCCCCTGTATAACTCTGGGTAATAGGAGAACTACCTATTATCATTCGATCAAAAGGGCAAAAACAATTATTAGCTGTTGATTCCAAAAGCAATACGCACGGCAAAGTCCTATCCTTTATTGCACTGCAATTGGATATACCAATACATATCATCGAGAATTTGAAAACACCAAGAATTCCGCAGAAAAACTTTCTAGTCCTTTTCTTTCCTTAGAAATCCGCAGGTCCTCCACTTACTGCCTGCGTTAATAAAAACGCAACAGAAGCGATTTGTGCGCGCAATAGGGCTATCCTAGGGTGTGGATTCGGGATGGATTTGAAGCATACATGGCAATAGTTTTTTGTAGACAAGGGGTGGGGGTGGGTGAAGAAAACTCCACCAAGGTGCTTTACATATCGAGGCAGAAAAATTGTCCTATAAGAAGCTCGATGTACCGATCTCGAGCATAAACAGACTAAAAGAATTCTTGAGATATGTGATAGTGCTGAAAGCGCGCAGAACAGGCTATTTCTTTGCAGGATATGGATAAAACATGCTATATTTGTCTGTGAATAAAACGGTAGTGCAAATGAAGGTAAAATACAATCGCGTCTCCACCATCGCCCAAACCGGATCCCGGTTTACGGTGGATGCTGACCATTACGATCTGGTACTGTTAGATAAAGTGAGCGGATCCGTACCATTCCGGGACCGGGAACATGGTAAAGAAATTATTCGGCTAGTGGAAGAAGGCGCGCTAAAAGAGCTGGTAGTAGAAGAATTCTCACGCCTGGGGCGCAATACTGGCGATGTTATCCAAGTACTCGAATGGTTAGATGAGCATGAAGTAAATGTTGTTGTACGCAACATCGGGCTTCAATCAAGACCGCAGGGTGAGCGAAATCCAATCTGGAAGATGATTTCTTCCGTGATGTCTTCCCTGTACGAGATGGAGAAGGAAAATATTCTTGAACGTACACGCTCCGGTAGGATGGTTGCCATGCAACGCGGCGTACGTATGGGACGCCCTAAAGGAACAGAGGAAAATATTAATCGCTTCTTGAGCAAGCCCAAGAATCAAGAAATACAAAAGCTGCTGAATCGAGGATTGCGCTATACCGAAATACAAAAGGTGGTGGATTGTTCACCGCGCACCATTAGCAAGGTGAAAAAACTAATGGGCAAAGTAGGCTGATATTGCCTCACCATTCCTGGCATTTTGATGCGTACATCACGCGCTGTTGCCTAGATTTACAGGGCAAGTACAGGTGGGGTTGTAATACCAACGGGATCACAGAAGCCCCGCTGCGCCTATCGCAGCGGGGCTTTTTTGTAGCAAACCTTAACCGGCATCGTTTCATAGCGTTCCAGGTTGCGCTATCTGATAGCCGATACCCCTCGTTTTTTTTTCCTTCCACGCTCATCGTGGGCCCATGACACATCATCGCATCATGATGGTACTGGATCTCCGTTCTCGAGACCATCACGTCCGGGCTTGAGACAAGCACGGCAACAGACTATCTCGCTCGGCAGCGGCCGACTTCCTGTTGAACGAACAACGTGAAAAGTCAACGTTTGCACATTCTCGCTTGACGAAGTACGCTTCTCACTGCACGAGAAAATAGGTACGATTCCAGACAATGAACGAATCGCTTGAATTTCGGGTTAGGATTTGTCCGCAACGCACTACGATCGAGATGGCGGCCGCGTCAGATTGGTGATTTCCTTCAAGCACGGGCTCGATATCGATTTTCCAAGCATGCGGACCGATTCACTAATTTCCGATGGTCCACTCCACTCCATACACTGAATCAGCTCAGTTACACATGAAATCGTTCCGATCCAAGCTTGCTTCAAGCCTACTTTGTGCATCGCTTATTGTTCTCCTCGCCGCTTGTGGCGATCGAATGGTCGACGGTCTCTCTCAGCCTGGATATCCCAAACGAGGAGAGGTCTTCATTGATGATTTCACTAGCGACCTCATCTATGCCGCATTTGGTGGATCCGATGTTGAAGCCTTCAAGGTAGACTATTCGACGACGTACAACAACTCAAGAGCATCAATGAGATACGAGGTGCCAGATGCGAATAGTCCGCAAGGAGCGTATGCCGGTGGAGCATACTTCAGTCGAACAGGGAGGGATTTGACCGGTTTCAATGCATTGACGTTCTATATCAAAGCAACACAGCCTGCTACGATTGATGTGATTGGATTTGGCAATGACTTCGGCCCATCTTCATTTCAAGTGGCGATGAATGCACTACCGGTTAACACGAACTGGAAGAAAGTGATCATTCCAATCCCAGATCCTGCGAAACTCAGCGGAGAAAAGGGGTTGTTCTACTATTCAACTGGTCCGATCAATGAGAAGGGTTACACATTCTGGATCGATGAGGTTCAGTTTGAGAACGTACCCGACTTAGGTTCGTGCACTGGTGTAATGTACAACGGTGAAGATCGTAAGGTGCCAACGACTGAAAAAGGGGCTTCAATCAGAATTGAGGGGCTGCAGGCGAGCGTGGGACTTCCCAACGGGGTTATTCAGGCAATTGCTGCTTCTCCTTCGTATTTCAACTTCGAGTCATCCGATTCCACCGTCGCTACTATATCGCCTCAGGGTGTGGTGCAGGTTATAGATTCGGGCAGCGCCACCATCACAGCAAGACTTGGGTCGAGCAAGGCGAGAGGCTCACTGGAGTTGTCAGCGAAGGGCACTGCGCTGCTCCCCCCTGCCCCCGCTCCGACTCCGACCGTGGACAAAGGGAATGTCATTTCCCTGTATAGCAATGCATACACAAATGTTCCGGTTGACACATGGAACACTCGTTGGCAATACTCGACCACGGAAAGTGCATTTGTTAAGATTGGAGGAGATGACGTCATTAGGTATTACAATTTGAACTTTGTCGGCGTTGAGTTCTCTTCGAATCCCATCAATGCAACGTCAATGACCCATTTTCACATTGACGTATGGACGCCCGATCCAACAACAAGTCCAAAGAATATCAAAGTCATGCTTGTCGACTTTGGTGCTAATTCCGTTTATGGTGGTGGCGATGACGTTTCCCATGAAATCACAATCAGCGCACCGGTTTTGCAGTCCAATACGTGGGTTAGTCTCGATATTCCTCTTGCAAATTTCACCGGGTTGACGGCGAAGGCTAACCTTGCACAGCTTGTCCTCTCGGGGTCGGTATCGAATCTCTTCATTGACAACGTTTATCTGTATAAGTCACAGTCATCTCCCTCAGCACCGGCACCTACGCCGACGTTCCCTGCAGGCGATGTGATTTCGATTTTCAGTGACGCCTACCCGAATGTGAGCGGGACGAACTTCTCGCCAAACTGGGGGCAATCAACCGTGGTAAGCCAACCATCGATCAATGGTAATGCAACACTGCTATACACAGGTCTGAATTATCAAGGTATTGAACTTGGTTCAAATCAGAACGTTTCGTCGTACAGATACCTTCATCTTGACTATTTCTCAGCCAATGCCACAGCGCTGCAAGTTTTCTTGATCAGCCCTGGTCCGGTAGAAACCGCGTATTCGCTTCCTGTTCCAACTGGATCTGGTTGGAAGAGTATCGATATCCCGCTCAGTGCATTTTCTCCCGTTGCACTGGCAAGTGTTTTTCAGCTGAAATTTGTCGGCAATGGCAATGTGTACCTCGACAATATCCTATTCCGAAAGTGACGATTGCATAATTGCCCCTCATTTAGCACATACCATTCAACATTCATGAGACGACCAATCGCTCTTGCACTCTACACGATCCTTCCCATCACTCTTTTGCTGCTCGGCTGCGAGCAGCAGCCTATTCAAACGTTACCTCAACGAACATGGGCATTAACATGGAGTGATGAATTTGACGGTAAAACTGGCAGCAGCCCTGATACATCAAAATGGACGTTCGATATTGGAACGGGAGTTAATGGCTGGGGTAACAACGAGCTCGAATACTACACAAACAGACCGAGCAATGTGCAGCTCAGCGGTGATGGGCATCTCATGATTACAGCGAGAAGAGAATCCTACGCAGGCTCAGGATTCACTTCTGCCCGGTTAAAGACACAGGGGTTGTTCAGCCAGAAGTACGGCAGGTTTGAAGCGCGTATCAAGACGCCCTCGGGCCCCGGCATCTGGCCTGCATTTTGGTTGCTTGGAGATAACATCAGCGAGGTACGCTGGCCACAATGCGGCGAGATCGACATCATGGAGCAACGGGGTCAACAACCGGCCATTACCCACGGTAGCGTGCACGGTCCGGGATACTCTGGCGCAAACGCCAAGACGAAACCCTTTGCTCTGATGCAGGGTCGATTTGACACTGACTTTCACGTGTACGCTATCGAGTGGGGTACAGATTACATTGACTTCTACATTGACGACTATTTGTATCAACGCATCGAGCCGCAAGATCTTACTGGGGAGTGGGTGTTTAATCAGCCATTCTTCATCATCCTCAATGTGGCCGTAGGCGGCAACTATGTCGGCTATCCGACTTCCGCAACACCATTCCCGCAGTCAATGATTGTCGACTATGTTCGAGTGTACACACAATCATGAACGAGGATGCTGAACAAAGGACTACAACCGACATGCAATCAGATGGCGGTGTAGCTGGCTGCGCAACCACCAATCCTCTGCGCAACGACGTGCTTCACGTTGTCGTGAGAGACAAGCAAGAGTACTTCAAGATTGGGAATGTTGACGCTATGCCCGTGTTCTTTATGAGCATTGTAAGTGACTCCAATCACTGGATGTTTCTGGCAAGCAACGGCGGCCTGACTGCTGGTAGAGTCAACGCCGACAATGCATTGTTCCCGTACTGTACTCAGGACAAGGTCATTGATTCAAGCGAATACGCCGGAAGTAAGACGATCGTTCAAGGGTATCGCAATGGAGAGTTGTTCAACTGGGAGCCGTTTTCAATCAGAAGCAATCGATTCAACATCGAACGCAACCTTTATAAACATCGCCTCGGCAATTCGGTAATCTTTGAAGAATACAACCATGATTTGAATTTGTGTTTTTCATATGAATGGTCAACCAGTGATCGATATGGCTTTGTAAAGGCATCAGTCTTGGCAAATCATTCGAATGACACTCAGGAACTGCGGATTCTAGACGGCTTACAAAATGTTATGCCTGCTGGTGTTGAGAGTGATCTGCAAAACACATTCAGCAATCTTGTCGATGCCTACAAGCACTCTGAACTTCATGCAGGCACCAGGCTCGGAATATTCGCCCTGAGTGCACGCATCACAGATCGTGCTGAGCCAAGCGAGGCGTTGTTTGCAAACACCGTTTGGTCTTCCGGAATGGAGGAACCGGTGGTGCTTTTGTCATCGAAGCAAATTGAGAGGTTTCGCGATGGATTGGCAATCACAACAGAGAATGACAACAAGGGAGGCCGCGGCGCATATCTGATCTCATCGAAAGCCACATTATCACAAGGTGGGCGTTCTACATGGAAGTTCGTTGCCAATGTCAAACAGTCTCAATCGCAAGTAATTGCATTGATTGACGAGATTTCAGCCGGGCAAGACATTGTTAACGAGCTAGTTGTCGACGTTCAGCGTGGTGCAGAGGCACTTGTGCATCGTATGATGAGTGTCGACGGGATCCACCTCACAGGTGATCCGTTGATTGATAGTCGACATTTTTCAAACTCGTTGTTTAATGCAATGCGTGGTGGTCTCTTTCCGAAAAACTATACAATCGAGAAGCAGGATTTTATCGAATATGTTCGGTCATGCAATAGTCCACTGTACCATGACATTCATGATGCACTCTCACAATTGCGTGATGAGTTCACACTTCGTGAGCTTCAGGAAGAGATTACAGCAATCGGAAATCAATCGTTATCGAGGATAGCTCTGGAATATCTTCCGCTCACCTTTAGCAGAAGGCATGGAGATCCAAGCCGTCCATGGAACCGGTTCACAATCAACACGAAGAACTCCGATGGTAGCCTGCGATACGACTACCAGGGCAACTGGCGCGATATTTTTCAAAATTGGGAAGCATTGGCACACTCGTACCCTTTGTTCCTCGAAGGTATGGTGCGAAAATTCCTCAACGCAACGACTATTGATGGATATAATCCATACCGTGTGCAAAAGAATGGCTTTGACTGGGAAGTAATTGAGCCACATAACCCCTGGTCATACATTGGCTATTGGGGCGACCACCAGATCATCTATCTCTTAAAACTCCTCGAGTTACTTCGAGATACGCAGCCAGATGTTCTGCATAATCTCGTGAGTACAGAAGGATTCGCGTTTGCCTGCGTACCGTATAGGTTGAAATCGTACGAAGACATCATACGTAATCCAAAGGACACCGTCATTTTTGACCATGCGCTTCATGCTGCCGTCACGACTGAGTTGGCGCGAATTGGGTCTGATGGCGCATTGGTCAAGGGCTCTGCAGGGGGCATCCATCACGGCCACTTCATTGAAAAGATTCTTATCACTCTGCTAGCACGCTTAACGAACTACGTTCCAGATGGGGGCATCTGGATGAACACTCAGCGGCCTGAATGGAATGATGCGAATAATGCCCTCGTGGGCAATGGCCTTTCGATGGTCACATTGTGCTACCTGCATCGCTTCATCACCTTCTTCAACGAAATCCTTGACACCCACAACAACACGACATTTCGCATTTCGGAAGAAATAGCGGAGTATCTCACGGCGACCTCAGCCGTGTTCATACGGTACCCGCACGAATTGTCTGACTTTAGTGATGAGATGAGAAGGTCTATGATGGACGAGCTCGGTCTGATTGGTAGCGCCTATCGTGCTGCTGTCTATTCTGCTTCGTTCTCAGGCAGCACGACAACCGTCTCCCAAGAGACACTAAAGAACTTCTGCGAGAATGTGCTTATGCACCTGCGTTTCTCGATCAGTAAAAACAAACGAACTGACGGCTTGTATCATGCGTACAACCTCATTACGCTCGCACCTGGTAGGGCTTCAATCACTCGTTTGCCGGTAATGCTTGAGGGTCAAGTTGCCGTTCTCAGCTCAGGATGCATCTCTCCGTCAAATGCCATAGCCCTGCTGACATCGCTCTCTTCCAGCGACCTCTTTCGGGAGGATCAGCACAGTTATATGCTCTATCCAGTAAAAGAGGTGGCGAGTTTCCTCGACAAGAATATTATTCCGAAAGAGAAAGTTGAAGATTCGCGACTACTCTCGAGGCTCATTGCAGATGGCAACGACGATATAATCCAGCGCGATGTGCACGGCAGCTTCCATTTCAACGGCAACCTCACAAACATTCGAGAGTTCCGTGCAGCTCTTCGTACTCTTGACTCGCCATATCACGACATGTTGACGTTGGAAGAGGAGCACCTTATTGATCTCTATGAATCGGTGTTTCAACACAAGCAGTACACTGGCAGATCAGGATCGTTCTTTGCATACGAAGGCATCGGATCTATATACTGGCACATGGTATCGAAGCTGAGATACGCTGTACAAGAAACTTATTGTTCGGCTTTGAAGGAACATGGAAACAGCAACGTCACCAATGCAGTACTCGAATTCTATAAGTCGATCTGCGACGGTATTGGAGTCCGCAAATCACCGCAAGACTACGGTGCATTCCCGACCGATCCATATTCACATACACCCTTGTCGAGCGGTGCACAGCAGCCAGGTATGACTGGCCAAGTGAAAGAAGACGTGATTTGTAGAATGCGAGAGCTTGGCGTGTTCTATGAGCGCGGCACAGTCCACCTAGTGCCGAACATGCTCTCACAGAGAGATTTCCTCCGCGACATGCATACCATTGAGTTTCAGAGTATTAGAGGCGACCAACAATCCATAGCACTAGAAAAAGGGATGCTTTTCTTTTCCGTATGCCAAACGCCCATCAGATATGAACTTGCTGAAAAGAATGAAGTGACCATTTACTGGAATACTGGCAACGTTCAATCATCTGGATCGCTTGTGCTGCCCCCTCTCGTTAGCAAAAGTATTATTGAACGTACTGGCGAGATTCGGTTGATCCATGTTTCACTTGACCGATCAAGTATCTGCGCATGAAGAGGTATCCGTTGCAGCACGCAATGGTGCTCGTATGCATAGGATGCATGGTTGGCACATCACTATTCGGTGCGTATCGTACCGTATCAACGCCAATGTTACTCGATACTAGTGATTCATACTCGGTACGAATCTTCGAAACCTCTGCCGATGGTCACGCGTTGACAGAGGTACAAGCTGCACGTCCATGCTCTGATGCTATCTCCATTCAGATCGATACACAAGCGCGCCATCAATCTATTCTTGGATTTGGAGGATCGTTCACTGAGGCATCTGCGTATCTCTTAAAAGTGATGAGTCCAGCGCAACGAAATAGAATTATCAGCGCATACTTTTCAGACGACGGCGCCCGCTATTCTCTGGCTCGAACCCATATCAACTCATGTGATTTCTCACGGGATCATTACGCGTATGCGATGATACCGGGAGACACATTGCTCGAGCACTTTGACATACAGAAGGACAAGAACGACATCTTCCCCATCATCAAACAAGCGCAATCAACATCAACAGACGGATTTCGATTGATCGCTTCACCATGGACTGCACCTCCGTGGATGAAAGACAATACCAGTTGGGTCGGTGGCAAACTCCTCGACACCTATCGCGACACCTGGGCTTTGTATTATGCGAAGTACATTCGGGCCTGTGCCGATAACGGCATCTCTATTTGGGGCATTACAGTCATTAATGAACCTCACGGGAATGGGGATAACTGGGAGAGTATGCATTTCACGCCGAAGGAAATGACAGACTTTGTTCAGCATCACCTCGGACCAACCTTGGTGCGCGAAGGTCTCAGTAGTGTTCATATTCTCGGATATGACCAAAATCGCGCTGGATTGAGAGAGTGGGTTGATGAAATGTATCGAGATGCATCCTCTACAAAGTACTTTGCCGGCACCGCGATTCATTGGTATGAAAGCACATACGAGGTCTTTCCAAAGGAACTGCGATACGCTGCAGAAAAGGCCCCGGGTAAGTATCTCATCCAGACAGAAGCCTGCATTGACGCCGAAGTACCGCGCTGGAAGGACGATGCTTGGTATTGGCGGGAAGAGGCTACGGACTGGGGATGGGACTGGGCTCCGCAAGAGCAGAAGCATCTCCATCCGAAGTATGCGCCTGCGCATCGATATGCACGAGACATTATCGGATGCCTTCAAAACAAGGTGCATGGGTGGATTGACTGGAACATGGTACTTGACCGACAAGGTGGACCCAACTGGGCACGCAACTGGTGCATAGCACCCATCATCGTAGATCCTGCAACGGATGAAGTGTACCTGACTCCACTGTTCCACGTCATGTGCCACTTCAGCAAGTACATCCGACCTGGGGCTCAGGTCGTTACCAGCACATCCCTGAACCCCGATATCATGGTAGTGGCAGCAATCAACCCTGACAAGTCAGTAAGTGTTGTTGCATTCAATCCCACAACACAACGGCACACCCTGCGAGTTGAGCTAGCAGACAGAAGCGTCTTCGTTCCAATTAGTGGGCAAGCATTACAGACCATACTCTTCCCTCCGAGGTAACAGATCATGACGAAAACACCAATAACAGCTGGCGTGCCGTTGATCCAAAAGATTGCATTTGGCTCTGGACACCTTGTCAATAACTTGTTCCCTGGGTCGTTAGGAGTGTTCTCATTCTTCCTGCTTACTACCTACGGGATGGATCCAGTATTGGCAGGCCTTCTGGGTGGCATACCGCGGATTTATGATGCCATCACGGATCCCATCATGGGCTATATCTCCGACAATACCACATCAAAATGGGGCAGGCGACGCCCGTACATTTTCATCGGTGCTATTACAAGTGGTCTGCTATTCGCTGCGCTCTGGCAGCTCCATACCGAGAATAGCCAGACATACAACTTCTGGTACTTCATGATTTTCTCACTCCTATTCTTGACCGGGAACACGATCTATTCGACACCGCTCATTGGGCTGGGATATGAAATGACATCTGATTATCGGGAGCGGACACGACTAATGGGATTCTCACAAACCATCAGCCAGATCGCGTGGATGTTGGTCCCTTGGCTTTGGGTAATTATCGCGGACCCGTCTCTATTCCCCAATCAGGCCGTCGCAATCCGAAGCCTTTCTATCTGGGTCGGTGTGGCATGTCTCGCCCTAGGAATCATGCCTGCGATCTTCTGTCGTGAGATCAACCAAGAGGCACTCTCAAATCGTGACACCATCACACTCAAGAATCTCATTCAAAACATGAAGGGGCTCTGGAGAAGCATGAAATTGATTTTCAAGAACGTTCCTTTTGTGCGGCTCTGCATGGCCACATTTCTTGTCTTCAATGGTTTCCAAATGGTTGCCTCATTCAGCTTCTTCATTATTGTTTACTACCTCTTCAATGGCAGTTTCGAAAATGCCGGGCATTGGCCAGCATGGTTCTCGACTATCAGTGCTGTGTTTACAGCCTTCCTCATTATCCCCGTTGTAACGTGGATGTCACACCGTTGGGGAAAGAGAAGCGCCTTCTTGTTGTCGACAGGCCTTTCAATTGCTGGATACCTCCTAAAGTGGTGGGCGTTCGACTCGGAGAATATCTGGTTGATGTTTGTCCCCATTCCGCTGCTATCATTTGGGCTTGGAGGTCTCTTTACACTGATGATGTCGATGACCGCAGACGTTTGCGACCTCGACGAGCTCGTAAATGGCATGCCACGAAAGGAGGGGACGTTCGGAGCGATATACTGGTGGATGGTCAAACTCGGGCAAGGATTAGCCCTGGTACTCGGCGGACTCGTGCTCAAGTTTATTGGATTCGATGGCGGAGCTGCGACGCAAAGCCCCGAAACCATCGTAAACCTTAGGTTAGCAGATATTTTCATTCCCTCTTTGACTGCTGCTTTGGCCATCATTGTGATGTGGAACTACGACCTCAATGAGGAAAAAGCGCATCAGATAAAGGATGAACTGGTCCGACGACGCGGTGAGCTGTAACAATCTCGATAAGGAACTATTCTTTGTTTGGCCACGTTGCCGTAACGTTGCCGTAGCACAACGCCAACTTTCCCCTACACTTTTCCAGGTTCTGTTCATGAAGCATGCAACTACGCTGTTTTTGATGTTTCTCTGCGCTATTGGAGCATTTGCCCAGCCCACCACAAGCGCACCGACACCACCGACACGAAATGCTGCTGATGTCATTTCGATCTTCAGTGGCGCATACGCCGGCATTTCCGGTGTAAACTACAACCCCAATTGGGGGCAATCAGGTAGTGTGAATCCTGCCTTCGACCCAGGTACGGGCGACGTCGTGTTGGCGTACACCAATTTTAACTATCAGGGCACCGGTTTCGAAGGGAATGCCCAAAATGCCTCCGAAATGGAGTTTGTTCACATCGATGTATGGACGAGCAATGCCACGGTGCTGAAGTTTACCCCAATCGACAACAGCGGAAACGGGCCAGCTGAAGTTCTTGTGGAAGTTCCACTCACAGCAGGCCAGTGGAGCAGTGTGGATTTACCAAAAAGCTCATTTACAGACATGTCCTGGAAGTCCTTGATTCAGCTAAAATTTGATGGGCAAGCCGGTGTGTCGCCCTCTGACATCTATCTCGACAACATCTACTTCTGGAAGAAGCCTGCGGCGAAGGGCGAAGATGCGTCGTTGAAGGATTTGAAGGTGGATGGCACAACGATTCCGGGTTTTGCCCCAAGCGCTCTGACGTACTCATATGGCGTACCAGAAGGCAGCCCAATTCCGCAAATCACGCTTGCTACTGCCAACGACGCGAGTGCTACAGTCACGAAGATCACTCAGGCAACTGCAATCCCAGGAGATGCTACAGTGCTCGTAACAGCCGGCAACGGCACGACAACAGCGACGTACACGGTTTCCTACTTCTATAGCTCACCTGCCGATCCTGCACCAACCCCGACCGCGACAAATGTGTTGTCGATGTATAGTGATGCCTACACAAATGTCGAAGTGGATACGTGGAGAACCGAATGGAGCCAGTCATCCTTCGAGGCTACTGCCATCAAGGGCAACGCAACATTGAAGTACACGAATCTTGGCTTTAACGGCATTGAAACGATCAAGAAGCCTATCGATGCAACGTCAATGACAACATTGCATATGGATGTTTGGTCCCCAAATATTACCGTGTTCAATGTCAAGCTAGTTAGCTTTCTGGGCGACGGTTTTGGCGGTGCCAACGGCGATTCGGAAGCCAACCTCAACATCAATCTCAAGGCCAACCAGTGGAATCAGCTTAGCATCCCATTGAAGGACTTTACGGATGCAGGCCTCAAGAGTCTTGCCGATCTTAATCAATTGATCATCACATCGACTCCTTTCGGCTCGGGCATCGCATTCATCGACAACATCTACTATTCGGCCTCAACAACAGGCCTGGATGAGGAGACCGACGGCAATGCGATACGCGTCTATCCAAACCCAGTTACTCGCGGTGGCACGCTGCGCTTTAGCAATCCTGTGAAGAACGTTGTGATCTACGACCTCGACGGACGTGTGATGCTCGAATCACAAGAGCAGACTGTCAATCTTCTTGGTCTGCCAGCCGGCGCGTATACAGTGAAGGCTATCGAAGAGAATGGTGCTGTGCGCATCCGCTCAGTTATCGTTCATTAAGTCGAAGTTTCAAGCAGGTCATGAACGCCCCTTCTCTCATACAGAAGGGGCGTTGTTGTTCGTGGCACAAGCTTTACCCATATAAACGCAGTCCTCTTGTATTTCCCCATTTCACAAGTCCCGATGTCATGAGAACATTCATCATCACCGTCCTGTGTCTTTTGAATGCGTACCTCAATGTTGTTGCGGGACAGGACACTATTACGATACGCTCGCACAATCAGCAGCACGCCCTCGAAGTCAATGGGAAACGGTTATTCATAAAAGGCATGAACTGGGACTACTACCCAACCGGGACCAATTACTCCTACAGCCTTTGGAATCAGCCGGAAGCAACAATCATCGCTGCGCTAGACTATGAGATGGGGCTGTTGAAGAACATGGGTGTGAACGTCATTCGACAATACCTTGGAGTCCCGTCAAAGTGGATCACGTACATCTATAAGAAGTTCGGCATCTATACTGTCTTGAACCATACGTTTGGCAGGTACGGACTGACTGTCGACAATACCTGGATTGCTAACATCGACTATGCTGATCCAGAAGTCCAGTCGATCCTGCTACAAGAAGTACAAGGTATGGTGACGGACTACAAGGATACTCCGGGCCTGCTGATGTACCTTTTGGGAAATGAGAATAACTACGGGTTGTTCTGGCGTGGTGCCGAAACCGAGGACATCCCCGTCAAGGACAAGCAATCAACAAAAGATGCTGTCCAGATGTACAAGCTATTTAACTCGGCTGTTCGAGCGATGAAGGCTGCTGATGCTCGACATCCAGTCGCGATATGTAATGGAGATCTCCTGTTCCTTGACATCATATCGGAGGAATGTCGTGACGTTGATGTGCTGGGCATCAATGTGTATCGTGGCATCTCGTTCGACAATGCGTTTGACAGAGTACGCAAGGAGTATGGCAAACCGCTGATGTTCACCGAGTTCGGAGCAGACGCTTACAATGCGCAGACAAATGCAGAGGATCAGGAGTCACAAGCAAAGTATTTGGTGGGCAATTGGAAAGAGATTTATGCAAACGCAGCCGGCAACGGTCAATCCGATAACTGTCTTGGAGGATTCACCTTCCAATTCAGCGATGGATGGTGGAAGTACGGTCAAACCTCGAATCTTGACGTACATGATGTAAACGCCTCTTGGTCAAATGGTGGATACCAGAATGACTACGTCGAGGGCGAAAACAACATGAATGAAGAATGGTTTGGTATCTGTGCCAAAGGGAAAGCCAACGAGCAGGGATTGTATACGCTCTATCCTCGGGCAGCATATTATGCACTCAAAGAGATCCATCACCTCAGCCCGTACGACGCTTCGCCCGACTCGCTGCGATCACGAGTTGATGAGACCACAATCACGCAGTCGATGCTGCTGGCGAATGCTGACAAATCAGCGCGGGAACAGACAAAGAGTTCCATCTACGTAAGCGACCTGCAAGCCACCTTTACCACGTTCAGCACAGGCGGCAGCCTCATCAGTACCGGCCAGCCAGATATTTCTAATCTTCCCACCTACCCCAAGAGGCTCGGCTTTGACCACATGCAGTCATTCAACATCGGAGTGACCGCAAATCCAGCACCGAATGTGACGGCAAATGTGCAGTTCAACGTTCTCGGCAATGTGGCAGAGAACCCAATCGACGAAGTGTTCTATGAAAATCGCGGCAGACCAATTTCTGTAATGAATACTGATGGCACCCAACAAAACATTGTCAATGATCGCCTTGTTCTCTACAAGAGTAGCCTGTCATGGAACTCAACATATTTCAATCTCACTGGTTTCTATCGGACAGGCCATTATCATTGGGGTTATGAAGGAGATTTTTTCGGTTTGTATCCAGAAGCGAACTACGGACCGAACATCGACATCTATTCAGCGAATACCCCATTTGGATTCGAATTTGAGGGGAAAAAGGCCGTGAAGGGATTAAAAATTGCGTTCGGCCCAGAGTTGTGGTGGGGCGCAAATCCTGCGGTGTTGATCAAGTACTCTACATCACTCGGAAACACAGACATCACCGGCTTGTTTCAGGAGGACTTGATGCAAAGGGACAATGTCCAAAGTTCATTCGCAGTTCCAGTTCCTAAGACACGAAAGGCCTCGCTCAGTCTTCAAAAGCGTTTCGACAATGTGCGCGTCACCGCTGGTGGTCTGTGGAGTGGGCAGCCGCTAAACGGAAGGCCATTTCAATTGATTAGAGGAACAATTGGTGACTATAGAGTCTATGAGGACACAATTCGTGCATCAGACAACTTTGGCGCCAAGATTAAAATCACCTACGAAAGTTCAACCTTCAATTGGTATGCTCTTGGATCAGTCATGGGCCTTGTTGCGAACGGTGGCTTTGACAACACGCAAACGTTCACGGGCTGGCGATTAAAAGACATCGGTAGCGGCAACATGATGAACTTCTTATCTGGCTTCACATTCAGTGTGGGAAAACTTCAGATTGCGCCGAATGCACTGTGGCAGAAGCCACTGGAGGGACCAATTCCATCCTGGGCTCAAGCCCCAGCCAGACCGCGAAACATTTTGGATGATCCTTTTTCTGTGCGATCAAACAGAGAGACTATTGCAGGCGAGCTCCTCCTCACGTACGATCCAACACCCGCAACATGGATGTACTCGTGGGACAATGATCGAGCTGAAGACGCAACGTTCGCAGTAAGTGCACATATGATGTATCGACATCTACCAACAACTCAAGATGCTGCAATTGGCATTTTGTCGAATGGAAGAACAACCTTCGTGTTCCCTGGTGCAGCGCCTGCTCAAGACCTCTGGGAGGCCAGTGCTCGAATCGTGTCAAAAATCAGCCCCAATCTCGGAGTCATCATTAACATGTACATGGGCAACGGACAGGCTAACGGAAGTGATACGAGAACTATTCAACGATTTGGCGCCGATCTGCGTGCAGTGTACAAGCATTCGAAACTGGTACTATTCTGCAAGGTCAATGACTGGGGACCATTCGATTATCATCGTGATTTCAACTTGACATTTCCATTACAGTTAATGGCAGAGGTATCGACTGAGCTCGCAAAACCAGACTGGTTTATGCTGCCAGGAACGAAGGTCGGTGTGCGCACCACATATCGTACATTAGATAAGTACTCACCAAGATATACCCCAACTCTGACTCTGGACCCCGCGGGCGATTGGATTCCTGATCCAAATGCCATTGGATTTCCGGATGGCAATGAGTGGGAAATCAGGACCTTCCTTCAAGTGTCTATAGGCACGTAGTAGTACCCTAGGGGGCATGTAGTCGCTCAATGGTAAATCTTTATATAAGTCCTGTGCATTATGGCTAATATCTCATGCAATCCCGTTTGAGCTATGTTGGAGCAGGATTTATCACAGCAGCAGAGATCTTACCCATCGAGCATTGTTTGCCATACAGCCGTAAATTCAATCAATGTCAGCAGGTTCTCACACCACCGTATCCGTGCGCGCACGTGTCCTCGAGCGTCGGCGCCTTCGTGCCTGGGAACTCTCGAGCCGAGGCTGGCGAACGGTTGACATCGCCGCTGCACTGGAGGTTTCTTCAGCTGCCGTGAGCCAATGGCTGCGAGTTGGTCGTGAGCAGGGTGTTGAGGGACTGAGGGCGCGCCCAAAAACAGGTGCACCACGGTCCCTAACAGACCGGCACATGCTCATGTTGCGGGCGCTCCTACGCACATCACCGCGCGACCATAAGATTGCTTGCGACGCTTGGTCGAGGGCGTTGGTCGCAGCAGCCATTGAGCGACTCTTTGGACATCGCTATTCTCTTCAACATGTTGGTCGAATCATGCGCCGCATCGAAAATGAAACACAGCCTATTCCCAAGGTTGTTCATCTCGAGCTGAAAGACCTTCTTGCAGGCACAAATATCTCACGCATTCGCACACACCTACAACAGCGCCATGGCCGCAATTGAACACGATTTGGCTCGCATTATCGAGATGTTAACAGAGGTAACAACCACCCTCTCGGAAACAAAGCGAGCCGCAACGACAAACGAGCAGAAGCTGATCCAGTCACAAACGATCCTTTCGGAGAACCAACGGTTTGTGATGGACGCTCACTCGACACTCGTCGATACAATGTCCACGGTCATTGCCAACCAGCAAGTGATTGTTGGCAACCAGAACACCATCATCCAAAATCAGAATACGATCATCTCCTATTTGCGGATGCTCAGCGACAATGAGTAAGCTTCCTCATCGCCTGCGATCTCTTCGATTCTATCTCCCCTTTGCCGTGATTGTTCTAACGGGCACACTCACGGTTGTCTTCGCATTCCGGCTAACTGATCAGGTAGTGGCTTGGTGGCCGGCGGCGTTGACGATGGTCTTTGGCTCCTTCATTGCTGGCGCAAGCGCTGAAGGGGGCGGTGCTATTGCCTTCCCTGTATTTACATTGATCCTCAAGATCCCACCTGTTGATGCGCGATCGTTCTCGTTCATGATCCAGAGCATCGGCATGGTGTCGGCATCGCTCCTCATCATTGGTCGGGGGATCCCCGTTGACCTACGCGCCGTTACATGGCCTGCGCTCAGTGGCATCCTTGGGCTTTTGGTGGGTACGTGGTGGGTTGCCCCCTACTTGTCTCCTGTGCCCACAAAGCTCTTCTTTGTCTCATTATGGATGGCCTTTGGCATTGGACTCTGGAGAGCAAATCGGCGTCGCACACGTGCTGTTCGTCCACACCTCCCGGCGGTTCTTGGCACACGTGACGTGCTAATACTCCTTGCTGCCGGATTTGTTGGTGGCGTTGTGACGGCCATCTTTGGAAATGGTATCGACCTCGTGACGTTTTGCGTGCTCACCCTCTGGTATGGCATCGATGAAAAGGTGGCAACGCCAACGTCTGTCATTCTCATGAGTATCGTCACTGTCTGTGGATTTGCGCTCCACGCATTCGTCGTTCAGGATGTATCGGACACCATGTATCACGCATGGCTCGCGGCCGCACCGATCGTGCTCTTCTTTGCACCTCTCGGCGCTTTTGTTATCTCGAAGTGGAATCGGCTGGCCATTGCGAATCTTCTCATTGTCATCATTGTCGTCCAGCTGATTGGCGCGCTCTATGTTCTTCGGCCCAGCCCCGAACACCTCGGACTGAGTGCTGCCGTCATCCTCGTGGGCTCAGTGCTTATGATCGCACTCGACCGAACAAGAAAAAGCTCTCAGTGATGGTTTCATCGGTCGTAGCAATGCGGTAGTTTCCGCAATGCGCTACGCCTTCCTGTTTACGATCGCCCTGATCATCGGAGCATTCCTTCTTGGGCCGCGTCCGACAACACCAACGTATTCAACGACGCTTCCACGCCTGCCGGTTGATGTCCATGCCCTTCAAGCTGACATCGATCAACGCGAGGTTGCTTTGCCGCTCAAGCCCGACGTTCAGGCACGCATAGTCTGGGCTGATACCACACGCTCGATGACGGACATTGCGATTGTCTATCTCCACGGATTCTCCGGCACGTGGCACGATGGCTCACCGGCAATCGAAGAGGTGGCCCGTCGCACTGGCGCAAATCTTTTTCTGGCCCGGCTGCATGGGCATGGTCTACGCGTGGCAGAGCCCCTTCTCGACTACTCGCCCGACTCGGTGTATGCTGATGCCGTGCGTGCCCTGGCAATCGGCAAACGTCTGGGACGAAGGGTCGTGATCGTTGGCACGTCAACAGGCGCAACGCTTGGACTCCTGCTGGCGGCCCGCTTCCCGAACGACGTTGCCTCCGTTGTTAACTGGTCGCCAAATATTCGCCTGCGTCACCCTCTGAGCTTTCTCTCAAACAACCCGTGGGGTTTGACCCTTACGCGTCTTGTGGTAGGGGGCGACTACCGTGCTACCACGATGCCGAATCCTGAGCGGGCAAAGTACTGGTATATGAAGTACCGCATCGAAGGCATTCAACAGCTCCAGGAGCTCCTGGAGACATCGATGACGCAGGAGACTTTTGCAGCCATCAAGCAGCCGGTGCTAACCATGTGCTGGTATCGCAACGACGAAGTTCAGGACTCCATCGTCAGCGTCGACGCTATGCAGACAATGCACGAAGAGCTTTCGTCAAGCCGTAAGCGATTCATCCCACTTGATGCCGGCGCCCACGAGATTGGCTACGCGCCAGAATCAAAATCTGTCGAGCGGGTTATTCAGGAGAGTGTTCGGTGGATTACCGAATAAACTTCGGATGCATGAGGTTCTCCAGGCTAAAGATCTCCTGAATCTTCTCCTCCGACAGGAGCCCCTTAGACCGCACGATGTCGATCACCGAACCACCCGTCTCGAAGGCCTCCTTTGCGATCTCAGCACTTGCTTCGTAGCCAAGGATGGGATTTAGTGCCGTGACAATGCCGACGGAGTTCAGAACCATTGAGCGAGTGCGCTCGGCGTTGGCAGTTATGCCGTTAACGCAGCGCTCACGGAGCGTTGTGCAGGCGCGTCCGAGCGTTTCGATACTCTGAAACAGGCAGTATGCAAGCACTGGCTCCATGACATTTAGCTGAAGCTGTCCTGCCTCGGCCGCAAACGTAACTGTTACGTCATTCCCGATCACCAAGAAGCAGACCTGATTCACAACCTCGGGGATCACCGGGTTGACCTTGCCCGGCATGATGCTCGAGCCCGGCTGCAGCGGCGGAAGGTTAATCTCGTTGAACCCGCAACGCGGACCTGATGACAATAGGCGCAGGTCGTTGCAGATCTTTGAAAGCTTCACAGCCACGCGCTTGAGGACTCCGCTTACCTGCACGTAGGCGCCGTTGTCCCACGTCGCCTCGATAAGGTTCTGTGACAGACTCACCGGAACGCCCGAAACTTCCGCCAGATACCGAACGGCAAGGGGCGGATAGCCCTCGGGAGCATTGATGCTGGTGCCAATTGCTGTTGCTCCAAGGTTTACCTCAGTAACAAGCGCACGTGCCTCTTCCAGTCGTCGCAGATCTTCTCCGATGTTTACTGCAAACGAATCAAACTCCTGACCCAGTGTCATCGGCACAGCATCTTGAAGTTGCGTGCGGCCCATCTTGATAATGTCGGCAAACTCTTGCCCCTTTCGCGCAAATGCATCACGCAACGCACCAAGCTCGGTGATCAGCTTGCCGATCTCGACATAGAGACTCAGACGAAACGCCGTCGGGTAGGCATCATTTGTTGATTGCGAGCAGTTGACATGATTGTTGGGGTGAACAATGTCGTAGGTGCCTTTGGGGTGGCCCAAGATCTCAAGAGCAAGATTCGCGATGACCTCATTCGCATTCATATTCGTCGACGTGCCGGCACCGCCTTGGATCACGTCGACAACGAACTGATCATGCAGTTCCCCCGCCGCAATCCGATCACATGCAGCACAAATTGCATCGGCAACATGAGGATCAACAACGCCGAGATCCCGATTGGCAAGGGCTGCAGCCTTCTTCACATGGGCAAACGCCACAATGAACGACGTAGCATGTGCGATGGGAATTCCGGTGATGTGGAAGTTCTCCCGACCACGCAGCGTCTGTACTCCGTAGTATACATCATCAGCAAGTTCACGTTCGCCAAGAAAGTCGTGTTCGATGCGCATGAAAGGGTTCCTTAGAGAACTAGATGTTCGGAATAGGCCGGTAGATAGGCGTTAACATTATACATCTCACTGAGCTTGTCCTTAAGGGCGACGCGAGCGTCCTGCTCACCATGCGTCAGAAACGTCAATGGCGTGCCATGTTGAGCAACATGCGAGAACCAATTCACAAGATCTGTTTGACCTGCATGGGCACTAAAGCCCCCAAGTGTGTGGATAGTGGCTTTGACCATCTTGCGCTCACCCATGATGGACACCTCACGAGCACCATCGACCAGATGTCGGCCAAGTGAGCCCCTTGCCTGATAGCCTGCGATGATAAAATGGGCGCGCTGATCATCCAGACTGTTCCGCAAGTGGTGCATGATGCGTCCCGCCGTACACATTCCCGAGCCAGCAATGACGATAAATGGACCCTGTGCTGCATTGATCTGCTTCGACTCTTGCGCTGATGTGCAAAGCACGAGCGAGCGCAAGTCGTGCATCATTTGCCCGTTGTCGGTCAACTGCGTGCTTTCGGCATCAAAGAGTTCTCTGTGCATCCGATACACGTTTACTGCCTTGATTGCCATCGGGGAATCCAGATAGATCGGCACGGCTGGGATATGTTGCTTTCGGATGAGTTCTGCGATATGGAACATCATCTGCTGCGCACGACCGATAGCAAAGGCCGGGATAAAGACCTTCCCGGATGTTGACACAGCGTCGATGAGAATCTTCTCGAACTCCTCAACCGTTTCCTCAAGCGACTTATGGTCTCGATCGCCATAGGTTGATTCCAAGAAGACAACATCTGCTCTGGCAGGGGGCTCGGGATCACGCAAGTACGGCAAGTTGGGCGGTCCAATATCACCGCTGAAAACAACAATGCGTTGAGCTCCATCTTCGTTCTCGATGCGCAGCTCGACGCTTGACGAGCCGAGCATGTGTCCGGCGTCGTGGAAGACAACCTGGATGTCCTTCGTGATGGGAGTGAGGACGTGATAGTCGGTCTCCTCAACGAGCTCCAACGTCTGCGTCACATCCTCGGTGTCATACAACGGCTGATCATATCGATTAAGCTTGCGTCCACGTTGCTCGGACCGACGACGTCGTCGTTCAAAATCGGACTCCATGATATGGGCCGCATCAAGCAGGATGATCTCTGCAAGATCGCGTGCCGCCGGAGTACAAAAGATCGGACCGCGATACCCCTCGCGAACAAGAAGTGGCAGTCGACCGCAATGATCGAGGTGAGCATGGGTAAGAACAACGGCATCAATATCCATGCGGTGAATCCGACCCGGGATCACATTTCGGGCATCGTCGTCCTTGTCTCCCTGAAACATGCCAAAGTCAACCAGCACGGTCGACGAATCGGTTTCAACGAGATAGGCCGAGCCTGTAACCTCGCCAGCTGCGCCATACGGAGTGATTGTTATCATCGTGCAAAAGTACGATGTGTAACTTTGCGGCATGTCAGCCCAACAGCAGGAAGCCGAACTCGACGAGCGCAAGATCGATTACCGGCTCCTTCGCCGATTAATCGCCTTCCTTGCCCCCTATCGACTCTACATCGTTGGAGCGGTCGCGCTCACGCTCGCATCGTCAGCACTCGGACCGCTGCGTCCGTACCTAACCCGTATAGCTGTTGACGAACATATCGTCAATGGCGATGTCCCGGGCCTGATGACCTTTATCGCCATCATAATTGGCTTAGTGATTCTTCAGGGGGCCACCCAGTATGCCCTGTCGCTGCTAATGACGTGGGTAGGTCAGCGCGTCCTTCTTGACATCCGAAACACGCTCTATCGACACGTCGAGACGATGGCACTTCGCTTCTACGACACCACACCCGTGGGTAGAATCGTAACGCGAGTCACAAACGATGTCGAAGTGCTCAATGAGCTCTTCTCATCGGGCGTAGTCTTGATGATTAGCGACATCATGGTGATCGCCTGGATCCTCACCTTCATGTGGAACACATCGAGCACGCTGACCCTGCTAACAATCATCATCCTGCCGTTTCTCCTCGGTGCGTCGTTCATCTTTCGTGCCAAGGTCCGTGTTGTCTACAATCTGATACGTCGGCAGGTTTCGCGCATGAATTCGTTCATGAATGAGTACGTCACCGGGATGGGCGTCATCCAGCTGTTCCGTCAGGAAGACCGCATGACGTCGCAGTTCGCAGAGATCAATGCCGAGCATCGTCGCCTTCAGGACAAGTCCATCTTCTACTACGCGACGTTCTTTCCGGTTGTCGAATTCCTCTCGGCCGTTGCTCTTTCCATCATCGTATGGTATGCTGCTAAGCACATCGGTACTGGAGAGATGACCATCGGAATGCTGATTGCCTTCGCTCAGTTCACTGAAATGTTCTTCCGTCCAGTGCGTGACTTGACAGAAAAGTACAATACGCTGCAGTCGAGCGTGGTTGCATCGGAACGGATTTTCAACCTCCTCGATACGAAGTTGACCGTTGACGATGCGCCAGATGCAAAGCCCCTTACTAGCCTTGATCGTGGCATTGAGTTCCGCAATGTCGACTTCTCCTATGACGGATCGACGCCTGTACTGCGCAATGTAAGCTTCAGTGTGGAGAAGGGTCAGACCGTAGCAATTGTCGGCGCCACAGGTGCCGGCAAAAGTTCAATCATCAACCTCTTGTGTCGATTCTATGAGTTTCAAGGGGGCGAGATTTTCATCGATGGATTGTCCATCCGTGACGTCCAACAAGAATCACTCAGACGCCGCATTGCAGTTGTCTTGCAAGATGTCTTTCTCTTCTCACGCTCTGTCGAAGAGAATATCACACTTGGTCGAAGTGGAATTGACCACAACCACGTGGTCGACGTTGCTAAGGCTCTCGGAGCGCATGAGTTTATTTCGCGGTTACCGCATGGGTACGACACGAACGTTCGCGAGCGCGGCGCGGTGTTGAGCGTAGGACAGAAGCAACTCATCTCATTTTGCCGAGCGCTGGCAACAGACCCGGACGTCTTGATTCTCGACGAGGCAACATCGAGTATTGACACTGAAACAGAACAATTGATCGAGCATTCGATCTCAACAATGCTCAAGGGTCGGACCTCAATTGTGATCGCTCATCGTCTCTCGACGATTCAACGCGCCGACAAGATCATCGTCCTCCATCATGGCGAAGTCGCCGAACAGGGTACTCATCAGCAACTCATCGATGCCAATGGCTTGTACGCCAAACTGCATCGCCTGCAGTTTGGGGCATCACAATCCTAGTCGATCACAATTGGTGCAGATAGATGCACGCAGGGCAGCTCCCCTACTACTCCGTCCACACGCCCATGGCATAGAACTTTTCGCGTCGTTCATGAACAAGCGTCTGTGGATCAATTGCACAGAGCGTGTTCAGCTCATCGGCCAGCACGGCGCTCATTGTAGCAAACATTGTCTCTGGGTCGCGGTGTGCCCCGCCGATCGGCTCAGGGATAATGCGATCAATAATCTTGACTTCGATCAGATCGGATGCACCGAGACGCAGTGCTTCAGCTGCCTGTTCTTTGTAGTCCCAGCTACGCCAAAGAATCGACGAGCATGATTCTGGTGCAATGACGCTGTACCATGCGTTCTCAAGCATAAGAACACGGTTGCCGATACCGATTCCAAGCGCGCCACCACTGGCACCCTCACCAATGACAACAATGACGATCGGCGTCTTCAACTGCGACATCAACAGGAGATTGCGCGCTATGGCCTCGGCCTGACCACGTTCTTCTGCCTCAAGGCCTGGATATGCGCCTGGCGTGTCGAGGAAGCAGATAACTGGCAGCGAAAACTTCTCCGCCATCTGCATCAGGCGGTATGCCTTTCGATACCCTTCGGGGTTTGGCATACCAAAGTTCCGGTGGACATTCGTCTTCGTATCACGACCCTTTTGATGTCCGATAACCACAACATGCCGATCACCAAACGTAGCAAGTCCACCCACAATGGCTGGATCGTCACGGAACGTGCGATCACCATGAAGCTCAACGAAATCCGTAAAGCAATGGGTAATGTAGTCAAGCGTATAGGGACGGTCCGGATGACGTGCAATCTGCACCCGCTGCCACCGTGTGAGATTGCGGTAGATTTCACCACGAAGAAGCTCAACCTGCTGTTCGAGATCTTCGATCTGCGGCTGAATATCGAGTGTGTCTGTAAGCCCCTTCATCTCCTCGATCTTCTTCTCGAGTTCAAAGATGGGCTTTTCAAAGTCAAGGGCGGTTGTCGTTGGCACGGCGGCGAAGGAGTTGTTTCAAAATGATTTCCACGTCGAGAGCAATCGTGTACGCGTCCACATAGTACGTGTTCAGCTGCTGTATTGCCGACTCCGACAATCCTGCTGGACGGGAAACGTGCACCAACCCTGTTAGTCCGGGTTTTCCGCTCGAGCGAACAAGCCCGTCCGGCCAGAGTCCCACAATACTTTTCCGTCCCACAAGAACGTCCCACCACGGCCGAAACCGACGGCGAGGACCCGGCAAAATTAGAGCTATGGACACCAGCGTCAAAACACTGCAGGCTACGACAAGGTCCACAGCACGTTTGGCGACACGATTTCGAAATCGCAACAGCGGAGCCACCGTGATTGTCGGCTCAACACCTGCTACGTCATTGATGATCCGCGCTGTTACAACGTCATCATAATCCTGCGCGATATGGAAGCGCGCCCGATACGTTGATGATGCCATCATCAGCTGCATGACCTCATCGCGAGGTATGCTCCGATCGGTAAGGATGACTTCCTGCGCATGGGTAGCATCGAGAATGCGGCCAAGGTACGATGTATCGCCAAGGACGGGCAATCCGGCAAATTCACGGTGCGCAAATGGTTGGGTTGCTACCACACCGACGACATCGGCATGACGCCGCTCGGCACTTCGAAGAACATCAGCCATACGGACCGAATGTTGGTTCAATCCAACAAGCACAATGCGACGAGTACGGCTCCGTCCCCTAGCGTCCATCCAGGATGTAACGGCACGTGTAACGGCAAAGAGCACGCCACTGAGCCCCATTGTCATCAGGAGAACACCTCGACTGAAGCCGAAGTCTTTGAAGAAGTATGTCAGTGATGATAACACAAAGAACGTCGACAACAGGCCAACGGCACTGCGTCGAATCGTAGGGCGATACTCGACGTACTCTCCAACCGCTGCCAGCGACAGTGTACTCACGAGCGTAATCATGATCGGAACAATCGGATACGCATAGTCCGGGAAACCGAATGGACGGTCAAACCGCACCGTCGTGGCAACGAGCAACGCTGCATTAATACACAGCATGTCGACAAGCCACGTGAGCAGTTCGATCCGACGACGTGCTGCCCTAGCTACAATAGACCGAAGAATGATGCCGATACGCAGAAACGCAAGGAAGATCCGCGAGCCGCCAAAATGCTTGCGCGCAAAGATTTCCATCGCCTCGTAGAATACCCGAACTTCATTGAGCGAGGAACGCTTCGTACTCTCACCCTTGTAGTGAATGATGCTTGTCGAGTGGACATAGTGGACATCAGAGCCGGCAACTTTCACGCGATAACAGAGGTCGATATCCTCTCCGTACATGAAGAATGCCGGATCGAATCCACCCAGTGTACGAACGAGCTCGGTCCGCCCCATCATGAAGGCACCGATCAGAGCATCGACAGGATATGTTTCGTCGATCGACCGATACATGAGGTTGTATCCCGAAAAGAGTCGGACCGACGGGAAGAGCGCTTGCAATCCAAACAACTTGCAGAATGAGGCCCACGGTGTTGGCATGCCACGTCGGCACGCAACCTGAAACGAGCCATCGGGGTTGAGCACTTTACAACCAGCCATTCCAACGTCCAGATGCCGGTCTAGATAGGCGACCATGTGTGCAAGCGTGTCTGAACCTACGATCGTGTCGGGATTCAAAAAGAGGACATACCTCCCGGTTGATCGGTCAAGACCAATATTATTGGCTCGTCCGAAGCCGACATTCTCCGGCAACGGTATCCATTCCACCTCTGGAAACGACGGTGCAAGATCTTCGACGGAACCGTCGGACGAGTTGTTATCGACGACGATGGTCTGAATTCGCACTGAGGACGATGCTTCTTGCAGCGAGCGAAGGCACTGCAGGAGGTAGTCCTTCACGTTATAGTTGACGATGATGACGCTCAGGTCGATTCCGCCCAGAGTGATATCGTCAACCCCTTTCATGCCTTAGCGCTTTCCAAACGAAAAGATCGTTCCGAGCTTCAGCTTCCACACAAGGAATGCTGCCTCATAGACGATGTTCTTACTCATCTTCGAGACACCACTGACACGGTCGGTAAAGACAATCGGTATCTCAGAGATTCGTGCCCCTTTACGCCAAGCCTTGTAGTTCATTTCAATTTGGAAGGCGTAGCCATTCGAGCGGATACGCTGCAGATCAATACCTCGGAGTACGTCGGCACGGAAGCACTTAAAGCCCCCTGTCGCATCAGCAATCGGCATACCCGTGATGATTCTCGTGTAGAGATTGGCAAACCAGCTCAACAACAAACGGCTCATCGGCCAGTTGATAACATTGACGCCCTGGATGTAACGCGATCCAATAACGAGGTCACTGTGAGCAACAGCCTCAAGCAGGCGAAGTGTGTCCTTCGGGTCATGCGAGAAGTCCGCATCCATCTGCAGGATCAAGTCGAAGCCCTGAGTAATGGCGTAGGCGAACCCGGCACAGTAGGCCGTGCCAAGCCCCAGCTTGCCAGACCGTTCTATTATGTGAATCCGTGGATCGTGATCCATTCGGGCACGCACAAGCCCTGCGGTGCCATCAGGAGAACCGTCATCGATCACCAAAATGTGCGCCTCGGAGATGACGCCGTGCAGAGCGTCGATCATTCGAAGAATGTTCTCACTCTCATTGTAGGTTGGAATACAGACGATCGTCTTCACGCCTTGCCGTGTCCTTTCAGCATCACGAACACGGTACGCACCATGATCTCAAGATCAAGCTTGAACGACATGTTCTCGATGTAAAAAAAGTCGTAACGCAAACGTTGCTGAATCTCTTCGAGAGACTCTGGATTGGACTTTGCCTTGACTTGCCACCACCCGGTCACACCAGGGCGCACCTTGTGCCGCCGTCGATAATACGGAAGCATGGCGGTAAACTTCTCAACATAAAACGGCTGCTCAGGGCGGGGCCCAACCAGCGACATCTCGCCCTTGAGCACATTCCAAAGCTGTGGAATCTCATCAAGGTGGGTTTTGCGAATGAACCGGCCAAACGGCGTTACACGCGGATCATTCTTATCGGTCCAGGTCGGCCCACGCTTTTCGTCAACCGTCATGGATCGAAACTTTGCCATCCGAAACACCCGTCCATTGCGACCAACGCGGTCCTGCACAAAGAACATTGGGCCCGGCGAGGTAAGCTTGACTCCCAGTCCAACGAGCAACCACACCGGAGAGCCGAGGCCCAGTGCTAACACACTCACAAGAATATCGGTGGCACGTTTGGCAAACTCTTCCCAAGGCTTCATTAGCTGTGGGCTAACGTCGATAAGGGGCGAACCATAGATCTGATGCGTTCGTGCCTGACCCGAGACAATCTCATACAGGTCTGGCACGATCTTTACCATACATCCCTGCTCGGCAGCCTGCGCTGTGATGTTCAGTAGCCGATCATGATGCGTGCCATCAGTCGAGATGAGGACTTCCCGAATGTTCGCCGCCGAAATCACCGTTGCGAGGTCTTCCTGGGATCCAAGAACGGGGATTGCTCCGATCATATGCTCAGCGGCGAGACGCTCGAGAAGAATCACACCGCGCACATCATACCCCCATGCTGGTTCGTTCGTCAGATCCACGATAAGCTCTCCCACATGCGGCTGCGTCCCCACGACAAGCGTTGGGATCCGAATAACACGAGCTTCACGCAAGCGTCCCTGTACATTCCGCGCCACAAGACGGCCGATTGTGATGAGTCCAAACAGCACGGCCCAATACACCACGAACACTGGGCGCACGCCGAGTGACGAGGTTGTGGTGATCGCGAGAAAGATGACTGCCGAGCCGATAAACGTCTGACGAAACACTGCGGATATCTCGTCAAGGGGCGAACGGATATAGAAATCTCGATACAGTCCACCCATCCAAAACACCAGCGACCAGTAGAGGCACGAAATAATCGCAACAAGAGCGTGATCGTGGAGTGGGAATGAACGAACATCGACCAGAGACCAGGTACGCACCACCTGATAGAGAGCAAAGCTTAGCGTCAAACCAAGAAGGTCGGCCGCCGCCTGCATGTTCTGCGGTCGAAGCAGCACATGGGTTACACCATTGGAGGGTGACGGTATATGGTGGCTCGGGGTCTTCAGGTTAGATACCTCGGATACCTCTCACGACGCGTCGAATATCGTCACGACCAAGCAGGCCGGTAAGGAACGACAGTCCCATGACGCCGAGAAGTGCTGCAACAATACGACCTGCAGTCTCAAGAACCACGGCCATCGAGACCGATTTCAACGCCAGCTGCCGATCAGCAAGCCCTAGCGAGACGCATCCTGCGGCTGCGCACAACACAATACATCGAATGGCAAATTGAACATTGATCCTGTTGCCCATCGTCTGATGGAGCAGCCACAGGCTCACGGATGCACCAAGAATCGATGTGATAACTTTTGCAAGAACAGCTCCGAGAGAGCTCATCGACGGTATGAGCAGGAGTCCAAATCCCACTGTACCGACAACAAGGGCGATCGCTATGCGGAGTACATTCTGCTGTCGTTGCATTGCCACACTCACCTCTTGCGCGTATACGAGAACCGCAACAAACGGCGCAGTCCACACAAACCACAGAAACTGATCCAGAGACGCGGTGTATTGTCCCTTGGTAACGATATCGACGAAGAACGGCATAACGATGGTTGCGACTGACGTAACCAGTAAGCTGATCACAAGAAGATGTTTCAGGACCCCAACAGCTACGTCGAGCCCCTTGCGTTCATCGGTTACAAGAAGTCGAGAGACGTCAGGCATTGCGGCATACGAGACGGCCATGGGAATTACGGCAAGTATCGGTCCCAACGTTGTGTAGGCTGCGCCCAATACGCCAGCGGCGGCTAGACCAGCAAATGACGTAACAAGAAAGGCATCGATCTTATCATGCAGGGAGATGAGGACGATCGCCGAGATTACCGGCAGTGCCTCTCGCAGCAGAGAGCGCATTTCCCCCATCGATGCACTCGACATCGATGTGCTGCGGCCCCGATCAAGCACAAGAAGTAGAAGGAACCCAGGGACCGCACTAGTCAGAAAGGCTGTTATCACAGCGGTCGGCGTCAATGCATCTTGCCAGAGCGTCACCAGCGCGGCAAACAGCACGGCATCCAGAACGGCAACCACGGCCGGAAGGCGGAAGTCCGATGCTGCACGCCACGGCACCTCAAGGGTGTAGCGAAGCAACGTTGTTCGGGAGGCGATCAACATGTATGCTGACCACATCAGGATGTCGGCTACGTCGTAGGCGCCACCCTGGGCAGCCACACCAAGCACCAGCGTTGCGATCGACCACAGTGCAAGACGCAAATAAAATGCCGATGCGAGGATTCCTCGAGCGTTCGCTGGATCCTGCGCAACACGGCGAACGACAATGCCGTTCATGCCAAAATCCGCGAACAACCCAACCAACACCTCCGTGAGCCGTCGCTCCAAAAACAACGTCCCATTACTCGCAGGATCAAGCGTCGAAAGGACGATTCGCTGTGCAATGAACACCAATCCAAGCGTGAGAATCTGGGATCCAAAAACCCACAAACTCGCCGACATGACGCGCGCGGAGACCGAGCCCGACTTGGTGTTCTGCCCCGCCAATAGTGCTGGACCTCTTAGTTACGAAACACGTTGATAAGGGTAACCGCAAGCACGGCAACGCTTGCTACGATACTGGCTATCACCGACAACGTCTGAATCTCCGTGCCGATCGGCACATCTGGTGGTCGAGGCACGTATACTTCGTCGCCTGGTTCGACAACGATGTTGTCATCATCCTGCACCCAAACTCTCGAACGACCCCGAATAATCCGTGCACGGTCCTTTTCAGCACCGGTAGCAAAGCCACCTGCCCGATCCACGTACCATTCGAGTGGACGATTCGAAACAAATGGAACGAATCCCGGGCGATTGACCTGACCATACACGTACACCCGCTCTGGATTGGCAACCAGGACAACGACATCTCCAGCCATCAGCGGTGGATCTTCCTCGGAATTGGGATTCTTCAGTGCCAGACCAACATCACATGAGACATATGGTGTCTTGTACTTCTGATCGTAATAATACCTTGTTGTGTCTTCCAGCTTTAGGTCGGAGTACTGGAATGAGCGGTTCGCCTCATCGCGCATCTGTGCGAGGGTTGCGGGAAGCTTCTCCGGACGGACGACGTAGGATAGCCCCAAGGCTGCCCGTGAGGTTGCTCCACCGGCCTTCTCGATTACTGCCGAAAGTCGTGTCTGACCCGGTGTAATAACAACTGCGCCTGGGCGAGCGACTTCGCCATGAACCTGAACGACACCCTGCTGAGCACGTTCCCCACTCAGCCCACGACGTTCAACGATCACGACCGATCCCGGCTTGAGGTCGACATCTGCCGTCTGCAGTGTCAGGTCGTTTCCGACGGTTGCAACGATAGGCTCACCACCATCTGGATGGACAACCATAACCCGAGAGCGATCTGCATCGGGTGCAAGGCCACCGCATGCAGCTAACAACATTGAAAGTTTATCACCCGGCTTATGGGCGAGAGAAACGGAACGGACAACAGCTCCACTGATACTGATCAGGGGGCTTGTTGGATCCTCGATCGGAACAATAACCTCGTCGCCCTCACGCAGATGAGGGTCGCTTGACAGGTCTCCACTACGAGCACGCGCGAGATCTGCTACGCTCGATCCCCGACGATGCCGTACAATGATGTTTCGGCTTGCAAATGGTCCATACTCCTGAACGTCCGTGCGCGTTACTTCCGCAGATTTCGCCACCAGGTTTCCGCTGCCCATCGTGCGCGACATCTCGCTTCCGGAGCCATCGCGTGTGAGCGTCCAAGGATGCCGTGTAACGTTCAAAAACGTCGAGACGCGCATTGATGCTGGAACAGTATATGTTCCGGGGAATGGAACGGCTCCACTCAGTGAAACGTAGATCAGGCGAGCTCGCCGCAACGTGACGGTGACGTCAATATTTGGTGAACGTTCACGATAGAGCGACTGCAGGCGCTGTCGAAACTCGGCCAGTGTCATGTCTACAACAGAGATCGTACCAATCCGCTCGAGAAGAATCATATTCTCCGGAGTGACCACCAACAACTTCTCTGTCAGATCAAGACCACTTGTTTGATACGCCAGTACGTCACCGGGTCCGAGGTTATAGTGCGTCGGATCGACAACGTCATCGGTAGGGATTTGATCTGCCGTAAGAACGGCTGACTGCGTCGCGGCCATCCTCCCCGTGGAGGAAAGACCGTTAAAGTCAAAGGGGCTCGTGGTATTCTGCGCACGAGTAATCGTGAGCAAACCAACCATCAGTCCTACGAGCAGTAGCCCGCGGACGCAGAAAAGAGAGACCATCCTATTCCAAGGCTTGTGGATACGTCCAAACGGACGCGACAAAATTACGAATAGTGTGGCCTAGACGACGGAAAGAAGCGAGCCGATCTTTTCGACGATGCGCTCTGCGGCCTTTCCATCCCAGAGAGGCGGGATCGCTCCCACGGGGTGACGACCCTGAAGAAATGCCTCAACCGCATGAAGGATGCCGTCTCGTGAGGGGTTCACCAGCACGTTCGTACCCATGCTGATGGTGATTGGCCGCTCCGTGGTGGTTCTGGCGGTGATACATGGTACACCAAGAGCCGTCGTTTCCTCCTGGATTCCACCCGAGTCCGTCAATACGAGCCGTGCATGGGTCATCAACGCTAAAAAGTCGACATATCCTACTGGATCAATGATCGTGATAGTGTCAGGAATAACGAGCCCCATTGCCGCAATATTCTTCCGCGTGCGCGGATGAACCGGGAAGATGACTGGCATGGACTGCCCAACCTCTTCAAGTACACTGATCAGCTCGCGCAACGTCTCAGGGTGATCCACGTTGCTTGGTCGATGCATGGTAACAAGACAGTAGGTTCCACGTCCCGCATTGATACGCTCATGAATCGTACTCTGTGCAGCCTTTGCTTTGGCGTACACCAGTGAATCGATCATGGTATTGCCGACAAAATGGACTCGCTTGGGATCTACCCCCTCGTGCAGCAAATGATCCAACCCGCTCTGCTCGGTCACAAACAGATCATCAACAATGGCATCTGTTGCCAGCCGGTTGATTTCCTCGGGCATCGACCGATCAAACGAGCGCAATCCGGCCTCTACATGCGCCGTCCGAATCCCCATCTTGACGCTGACAAGCGCACAGGCAATTGTGCTGTTGACATCACCGACGACGATGACATAGTCAGGGTTAGCCTCGGTACAGACCTGCTCAAATCCAGTCATCACCTTGGCCGTCTGCGTGGCATGCGAGCCGCTACCTACTCCCATGAACCATGAGGGATGGGGCATGTCGAGGTCCTGAAAAAACGCATCTGACATGGCCGCATCATAATGCTGTCCCGTGTGCACGATGTGGTGCTCCCAGAGCTCCGGCACGGCAGAGAACGCACGATGGATCGGCGCAACCTTCATGAAGTTGGGGCGCGCTCCGACAACGCTAAGAACTCGTTTCACTTACCATCTCCAAGGAGAACAATGTTCTTGCGAGGGCCGCGAACATGTTTCGTAGCATTTCGTGTGTCGATCACCACCTTGGCATGCTGGCAAATCATCTCAACATCAAATGATGAATGATCTGTTGTTATCACGACAACATCATGCTTCTTAATGTACGCTGGGGTCAAATTCGATCGTGACGTGAGCTTTCGATCATGCACCTGCACACTCGGAATGAACGGATCGAAATACGCGATATTCTCAATTCCATCCTCAAGCAACAACTCGGCAACTTTCAGCGCCGGTGAGTGTCGCAGATCATCAACGTCTTTCTTAAACGCCATTCCCAGCAACAGCACCTTGGCGCTACGCAGTGTTACAGGTTGCTTCGCGATTTCACGTTCGATCATCGATCGCACATAGAATGGCATTGATTCGTTGACTTCGGCAGCGAGTGTAATGAAGTTCGTTACAAAGTCCACCTCACGGGCTGCCCAAGACAAATAGTACGGATCAATGAGGATGCAGTGTCCCCCGATGCCTGGACCGGGATAGAAGGGCATGAATCCAAAGGGCTTCGTTTTCGCTGCTTCAACAACTTCCCAGATATTCACACCGATTCGATCACACAGCTGTGCGAGCTCGTTAACGAGCGCAATATTCACGCTGCGGAAGATATTCTCGAGAAGCTTTTCCATCTCCGCCACAGCTGGAGTGCTCACGGGCACAACTTCGTTGATGATGCGCCGGTTTACAGCAATGGCAAGGTCTGTACAGGCCGATGTGACGCCCCCTACAACCACTGGGGTGTTTTTTGTGGTCCAGACAGCATTTCCAGGATCAATCCGCTCTGGAGAAAAGGCCAAAAAGTACTCCGTACCACAAGTCAGCCCAACAGCGTCAAGAATCGGCTTGACATACTTCTCCGTCGTTCCCGGGAACGTCGTGCTCTTGAGGATGATTAGCTGCCCCTTCCGAAGGTGCGCAGCGATACCCTGCGTGGCATGCACGATGTGAGAAATATCAGGGTCTTTGTTCGGCGTGAACGGGGTCGGCACACAGACATAGATGACATCACACTGGCCGCACACGGAGAAATCGGTCGTAGCGGTTAACGTCTTTTGCTTTTTTACCACATGGTGGATCTCTGCATCATCAAGATCCTGTATGTAGTTCTTGCCAGCGGAGAGGCTCTTGACCTTCTCAACGCTCACATCAATTCCGATCGTACGCATCCCACTCTTGGCAAACTCAAGTGCCAGAGGAAGGCCAACGTACCCCAAGCCTACGACGCCGATCGTAGCTGATCCGTCAAGAATCATCGAGATGAGTTGCTGTTCCGACCGACTACCTGTCGTCCTCGGACGCCCTACACGACGTCGTGCCATGTTCGGCCTTTCAAAGAGTTGTTCCGTAATGCTTTTGATAGTACTCGAGATAGGCACCAGAACGCACATTGTCGCACCACTGCGAATTCGTTCTGTACCATTCGACGGTTGCTGCAAGACCTTCTTCAACAGAATGTTGAGGACGCCATCCGAGTTCCTCGGCCGCCTTGCGAGGGTTAATCGCATACCGCCGATCATGTCCCGGCCGGTCCGCTACGTAGGAAATGAGGGATTCATCCCTCCCAACCAAGCTCAGAATCTGACGAACGACGTCGAGATTACAACGCTCGCCATAGCCTCCGAAATTGTAGACTTCTCCGCTTCGACCACGCTCCAGCGCAAGCATGATCCCACGGCAGTGATCATCAACGTGTAGCCAGTCGCGTACCTGCCGTCCATCACCGTAGACGGGAAGGGGCTTGCCCTGCGCAGCATTCAACGTCATCAACGGAATGAGCTTCTCCGGAAACTGGTATGGTCCGTAATTGTTCGAGCAACGGGTCGTAACGCAGTCCATACCGTAGGTGTGAACGAACGCTCGCACGAGCATGTCGCTCGCTGCCTTCGATGCTGAATACGGCGAGTTAGGCTGCAGTGGCGTCTCTTCGGTAAAAGCCGGATCATCAGGGCCCAATGTACCATACACCTCATCCGTGGAAACGTGGATGAACCGACGAACACGAGCAGCACGTGCAGCCTCGAGAAGACGCAGCGTACCGGTTACATTGGTTTCAACAAAGGGGGCTGCCGAGGCAATGGAACGGTCGACGTGCGATTCCGCAGCTAAATGAAGAACTGCATCAATTGAATAGTCGCCAAAAACCGACGCGAGCACGTCGATGTCAGTGATGGATCCATGGCGAAAGAGTACAGATTGCTGGTCAATGAGCCCCGCAAGATTCTCGATGTTTCCAGCATAGGTCAATGCATCCAGTACAACAATTCGATACAGCCCCGCAGCAGCTACCATGCGAACAAGGTTACTGCCAATGAATCCAGCACCGCCGGTTATAAGGAGTGTTGTCATACGTTGCTGTGCGATTTTGCACTGCCAGGTCAAAATTCGTGAAAATGCTCAAGCGCCCACTGGGCGGGCCTTAGAGCCGGGTGATGATCACCCTGCAGGGCATTTTCAAACAAATGTACACTAATTCTCAGGAACCGACCTACCGATCAACCGAAGAACGCTCGCTGCGATCGATGGCAACGTGTCGGAATAGGTGTAGAGAATGGCATCAGCAAATGTTGACTCAACACCATATGGGCTTCCACAGACGACCAACACGCGGGGTCGGCCACCACCAAGCAATTGCAGCACGTGCGGAAGCCGGTCGAGCTGTTCAAGGCTACCCCGAAAGGCAACCGCCTTACCAAACATGCCGAATACGACAAGATCAGCTTCTTTGGAGCCCTCTGCCAGGGACTGACATTCTTCGTCCGTAATCGATAAATCAACATACCCGAAGTCAACGTTCACATCAGCCCCCTGCGCAATCGACTGGAACCACGTTGTCGCCGACTCAACACTGTGGTCGTCGACGATCGCAAACGCAGCAACGTGTCCGACTGACGTAATCGGAAGTAGATTCTCGTTGCCGACAATCGTGATTGCTGCATTTGCAGCACGCAGCGCCACAAGTGCATGCGCATTCTGATCAACCGTCGAAGGCACATGAGCGCGGCCAGCAGGAAGACTTTGGGTCCGCACCCCGACGAATGCTCGCGCTGCATCCCAACGTCGCTCGGATTCTTCGAGACGCTCCGGACTGATCCGTCCAGAGGCGATTGCTGCATGGAGCGCATCGATGGCCTCATCGGGATTGGCGGGCATCAATACCACATCAACACCGGCCTCGATCGAGAGAATGGCGGCATCTGAACTGCTGTACCGTGATGTGATCGCCCCCATATCAAGCGCATCTGTGGTCACCAAACCATCGAAACTCCATTCGGCTCGTATGAGGTCACCGACTACGGAATTCGACAAGGATGCCGGGGCTGCTGGATCAAGAAATGGGACACATATGTGACCCACCATCAGCGTGCGTACGCCCTCCTGAATACACCGCCGAAAGGGGCTAAACTCACGCTGATGTGCCTCAGCTGGATCGAGATGGATCGTCGGCAGATCTTGATGAGAATCCGTCTGCGTATCACCATGCCCGGGAACGTGTTTTGCACAGGCGAGCAGCCCCATTGATTGGGTGCCCCGCACATACGCTGCGGCATGCTCGGCGACAATATTGGGTGTTTCGCCGAAGCTGCGCGTATTGACGATAGGATTCCGTGGATTCGAATTGATATCGGCCACCGGTGCCCAATTCCAATGCACGCCTATGGCACGTGCCTCCTCGGCAATGCACCGCGCTACAGCCTCTGTTTGTTGCTCAGAAGTTCGACCAAGCGCCATTGCGCGTGGGAATGCGATGCCACCGCTGAGGCGCATCGGTAAGCCATGTTCGTAGTCTGCAGCAATCAGTAAGCGCCGTCCTGCGCGACGTTGCAGATCTTCAATCATGGCCGCAGTTTCGTCAAGGCCGCCCAAGAACACCCCGACGCCCCCTATTCCGCGGTCGATGAGACGCTCAATATTGTTGCGATATGCCGGATCACCCCAATGCGCGGCATCAGCGCGGATCATCACGAGCTGTGCAGCGCGCCGTTCTTGACTTGCCATTGCGGTCGGTTGGATGCTAAATGAGTATGCTTATCCGGCAAAGACCACACCATCGCCCTCAAAGGAGCGAATCAATGAACGGTATGCATCAGGAATGCGCTCAGGTCGTTGCGTGGCTGGATTCAGGTGAACGAGAACGCTGCTTGCGACTGCAAGAACAGTTCCATTCTCATGACGAATCACATGTTCAAATCCGAACGATGAGTTCTTGACAAATGGGATGCGCGTATAGACCGTGTACGGATCATCGAAAAGCGCAGCATGCATGTATTCGATCGACGTTTTGAGAACGACAAATCGATGTTTTGTTACGAACGAGTCACGATCGATCGGCACGCCGATGTCGCGGAAGTATTCGATGCGCGCAGCTTCGAGCCAGTAGAGGTACACAGCATTGTGGACGATGCTTTGACGATCGACATCATACGACCGCACGCGGCTGTGAAGTCGGTGTGAATACGTGCCGTGTCCCTCGATTGAGACAGGACCGTGATCAATGGTGGCTTCTTCTTTGTCGGACGTACGCATAGCGGCTCTGTAGTGGTTCGTTTGACAACGATGTGGCAAAGATACGGCAACTTATGCGAGCACGTCGGCGATGATCGCTGCCGCAACTTCGACATCCGAGTCACTAATCTGGTGATAAAAGACGGCTCGAATCCGACCGGCACTAATTGGTGCGATTCGCAGGCCGCGAGCGGAACAGGCGGCGACGAATGTCGCATCATCGATTCCCTCCGGTGAGAACACGACGACGTTCGACTGAACACGATCAAGGTCGATACGAACTCTTGGCACTGTCGACAAGCGCGTGGCAAAGATTCTCGCTCGGCGATGATCATGCGGCAGCATCGGCAAAATCTTGTCAAGTGCATAGATTCCGGCCGCGGCAAGCACGCCTACTTGACGCATTCCCCCACCGAGCATCTTACGCCATCGACGAGCACGTTCGATGTTCTCACGACTCCCAAGAATAAGGGAACCGATCGGTGCACCAAGCCCCTTACTTAGGCACACACTCATGGTGGAGAACATCGTTCCGTAGGTCGTCGGTAGTTCCCCAGTGGCTACAAGAGCATTCCAAATTCGGGCACCATCACAGTGCAGCGGCAGCCCGTGACGCTGGGCAAGGGCCTGGAGCTCGCGGAGGTAGGCGGTTGAGAGGACTGTGCCACCATGACGATTATGACTGTTTTCGACGGCTATGACAGCAGTTCGCGGATAGTAGTATGCCCCAGGTCGAATGGCAGATTCCACGAGATCAAGTGGCATCTCTCCCGATGCTGACGGTACGGCGTGAATCTGCGCCCGAGCGATGACGCTTGTCGCTGCATTCTCATAGTGAAAAATGTGTGCGCTGGATTCGGCGATAACTTCTTCCCCTGTGGCAGCGTGCAGCGCGAGGCAGATCTGATTACCCTGCGTGCCGCTCGGCACAAACAACGCCGCCTCCGTACCAAACATCGAGGCCACTCGCTCCTGGAGCTGATTGACCGTCGGATCCTCCGAATAGACATCATCACCCACGGCTGCGGCCGCCATCGCTTGACGCATCCCCTCGTCTGGAACAGTGAGGGTGTCACTTCGAAGATCAATCACAGGAGACTTCATAGTAAGTCGGTATTTTTCGCGTCGGGCGCAGAGAGTAAACACTGTAGCGGAGCAAAACTACATCGCATCAATGCGTGCACCGATCGGGAATCATTTCAAGAAATCAGAAAATGACCACTCAAGCTGTCGATACATTTGTGAACTGGGGAAGCCTCATGCGCTATAATGATCAGACCTACGGCGAGAAGCCGTGGCTGATCTACTATTCCGATGACGGCACGCGCATGAACTGGTCATACAGCGTCTTCATCGACGTTGCTCGGCGAATGGCAACACACTTGCACGCTCGTGGCGTTGGCCGCGGCTCGCGCGTGATCATTGCTTCGCACAATCATCCCGACACAATCATCGGATACTTTGCGTGCTGGCTCCTTGGCGCATGTGCCGTGCCGCTTAACATGACAGAGGACGACCAGCGACTGGCATACATTATCGCCAATTGCGAAGCTTCTCTGATCATGGCACGGTCATGCTATCTGGAACGCATCGCAGGCGCATTACATGGGGCTCAGCACACAATCGTCGAAATGGATACCGACGACGAAGATCCGACGTTGTATGCGGACATCCGAGCATGCGCCCCGTTTGAGTACCCAGCTCTCGATGATGACATGCGAGACGAGGCATGCTTACTGGTATATACGAGCGGAACTACTGGCAACCCCAAAGGCGTGGTGCTCGTTCAAGAGAATCTCTTTGCTGATGGAAACGACATTGCCTCGTGGCACGGCATCACACCAGACCAACGAATGATGTGCGTGCTACCGATCCACCATGTGAATGGAACAATTGTCACGCACGTGACGCCGTTCATCGCTGGCTCCTCCGTCGTACTTCATCGGAAATTCTCACCCCGTACGTTCTTCTCTAGCATCGTTGCCGAAGGCGTCAACATCGTCAGCGTCGTTCCGACTCTTCTGGCATTTCTTCTTGAGGCCAAGGCTGATGCCACCGGCGCACACGAGGCAGGATTGCGTCACATCATTTGTGGTGCCGGGCCCCTTACCTGCGAGCTTGCCGATCGATTCGAGTCGACCTACCACATCCGGGTTCTGCACGGATACGGGCTATCGGAGACAACGTGCTACTCATGCTTTCTGCCAGTCGATCTTACCGATGAGCAGCATCGCCATTGGATGCAGAGCTATGGGTTTCCTTCTATCGGTGTGGCAATTCCATGCAATGAGATGGCGATCCATTCAGAAAGCGGCCAAGACGTGCCTGACGGCGACCGTGGCGAAATCGTAATCCGTGGCCGAAACGTCATGCGTGGTTATGACAAGAATCCTGCTGCGAATGCAGATGCCTTCACACATGGATGGTTTCGCTCCGGTGATGAGGGTTTTCGCATTGCAGACGAGCACGGACGACACTTTTACTTCATCACGGGTCGCATCAAGGAGCTCATCATCCGTGGTGGTGTGAACCTTGCCCCGTTGGAAATTGACGAAGTGATCAATCGTGCTCCGGGTGTGAAGGCCGGGATCTGCGTTGGCTTTGAGAACAACCTCTACGGAGAAGAGGTAGGTGCGCTTGTGATTCCAACAGACGACACCGTGAACGCGCAGCAGATCCTCGAGTTCTGTGCCGAACATCTACCGGCATCAAAACGCCCGAAAGTTGTGCTCTTTACAGAGTCGCTGCCGGTTACCTCTACTGGAAAGTACCAACGCAACACGGTCAAGCATCTCTTCGCGCAATGGAAGGATGCACAGTGGCGTTAGACTACTGGAGATCCTTCGCCCGGATCCCAGTTTTGGGAATATAGAAGTAGGTACGCCGCATGGTAAACTCTCGCGGCTGCACACGATTTGGTGCGAATACATACTGCACCATCCAACCGTTGCGGACGACGCGGAGCTTTTCCGTGGGATTGACAATTTCTGGATTGGTGTAGGCGAGCTCATCCAACATGTCCTTGGTGAGCTCCGCCGTGTCACTGGTCGCATACACGTGGTAGAGGAATCGGCGCATTGTAGCTGGGTTTACAGCACCCGAATCCAAGGTCTTGCGTGTAAGGTCCTCTGCAACACCACGAACGTTCAAGGAGTCGTAATCTGCAACGCGTACAAAGTAAACGGTGGTGATTTCTCCCGACTGTTCCTCCCGCAGCATGTCAGTCATCTCGTAGAACCCCACGGCGTGGGAGTACCGATACACGACGTAGGCAACGGCAAGACCGGCGGCAACGACAAGCAGTATCGTGATGAAGATCTTGGAGCTCTTTGAAAGGGGCTGAGGCATGGCGGTTGTGGCGGTGACGGGGGTACGGAGTTACGGCAGGTATGATGCTATTCCGGCGGCATGGAATGACTGGTCAAACAGGATCAGCGTGATCGCAAAACTAAATGGGATCGAGAGATTGTCATCAAGTTTCAATCGTGTTGAACTTGCTTCGACGACGGCGGAGATACCACTGGCGATGGTACCGGCAGCGTAGAACGTAATGGGGAGCGAGAACAGCTGTCCATAGAAGAGCACCACACCGAGCGCCGAGATGGCAAAACCAACAGATCCGACAAGACTCTTATCAAAGAACCGACGCTGACCGAAGCGCCGCCCAACGAGGGCAGCCACCGTGTCACTCACTATCAAAACGGTAAAGGATGTCACACTGATCACACGCGGGAATAACGCAAAGGTGAGCGTGGCAGCGATCAACACCCATGATGCACCCGTGAGCAGGAATCGCTCTGACGTTCGCTCATGCGGTCGGAGCATCTTTCCGAAGATCTCAAGCATCATCCGACGCGTAGGCTCATGATAGTGCAGCAAGACGTCTACCAGGAGAGACACAAGGGTCATACCGAGAAGAATCAACACGCCTGTCGTGTGCTCAATCTGGAGATAGATTGCCGGAATTAGCAGTGACGACAAGTGGATCCCCTTCCGGGCAACCTCACTTGTGTACGATATTTGTTCCGACATGTCCTTCCTTCCCTTTTCAGTTGCTACCCAAGCAAAGATCAACCTCGGACTTCGGGTCCTGGGACGACGTTCCGATGGCTTTCACTCTATCGAGTCGATCTTCGTTGCTATCGACCTTCACGATGTTCTGCACGTCGAGCCGAGCCCGTCTATTGCTGTTAACTGCGTGCCAGAGGTTACCCTGCGACCCGAGCACAACATTGTCTATCGAGCCTGCCAGTTCTACGCTGAGCGCTTCCCCGACGACAATTGTGGCGCAAAGATAACCGTCGAGAAGCGCATCCCCACTGGTGCAGGACTTGGCGGCGGCTCCGGCGATGCTGCGACGGCACTTTTGGCGATGGCCGCCATCAATGGTCGTGCACACACGCCTGAGCTGATGGACCTCCTCGAGCCCCTTGCCGCAGCGTGTGGATCTGACGTTCCGTTTTTCCTTCGATCAGGTGTAGCTCTGGTAACGGGTCGTGGTGAATATGTAAAACCCCTTGCCTGTGACTTCCCATGGACCATACTCGTTGTTTGTCCCGGGATCCATGTGAATACTGCAAAAGCGTATTCCACATTGGGGATTACAGGTGAAGAACCATCGCCGGGTCTCGACGCAAAGCTTTTTCAAGCCATTGAAAGTAAAGTAGTTAAAGCCGAGTTTTTTAAGAATGACTTTGAACGTGCAGTTTTTCCACAATTCCCAGTTCTTAGCGAGATTCGACAGCGAATCATGAATACTGGGGCGGTCTTTGCGTCAATGAGCGGGAGCGGCTCATCGATCTATGGGCTGTTTTCCACGCGGGAAGATGCCGTATCTGCGTCGGCTGACTTAGCCGATCTCGCCCCCTATCTTTGCGAACCATGTACGGCACCCTACCGTCGCCTATGAACATTCTTGTTGTCGCTGCTGAAGTTGCCCCATTTGCAAAAGTTGGTGGGCTGGCTGATATGACCGGTGCTCTGCCTCGTGCGTGGAGATCGGACGGTCATGAGGTTGCGATCATGCTTCCCTTGTATGGCTCGATTGACATCGCTGCCTACGGGATTGTTCGAACTGATCTCCTTGTGACGGTTCCTGTGGGCTACTGGAGCGAATATGCTGAGATCTGGCAGGGAACCCTGCCTGGAACTGATGTCCCAGTGTACTTCCTGCGATCAGCAGAATACTTTGACAGACAAGGTATTTACGGATATCACGAAGGCTTTGAAGACAACGATCGTCGATACCTCTTCTTTTGCCGTGCGGCCTTCGAGGCGACGAAAGTTCTCGGTTTTCAGCCTGATGTGATTCACGCCCACGACTACCACACCGCGCCGTGCATGCCAATGCTTGCTATGCAGTACCGACATGACCCGTTCTTTGCCAAGACGGCCGGTGTGCTCACCATTCACAACATGGCATTTCAGGGGATTTTTGATCCCCTTCGAGCAATGGAGTTTGGAGGATTCCCGCCATCGGAGTTTTATCCGTCGAGCTGGTTTGAACATCACGGTTCATTCAACGCCATGAAGAGCGGCATCATGTTTGCCGACAAGGTCACGACGGTCAGCCCCACCTATGCTCAGGAGATTCGATGGACGAGTGAAGGTATGGGACTGCAGGGGGCGTTGCAGTACCGTGCCGCCGATTTAATCGGGGTGCTCAACGGCATCGATGCATCGATTTGGAATCCGACGACCGACGAACACATCGCGGTTCCGTACGCATCCTCCTCGCTGTCGAAGAAGATCATCAACAAGCTTGCCCTTCTGCGTGAGGTAGAGATGCCGTCCGATGAGCACGCCGCACGTTTGCCGATCATCGGCATGGTAACGCGCCTTACCCAGCAGAAGGGTATTCCGATTATGATGCGCTCAGTCTGGGAGTTGTTGCAACAGCGTCGGGCGCGCCTCGTGGTCCTCGGCAGCGGAGTGCGCGAATACGAAGACTACTTCCAACGCGCCCAGCATCAGTTCCCTGATCTCGTGCGCTTTGTCAAGGGGTACAACGAGCCCCTTTCCCATCGGATTCAAGCAGGGGCCGACCTCTACCTCATGCCGTCCCAATTTGAACCGTGTGGACTCACACAGATGTATGCAATGGCCTACGGCACGGTTCCAATTGTTCGAGCCACTGGCGGACTAGCCGATACTGTCACCCAGTACGATAGGTCAACTGGCAACGGGACAGGCGTACGCTTTTTCGACTACAATGACGAAGCACTTGCCGGAGCTCTCGAGGATGCGCTAGCGCTCTACCATGACGAGCACCACTGGCAGCGGGTGCAGAGTAACGCCATGCATGAGGATAACTCAATCAGCGTCGCGGCCCGCCACTACGTCGAGGTGTTCGCTTGGGCTCGCGAACGTCACTGCTAACCGGCTCATTCGGCATTGGAACAAGTGTGACAACGGCTTCCAATCCCATTGTACCGGGGAAGAGATCCACTGGTGTTATGCGCTCGGGCTCGTAGCCAGCTGCGCGCCATTCACGAAGACTTCGGGCAATCTCCTCTGGCCCACAGAACACTTCAACCACCCGTCGTGGTTGCAGCATACGAGCAAGCTCACGGATCATTCCCGGTGGGGTTGCACTGCGTGGTGGATCAAGAACAACGACGCGCGGAGCATCGACCAAGTATCGAGGCACAGCGCGATCGAGCTTTCGGCCAAGTCGCACAACGTCTTGCACTTCGGTGAACACCTGCTGCACTGCTGAAGCCTGACCTCCGGCACGACGGATGTTGTACCGGGCATTATCCACGGTAGCCTGGTCGGCATCACATGCCACCACATGGCGCACCGACTTGCCCATCGCCGCACCAAACAGACCGTAACCGCTGTAAAGGTCAAAGAGGACATCGTCAGCCGAGCATTGGGCATGCTGCGCTACAATTTCAACCAGCTTCGGCAGCATGGCGAGATTAATCTGAGAAAATGAGAACACGCCAACCTGATAGGTCACCGTTCCAACATCCTGTTTCCACGCCGCCGCACCCGAAAGTTTCTTTGCGCCAACGCCCGTGGCCGGACGCTCAATATCGAGGTAATAGCGTGAACCCTTGGGGTCATGGTACATCCAGACATGCTGAAGTGCGGGAAACTCTTCAGCGAGGCGCTCCGAGATCTTTCGAACAGATCGGACAAGCTTTGCATCCATCTCACGGACATTAACGATCAGAACAAGCTCGTCAGGTGTCCCACGGAGGATAACATGATTCAACGCCTCCACCACGCTGTGGTGCTGTACTGCGATCAATGGCTCGAGGCGATCATAGATCTCCGCATGGAGTGTTGGCTCAAGTGGACTCGCTGCTCTCGAGGGAGTACCGTCGCCATGCGTCAGAAGGATCTTTCCATCCCAAACACCGATGCGCCGCCGTGTTGTGGTCCGATACCCTCGCGCCACCGGTGCTTCAACAAGAGGATCGATGCTGGCGGTACCGAGCCGCAGAGCAGAGGAGAACTCCTTCCACGCAGCGCGCTTAAGACGGAGTTCATCGGAATAACCCAGGGCTGCGAGAGGCTCAATAGCCCCCCCCAGTTCCACACGGTGTGCACGCGCCGCCTCACGGAGGCATTCATCGAAGGTAGCCATTGGGCAAAGATACGCCGATGTCGATGGCACACCGTTGAAATGCCGTAAATTGGATGCCGATTCTCCCTCGTCATCTCCCGAGTTACCATGGTGCATCGCAACGCTGTGTACATCCTCCTTGTTCTTGCATTCTCCGCTGTGATGGCTGTTGCGCAGGGCGTCACCACCGGCTCAATCACCGGTACGGTGACTGGAGTGGCTGATACCGGTCGACAACCTCTTACCGGTGCAACGGTCAAGGCGGTGTCGACGTCGACAGGTGCCATCTACGGCGCAATCACAAAGGGCAAGGGGCAGTATCTGATTCGTGGTTTGCGGCCTGGGACGTACAACGTGAGTGTCTCGTACGTTGGCTTCCAAACCGACACAGTGCGCGGCGTGATGGTTGACGTTGGCGACGCAACAACGGTCAACATCGTTCTCCAGCAGAACGCAACAACGGCTGCCGAGGTTGTCGTCACGGCAGAACGTGATGGAATCTTCGACGCAACGAAGAGTGGCTCGGGCTCGGTCATCAGCGAGGCGGTAATCACGGCCTCACCATCGATCAACCGTAGCATCGGAGATCTTGCTCGGATGAACCCCTACACGAGCCAAACGCAAGGGGCTGGCAGTGACGGACTGCAGGGACTGAGCATCATGGGCGTGAACTCGCGATTCAACAACTTTCAGATCGATGGCGCAGTGGCCAACGATGTCTTCGCACTCGGCTCGGCAGGCACGGCTGGTTCGCAGGCAAACTCAAACTTCGTTTCGCTCGACGCAATCGAGCGTATTCGGGTGAACGTCTCTCCATACGACATTCGCCAGAGCGGATTTACCGGCGGCCTCGTCAATGCAATTACGCGCGGCGGCACGAACCAGTTTCGCGGCTCGGCCTTCATCTTCGGTCGGAATGAGGATCTTGTTGGTCTCAGCCCTGATGCGGCTCGCAAGCCATTCGACAAGTTTTACGACGTGCAGTTTGGCGGTCGTCTCGGCGGCCCCATTGTCAAGGACAAGCTCCTCTTCCACATCACCAGTGAGACTCGACTTCGTTCTACACCATTGGTTGTGGGCCTAAACGACCCAACCGAACTGAACAATTTCGCTGCAGACGCCGCAGTTCTTGACCGGATCATCGACATCGCACGCAATCAATACGGGTACGACCCCGGCACCTACGGCACGACGAACATCCTCAACAACTCGACAAGTTTTATCGCCCGACTCGACTGGAACATTGATGAATCGAACAAGATTCAACTGCGCCACAACTTCACGTATGGTATGCAGGATCGGAATCTGTTGCGGAACAACCTCAATTACAGTCTAACGAGCAGACTGAATCGCTTCGAGAGCATTAACAACCAGACGGTTTTACAATGGAATGGTGTGCTGGCCCCCTCTCTGAGCAATGAGCTCCGCGTTTCTGTTACACAGACAAACGATCGACGGGTGCTGCCAAGTGATGCTTCGGGCGAGCCAATCCCCTTCCCAGAGGTCCGTATTCAAGTCGGCTCAGGCATGAATGTCATCCTCGGTCCGGAACGAAGCTCGCAGGCAAATGCACTTGATCAGACCGTCATTGCATTGACAGATGACCTGACGTGGTTCACGGGAGATCATACGATCACCATCGGCACGCACAACGAATTTTCACGGTTCAACAATCTCTTCATTCAGGATTACTTCGGCAGCATTCAATACGCATCGGTCGATGCGTTTGCTGACAGCTTGGCCAATTACTATCGCGTCAGCTATGCCAACGACAGCATCACAGGAGGTAATCCTACGCCGCGTGCTGCCTGGAACATGCTCCAGGTTGGCGGCTACATCCAGGATGAATGGCAAGTGGCAGACAACCTTCGCCTCAGCGGTGGACTCCGGGTTGATATGCCGATCTTTTTGACAACCCCCTACGAGAATCCAACCTTTGCATCCGTCTTCCCCGGACGTTCGACAAGCAACGTGCCGGGTGACATCATCTTGTTCTCACCTCGGTTCGGTTTTAACTACGATCCAAGTGGGAACAAGACACTTCAGATCCGCGGTGGTACAGGAATCTTCACTGGACGGGTTGCCGCGGTTTGGCTTTCCAATCAATACTCGAATACTGGGATGGACTTGTTTCGTGCCGAGCTCGGAGCAAACAACTCGCCGAATGCCATTAATAACGCTCTCGGGCAACCATTCCGTTGGGATATCACGCGTCGCGCACCCCGACCAGGAGATTCGCTGTATCCGGGGAGCCCCATTAACACGACGGCTATCAACATCACCGATCAGAATTTCACGCTTCCTCAGGTTTGGCGATCGACACTCGGAACCGATATTCGTCTCGAGCGTGGAATCACGCTCACCGTCGAGGGGATGTATGGAGAGTTCCTCAATCAGGTCGACTACAGCAATCTCAACCTGAGACCGTCGAACCTCCGATTTGTCAGTGCAAGCGACACTCTCGTTGGCGTATCACCGATTGATGGACGCAAGTTGTATGCCGGCGGTGCTGCTGACTCCCTCGTTGATCGACGCTACACGCAGGTTATCTTGATGCGCAGTCGCAATGCCGGACATCAGTATTCCGTTTCTACACAGCTGCGATTTGATGAGACCAACCCGCTCGTGCCAGGTCTGAGCGGAATGATCTCCTATACGTATGGACGGACGCAGGATCTTACTTCGTCAACGTCAGCTACTGCGTCCTCACAATGGATCGGTACGGATGGCATTGATCCGAACAACCTGCAGGTTGGCATTTCCAATTTTGATCAGTTGCATCGTATCGTAGTAAATGCTTCGTACCGTATCGACTGGTCACGAGGCTATGCAACGACCTTTGGCATGGTGTACTCCGGAAGTTCTGGTCGTCCCTATTCAGTGTCCTATGCCCAGGATTACAATGGCGACAATGCCTCGGGTGGCAATGACCTTGTCTACATTCCTCGTCCAGAGGACTATAATACCCGTGTCGTCATCCCGAAGCCCGCAGATGTAACTGACCTACGTTCTCCAGAGCAAATCTGGGCACAGATGATGGCCTTAATCGACGCCAACCCTCTGCTGAAAGAGTACCAGGGGAGAATCCTTCCTCGAAATGCTCTGCGTGAACCGTGGGTGAATCAGCTCGACCTTCGAATCGCGCAAGACCTGCCAGGATTCAGCAACCACGCAATGCAGATTACGCTCGACGTTCAGAACGTTCTCAATCTCATGGATCCTTCATGGGGCTTGCAGCGCTATGTCGATTTCCAGAGCTCGAATCTCTTCGGCTTGGTTCTTGATGGCAACAACAAGCCGTTCGATGCGCAGGGACGCCTACGGATGTCGTACAGTGAGCCCCTCACTGCAGGTCGACCTGGGATCTACATTATTGACAACTTCTTCTCACGCTGGCGCATGCAGCTTGGCGTGCGCTATACCTTCTAAGTCAAATCTGCATGAGAATGTTGCATTTCGCCGTTATCGCTATTGCTCTCCTTGTCAGCGCCTGTCAGGATGGAGTCTTGAACTTCCCCACCCCTGAACCAGCCCTGGTTCGTATCGTCAACGTGACTGCGAACTTGAGTCGTGCACGTGTGACAATTGACAGCACGACGCTCATCGAAGCTGATCGTGGCGCTGCATCAGAGTTTGCCTCCGTTGCAGCTGGCCGACAACTACAAGTCCAGGTTGGAAGTCCTCAGCGTGCGTTTCGGACAAATCTTAAGTATACCCTTGGCGGCGGGGCTCGTGTGATCCTTTTTGTGCGTGGTGATACCACGAGTTTGATTGAGTTCCGCCGCGAAATCCAGGATACAGTGCTGCCTCCATCAGCTGCCACTTCCGTCATCCGATTTACGCATATGGCCGAGAACGTCGACAAGGGGTATTTCGTTGAGGTATGGCAACGCAATGGCCAGCAACTGTTCCCGATCGAGTTTGAGCCCGGAATCAGTTCACGCTCATACTATGCAATAGCTCCTGGCACGTACTCCTTCGAAGTCCGTGAAGCCGGGACAACCAACGTCCTTGCTCGCCTTGAGAACATCACGATCGGATCGGCCGAATCGCGTATGCTCTACACCTACAATACCTCGTCAGTCACTGACGACATCACCCTCGCAATTTTCTGACCACACACATTCCCACTGGGCTCGTCCATGAAGACTCGCATTCTCCTTTCACTCCTTTGTCTACCCGTCATAGCGGCGTGGGCTCAGGAACCAATCTCCATTGCTGATGCGAAGAAGCAAGAGTTTAATTCGACGGTAACAAAGATTGCCGGCCGCGTTACATCTGCGGCTCAGCTCTCGAACACGTGCTATGTGCAGGACCGCACAGGAGGCATCGCAATCTTCAATGAAGCCATGCGTACGGCAGTTCGAATTGGCGACTCGGTTGTTGTCGAGAATGCGACGTTAACCGAGTTCGGCAACACGACGGGTGCTCCTGGTACGGGGCTTTCGCAGCTCGGCGGCTCGGGTTTGAAGTTCACCGTCATTCCTGTTCCGCGCGAAGAGCCTTCTCCCAAAAGCACAACGATTCCCAACATCGGCGAAGGTAATGAAGCAACATTAGTGCGTCTTCGCAAGGTCAAGATGATCCAAACGGGTCGTTTTGAGGGCAACCGCAGCTATGACGCGATGGACAATTTTGGCAATGATATCGTTATCCGGATTGACCGTGGCTGTGAGATTGGCATCAATAATCTCGAGATTCCAACGGGCGAGATCGACATCATCGGCGTTGTGAGCCAATTCCGCGGTGCGTACCAGATTCTGCCAAGACTTGCGCAGGACATGGGGCTTCCTCCGATCTTCGTCGATACAGTCAGCAAGAACCGCACGCTCGACGTTACGACATGGAACCTTGAGTGGTTTGGTTCTGCCGACACCACTCGCGGCCCGCGAAACAAGGACCTGCAGCGTCAGCGGATCCGCACCGTGATGGATACGATCAAGGCCGACATCTACGCCCTGCAGGAAGTCCTGAGCGACGAGGCCCTGGCCACGCTATCAGATTCCATCAAAGGGGGCTACAAGCGCTTCTTTGCAAGCGATGTAACATCCGATCAGAAGCTGGCCTACATCTACAATCCTTCGACCATTACGCCGGTATCGACGGGACTCGCCGTCAATGGTGGTGCTCGTGCGTGGGGTAACGGACGGTTCCCATTCCGTATGACGTTCTCTTTCAAGAATCAGCATGGGGCCGGTGTGGAAGAAAAGGTCGTTGCGTTCAACATTCACGCCAAGGCAACGAGTGACTCCACGGCGGCCGATGATTACCAGCGTCGAAAGACTGACGCTGAGACATTCTTCGAGTACCTGAACAACTTTTACAAGGACTCGAACGTGATCGTCCTGGGCGACTTCAACGATCGACTTCTTGCTACAACAACAGATTCTACTCTGCCATCATGTTACTCGGTCTTTCTCAACGATAACTCATGGACCGCGACCACTGCTGACTTAGAGCGCCAGGGTCTGTCATCCTACATCGGATTCAATCGTGGATTCCTGGATCACATCCTGATCCGCACGCCCGCATTCATTCTCCACCGCGCTACGCTTGAATCGCCTGAGCGGTACCTGACGTCGTATTCGACCACCGTGTCGGATCACCGTCCCGTCACACTGCGAGTGTTTCCACCTGAGCCAACCTCAGTGAATGAGAACGATAAGGGACGTTCCTCAACGATCCGTGTTTCGCCAAACCCGATGTCAACATCTGGCATGGCGGAGATCGTTCTTGAGCAGGGCGGCCACCTTACGGCAGAGATCGTCAGCGTCACCGGCGAACGTATCTCGGTTGCCAACGAAACGCTGCAGCCGCAGATCCGTCTGCTGACGCTTCCTGTCGACAAGCTTGCACCAGGCGCCTACTCACTGGTCGTCTCCATTAACGGCTCATCAACGGCAATGCCGATCGTCGTGACGCGTTGATAGATCCTGAAACTCAACACAACGGGAGATGTGCACGGTGCGCGTCTCCCGTTTTCTTTTCAAGGGGGCTGACTTACAGCATGCTTCGCACAACGGACGCCATGGCCACGGCGGCTGTTTCCGCGCGCAGACGCAGCGAGCCGATCCGCCAGAACCGCGCCGACACACCATCGCGCAGGACCTTCAGCTCACGTTCAGAGAGTCCGCCCTCAGGACCAATAACAACAACGATCCGGCGTGCCGTGCGAACATGTTCTGCATCGGCGTGACATTGATCGCCATCGGCATCGCCCACGATAACCAGCGCACCTGCAAGATCGAGCGCATCCATCGTTGTGGGAGCATCGATCACCGGCAGAAACGGATTGCCGGACTGCGTCATGGCGGCAACGGCCTTTGATTGAAGTCGATCCAACGACGATCGTAGATGCTGCCCGCGATCACAGACAAGAGGCACAATACGCTGAACACCGAGTTCGGTGAGTTTTTCCACGGCCATCTCAAAACGATCTCGGTTATCGAGCACACCCAGGGCCACCGTGACGTCGGGCTCGGGCGGAGCACTCATCTGTTCACTCTCGACCATGAGATCGGGCCCCTTTATTCCTCGTGATGTCCTGCAGAGAGCGATGAGCCCCCTACCGTTGAGAACCCGCACGTACTCGCCGTCGCGAAGCCGCAAGGCAGCAATATGACGCCTCAGGTCATCGTCGATCTGGACGGCAGAAGCCCCCTTCTCAAGTTGCGCGCAATAGAGGTTGTCCATGTGGTATTTTTGGCCTCGACCTTCACTAACACTGAGCGTATGAACACTGAATTTACGTGCATTCGCACCTACGTCCCGCAAGCGGGCGTCGGAGCAATCCAACTCAACCGTCCGGCCGTGCTCAATGCGCTGAGCCTGCAGACGATGATCGAACTTGTCGAGGCGTTCGAAACCTTCGACGCCGACGAGGCAATTCGCTGCATCGTGATCCATGGAAGCGACAAGGCCTTTGCTGCCGGAGCGGACATCACCGAGATGTCTGACGCCACGCTGACCACCATGCTTGCGCGCGATCAGTTCGCGCGCTGGGAGCGCATTCGTCAGGTCAAAACGCCCATCATCGCTGCTGTGAGCGGCTTTGCATTAGGAGGGGGCTGCGAGCTGGCAATGCATGCCGACATGATCGTTGCCAGCGATACGGCGCAGTTCGGCCAGCCGGAGATCAACATCGGCGTGATGCCCGGCGCTGGCGGAACGCAGCGTCTTACGCGCGCCGTGGGCAAGGCTCTTGCGATGGAGATCGTTCTAACCGGACGGATGATCTCGGCTGTTCAAGCGCAGGCAGCGGGTTTGGTCAATCGTGTTGTGCCAGTGGCATTCTACCTTCAAGAAGCCTTTGCCCTTGCCGGCGACGTGGCTTCCAAGGCACCGATCGCCGCACGACTCGCCAAAGAGGCTGTGCTGAAGGCACACAGCACCACGCTTGAAGGTGGACTCGAGTTTGAACGGAAGAACTTCTACATGCTATTCGCAACCGAAGATCAGAAGGAAGGCATGGCGGCATTTGTTGAGAAGCGTAAACCAGAATGGAAGGGCAAGTGATGACCAGCTACGAAACACTTCTCACGAGTCTCGACGGTGGCGTGTTCACCATCACGCTAAACCGTCCCGATTCCTACAATGCTGCCAACGAGCAGCTCACCACCGATCTGCAGAATGCTCTGGCCTTTGCGCGCGACAGCGACGATGTGCGCTGCGTGGTGCTCACGGGTGCCGGTAAGGCCTTCTGCAGCGGTCAGGATCTGAAGGATGCGCCGAAGTCCGGCGACAAGCGCGACTTGCGCGACTCGCTCAACCGTCGCTACAATCCCATCATCCGCTTGATGCGCGAGATGCCGAAGCCCGTCATCGCCGGCATCAATGGCGTGGCTGCCGGCGCCGGACTTTCACTGGCACTTGCCGCCGACGCGCGTGTGATGAGCGCATCTGCGAAACTCGTCGAAGCCTTTATCGGCATTGCGCTGATCCCCGATTCCGGTGCAACCTGGTTTTATCCCCGCATGATGGGCTACGCCAAGGCATTTGAGTTTGCGACTCTCAATGCCCCTATCAGTGCCGAACAGGCATTGGAGCTCGGACTCGTCAACAGCGTCGCGCACCCGAAGGCCTTCAGTTCGGCAGTGCAATCTCTGGCGAGTCAGTATGCACAAGGGCCAACCCAGTCATATGGCTTTGTAAAGATGCTGCTACAGAAGGGGCTCACCCACACGCTCGACGAGATGCTCGAGCTAGAAGCCGAGTATCAGCAACGTGCCGGCGATTCATCAGATTACCGTGAGGGCGTGCAGGCATTTCTCGAAAAACGTCGACCGAATTTTACGGGTCGATAGGCCCCTTGCCGTCTCGAGGGATCACATTCTATGGCACCACCACGTCCAACGCTCTTCGAACAGATTCGCGATGATCATCGCGAGGCAGCGCAGCATGACGGGTTGAATCGTTCCCCAGCATTACGAGGGATCATCATTGCACTTGCAACGCTCGTGATGATGGCATTCCTACCAGGACGCCTTGGTGAGATTCGACAAACGGCATTCGATCGCTCTCGAATTGGCACAACATGGACAGAAGAGTCATTGGTTGCTGAGTATCCATTCCCCGTTCAGCGAAATCCTGATAGCATCGCATATGATCGCATGACGGCGCGCAATGCGGTAGGGGCATATGTGGTTCGAAATTTTGCTTCTCGCGAAATCGCACAGCGACGACTCTCCGAGGCCGTTCGCACAAGTAAGGATGCGGCCCTCGCACAAGCGCTTGAGACAATCGCACCGACCGTACTGGCTGGTGTCTATGCATCGGCAGATCAACAGATTCTCGATGTAGACCTTCGTTCGATCCCAAAAACAGATGTCATGTCCTTCGACCAGGCCGGCAACGAGTCTGTCGCCTGTCGCTACGATAATCTGCGTGATTCTGCAACCGTAGCGGAAAGCCTCGATAATCTTCTGATTGGCGTTCCAGCTGATCTGCGTCAACGCGTACGCAGCGTTATTCACAGTGCCGTCGTACCGACGCTTCGGATTGATCGTCAAGCCTGGGAACGACAACAACAACTTGCTGAGCAAGGTATATCAACGACGCAGGAGATTATTCGTCGAGGAGATGTCATTGTTCGAAAGGGAGATCGCATTGATGAAGCAATACTCAGCCGGCTCGCTTCCTATCGATACGCACAGTATGCGCGGTCAACATCGCAGTTTTCCTTTCTTGTCGCACTTGGCTCTGCGGGTCACGCACTCGTCCTAATCGCTATCGTTTGTCTGTATCTCTACTTCGTACGCAGAACCTCGTTCGTACGAAACGGACAGCTAGGCGCTCTCCTGTCGATGCCGGTAGCATCGGCTGGGTTGGGATGGCTTTCTATCGCACTGCCATCCTCATGGCCCCTTGAATACACGATTATCGTACCCGGTTTTGCAATGCTCGTCTCGATCCTGTACGACGTGCGGACATCCATTGTCGTGACATTGTCATGCGCACTCTCCGTAGCAGCCGCACGTGGAAACGATCATGTGATTGCCGTGGTGTTGATCGCTGGCGGTGTTATGGCCGCATATTCTGCAACAAATCTTCGCAGTCGTACGCAGATCTTCACTTCGATCCTTGCCATACTTGCCGGACTGATCATTGTAACGCTTTCGATTGAACTCGAGAACGCAACTCCTCTCATCAGCCTAGCGACGAAACTTGGTGGCACATTTGTTAATGCTATCATCTCACCGCTGTTTGCGCTCGCTGCCATCATCTTAATGGAGCGGACACTCAATGTTGCAACAGACCTGCGCCTTGAGGACTTCGACGACATAAACCATCCGTTGATCCACCAGCTCAATCAGCTTGCCCCGGGAACATACCAGCATACCATGGCTGTGGTGCACCTCAGTGAGTCGGCCGCTGCGGCAATTGGCGCAAACCCCCTTCTTACGCGCGTTGGTGCTCTGTACCATGACATTGGGAAGATCACCAAGTCGGAATACTTCATTGAGAACCAACTTGGCATCGACAACAAGCACGATCGTCTCCCGGCTCGTAAGAGTGCCGACATCATTCGACAGCACGTCACCGATGGCATTGACCTCGCCAAGGAGTATCGCCTGCCCGATCGCATCTGGAAGTTTATCCCGATGCATCATGGTACAATCCTGGTGAAACACTTCTACGCAAAAGCCGTCGAGGAAGTCAACGGTGCTGAGATTGATCCGAATGAGTTCCGTTATCCAGGTCCGAAGCCCGACTCAAAGGAAACGGCAATCGTGATGCTTGCCGATGCCGCCGAGGCCCTCTCCCGTTTGGTAGAGTCAGGCAGTCGCCCCGAGATCGAGCAGGCTATCGATCAGATCATCATGGATCGTTTCATCGATGGTCAGCTGAGTGAAACCCCACTGACACTCAGTGATCTGAACACCATTCGCGAGTCATTTGTCAACTCTCTGCTCGGCGCTAGCCATCAGCGTGTTCGATATATGGAAGTACGGTCGGGAGATGAATCGGCGTCATGACGACAACGCTTCCGCTCACGTTTGATCGCGACGTGCGTCAGTTTGTCCACTATGCACGTCTGGAACGGGGCTTGGCGGCAACAACCATCTCTGCCTACCAGCACGATGTCACGCAGTACGCACAGCATCTTCTCACGAGTGGTAAATCAAGTTTTTCCGAAGCGACAATCGCAGATGTGCGTTCGTTCTTCGAAAACCTGACACAGCTGGAGTTGTCGCCAACGAGCCGCGCACGATACCTCGCCTCGATTCGACATCTTCACACCTTTCTTGTCGGCAACGGCAGAATGCACCGCGATGTTACCGAGGCAATGGAGCTACCACGATCGGGACGGAGGCTTCCGGAGTGTCTGACCATTGACGAAATGGTGGCGTTCCTCAATGTCTTTGATGCGTCCGATCGATATAGCACCAGAAATAGGGCGATGTTCGAAATGATGTACGCATGCGGACTGCGCGTAAGCGAACTCATCAACATTCGCCAGGCCGACGTGATGCGCGATGTAGAGCTTGTCCGCGTGTTTGGAAAGGGATCCAAAGAACGTATCGTGCCGATCGGTCCGGACGCACTGTTGTGGATTGAACGCTATCAGCAGGCCGCTCGTGGTCAACTCATTACCACAGCAAATACCGACGATATTCTGTTTTTAAACTCGCGAGGGAGTCGGCTTTCGCGCATGGCTATCTGGAAAATCATCCAATTCGGAGCAACGCAGGCTGGGATCAGCAAACATGTCCATCCACACATGTTTCGTCATTCCTTTGCAACGCATCTTCTTGAGGGCGGAGCTGATCTTCGCGCTGTGCAGGAAATGCTTGGCCATGCCGACATCGCGACGACACAGATCTACACGCACATTGATCGTGATTATGTCAAAGAGGTCCATACCCTCTTCCACCCACGTTCTTCCTTTACGACAGGTTCATCATCCGAACGGGATCCAGTATGATGTGGGTCGTAATCCTTCTTGCGACCTTCCCTTCACTCATGATGGGACAGGTGAAGTTTGGCATTGACAACTTGATCGATACGGAGTTTTCTCTCGTGCAGGGCAAGCGTGTTGTCCTTGTCACACACGCTGCCGCGCGGACGATGCGCGGCACTTCGACAGCTGAGGAGTTTCTCCGAGTACGGAATAAGGTAAATGTGATTCGTATTCTGACGCCAGAGCACGGTTTTTACGGGGTTGTGGAGGCCGGGAAACACGTGGAGGATGAGACGATCTTCAACCTTCCTGCACGTTCTCTTTATGGTGCTCATCGTCGTCCAGACAAGTCGATGATAACCGATGCCGACATGGTCGTAGTCGACCTGCAGGATATCGGGGTCCGTTCGTATACATTTTTATCGACCATGATTGAGGTCCTCGATGCCTGTGCAGAATACAGCATCCCATGTATGATTCTCGACCGTCCGAATCCATTAGGCGGCGAGGTTGTCAGTGGTGGGATTGTCGATGACTCCCTACGTTCATTCATTGGACGCATACCAATCCCCTACGTGCACGGTTGCACCATGGGTGAGCTGGCAACAATGGCCAACGCCGAACATTGGCTGACGACAAATCCTTCTCGGCGAACACAGAAGTGTGCATTGACTGTTGTTCGTTGTAAGCGGTGGTCACGAAAGGACACCTGGGAAGCCATCAATCGGCCGTGGTATCCTACCAGTCCAAACATTCCGAGCGTCTCGTCAGTGCGTGGATATGCCATCACCGGTTTGCTCGGCGAACTTGGTGTGTGGAGCATTGGAATGGGAACAAACAGCCCCTTTCAACTCATCGGAGCTCCGGGTTTTTCTCTCGACTCAACAGTGCTATCGTCACTTGCCGATTGTGGACTTGGCATGGCAAAGGCTCGATATAAGCCAGCGCTCGGTAAGCATGCGGGTGTCGTTTGCGATGGGTACTACCTCCAGCCGCGCTCGCAATGGCGTCCGATGGAGGCCGCCGCAATTCTTCTTTTTGAAGCCCGCAGGCAGAGGCCGGAGGCCTTTCCCGACACGCTTCTGCGAATGCCCCATGGACGGATGTTTGCCAAGGCCACAGGTTCCGGCGAATTCGTCCGCGCGTTGTGTCAAGGGGCTCCTCTTACACGCATCGATGCGCTTCTGCAGCGCGGGCGCGACGCATTTTTAAGCCTCAAGCAACGATATCAGTTGTATCCCGATTAGGGGAGCGGACCTAGCGCGCTCCACCTCGCAGGATCTTGGAGAGCTTGACAAAACCGATTCCAAGTCCTACGCGACGTGTAAGTGGATCAGCACCATCAAAAAAAACGTGGTCGGCGCCGACCATCATTCCAGCTGAGCCCCCTCCATCGAGATTCAGCGCCTCACGGCATCCAAGGAGCTGCATGATCTGGGACATCTGCTGAAGTGAAGCGCCAACAGTTCCGCGATCTGTTCGATCTGCAGGCACGGCAGCAAGGATCAACTTCCCTCCCGAGGAGTCCGAGCCGATAGCACAGCGGGCAAGTGCATGATTGATGAACCGCGCACCTGTACTTCCCTCAAGCAGAGCTTCATGCTTAGCCACACCGTTTCGAACAAGTCGTGGAGTCCCACAAACGGCATTCATAAACGGTGTTTGTGGTTGAATATTCGTCGAATACTGAAGTCGAATGGTGTCGCCCATACGCGGTAGTGGACTTCCATTGAGCACTGTACGTGGAAGAGAAATGACGGCGCCACGAATCGGCATCGTGACAGTCCCCGTATCGACGCTGAGGACCTCACACGGAAGCGGCACATTCACGCTTGGTGAACGCAGATAGCGAACACGAATCTTGAGCATTGGATACTCGGCATCACGCTCACGACGAGCTCGAGCGATTTCCTGTCGCAGCACATCCTGCGTCAGCGCAGCTTCGGTTGAATCCTCGGCAACGAAGACAGAATCCTTGATTGCCTCTTGATATGCTCTTTCTACCTGCTTGGGACTCACATATGGTACGGTGTTGCCCCCAAATGCATTGTAGACTACAACGCCCTGATCGTCGCGATGGTTTACGGCAGAAATAGTCTGCCATCGCCCACTAATGTTAACTCTACCAGTGATCGCGAACGTGTCGATGACCATCGCATTTTTAACATCAAAAAAAGCGCTTGACCACTTCTTGTAGCTATTCATCTCGACAACTTCACCATCGATAACGCAGGGACCTATGAGGGTATTGCGTACAGCACGCCAGAAGTTACCGTTCACAACACCATAGACCGTATGGCGGGACGACATTGAGAACCGCTGAGACATTTCCGCCAAGCGCTCAAGCCCTGAACAATAATCTTCCCCCTTGATCAGTCGCAAGGCATTGCCTGGAATCGTCCGGTCAAGAATCAACGCATGGACCACCACAGGAGTGCGACCATTGGTGCGATACTCGCGGTACACCACCCCCTGTGCCAGAGCAGAATCACGGATTGGCGTTAGCTTACTAATCGGAATGGGGCGAGCACGGCGGGAATGTCGAACACGCTTTCGGCGGGCGGAACGCGACGATACAGCCTTCCCACGCCGCGGGGTACCCCTCCCACGCACCGTAGCCTGTCGTGAGCGCGAAGGAGCCGCCTTCGAACGACTCCCAACGGAGGTGGATGTGCGACTGCTTGCCGCACTCCGACGGTCGCGCTGACGGGCTTCAACAATAGCGGCGTCGATCATGAGGGCGACAACCGTTACCACCATGATGAACAGCCGAACCCAGCCGCGAAAAACGTCATGATTCAATAAAGCCATACCCACGAAAGTTAGGTCATCAGCACTCGCTTTCACGTCCGAGTTATTCACATAAACCCGAAAACCATCTGGGCATGGAGCACTGTCGTCGTAGTTTCGTGACATGATGAATGAAACGATCCAACTCTCGCAGCATGATGGCGTGGCCATCATTACGCTGAACCGTCCAGACAAACTCAATGCGTTGAATGCCGATTTGCTTGATGCCCTTGAGCATACCTTGCGTCAACTGCAGACGGATGCTTCTGTTCGCGTCGTCGTGATAACAGGCTCTGGTGCCAAGGCCTTTGCTGCCGGTGCAGATATCGCCCAATTGCATTCCCAAGATGCATTTACGGGGCGTCTCTTTGCCGAGCGGGGACAGCGGGTGTTTTCCTTGATCGAGCGCTTTGGTGTTCCAGTGATTGCCGCGGTCAACGGCTTCGCCCTTGGTGGCGGATGCGAACTGGCAATGGCATGCCATCTACGCTTCGCTGCCGACAGCGCCAAATTTGGACAACCGGAAATCAATCTTGGCATCATCCCTGGATACGGCGGCACGCAGCGGTTGCCTCGACTCGTTGGTATGGCAAAAGCACTCGAGCTTATTCTTTCGGGTGAGATGGTAAACGCTGAAGAAGCGCACCGCATTGGCCTGGTAAATCGTGTTTACCCAGCTGCTGAGCTACTCGAGCAAACTCGCGCATTTGCGACGGCTTTGGCAGCAAAGGCTCCGCTTGCATTGCGTGCCTGCCTCGAGGCAACGCAGCTCTCCGGAGACCTTTCAATTCTTGAAGGAATGCAGGCTGAAGCAAGCATCTTCGGCCGTACGTGCGGCACTTCAGACTTTACGGAGGGCACGGCCGCATTCTTGGAAAAGCGCCCCGCAGCATTTACTGGACGCTAAGCGACGATGGTACACATCCACGGTATGTTCGCGTATCAAGCCGTGGTAATCCCCCTGCTGCGGCTGACACTTGCTGCGTTGATGCCCTTTCACAAGAAGGTTCGACTGCGCCGGACATCTGAGAGAACTTTGCTATTGGCGGCAGCCGATCGGCTCGCAATAGAGTCACGTCCGCGCGTGATGTTTCATGCGGCTTCAATGGGAGAACTTGAGCAGCTCTTGCCGATTATTGAACTTCTTCGTGAATCGGTTGAACATATCTGCGTCGTCGCAACCTGCAGCTCACCATCCGGCCTGAGCCATGCGCAAAAGCAGAGCTGCATCGACCATGCATTGTATTTGCCAATCGACTCGAAGCGGTCCATTCATGACTTCTTCGATGTCATTCAGCCGAGCCTGGTCGTAATTGATCGCTACGATGTATGGCCCGCATGCATCGTCGAACTCGCGCAGCGCAACGTGCCAGTTGTGCTTGTGAACGCAACGTTGCCGTCTGCTTCGAAACTGCCACTCATCGGCGCATTCGTGAGAAGTACCTATCGTCTTCTCACCTCAGTCACGGCGGTTACGGAATCAGACGCCACTGACTTGAGCACACTCATCAACCACCGAGTTACCTGGTTGCCCGACACCCGAATGGATCGGGTGCTACAGCGTGTTGAAGCCTCACGAGGACGCCCCTCACTGCTCCCACCGTGGTCCGGAAACACCCTCGTGATTGGCAGTAGCTGGCCGGAGGACGAGAAGCTGCTGCTGCATGCATGGACTTCATCAATGCCTGAGAATTGGCGGCTTGTTATTGTTCCGCATGAACCGAGAGAGTCTACAATGCAGTCGATCGAACGAATGATTCCTTGCCAACGACTGTCGCAAATCAGCACTGGTGAGACACATCATTCCACACAACACATCCTTGTTGATCGGGTTGGTGTCCTTCTTGAACTCTATGCGTCGGCTACCGCGGCATTTGTTGGGGGCGGTTTTGGAGCGGGTGTTCACTCAATGGCTGAACCAGCCGGCTTTGGATTGCCAATAGCCTGCGGACCGCGAATTCAACGTTCACGGGACGCTGCCCCCCTTGTTGATGCAGGTGCTGCAACGGTTCTTCAAACGCCCCAAGACGCGCAGGCATGGCTGTCGAGCATCCAGGATGTGTCATTCCGCACAACTGCCGCCCAAGCCTCATACGCTTGGGTGGCTGAACGCGCAGGATCGAGCCGTCGATATGTTGATCTGCTCCGTACGCTACTTCCAGCGGCCACATCATCGAACGATCGTGAATGCAACTGACGGTGCTGGAGAGTGGTTCGTCAACCGCACCAGATACACTCCACTTGGCCACCGCGACGTATCAATTGTCGCGACATTTCCCTCGATTGTGGCTGTATACAGGCATCTGCCGGCGGTATCGTAGATCTCGACGGGCATATCACGTCGATTGGTTACAACAGATAGAACATCTGAGAGCCACCGAACCGTAAGGTCGCGTTGAGTACCTTGCTCGTCAACAGAGGAGGGGGCACTCGGTGGCGTAAACTTGAGGATGCATTGCTTGCCTTCATCAATCGAAACATACACACTGCCATCAGCATGCAGCGCCAGACCAACAGGGCGTGCCCATCGCGTTGATTGATTGTTGGTATCGCGAATGTAACCAGTACAGAAATCCTCGACGCTATTCGCGATCGTGTCGAGGTCGGAATCAAATCGAAGTACAACCACCTTTGCGCCGCTCGGCGGGGTCCGATTCCATGATCCTCGCATGACCATAAACAAGCTGTTATCGTATCCGTTACCAACATTTGACGGCGCGAACTCAAGAGCCATCGGGGCACTATGGGCATCAACCAATGCTGCGGGAGGGACCATTGACGCTACCGCTGCAGAATCTTGTCGCGTAATCGGCAACAAATCCGAATAGTCTCCTGTGAAGGTAAAGTACCGTTGATAGTGGTACGCAAACGGATAACCGTAGAAGCCTCCATCACGCACGATATCAATCCATTCTGGAGGAATATTATTGCCTTGGGCGTCACTGCCATTGTTGTTCGCCCAAAGCTTACCCGTACGCGGATGGAGCGTCATACCTACGCTGTTCCGTGTTCCTGATGCGAAAACCCGTCGACTGCCACCGTCGTAATCGTACTCTTCAATCACGGCGCGATTTGTCTCACGATCGGCATTACCGCGCGATCCAACGCTTACGTAGATCTTCCTCCGTATGGTATCAAGGACAACCGTACGCGTCCGGTGGTTGCCCCCTAGCTGATTCGGTTGCACCGCCTTGTCGATGACAATACTACGTTGGTCAAACACCAGTGATGTTGGATCAGATCTCCACAGACGCACAATAGATCCCTCCTGAGCAACATACATGGTATCACGCACGAACCGCACATCATGTCCGCCAGAAAATCCCCGTGCCGCAATGACGATGGTATCTGCTACACCGTCACGATCTCGATCCGGCATGGCCAGAACATTGTTTCCGTTCATATTCGCGACGAACAAGACTGAATCCGGCCCCCAAGCCATAAACCGCGCTTTATTGAGGCTACCGGCAGCAAACACATTCACCGTCCAACCCACTGGAACCGACAGTGCGTTCGAAACTGGATCCAGTGACAGTGAAGAGAATTTCGCTGGGACACGAATTGCAACATTCACCATTGCAATGCTCTTCTTGGGAGTCCAAGGAATCGTGTTCGGCTGCTGAGCATGAACGTGAATCGAAACTCCTGTGCATGCAACAATCGCTGCCAACAATCGGATCATGGATTTCATACGTAACGTCTCAGATAGTGGTGAATCCTACCGCAACATCGGATATAAACACAACACCCCCTCTTGGCGTCACCAAGAGGGGGTGTTATTGAGTATTTCAGCAGCTTACTTGACGATGCTCATCGTCTGGAGTTCGCTTGTGAATGGACCCGATACTACTTGGTAGTAATAGGTTCCAGCTGGGATCGACGATGCATCAAGCGTGAGCTCATACTCACCAACCTGGAGCTTCTGATCCACAAGTGTCATGACCTTCTCACCCATCGCATTGAACAGCTCAATGCGTGTTGGTGCTTCGATACCGACACCGAAGGCAATCACACCAGTGCTGACCACTGGATTCGGACGAACTGGCTTCACTGCATACTTCGTGTTGCTGAGTGCTGTGAGGCGGCTCACCTGGGCACAAGGCAACGATACAGAAATCTTACCTGGCTTGTCGAGGAACAAGACATAGTCCTTACGGTCACCAGATGCATCCAAGTCTACCCAGTACGAATAGACAGATACCGGTGTCGAGAATTCGCCTTGCTTCGACTGATTGAAGAACACGTCAAACTTCACCTTGAACATCGGTACGCCGTTGTTGCGCAGTGGTGACTTGACGGCACGGTTATCAACAAGGTCGAGCTCGATTTGATTGAGGTCATCACTTGCTGAACCAGTTACCGAAGACTTCAGCACCGTCCAGCCTTCCATTTGCGTACCGGCCAGGATAATGTCTGCTGCATTCGCACGTGGCTTCACAAGACGCGGATCGTAGTTGATACGAACACGAAGCTCGGTGATGTCTGCGGCATCGATTGACTCAGGAGCTGCCTCGAGTTCAACGGCGACGTCCACTGAAGCGCCCGGCGCAACTGGTGGATATTCGCGGATAAAGTTCGTTGTCTCGAGATACTTACCGTTTCCAGAAAGCTGAGCTGGCTTGGTCTTCTTTGTCAGCTCATCGGTAACCATGAGACTACCGGAGTGAACCTCAGTGCGAGCAACAAGACCTTGTGCCTTCGCCTTTCCTGAACCTACCTGCGTTTGACCTGGCTGTATCACAGTCACATATGATGGCGTGAAACGCACGTCGATTGTACCTGTACCTTGTGGAGGAACATCGATGAAATAGCTACCTGCCGTTGGCAGTGCTGTAAAGCTGCTGGCATCCGGACCTTCGATAACGTCGCTGTATGTGAAACGACGGGTAACGTTTTCATCGTTCTTCACCGTGACCTTGATGTTGGCATCGTTGAAGACGTACTGGATTGCTTCACCACCAACAGGCTGGAAGTCTCCGCCCTTCACTGTGGCCTTGATAACGTACTCAGGCACGTATGGAGCCTGGCCAACAGTTTCGCGAATCGTCTCGATCACGTAGGTGAATCGTGGCGAACCAGAAACCTTCGGATCAAAGCGAACTTGCAGATCCGTTGGTGTTTCACCTGGCTTAATGCGCCATGGATTCTGCGGTGTTGGTGCGTTGAGCAGTTCAAACGGCGCACTGGCGTCCGTCAAACGGATGTTCGTAATGATGACATCAGCCGTACCCACAGTATTGCCCGTTGTTGGGTTGGCTTCACCGTTCATGCTAAGGTTCGCAATCGGGATGGTCATCGTCTTGGCTGGATCGTTCACATTGAACTCACCGAAATCAAGACTGTCGCCCTTTACATGAGGCTGCCATGCTGTACCGACGAGCTTCTGCGATACTTCTGACTGCTCCTTCGAGTTCGTTGGGAACACGATTTCTGCTTCATAGTTGTTTCGCTCGGCTGCACGATTCGGAAGCTCATTCGGGATGAACGCAACAGTAATTGTGCGTGATTGATCTGGACCCTTTCCAACAAGCTGGATTGGGAATGAACCTGCTGTTCCGTTGTCGACGATGCGGAAGGCATCCTTGTCAGCACCACGGATATACGGCGTGTTGAATTCGATAGCCTGATCGCCGTAGTTCATGAACGATACTGTCTTGCGGTACTCAGCAATGTTTTGATCCTTCTGAACAACGTCAATGACGCGCTCAATCCAAGGCTCAGTTACCACAGCCAGGTTGAACGTGACACCTGTACCCTCAAGTACAGCGATCGAGTCAACTTCCGTTGCGTTCGAGTAGAATGGAACAGAAACGGTGTGCGGAACATTTGCTTCACCCTTTGGCGAGTACGTTACATAGAACTCATACTTGCCGTTTCCAGGGATAGCCATTGGGAACGCAGATGCAAGTGGCTTGCCATCGAGCGTCACAGGATTAAAGAACTTACCAGAACCATCGAGAAGCTTCTCGTCGAAACCGCTCAGAAGCAGTTCAACGCGGCTTCCGTTCTGGATCATGACCTTCTTCTGCACACCAGGTGAGCTAGCAGGCACCTGACCCCAGTTTGCGTCTGAAACGTAGATCTGTGGTTGCTCTCCACGAACACGGAGTTCGGCAGTCTTGACAGTGTAACAGTCGAGTTCGACCAGAACCGTGTCAACCACTTCAGGAGCCGACTGGATCGTGGCTGTAACCTTAATGTCCTTCGACTCACTAGGACCAAGTGTGAAGCCACCGTTTGGCGTACAGACGTACACCTTATCGAAGGCCTTAACCGAAACCTTCTTGATGTTGACAGGGCGATCAGTGTTCTCATTCTTGATCGTCAGTGTCTTTGTCTCTGGAGTGTTGAACGCGATTGTGCCAAAGTTGATACGGGTAGGCGTCCAAGAAATCTTATCTGCGATGTAGGTGTAGGTCTTTTCAACATACTTACCTGAGCGAGTAACGATACGAACGACGGCCATGGCGTCCTTCGTCTTGTCTGTAACGATGAGCTTGTACTTTACAATCTTATCGCCGCTGTTGAACTCAGGATCGACTTCCAATGTGTAGTTGGTGAGTTCTTCTGGATACACTGCAAAGATCGAACCGCATGAGCTATTCTCAGGAACAATCTTTCCTTCGCCTTCGACATCACCGCAAATAACAGGGTCAGTCACAACGAGGGAGTCATCACATGGGATCGTCATGTCGATTGAGATCGGTGTTCCGTACGCACGGCCTTGGGTAAGACCATCCAACGAACCATATGTCCATGCAGCCCAGCGGACCTTCGGGTCGATCGACTCAATCACGTGATCACCAGCACTAACGGCAACGGCCATACATGCATATGGTGTTCCCTTCAGGTAGCGCATGGCGCCACCAAATGCAGAGTTGAGCGGCTTGTTGTCAACCTTGATCTTCGTGATTTCATCGGCCTTAAAGACGATGTTCATGAAGTTATCCATGCCCTCTGGAGCATTGAACACACCATACTCAACGAAACGGTCGACAGAAGGTACGTACTGCAGCATCGGCATGCCCGACTCAACACTCGGGTGACCAAGTGCAGATTCTTCTCCCTTTGATGATCCGCGAACTGCGATACCGCGGTCCTTGGCGTACGACTTACCATACTGACCCATCAGGATCGGCTTGTCAGATTCCCAATACGTTGGAACTTCAAGTGAAGGCATGATACGCGTCTCACCCTTGCGGAGGACCCACTCGTTCTTGAAGGAAGAACCGTCTTGGCGCATCGTTTTGACAGTCGTGTTGTCTTCGAGAGCTACAACGCGGATAACATCACCACGGTCATCTTCAACACCGAACTCTGCTGATGCCTTGCCGGTAATACGCGTCGATGTGTAGCGGCAAGGAACTGTGATAAACTTCGTACCAGACATTTCAAGCGGCAACATGGCGTCATGAACGTTGTTGCGGACGAAGTGTGCTGGGGACGAGCCTCCGAGACCAACGAGAATGTCTGGGTAGCGAAGGATACCAACCTTTGTGTGACCGGAGACGATACCAACAGGCTTGCTCGAACGGATGAACGTACCGGAGAGATCCGATTCCCATTCCTTATTCTTCAGCTCATCGATCTTGGCCTTGATCATGTAGCACTCACCCTTTTCGAGGGTGACTGTTGCCGTTGCACCCTTGCGCACTGGTGACTGCTCCATACCACCTTCGGTATCGAAGGTTGGGGTGTAGCTCACGACAGTGTTGTCCTTGTCGGCGATGATGACGATCTGGCTCGGACGATAGTTATAGCCCTCGCCCGGGGTTCCGTAGCGATCCTGATAGAAATTCATCGTGTAGTAGCTCTTGCCCCAACCTTCAACTGGAAGGTGGCGAGCCATTTCTCCGTTACCATTCCACGCTTGGAACGTCGAAACCGAAATAGGCTTCGAAGATGTCACGAGGATACCAAAGCCTGTCTTGGTCTCCGACATCGTGTTCATATACGCCGTGTTGATCGGAATCTTGAGAACCTTGTTCGGCTCAAGACTGTATTCCCGATCCATTCCCGGAGCAGCATTGATCGCTGCAGGAGTCTGCACGCGAACCTTCGCCTTCGTACGGGAAGAGATCAACAGCGTCATTGGCTGAGGCATCGGCTTTTCTGATGGGCTGGCCCACACTTGTGGAAATGCCACCATGTATCGCCGTCCCTCAGCGAGAACCATCGTACCACGCTTCTCTGACTTCGTGTCAGCAGCGGACAGATCAGCAACACACAGAACCGCTAAGAAGACTGCGGCCAGTGCACGTGCTATGAATGTGGAACCAAGTCGCATGGACTTACTCCTGAATGATAAAAAGGGAGAGTAGTTGCCAACAGATAGGGATGTGGCGCAGGCCACGACCCTCATAAAATAACCCAAAATTCTTCTCGTGCAACGTTGGATCTACGACAACTTGTACACGTCAACGCTGACGAGTCGGCTTAGGGTACAAAACAAAAACATCCGCGTACCTATTTGGTTACATCAGAAGGGGACAAAAAGTGCCCCAAACGCATACGAACACGAAGGAACTTATCCACTGGAACTTCGAGCGGCATGCAGATAACCACAAGCGCAATGCCCACGAGGACATCGATAACATAGTGGTATCGAAGATAGACGGTAGCGAAAATGAGGCTCGAGCCAATACCAAGAAATACGTACCGCAAGCGACTTTTAAAACGAAAGGCTAGCAGGATATTCACGAGCGTCAACATCGTGTGCCCGCTCGGCATGCAATCCCTATTCACGACGGTCGTAGGATCCGCCACAGTAGGGAGTACTCCCCCGCCAATATTGACGATTGAACGCAGTGCATCGGTCAGCCAAAGTCCAGGTAACTCACTATCGGTCAAGCGAAAGTCATGCAATGTGAACCGCGGACCAATGGCAGGCATGACAAAGTAGAGCAGATAGGAAATGAAGTAGACGAACGTCATCATCCGTGCAAAGCGCAACACGTCATCAACAGTACCCCGAGACCAAAGCTCAAGCGCATGCATAATTGGCATGAGGTAAAACAAGAAATAACAGATCTGCAAATACTCTGTTAATGCTGGAAATGCGACCCTATGCAGCCATCGCGTCGGGTCAACGCCAAAGATCCACCGATCAGCCGCTATCAGTATGTGATCGTAATCATGTGGATGCACAAGCCGCACGAAGAGATGCGTTTGGTCGTACATCATGTACACAATGGGAATCACGTAGAAGTGGCGAACAAAGCGAATAACGATCGAGTTCGTGAGTCGGGAAAGTAGAATGGTCGAACCGATCAGGAGGAGGATGAGAATGTTTGTCCAAACGACTGTCACGCTACCATGCATCTGTTGATGAAATGTTAGCGCAAGCCCCGCATAGAGCAGGAGCATCACCGATGCATAGATGTCGGACGATACAGCGTCGCGACGCAGATCATTCCAAAGCTTCGCCGCACCAGAATAGCTAGGCATTGCAATCTCCCCCATTCGCGATGTGACCACTCATGCCTTGTTGCAGGTCGAGAAACATCTTCCCTAACAAGAATGGCTTACATTCTTCAGCGCGTGTTTTTGACAAATCAACGCCAGCGGGGTGACCATGCATACGCAGATCAACCCGCTTACGAGCAGCCCAATCAGCAAGCGCATTGCTCATGACCTTCCGTCGCTGTGAAAATGCACCGCGAACAAAATCCATGAACTCCAGCGATGGGAGCCCCATCGAGGTCGTCTCATGCAAATCGAATCGAACAACAGAAGAGGTCACCGACGGACGCGGAAAAAAGGACCCCGGCTGCACGTGAAACAGAATCTTCGGGGAGCTATAAAGCCAGCACGCCACAGATAAGATTCCATAATCCTTGGTGCCCACGTCTGCGACACAACGCCGAGCTACCTCGCGCTGCATCATAAACACCGCGCCACCGACATCGGCTCTCTGCTCAAAGGCCCAGAATAGCAGGGGGCTTGTTATCGCGTACGGAAGATTCCCAACAACGCGGCGATGCGTGCGGTGATACCCCGGAAGTACCTCAGTGAGCTGCACCTGCAGAGCATCTGTTTCTATCACTGAAAGGCGTTTACCGTCAAGCCATGGCTGGGCCTGAAGGTACTCTACCGCACGGTGATCAAGCTCAAGAGCAACGATGTGCTTCGCTGCCGATGCCTGAAGATGCACGGTGAGCGCCCCCTTGCCAGGTCCAATCTCGATGATAGCATCTTCGGAACTCGCCTCAAGAGCGTCGACAATCCGTCGCGCAATGGTGACATCCGTGAGGAAGTTCTGACTAAAACGCCGACTCGGAGCGAAGGAGCTCATGTGTTCTCTCGATGATAGGCAGCAAACGCATCATGCAATCGTTCCCATGAAGACGACAGATCCTCAGAAACAACCTTCACTCCACCAACGACAGGCATGAAATTCACATCACCCTCCCAGCGCGGGACAATGTGGATGTGACAATGATCTGGCACTCCAGCTCCCGCAGCCATACCGAGATTCATTCCAATATTCAATCCATGTGGTCGATAGACCTTCGTGAGAATATGAACGGCATGCCGCACCGATTCCATCATGCAATGATAGGTCTCGACATCAAGTGTCAGAATATCGCCCCCATGAACCTTCGGTGCGACCATCACGTGGCCGGAGGCATACGGAAACCGATTCAACAGCGTAACGGAATGTTTCGCTACGGAAAGGATACCACGAACCGCATCCGCATGCTCGGCACAGCCAGCGTCGCAGAGAAAGCAACCAAAGGTCTGCTCACCTTCACGCGCAACATACTGCCCCCTCCATGGTGCCCATATCCGATCCATATACGCTGCCTATTTCCGTGAGTTTACGTGGTGAACCGGAGCAAAAATAGCGATGCCCGCTCATGGAGCAGGCATCGTAATAGAATCGATGGGAACAGGATCAGAGAGCGAAACGGAGGTCGCAACCGATCTGAAGTGCATTGACGCGGAGGTTATCAGCATCGCTGAGCTTGGTTACGCCGAAGTTGTAGTAGATACACGGAACAACCAGGACACGACCGACTGTGATCTCATACTGAGCTCCAGCCTTGATTGCTAGACGCAACGCATTGTGCCCCGGCAGCTCATCTTGACCAACCAAAATTGTACGACCAAAGTTCTCATAGGTCACACCGTCTTTGGGCTTGAAGGTAGCATTCTCCGGTGTTAGGAGATTCATGCGCTGTGTGCGCTGAACATTCATCACCGTTCCGATCGTCGGACCGATGACAATACCAAAGTTCGAGTTGAAAAGGTTGAGCTTGTAGATGATCTCAAGATCAAGCGTTGAATACTCGATGTCAGCTGTGTGGTTCGTTGTCGACAGATATACCTTGCTGGAGTCGTTGGGATCCAACGATGGAAGCGTTTCCCCGTCCTTCGTGAAGGAAGCAGGAAAGGTGTTGTAAACGATACGACCGATGATCGATGATTTCGACTCACGCGGCTTGCCCAGGAGGTACTCAAAGGAGAGGCCAACGTAGTATCCATTCAGCGTTCCATCGGTGAAGGTCGGGCACAAGGCACCCTCAGGACCAGGAACCGAAGCAAAGGTGCCAGAATGCAACGTGTTGTTGTATCCGAACACTGGGCCGATGTAAATCTTCGGGACTCGACGAGACGGTTGCAACGGCGTCGCCCGCAAACCAATCTCCTGCTGGGCAAGCAGCGCCGACGTCGCAAGAAGGAAGACTGCAAGGAATGCGAAACCAAATTTCCTCATACTCGATTGCCCTAGTTGACGATGATGATATTCGTTACCTCGACCCCATGTTCATGGCGCAGGAGGAGCCTGTACAGACCCGAGGCCCACGACGAACATGAGAAATTACAATGTTGACTTCCCTTTTGCAAAGACAATTGTTCCGATATGGGAAATTGTTCTCCAGATAGCGACTCAGCCCACAGGCTCGACGTCGTCAAAGTAGTCGAGTGAATGCGCAGTGAGAGCACCTCGTGGACAGGCTGACCAAGCACCTCCATTCGCACCATACTTCGTATGCCGACGGATACAATTCGCATGTTCGACCCGCAGGGATCCACTACAATCGATCCACTTTCTGACTTCGCCCAAGGATAACACGCAGTGCTGTCAAGGACAGCATAAAATGGTACCGCGCCCGATTGATCCCAAAGTACCGTTCCCCGGAGTCGGCAAAGAACCTCCCACGGGCCGCGCAGCGGTGTACGCAATTTCACGTCAATGCTCGTCGAATTCTGCTCAATCGACGCTGGCACTGGTATACTTTCGGTACCTCTGCGGTGAACTACAACACATGAGTCGGGAGTGTCAACAACAAAGCGCGTGCGCGGAATAGCGAGTCGCAGACTTGGCATTGATTCCTCCTGCACTGCCTCCAGGCGTGCCGCGATCGTCATCCATGCAGGTCCTGTCGATTGAATTGGCGCCCCTTCAATTTGAGCTGTGATCTGGGTGCCTACTGGTAAGAGTGTCACGGCAACAGAGTCGTCATAGACCATTCCTGCCGAATCAACCACTCGAAGGACCGCGATAGGTGGCGCATCAGAACGCCACGAAACATCAACATCCTTTAACCAGCGCTCTGATGGCGCGAGTCGAAGGCGAGTTGATGGCATCAGATCTTGCTTCGAACCATTCACCAGTAGCAGAACCGAATCAATAACCGCGGGTGCATTCCCAATGTTTTCAACAGTCAACGAAACAGGTTCGGGTGAGCAAGGAAGAACCTGCAACGCGGTACTGATGCTAGGGACGGGGCTAGCCAAAGGTTTGGGAAGTGCCACACCGGCAAGTCGAAAAACACTCCGCCGCGTAGAACCGTAGAGATCTGCATCGCTTTCAATCTCCACGAAGCACTCATGCCGACCGATTCGCAGCGGAGCAAACGTCACGAGACCATCGAGCGAGGACCGATAGGTCAACGATTGACCACCAAACTGTAGGAGCGTATCTGGCAACACAAATGACGTGGAGTCTGGTCCCAGAACACGAACACTGCGCACAGCCAGGTCACAGTTCCCACCCTCGAACCCCGTGGCCAGCAGCGCAACGAGACTATCCCTTCGGCTTCTGACAATGATCGAATCAAACATGATATCCTGAACGGATACATCAGGCATAATCCCGACACCTCGGTATTCGAGCTGCACAGGCGCATGCGCCTGCCAGTCGATACGCAGCGGTACAGCAACACGCACCGAATCGCGACGCAGGGGAGCAAAGCTCGCAGTCACCGATACCGAATCACCGGGTTCGATGCGCACGCCCCTTGCCAGAATGCCAACATCGATGCGCATTGTCGCCGGCACCTCAAGTGTATCTACATATGCGATACATGAGGCGTCACCATAATTCTTCAGCCACACGACAGTATCATTCTGAGATCCAAGCCGACGACGACTCCAATCACATATGACCGACCGAACATCTGGTGCAACACCCCTGGCATGAACAACGAGATAGGCGGTACTCGAAGTTGACGAGACAACCGAGTCTACGCGAACATGCGGGCCTTTACGCTTCGCTACGAAACATACCCGAACCCACAGCGTATCGTTTGGAGCAATCATGCGCGGCAGATTCAAGCCAGATGTGTCGACTGTGATTGAAGAATCAATCTGTACACGAGCGAGAGCGATCACGTCACATGGACTGTCGCCGTTATTAATGATTCCAACCCTTCCGCACGCGGTATCACCAATGCGGACATCACCGAGATGCACTGTATCACCCAGCAGACGTGCAGCTCTTCGCGTCTTAACGTACACTTGATGACGCAGTCCACATGGTAAATGGATGACAATTGTTGCAGCCATTGCAGCCGAATCATCCCACAGCTGAGCACAAACCCTGAATGTGACGGAGTCCTGCGCGGGGATCGTGAATGGCACATCTGGACCAGTGAGGTCGATGCGCTGGTTGCCGAGCCGCTCGAGCGATTCAACAACGACGGGCAAACTGTCCCTATTACGAATGACAACATCAACGCAGGCCTCCTCATTTGCACGTGCATCGATGACAATTTCACGATCGACGTTGATGGAGGGGGCTTCATATCTGTACAGCCACTCCTTCCCATTACCGCGATTATCATAAGCGTGAATGACAATTTGTGCGTCCCTTGACAGGTCTCGAACAGATGCCTCGAAATCACGTGCACCTGTCGAGTCGATCGGTTCTGAGATGGTCCATCGATAGTTGAAGGTCTTCACCGGCATAACCGTAACATCCTGCAGCAAGGCCGTGTCGACTGAGACATCACGAATCTTGCCTTGAATCGTTCCACAGGTGACGTCTGCCGAGTACTCTGGTGGGGAATAATCCCTCCTCCGGATTGGTTCAAACGCCAGACCAACAAGGTTCGCATACGAGTCTGCGTCGGAAGTCCCATACATAATGGCACTAAACGAACCCGAATCGCAGCGCAATACGTAGGCTTTTTGCTCCAATGGAATCTGCGCCCAGTGGATTCGTGTTCCAGGAACTACTTGTGTTGCAAGCTTTGGCGCAATGGATGATACCAGCCTACCACCGATCGAAAGTGTTGGGACTGCCTCAGCTGTTGCCAACACATTTACGTAGTAGAAAAAACGCTGATTGATGGCCGTAGGAATTGGCTCGAGTGTTGGGAACTGAAACAAGGCCTCATCAACGAACGACTCAGCAGCAGGCACCACGACCATAGCTGGATCACATGCTGTTTGCGTTCCGGATTGACTTGGCATGTGCTGCATCAGAAAAAAGGGCTCAGTCGAACTCCATGAAGCAGGCTCGCCGAGGGTGGTATCTACCCAACTTGCAACACCCCCAAGGACGAACTTCCGCATCCCGCTTGATGTCTGGAGGGTGATCTCTTGATTCTCGACAGAGGACATGACCCGAAAGAGGTCAGGACGTATTGCCATCGCAAAGGGGGCTGTGGCATACTGTCGACCCCACTTCGTAACCGGCGGCAGTTGCTCAATGAGATGGTCTTTCGACGCTGAAGAGTCAAGAGGGATACTGGTGCGCATGTGCCCTGAGACAACCGCAACGGGCTTTGTCGATGTAATAGATGTCCCCGTCAAATCATCACCACCAAAGGTGATCGGCCGAGCCTGAACGAGATAGCAGTCACCGCGATTGAGACGAGTGCTAAACTTCGTTCCTGGGGAAAACCCGAGACGCTTCGTCGTTGCTTTTGGATCTATCTCCACGTAGGTGTCGTCCTCGACAGCCATTACCATGAACTCCCCGCTTCGTAGCATCGAAGATGTTGGGTCGTTGCTTCGTGGGTATCGATCAGAGGGTCGATTTACGCTGTAGTATCTCGTACCGAGATGACGAATCGGGATCGCCGCATACGAATCGGTCGATCTGGCAAGAGTGTTCAGGACATACACGACAATCGGCGCATCTGAGGAGATGAAGATGGACTTTTGCTGCGGCATTTCAGATGCGCTGCACACGTGATACGGATGGACTTCCTCAATATGAACCGTTTGTGCCGCGACCGTTATGAGAGACTCTCCAGAGAACGCAGAGACGATGCGAACAGTGGCATCATGCTGAGATGAGATGAAGAGCTGTAGCCGGGGATCTTCACCAACCTCGAGGAGTTCGTTCTGCATGAACCCCACCACAAACTCGGTCCCTTCAAGTGAGGACACGCCACGCCGTGGTAACACTCTCTCAACCTGCGCCAGGAGCTGGACGCCTAGGCAGAAGGCAATGATGGCGGTAACAATTTGGAGCTGCTTCACATTGCGCCGATGTTACAACAAATCGAGCGCTAGCGCAACAGGGATTGCCGAGAAGGGACAGGAACAAACTGTGGCCGCATACCAGGTTCGCGGAAACTTGGGAGAACAAACTCCGCCTCACGACCTGTTACGAGCCGCTCTGGATGACTTTCACCGCTGACACCACCAAGCCAGAAGACGTCCTCAAGCGAGCCATCAATGATGTTTGCGTTGATCGTGTCGGCAACAACTTTTGCGAGCCCCTTTCGCAGACCTGACTCGCGCCGATATGTAATACTGACAGCTTCGCCTGTTGCTTGCAAGGTGCGAGTGGAATCCTCGCCAAATCGCATTACGATGGAATTTCCACCGATCTGATCATACCGAATAGGAACGAGGGAGTCCGATACCGAAAGAAGGATTGCCTTGCCGTTACCAATCACCTGCTGAAGAGCACCGGCCGAGGACTCGGCTGAGATGGCGACCGCCTGAAGGATGGAGGAATCCGACCATACCGTTGGACTGTCATGAAGATCGATACGACCGGTTTCATCGACATACTGTAGACGTCCTGCCACCGCAGCAGTAGTGCCCCGTACGAGCCGGACATTCCCCGTGGCGAGGACTACCCGTGAACCATCAGTCGGGCTTGGCAACGATTGCACAACGTCACTCTGGATGTACGTTGTGTCGGACAAGGTTGTCGAGTCCTTCGACCACGTCCATACGCGCGCATCTCCAAGCAGTTCAATGATCGCTGTTTGTGCACTGCGACGAGCTGCATTAGCACTGAACCATGAGTGGTTAATGGAATCCTGAATGAGAACGCGCCCCATTGCCATCATCGAATCACGATCACGATCATAGTGCAAGGAGTCTGACCAAAGTCGTACTGTATCGTCAACAACGTGCACGTTGCCGTGGAAAGTTGCGATGTGGCGCTGGAGGTCATAATCTCCATGAACGCTCGTGATTATGCGACCATCCTGGTCCACTCGAATCCCGCGGTTGGCTTGGGCAAACGAGGTTGCACCATCGTAGACGACGCTTGGCGCTGAAATGGTCATGGTTTTTTGCCGTATCCGGACGCTTCCTGAGAGCTCAACCGTGTTTCGCGCGGCATCATGGACTGCTCGATCACATTGCCCCGTCACGTTTCCCTGGGAAAAGCGCACGTTACCAACAAATGTCCGCACACTCGTCCCCCCCAGGCCGGTTCCCACCAGACTGTCAGCATGCTCTAAAACGATCGGAATCTCTGGTCCCATTGCGTCTTGCGCCAGCATGGGCAATGCGGCAAGGACAGAGAGCAGAAGGATGAACCAAGACGTAGCCATACCGACCAAAACTACGGAGCATGACAACATCGACGCTGCATACCGTAGTTTTGCGCTATTCCGATCACCACGAGGTCCTGTGCACGACGTTGGTTTACTTCCGCGAGAGCGGGCTGTTATTGCGGCGGTCATCCGAAAGGGGGCCGATCCGGATGTCGTTGAAGAACATCTCGAAGAACTTGAAATGTTGCTCGACACGGCTGGCGCTGATGTTGTCGGTCAGCTTACGCAAGAGCGCGATCGTCCTGACATTTCCACTGCGTTCGGAAAAGGCAAAGTAGAAGAGTTGAAAGAGCTCGTGGAGTCTTCGAACGCGTCATCTGTGGTCTTCGATGATGAACTGTCCCCTGCCCAAGTTCGGAATCTCGAGGAAGCCCTCAAGGTAAAGGTGCTTGATCGTAGCGGTGTGATCCTTGACATCTTCGCTGCTCATGCTCGCACAGTCGAAGCACGAACGCAAGTCGAACTTGCCCAGCTTGAATACCTCCTCCCACGTCTGACGCGCATGTGGACGCACCTTTCGAAGCAGTTCGGAGGGATCGGAACAAAGGGTCCTGGTGAAACCCAGATCGAGACGGACCGACGTATGTATCGCACACGAATGCAGCGTCTGCGCGAAAAGCTTCGAGATATCGACATGCAGCGTGTCGTGCAACGAAAGGGACGTGAAGGCCTACCTCGCTTTGCACTCGTTGGCTATACCAACGCGGGCAAGTCCTCACTTATGCGCGTGCTAACAAGGGCGGATGTGTACGTACAGGATCAGCTCTTTGCAACACTTGACACGACCGTGCGGAATTTTGAGCTACCATCTGGTCAAAAGGCCCTCATTTCTGATACGGTCGGCTTTATTCGGAAACTGCCGACACAGCTCGTCGCATCATTCCGATCAACACTGACGGAGACGCTGGAAGCGGACATTCTGCTTCACGTTGTCGATATCTCGAATCCGCACTACCGCGAGCAAATGGCTGTTGTTGAGCAAACACTCCAGGAACTCGGAGCTGTTGAAACACCGGTTATCGTGGTCTTTAACAAGATCGACGTGGTACCGGATCGCGAGACGATGGATGATGCCGAGGCCGAGAATCCCGGTTGCGTATTCGTTAGCGCCCACCGTGGAGTCAACATTGAAAAGCTTTTGCATGTGATGCAGGCGACCCATGAGGAATCGGCCATCCTCCGGATGCTTCGTATCCCCTACGAAGAAATGAATATCGTGGCTCGACTCTACACGGAAGTCGAAGTTCTCCAGCGAAGCGATGAAGATTCCGGTGTATTATTGTCAGTTCGTGTACCAGCAGATCAGCTCGCCCCTTTCACGGCCAGATACCGCCAGTACGTTACGATCGAACAACAACCACAACAAACACTACCAACAGCATTGTAGGGATTACCATGGCTGCATTGTGGATCCTGGCCCTCATTCTCGTGACCTATGTCGTGACCATCGTGGTCATCTACGTTGGTCAAGAGGTTCATACGCTTGCCGCTGCTCTGCTCCTTGCAGCATGCGGGTATGCGGCCTTTCGTTTGTTTCAATCGCGACTGACGCGACTCTAATCAAACTACTGTTCCCTAGCGTGCCGTGCTTCAACGCCTAACCATTCGGGGATTCGCTCTCATCGATGAAATCGACCTCGAGTTTCATTCGGGGATGACGGTGCTTCTGGGAGAGACTGGTGCCGGGAAGTCGATCATTATCGACGCTCTCGCAGCAGCGATGGGCGCACGTGTATCCTCTGAGAATGTCCGCCAAGGGGCTCGCAAAGCCGTTATTGAGGCATTGTTTGATCTCTCATCCCGTCCAGCGGCACTTGAATTCATCCGCCAACACGAGTTGAATTGGGACTCCGACCAGCTCGTCCTGCGTCGGGAGATTCCCTCCAGCGGGGCGTCACGATGCTTTGTAAATGATACTCCAGCACAAGCCTCCATCGTGCGGGAGTTGGCAACGTTGCTGATTGATGTTCACGGCCAGCACGATACGCACGGACTACTTTCGACAGCAAGTCATCTCGCGGCCTTCGATGCCTACGCCCTTCCACTCGGGGACGATCGTCGAGTGATGGCTAGCGCATGGCAAGAACTCGCTGAAAGTCGCCGCAAGCGCGATGCGCTTGAGCGTCGTATACTCGATGCCGACGCAGATCGTGCCCGACTCACATTCATCCATGACGAGATCGCATCTGTGGCCCCTGCTCCGGATGAAGACCGCTTGGTTAGCGCTGAACTGCGTCGTATCGAATCGGGCGAGCATGTTGTTGGACTGGCTACGGATGTCCGGGATCGCCTCTATTCGGGCGACCACTCAGCCTATGATCAGATTCGTTTGTCAATTGAAGCTGCGCGTCAGCTTGGTCAGTACGACCCTTCCTTCGAGAGCTTCGTCGCTGATCTTGAATCAGCACTGATCACCTGCAAAGAGGTTGCGGCGAGTGCCTCTGCACTTGCCGATGCCGACGATTACGATCTGGCGCGTCTTGAAGAACTGCGACAACGCTTCACCAGTCTTCAGCGGCTCATCCGCAAGTATGGTTCACTCGCGTCTGCGATCGATAAACTCGAAGAGATTTCGCAGGATCTCCATGATGTCGAAAACCTCGACGAGCTTCTCCAAGATGCTACAGACTTGGTCTTGCGTCGTGAAACGAGTGCTCTGGAACATGCCAATCGAATCTCACAACAACGTCACGCAGCTTCAGCGTCATTTGGCACAACAGTCCAAGAGAGTCTCCGTGAAATGGGCATGCCTTCAGCGAGGTTTGTTGTTGATATCATCAGGACGGATCTCGGATCAACCGGGTTCGACGCCGTCGAGTTTTTGTTTTCCGCAAACGATGGTGATGTGCCCAAACCGCTCGCTCGAATCGCCTCAGGGGGCGAACTCTCTCGTGTGATGCTAGCTCTCAAGCAGACGCTTCTGCAGCGTATGCCTGCCGGAACTGTCGTGCTCGATGAAATTGATACAGGAATCAGCGGACGCGTAGCACGGACTGTTGGTCACGTGATGCAGCAGATCTCAACGACGCAGCAGGTAATCTGTATCACCCACCTTGCGCAGATTGCCTCACTGGCCCAGCACTTCATACGTGTCACGAAGACTATGACTGGTGGGACGACCGTCGTTTCGGCACGTTCAATCCCACATGACGAAGCGCAAAACGATGTTGCAATGCTTTTAAGTGGCTCGGACATCTCTGATGCGGCCCTCGAAAGCGCTCGCGAGTTAATGGGACGGCCAGCAACAAAAGCCAAACGAATAACCAAGTCGGTCTAGAGCATGGAACGGTTCCAAGACTCTCTGCAGCCAGATTACAATCGGCGAACACTTACGGCCGAGGAGTTACAGCAACGTATCCTCCAATATGGCGACCCGATCCATGTGAGTCGTGTGCTTGACGCTTTTGAGATGGCACGATCTGTTCATGCCGGTAAGCTTCGTAATGATGGCACTGCGTACTTCGATCATGTTGCTCGTACAGTGCTCATCCTGATGGATGAACTTCACGCCTATGACACGGACCTTCTCGTCGCTTGCCTACTGCACGATGTCATGGAGGACTCACGGACAATTACTCGCGAAGTGCTTGAGTACAATTTTGGGTCCTACGTCGCATATGTGGTGGATGTGCTTACCAAAGACCTTGACTCAGCGAAGTCCGATCCGGATCGGATCGACATCTACTATGCGGAACGCTTTCGACGTTCAAGTGATGATTGCCTGATGATCAAGCTTGCAGCACGGCTCGACAATTTCCGTTGCCTCATTTTCAATCTGAAGAAGAATCCGCTGGTGTATGTGGCCAACACATTGAACAGATACGTTCCAATTGCTGAGGCCTCCTCAAATGGCCGCTTGATAAAGCTCGCATCCCTGATTCGAAAAGAATCAAACACACTTCTTGGGTGACCTCTCCATGTGCACAGATGAATTGCTCACTATTGCACTAACGGCTGCCAAGACGTCGGGTGATATCCTGCTTTCTGGGTTTGGATCAGCCGTTTCGCACGAATCAAAAGAAGGCCGACACAACCTCGTTACCGAGTACGACTTTCGCAGCGAAGCAAGCATTATCGATGTACTTCGCTCATACACGCCTGATGCAACAATCATCACCGAAGAAAGTGGGCATCATACCGGCAAGAACAACCTCGTTTGGGTTGTCGACCCTCTTGATGGAACGGTGAATTTTGCGCACGGCATCCCGCTGTTCTGCGTTTCAATTGCGGCAGTTGTTGATGGACAGATTGTGTGCGGCGTTGTGCATCAACCGCAACTGGCCGAGACGTTTTCCAGTCAGATTGGCCGCGGAAGCTTCTGCAATGGACGCCGAATGCAGGTTTCAGCAACACCCCGGCTTGAGGATAGTATTCTTGTTACGGGATTTCCGTACAACGTTCACGACAACCCACTGAACTGCATTGGACAGTTTGCCCAGATTGTTGGCAAGGGGCTGCCTGTGCGTCGCTTGGGAAGCGCAGCCCTTGATCTGGCCTACGTCGCCGATGGTCGCTTTGATGGCTATTGGGAGGTAGCGCTTCAACCATGGGATATGGCCGCAGGCGTTCTGCTTGTTACCGAAGCCGGCGGATGTGTAACACACTATCATGGGAGACCATTTACGCTGGGTCATGACTCAATTATCGCAACCAATGGCCATATCCATACGGAGCTTACGGCAGCCTTGGAGGTTGATGCATGATCACTCTTCACATGAGTGGCGCTGGCAATAGGTTCCTCCTTGTTGATGATCGACGAGAATCGCGCAATGACGCATTACCACTTACCAATGAGCAGGTGCGGGAGCTCCTCCAGCTCCACGCACGTGGTGACGCAGCGCCGATCGAGGGCATCCTGCGCATGCGAGAGATCCACGCATCAGCAATCAATGTTGAATTTTACAACCCGGATGGTAGTCGTGGCATGCTCTGCGGCAACGGGGCACGGTGTGCAATCCGCTACGGCATCGATAATGGGGCTTCACCCGAAGGCTGGATAGAGTGCACGTTCAATGGCATGCAGTACACCGCTCGTCAGTATAGCGACCATACAATCGGCCTACGGATGCCAACTCCGTCACAGATGCGATTCTACCCTGCCGGATCGCTCGATGGAGTGGATGCCCCACTCTGGTACGTCGACGTGAACAGCGACCATGTCGTTATTGACGCCGAACATGATGCGTCCAATCCACTCGTTCTTCGCCTTCGTCATCACCCCGATTTCCCCCGTGGCGTCAATGTCAACCTATTGCAGATTGGCGGTCCGGCAACGCTGCAGTTGGCAACCTTCGAACGAGGCGTTGAGGCAATTACGCAGGCCTGCGGAACAGGGGCCGTGAGTGCTGCGGTAACGATGTGGATGCGTAACCCGTCGGTTGAGAACTTCAGTGTAATTCCTCCGAGCGGCAGGCCGTTGATGGTAACGATATTTGCACACGCCGGACACATTGATTCGATTGAACTGCGAGGAGATGCTTTGTATGACGACTAGCCAACGTGTGAACGCACACTACCCATGGATGATCGAGGTCCGGCGTCACTTGCATCGAAATCCTGAGCTGTCGTTTCACGAGTACGACACGTCTGCATACATTTCAAGCATCCTGACTGATCTCGGGATCGAGCATCGCCCCATCGCAACAACTGGCATTGTCGCACACATTGGAAGCGGTGAACGTTGTATCGCTCTCCGGGCTGACATCGACGCTCTGCCCATTGATGAGGAAACGGGACTGGACTACGCATCACAACGTCCCGGCGCCATGCACGCATGCGGACACGACACTCATACAACGATGTTGCTTGCTGCAGCTCGGGTGCTTAAGGAGCATGAGGCGCATCTCAACGGCACCGTCAAATTGCTGTTCCAGCCCGGAGAGGAAAAAAATCCCGGTGGAGCGAGCATCATGATCGCTGAAGGAGCTCTCGAGAATCCAGTTCCGCAGATGATTCTTGGTCAGCATATCGACCCCGATCAAACATTTGGCCAGGTCTCATTTGTTGCCGGACCAATGCTTGCATCGTCCGACGAACTCTACTGGACGATTCGCGGATTTGGAGCCCATGCAGCCCAGCCACATCGTGGCAAGGACCCTATCCTGGCCGCGGCTGGCCTTGTTCAACACCTTCAATCACTCATTACGAAGCGTCGCAACCCACTCGATCCCGGAGTACTCACGATTACGAGCATTCACGGCGGATCAGCCACAAACATTATTCCAGACATCGTCGAAATGAAGGGCACCCTGCGAGCGTTTAATCCGCAGTGGCGCGAACAGGCGTGGGAGTTCTTGACTGAGCAGACGCGCGACTACTGTCGACTTCATCAATGTGAGGGATCGCTTGAGATTTCGAAGGGGTATCCACCGTTGATCAATGATCACAATGCAGTGGCATTTGCTCGCGGGGTCGCTCAAACGGTTCTCGGTTCTGCAGCTGTGCACGACTTTGAACCCAAGATGTGGGCAGAGGACTTCGCATACTACTCGCAGTCTATTCCTGCCTGCTTCTGGATGTTAGGTGGCCGACCTTCAGGCCTTGAGAAGATGCCTGGCCTGCACAACCCCAAGTTTGCCCCCGAAGAAGAGGCAATGAAGGCTGGAGCTGCGCTCCTTGCGGAATCAGCCCTTCAGTATCTCCGGTAATACGTCTCGCCGTTGATGTGCAAGCCCCCTATCGAAAGGAGCTGAGCGAAGTGTGAACACCGTAATCTCCGGTGGCACTCCGATGCGCATTGGCGGACCAACCGTCCCGATACCGCGGTTTACATAGAGCTGCTGCTCACCCTTTGAATAGTGTCCAGCCCATTGCTTGTAAATGTGCTGAGCGGGGCTCCATTCAAAACCAAGCAGTTGAACACCGAACTGCCCCCCATGGGTGTGACCGGATAGCATCAGATCGACAGGTGTTTTGGCCACGACTTCACGATCCCAAAATGTTGGATCGTGGGCAAGTAAGATGATCGGATCCTCGGGATGCACAGTATCGAGCGCTTGGTCGAGCCGCGCAAAGTTTTGACGGAAACCCGTATTGTCAGTCCCAGCGATAACGATTGATGCACCGTCAGCACCGAGACGCCGATGTTCATTAATCAGAAGATCAACACCCATTCCACGAAGTCCACGTACAAGCTGGTCGTGCTCCTGGGGTGAGTTGTAGTGATCGTGATTACCAAGTGAACCAAAGACGCCGTAGGGGGCCGTCAGACGTTGAAGCTCCTCGGCAATGAGAGCAAGCTCTTGTGGACGTTGGTTGACAAAATCTCCCGTAATCACAACTGCATCAACGCGTTCTGACGCAACAATGCGACGCACTTCCTGAAATGGTCGGTGATCCGGGAATGACCCAGCATGAACGTCAGAAAGTTGTGCGATCCGAAAACCATCGAGCGCGCGCGGAAGCCGCGGTATCTGGATGTCAACACGATAGATCTGAAAATCATAAAGCGTACTCCACATGCCCCTTCCGACCATGACAAAGGGAATGGCAGACATGGACCACGCGGCAGTCCCGAGAAAGGCACGCCTTGAGGCATGCACCGTTGTGCTGTCGGAATCGACAATTGCCGTTGACGCTGTCGCCTGAACCAACGGAGGGTGCACCTCATCAGTAGCAGCGAATGTTGTGGTGCCACGGAGCTTGCGCAGAAGGGCTCCCCCAACGCGAATTCCATCTCGGACCAGCAGGAACAACGCAATACCAAACTTTGGCAGGTACCAGAGTGAGACAAAGCCTAGCAGCGTGACGTCAAAGCCATCCATGCGAAAGAAATGCCGGCGAAGGAGCATCACGATCAGGACGACAAAAATGACTGCTCCGATACTCCACGGAATCCGATACCACCAAGCACCCAGATTACGGCGCTTGGCAAATGACGTCCAATGCCGGAGCACGTAGAGGTCAAGAAGAAGGAACACGGTACTGAGCGTAGCACCGAAGAGCAGCATATTCGGTTGGTGATTCATCCCTGGGGGGCAGTATCGGCATCTGGCCGCAATTGAAGGAACAACGCCTCGGCTTCAGCAATCACCTGTTGATCGTCCACCGAGCGAACCTCAGCATTGACGAACTGCTTGCGTCCTTGTTGCGTGACGATCCATGCGCGAACTTCATACTCACGACCAAGACGCATAGGACGCCGAAAATTCACATTCAAATTGGCGGTTGGGGCACGAATGCCCATTGCGCTGAGGGTCTTGCCCATGGCCTCATCGAGTAACAGCGAGATGAATCCACCGTGGGTTGTCCCGAGTGCCCCCTCCATCCGCTGGTCAGGACGAATCCACGTCCGTACGATGCGATCATGGCGATTTCGCAGGAAAGTCAGTCGAAGGGAAAACGGGTTCGCCAACCCGCAACCCACGCAGTGGTTCTCCGGTTTGGGACGGAGAATTTGTAACTCATCGTGCTCAGCTAAAGGCGTCAGAGGGACAACGTGTGACGAATCAGATGCACGGTAGGCATAGAACGGCCCCCATGGATCGATATGTCGTGAAATCTCGACGGCTACCTGTGGCACGAGACGCCCCCATTCTCCAACGGGCGCCCAATGATAGATTACGCCGTCGGAGGAGTAGGCAAGCTTTTCGGGAGCAAACGCCGTCGACAATGAATGAGCGTACGCGAGCCGTCCATCGTGATACCCAGTATAAACGATCGGCGTATCCTGCACACGCAGGTAGTTCATCTCTTCTCCGCAGCGGCTCACATACGGATACTCCGGGTAATCCGGGTTCGCCGTTGGGGCAAGTCGTCGAAAGAAAAAGTCGACGAACCATGGATCATCTTGCACGACACCATCGAGCGTTAGCACGCCCCGTGCATCAAGCTCATAGTAGTATTCGCGCGTGACCATGGTGGACTACATTCGATCGGGCGAGGCTACGCCAAGAATCTGCAATCCGTTCCGCATCGCACGGCGAGTGACATCCGCCAGCAGAAGACGCGCCGACTCAAGGTCCGGCTCTGCGCCAATGATTCGACAATCATGATAGAAGTTGTGGTATGCACCAGCAAGATCTCGCAGGTATTCTGCAATGACGTGTGGTTCGAGATTCTCGCATGCCCGTTCAACGGTTGATTGCATGCGGGAAAGCTGCGAGATCAATTCGATCTCGCGTGGGTGCACCAGAACCGCAACATCGGCTTGGTGGTTCAGCACTATTCCTTTTTCTTCGGCCTTGCGAAGGATAGAGCAGATACGCGCGTGCGCATACTGAAGGTAGAAGACTGGATTCTTGTCGCCCTCTTCCTTGGCTAGCCCAAGGTCAAACTCCAGATGCGTTCCAACGGCCCGCATGATGAAGAAGAAGCGGACAACATCCGCTCCAACCTCGTCGATGAGGTCATCGAGCGTAAATGACTTTCCGCTGCGCTTCGAGAACTTCACAATCTCGCCGTTTTCAACGAAGGTGACCATCTGGTGTATCACCACGCGAACGCGTTCCGTATCAAACCCCAACGCCTTTACTCCGGCAAGGACGTCCGGCACTGTTGCGATGTGATCGGCACCGAAGATGTCAACGAGGACATCAAACCCGCGCTCGAGCTTGTCGCGATGATAGGCGATATCTGGGAGTCGGTATGTAGGCTCGCCTGTCGACTTGACGATGACTTTGTCTTGCTGATTGCCGAGCTGCGTCAGGGCAAGCCATGTTGCGCCATCCTTCTCGTACACCAGCCCCTTTTCGCGCAAGGCCTCGATTGTGGCTGCAACCTTGCCGCTGCTGTAGAGTGAGTCCTCATTGAAGTAAATGTCATGCTGAATGTTCAGAGCTTCGAGTGTACGTTTTATCGATGCGAAGCACCACTCTTCTCCGCTCTTGCGACAAACCGCAAGTGCATCAGCCTCCGACATCTGGCGCAACTCATCGCCGCGCTCGGCCGCAAGGCTTGCGGCAATCTCGTGAATGTACTCCCCGTGGTAGCCGTCTTCTGGAAATGATACTTCACTATTGCCAAGTGCGTGCTGCAGGCGAACGTAGATGCTCCGTCCGAGCATGTTCATCTGGTTGCCAGCGTTGTTGAAGTAGTATTCCCGCGTTACATCATAGCCATTCCACGCGAACAGATTCGCAATGGTGTCACCTACGGCGCAGTTTCGTCCGTGACCTGCATGAAGGGGGCCCGTTGGATTGGCACTGACATACTCGATGTTCATCGTCCGCCCTACTCCCACGGCCGAGCGACCAATGGCATCATCAAGAAGGTCGAGATCCTGCATCAGCAGATGATAGACGGAATCACGAAACGTGATGTTGATGAAACCGGGACCGGCTACCTCAATGACCTCGACGAGGTCGTTTGGCGCAACAGCATCAACAATTTCTTGCGCAAAGGCTCGAGGTTGTTTGCCCAGCCGCTTCGCGTGCATCATTGCGATGTTTGTCGAGAGATGCCCCTGTCCCTGTTGCTTCGGAACTCCAAAGGGGATTGGTCCTTCAATCTCCAAACCAGTTGAAGCAGCGGCCTGACGCAGCGCCGGCTCAATGTACTTCTGCATCATACCTCTACTGCCTTTCGCGTCTTGATCGTGGTCGCCTTTGCCGCACCCGACTCTGTGAGCGTGTAGGCCTTGGCATCGCCCCAGAGTCGCTCAAGCTTGTAAAACTCTCTGGCCGATCCGAGCATAACGTGAACAACAACATCAAAGTAATCGAGGATCACCCACGTTGACGTTCCCTTGCCCTCATGGTTTGGGTACCCAAACCCCATTGTCTTTAGGGTAACTTCAATGCTGTCTGTCACGGCCTTGATTTGTGCCTCGGAATCAACAGTCACGATCACAAAAAAATCGGCTGGCGAGGTGTCGATACTGGTAAGGTCGAGGATCAGAATATCGTGCGCCATCTTCTCCTGGGCCAGTCTGGCGCAGAGTACGGCGCGTCCTTTGGTACTGCGGGGTTTCACGTAGGCGTTTTCTCAGATTGAAGTTTTAGGGGTGGTAGTTGCGTTTTGCGTTGAAGGGTGGATGACCTTCGGATGTGCGGCGTTGTACTTCAGTCTCGGAATGGCTCGAGCTTGTCGAGATCCGAACCAAGAATTACCGAGGCCTTCAGAAACCGTAGGGAATCGATTTCTGCAGTCACAAGCGTGTCTGCAATTCCGATCACCTTGGCAACTTTCAATGCCGACTGCCGGTCGCCGACTCGATCGACCACCCGTGACCTGCGGAGGTTCTCGGCGAAGGTGGATATCTCAACAACATCGAACCCACGCTTCCGGTAAAAATCAAGGGCGACCTTGCCTGCCCCTTTCCTTCCGGAGGCATTGACCACCTCAAGCTGGATCGCGCTTCGTGGGTCATCCTCGTTGGCGAGAGGCGACACCGGTGGGTGCAGCACGCGCCAGACCAGCGACCCGAGAAGACCGAGTGTTGCAGCCGCAACAAGCACAACGGCGCTCCATCCCACGATTTTGGTGATGCCCTGCGGCATGTACCGTCTGATGAAGTTCATACGCGGTGGTATGCCCGAGAGATGCCGATAAAACGTCAGCGGACCGCTAGTCGCGACCGTAAAGTCGCGGAAAGGGCGGGATTCGAACCCGCGGTACCGTTGCCGGCACACACGCTTTCCAGGCGTGCCAATTCAACCACTCTTGCACCTTTCCGAACCCGCAATATACGTACTTCCGTCGTGACGATCGTCATGAGGGGGCTCCCTGATCCATGATACGGCACGTCTATCAGCGGCAGCGGCAATGTTCCCTTGACATCATTCTCTTCGTACATTTGTCGGTTGGATTAGTGGTTCTTTTTTGTCCTCAACTTGGCCTATGAAACGACGTTCCTTCATGACAACCATGGTCACGGGCACCGCGGCACTCGCCGCTGGGACTTCTCTGCCCGCCGTTGCTCGTGAAAGCAGTCAGCAGCCCCTTGCCCGTGTACTGCCCAAAGGGATTCGCCCTGGGTCGACGGTGGGCATCGTCTGCCCAGCCAGTGCGGCTTCAACGAGTGACATCGCAGAATTTGCGGCGCTCTGCAAAGAATGGGGTGTTCGCGTCAAGCTTGGCAAGAACATCTCCCGTCGCAATGGGTATTTGTCGGCACCCGATGAAGATCGCGCGAGCGAGTTCATGGGATTCATTGAAGACCCAGAGGTTGATGCCGTCGTTTGCGCACGCGGTGGATACGGTGTCATGCGAATCCTCCCAATGTTGGACTTTTCGGCGATCAGACAAGCTGGCAAGATCATCATGGGATTCAGTGACATCACTGCACTGCTGATTGCAGCACACCAGCTCAGTGGCCTTGTGACGTTTCACGGTCCGGTGGCGTCCTCGTCGTTTGATTCATTCACGGTGCAGTCTCTCCAAGAGACGGTGCTGCCAGATTCGAATCCGACACGTGCATCGTTCACCAACAACCGCCTGACGGTGATCCGCGATGGCGTCGCACAAGGCAAGCTGACAGGAGGAAATCTCGCCCTCGTTGTGAGTACTCTCGGAACGCGGTTTGAGATCGACACGCAGGATTCGATTTTGTTCCTTGAAGAAGTCAACGAAGAGCCCTTCCGCGTTGATCGAATGCTCACGCAACTCTGGTTGGCTGGGAAGCTCCAGACGGCCAAAGGGATTGCTCTTGGGAGTTTCCGCGACTGTGAAGCTCGTGGAACGTCTATCACCGGCCCGTCGTTTAGCCTTAGTCAAGTCTTTGAAGAACGGCTAGCATCACTAGGTATACCTGTGGTCTACGGACTCCCGTTTGGCCACGTCCGCAGCAAGCTGACGCTTCCACTGGGGGTGAATGCCGAGCTTGATGCAACGTTGCGAACGTTCCGAGTCCTCGAAACGGCAGTTGTTTGAGTGATTCTGAATCCAGTTTGTAACCGATCTTAATCTGCACTGCTTTTACAGAAAAACATGACATCAATCCGATCAATGGATCAATTTCGAGGTTCGATCATGCAACACTTTCGCATGACCTTGGTATTTGCTGTCGCCCTTTTTTGGTGGGCTACGGCCTCGATGGCACAGTCACTCAACGTATACGGCGTCAACACGCTGTCCTTTCCCAAGATTACGGTTGACTACGTTGCGTTTGACGCAACGGGCAAGCCCATTACCGACCTCAAAGCGAGTGACTTTCGGGTAACCGAGACACCGCAAGGTGGAGCGCCAGTCGACGTGACCGCTTCGGTCACGCACGACTGTAAAGAGCAAGCTTCAGACCCAGAGGTCAGCATTGTGATCATCCTTGATCGATCCCGTTCCATGGACGAAGACGTTAATGGGCGGAAGCGATTCGAGTACGCTAAAGACGCGATTCGGACGTTCGTCAACCAGGTCAAGTTCGTGGGAGAAACACGCGTTTCGCTCGTGACATTCTCCGGCACCGTTGAGACAACTGTCGAATGGGCAGATGCTGCGAAGCCAATCATTGACTCCCTTCGACTGATGAAGGTGCTCACGAACACGAACTACGTCCTGCCATTTGAGGATCCTGCGAAAAACATTTACGACCTCTTCAAGAAGCGTCCGGCAAACCTGCCGAAGTACGTATTCTTCCTGACGGATGGCCACCCGAACCCTGGTATCGCAGATGTTTCGATCACGAAGAGTGAGTCGAAGTTTGTCAATGACAACATCCAGAAGCTCTCAGCTCAGGGTATTCGGTTTTACAGCATCACGATCCTTGAGCCAACCACACACTGGACGCTGGATGCCATGGCGAAAGGTACAGGGGGCAAGTCGATCGTCACAACTGAAGATCGTCTCGTCGACATTCTGTCATTCCTCGCCCTCGAAACGCAGGTACGCCGCGTCTGTCAGATCAGCTGGATCTCACCGAGCACCTGCACTGAACAAGGTCGCAGCCGCACGGCGGGAATCACGATGCTTCGCGGTAACAATCCAACATCGAACATCGCCATCGTAACCCCACCTGCGAGTGTGGCGGGAGTCGAGATCAGCTCACCGGTGTTGTTTTGCGGGGACCCAGCGCCAAACCAGTCGTTTTTCGCACTCTGCACACTGACTGCCCGCGGAGCCACCTTTGCCGCGACTGGTCAGTCGATTGCACCATCAACCTATTTCCGGGTGATTGACTGGAATTTCCCGTTAAACCAAACCAATTTTGTTCCGTTTAATCTGCCCCCTGGCGGACAGCGTATCATACGTGTTCAGTTTACCCAGGGAGCAACGCAGTCCTTCCGGCAGGCAGAGCTCGCGTTTAACGGGTTCCCGTGTCCACCGAAGATCACCCTTGTGGGTGGAACGGGAGTCGTGCTTCTGCAGTCCCCGGTTGGCGGTGAATTGTATTCAACCTGCGATACAGTCTTGATCAAATGGGCCGGCGTACTCCCGGAAGTGCCTGTGAACCTCGAGTACTCGGAGGATGGAGGCAATACGTGGAAGTCGATCAACCCGACTGCGACCGGACTCGTCTATAAGTGGGTAGCTCCTCGCTCCGGCACGAATTACAAGGTCCGTGTGAGTGTGTCCCCGGTCCGTGGCTACGCATGGGCAACTCAACTCGGAGGCTTTGGTAACGAGATATCGACGTCCATTGCCGTAATTCCAAGTGGGTTTAAGGTTTTTGCAACAGGCACCTTTGAAGGGAATACGCAGTTTGGGAAGACAACCCAGACGGGTGCTCCCGGAAACATCGACGGATACTTCGTCGAGCTCGATGCAGATGGTAAGATCATCGACCCCTCGAAGGTGATGCTGCTGACAGGAACAGCCTCAAATGAAGAAAAGGTCATCGGCTGCGTAGTCGACAACAAGGGCAACTACTACGTAGCGGGATACTACTCCAGCCCTGCAGCAACGTTCGGTAGTTTCTCGCTGTCGCGTGGACCTCTCGACACGCGGAATTACTTCCTGCTCAAGTACGACTCAACAGGCCGCCTTGATTGGCAGGTTGGTTCGAAAGGCTCGAACACGCAGAGCAGTTATGCCACACTCACTGATATTGGTCTTCGCTACGATGCTGCCGGCAATGTGGAAGTGATTGTCGCCGGCAATTTTCAGAAGTATGTGGAGGTGGGTCTCAATCGCTCAGGCGCTATTGAGCGATCAACGGCGTTCCCGAACACGCAGGATCGACCATTCTATGTCCTGTACGATACGCAGGGATACCCGCGCTTTTTTGCAGGTTCAAAGCCAACTACTGGTACGGGGCTGATCTATCAGAAAAAGACCGCAACGGACCGACTAAACTTTACGTACGAAACCGATGACTACATCGGACCAAAGAATTTTTCGCCGCCGAATATTACGCTCCCGAACCTTTCGGGTCCTGGCTCAAAAGATGTGTTTGTCTCCAAGGTTGGATCTGCTCCAGCTTCGAGTGATGTTTCAGATGCGGTGTTTGCCGTGAAGGCTCCTCAGCTTGAGTTCCGTCCAAACAAGGTCACGTTTGCGTCTGTGCCACAAGGTCAAAGCGATACCAAGACTGCACAGCTTTACAATACTGGTAACTTTGATATCACCGTAAAGAATGTTGTGATTGCCGGTGGAAATGCAGGCGACTTCCGTCTGGTGGGAACTATCAACGGTCAGATTGTCCCAGCCGGCAAATCATTGAATGTCGAGTTAGTGTTTACTCCATCGCGTCCGGGAACCCGCACCGCACTGCTTGAAGTCATCGGTTCGTGCGGTTCGCCAGTCCAGCTGAGCCTAGAAGGCGTGGGAACGGCTCCGTGCTTGGTTGAAACGAATACGCTCGCAGATCAGGGCAAAGTTCCACTAAGCCAGCCACGTCAGATGAAGATCACGTGCATGCTGAAGAACGTTGGCCCACTGCCGGTATCAGGTAATCTCAGTGTTGTCACGCCTGACCCAGACATTGTTGTTCGCTCTACGGGTGCGTTTACGCTAAATCCAAACGCATGCCTGGATGTCGACATTGATGTCCTCGCTGCGACTGCTGGCGTGAAAACCGTGAAGCTCGCCTATGGTCTGCCACCAGCACTGTGTGCCGATGTTCAGTCAACAGTTAAGGTCGAAATCGTCGAACCACGAGTGATCATCGACAGCGTGGACTTTGGTCGTGTTCGTCAGTTGACTCCAGTGCGAGATACGATCAGCATCTCGAACTTGAACACTGAGGAAGCCGAGATTGCCTCGATTACGTTGGGCGATCCGACGAACCCGAACTTTGCCTTTACCCTTCCAGCTCCAAAGAAGCTTGCCCCGGGCGAAGTTGTCAGCGTTCCAGTTGTCTACACCCCACAAACACGTGGAGCGCACTCGGCAGCGATTGTTGTCGTTATCAAGGGTAAGGAAAGTGCACCTCTTACGGGTCAGGCTAAGGGCTTTGGATTCCTTCCAGCGGTGACGGCAACTGGATATACATTTAATCGCTGGACGGTAGCAACGACATCTCCTGAGCCTGGCAAGGTTACGATCACGAACGCTGACGCAGAGAGCCCCCTTGTTATCGATCGCGTAGAGTTCGAAACACCAACGGCATCATTTGCATGGTCCGGTTCGCTTCCAACATTCCCAATCACGCTGCAACCAGGTGGAGCCCCATTAGAACTGCCGGTATCCTTCACTCCACAAGTTGTTGGCCCGAATAGCGTGCGTGTTCGAATTGTTCATGATGCGAAAACAGGTCCAGGCCCAGTTCCACCGTATGCAGAAACATTTGTGGAGATCAATGGCGAGGGACGCGATATCTCCACTCTGCCGCCGGTTGAATTCCCGAAGACGCTCATCTGCGCCTCCAGGACGCTGACGTTTGACATCAGCAACCCAAGTGCTCAGTTCCCGCTAAACTGTCAGGCTCCACGGAGTTCGGGTGATGTAGCCGTTTTCTCAATCGACCAGCAAACGTCATTCACCGTTGCGCCAAACCAAACAAAGACGATTACGGTGACCTATCAACCAAGCGCGGTTGGTAGAGACACCGTTGTCTATGTTATCGATAACGATCAGAACCTCAAGCTGACCCAAACAGTCACTGGTGAAGGTATCACGACCCCAGTGAACTTCACGTTTGGTCAGATTCCGGTCGCGAAGGTCGGACAGCCTACCGTTCTGCCAATTGAGGTATCCTATGTTGCATCGGAGTTTGCCGGTGCAAGCCCAACACGCTTCACACTATCGCTGACGCACGACGTTACTGCGATGAAGTTCAAGGGGCTCACCGGAACACCAATGGCTGGCTGGGCGTTTGTTCCAACTCCTACCCCGGGACGTCTTGACATTGTCGGAACATCAGCCGGCGCACCCCTGGCTCAGGGAACCTTCGTCACTGCTGCGTTTGACGTCTATCTGAACGCAGACTCGACACTGCCTGTTGGCCTAACGGTAACGACTCCTCTAACATGCTTGGTTACTAAGGGTGACCAAGATGGTGTCCGGATGGAACAGGTGTGTTTCACGCAGGGACGCCTTGTTGAGTTCGGATCAAACCTTCCTGGCCTTGCCAGACCGATTGAGAACCCTGTCCGCGATAATGTTACAATCCCATACTCCACTGGTCTGACGCTTTCTACTGAGTTTCAGATTGTCAACTCACTTGGCACTGTTGTCATGGAAGTCAAGAGTCCAGTGGTGCCTTCTGGATCGTACGTTCTCGAGGCGGATGTCAGTTCCCTACCGAATGGCTTGTACTTCGTCCGGATGGTCAGTGGGCCATACGTAAATTCGACGTCGTTCAACGTCGTCCGATAACACCATTACAGCACCGTAATGCCCGCGGGCGGTTTCTCCAGCGAGAAGCCGCCCGCTTCGTTTTTGTAGATTTGCACGCATTTAAATCCACCCGAGGTAGCTATGATAGACCACATTGTTCACCAGCTTGGCGACCAAGCCCCGTACCTTCTCGAACATACCTGCACCTCGATCCCCAAGGATTCGATCTATAGCCCATCGCCATCATCCGTTTCGGACATTTTCGGTGGGTCGGATCGCAACAATCGTGTTTTGGCGAATCTGCAGCGAATCCATTCGACAGGAAGACTAGCTGACACTGGCTACGTTTCAATCTTGCCGGTTGACCAAGGTATTGAGCACAGCGCTGGAGCTTCATTCGCAAAGAACCCCATCTACTTCGACCCTGCGCGAATTGTTGAATTGGCGATTGAGGGTGGTTGTAATGCTGTTGCGTCGACGTTTGGCGTCCTCGGCAATGTAGCCCGCCACTATGCCCACCACATCCCCTTCGTTGTGAAGATCAACCACAACGAGCTGCTCACCTATCCAAACAAGTTTGACCAAATCATGTTTGGAACCGTGCGACAAGCGCATGACATGGGAGCGGCCGCAATAGGTGCAACGATCTACTTCGGTTCACCGGAGAGTGCACGACAAATCGTGGAGATTTCACAGGCGTTCGCATTAGCACACGAACTTGGTATGGCAACAATTTTGTGGTGTTACCTGAGAAATCCAGCGTTCAAGGCCGACAACGACTATCACCTCTCAGCTGACCTCACCGGTCAGGCAAATCACCTTGGTGTTACGATCGGCGCTGACATTATCAAGCAGAAGCTACCTGAAAATAATGGCGGATTCCAAGCACTCAACATGGGCGGGTCCAGTTACGGCAAACTCGACAAGCGGATGTACACCGAACTCTCAAGTGATCATCCAATCGACCTTTGTCGCTACCAAGTGGCGAATTGCTACATGGGTCGCATTGGGTTGATCAACTCTGGCGGGGCATCGGGTGATAATGATATGTCTGAAGCCATTAGTACGGCAGTCATCAACAAGCGCGCTGGCGGCATGGGCCTAATCTCCGGACGAAAAGCCTTCCAACGTCCGATGAACGAGGGCGTCGAACTCCTGCATGCTATTCAAGACGTGTACCTCTGTCAGGATGTGACAATCGCCTGATGTCTACTGCGCGCGCAACTGGTGGTGCACTCCGTGAGCTGCGTCGCCTCCTACCATACGTCAAACGCTATCGCGCCCGAACACTTCTTGGGCTTGTGTTTGTGACGTTGTCGAATGTGTGTTCGACCACTGTACCATACGTGGTCGGCACCACGATCGACACGTTAAAGACGCAAGGCTCAACAAGTGTTGAAATACCCTGGTTGATCGCGCAGATCCTGGCGCTTACAATCGGCAGCGGCTTCTTTATGTTCTGCACACGACGTACCATTATCGTTATGTCGCGACTCGTGGAAGAAGACATCCGAAACGACTTCACCAGGGCACTTCGAACGCAGTCTGCGCGATTCTATCACGACCGCTCGACTGGATCGCTACTTGCACACTTCTCCAACGACATTGGCTCGGTGCGAGAATTCATTGGCCCTGCAATTATGTACACGGCCAATACGATCACAACCTTCGCGTTTGCCCTCTCATGGATGGTCAACCTCAATGGTTGGCTTTCGGCGGCAATCCTGATACCCGTGCCACTTGTTGCGACGATAACCTACCGCTTGGGTCGAAAGATTCACGCCAACTATCGTGTCGTTCAGGAGCATTACGAGCACATCACCACACATGCACAAGAGACAGCCTCAGGTATCCGCGTTGTGCGTGCCTACGCACGGGGAACCGATGAGGCAGAGCGCTTCGATGAGCTAAGCCGTCAGTACTACCGAAAGAACATGACACTGGCGCGAATACAGGCGCTGATGATGCCGAGTATGACCGTCCTTTTCAATCTGAGTTACGTCATTGTGATTGGATTTGGCGGTGTCCTTGTTGCGAACAATGCTCTGACTGTGGGCGAGCTCACGCAGTTCTTCATTTATCTCAATCAGCTGCTATGGCCAATTGCCGCAATCGGTTGGGTTACTGGCATGATTCAACGCGGAGCCGCGTCAATCGGGCGCTTGGGAGCCATCATTGATTCAGAGCCAACAATCACTTCTGGCACAAAATCACTTGACGACGTCCAAGGCAAGATTACGTTTCAGCACGTTGCGTTGGCGTACGATGGTCGCACTCCGGTTCTTGAAGACATCTCATTTACGATTGAACCTGGACAGAGTCTTGGCATTGTTGGCTCCGTTGGAAGCGGCAAGTCCTCAATCATCAACCTCCTGCCGCGCTTGTATGATGTCACATCAGGGTGCATATGCATTGATGGAACAGACATTCGAGATGTCTCCTTGAGCGACCTCCGGTCGCAGATTGCGGTGGTGCCTCAGGAGTCGTTCCTCTTCTCCGACTCCATTCGAGAGAACATCCGTTTTGGTCGTCCGACGGCATCTGACGCTGAGGTGGAGAACGCTGCAAACATCGCACAGCTGCCTACTGATATTTCGACGCTACCGGCTGGTTTCGACACCATCGTCGGAGAACGTGGCGTTACACTATCTGGCGGACAGAAGCAGCGAACCTCACTTGCACGAGCGATCGTGAGTGATCCGCGCATCCTCATCCTTGACGATGCGCTCTCGGCAGTCGATGCAGCAACCGAAGATCGCATCCTTCAGGGACTGGATGAGATCATGAAGGGGCGAACCACGATCTTGATTTCTCATCGCATCTCAACAGTACAGAGATGCTCACAGATCATCGTGCTTGACCATGGAAAAATCGTTGAGCAGGGTTCGCATGCGAGCCTACTTCAGCAACGGGGTCTGTATTTTGACATGTACGAACGACAACAACTCGAACAGCAACTCTCATGAACGTCAACTCAACGGTTCTCGATCTCATTGGTCGCACGCCCCTTGTGCGGCTGAACGCGCTTGCAAGGGATATCAAAGCCACAGTGCTTCTTAAACTCGAATCCCGCAATCCGGGTGGCTCGATCAAGGATCGCATCGGTATTGCCCTTATCGAGGATGCTGAGAAAAGTGGTCGGCTCAAACCCGGGTCACTTATCATCGAACCAACGAGCGGCAACACCGGCATCGGTCTGACCATTGCTGCCAGACTGAAGGGCTACCCATGCCTGCTCGTTACCACGGACAAGGCCTCCGTCGAGCGCGTCCGATACATCAAGGCTCTCGGCGGCGAGGTATTGATCATGCCGAGTGCTGCCAAGCCAAGCTCACCGGAGTATTACGTCAATACCGCGCAGCGGTTAGCAGGTGAGATCCCCGGTGCAGTAATTCTCAACCAGTATGATAACCCGGCGAACGCTGCTGTGCACGAGCGGACGACAGGTCCCGAGATTTGGGAAGACACCGATGGGAAAATCACCCACTTTGTGGCCGGTATGGGAACTGGTGGTACGATCAGCGGCACCGCGCGCTACCTCAAGCGCATGAATCCGAATATCAAGATCATTGCGGGCGATCCTGTGGGCTCATCCCTGAAGGTCTTCAAGGATACCGGTCGCCTCATCGAATCCCTTCCCTATCTCATTGAGGGTGTTGGTCAGGACCACGTGCCTGACAATCTCGATCTGAACCTGGTTGATGAGATTATCAACATTAATGACAAAGAGGCCTTTGCGATGGCGCGCCAGCTGGCACGTCAAGAGGGTATCCTCTGTGGCGGCTCGTCGGGAATGAACGTTGCCGCAGCCTTACGGATTGCCGCAACGCTTGATGAGAATGCTGTCGTCGTTGTCATTATTTGTGACACCGGCGAACGCTACCTCACAAAACACCACTCAGACGAGTGGCTTCAGGAAAAGAACCTCCTTGATCGTGAGCGCATCACTGTTCGTGACGTAATCGAATCGAAGCGCTCTCGTGGTTCACTTCCTTCAGTCATCTCGGTTCCACCATCGGCAACGATCTCCGAAGCGCTCGCATTAATGAGCTCCTACGAAGTCAGTGATGTGCCCGTCGTTCACGACGAGCAGCTTCAGGGTATGATCAGAGAGGCCAGACTCATGTCGGCCGTCATCAACGATCGCGATGTTCTTGCATCGTCTGTGACATCAATCATGGAGCCGGCGTGTCCGGAAGTTGACATTCACAATGATGTGCAGACAGCAATCCAGCTGCTTCGTAACGCACCGCTTGTCGCGGTAAGCGAGTTTGGAAGAATTAGCGGGATTCTTACACGGCATGACGTCCTAGAATATCTCTAAGACGGGAGAGCAGACTACCTCAGGCGGTTGTTGTACCGCCTGGCTTCCACCACGTCAAGTCCACCGCATCTTCTCCTCCATCGACGCCGAGGACTTCTCCATTGATCCAGGATGCATGATCACTGATCAGCAGGCGGAGCACATTCGCGACATCCTCGGGTGCAGTGAGTCGATGGTACGGATTGCGCATCATCGCATTGTTTACAATCACGTCATTGCCAGGAATCTTCGACAGTGCTGCTGTTGACGTTACCCCAGCGCGGATGGTATTGGCGGTGATACCGAAGGGGGCGAGCTCCATTCCAAGTTGACGACAGTATGCCTCCATGGCGGCCTTGGCCGCGGAGACAGCACCGTACATTGGAAGTACGCGTGATGCTCCAGCGCTGGTCAGCCCCACGATACGTCCACCTGGAGCCATGAGCCCCTTGCGAACGAGATCCTGAGCGTAATAAATCAGAGAATTTGCCATCACGTCCATCGTCATCTCGAGATTTTTCTGCGAGATCGCATCGTTGACGTTTTCAGCAATGAATGGCTTCAGGGTTCCAAATGCCAGAGAGTGTAGCATCAACCGAACGGTCGACCCAGAATGCGCACCAAGTTCGGCACCGATTGCATCCATTACCTCCGAGCGACGTTCTGCATCGGCAGCATTGACATTGAAGAACAGATGGCGAACACCCCGGGCAGTGATCTCATTTTTCAGCTCTTCAACTTGCTGCATTCCAGCCGCACGGTCGAGGTGCACACCAATGATATGGAGTCCCTCCTCTGCCATGGCCAGCGCGGCAGCGCGACCAAATCCACTGGAAACACCGAGAATTAGAGCATAATGCTGGGTTGAAGCCATCCTAGTATCGTCCTTTTGTAGGGGTAAACATGAACATTGCAAAACTAGGGCTTTTGTCGCAGGAAGTAATACGGCCCCTTCAGTGGGCCGGCAACCTGATCACCACGTGGCGAGAACCCTCGCTCCCATATGGTAATCCCACGTTCTGCGAATTGCACATCGACTTTCGTGTATGATACTCCGGCTGCACCTCCCGGACAAGCAGTCCCGTGTGTTGCTCCAAAGTATTTAACCTCATCACGCTGAAGATAGAGCTCGCATCCACGTCGTTTCGACAGATCACCTGGTGACAACCCTGCAACCTGCGCCACATCCCGCCATGCACCAACAACTGACCGAGGGTTCTTCCAGCGATAGACTTCAATCTCCATCATATTGTCTTCAACACGCCAGAGGCGATACACCTGTTGCAGCACTGGAGTATCGGGTGATTCAGCTTTCGCTTGTTCTACCATCAACCATATTCCGTCACGACGATCATTCCACATGCGTGCGATGTGAAGGTCGTAGTTCTCATAGGTCGAGTCAACGCGAGCATGTTTCTCACTCGAGTAACTTCCACCAAGCCAACGCGCGAGGGTATCAAGATCTTCGTCAGAACTTGTCATTGCTGCTGCCGGAACGAGCGGCCACAAAACACACGCGATAACGAGCAATAAACCATGTCCTGCCACGCGGTTCATCATGCAAACCTCTTTTCCAACTCATCGAATGAAACAACGATAAAGGTCGGATGACCAAACGGCGTATGATGCGAAATCTTGCATGATCGTAATTGCTGCACCAACTGCCCGGCTGTCTCGAGGTTCATCCCTGAACAACTCCTGCGCGCATATTGTCGTGCAAGCCGTGCAGCAAGCGCTTCGTGCCGCTGCAGCATCGGAGTCTCTTCTAGATCGATCATCGAACTCAACAGCTCATTGATGAAGGTCTGCTCTTCTCCAGCAGATACCATCGGGGGAACCGCGAGAACAGTCAGTATGCCGTTGTTAACCTCAATTGTGAGGCCGCTTGCAGCAATCACCTCACGATGCTCAACAAGCAACGCCTGGTGCTGGGCATCAACGGGAATATCGACCGGAAACAGCAATGGCTGTGGCACCACAGCTCGGTCAGTTGTTGACATGATCTGTTCGAAATACACCCGCTCGGCAGCCGCACGGGGTCGCACAACCATGATTCCGGACGAAACGAGACAAATAATACGTTCCTCCGTTGCAGCGAGGATCGACGTGGAATCCTGCTCGGGAGTGATCGGCGCAAACAACGCATTGTAGCCCTCACGCTGTGCCGATGTAAACCGAGGTGATGCTGGATACCTCTCATGCGGCGAAATGCCTCCTCCACGGACCGGCAGAATCTCACCCGTTAGCCGATTAAACGAAGCCCCTTGCTCCGACCCACCTGTTGGAAGCGATTGAAGTGGGTGTGAAGCGATTGACACATTGGAAAAAACTGGAGGAATTATGTTCGCGCGAGCCAACCCATGCATCACGGCATCCTGAAGGAGAACGTAGATCGAACGCTCATCGTCGAACTTTACCTCATGCTTCTGCGGATGAACATTGACGTCGACTCGTTCTGGGTCAATGCTGATATCCAAAACATAAATCGGGAAGTCTCGATCTCGAACTAGGTGCTCGAATGCCTGATTAACCGCGTGCGATAGCGCGCGACTTTTAATGGGACGTCCATTCAGGAAGAGAAACTGACCACTTCGATTTTGACGAACAGCATCCTGGCGTCCGACAAATCCAGAAATCGTGACACCTGTCTGCTCGGCCGACACCTCGACAAGCGACGTGTCCGGATTGATTGACAGAATGCGTCCAATGCGCGTTCGAAGATCTGATGGAGCAACATCGAAAATTCGATTGGGACCATCGTAAAACACAAAACGCACACCTGGCCTGGACAGCGCCATCGTCTGCATCGTTTCACTGATGTGACGGAACTCCGTGAGGTCCGACTTCAGAAACTTGCGGCGCCCTGGCACTGAGGAAAAGAGCTGTCGAACAAGGACTTGAGTGCCCGGCTCATTGGCCGCTGCTGCGATTGAAAGGGGCTTGCCTGGCTGCGCCGTCAGCGTCCATCCAAGATCTGCATCCCGTGCCCGCGTACGAATCTCAACATCAGCAACGGCCGCAATCGAGGCCATGGCCTCTCCGCGAAAACCGAGTGTTGCGATATGATGTAGATCTTCTTCGGTACGGATCTTACTGGTAGCGTGTCGCACAAGACACAACTCGAGGTCCTCGCGCGACATCCCTGTGCCATCATCGATAACATGAATGAGGGCTTTGCCTGCCCCTTGTACAACCACCGTCACACTCGATGCCCCAGCATCAAGAGCATTTTCGACGAGCTCTTTCACTACTGACTCGGGTCGTTGCACGACCTCACCAGCGGCGATCTGATTAGCGATGTGTTCCGGCAGAATGCGAATAAGATGGGCCATGATTACGAAGATACCATCCAGGGTAAACGCAGGAAGGGGCGAATCCATGGCTTCGCCAGACGTTGGACATCCATGTACTCAGACATTCCCACACCAATGTCATTTCCGTTAAGCTTCCAATGGCTGAGGTAGCGCTGATAGAAGGGGCCATCTTCACAGGCACGCCGATTTTCACAGGTTACCACCAGTCGCTCGCCTTCAGGTGACACCCCAGAGACCTGAATCGTACGATGGAAAATCAAGCCCATGAGAGAGATGCGACGATGACGCATCTGCACATGTACGTCAGTAAACGGTTCGATCCGTCCGCTCTCTCCTACACGGCCAAACCACATAACGGGGTCTGCTGATCGTTGCGTGATGAGATACACGAATGTTTCGTCTTTAGCGTGAACGCGCCCCCAGTACCAATCGCCATAGTCTGCCGACATAGCTCGACGACCCATGTTGTGATCATGATAGGCAGTTGCTGCGAATGTTTCGTCGACAACACAACCGTGCTGTTCATGGATCTGGATCGTAACCTCTGCCGGCATACGAGGCCCTGCCAGTACCCATCCATGGCACTCGGTTTGTGAAAACTGCTCGCCATCGTTCCCAAGATGCTGTTGCACATGAAGGCGCATCTCGACGCGTGCTCGGCGTCCGTCATTACCGCAGGGTGCATCAACGTGAACAAGGATGACGTCTTCATTGTGGATCATCGTTGCCGACGGCAGGCACACATCAAGACCGTCACCTGAGAACGTGCACTGCTGGAGCGAATGACGGCCAAATGCGAAGGCTACGCGAACACCCTTATGGTAGATGCTCAAGGCATACCCGGCATGCATCGATGTTGGAGTCGCGAGGTAATCCGGAGACATCGGCATACCACGAAACAGGATGGCCACGACTCCCCACTCAGACGACGCATCAAGCGCATCGGCGTACCACCACTCGTAGGCGCCCTGGCCATCGAGTAGATGACATACATCGTTGTGGATACCAGAAATCACATGCATAACTACTTCGCCCGCAGTGGGCGCAAAGCTACCGAATCCGGATGGTTCGTAGCTTGCTGGATGCCGATTCACGTTCCCTATGACAGCCTTCCGTTCCTCGCGGGTTCTTCATTGCAAGTCATCCTGCATTGGGCCATGCTTCTCACCGTTGTGGTGATCACTGCCCTGCTTTCCGTCAGCATCTTCAATCTGGTGCGCTTTGCGCGCTTGCCCAAAACGTTCTCGCATCCCGATGCGCCTGGACCATCGGTTGCGATTCTGATTCCTGCCAGAAACGAAGAACGATGTATCGAACATTGTGTGCGATCCGTGTGCGCTCAGACCTATCCCAATGTTGAGGTCATTGTCCTCAATGATGGATCGACAGATGCCACCGGAGATATTCTGGCACGACTTAGCTCGGAGTACCAGCACCTGCAGGTGATTCAAGGAAGCCCCCTCCCTGACGGATGGGTCGGAAAATCCTGGGCTTGCCATCAGTTATCGATGGCGACGAATGCGGACGTACTCGTTTTTACCGATGCAGATACTGTTCATCAGCCGGATACCATATCCCGTTCGGTAGCAATGTTGTCGCAGAACGGTCTATCCATGTTCTCCATGGTGCCATATCAGGTGCTCACTTCTATAGGAGAGCACGCAGTCATTCCGATGGTGCATGTCCTTTACTTCTCATATCTCCCAAACTCGCTTATCATGACCAATCGTCGAGTATCACTCTCTGCCGCGAATGGTCAGTTCATGTGCTTTACTCGCGAGGGATACACGAGCATTGGTGGACATCGTGCGGTTTGGAACTCGCTTGTCGAGGATGTGTTTCTTGCTCGAGCGATGAAAGGGGCTGGCCAGAAGATTGCTCTCGTTGATGGAACTGACGCGGTATCATGTCACATGTACACCGGTGCGCGGGAGGTGACACATGGGTTTTCGAAGAACTTGTTCCCCGCAACGCAGTACAACCTCCCATTGACGCTGCTCTTTCTCGGGCATCTCATGCTGACCTATGTTGGTCCGCTCATAAGCCTCCCGCTCGGAGTGCATTGGTCAAACACGATGATCATCGCCGCTTCGTCGTACGCACTGTGTGCTGCAGGTCTGATCCGTTTCATGATCAGCCTCCGTTTTCGGATGCCGCTGTGGCATTGTTTTCTCCAGCCTCTTACGGCGCTTTGGACGGTGGGTATTGGCGTGAATTCGATCCGCTGGGCATATTCACGTGGAGGCTCACAGTGGAAGGGACGCAGTTACTCTCGAAAGGGACGAAGCTCATGAACGAACGACGATCAGATGATCGCTGGATCGACTTATTCTTGTTGCGCATGCGGGTGCCAGAAGATACTGTCGACCGACCCTACTACACCACCGGGTCGATTCTCACTGCGGGTCTGCTGCGTGTTGCAGTGCTCGGGCTCGGCTGCATCGCACTCGCCCAAGTTGCCGAGCAGAAGGTTGTGTGGTGGACAGCGATGTTGAGCATCTGGGGCCTTGGAGTGTATCCAGCATGGCTCCAGTATCGTTCGTTTCACGACTCCGTGCGGGAAATCAGTGACGGAACACTGTGCGGAGTGTGTCGGCACTTCAACCCTTCCAATCAACTCTGCACGATAATGGATGAGCACGTCACGGGCAATACCCCACCATGCGAAGGCGAAGGGTGGGAGCCGATTGAGCGTTCCTAACGTTGGATACGTTCTACCGAGTGTCAGATATTGACTTCAACTTGTAGACGCCGTCGTCGCTTACTTCAAACTCATAGGTCTTGCGCACACCTGATCGATACGTCCATGTTTCAGTGGCAGCCCCTTGACGTGACAGGCGTTTGTCGACCTTTGTGGGTCGACCAAACAAGATGTAGACCTTCCCGCGATCACTGAAAACACCATCAGGTTCGGTGACTGACGAAAACGCTGATGCAGCCTGATCGACCCGCATGTAGTACTCAGCCATTCGCTCGTTGTAGGCAGTGGTCGGCGTCTGATCCATGCGCTTCCACCAGAGCATCAACCGCTCTCGATTCTGAGCATCATCGCCATCACGGAGTGAGTCTAACTGCTCCTGGGGACAGATATACACGAGGCTTTCTATAGCGTACGAAAGCGAACGCAGCGACTGCGGCATGGCTTCCCAGAGGACCTGAAACCTGTGCTCAATAGTATCAGATCCGCCACGTCGAACAAGCCGAAGAACATAATTCCCCGGCACAAGTTGTGGCACATCAAGCGGAACGCGCACAATGCCATAGGGAGCTGGAGCATTCTCTGTGAGTAGGAACTCAGCAGGCAAATCCTGCCGCGCACGTCCTGTAATCACAACATCACGCCGGCTTCGCACCGTGCCGATAAACTCCGCATCAACCCACCAGCGAATTTCCTTCGGACCATATGGCAATTGCCGCACGATGTAGTCATAGGTAACACCAGCCTCATCATTGACGACACATGTTGCAGCACATGCACCGACCCCAAAGGGAATATTCTGATCTAAGACAACCGGTTCGATTCGCCATTGTTCGCCGTCTCGGCGTTCTTGTCCAATAGCAATCGGAGTAACTCCACTCTTGCTCGTTGGTCGGAAATAGATCGATGGAAGCGTTACACTGTGTTTCGTCCCCTCGCGCGGCACTGTCATCTCTACAATGACGCGATACGTACCCGCAGGTATGGCTATACGGGCACTTCCCAAATGCGCTGCAGAACGATCCGTTGTGGCTTCATATGACTGCTCAACAATAGTATCACGAATACGCAAGCGCGATCGGATGATTCCAATGGAATCGCGAACCTCTAAACTGAGCGTAACCGCTGCGGTATACTTCTGTGCGGTGCCCGATGCATCAATACCACGAAGGAACGATAATGCCGAATACTTCACTCGATAGCTGATGAAGAGATCGGCTGAGTCAAGTGATGCTATGGGAAGGACAGTAGCATCTACATGCAATGGCTCCTGTGAGCTTCCTGCCAGACTGCTGGCGAGGCGGGCCGGCCTCTGACCAAAGACGTTCGCAACCACCAGAATTGAAATGAAGCAGGCAAGCACACGACGGGAGAGAATCATGACATCGTACTCCAAGCTCTTGTTGGATTCACCTCGTTCAACAGGGTTTCCAAGATAATCGCAGCCGCGAACTGGTCCTTGACACCCTTAGCCCTGCGCTGCTTTTGCTTCATGCCGGAGCGTACCATCCGTTGACGTGCCTCCTTCGTTGAGAAGGCTTCATCAACAGCATACACTGGGAGGGGGCAGGCCAGTCGGACACGTTCAATAAAGCCCATAATCTCTTGAATGATAGGGGTGGTGCGGTCATCGTGATGCTGCGGCACACCGATAACAAGGACATCAGTTCTTTCTCGTTGTAAACGTTCGAGCAGCTCTGCGACGACAGAGGAGCCATTTTCCAGAACTGTTCGTGTCGAGACGAGAATGTGCATCTCGTCACAGACAGCCACACCGATCCGCCGTTGACCATAGTCGAGTGCCATGATCCGCTTTCCAATGAGTGCCTGGCGTTCGGCTTCGATCATTGAACACGCTCCGCCGCAATTACACGAATCTTCTCTTTCGGGTCCATTCCATGGGGAATGCGGAACACAACTTGCGTCCCCTTGCCTGGTTCACTTGTGACGCGAATGGTGCCACCATGAAGTTTTGTAACGTGATGCATAATCATCGTCCCGATACCATGTCCTGTACCATCGTTCGCCGTGCTGAAGTATGGCTTCATCATATTGGCCATCGTCTCGGGGTCCATACCGATGCCAGTATCACTGACAGCAATGAAGACGTTTGTTCGATCAAACCAGGTGGATATCTCGACAGTTCCCGGCTGATTTCGCAGTGCCTTGATGGCGTTTTCAACCGCATTGCGAATGGCCCGTGACAGCTTAAGCCGATCAACCTGCATAAACGTACCACGAAGCTTCATCGAGAATGTGACGTGCGGGAACATTGCCGGGTCAAACTCATGCCGTACTTCCGTGCAGAGCTCTGCACTGTGAGCAAGTCCTCGTTGAAACACATCCGACCGTGCTACGCCGAGTAAGTCTCGAACACGATCAATGAGCACACCAACTTGAAAGAGAATCCTTCGCCGACGCTCCTCATCACCAGCGTCGCTATCTCCGCGAAACTGTTCAGCGTTGAGTCGAATTGTTGACAAATTTGTCTGCATGTCGTGAGCGAGCTGTGCCCAGTTTACCAGACGCCGTTGCTCGAGTGTCTCGGTGATGTCAACGCCGGAAATGAGTATGCCCCGTGAACTACCGAGGGTGCCGATAACAGGCGTCGAGCTTGCCATATATTCCTTCTGCTCTTCGCTACGCATGATAGTAATGCGTTCCGTGTGCGCCTCGCGTGAGAGTCGCACACGATCGACGAACTGATGCAACTGCTGAAGGCCAGGTTGTTGGGTATATGACTCGAACATCCGACCCATCGGAACATCAGCTGTGAGTCGCAGAAGATGCGCTGCCTTTTCATTGGCACGCAACAGGCGACCATTCAAATCAACGAACAGCACAAAACCGGCACCTGGAGCATCAATCATTGCCTCCAGGAAACGTTTTTGTCGACGATACAGAAAATACACCACCCCAAGGCTTGCCAAAAAGAGTAACGGAATGACGTAACGGAGAAAACCATCGATCGATCGTGCGATGAACCATAGTGGTTGTGGAACTGCTCGAATGACGACCGAATGGAGCGCCGAATGGATGCTCATCAATCGTCCACTCTGATCAATATCCGATCCACTCAAATCCGGCAATGACATTGCATCACGTGCTATGATATCTCCATTGGCACGCACCAGTGCCATTCCACCGCTGAAGGCCACAAGCACCGTATCACCGAATGCTCGAACAAAGCGTGGAGTTCCATAGTCTCCGGCAATGAAGACCCCTTCGGGCAGCTGGTCAAGGTTGCTGGCAAGAGGCACGACGACCAACTCAGGTCGACCAGAACGAGTTGTCAGGAGGGCAAGTGCAACCTGACCTTCCACTTCAACACCCGTGACTCGTTGCACTTCAAGCGGAACCGATCGCGTCGAAATACTACGTCGTTCGAGATCAAGGATTGTTAGAACACATCCGTTCGCCCCCTCGAGAGCGGAATAAATAATGGCCGTTGATCCAACTTGCTCGATGTGATACACACCGGAAAGCGGCACCAGACTTGAAAGAACAACCTGCATTGAGGAATCGGCCAACGAGAGGAAGGATGATGATCCCGATGTATACGAATACACCAGTCCAGCACCGCTTCGCATTTGCACGTGACAAGCGGAAGTAACATGTTCCTCAAGCACTCGACACGTCAGACGTGAAGACGCCATTTGAAGGTGTGAGAGAACACCGTCAACCAGCGCGAGAGCTTGTGAGCCGTCCTTACTGACGATCAACTTTGGTGCGGTTGCACCATGGGAGGTTGCACTAAGTGTCGATGTCGAGGCAACCAGCTGAACCTGCCCGAGCGTTGTGCGACCATCCTGTGCTAGGCATCGAGCAACAATTCCCCTCGGTGTGCGACCAAGAACGACGATGTTGCCAGACCAAAAATCAGCATCAAGGACCTCGAGATCTGGGGCAATCTCGCGCAACGATGGCAGCCCCTGATCACCGAGAAAGCATGTTCCGGAGGCTACATCCCATGCAGGTCGCTGGTAGGTGACAAGAACATGGGAGGTATCACGAGTTGAAAAACGAACTCGACCAGAGACGGCGGTATCTCTTCGCAGTTGCAGTGGCTCGCTCGCATCGGCATAGAGCCGCCCCACGAGACTAAGGCAACAGGCAACGAGAAGGATCCATCTCATTTGGGCTGAACTTCACAAACAACATAGGCGTGCACTCCTTCGCCGCGTCCGACGTAGCCCATCTTCTCACTCGTCGTTGCCTTGACGGCCACGCGCTCGAGTGGCAGTCCACAAAGCCGGGCAATATTCTCACGCATCGCTTGCTTATATGGAAGGATCTTTGGTGCCTCAAGAACAAGCGTGCAGTCCACATTGATAATTCGACAGTCATGCGATTGAACGAGGTGCACTGCATGGGCAACGAACTGCGAACTTGCCGCCCCCTTCCATTGGGGATCACTATCTGGAAAGTGTTCTCCAATATCGCCAAGTGCTAGCGTACCGAGCAGCGCATCGACGAGGGCGTGAAATACCACATCTCCATCGCTGTGGGCCACGGTACCAAGGGGTGAAGGAATGACGACCCCACCGAGTGTCAGGGTGCGTCCAGCTTCGAGACGATGAACGTCAAATCCAAATCCTACCATGGTGCAATTTACGTTTGCGGTGAATGTCGATCTTTGTTGACTATGAATGAACAACCACTCAGCGTTGGGGAGCTAACGCACGCAATCAAGGGGCTTCTTGAGGTTGGTATCGGTGAGGTGGTCGTTGTTGGTGAATTGTCAAACTACAAACACCATAGCTCAGGTCATCGCTATTTCACCCTCAAAGATGCCGATGCGCAGATTGCTGGGGTACTGTGGCGGTCACGATCGATTGCCTTTGTTCCGCAGGACGGTATGCGCATTGTTGTTCATGGCAGGCTGAGCGTCTTTGCACCGCAGGGAAAGTATCAGATCGATTGCGCATGGATGCAACCCGAAGGCGTTGGTGACTTACACAAGGCCTTCGAGCTCCTCAAGGAGAAGCTCAGAGCACGTGGGTACTTTGACGCTGCTCGTAAGCGCCCCCTACCGCGTCCTATCCGCCGAGTTGGAATTGCGACCTCACCGACGGGTGCAGTGATCCGCGACATGGTGACAACAATCGAGCGTCGATTCCCTGCCCTTGAGGTCATCCTACGTCCAACCGTCGTGCAGGGTGGCGATACTGCGTCACGAGACATCGCACAGGCAATCGCTGATCTCAACGCATGCGACGTCGACGTCATTATTGTTGGCCGCGGGGGTGGCTCAATGGAGGACCTCTGGTGCTTTAACACCGAAATCGTTGCTGATGCCATCCTTTCGAGCCAGACCCCCGTCATCTCTGCAGTCGGTCACGAAACTGATGTGACCATCGCAGACTTCGTCGCCGACGTTCGTGCAGCAACTCCAACGGCTGCCGCAGAGCTTGTCACTCCTGTGACGGCAAGCGACCTCATGCAAGGAATCGCGGCGTTAACCGAGCGAATGCGATCCGATATCACGCTAACGATCACTGGGTTGCTCCAGACAGCCACTGCGTTCGTTGATGGTCGCGCCGCGCGGCGTCTCACCGAGCGACTGCATGCGAAAGAGCAGCGGATTGATGATACAACCACACGCATCGCAAGGGCCCTTACCCAGAACATCGCAGTTCGCCGAATGCGGATTGAACACGCGGCTGCTCTTCTGTCGAGTCTGCACCCTCTCGCGCCACTACAACGGGGGTATGCCGTCCTCGAGCGCAATGGGCAGGTTCTCAATGCACAGTCGTCGCTCGTGCCCGGGGACGTAGTCTCGATTCGACGCCAGTTCGAAACCGCCACGGCAACGGTCAACAATGTTGACACAATTCCCACGAACACCGGAGAACATTATGGCACGAAGTAACACACCACCTGCCGCAACCCTCGAAGATCAGCTCAAGCGCCTTGAAGAGATCGCTACGCTCCTCGATCGTGGCGAGGCCCCTATCGACGAGCAATTGCGCCTCTTCGAAGAGGGTATGAAGCTTGCGGGGGCATGCCGGGAATATCTTGAAACGGCTGAACTTTCGGTTCGAACGCTTAGCGGGGAACAAACGCAGGTTGACTGATCTGACTACTTGCGGAGTGTTATTCGTCCCGTGCGGGACGCATCATAAGCAGCCGTACCGCTTCTTCAGCATTGGCGCCATTCCAGAGGATTTCTGAAACGCGCTCCGTGATTGGCAGCTCAACGCCTACGGCCGAGGCCAGCTCAAGAGCGGCCTGGGTAGTTGGAACGCCTTCGGCAACGGCCGACATTGTCGAGAGGATCTGATCTAGTGTCTCCCCACGTCCAATCCTTTCGCCAACCGCTCTATTCCGAGAATGGCGCGACGTGCACGTTACGAAGAGATCACCTAGACCGGCCAACCCGTAAAACGTCTGAGGGTCGGCCCCGAGTGCAACACCAAGCCGCGTGATCTCTGCAAGACCCCGCGTGATTAATGCCGCCTTGGTGTTATCCCCCATGCCAAGCCCATCAACGATGCCCGCGGCAATGGCGATAACGTTCTTCAACGCGCCGCCAACTTCGACACCCACCACGTCATCGCTCGCGTAAACGCGGAACGTTGGCGTCATAAGGGCTTTTTGAATCTGTGAGACCACGGCGCGGTCGCGACCAGCGCAAACGACGGTTGTGGGCATCCCACGAATGACCTCTTCAGCGTGACTAGGACCTGAGAGCACGACATACGACTTCTTGGAAGGGGCGACGTGGTCTACCACCTCAGAAACCCGCAAGTGCGTACCGCGTTCTATTCCCTTTGCCAGGTTGACAATCACGGCACCTTGCACAACAGCATCAGTCAACGTACTCCGCACATACTGCGTTGGTGTTGCGTTCACCAGCACTTCGCACCCGACCAGCTCCGAGAGCGTCGTCGTTGCACGAATGTTTGCAGCAATAGTTGAGCCAGGTAAAAATCGTTCGTTGCGGTGATTTGTATTGATGTCGGCCACGACATCGGACTCACGCGCCCAGAGTAGCACATCTGGACAGTTTTGAGCGAAGACCTGAGCAATCGCCGTGCCCCAGGCGCCGGCTCCGATAATGCCGATGGTCATACTTGCGAATGTCTGCGCCGGAAAACCATCAGTCGCGTAAAGCGATGCTCAGTACCTTCAACCAGACGTTGCAGGTTTGAGCGATGTGCATAGAGCACCATCAGGGAAAGGGCGATCAAAAAACAGATTAGCGTCAGGTACCCGTCGATCTCAACGTGCAAAAGGTTTCGACGAACAAACATGGTGATTGGAATCACGACTGCTGCCACCATGGATCCGAGCGAGACGTATCCAAAGAACCCGATCAACAGGAGGAAGACCGCAGCGGCGATGGCTAACTCCACGGGAGCAACGGCAATCAGCATGCCCATGGAGGTGTTGATTCCTTTGCCACCACGAAATCCAGCAAACACACTCCAGATGTGACCAACCACCGCAGTTACCCCAGCGATAAGTCGGACGACCGTGGAATCTTCAAATGGCGTGTGATTCTCGAATGGCATCTGGGTGTCGAAAAACGACGCAACAAGGAGAACCGGTACAAGCCCCTTGGCAATATCGAGCAGCTGGACGGCGAGCCCAGCTTTCCAGCCAAGGTTACGGTAAACGTTCGTGCTTCCGAGGTTACCGCTTCCGAGCGTGCGCACGTCTACTCCATAAAACCACTTACCGATCACGAGCGCAAAGGGAATTGCACCTATGAGGTAACTCTGAACGATGATAATGACAAGTCGTAGAGCCGGATCCATCGTAGTCTAGTCTTGTGAAACGAACGTCGTAAAATACGCACTAGAGACAACATCACACCCTTGTTGGGAGATCGCCGTAGTATCATAGACTTCACCGTGAATCGTCTATAGCTCGGTCATTAATGACAGGAAACAGTGATATGGCAGACGACGTCCGCATCGCAACAAAAAAGAGGCTCGAAGAGATCGACCGAGAGCTCTCAGATCTTCAAACTGAACATTCAGCCCTCCGTGCTCGATGGGAGCTTGAAAAGCATCACATTCAATCCATCCGCGCTATCAAGGCAGAGATTGAGGATGTCAAAGTGCGCGCTGCCGATGCCGAGCGCATTGGTGACTACGGCACGGTTGCAGAACTCCGATACGGACGCATCCTCGAGCTCGAGAAGGAATTGGTAGCCGCGAATGCCGACCTGGCAATCGTTCAGAAGGATTCCGCCTTGCTTAAGGAAGAAATCGACGACAGTGATATTGCCGAAGTCGTCGCGAAGTGGACGGGTATTCCCGTCAGCAGGATGCTCGAATCAGAGCGCACGAAACTTCTGTCCATGGAGCATCGGCTGCATGAGCGCGTCATCGGGCAGCATGAAGCAGTTGTGGCTGTCTCCAATGCAATTCGCCGGTCACGAGCGGGATTGCAAGATGCTCGGCGGCCAATAGGTTCATTTATCTTCTTGGGATCAACTGGAGTCGGCAAAACCGAGATGGCCAGAGCTCTGGCGGAGTTCCTCTTTGACGATGAATCGGCCCTTGTACGCGTCGACATGAGCGAATACATGGAGAAACATTCCGTTGCCCGTCTCATTGGAGCCCCGCCGGGCTACGTCGGATATGAAGAAGGCGGTCAACTTACCGAGGCCGTGCGTCGACGACCCTATTCCGTCGTACTGCTCGATGAGATCGAAAAAGCCCACCCTGATGTGTTTAACGTACTTCTTCAGGTGCTTGATGACGGCAGGCTCACCGATGGCCAGGGACGCGAGGTTGATTTCACGAATGCCATCATCATCATGACGTCGAACCTTGGCTCGGAGCTCATGCAGGATCGGCTGCTTGAGGTAACCGAAGAGAATCGAGATGCGATAACCGTGCAGATGCGTCGCGAAATCGTCGACCTTCTGAAGCGGCGGCTACGTCCGGAATTCCTCAATCGCATTGATGAGATCATCCTCTTTAAACCGCTGGTACCATCCGAGGTCCAGCGGATTGCAGAGCTTCAGATTGCTGACGTAGCGACCCGAATGAAAGCTCTTGGTATTCAGCTTCGCGTAACCGCAGAGTGCATGGAGTGGCTCTCAAAACGAGGCTACGACGTCCAGCTCGGTGCACGCCCCCTCAAGCGCGTCATTCAGCGATATGTCACCGATCCGCTTGCTTTACACGTGCTTGGTGCGGATGTTCGTGCTGGTGAGGAAGTTACGGTCGATGCTGATGAGACTGGCCGTATCACCTTCTCGTTTGCACAGGAGCATCATAACGTAACCTAACGGAATTCAATGAATGCATTGTTCCTCATGCTAACCCTGGCCGTCGCTGCGATGACGGGGCTAGCACAGGAGATCTCAACCGGCCCTGGACTTCCGCGCTCTGAGTCACGAAGCACATACTTCCGCGGAATGGTGAATGACTCGACAATTGCACCCGCCCGGCTCCGCGTCATGGGAGTCAATGAGTCTGCCGAGGGTGAGCTTCGCGCAGAGGTCATCGTGCTCGATGCGGAGGGTAACATTTTGCCGATTTCACTCGATCGCATGCCAATGTCGGCAGAAGTGGTTTGCCGTGGGTCGTCCCCGTCGGCCCATACTGTGCGTATTGGCAACACCGTGGATGCATCGACAACACCTCCAGCGGTACATCTTTACATGCTCTGCGACAACTCCATGCTTTCAGGCACACTCGCGCGAGATGTTGTATTGAGCCTGCAGAGAAACTTCGCTGACGCGATCGGCGATGATCAACTTGGCTTGGGGTTGTTCAACCAGTCCTTTTCGACGATCCTCCCAATGGGTTCGTTCGCGCGGCTGAACTCAGACCTACAGGTTGCTGACCTGCCGCCAGCGGACGGACTTTCATCGCTGTATGCAGCCACGCAGAACGCTTGTCGCATGCTTGCGTCTGCGTCCGGCAAACGAGCACTCATCCTCGTAACGGCAACCCCGGATAATGCGACTCCATTCAGCACAACGATGGACGTTGTTCGGATGGCACGCGACGCAAAGATTCCAGTGTTCGTGGTGCGCGTCGGACTCGAAGCATCAGGACAGCCACTACGCTACATTTCCTCTGCCACCGGAGGCAGGATGTATACTCTACAGGAGGATGAGACTTCGGCAATCGGCGATATTGTCCGAGAGGTGCTCTACGCGCAAAAGTGGTCAACTGAGGTCGTTGTTCAGGCTGATGTTCAGGATTTCGTCAACTGTGAAACGCCATGGCTGCGCCTTAAGCTCGATGGCAACCCGAGCCCCTTCCCGGTAATCGACTCGATTTCGCTCACACCGTTGGACCTGACGTTGGAAACATCTCCGGCGGTCGTGGCGCTGTTTCGCGACACAACTGATCGTGACCTGCGAGATTTTTACCAGTCACTCCTGGTCATCAGCGAGGTACTGACCCAAAATGCTGCAATGACCATCGAGCTCACTGGGCACGTCAGTCGTGATGTCGGAGCTTCGTCAGACGCCCGTGCTCTTGAACGAGCCAATCAGGTACGATCATTTCTGATCGCAAATGGCGTGTTAGCCAAGCAGATCGTTGTTCGCTCCGAGGGAAGTCGAAAACCACGATACTACTTCCAAACGGATGGGACACGCCGCCTTCTTAACAATCGTGTCGAGGCACGTCTCCTGGTAAACGGTTCAAACACGCACACCATCACCGTGGAGCAAGTCGACAATGAACAGACGGCCATGCTGCGGATGAAGCTCTGGAAGGATCGTAATCTGAACGCGTTCTTCGAGCCTGTTCTCGAGGACGGCGTAACGCGCTATCGAGTTAAGTTATGGGGCTTTGCCACGCTTGCCGAAGCAAAGAGCGTAGCGACGAAGATCAAGAGATTCAAGCCAAGCTATTCAATCGTCGAGTAACCCCTCAGTCACCCGGCGTGTTGCGCCTCAAGCCAACGTTCTGCATCGATTGCTGCCATGCATCCCGAACCGGCAGCAGTGATTGCCTGCCGATAGACACTGTCCTGGGCATCGCCACAGGCGAAAATGCCAGGGATGTTGGTTGCTGATGACTTACCAACGGTCTGGATGTAGCCCACATCATCCATGTCGAGCAACCCGTTGAACAGGGACGTATTAGGCTGGTGTCCGATCGCAACGAACGCACCATCTGCTTCGATGTCCTGGGTTTGACCAGTAGCGAGGTTACGCACGCGAAGATGTGTCATCTTTTTCATACCCGCTTCGTTGGTTACACCAACATACTCATCAACGACGCTATTGAGCAGGAAGGAAATCTTTGGATTGTTGCGGGCACGATCGACCATGATCTTCGATGCTCGAAAATCCTCACGTCGATGCACGATGGTTACTGATTCTGCAAATCGGGTGAGATAGTTCGCTTCCTCCATCGCCGTGTCTCCACCACCGACGACGAACACGCGCTGTCCACGGAAAAAGAATCCGTCACATGTTGCACATGCGCTCACTCCGTAGCCCATATACTCTGACTCACCTGGCACGCCCAACAGTTTTGCCGATGCACCAGTAGCCACAATGACGGCATCTGCCGTCGTAACCTCACCGCGCTCGTTCTTTAAAACGAAGGGGCGAACGGAAAAATCAACCTCGGTAATCATCTCATACCGCGAGACTGCTCCAAACCGATGTGCTTGCTTTCGGAAAACCTCCATGAGCTCTGGACCCATGATCCCATGCTCAAAGCCCGGATAGTTTTCAACCTCGGTTGTGATCGTTAGCTGCCCTCCGGGCTGCGTTCCCTCGAAAATCGTCACGCCGAGATTTGCCCGACTCGCGTAGAGTGCCGCGGTGAAGCCCGCAGGTCCTGATCCAATAATCGCAATAGTTGTGTGCATGAGTGTTTACTGTTTTCAGATTTCTTGTTTCGGATTTCGCAGAGCTCGAGCAGTTCGCCATAACCCACCGAGCTTCGCACGTTTGATTGGACTGCGCCGAAATCGCTCTGCAAACGAGATGGGCTGCAAAGTTAACACCTCTTCTGGGTCTATTGCCACCTGCTCTCGGCGTGGCTCGAAGCGGGGTTCATCGCATGGAGTCTCAAATCGATTCCAAGGACAAACATCCTGACACACATCACATCCAAAGAGCCACCCATCCAAATTCTGTGCAATGGGAAGCGGTATCTCGACATCGGCTTTTGCTTCAATCGTCCAATACGAAATGCACCGAGTTGCATCAACAACACTGGGCTCAACGATGGCCGACGTCGGGCACAAATCCAGACACGCCGTGCAGGTGCCACAATAATCCTCCATCGGGGAATCTGGCACAAGATCAATCGTCGTGATGATCACTCCAATGAAAAACCAGCTCCCAATATCTCGCCGGATGATATTCCCGTTCTTCCCCTGCCAGCCAAGTCCTGCGCGCACCGCCCATTGCTTTTCCAAGACTGGACCTGTGTCCGTGTATCGACGGTTCCTACTGTCTGGCTCGATCGCCTGAATTCGAGCACAAAGCTCATCGAGCAATGGCGGCAGAACATCGTGGTAGTCATCGCCCCATGCATAACGGGCGATTTTCCCTTGCTGACTCGGCACATGTCGGTGCGGTGTGAAATAATTCTTCGCGAGAACGATCACGCTCCGTGCTTCCGGGACGATGGTGCGGACGTCGTATCGCGATTCGCGATTGCGTTCCATATAGGCCATGGTTCCGTGATAGCCCCGAGCAATCCACTCGTCGTACCGCTGGATCTCGGCCTCAAGAGGCTCGGCGGAGGCAATGGCCGCCGCATCAAAGCCGAGCTCACGTGCCAGCTCCTTGATGCGCTCCGATGTCACTGGTTAACGCTCCTCAACGACCAGGGCTGCAATTGCCGAGACAAGTTCAGAGGCATGATCAACACACGCATGAGCGTGGGCAAGCTCTTCGTGAGAGCCATATCCATAGGTAACAGCAATAGCCGCAACCCCATTGGCAAGAGCACCGTCGATGTCATGATGGCGATCACCAATCATCACCGCGTCACTGGCATTGGTCCGTTCCTCAGTCAGAATCATGCGAAGGAGATCCCGCTTCTCAACATTGCGACCATCAAGTTCGCTTCCGTAGACATGGTCGATATGCTGCGCAAGCTCGGAAACGGCAATGATCTCGCGCGCATACTCATGCACCTTCGCTGTTGCTATCGCTACGCGCACCCCTTGCTCTTTTAGTCCACGGAGAGTTTGCAGGACGCCATCGTAAATATCGTACTCGAACATTGGCCCATCACGATAGATATGCCGATAGGCAGCCACCGCACTCTCAAGTCGATGGCGATCAGTAGTCGCTAGATAATGCTCGAAAATCTTCCATAGAGATGCGCCGATGCACCAGGTAAAGTCATGATCATCGTTCAATGCTACCCCATGCTGTTGCAGAGCCATGCGCAGCGAATGGACAATGCCTGGTCGGGAGTCAACCAAGGTTCCGTCAAGATCGAACAGCACCAGAGATGGCTTCATGCAATCGGCTCCTTCATGTTAAAATTCATCAGCTGTAACCATAATGGTCAGTGCATCTCCAAGTGTGATCTGCGCGACACAATCCCGCACCAGAGCATCACCATGGATCACACACGAAGCACCGCAACGCTCCTTCAGAGCTTCACACCATTCTTCATCGATGTCGGCTGTGTAATGGAGATATGGGGCTCGTAGCTCCTGCTTTCGAAATGACATCTTCACCAATCCATCCGTCACATCGACCATCGGCATGCCAACTTCCGACGATTCAATGATGAAGAAACCACATCGCTGTGCCCATGTTGCGGCCTCATTAACATCATTGACGGGAACGACAATGGCATCGAGGAACCCGAGATCGTGATTGTCTTCGCCCGAGCGTTCTTCCATGTCAGCCGCCGCGGCCGGAACTACGCGCACACGCAATTGTCCAGGCCCAAGCAGATCAAGATGGTCTGCAAAGCTCCCTTCAAATGCAATGCCGGCAGACGTCAGACGGTCCCCTACGCTCTGCAGCGAAGGGGCGTGATACAGAAGAGCTGGAGGCTGAAGTTCTCCATGCGCAACATGCAGGAGTATCTGCCCATCCGACATCCGACCATGCACTGCCGGGTCTGTTTGGTCGAAACCAATGGTCACGAGCTGTTCAGCAAGATTCTCAAGATGTGGGGTGCGCAACCATAAGCGCGCACAATGTCCAAGGAGTGCCATAGGGGCCCTTACACGTTAAAGCGGAAATACATCACATCGCCGTCCTTGACGATGTAGTCTTTCCCCTCAATTCGATAGAGTCCTGCATCCTTCACCGCTTGCTCACTACCGTGCTTGACCCAGTCGGCATACGACATCACCTCAGCACGAATGAAGCCTCGCTCGAAGTCAGTATGAATCACACCGGCAGCTTGTGGCGCTGTACTTCCCTGACGGACCGTCCATGCGCGACATTCCTTTTTACCTGCTGTGAGAAACGTAATCAATCCCAGAAGTCGATATGCCTCCCGGATGACCCGGTCAAGTCCTGGCTCTTCCATGCCGAGATCGGCCAGGAATAAGGCGCGATCATCATCGTCGAGCAACGCAATTTCCGACTCAATCTTTGCACAAATCGGGACCATGATGGCACCTTCGGCTTCTGCTCGTCGTTGCACGGCATCGAGATATTGGTTGCCGTTCTTTACACCGTTTTCATCGGTGTTTGCCACGTACATCACCGGCTTGTCCGTGAGCAGCTGTAATGGTCGGATAAACGCCTTCTGCTTGTCATCAGCTGGGAAGCTCCGAGCAGGCTTTCCTCCATCGAGGTGCGCACGGAGAATACCGAGGAACTCGTATTCTTCTTTCGCGTCTTTGTCGTTGGCACGAACCTTCTTATTGACAGATTCCATGCGCTTATCAACAGATTCGACGTCCTTGAGGATCAGCTCCGTCTCGATGATGTCGATGTCATGAAGTGGATCAACACCGCCATGAACGTGAACGACATTCTCATCCTCGAAGCAGCGCACAACGTGTGCAACGGCATCACACTGTCGAATGTTCGCCAGGAACTGATTACCCAAACCCTCTCCCTTCGAGGCCCCCTTTACCAACCCAGCGATGTCGACAAACTCCACCGTCGTTGGCACCTCTCGCTCGGTCTGATAACGCTCAGATAGGAGTTTTAGGCGAGGGTCTGGCACGTTGACGATACCGACATTCGGATCAATCGTACAGAAGGGGTAATTCGCAGCTTCTGCCTCGTTCGAGGTAAGAGCATTGAAGAGGGTGGATTTTCCGACGTTGGGCAGGCCAACGATTCCACAAGCAATTCCCATGGAGATTGATCTTTCAGCGGTTGTGAAGAGAAGTCAGGGGGCGAAAATAGCGAGTTCGTGGGCCAATCAGGGCATCCCAAGGCGAACTCCGATGGCCCAGTAATGATCTTGTGATTGTGCGAGCATTCCATGAATGCTCCGTCCATCGTAGCGGTAGAGTATCAAGCCCCCTTCCACATTGGTGCGATGCCGGTAGACGACCCCGAGCTGGGCACAATGCTGCGGCAGCATGACCGAACGATACCCAACGAGTTTTCCATCATAGGCTGCATTCAGGGTGAGCTGCTCCGAAATAGCCTTTGCATATTCCACACCAAGTTGCGGAATCCACGATGAGAACTCGGGGTTGTGCTTCGACCAGATGAACGTCACACCACCATAGAGTCGAACGTCATTGAATCGAAGCGATGTTAACGCCTCTGCAAACTCGCGGCTATAAATCGGAGGTGTCGAGTCGGCGGCATAGGACAAGCGCATTCCATCGACGATGTGCGCCGATACATGAGCAAGACGAAGGCGGAAAGACGTTGGAAGCTCCGGCGGTGCCCATGCCAACGAGAGACCAAACCAGTAATCAATCGTTTCTACAGGAAACTTCATGGCTTCCTCCGAGCGCATCTTCGACAGTGTGAAGAAATCTGCTCGGACTTGGAGCGTTGAATCTACAGACACCATGGCCGGTGAGGCCCCAATATCAAAGCGCATTGCCCCAGCATCTGGACTAGCAAAGACTTGGATTCGACCCTCGAACGGATTTGCAATCGGCTGCGGGAAGGGATCTGCCGACAATGTTTGGAGTTGCAGTGGCGTTTGTGCCTGTACCGCAGTTGATACAAGCAGACACAGAGCAAATGCTACCGATAGATACCACGCTTCGAGGACCGAATAAATGCGATACACTTTTCAACCTCGGGATCAATGACCTGATATTTCTGCTCGTACGCCCGAATACCGTCACTCGTATTCAATCCACTGCGGAGCAATACTGTATAGAATTCATCTATCGCTCGAACTGACTCAGCCGAGAACCCGCGTCTGCGCAGCCCCACGGCATTGATACCTTCAACAGAAAGGGGCTCTTTACCACTGAGGGTATACGGCGGAATGTCCTTTACAACACGTGAACACGCACCAACCATACTGTGAGAACCGATTCGGCAGAACTGATGTACGCCAGTGAGTCCGCCAAGAATAGCCCAATCGCCGACTTCGACGTGACCACCCAGCTGAACACCGTTTGCCATGATGACGTGATTGCCAACGCTACAGTCATGCGCGACATGCACATACGCCATCAACAGACAGTCGCTACCAACCTCGGCCTTACCGCTGAATGTTGTTCCACGATTAATCGTCACACCTTCACGGATCACTGTGCGATCACCAACGATGGCCAACGTGGGCTCGTTGTTGTATTTAAGGTCTTGTGGTGCAGTTGAAATCACGGCCTGCGGATGGATTCGCACATCACTGCCGATGCGTGCACCATTGGCCACGACAACATGGCTCATAAGCGTCGTTCTATCGCCAATCACCACATCATCTTCGACAACACAAAACGGGCCGATCGAGACACCAGCACCGAGCGTAGCATGCGTGGAAACAATTGCCGTAGGATGGATTACAGGGGCACTCATGCTTTCACCTCACGGTCAACAACAGCAGCCTGCAGTTCGGCCTCAGCCGCCAATTGGCCGTTGACATAGGCTTTGCCAACGAGCTGGCAAATGTTAAATCGGAAACGTGTCATCTCGAGATCCATCACCAATTGATCACCTGGGATGACCTCCTTGCGGAACTTAACGTTGTTCATACCTGTGAAGACCACGAGCTTCTTCTCAGGGTCAATACCCTTTGAGATAAGGAGCATACATCCGGTCTGGGCCATCGCTTCCATGATGAGTACACCTGGGAATATTGGGCGATTGGGGAAGTGCCCCATAAACTCAGGCTCGTTGAACGTGATATTCTTCACACCAACGATTCGATTCTGGTCTGGCGAATACTCAATAATCTTATCAACCATGAGAAATGGATACCGATGCGGTAGCATTGACAAGATCTTGTTGATATCGAACACCGTCTCCATTGTCGACGGGTAGTATCGCTTGACGTGCTGATTGTTCTGATACTGCCGACGAACCTTGCGAGCGAACTCAATGTTACTCGCATGGCCCGGTCTCGCAGCCAATACCTGCGCACGAAGGCGGGCACCGATGAGTGCAAGATCCCCCACCATATCGAGCAGTTTATGCCGCGCGGGCTCATTCGGGAATCGAAGCTGGTTATTATTAAGAATTCCGTTCGTGCCCAGAACCGCATTGCCGGTTACACCCATGGATGTTAAGGTTGCGCGCAACTCCTGGTCCGACATTTCCTTGTCAACAATCACGATTGCATTATCGAGGTTGCCCCCTTGGATGAGTCCTTGCTTGTAGAGTGCTTCCACTTCATGTAGGAAGCAGAACGTACGAGCAGGAGCGAACTCAGTTTCAAACTCGTTATCAAGATCAAAGAGTCCTGTGTGCTGACTTCCAAGCGCTGGATTCTTGTAGTCAACCATCACGGTAACGCGATAGGTGTCATTGGGCAAAGCGGCAATCTCGGTGCCACGTGCTTCATCGACATAGCGTATCGGCTGGTCGAGAACAATCTCGTGGCGCGTTGCTTGCTGCTCAACTGTGCCAACCTTTTTGATCATCTCGACATATGGCAACGACGAGCCATCCCCAACTGGTGGCTCGTTATTTGTGAGGTCGATCAAACAGTTATCAACGCCCATTCCCACCAGAGCAGCGAGCACATGCTCCACCGTGTGGACACGTGCCTCGCCAACGGCAATCGTCGTTCCACGGGCGATCTCAACCACGTTGTCAACAAGTGCCGGGATTTCTGGACTTCCAGGAAGATCAACCCGGCGAAACACATATCCAGTGTTTTCAGCAGCCGGTTGAAAGGTCATCGTCGTTAAACTACCAGTGTGTAGACCTACGCCCGACATCGAAACCGATTCAGCTAGTGTACGTTGTTTCAAACTCATTTCTGACGTTCCTCTTTCAATACTTCAATCTCACGTGACAGCGTGCGCACTTGGTGGAGCAGGTCCGGCAACTGACGCAGCGCCATCTCCATCCGCAGAGCAAGGCCATGTTCTTTGGCTGGGGATCCGAAGTAGGCACCTGGTTTCGTGATGGATTTGGCAACACCTGCCTGAGCGTATACCACAACGTCGTCTGCGGTTTCAATGTGCCCGACCACCCCAGATTGTCCTGCCAGCCGATTACGCCGACCCAAGGTTGTGCCTCCCGCTACCGCTACGTGGGCCGCAATCGCAGTGTGCTCGCCAATGCGCACGCCGTGTGCGATCTGCACCAGATTGTCAATCTTCACACCATCTTCGATCACAGTACGCCCCATCGCTGCTCGGTCAATAGCCACGTTGGCTCCAATCTCCACATCATTTCCAATGCACACCGTGCCAACATGTGGGATCTTCTCAAAACGCTTATCAGCCTGCTCACGATATCCAAACCCGTCTGACCCAATAACTGTTCCGGCGTGGATCGTGCATCGGTTTCCAATCTCTGTACCGCCGTATATGGTCACATTGGCATGGACTACACTGTCAGCGCCAATTGCAACGTTCGGATACAGCACAACGTTCGCAAGCAGTTGGGAGTTCGGTCCAATTCGACACCCTGCACTGACAACACAGCCAGGACCGATCGCGGCCGAAGCGTCGACAAGTGCATTATCATCGATGTGTGCGGAGGCATCGCGACGGCCTGATTCGAGTGCCGCACGAGGAGTGATCATTTGCATCAGCACCATCATATCCGCATACGGAGACGGACTCACAATCCATGCTGGCGAGGCCACGCGTGTCTGGTCAGCTTCACGCACTATCACACAGGAAGCTCGTGTTGTTGCGAGGTACTTTGCGAAGGTGTCGGAGCCTAGGAATGTGAGCTCCCCCGCTTCTGCTTGATCGATTGCATTAAACCCATTGATCACGACAGAGGAATCGCCCGAAACACTCCGACCGAGCACTTGGGCGATCTCACCAACGGTCATATGAATAGGATGACTCACCAACCACCACCTGGCTTCTTCGTTGTATCCGATGGTGGAGGGTAGTTCCGAACTGGACCTCCACCGGGCACTTGACCAGTTGGTGGCAGTCCATTGGGCATGGTTCCGTCAGGCATCAATACCGGTGTCGTTGTTGATTCTGGCATTCCAGAAGGGGGCGGCGGTTCTGTGGAAGAATTGGAGGCCGGCGCTGAACTTGGCGCTGAACTTGGCGTTGACTCTGGCGCAGTTGTGCTCTTGCGAGACTTCCGCTTCCTCGGCTCCTCAATGCGCTTATTCCGCGGATCTCCCTCAATGGCCTCTTTCTGTTTCGACTCGAGGTCGCTCGCATCAATGCCGAGCTCTTTCATCACCTTTGCGGTGATGTCATACTTGGCATTGACATAGACAAGGGGCTGAACGCTTTTGTCCCAAACGATATCATACCCATCCGTAGCAGCAACTTTCTGAATGGCTGTGTAGATCTTCTTCCACACGGCCTGCATCAGCTGCTCGGCATTCTGGTCGTACTCGCCCCCTGGCTCAAACTTCATCCGGGCAAACTGATCGCGTTCGCGACGTTTGTCGTCGATTTCTTTCTCCTTCAGCTGCCGTTCTTGATCGCTCCAGATGAGACGATTCTTCTTGATCTCGAGCTCAAGCTCGTCGATGTCGCGCTGGCGTTGCGCCATGTCAGCCTTCCACTCATCGACGTAGGCGCTAAGTCGCTCCTCTGCGAGCCGGGCCGACTCATACTGCGAACGAATGAAATCCGTTGATACGTACCCAATCTTCTGTGCATGAACCACAGCTGGCCAGCAAAGAAGTACTGCAAGGAAGGATGCGATGATCCACTTCGTCATATGGCTGTGCTCTCCGAATTACGAATGGATCAACGGATCATTGGCAGAAGTGGTGTAGGAAATGTTCGTGCGGTGCTTTTAGTTGCCCCGCTTCATGCGATCGAGAACCTTGTAGGTGATGTCGGCTTTGTCTTCGCTGTAAAGAACTATGCCACCAACCTTATCCAGCACAAGATTGAGCTTTTCTTCCTTGGCAACTGCGTTTATCGCTTCGCTGACCTTGGCGCGAATTGGCTGGAGCAGCTCCTCGCGCATCCGGGCGATTTCCCCTGTCTGACCAAGCTTCTCTTCTTGGTACTGCAGGAACCGCTGACGCAGAGCTGCAAGGGATTCTTCTTCTTTCCGCTTTGCATCAGCCGTCATCATGGCTTCCTGCTTGCGATAGTTTTCAATGCGCGATTCGAAGTCCTTCTGCATCATTTGCAGCGTATCACGAATCTTCAGGCCAGCATCTTCAATCGACTTTCCGGCCTTGATGGCATCGGGCAGTTCCTTGAGGATGACATCGGCGTTTACAACGCCAACCTTAAACGACTGAGCACACAGCGGTGTGGCAAAAGCAAGAACGGCAAGAACCACGCACAGGCGAATGTTCATGAGAGCGATATCCATAGATGTGATGTGTGAAACAAGAACTAGCGGCCAAACTGGAAGTGAAACTGCCACCCCGACCGTGTACCTGGACTCGTTGGGTCGTCATCGAAACCATATCCCACGTCAAAACCAAGCAGACCGATCGGTTGGAGAAGCATTCGCAGACCAAAGCCGGCAGAACGTTTCAACCCGAATGGATCGGCCGTTCGCAAGCTTGACCAGACGTTGCCCGCTTCTGCGAAACTAAGCAAATAGATTGGGAAGGGATTGAGCGTCAGAGCAAAGCGCAATTCCGTTACGAACCTAGCCTGAACCCGTCCACCCGCAGGAAGACGTCGGCCGTCGGGAGCCACTGGCGCGAATGAGTTGTCACGGTATCCGCGAAGGGGCGTTACGGCAAAACCACCAAGGCCGTTACCACCCATGTAGAACAACTCTCCTGGCGGGATCGTTGTATCGACGCGGAAGCCATCGACATATCCCAACTCTGAACCAAGAAAGAGCACAAGACGAGCGTTTCCACCGATGCTGAGCAGCGGATTCACCATATCAAAGTTCATCCCCACCTTGCCGAAGTCGGTCGATCCGATACCAAGAGCACCGGCCGTTGCACGGGTCGAAAGTGTAAATCGCGAGCCTGCCGTTGGGAAGATGATATTGTCGAAACTCATGCGCGAGATCGTCTGGGAGATCGTCAGCGCTGTTTGCGTTCCAGCCCGCGAGAAAAAGGTGCTCGTGTTCGATACGATCCGTTCGAATGCAACGCTCCAGTCACCACGGAAATAGTCATCCGGCCAGCGGAAACGTCGGCCTAGGTTGATCTGACCACCTGTTCGACGCATGACGAAGTTGAAATTCTGCTGCGTATCGAAGATGTTAAAACCTACCGATGTCGGTTGACCAAACAGCCAGGGCTCAGTAAACGACAGTTGAAAGGTCTGCAGTCGGGAAGCCTGACCGAACTCCCACTGGAATCCAAGCACCTGACCAGCCCCGGCCGAAAACGGCTCACTAATGTCGAAGTTGTTCAGCGTGATACCCACGCTTCCCGTCAAACCGAAGGCACCAGCAAAACCAACCGAAGCGTTAAACGTGTCGGTTGAGCGCTCCTCAACCTTCAACACAACATCAACCTTGGTTTTGTCTACTGGTTGAATGTTAGGCTTCAGTGCCTCGGGGTTGAAGAAATTGAGCATCCCCAGACCACGAATACTCCGAATCAAGGCTGACCGATTGAAATAGTCACCAGGTCGCAAATAGAGCTCGCGACGGATCACACGATCTCTTGTCTTGGTATTACCGGAAATCTCAATGCGGCGGATAGTGTATTGATCGCCTTCAACAACGCGAACAATCACATCAACGCTGTCGGCACCAACGCGCACGAACTCCGGCTCCATGCGGCAGGCAAGGTAGCCATTGTCGGCATAGAGCGACGTAACATCCGTCTGATCTTCATTAACCTGAAGGTTCTTGTAGAACTTTGTTTCGTTATAGAGCTCACCAGCTTCCACGCCCAAGCGGGCGAGCATGATCGCTTCGGGATAGATGGTATTGCCAGTAAACTTGACCGAACGAATGTAAACAGGTGCACCTTCGCGAATCGTCAGGCGGATATCAACGGACTCTGTCGCCTCGTCGTAGATCACTGTGTCCTTGATGATTTCGGCATCAAGCAGGCCACGTTCACGGAACCATGTTGCCAGGGCCTTCTTGTCTTCCTGGTACTTCGTGTTATCAAAGGCCGACGAGGCCCAGAATTCATACCATTGCGTTGTCTTCGTTTCGGAAAATGCTCCGGCAATTTCTTTGTCGGTGTATCTGGTATTGCCATCGATCTCAATCGATCGTACGTGGAACTCCACCCCTTCGTTGATCACAACTTCAAGGTCGTGGAAATTCAACGAATCGACGGATACCAGCTTTGTTTCAATTCGTGCAAAGAGCAGACCCTCTTTCACGTAGAGGTTTCGCACGGCCTCCCGAACCAGATACTCGTCGTATGGCGAGATGATATCACCATTGCGACGATCAATGGCCTTGTTGATGTCCTCGATTGATACTTCGTCGTTGCCGGAGATGGTGATGCTACGCAGACGTGGCATCGGTTCGACACGGATGATGAGGAAGACACCAAGAGCAGTCTCACGTTCCCGTTCAATCTTGACATCACGAAACGTGCGACGATTCCAGAGATTCTTCACGGCCGTCATGAGATCGTCGGGCCGGGCTTCCTGACCGACTCGCAGGCCGGAGTAGGAAATCACAGTCTGAACGTCGACTCCACTTGTAAGGCCTTCAACGGTGATTCCCGCGATGATGGGAAACCGTTGTTGGGCACCTTGCGACACAGCAGGGGGCGGGCAGCAAACTGACAAAATGAGGATGACAACCATGCTCCAAATGGAAATGCTGGCTGCCCCCTTGAAAAGGCGGCTATTTAAGAGCATTGCGTAGCCGCTCCAATGTCGAAGTTTTTTGATTCTCAGCCAGTTGGGCAGAGATTTTTCCAAATCGTCGTTCACGCTGGGTGAATTCTGAGAGCGCTCGATACAGCTCGTGCTGATCGAAGTCTGGCCAGAGAGTTTCCGTCACATACAACTCTGCATAGGCGGCCTCCCAGAGGAGGAAATTGCTCAGGCGAATCTCTCCACTGGTCCGAATGATCAGGTCGGGGTCTGGCATGAATGCGGTCTGAAGGTAGGCACCGATCGTCTCCTCAGTAAGATCTTCGGGCGAAAGTTTGCCACGGCGCACGTCGAGCGCGATCACCTGCATGGCGCGCTGAATATCCCACCGGGAGCCATAACTCAGCGCAAGCGTCAGGGTGAGTCCATCATTTGAGGCGGTCTTTTCGATCGCCTTCTGCAACACCTTTGAGACGTTCCGAGGAAGTGCATTGGTTTTACCAATCGTGCGAATGCGAACGTTGTTCTCATGCAACTCATCGAGTTCACGACGCAGATACATCTCTAACAGCGACATCAGGAACCGAACCTCAGGTGCTGGTCGTTTCCAGTTCTCGATAGAAAACGCATAAAGCGTTACGAATTCAATTCCTAGCTGCGAACAGGCCTTCACGATGGAGCGGACACTTTCCATTCCAGCCCGATGTCCCTCGATTCGCGGCATTCCTCGCAACTGCGCCCAGCGACCGTTACCATCCATAATGGCAGCGACATGACGCGGCAGGCGCTCGGTGCGCTGCAACGTCTGCTGAATCTGCTGTATGTCCGATGAGACGTGCTCGTCAGACCAGTTCACTCTCCCTCCTTGGCGTGTCAACAGGCAAAAATAGCGATTACATCGATAGCGTGGGGCTAAGGTTGTGTAGAATAAGGGCCTTTCGTATGTTTGCCGTCCGCAGTTGAATGGGGGCGGCACACCGATTCCAGACACGCACACTGCGCGAGAGTATTGTGATTTGTCCTAGTATGAGGCAGTGGTGAACGTCACAAAAGCCGATATCGTCGACAAGATCGCCGGAGAGACCGGGCTTACCAAGCTCGAGACGAAGGCCGTTGTTGATGGGTTTCTGCTCAGCATCATCGATGCCCTTGCCGAGGGCAAACGAATCGAACTCCGCGGATTTGGTGTGTTCAGTGTGAAGAGTCGGAAGCCGCGCATGGCTCGTAACCCCCGTACTGGTGATCCTGTGCCTCTTGAAGAACGGTTCATTCCGGCCTTCAAGGTCAGCTCAGAATTCCAGGAAAAGGTGCACGAGAAGCTCCGGACGGGTTCTTCGACCGATAACCCGCCATCAGCATAAGCCCATGAAATCATCAACAGCAACCGCGCTGGCCGTGTCCATCGTTCTGGTTGTCGGGATGGGATCCTGGGGTTTGTCTCGAATGGCAATCTCGGAGAACATCGAAGCTGGACGTGAAAAGGCTCTTGCTCGGGCCGCTGAGCGTCAGGCTGCGGACGAATCCGTTGCCCGCGAACGGAAATTGACATCGCTGCTGGCAACGATCGAGGATTCGCTCGCTGCACGCCCCCTTGACAGCATGCTTGTTGTCTCTGCGGGTAACATCAGTTACGATCTTGGACAATTTGAAAAAGCGTCTCGGTATTATCGGCGGTTCCTCGATTCGATCGATGCTTCGGCATCGGCTGTTCGTGTAGACTATGCGTATTGCCTCTTCCAAACGGGAAAGCAGCAAGAAGCAATCGACGTACTCGAATCTGTGATCCGCAGCAATCCGAAGAATCAGTCAGCAATGTTTAACATTGCTGTGATGTACACCCAGCTTCAGAAATATGATCTGGCAACATCGTGGTTCAAACGGTGCGAACTAGCCGATCCGTCGTCCCCAATCGGACAGCGGGCGAAACTGGCGCTCGATCAATTGTCAAAGACAACTTGAAATCGAAACAAAACCTGATTTTATCCACGTCATTCAGAGGTCTCCATGCCATGCGGAAAAAAGCGTAAGCGCCATAAAATGGCCACGCACAAACGCAAGAAGCGGCTTCGTAAGAACCGCCACAAAAAGAAGAACAAGTAGAAAAAAGGCGCCTTTGGGCGCCTTTTTTAGTTTCGAACACCCTTCCCTGTTACCCCTGGATCTCCATTCGTCATGCTTCTCGGACTCATCGCAGCTTGCAGCACGCTTCTCTCATGGAGCGTCGGGACCTTGTCATTTTTGAAGGCCTCGAGAATGATGGATCCGGGTCTGCTCAACCGCGCTCGACTGGGCCTTGCCGTGCTTGTGACCCTTGCATTAGCATGTGTGATGGCAGGACAGTTACCCCACGATCTCCTCAGGTCGACTCCCCTGAGCTCGTGGCTCTGGCTTGGTGGCAGCGGACTTGTGGGACTCGCCATTGGTGATCTCTTTGGCTTTACGTCACTGCGAATTCTCGGAGCTCGACGTCAGAGTGTGATTGGAACGACGGCGCCGGCGGCATCCGCGATCATGGGCCTGGTGCTCCTTGGCGAAGTTCTCACGTGGTCGGACATCCTCGGCATCATTCTCTCAATTGCGGGGGTGGTCTATGCGATGAATACCAGTGACGAGCGCGAGGAGGTTCATCGCGAGGGCTATGGTGCTTTCTCGTGGGGAATCCTCCTTGCGATCGGAGGATCCATTTGTCAGGGGGCTGGACTGGTCCTGGCGAAGAAAGGGATGGTTGGCGAAGGGTCGAGTATCGCACCGTTCCATGCAACCTTTCTCCGAATGATTGTTGGATTTTGTGCAACCTATCTGCTTGATGTGATCCGGCGGGCTCCCCATCGCCCCCTATGTGAAGCCTTCAGTGATCGAGAGGCCAGATCGGCCATGATGATCGGCACCATCTTTGGGCCGATAGTTGGCGTGACCATGTCACTGGTAGCTGCGAAGAACCTTGATGTAGCTGTGGCACAGACCATCTTTTCGCTTGTGCCCTTCGTCGTCATGCTCATCATGCGCGTCGTATATGGTCAACACATTCCTCTGCGGAGCCTTATTGGCGCAACGATCAGTATTGTCGGAGTGATCCTTTTGGTCGTGGGCATTCCCTGAGCCCGTACATTTGCGACGTCATCCACCAACACATTGGACAATCGACTATGAATCAACGACTGCTCGATATTGGCCTTCCCGGCATCCTTGATGATCCCGAGCGCCTTGCAACGCTTACGAATGAGCAGATCGATGAGCTCGCCGACATTCGTGACGAGGCCACCGAGGCGCTTGAAGGCGATGAATCAAATTCTGATCTCATTGATACCGTCTACCTTGCCCACATGACGCTGACATCGGCGCTATTCTTGCGTGCTATCGCATCAGACGTCGAGATACCCGATCTGCCAGCTGCACAGGTACTTTCTCGTTCATGGGGCGGGGGCCTGCTTCTCACATGCGATGCTGATTCGCTGCGTGACATTATTGCACCTCGCACAACGCTCGACGTCCTCACAAAGGCTGGTCTTCCAGCAAAGGCTGATCCAGAACTCACCTTCTCACTGCCCCCGACCCGCCTGGCCGACGCACTCGAACTGGCCGAGGATGATGTTGACGATGCCTCGAGCAAGGAGTTCTTCTCGACATTCTGGAAGATCGGCCAAACAGACGATGGCGATGTCGTCTGTATCGATGAACGGGCCGACTGTGCCGTCGTCCTGCTTGATGTGGAATGGGGCTACTACGCTCAGCAGTTTGTGAACTCATCTGTCGGACATCTACTGCAGTGTCTCGAGGCATGGCGTGTTCTCGAAGAGGACGACGCCAACGAAGTTGACGAGGCCATTGAACGCTTTGAGCGCGCGGTTGATCGCATCGATCCACGTGCTCTCACAGAAGGCGCATTCTGGTCAGATGTCCTTGCCATGTTGGACGATGACGAGGACGTAGAAGAAGAGGGTGAATGACGAAGGACGAATGACAAGTGACGAAAGCAGAAGAGCTCCTCGCACATCATGTGCGAGGAGCTCTTTTTGTAGATACTGATGTCGATCGAGAGATCTGAGTTTCTGTTCCCTAACCCCTACTTGGCAATCGCCACAGAGCGACGCTCGCGAACGACGGTTACCTTAATCTGGCCTGGATACTCCATTTCCGTTTCGATGCGGCCCGCAATATCGTTCGCCAGCTGATCGGCACGCAAGTCATCGATACGATCTGGTTCGATAATTACGCGGACTTCACGTCCGGCTTGAATGGCGAAGGTCTTTGTGACGCCATCGAATGAGGTTGCGATCTCTTCGAGCTGCTGCAGACGCTTGATGTAGTTCTCAAGAGACTCGCGGCGTGCACCAGGGCGGGCTCCACTGATGGAGTCGGCCGACTGCACGAGAACGGCAATTGGTGATTCCATTTCGATGTCATCGTGGTGGGCACCAACTGCATTTACTACAAGCGGATGCTCCTTGTACTTTTTCACGAGCTCCATTCCCAACAGAGCGTGAGGACCTTCGAGTTCACGATCAATAACCTTACCGATATCGTGCAACAGTCCAGCACGCTTTGCAAGGTTGACATCGAGGCCAAGCTCGTTCGCCATGATACCTGTCAGGAAGCCTACTTCGATCGAGTGCGCCAACAGGTTCTGTCCATACGATGAGCGGTACTTCATCCGCCCTACGTAGCGAATCATCTCCGGATGGATGTTGTGGATACCGAGCTCCATCAGCGCATTCTCACCAACACGCACGACCTCTTCTTCGAGTTCCTTACGAACTTTTTCGACGACTTCCTCGATGCGAGCAGGGTGGATGCGACCATCTCCCATCAATCGCTCAAGGGATACTCGCGCAACCTCTCGGCGGAATGGATCAAAGCCCGAGACAACGACCGCCTCTGGCGTGTCATCGATAATAAGATCAACACCTGTGGCAGCTTCGAAGGCACGAATGTTGCGTCCTTCGCGCCCGATGATCCGCCCCTTCATCTCCTCACTCTGCAAGTTGACGACAGAGACCGTCGATTCAACACAGTGATCAGATGCGGTGCGCTGGATTGCCATCAAGACAATACGTTGTGCTTCCTTACGAGCATTCAATTTCGCTTCATCGCGAACATCCTTGACGAGCTGCGCAGCATCTGCCTTCGCCTCGTTGACCATGTTGTCGATGAGGAACTTCTTGGCATCTTCCTTGCTCATACCAGTAATGCGCTCTAGACGAACGTTCTGTTCTTCAAGGAGGACATCAATCTGCTTCGTCTTCGTCTCGAGCGACGCGACCTTACGTGTGACGTCGGCCTCGAGCGTGGAAAGAGTCTTCTCTTTTTTATTGATCACTTCAAGCTTCTGCTCGATGCCTTCCTCGCGTTTACGGAGCTCCTTCTCGACATTCCTGAGCTTCGCATCCTTCGAGTCACGCTCCGAATCGAACTTCCGCTTAAGCTCGCGGAATTTGTCCTCTGCTTCATCGATCTTGGTCCGCCTGATTGCCTCGGCCTTCTTCTCAGCTTCGGAGAGAATGGCTTTCACTTCGGCCTCTGCGGCCTCCTTCTTTGATGCGGCAACCTTTGCTCCGGCAAAGTAGCTTACGAGGAAGCCTACTGCCGCAACGGCTACCCCGGCGATGATGGCCATCATCATTGGGTCCATCATGGTTTGTTCTCCTTCCCCGCTCTCACGAGCGGTCCGTCACGTGCCCCAAGTTGGGTCCGATGACGGAGAAAAATAAAGGAGCCGCATCCCACTACTTCGGACAAAGTCCGTTGTGTTCGATTGGGAAAAGAACCAAAAGTACCGCACGGTGGGTATCATCCTGGCCATCGCTGACTTCCACTGAATGGTTGCGGTCGAACCGCACCGGCGCCACTGGCTGCCGGACCATTCCCGAATACACGGGTGAGGCCTGCCATTGATGGTCAGAGACTGATTCCCTGGAGTGAAAAAATTTGTATGATTCTTTTTCAAGCGTGCGAAAACAGTAGCGGAATGCGGCTACGCGTTCCTACCAACGCCCGAGGTCGTAAGGACGAATCACAATAGCGATTGGTGCGCTGCCCGCTCAAGATAGCGGGTCATCGATTCCAGCTCGTCGGTGACAAACTTCACGTCAATGAGACGTTGCTCCTTGGCTTCGACATAGCGCTCAGCAACGTTAAGAGCGGCCAAAACCGTGAGTGTCGGGGTAGATTGTTCCCGAAGTGTTTGTTGTAAGTGCTGAAACTGGACATTGACTTCGCGCACGGACTGCTTGATCTTCTCTTCATGTTCTCCACGAAGAGTAAGATCCTTGCCAGCAATTGTAACTCGAATAGCTTTCGACATAGGGAGTCGGACTGAAAAATATTTCGTTATTCCGAGCCGAAAGTTAGGAAATCCTGAGCAATTCTGCGACGCGGTCTGCCAAATTGTCAAGACGATCCGCCATGCCGTTCAACTCATCCTCCGATAGCATCACGTAACCCTGCTCTAGCTTCGCCGAATCATGTTCATGTGCAGCATGATGTACCGGAAGCTCAGGTACATCCATAGCTGCCATCGCACCAAACAACGTCATCTGATTCCGCTGCGACGGATCTTCGAGGTGTCGAAGTCCGGCAGCACGGTAGATCTCAACAATTCCCATGGCGCGTTGCAGTTGTTGTTGCAGATCCATTACTTCATCGGCGAGGCGCTGCAGCTCGGCATCGGCCTGCTCGTGAAGGCCCTCATTGGCCTCGAGCTCGCGAAGACGTTGCTGAAGAGCCTCAAACTCAGCAGCATCCAGATCCGGAGAAACCGGAGCTGGGGCTGGCCGCATTGATGCCAGTTCAACCTCCTGCTCAAGGACCGTGATCCGATTGCGAAGTTCTCCGGTTTGCCGAACCAGTTCTTGAATCTCTGAGTCCTTGCCACTGAGTTGTAATTCAAACTCAACAACTTCACGACGCGCTTGTGACAATTCCGCAACGAGCGTCTCGTTTCTCGCATTCTTTTCGTCGATAACACGTTCAAGATCCGATGAACGCTGTTGTAAACGCTCATTTTGCTGTTCCAGCTCCGACTTTTCACGTTCGATGATCTCAAACCGGACAGCCATTTCCGTGGCACCATCGAGCTGGTCGTTCTTCTCATCGAGACGTGCCTCGAGCTCGGCTACACGTAGTCGCATTCCAGCGAGATCCTGCTCCAGTTGTGCCCGCTGCTGGGCTGCAGCTGCAATATCACCCTCGAGCGTTTGAATCGTCTCAGCAACGTCGGCGTGCATTTGTAGCTGTGCAACCCGTCCATCTTCAAGAGCAGCTTCGAGCTCCGACACCCGACGCAGAGCATTAGCAACATCAGCTTCAAGCAGCTGATTCATCTGTTGCGCATCAAGCAGGGCCCCCTGCAACTCAGCGATGCGAGCAATATCTTCCTCCAGACGCTGGTGCGTGACAATTGCCGCCTGAGCCTGGAGTTGCGCAACTTCCTGTCGCAGCGTTACGATCGTCTCTGCCGACGAGCGCACAACGTCCCAGAACTTCCGCATCGCGAGCTCAACCTCAGCAGATACAGGAACGGAATCCGTCGATCGCACAGGTGATGTAACACTCTGCGATTCAAACTCAGGCTGCGCTTCGGCATTGAAGAGCTGGCTCATGTTCATGCTCCTTCGTGAGACGTAACATCAGATGTTGCAGCTGCAAGGGGCGCTTCAGTCCCCCGCAAGGCTGCGCCGAACTTCGACGTGGCAGCAGCAGTAACCGCTGCAATTGCTGAATCAACATCAGCATCAACAAGGGTTCGTTCCATAGCTCCAAATGTCATTCGAATAGCTAGTGACTTTCGCGCTGAACCAAGTGCTGCATCGCGATAGACGTCAAACACCTCGGCGTCGCGAATAAATGGCGCGCCTTCGACAAGTGCCATCGCAACAAGGTCGCCAGAGCGCAAATCTTCAGGAACAACGAAAGCGAGATCGCGTTCAACCGTTGGGAATGCTGACACTGGCGAGTACCGACGCTGTACGACTGGAAACAGTCGTAGGTTCAAAACAGCAGCGGCTACTTCAGACTCAACCCCGCATGCCGTAGCAACTTTTGGATCGATTTGACCGACATGCCCAACAACCACACCGTCGCACAGGCACTCAAGAACGTTATTCGTAAAGAACGGTACTGCGGTAGTGACTGTCCGCGTAGTTATCCCTGCCGAAAGAGCCATTACATCGCCGACGATATCATAGAGATCAAGAGCACGTCCTTTGCCCGTCCATTGGGCCGGAATTGACCCGCTCGCAACCATCGTGAGAAGCTCATGCTGACGAAGGCCAAACTCCGATGCGTTTTCATGTGCGAAGACCGAACCGATTTCCATTAGGCGAACAACACTGGCCCCATGACGCATGTTGCGCGAGGCAATTCGCAGTAGAGATGGAACAAGCGAAGAGCGCATGGAGGAAAACTCCCGCCCGAGAGCGTTCTTCAGTGCTACCGTCGTCGACGCTGCATCATAGTGATCTTCGGGCGAGCCAAGCACGTTCGAAACGCAATCAGCATACCCACGTGTAGCAAGAATCGTCCGCACGCGCATGCGCTGTGCATGCCCATGCGGTCCACCTGCGCGCAGCTGGCCCGGAAGCTTGGAGGCATCAATGGAGATATGCGCCCGTTCAGCCGAAGGGACGTTATCAATTCCATAGAGCCGCATGACTTCTTCAGCAATATCGATTTCCCCGGTGATATCCATACGCCAGGTCGGCGCAGTTACCGTCACTGACGTGGCATCAACCGCGTGGAGTTGGCAGCCGATTGCCCGGCATACCTCGACGATCCACTCGTCCGTAACATCAACACCAACGATGGAACGCATCCGGTCAAAGCGCACAACGAACGATGCTGGCGTCAAAGGAGCCGGATAGGCATCGACACGGTCGACTGCAACACCGCCAGTGAGCTCACACAGAAGTTGTGTAGCCCGATCAAGCGCCCACTCAACACCCGCAATATCAACACCGCGCTCAAAGCGATACGAGGCATCAGTCGACAGACCCAAAACCTTTGCCGTGCGTCGAACGGATGACGGTGTAAACCATGCACTTTCAAGAAGAACTGACGTTGTGGCGTTCGTGATTTCCGAATTTTCACCACCCATAATACCGGCGATACCGATAGGCTGCTCTGCATCGCAGATCAGCAGTGCCGAAGGGGCGAGCTCGCGTAAACGTCCATCCAACGTCGTGAACTGCGTTACACCTGCTTGCTCAGCAGTCTGAATTCTGAACAACTTTCCCGCTACCTGATTGGCGTCGTAGGCATGAAGGGGCTGTCCACATTCAAGCATTACATAGTTGGTAACGTCTACCACAACATTTCGTGGACGCAATCCAACTGCAGTAAGGCGATCCTTGAGCCATATGGGTGATTCACCGATGGTAACGTTATTGATCGACCGCACCATGAAGCGCCGACAGAGTGCAGCGTCGCTGATTTCGACACGCACTGTCGACGTTGCCGGAAGTGCATCTGCGCTGTCATCAACCGTAGGACGGCACACAGCGCTTCGCATGAATGCCGCGAGATCACGCGCAATTCCTAGGTGTGAAAGACAATCAGCCCGATTCGGCGTAATTGCCACATCGTAGATCACATCATCAATCCCAAGAGCGACTGCTAAGGGAGCACCGACGGGGGCATCGGCAGCAAGTACCCAAATCCCATCATGGTCCTCACCGAGTCCGAGCTCCGCCTGTGAACAGATCATCCCTTGTGAGGTGACTCCACGCAGGGGGCGTTCCTCGATGGCAAACCCCGCTGACGGGACAACTGCTCCGACGGCTGCAACTGGCACACGCTGTCCAGCAGCAACATTCTTGGCACCACAGACAATCGTCTTCGGTGCTTCCTGCCCAATGTCAACCGTACATACGGAGAGCTTGTCAGCCTTCGGATGCGGCTGTTTGTCGAGAACATGTCCGACAACGAATCCCCGCAAGACCTTGGACATGTCTACCACGTCCTCAACCTCAAGACCAAGATCTGTTAACACCGTCGCAACCCGCTCCGGATTCCACTCCGCCGCCGGCAATGCGACGAATTCCTGCAACCATCGATGCGAGATTTTCATCTCAAGAATTTTCTCCGTTAAACACTCGCAAAGATAGATGCCACAACGACATAGCATCGGGCGAGTTATGCACACGAAAGAGGGTGCATTTGCCGGTCACTTGCATATTCCAACGAATGCCCTATATTCGCATCCCTACCGCGGGGTGGAGCAATTGGTAGCTCGTCGGGCTCATAACCCGAAGGTTGTAGGTTCAAGTCCTGCCCCCGCTACAACAACAAACGCCCTCATGGATTCGTCCGTGAGGGCGTTTTGCGTTTCCCATTCGTTTTTACCCCTTAACAACAACCTGACGTTGGATCACAAGCTGGGCCTGGCTTTATCCCGTAGACGGTAATGCTGAAAATTCCCCTACCGTCGGACTCCGCTGATCGCATGCTGGCAATTTCATCGTGCGGCAAGTACGCGCTCAGGATGGAATCTGGCAATTCAATGCGACGCTGCTTTTGAATCGTCACATTTTCAAATCCGGCCTTTTGCAAAAGCGCAATGTAGTCGTCGCGCTGAATTGCACCCGATACACAGCCAGCATACATTTCGGCATCATTTCGAAGGCCCGAGGGCAGCTCGCCCTGAAGCACAACATCACTCACACTGAAGTGTCCGCCTGGCTTTAGAATTCGAAACATTTCTTGGAACGCGCGCGCCTTATCTGGGACGAGATTGAGTACACAGTTGCTGATCACGACATTGGCACGATTCGCAGACATCGGGATATTCTCAATGTCCCCGAGACGAAACTCAACATTGTTGAAACCTAACGCATCGGCGTTGTCGCGAGCCTTGGCAATCATTTCCGGAGTCATGTCGATCCCGATGACCTTCCCAGCGCTGCCAACAATGGCCCGGGCAACAAATGCGTCATTTCCAGCACCCGACCCGAGATCGACCACGAGATCACCTTCGCGGATTTGGGCGAACTCGGTCGGCACGCCACAGCCAAGACCGAGGTCGGCGTCGGCAACGTATCCCTTTAACTTCGAGTAGTCTTCAGCAAAAATGGTGTAATCAACCGTCGAACACCCACCCACACCACAACACGATGCAGCATTCTCCTCCCTACTCTGTGTTGCAATTCCAGCATAGGCCGTGCGAACAACATCCTTGATATCTGGCACCGTATTCATGATTCCCTCTCTGATTTCATTGGTAGTGTATCCGCGCAATTCTAGCAACGGACGACGATACACCATTCAGTAGAGTGCAGTCAGCCGCGCACATGCCTGTACACCACAATATCGCCTGCGCACCATTGACCAGCAGAGAACATGCAAGTGGACGGCCCAGGTCTACGCGCCGGATGTGAATCGCCTGGCGTATAACTGCCGCACCGACATTATACCCTCAACACCTTACCGGATGAAGGTGCAGCGACCGATGGTGGTCCCGGTCGTCACCACAAGGACGTATGCACCGGATGGAAGTGGGGCGATACTCAAAAGCTCTCCACTGTGCTTACCAGATGCCATCACGCGACCCGACAGGTCGGTAATTGTGTAGAAACTCTCACGAAGGGGCTCACCAAACTGAATCGTGCCATGTATCGAGTTTACCGTTGCAGCAATCGTGTGCTCGTCACCAGATACCTCGCTCACCGACGCTGGAGTACCAATGTCGATTGTGCGTAGCAGAATACCTGTACCCAGATCAACTCCGGCAACAAGGGTATTCGTGTTCATGATCTCTAGCGATCTTAAACTGTGGAAGGAGAACCCCATGAGGTGCTGAAAGTTGCCGCTGATATCAGACCATGTGGCTCCCCGATCTGTTGAGAGGATAATCCGCCCAACGCTATCTGCAGCCGTGAACGAACCCTCATGTGAGACGATCAGCAAATCACCATGAGCAAGCACACATGCCGGAGCTTCGTTCAGGCACCTGCGGACAGTATCCCATTGCCGGCCGTTATTCGTGCTACGAACCAGCCAGTGTACCGGCTTTGCATTCACATAGTTGGTCATGGTTGAGTAGATATCCGGTCCATCGCTATTCCTCCAAATCGTTCCTATAGGAGTTGCACCACTCCCGTTGATCTGCGTCCACGTTGCACCCATGTCCGTCGTCATCGTGGCGACCGGACCACCAAATCCCAACCGACTGAGAAATATCGTATCCCCTGCAAAGAAGATGTCCTCAGGAGTGCGAAAGTCGCTCGGCACCGACAGAGTAGTCCACTGGGAATCACTCGGCTTCTTGTAAATCGTGTAGTTCGATTCCAACAACGCGAAGAGGTACGTATTGTTCCATGTACGAATCTTCTTGGCAAACATCTGCACTGGAATTCCCTTCATGTTGGGCCAACCCAGTGTATCAATAACCCACGTCTCGCCATTGTCCATCGAATAGTACACGCCCCTTCCACCATTACCGCCAAATGACGCGTAGATCCGTCCATCGAGACGCACAAGTCCTGTACACCCCGACGAACGATCAACGATGCCTGTCGTGCATCGAACGAACGTCTCCGCATTGTCAGTACTGCGGTAAACACTACCCTGACTGCCGACAAAAAGAGCTTTACCATCAACAAGCAGCGTCTTCCCCGGCTGATAGTCATACTTTTTGTCTACCGGAACGCGCGTCCACTGTGCACTTGCGACAGTGGCAATCATGAAAAGAGCAAGGAGAAGTTTCATACAGCAATGGTTGTAGTGTGATCAGTTGTTGAGATAGTCGCTAGCGAATATAGATCAACACTGTTTATAAACTCTCATTGACATCTCGACGGACATCGGGCCCAGAGCTATGAGCTATGAGCGATGAGCCATTACGTCAGTCATACTTCGTACTTCGTCATTTCTACTTCGTACTTCGTACTTCGTATTTCCTCCTCCCTTGCCGAAAATCATGAAAGGGGCTCGTGCCGACGGGTAGCATTGCATCGTGTGTGACGCATCGTGCGTCAACGCACGCATTTTGTTCACCGTTCGGAGTCACCATCATGCCCAAGAAATCTTCACTGCTTCTCGTTGCAGCGCTCAGCCTAGCGCTTGTTGAGTCGCTTGCGCAAGCACCACCGATTGTATCGACACGCTGGGGTCTGCTGCTTGGCGGAAACTTTAACATGGCAGGAATTGGCTACGCGAAGTGGGTAACCGACCCTAATCGCCCCATCGGACAGTTCAATCAAGACTACTACAACGATGGACAAGGGGGTGGTCTCTATGGTGGTCTGAGTTTCCAGACCTCCCTAACGGACGGATTGCACTTTGGTACACGCGTGACCTATGATAACAGGAGTCTACTCGCAACAGACGAGAAGTCTGTCATCAAAGGCGATGGCGTAGCATCTGCTGAAGCCGTGCGATACTATAACGATGATTATCAATTCAACATGAGCTATGTGTCGATTGAGCCTCATTTCAAGTTTTACGTTGGTGACAACTTCCATGTAACAGCGGGAGTGGGACTCGGAGCTGCAATAGAGCAGAAGTTCGATTTTACGCCGGAGGCAGGAGCGCAGCAACTCGATGTAGATGTGGCGGCCCCCGGCACAGTCAAGCATGCACTCACCGGATCGGGCTTTGCCGGGTTTGGATATGATGTATTCCTATCAAGCCCAACCTCATCGTCACAGTGGATCCTGACGCCATTCGTCGAGGCCTCCTACATGGTAGGTCAGCGCGGAACAAACTTCACAAACCAAAATGCCTTCAACGATGCAATGAGCACGGTCTCGATACGAGGGGGCGTGGCATTGGCATTTGGAAGCGCACCGGAAATTTTGGAATCGACACGTGAAGCTCCTTCCCCCATACCTGCACCAGTCCCCGGCAAGCTGTTTCGCGCCACGGAGCCACGTGAGGGTGTGTATTCAAAGCGCATTGAACGCGCAGATTTCCCCTTGCGTCCGTACGTCTTTTTCGATCGAGGATCAACGGAGATTCCTCAACGGTACGTAACGCTTACACGTGATCAAACGCGGACCTTTGCATTAGCGGCTTCAACAACAACGATCGACGTGAGTGATGTTGATCAGCGACCCACAGTGCAGCGCGGCGTGTATTACAACATTCTCAACTACATGGGTTGGCGTCTGACGTCCTACCCAGGCGCAAGTGTTGAGCTGTATTCGTCAGATCCCGACGGTGGTAATGCGCGTGCTAACGCCGAGCGGGTTCGTGACTATCTCGTCAACGTTTGGGGTGTCAAACCCGAGCAGTTGAAGATCACCACGGGCGATCCAGAGCCTCGGTCAGGTACCAACCGCACAGCGAGCCCTCGACTCGCCGATGAGAATCGACGTGTCCAGTTTCGCAACATGCAACCCGATCGACTTGGATCCCGCGTCATGGTAACATCAGTGCGACCTTCAGAAACAGAGCACCAGATGTTAATAGACCTTTCGGCAATGCGCGATCTATCGAGCTGGGGTGCACGTATCGAGGGTAACGGGCAGCGTCGAACATTCGGTCCTTTCACACAGGCAACAACGTTCCTTGATCCGACCGGCCTTCTTCAGCCGAATCAGCGATCTGCAAAGTTCACACTCACCGTCGACGCGACGAGTCGTGATGGCCAAACGCGAACGGAATCCGAACAACTTACCCTCGTGCGCACCGACCAGGAAGGCACCTCATTACGCCATCGTCTCATCTTTGAGTTCAACGACGACGAACCTGTGGCTCGCTCCAAAAACTTCTTGGCTTCAGACATCATCCCCGAAATCCGCAACGGCGCACGTGTGAATATCTATGGTCACACCGATGAGATTGGCAAGGCAAATCTAGAGCTATCGATGAAGAGAGCTGACCAAGTGATGGCGATGATGAAGGAAGAGTTATCGGCCCGTGGCATTCGCAACGTTCGATTCACCTCCAACGCCGTCGGCGAGGACGAGCCCTTGTTTACCAACGACACTCCAGAGGGACGCATGTATAATCGCACGGTTGTGATTGACGTTATTCCATAACATTCAACTGCGGCATAAATCGCACGCACAGTCCGACGTAGGACGAGGCTGCCGGCATGGTCATGGCCAACTCGTCAAACGAACGCTCTCCAACAAGTGCAATGTCCATGCGCGAGGTTGGCCCCATGAGCGTGAGAGCAAGTTCCGCTCGGGCATCGTATGGCTCGGCGGAGCTTGCTCCCGGACGTGTCGCATACCATGGAACGCTTATGCTCGCAGACATGAGAAGACCGACGTGGGCCGAGATGCGAATCATGTTCTGAATCCGACTCCACACCGCCCCCTGCATTCCCGACCATGAGCCAGCGATCGTACCTGGCCGTCGGTTGTCCGATGCATTGACGAAGAACTCCGCACCGGCTGACAACGATAGCTCACCGACTGATGTCGATTTTGGTAACCAGGTTATACCGATTGCCGGCCCTGTCAGGATTATTGTTCGCTGCTCAGCTTGCAAGGGGCTAACAGGATTGTCTTCGTCCGGGCCCCCGAGATTATCGAGGTCGTGCTTGCATCTGTGCACGAACCCAGCACGCACCGAGTACGTCTCCGCGATCATGTGCATCCAGAAGAACTCCTCCCATCGCATTGTTCGAGGATTGAAGCGAATGTCATTGTATGGATTCGCCGTCATCTCCTGATGCGCCTCAATAGTCGTCGTCCACTGCACAGGATCTGTCGAATCAGAGAATCGATACGGTTCTACCTGGAGATGTGTCCGAAACTGCCACGCCTGTTCTCCTGCAAATGACCCCCAGGACCGTTGGAACTCACCTCCGCCGACAATACTGGGCATTACCCCTGAGGTAGCGCTCTTGCGATTGGGAATTGATTCCCACGTGCGCGATGGACGCACCTGCGCGTGAAGCGACGTTGTGATGCACACCGCTACGGCGCACAACGATAACTGTAGATGATTCATCAGTCCAGACTCCGATGGTGAAGCCGATACAGTATGCAAAAAAAAGAAGGGCGATGTCACAATCGTGACATCGCCCTTATACGTGCCATAATGGCAGAGAATTACTTGACTACGCTCACTGAGACCACAATTACATCTGATCCAGTGCGGATTGTCAGCATGTAGCTTCCGCTCGCGATCGCACCGCTGGTGTTGATGCGAACAATCGCTCCAGCTTCCACTGCATCATGCGATGTGGTGTAGACGGAACGTCCCGATGCATCGACAAGAGCAATCTCCATGGCAGCCGTTGGCTTACCGAAGCGAATCTCCAATGAGTTCTGCATTGGGTTCGGGCCAACAGTAAGGCCGTACTCTGCTGCATCAACGACACCACCTGGCGTTTCGGCCGTACCATCAAGAGCGACGGTCGAGTTGCCGCCATTCGATGAGCGAACGACCAGCTGGGCTGACTTCTTACCCACTGTACCCGGAGCAAACTTCACGCAAATATCTGCAGATGCGCCAGCTGCGAGCGTTAGTGGAAGCGCTGTTACAACGCTAAACTCGGCAGCATTCACACCGGTCACTGTGGCTTGATCGAGGGTAATCTCTTGCGCTGATGTATTCGTGAAAGAGATGCACTTCTCCGATGTCGTACCCGTTTCAATCATGCCGAAGCTCTGCGCTGAATTATGCGAATAGCGCATCACGTAATTGGCAGAGAGTGCCACGGACACCTGCGGCGAAGCCGATGCATTCGAGCGGATGGTCATTGTTCCATTGACCACACCCTTTGACGTCGGAGCAGCAACAACGGTTACGGTCTGGTCTGCACCCGGTGCAATATCGAACGGAAGCGTTGGCGCATTGCTGAGTGTGAAATCTGATGGCGACAATGTGATCGACGAGATGGTCAGCGGTGCATTGCCCGTGTTCTTAATCATCGCAGGGACGCTCATGGACTTGGAATAGCCCACCGGAATGTCACCAAACTCAATCGATGACTGAGAAAGGGTGATCGCCGGAGTTGGGCGGACTGGATCGTTAACAACAATCTTGACGATTGCCGAAACCACACCACCACAACCATTCGTGATGCGAGCCGAGTAGAAACCAGCGTCTGCCTTCACCACACTGGCAATCGAGTACGTTGTCGTTGCGGCATCCTTGATGGCGATGTCGTTCTTGTACCACTGGATTGAGCGGATGTCATTCGCATCGACTGTAAGGGTTAGACGCTCTCCAACAGTGAGTGTAGCAGCTTCTGGTTGCTTGGTGATCTGTGGACGAGAAAGTACCGTCACAATCGCCGTATCGCTTGATGCGCTCAAGTCGCATGTTCCAGTTGCTACCAACACATACTTACCGGCGTCCGAGGCCTTTGTAGCGTTGATCACAAGAGCATTCGCCGTCTGTCCGTCCAGAGCCTTGCCATCCTTGAACCACTGATAGTTGAGACCCGTACCCTTGAACGTACCAACAAGTGTTGTCGTTGTTCCAACACAGGCATCCATGCTCTTTGGCTGTGTTTCAACAACCGGCTGACGGAAGCCAGAGACACGCACGGTGCGCGACTGCGCAGAGATAATACAGTTGTTTGGATTTGGGATATCCGACTTGATCATACAGTAGTACTGACCGTTCATCGAATAATCATAATTGTTAAATGCCAGCGACGAGCTCGTTGCGCCGTTGATGAGCACACCGTCCTTGTACCACTGATATGCAAGGTTCAAGCCGGTTGCGGCAACACTGATCGTGTTATTTGAACCTGGGCATACATCTAGACCAGTTGGCTCCTTCGTAATACGTGGCTTTGCTGCAACGGTTACCTTCGTCGTCGAGCTTGTAGCAGGGGGCTGACACAGTCCAGAAACGACGCAGTAGTAATCACCGTTCGAAGTGGCCTGTGCATTGATAACAACGAAGTTAGAGTCTGTCGCACCAGCGATCGGAGCTCCATCCTTGAACCATTGGAATGTGCGATTCGCACCAGTTGCTCGCACGCGGAGCGTGTCGTTCTTGCTCTCACAGATAACACGCAATGGGTCAGGATTGACCGTGATTGTTGGCGAAGGAACAACAGACACACGACAGTTCGCCGAGGTTACTGCTGCAGTGACCGGGTTGCAGTTATCTCGTAGGATACAGCGGTAGGTACCGGCATTCGCGAGCGTGGTATTCGCAATCGTCAGGGTTGGCGTTGATTGAACACCGAGGCTCACTGTGTCGCGGAACCATTCCCACGTACCATTTGTGAGATTGCTCGACACCGTGATCGAGAATGGCTGGCCTGTGCAGGCTTGGAGCGTAAATGGCGGCTGTGCCGTAATCGTCGGAGCCACGCATGGAACTACGACCGTGAACGTTCCAAAGTTTTGCGTCGTCTGCACCGGTGCTGTTGGACCCGGACATGTGTTTGATTGACGCGCCGTGCCAATATATGATCCAGAGAAAAGAGTTTGTCCATTGGCATTATATGTGATCGTCAGGTTACCACCATTCCAACCATCACCCCATGCATCAAATGCACGCACCTGGTATGTGGCCGCCGGAACGTTGATGACAAGGTTATTCGGAAGGGCACCCGAATACGGGGCCTTACAATGAACAACGGCGTTCGTAGCCGTGTTGATGATCTGCCATCCTATCTCTGATGGATAGCTGCCGTTTGTCGTGTTGATTTTGATGTCAACCTGTGCAAATGACGCAACCGTCAAAACACAGCTGAGTACAAGAATCCGCAACGCACGAAGTAGTTGTCGGCTCATGACAAGTCCTTGTGGTATGGTGAAATTGGTAGAGAAAATTGTTGGCCGTTTCATGCCTCCGGCGCGTGTGCAGCAGCGGCTCGGTAGACCCGATCTAAATATATTGCAAGAGTGGCTATTGTACATACGCAACCTTTCACCAAATCCTGAAAATCTCCGCACTGTACCGTGTTTATACACAATGTGTGGATAACTCGGATTCAGTTGCACTTGAGCCCGTGGATTACGGGGGGTCCATTACAAGCAAAAAGCGCCATCGCGGTAGCCGCGATGGCGCTTTGAAAAATGTTCGTTCGTGGAGAACGAGAGCTGCAGTATACCTTCTTAGCGAACGACCGTAACTGGCAGTGATGTTGCATTCTCGCCGTAGCGTACGACAAGTGTATAGGCACCTGAGGCAACCTTATCGGCAATATTCCAGCGGATCGTCGAACCAGCATCGAGCGACTCGACGTTCATGGAGGCAACGACGCTTCCAGCGGCGTTAACAATTGAGCACAGCATTGCTGGCATCGCTTTACCGAAACGCAGTTCAAGCACATCCGTTGCTGGATTCGGGAAGACACCGATACCGGCCTCAACAGCATCGATCACACCACCCGGTGTTTCACCACGACCGCGAAGCTCAACAGAGGAGTTACCACCATTCGATGAGCGAATGGACAATTGTGCTGTCTTGGTGCCTACAGTGCCAGGATTGAACTTGACACAAATCTCGGCCGTACCGCCGGCAGCGATCGTCAACGGCATTGCCGTTACAACGCTGAACTCAGCGGCATTTACACCGATCACTGATGCTTGATCAATCGTAACAACTTGTGACGAATTATTTGTCAGTGTAACACACTTCTCAGACGAAGCACCTGTTTCTACCTGACCGTAGTCTTGTGACGCAGGAGCGTCATATCGGAGAACATACTTCGCAGAGAGAGCAACAGCTGTTTGCGGCGTCAGTGGGGCATTCGACCGGATGGTCATAGATCCATTCACCGTTCCCTTTGACGTCGGTGCAGCGATTACAACCAGCGTCTGGTCAGCACCAGGAGCAATGTCAAACGGAGTTGTCGGCGCATTGCTGAGGCTGAAATCTGATGGAGATAGCTTGATTTCCGTAATCGTCAGCGGTGCATTGCCAACGTTCTTGATCAGACCAGCAAGCGTTGTTGACTTGCTGTATCCTGCTGGGATCTCACCGAAATCCACAGATGTTTCTGCAAGCTCAATTGCTGGACGAGGAACAACCGGATCATTCACTTCAACCTTGGCTGCAACAGAGACGACACCACCGCAGGTGTTCGTGATACGCGCGGAATAGAAACCAGAGTTAGCCTTAACGACACTCGGGATTGAATAGGTAGTCGTCGTAGCATCCTTGATGGCAAGGTCGTTCTTGTACCATTGAACCGACTGAAGGTCCGTACCGTCAACCGTCAACGTCAAGCGCTCACCAACAGTTAGTGTTGTGTTCTCTGGTTGCTTGGTGATCGTTGGCTTCGTGATCACTGTAACACTAGCCGTGTCACTCGTCGTGCTAAGGCCGCAGGTTCCTGTTGCCACAACAACATATCGACCAGCAGCATCAGCCTTGATCGATGACAACACAAGCGTATTCGATGCCTGACCAGCGAGAGCCTTGCCATCCTTGAACCATTGATATGTCAGACCCGTTCCAGCAAACTCGGAGACAAGCGTTGTTGTTCCACCAGCACAAGCTATGGTATTCTTTGGCTGCACCGAGATGGTCGGTACGCGATATCCAGAAACACGTACAGTTGAAGACTGAGCCGTAATAGCACAGTTGTTCGGGTTCGGGATGTCAGACCGTACGAGACAGTAGTACTGTCCGTTCATTGAATAGTCATAGTTGTTAAAGGTCAACGTCGAGCTCGTAGCGCCATCAATGCGCACGCCATCCTTGTACCACTGATACGCCAAATTCAAACCTGTAGCAGTGACGCTGATTGCATTACCACTTGAGCCTGGGCAGGCAGTAACAGCAACTGGGTTGCGCGTGATACGGGGCTTTGCGGCAACCGTGAGATCGCATGTCGCACTTGTGGCTGGAGGGGTACAGGTGCCAGCAATCATGCAGTAGTACTTACCCGTTGATGTGGCCTGAGCATTGTTGACGACATAGTTGGAGTCCGTTGCACCAGGAATTGCGACACCGTCCTTGTACCACTGGAAACTACGACCAGCTCCAACAGCACGGATGCGCAGCGTATCGTTGGCGCTTTCGCAGACAACACGCGTCGCTGGGAGGTTAACCGTAACTGCTGGCGACTCAATTACCGTCAGACGCGCTGTTGACGAGTTTGTAAACTTTCCGGCAGGATCACAGTCATCGCGAAGCGTAACACTGTACAGACCACCACTAGCGAGCGTAACGTTGGCAATGGTATATGATGGCGTACGCGTCGTTCCAACTAGCACACCGTCGCGGAACCACTCATAGGTTCCCGTGGCCATATCCGATGAAACCGTAAATGTCGTTGGTTGTCCCGTACAAACGGTACGACTTGTTGGTTGCGCTGAAATCGTTGGAGCAGAACACGCTCTGAACACCGTAAATGTTCCCGACTGACCAGGATACTGGAACGCGCAACCGAAGTTGTAGTAGTCCGGTACTTCCGAGACGCGAAGACGATACGTTGTTGTCGGCGTAAGATTCAACGGCAAGGTCCATGCGTAGCTCGTTGTGAATCCGTTAATACCACTGACAATGTTTACCCATGTGCTACCATTGTTGGACGAATAATCCAACTTGTAGGTCATGTAGTAATAGCCGGCATTGTACGATCCCTGTGACCACCGAATGGTCATGGTGGAGTTCGTTGCCCACGACGAGCCCGCCGTTGGAGCTGTGATCGCAAGGTTGCCCCAGCCGTAAACACACTGGGCGTTTGTCGTTTGGTTTGACAATGCAAGGCCAGCAATCATGATGATGCTGAGTGCAAGTCGTTTGAGACCAAACGTATGATACCACGTAGAAATGGCCATACTCCCGCTTCCTTCGTAACTGTGAATAAGTTTCTATCGGTGCAGATCCACAGGCAGAGCTTGCGGATTATCGCGTAATGTACACAAATGAACCTTGTGGGGCAACATTCATCATATTTTACCAAACAACAACAGCCCATGAAGAGATATGCCCCGAGTTCACCTTGGTCGCACAGACGAACACGATCCTTGGCAGAGTTGTGACTGACGTGTTAGTAAGTGCGATCAAGTGTTCCCCATGGTGTTGAACGTCAAGTTTCCGACCCTGCAAATCAACGACTTGGATATCCCCCATCGAATTGACGGGCTCTGAGAATCGAATCATGCGAACCGATGCATCGAACCACACAGCCCCCTGCCTGCTTTCCACGTCGTTGACAACGTCGGACGTTGCCGTCGTGCGAAAAACCCCGATAGGCCCAATTGGTTTCACTATGCCGTCCTGAATAGCCGCGGCTCTCCAGTAGTACGTCGTGCTGGACCGGAGCCCTCGGTAGTTAGCTGTTGGTGTTGCACTCTGGATGGCACCATCGAGAGTGTCGAGATACGGATCCTGTGAGTACTGGATGATCAGGGGCATATCGCCCCTCGGTGGAGTAACCGAAAAGATGCCATCAATGGCGGCAGCGGAGGCACCATGCACCGGTACGACGGGTACAAGCTCCAGTGGTTCGGTAGATCTCAGCGTTACGAATGTAGTATCACTCCAGGCCCCTGCTCGCGCTCGACGCCGCGGCTGAACACGCCATTGCAGAAGACGTGCCTCTGCTGGCAACTGCGCAGTTACAATCGTCGAGCCAAGGACAGTATCGAGCAGAGGACTGTCAAATGCTGGTCCGGTGGCAACCTGCACATGGTAGGAGTCGGCCTCTGACACGGGCTGCCATTCAAACGTAACCCTAGCACCCACTCGAATGGCGTCTCCTTGAATCGGTTGCACGATCTCTGGTCGTGCAAGCGGTTCACGCTCAACAAGTCGCACAATGCGTGGTTCTGAACGCGACGTTCCATACCGCCCATGCGCGGCAAGGACAAGGCGGAGATCTTCACCAGCAGCAAGACCACGAAGCTCGGCCTGCCTGCTAGCAATTCGACTCTCGGTCACTCGAACACGCCCGGGACCATCCCAAACCTCGACGATAGCACTGTCGGCCCCCTGAAATGGTCGCGTGACAACACGCAATGGCTCATCGCGTGCGAGGAACACCGACGGATCGGGCAAGAGAAATCGTGGCTGCGTGGGCAAGGTCCCAAACACAGAAACCGCCGCTTCTGTCTGCTGTCCACCGATATCCGCACGAACCGACCAATCATAGCGCTCGGATGGATTCATCGGCGTGACAACTGCAATTGTCGTATCGTTTGTGACCGTGTCAATTATCGGTTCCTTTCCGACACCCCCTACAACTTGAACACGATATGATGATGCAGCAGGGAAGCTTCTCCATCGCAGCGTTCGATCAACCGGAAGAACAGCAGTATCACCGTCGACATACGTAACCGGAGCGAGGAGAACGGGGCGGGTAGCACGAATTGAAAAGGACTCTGGTGCGCTCCACAAACCGACCGACGCATTCCGTACGCGACGCACACGCCAGAAGTATTGCACCCCTTGAACGAGCGAATCTCCGAATGCGTGGGAGGTATCGACGATCCGAATGGTGATGGGCCGCACAGCAAACTCCGGGTCTCGAGCGACTTGCAGATCATACCCCGTAGCGCCATCGGCAGCAGCAATCCGAAATGTCGGCCGAGCTGCATCAACAACGGTGTTTGCAATCGGTGCCAGGGGGCGCGGCTGAATGCAATTCTTCGAGACAATGCAATATTCCCCAGCTCGAAGCTCTGGGACTGTCCAGGTCGAATCTGACATTGATAGGGTTGCCGAAGTCAGACGCTGAAATGCTCCCTGACCTTCTGTTGGCCTCCAGCACAGTTCGAGCAGATCCGCAAGATCAAGAAACTGAAGCCCCCTGCCGGATACTCTGAGTGAGCCGGCAACCGCAGCAGGTTGATCAATGCGAATGACCCAACGATATGGCAACACAGTGCAGACGTCTACCGTTTCGACACGGGCCTGATGCGGCTGATAATGGTGCTTCTCAACGATAACCGATGTCGGTCGGTCGACGTTGGTGATGACCATGTCAATATTCGTTGAACTATCTCCGACTGCACCGGCCAGGATGCCTGCTGTCTTTACCGTATCAGCACGCGCCGTCATTCCATACTGCACCTTCATCACACGATACGCCGAAACTGTCTCTGCACCAGCGATCCGCAATCGTGCGTCCACCCCCCCATCACGGCGGATCTCCTCAGCAACAACTGGAGATTTCCCAGGGGCTAGACCGGAACCGCTTCCATAGCCGATGAGGATGTTCCCGTTGGGTAGTTCGGCGACACTGCCCATTGTTGGTGCAAATGTTTCCGGATTGGGCTTGTGCGACCAGACGAGGCGCGCCGTCTTGAGGACTTCATCGATCTCGTACTCTGCCACACGACTTGACCAGGGCTGCGGCTTGAGGTTACCGTTATCAAACAACATGATCGTACCACGTCGTGTGCGAATCATCGAATGTTGATGAGAAAAACCAACAAAGCCATTACTCGTATCGTTGAGAAACCGGAATTGATTCCCCTTGGAGGCCGAACCACCAAATCGCCAGAGAAGCTTTCCGCTTGGATACTCAACCTTGATCACTTCGTCCGTGTTGCGACACGAGATCAGCAGGTTGCCATCGTGGTCACGCTCAACGGCATTGACGTGCAGATAGTCCACAAGCTCCTGGAGGAGGTCGTTCTCATCTGATGCTTGATCGACCGCGATGTGGTCGAGCGAGTTCCACTGAAAGAGTACACGACCGTCAAACGACAACTCCTGCACCACACACTCAATGGCTCTTCCGTTGACTGCACCACCATTGACGACTGATGACAGGTCTACCGGCACTTGGCGCGTGGCGAGCAGCAGAAAGCTTGTGTCCGACCACACCCGTCCCTCATGAAAATCGGCATTCATCGCGCCGACAGGATAGATCGTATCAAATGGTTGCTGAAAACCATCCCGCAGGATGTACGCTCCAAAGCGATTTACCCCCGAACCAAGCACCACAAAATGCGAGAGCGTATTGGGAGCGTCAACACGTGGGTTCCCAACTGGGCCCGTCCGAAACTTCATGACCACCTCACCCGAATGGTCCATTAGACCAATCGAGTCATGAGCATTCGGTGCAAACAAAAAGTAGCCCGGCTGAGGATGAACAAGGGGCTCAACGGCAAGACGCTGAAATCCACGCTGCGCCTGAAGTTCGACTGTTAGCAGCACCATGAAAAGATGCAAGACCATGAATAGCGATGTACTTCGGCATATTTGCCGCATGACTACCATGCGATACGGCCTGTGTCTTTTGCTTCTCATCGGAGCAATTTGTGCAAAATCACAGGAACAACGCCTCCGTCGCGGACGCGTTGGAACCGAACGACTCTTCGAGCGCTTGTCGGATCGGCGTCACTCGTCGATCCTGTCTCTTGTTCCATGGTGTGATAAGCTCATTGCCTACGGGATGGAAGATGTCCTTGTCTCAAGTGATTCAGGCAGGACATGGACGCCCCTTGCTGCTGAGCTTCCACAACGAACCGTTTCTGCTGTTCGAATTCACGGTGATACGATCACCACTCTCGCCCCTGCCGGCACTATCAACCAATCCACGAACTGGGGACTTTCGTGGACACGCCACCGCAGTGCTGCCGGGTCACAACAAAATGTGCTCGTTCCAACGGATACTGGATGGACATCAGTTTCTGATCTCGACGTCTACCGAACAACACAGTCAGGCAACGAGACCTTTGCGCTGCGAGATAGCATGGCCATCATCCGCACGGTATCGGGTGCTGCAATCATCTATGCTGATGCCCGCATTGCTGATGCATCATGTATTGCCGGTTCGTATCGGCACATCTTCGTGGGTCTAGGTCGCAGCGGTATCCTTACCATTGATCGCATTGAGAAGACGAGCTTTGTCGCACCTACGGATATGCTCAATGGCGAGTTCGTCCGCACGGTGTGCGTTATGAACGACATGCTCTATGCAGGGGTCTCTTCCGGAGCAACAGGCATCTATCGGCGTCCAGAGTACTCTACAACTTGGTCTATTATACCGTTTGATCAGCTTGCGGACCCCGTTGATCCTCTCTGCCTGACGCCAACGAATGAGGGTGTTTTTGTTGGGATGCGGGAACAAGGCGTCGGGTTTATTTCACATACTCGTACAAATGGTGAAAGCCTTCACCTTGGCCTAACCAATGCAGGCGTCACATCTGTTGAGCCTTTCATCGATGGCCTGCTGATCGGATCAACGCTGCGTGGACCTTGCATCGTGCCTTCATGTAGCTCTTCGGTCCGCTCCCTCGCACGTGCACTGCCTACCTGTCTGTCATCAACCATTTGCGTGGTAGACTCTACGCTCTTTCTCGGATGTCACGACGGCTGGATCTACCGTAGTCGCGATACCGCACGCACCTGGGAACGCATCGCACAACCAGTCGGAAGTTCGGAAATCACAAAACTCCAAGTTGTCGACTCTACATTATATCTATCGACGATGCATGGTCTCTGGCGCTCACAGGATATGGGCACTTCGTGGAATGCCGTGCATTCCGACTTGCGTGACTACAACGTCAACACGGTCGTTCCGGCGGACTCGACAATGGTCATTCTCACAACAACGGGAACACTTGTTCTCGATAAGCAAGATGTCGTGACGTCGGCAGAGCTCCCGACTGGATTCGAGTTCCGACCCTTTATCAATGCCGCGGTTCACCGCGATGGTGTTCTCTATGCTGCCGGATACCCGACCGCATCGATCAGTCTCGACGGCGGTCGTTCCTGGAAGTCATACCTCTCTGAGGAGATGATGACAACGCGTGTGGCTGCATCCGTCGGCCCGTATCTCTACATGCTGAATGTTGATGGCTTTCTCTATCGCATCCGCTTTGAGGAGCTTCGTCGGAAGCTCACCCCGTAACTGAGCTTGCTATGGAACAACGAGCGAGGTCACGTGGATGTCGCCGTTAGCAAGCCGAATTCGTATTGCTTTCCAACCGCGAATCACCGACGAGAGCTCGATCTGACAGCCACCCTCGCGCTCGAACCACTTTGGCTGCTCACTTCGGCCAAGTAGATCGAATAGGAGCACGTCCTGAATGGGGCTATCAAGCCCCCTATGAAACATCACATCGCCGCTTGCATGCACGATCACCGGTGTTTCGCGATGGTAACGTATGCTACTCGTCGCGGTTGTTCGAAACATCGCCAGAGCTCCCGTATCAGCATCCGAGCCCTTGCTCACAACTCGCCAATAGTAGGTTGTAGCAGGATCCAGGTCCGATACAAATACTTCTCCAGGACCGCTCGCAGGCAGAATACGTGGTACCGGATCAAACGCTCCTCTACCTAGGTGAACTGTATACTCCTGATAAGATTCTGACGTTGAAAATCGCAGAATAGCTGTCTGGTGGATATCACGTTGTGTGAAATCAGGGCTAAGGGGAACACCCGGCTGTGCGATGTCGGCAGACATACACCATCCGGTAGAGTCCGACCACGGCGAGCAGTTGCCATTGGAATCAATTGCCAGTGCACGCCAGAACCATGACGAACCAGGCGCTGTCACTCGAATTGTTCGTGATATCCGAGTGCCATCAATGGTATCGACACTGCCATGTGCAAACTGCACGCCGAGACCATCGCTACGACGCGACTGGTAGAATTGAAGAAGAATCTTACTCGATGGATCTCCTGGCGTCCATTGCAACGTCACGTCACCGACTGGCAGATTCATTGATGCAGATGACGATGGTACCGGCCGCGGCAACACAGCCATACCGGTCGTAAGCTCACGCGGAGTCGTCGATGATGAGACACCACGTTGGCTCACTGATCGTACCATCCAGCGATAGGTTGCCGTCTCCGCGAGATCATCAACGACCCAGAATGCGACACCATCTTGCATGACTATGGTTCGATAACGCTTCGTTTGCGTCGAATCGTCAACCGGCCAGATCATCAACTCGCAGGAGTCAACAGTCGGAATAACACGGGCAGAGAATATGGCTGCACGAGGGGCAACTCGGGCCTGTGCGAGCGGGCTAAGAGCCAATGGCTCTGGCAGACGTCGAAGTCCTGCAATCAGCTCACCTCGCAGGATGCGGTCCGTACGGAATGTCCCAGAGTCGTTGTTATACGTCATTTGAACGAGGGTGAAGTGCCCCTTCCCAACTGTGTCCCGACAATACCAACGCACGTCATCGGGGTCGATACCTGCCGGAAGAATAGACATCGAAAGGTGTGTCGAGCCTTTGAGCAGACGATGTGCACTATCCCCGCCAAGGAACCGCAACGACCATCGGTATGGAAAGAGGTGTTGCGGCGAATCTCCATGGATGTCTACTTGCGGGGGCAGGACATGATGCCGCTCAACTGCGAGTATGACTGAACTATCAACTGCTGTAACATCGAACCTCAGCCCAGTTGTGCTATCAGCGTCGGCAAAAATGTACTGCCCGCTGACGCTTACCGTATCGACGACACCGGTCATTCCAATCGTCGTCTTCATCACACGGTACGGATTAATTGGCGCAGCCGTCGGATTACGCAGCTCTGCGACGATGCCACGCTCACGGTTTATCTCATGCGCCAGTACGTTGGTTGTTTCACTCCCGTAGCCAATAACAAGGTTCCCATTGGGAAGCTCCTGCACATTGCCCATCGATGACACAAACACGTCGGTTGGAGGGAAAAACTGCCATACGCGTCGTGCCGTTCGTTGGAGCTCATCAAGTTCATACTCCACAACACGCGTTCGTTGTGGTGTTGGCTTGAGATTTCCATTGTCGAAGAGCATCAGTGTACCGCGGCTGGTACGAAACGCTGTATGCTGATGTGAAAAACCGACATAACCATTCGAAGAATCATCAATGAACCGAAACTGGTTTCGTTTCGAGGACTGACCGCCGAGTCTCCAGATTACCGCACCCGTTTGATGGTGAAGTTTGATGACTTCATCAGTATGTCGACACGAAACAAGGAGATGACCGTCGAGATCACGAGAAACTGAATTGATGTGGAGATAGTCGATGTAGTTCTGAGTCAGATCAATATCAGCAACAGCGTCCGTGACGGGAATATGGTCTGTTGATCGCCATTCAAAGACAACTCGTCCGTCAAATGTCTGTTCCTGAATCACATTCACAAGCACTGTGGCCTCAGCCTGTCCCCCAGGAACAATGTTTGAGAGGTCCATCGTAACATTTTCAACCCCAAGTATGAGCATTGACGTATCTGACCAGACCTTCCCCTCATGGATGTCTGCTACGCCTGCCCCTTGCAGAAAAAACGTATCAATGGGATTCAAGAACGCGTCACGCCGGACGTAGTAGCGTGATCTTCTGCTACCAGCGAAGTATGTCACGTAGTTCTGACCATCGGTGAGAACGTTCGTGTGAAGTCCAACGCGTGTGTGGAATAGAGCCCGTCCATACTCGTCTGTAAACACAAGCGTGTCCTGTTGCAGAGGAGCAGCCACGAAGTACCCAGGCGCTGTGAATCCCCGGATATCCACTGCGACAGGGGCAAGGGGCTGCGCCGTGGCGCTCATAGGCAGAAGCAATGCCAACACTGACACCACCACAAACGTCTTTGACATGTATTCACAATACTTCATCCTGCAAGTTACCGCGTCAGCTTTCACCAGGTCCTCGTGTGAAACGAAATGGCCCAAACTGGGTTATTGCGTCCGGATGGCAACAATGATGTTTTGCAACGGTCGTGTAACGACACTCATCGCATTTGCGTGGATACTTCTCCTGCAGGCTACCGCCTTGACTCAGGGGTTCCGCACTCTATCCGTGCAGAAGCTGGGCTTTGTCGACCCAGGGTATTTCCTCATCGCGCCCGATGCCTACGACTCTCTTGGCTTTCTCGACCACTCTGGTGTGACCATCCGTCGTCGGTCATCCGGCGTTATCTCAACGCTGCAGTCGTACGGCGATTCGGTGATCACCCACTTTCTAGCGGTCGGCTCAACGACCCAGTTCCTTCGACGGAATCGCATGCTCGATGCCACCGATACGCTGCGCCTTTCAGGGGGCTATCCAATCGACTTCCATGAAGGGAAGATGTGGACTGACACCACCTACATGCTATTGGGACACGATGATCGCATTGTTGACCTGTCAGGTAGTGTTCAAGGTGGACGAAAGGACGCCATTGTTCGCGGCGCGATCATACAGGAGCGCTCGCTCAAGACAGGAGATGTTCTCTTCGAATGGAAGTCTCTCGACCACATTCTGGCAACAGATGCCACCGAAGACATCGATCTGACACAATCGCGGATCGACTATATCCATGTAAACTCTATTACAGCGGACCCGAGCGGCAACATCATCCTCTCCTGTCGGCATCTCGACGAGGTCATTTGTATCAGCCGAACAACAGGTTCCGTTCTCTGGCGCCTCGGTGGAGAAAAATCTCGGGGGAATCAATTCACCTTCACAAATGATACAGCCCAGAGCTTCACTGGATTCTCACACCAGCATACGGCATTCTACACGACGCGTGGTACGCTCATGCTCTTTGACAATGGCAACCTGAAGCCCGAGCCCCGCTCATCGAGAGTTGTCGAATACACGCTTGATACGACCAGAAGAACTGCCACGCGGGTTTGGGAGTATATCCCGAGCCCTAGGGTGTTCTCCGCCTCGATGGGAAGCGCATCCGAACTGGAGAACGGCAATGTGCTGATCGGCTATGGCCTTGTCAACCAGCCAGTAGGAAGTCCATTAGTTGCGCAAGAGGTCAACCGAAGGGGGCACGTTGTTGCCGAAATCAGTGACGCATCAGGAACGCCCCTTGCCTCCTACCGCGTCCTGAAAACACGAATGGGAATGTGTGGTCTGTTCCGGAAGGTGTCATCAGCAGGTATCGTCACATTCGCCTCGGCCGACAGTACAACACATGTATCGATGAACCTTAAGCGCGTCACATCTGCCACTGGCGTTGTTGTTGAGCGCCACTCCTATGCACCGCGACTCATCACGTTTGTCGGAGCTCCCCATTGCGGTACAATACCCATGCGCTGGGTTGTGCGCGTCGAGGATACCGCAGCCGTGCGCGGGGAGCTCATCTTCGATCTCGGCTCGATGAGCGCAGTTGAAGATCCAGAGAAGATCCGACTCCTGTACCGTCCAAATGAGGGTCAAGAGGGGTTTATGCCACTCGAGGGGGCCTATGTTGCTGATCGCAAGGCGATCGTACTGCCGGTGATTCTCACTGGCGAATTTATGCTCGCCTACAAAGATTGCTTTGATCCAATCCCTGTGACTCCCCTCAACAGCGCTGTGGAAGTCAGCACGACTCCGAAGCTGGTTTGGAAGGTCGCAGCTCTTGCCGACGCGTATGACGTGGAGTTCTCGACAGATGCCAGCTTTACCTCACCACAGCGTTTCACGACTCGCCGAACAGATACAACACTCAGTGGTCTTGTGCATGCTCAGACCTATCACTGGCGAGTTCGTAAACGCTATTCGAACAGTGTGGGTCCATGGTCGAGCGTGTTCTCGTTCACAACGCAGATCGGACTCTGTACGCTCACCTCCCCGGTTCTCAGCGGCAAGGACACCACGGTAATCCTGCCGGGTCAGACATTTCGTTGGACTCGGGGAAGCGGTGCGAAACAATCGCGCCTGACCATCAGTGAGGCCGAACTCGGCATTCCAGTCGTCGACGTTACCACGATCGCAGATACGTTCAGTGTTGGAACTCGTCTTGAGCCCAACACGCGGTATACCTGGACTGTCCGAGGTGTCAATGGGACAATCACTGGGCGTCCTGCGGCCGCCGCATTTATCATCACCGCGCCATCGCAGCCAGTACTGACTTCTCCCCAACCAGAAGCGATGCTACCGTACGCGCAATCGACGCTGTTTTCATGGGAACCAGTTCTCGGTGCCGTCCGCTATGGTCTAGTGATTCAATCAGCACGAGATTCATCGGTGCTCTATCGTGACACAACGATTCGCTCACCGTGGGTGCGCGTCAATAGCCTCCCAAAGAATCACCCCATGATGTGGGAATGTCGTGCAATCGGACGGTATGGATCTGGACTTGCCTCAGAGCCACGGGCATTCACTCTCGTATTTGATTCTCCGCTCCAACGTCCGATACTCATCAACCCTCGCGGAAACGAGCATCCGTTTGGCGCTGACAGCATCGCATTTGCATGGACGACAGTCCAGGATGCCACGTTATACCGACTCCAAGTTTTCGACCAACGACATGCAACATCAGCGCTAGTTGACTCCACCCTCCCGTCATCTGCGGTTCGTCTTGCCGGCTACTCTCCCTCGACGAGTTACTATTGGAGGGTGATGGCCATCAACGATCGAACGGTAAGCCCGTGGTCAGATACGGCACGATTTATCACCGCTGAAGAACGGACGAATCTTGGCCTATTGCCTCTGCGACCGACCACCGATGCTGAAGATGTTCCAACGACTGGACAGCTGCAGTTTTCTACCTCAGACACCTACCGTGAATATGAGGTAGAGCTCAGCCGCAATCCCGACTTTCGTGTACTCGACACCGTGCTTGCTACGCTGAGTGGAACTGCCTGGTACAATGGGCTCCTCGAGCGCACACGGTATTTCTGGCGAGCAATCGGTATCGACGGACAACAGCAACGAACAACGGGGCCGGCGTCATCATTCATCACCCAACGTGCCACTGTCGACGTACCCGAGCAATACTCACAGAGTCAGATTTCCATTCGCCAGGTTGGCCAAGACCTCGAGATCATTGGGTTACCATCGGATGCGTCGACCTGCAGCATCTATGATGTGCTTGGCCAGCATATCGTAACAGCGACATCGACAGATTACGATGTCTTGCGCATCCAAAAGCCCCTTACCAAGGGCGTCGTTGTTGTGGTAATCACCACACCGCAAAACGTACTCCTTTGGAAAGGGGCAACCCTCATACGATAAGGCCACTCCTGCCGCATGGACAGGAGTGGCCCGTTTCGTATAGGTTCGAACGTAGGTGTTAGAACGTATAGGTCAGACGTCCAGAAACCATCCGACCAATCGCTGCAGCACCAACAAATTGTTGGACTCGATGATCGAGAAGGTTCGTTGCAGAAACATTCAGACTCAAACCTTCAACACCCGGAATGACGTACTGTGCTGTGAGATCAAGCATGTGGTAGGCATTGACATCACCGACATAGACACCAGAATTCATCCGGAATCCGTCGACCCAGCGCCATTGCAGACCGACATTCAGACCAAGATCTGCGTTGCGGTGCATGACACCAAGGGCTGACTTGTACTTTGGAGCATTAAGGGCAATTGTGTCTGTACCCGCACCATCGCCAAGGTCTTCACCAGCAAAAACATTCTGACTCATGTACGTTGCCGATCCTGAAAGAGACCAGCTTGGTGAAAGCTCGTAGGTGAAGGCGAAGTCACTTCCGAAGTACGAGAGCTGACCATAATTGCGATAGGCAAGCAGAATGTCTCCCTTGTGCGGGGTCTCATTCGGCGAAACTGTTCCTACTGGAACGCTCGCGTAGGCATTACAGACCAACGTCGCCGTTGCTTCAGCCTGAGCATCAGGCATACCCTGCTGCATGAGGGCGCCCTTGACGATTGGCTTCAGGTAGGCAGTGACATCGGAGCCGTTGAGGAATACATTTGGTGTAACAACCTTGAGCGGAGAAATGAAGTCCGTTACCGTTGATTGGTAAACATCAAGTGCAACGCGCAACTTGTCTGTCAACTTTCCAGTATATCCGATCTCAATTGTCTGCGTGCTCGTCTGACGCAGCTTGGCAACATCAAGTACTTCAGTTGTCGGAATGAAGGTACGTGTTGTTGGGTTCAATGTGCCAAGGCTTCCCTTGATATTCGTTGGTGCAGGCACAAGAACGGAGAGAAGCGTCTTGAGCGGCGCAAGACGTGGGTCAGCCGTTACAACGGCCGTTACTGCTTGCCACATGTTGGCAACGTTGTTTGTTGGCATCCAAGCGCTACGTGTTGGATCAAACTGTGAGATATACCGAAGGACTCCGCCATCACGGTTGAATGTATAGCCATTACGACCTGCTGAGGCACCCCATACACCAACGGCGAAGGCAGGATTCGCAGCGCTCAGACCAAAGGCATCACGCACACTCAGGAGATCCAGGAACAGGTCGTTGGTACCAGGGTTCGAGAAGGCCGTGTTAAACGTTGCACGCACCGAGGAGTTTTCGTCGAGCTTGTAGAGAAGGGCGAGACGTGGCGACATCACCATCTCTCCAATAACGGAGTGCTGGTCGGCGCGCAAGGCTGCAAGTGCCGACAGGTTCGAGGTGATCTTCCAGTCAGCTTGAAGGTATCCACCAATCTCGGTGTAGTTATCATCATTTTCATTCACACCATTGATCGTTCCATCTGTCTCTGGCGTCGTTGCAAAGAAGTCCGCGCCATACGTAAGACGAATGTCATCATTGACGTTGTAGGCATGCTGAAGTCGGCCACCGATCAACGATGAGCGATCGACAATTGGGTTACCTGTGCGCAAGAAGAAAGTATTGCCTGCATCGCTCTTGTTGTAGAAGACCTGGGCAAACAAATCATTCGATGTGAGCTGAGCGTTGACATAGGTATAGCGCCAGTCACGTCCATTGGCTGCACCGAGGCCAGTCATCTCAATCGTATTGATTGACTGCGAGATGCCACCGTTGATCTGCACCATGGTATTATCGCCAAGCATGTAGTATGCTCCGGCATCGACGTTAAATCGCTCGTGAGCGTTGTTTCGATTGCCGATTTTGAGCGTATCTGGATTGATTGCCTTCAACGTATCCTTACTCAGAATTCCGTCACGCGTGGCCTGCTCCACTGGATCAACAAATGCCCAGTCATCAGCCTTGAAATACTGGCCCGTTACCTTGTATCCGAACGATTCACCAATCGTACCTGCATGACGAAGACCAACATTCATGAGCGAGCGCTCGCCACCGGCGATGAAGACGGATGTTCCCTTTGACGAGAACGGCGAACGTGTGATAATGTTCAACACGCCCTGTGATGCGTTTGGTCCGTACAGCGCTGAAGCTGGACCGCGGACAAGTTCCATGCGCTCGATATCTTCATTCGAAGCCGGAACGAAATAGCCAACGTTCACCCGCAAGCTCGGTACGCCTGCCAGGCGGTAATCCGTCAACGTGAGCAATGAACCACTGAACACATTATTGAAACCGCGCACACTCACATTTTGCTGTGCGATACCGGTTTGCGAGAAATCGATACCAGCCAGTCCACGGATGTGCTCAACTGGTGTTGACTTCGGAGCTTCACGGATGGTGCGAGGCTCAACCACGGAGACAGAAGCTGGAGCTTCTGAAGCTTTCTGCTGAACGCGTGAAGCTGTAACGACCGTGACATCCATATCGATGGCTGTTTCCTTGAGCGAAACGTTCAGCGTTGCACCACCGGAGACCTCAACGTTTTCGTTGACGCTCTTCTGGTAACCGACACAGCTTACCGTCACGGTGTACGATCCATCTGGCACACCCTTGATCGAATAGCGTCCCCGCGAGTCGGAGTACCCACCCTTTGAAAATGATGATCCGGCAGCGCCCACCTTGACGGAAGCACCCGGAACAGCCTGGCCGTTGGGACCAGTAACTCGTCCTGACAAGGCCCCTTGCGCAAATACTGTCACACCAGTGACGGCAATTGCAAGAACCGATAAAACACAGCGTATGAGAATGGTCATTCTCGTTCTCCGCTAATTGTTGGAAATGGTTGAGATCACTTTTCGAAAAACTGTTCGTTGTTGAATTGGCTCGAGTCCAACACGCATCGCCATCATGCGCGACGGTCGATTGTCATCGCGAATCCACGACGTGGTCACGTGATCGGCCCGAGAGAGGACATCCTTTGTTGCGGCGAAGAGTGCAGCACCGGTGCGGGAATTTCGGGCCTTGGGTAGTAAGCCAATGACGCTCACATGGACCGATTTCGAGCGTAGCGCGGCAAACCACAGCCAGGTTTCCTGGATGATCCGGGGCCACGAATGCACTGTTTTTGGGATCTGCGTCATATCCCGATACATCAACACCGCTCCTACGGTTTCTGCTTGGGCTTCCCCCAAGAGCACGAGCGATGGAGTACATACTGCGAAGTATCCTCGAGCAAGGGCACCAAGTGTGGCGCCACTTCCACGATGCCATGGAAGTGTCGAAAACGAAGCAGAGAGCACACGCTCAAGCTTACGCGCAGTTGAAACAACATTCATCCATGTCCCCACTCGAACGCCTGGCTGGCGCGGTGGCTCATCCGTTGGTGGATTAGCGACGGACTCCCCCCGACCCCAAATCGTTCCTGACCAAGCGTGAACATACCCACGCCGTACGAAACTGTCAACAATGATATGAGGATAGGTAGGAATGTGGATACTTTTTACCTGCGTCGCGTCCTCGAGCGAGACGCCATCGGTAAGGAACGGAAACGCACCCACTGGCCCGGTCATTGTTGTGGCATCGGACGCAGTGGCAACCTGTTCCCAGTGGTCCATCATGTGATCTGGCCAATCATTTCCGGCCCCTTCGGTGCATCGTACGTCCATGAGGCATGAATCTCGGTCGCGCATGGCTATGACATACGCCGCGATTACTACATCACCGGCATAGACAAGTCCAAAAACCTGATTGGTGCCAACATCGAACGAAGACCGACGCTTGTAGATCGATTCGGGAGGAAACAGGAGATCCCATGGTCGACTCATGTTGACCATGCGAACGCTATGGCACCATTGCTCAGCACCTACGCTTACAGCCCGGAGCGGCGCCCCTCCATGCAGATCCGGCTTCACATTCGAAGTTACACAAGAGTTCACGCGCTGGTTCACCTAAGCAAGGCCGTCAGCGGCCTTTCGAGCCCTGTAATTGCAGATTTTACAAGTTCGTGATATTGCCCTACAGCTCGACGTCGATGAGACGCATCCGAAACGGCCCGATATCTGTCCGGCAGCGCAGGCGTGCCCGCAACATGATGGTGAACTTTGCAGACTTCACCTCGACAACCTTCGATCCGGGGCGAGCTCCTGGGGACGAGATCGTACCACGAAGTAGAAGTCCCTTCCCAGCAACAACCTGTGCAGCAACTTTCACCGATCGTAAGGAGTCATGTTCAACATCGGACGTAACGAGCGAGCTATCCTCGATTGTAGCTGAGACGACATCGACCTCGAATTGACGAATATCACGGCGACCGGCAACCGTCTCGGCCGCTGGAATGGTAACACCGATGCCGGAGATCTCAAAATCAAGTGCGCGCGGAGTGCTGCGAGTGCGCTGTACCTTCATCGACGAGACCGTGATAATCGGCCGCGGAATGTCCACGTTGGCAATTGGCACTTCAAGCTCTTCGCTGGCACTTGAAGCCCAATCATTTCCGGTCCAAACAGCAGCGGCCACCATGAGTCGAAGCACACCACGCACCGAACGCGTTGGCAACGGGATCTTTTGTCCAGTAAGCCGCACCCGAATCATCATTTCATGACGATCCACACCGCGTGGTTCCAACCATACGGAATCGATCATCGGCTTGTAACGAGCATAGCTGCCGGCTGTGGACCGTATCGTTGAAGTGCGAAGTGTCGCCTTGACAGTATCGACCCTACCATGAACAACAACCCCACGAATGACGCATCGTGGCTTAGCATTACTGCTGATAAATTCTGCTACTATCGAATCGGTAACAACTTGCGGTGCCGACTGCGCGAGCACGTGTGTTTGCGATGCGATGAGGACGACGAACACTACGAACAATGATTGAATGCTCATTGACACGTACCCCTGATATACCGAAGAGCCGTGCTATCACCAATGGCAAGTGCAGCTCGGAGGTCAGAACATGCACCAATCGTGTCGTTAAAGCGTGTTAGCAATATTCGACCCCGAAGCAGCCGAGCTTTGGGGAATGTTGAATCTGTGCGAATGACCGATCCAACATCGTCGAGTGCTTCTGCGAATCGCCCCATTTCTGCGCGAACAATTGCTCGCTGCATTCTCATGTTTGCTGCGCCCGGAAAGATGACTAAACAGCGATCGAGGTCAGCATGGGCGTTCGCGAACTGCCGCAGTCGCATATACGCCGCAGCACGGTTGAACCAGGTGGTTGCAGCAGTGCTATCGAGTTCGAGTGCTTTCGAATAGCTCTCAACTGCTTCGGCGTAGTTGCCACGATTGAAGGCATTGAGGCCCCTTCCAAACCACTCGTTGGAGTCCTGGTAGTGGAGTGCGCCGAAGAGCGATATCAGGGCAAGTACAAGCGACGTGGTGAGATTCATGGTGCGATTCTACGGGATTTGAGCGTACCAACGAACGCCAAACATCTGCGCATATTGCACGATGAAGCGACTTACCGATATCAGAGATCTTCGTGCGGAGGTATTCGAAGCACTGAGCAAGGCTATGGTTCCCCTTCAGTTGCTTGATCTTTCAAAGCAGCTGCGTCTTCGTGCAGGCTCCGCTGACTATGAGCACCTGCGCGAGCTCCTCGAGAAAATGGCAAATGAGGGGGTGATTACTCGCATGAGCCGACGTCGGTTTGCTCTCCCACAACGCGCCGATGGCACTCTCCTTGGTGTATTCTCAATGGTCCATGATAACGGTGTGGTCCACACGGACGATGTCACGGTTCCGATCGTGCACATCCGACGTCACGACATGGACACCGCCCTCGTTGGCGATACAGTGCGCGTACGTCTCCATGCACAGGCCCCTGGACGGAAGCCCCGTGGTGAGGTGGTGGAGATCGTCGCCCGAGCAGAACATGTAATCACTGGCTCAATCGACTATGATGGAAGCTTTACGTACTTGATTCCCGATGAAAACAAGTACCACGTCGACTTTCTGGTGTCCGAAGCAAATTTGAAGGGGGCACGTCCCGGCGACAAGGTTGTTGGAAGACTCGCTCGTTGGACCCATGATCAGGCCGCCCCCGAAGCACGCATCACCGAAGTCATCGGAACATCCGGCTCCGCCGCTGTTGAGTTTGCTGCTATCCTCAAGGAGTTTCGTCTTCCAACGGGATTCCCGCCAGAAGTTGAGACTGAATCTCGTGCACATCAAGAGCCAGCCGATGAGCAACCGAGTAATCGCACAGATCTTCGGGAGACGATCATCGTTACGATCGATCCGGAGGACGCTCGCGACTTCGATGATGCTCTTTCACTGACCGCACTCGAGAATGGAAATGTTGAGCTCGGAGTTCACATTGCTGATGTTTCGCACTACGTCCCAGAAGGGTCGGCCCTTGATGCGCAGGCCCTCCAGCGCGGTAACAGCACATATCTGGTTGATTGTGTTGTTCCGATGCTGCCTGAGCATCTGTCAAACAACATCTGTTCATTGGTTCCGCACAAACCGCGGCACGCCTTTTCAGTGTTCATGGAATTCACGCCGACAGGCATTCGCCACAAGTACCGAATCGAAGAGTCGCTCATCAAGAGTCACCGACGATTCACCTATGACGAGGCACAGCGTATCCTTCTTGGTGAAGATGGTGATCATGCAGAGCTCCTGCGTCAGTTGCGACAGCTTGCCGACACGCTTTACAAGCGGCGGATGAAGTCGGGAGGTATCGACTTTGAAACCGAAGAGGTCAAGTTCCTGCTCGACGAGTCGAAAATGCCAACGCGCGCAGTCGTAAAACGTCGCACTGAGGCAACGTCGTTGGTTGAAGAGTGCATGCTGGCGGCCAACCGTACCGTTGCCGAGCACCTTCATGAACTGAAGAAACGATGGAAAATGCGTGATCTGCCCCCATATGTGTATCGCGTGCACGATCAGCCTGACAAAGAAAAGATCACCTCCGCCGTTGGCATCATCCGTACGCTCGGATTCAACGTCCCGAGCGGGGCACTCACCCCCTCAAACGTTAACGCCATTCTCAAACAGGCTCACGGCAAGGTTGAACAGCCCGTTGTCAACACGCTACTCCTCCGCTCGATGGCTAAGGCCGTCTATGCCGACTACAACATTGGTCACTTTGGCCTTGGCTTCTCCGACTACGCGCACTTTACCTCACCCATCCGCCGCTATCCGGATCTCGTTGTGCACCGTCTTCTCAAGGAGTATGCAAAGGGGCAACCTGATAGCAAACGCCTGCGTCAGCTCGAAAAGCTCGTAAGCTATGCCAGCGATCAATGCTCAGCCACCGAACGCGCTAGCATCGAGGCAGAACGGGCATCGGTGAAACTTGCCCAGACCATTCTCGCTCGAGAGCATGTCGGTTCCGACCATGTTGGCTACGTCACTGGTGTGGCCACATTTGGGGTGTTTGTTACCATCAAAGACCTCATGATCGAGGGCCTTTTGCATATCCGGGATATCGGCGACGATTACTATGTGTTCGATGAACTGCGAATGCGGATCTACGGTCGGCGCACAAAGCGCCTATTCCGATATGGCTCGCTCGTTCGCGTGCGAATCGCAAAAGCCAACACCGAAAAGCGGACGATCGATCTTGTCCTTTCCGAAGATCAGCAGGACCTCATTGAAACGCTCGAGCAAGTTGAGGAAACCCAGAAAACGTTGAAACAGCGCGCACCAAAGCGCAGATCACGAGAGAGCTAGGTACTGGGTACTGGGTACTGGGTACTGGGTACTGGGTACTGGGTACTGTTGTTTGATCAAGAGCACATATGGTCGGAAAAACTAAGAGCGTCTCGCACCGATGGTACGAGACGCTCGTTGTTATGGACGATATGTCGTGACGATTGGATTAGCCGTGGGGGCCTCAGTTTACGTTTGACGTCTGGGCTGAGCCAGCCAGACGGGCAATATCTTCTTCTCCAATACGGCGAGCAGCAACAAGTCGCTTTGAGTAGTACGTCGACTCAAGTGACGAGATCGTCACACCGTAGCGTGAAGAAGAGTGTGCAAACAGATTATCCCCGAGGTACATTCCCACGTGCGAGATGCCGCGACGTGAGCGCGTGCGAAAGAATACCAGATCTCCGAATTGGAGTTCTGAGCGGCGACCAACAAGTTGACCAATCGTTGATTGGGCAACCGAGGTACGCGGCAGAGTGACGTTCATTGCTGACGCAAAGAGCATCTGGGTGAAGGCCGAGCAGTCAATCCCGGTGCGGGCCATACCACCGAAGTGATAACGTGTCCCCAACCATTCCATGACAAGGTCAGCCAACTTTTGCTTTGGTAATGCCCCTTGCGAGGCGGAGCCTCCATCCTTCTCATCAATCATCGACAGCCAGAGTGATCGAAACGCCTCAAGGTCGGGCGTTACATCGTCTTCCTGTTCAAGTTCGGCAATGATCTCACCCTCTTCATAGGGAAGGTTATCACCTGATTGCGCATCGGTGACTTCTCCATCATTCTGGAGAATTTCCGTTGTGTTGATGATTGAATCGCCCGGAGCCATCTTGATGCCGGTTAATCGGCAGAGTTCCGGGCTTTGTGTTCGAATCAGATCGATCGCTTGACGCTTGCCTGCTGCACGAGCAGCTGGAGAGCACTTTGATCGACGTGAGCGCTTCTTACGAGACACCTTGCGAGATGACTTGGCCACCTTTGCCGCCGTCGGCGAAGGGTTGGCCGTAGAGACCTCGGGGAGCACGCAGGTGAGCGCGAACACGGACGTAAGAAGGATTGAAAGGAGCGTCATGCCAGGCAGCTTGATCATTTTCACATGCCTCCTTCAAACTTCAAAGTGAAACATTCTTCATGGCAGCCGACTTATAAACCCGTTCAAGGATCAGTCGATCTGAACCATCAAGTGTGAGCCCCATTACATGGGGCTGTGCAACACGCATAACAACGTGATAATAGAGGAACACCCATGGGGCTTCTTCTATCACGATACGTTCCATACGGTTGTAAAGGATACTCCTCGATGCATCATTGAGCGTTGGTGAAAGCGCTGCGTGATACAGCGAATCCAGATCTGCTCGATTGATACGAGTGGTGTTGGGCCCTTTCGGAGCAATCGTCGATGAGATGAACAGGGCCATGAAGTTCTCGGGATCGGGATAATCTCCGATCCAACTGGTTCTCCACAGCGCCAACTCACCGGCGCGCACCATTGAAAGGTGCTGGGGGAAATCTACCTGACGCAGTTCGACATCAATTCCGATGTCTTTCCACTGCGCCTGTACGGCCTCGGCAATCGAAGCTGTACGCTGGCTGTTTCCCAACTGCAAAAGGAGCTTTGGAAGCCCCTTCCCATGAGGGTACCCTGCTTCGGCAAGAAGTCGACGAGCTCGGTCGGGGTCGTAGCGGTATCCCTTGACGGAATCATGAAATCCAGGCATTGATGGTGGAAGTACACCATTGTATGCCGGAACCCCACGTCCATGAAGGAGATACGTTACGATCCTGTGCCGGTCGATCGCATAATTCAATGCCTGACGGAGAGCTTTTGACCGCACAAGGGGCGAGGTTCGCCCGGCGGGCATGGCGGTATCAAGAAGAATACCGTAATACTCCACGGTGTTGGCTGCGCAGCGCAACACCTTGTAGGTATCGTAGGGACTTCGTAACCGACCTTCTGCGTCGAAGACGCTCGGTGTAAATGACTCATCAACGGAGGAGATCATATCGAATGCACCATCGGTGAATTCGAGGAACTCGCTCTTAGGATCCCGCACGAAGGTTATACGAACACGCTCGAGGTACGGCAAACGCCGTCCTTGCGAGTCAACCTTAAAGTAGCGGGGGTTTCTGCTCAACGTGAGCTCTCGGTCCTGGTTCCAGGTTCCGAACATGAACGGGCCCGTACCAACGGGATGTCGTCCATACTCGGCCCCATACGCTTCGATCGCTTCCCTCGGAATAATCGAGCCGTATGGCATGGTGAGAACGGCCAGAAACGGAGCAAATGGTTTTGTGAGCTGAATGGTGATGACGGAATCATTTACGACTCGAATGCCGTCAACCGACGAAGACGCACCAGTACGCGTTGCTTGATGGAATGCATCAGCACCGGCAATGGTGGTCCGAAATGCCCAAAGGCCTGTCGACTTGGTGCGGGCATCGAGAATACGCTCAAGACTGTATTTGACATCTTGTGCGACAACACGCCGCGTTCGTCGGGGCCCAAAGCACGCATCTGGATGAAACTGCACGTCCGTCCGAAGATTGAACGTCCATATCACACCGCTCTTGTCAACGCTCCAACTCCTTGCAATGCAAGGGGCTACACGAAGTGCTGAATCGAGCTCTACCAAGCCGTTGAAAAGATGGGTTGTCGTCCACAACGCACTGCGGTAGGATGCTTGTGCTGGGTCTAAGCTCAGAATTCCATCAGGTTCATTGTATATGAACTCTGACAAACTCTCTACTGGTGCCGGCTTGTGGCCGACACACGAACTACACAAAAAACTGCAAATGGCTAATCCAATTGTCAAAGAACTGACGAATCTCATGGCGCGTACGCCCACCGCGTTGTAGGTTTGCGATCTGTCCATGACGATCCTCGGTGGCAAAGTTCGGTACTCGGAGGCCGCGAACCAATGAATCGGTGTTCATATTTCAAGAAGTTATCCACAGCATCGAAAATCGTAGTTTCGTCCTGATCGCATGCTGAAGTTTCTCTCCCTCCTGCTCCTTCCTCTGCACCTGCTCTCTTCAGCACTTGGTACGACCAACCCTGTCGAGTTAGCAAAGGTCGCCAACGTGGTGCATCATTATGTGCATCACGTGGACGAACATGGAGAGACGGATCTGTCGTTTGCTGATTTTCTCATTCAACATTTTGGATCGCGACAGTCCGACGATCGCGAACATGATTCGCTACCCCTAATGGGATGCCATACGGCTTCAGTCGTGCCCATCGACCTTGTCAACGAGATCATCGATTACGCTCCAACGGCTGTTGATCTACCGATGCCTCCAATAGCAGCCGTCGTCGGTTCAACCCGATCAACATCACTCGAGATCTTTCAGCCCCCTCGCCAGATGTAATCACCCCGTTCAGCAGCCGGCCAACCAGAGCGGCTGTTTTTTGTGATTACCTGCGAGGAATTCATGTTTCGAAGGATTATTTCGTTTTCGATCAGCAACCCGCTGATCGTCGGCATGGCCGTGCTTGGCCTGATAATGTGGGGGATCGTCTCACTACGATCGCTTCCAATTGATGCCGTACCCGACATCACCAACAATCAGGTACAAGTCGTTACGCGATCACCGGCGCTTGCTCCGCAGGAGGTTGAAACGCTGATTACAACGCCGGTCGAGCTCACCATGACGTCGATCCCGGGCATCAGGGAACTCCGCTCAATCTCCCGGTTCGGATTGTCTGTCGTGACGATTGTGTTTGACGATGATGTCGACATCTATTGGGCGCGGGATCAGGTTGACCAGCGCCTTGGCGAGGTCCAGCGGGAAATCCCATCCGGTGCTGGAATACCACTTCTTGCACCGGTCACCACGGGGCTCGGCGAAATCTATCAATACGTTCTCAAGGCAGCTCCAGGATATGAGGATCGGTATGATCTTGCTGAGCTTCGCACGCTTCAGGACTGGATTGTTCGACGTCGACTCCTCGGCACGCCCGGTGTGGCAGACGTTTCAAGTTTTGGCGGCTACCTGCGTCAGCTGGAAATCGCCATCGATCCCTATCGGCTGCGTTCAGCACAGATCGACATCGACGATGTCATTACAGCACTCGAAAAGAATAATGCGAGCAGCGGTGGCGCTTATATCGAGCATGCCTCCGGCGTACGCTTTATCCGTACCGATGGCATTGCGCGCTCGGCGGTCGATGTCGAAGAAATCATCATCCGACACGTAGCTGGCTCTGCGCCAATCCTCGTGCGCGATGTTGCGACCGTCCGCGATGGTCACGCCATCCGCTATGGTGCCATGACGTACGATGCAACACATGAAGCCGCGGGTGGAATTGTCCTCATGTTGAAAGGGGCAAACTCTTCAGAGGTTATCACTACCGTCAAGGAGCGCATGGCAGAGATCCAGCGCTCACTCCCTGAGGGAGTGGTAATCGAACCGTTCCTTGATCGCACTCGGCTCGTGAACAAGGCCATCTCGACAGTAAGCACCAACCTGATTGAAGGCGCATTGATCGTAATCTTCGTTCTCGTGCTCCTGTTGGGTAATCTTCGTGCGGGAATCATCGTGGCAAGCGTCATTCCCCTGTCGATGCTCTTCGCCGTCGGAATGATGCGCCTCTTCGGGGTGAGTGGCAATCTGATGTCTCTCGGCGCACTCGACTTTGGCCTCATCGTCGACGGCGCCGTCATCATCGTCGAGGCGGTCATGCATGCTCTTACGTCACGTCACGCCATCAAAGCAGATGGTGTATCTATCGTTCGTGATGCCTCGATCAAGATTCGACGCTCTGCCGCCTTTGGCGAAGTGATCATCATGATTGTCTATGTACCAATTCTTGCCCTTGTAGGAATTGAAGGCAAGATGTTTCGACCAATGGCACAAACGGTCATCTTCGCCATCATCGGTGCCTTCCTGCTGAGCACCACCTACGTGCCAATGATGTCATCGCTTTTTCTCAAGCCTGGCATTCGCACCTGGCCAATCGCCGATCGCGTTATGTCACTCGTAAGCCGATTCTACGAGCCTGTTCAGCGCTATACCTTGCGGCGCATCCAGCTCATAGTTACTGCTACGGTGGGCGTTTTTGTTGCAGCCATCATCCTCTTCATGAATATGGGAGGAGAGTTCATCCCCCAGCTTGACGAGGGTGACTTTGCGGTCGAAATGCGCCTTGCTACAGGACAGTCGCTCCGCTCATCGATCGAGCGTGCACAGCAGGCAGCAGAGGTTCTCACATCGCGTTTCCCAGAAGTCGAACGCGTCGTTGGTAAGATCGGAACCTCCGAAATACCTATTGATCCGATGCCCATGGAGTCGGGGGATCTCATTGTCGTGCTGAAAGACAAACATGAATGGACATCTGCCTCTACGCGAGAGGAACTCGCGTCCGTGATGCAAAAAGCCCTCGAGGAGATTCCAGGTACCTCGTATTCGTTTCAACAGCCGATTCAGATGCGATTCAATGAGCTGATGACAGGTGCTCGGCAAGACGTCGTGGTCAAGATCTTCGGTGAAAACCTCGATACGCTTGCTTCGCTGGCTGAACGAATCGGAACAATTACCCGAACAATACAAGGGGCTGAGGATGTCTATGTTGAACCGATCAGTGGCTTGCCGCAGGTAACGATTGCCATTGATCGCCATGCGGCAGGACAACTGGGTATTGACGTTGAATCAATCAACACTGCCGTTCGAACGGCATTTGCCGGCGAAGTCGTAGGCCAGGTCCACGATCAGGAACGCCGATTTGATGTTGTGATCCGGCTTGATTCAGCCTACCGTCGCTCGATGGATGAGCTCTCGGCACTGCTCATTCGTGCTCGAGACGGCCACATGGTGCCCATCACTCAGGTTGCTCGCATCGATGTGCTTGTGGGACCCAACCAGATCCAGCGTGAGGATGCGCAGCGTCGTATCAGCGTTGGATTCAATGTTCGCGGACGAGATGTACAGAGCATCGTTGATGACGTTCAGCAGCGGCTTGATCGTGAGCTCAAACTCCCGATTGGATATCGTGTGACCTATGGCGGACAGTTTGAGAACCTGTCGGCAGCCACACAGAGACTATTGGTGGCAGTCCCGGTTGCCCTTCTCATGATCATGTTTCTCCTCTATCTGACATTCTCAAGTATGTCACAGGCACTATTGATTTTCTCCGCCGTCCCACTGGCTTCGATTGGCGGGATCGCGGCTCTCTACCTTCGTGGCATGCCGTTTAGCATCTCGGCAGGCGTGGGGTTCATTGCACTCTTTGGTGTTGCCGTGCTGAACGGCATTGTTCTGCTCGCAGCCTTTCGGTCACTCCACGCTCGGGGAATTCAAAGCCCCCTACGCGTTGTCATCATGGGCACTCGCGAGCGACTCCGTCCAGTAACGATGACGGCACTTGTGGCGTCTCTCGGGTTTCTACCAATGGCACTGTCGCATGGCGATGGCGCCGAAGTACAGCGTCCACTAGCAACTGTAGTCATCGGTGGACTCGTAACGTCAACACTTCTGACAATGGTCCTGCTGCCTATGCTCTTTCTCCTTGTCGATCGACGTCGGCAAAACAGTACCTCTCGGAGCTCTGTGGTTGGGATCGTCCTCCTCTTCATGATGACGGCGGTATCGTTTTCGCAACCACGCGTCGTTTCGCTCCCCCAAGCACTGCAGCTTGCGCGCGAGAATAGCCCCGAGGTTCGGATTGCGAGTCTGGAAGTCGAGCGTGCCTCGTACCAGGGGCGTGCAGCGCGCGATGTGCCGCCATTGCAGATGATGCTCATGGGTGGACAGTACAACTCATCGTCGCAGGACAACAACATCACACTCACGCAGAGCATACCATTTCCCAGTAAGCTTATTGCGGCTTCGGATCTTGCCAGTGAGCAGCAACGAGAGTCGGAACTGCGTCGAGCACTGAGTCAACGCGAGGTCGAGCATGCAGTACGAATGGCCTATCACCGCACGTGTCTTCATCGCGAACGCTATGACCTGCTCAAAGCCCTTCGAGAGATTGCTCAGCGGATGGTCGTTGTCGCCACACGACGCGTGGAGGCTGGTGATGCTGCCATGATTGAGCGTTTAACGGCCGAAGCACAGCTCACGGAGATCCTTGCCAAGATGCAGCAGGAGCTGGCGCATCTGCGCACAGGCCAGGAGCAGCTCGCTCAACTGTGTGGAGTTCGCGAAGAGCTGCTTACTGCCGACACCATCGTCCGACCTGGACCTGCACCACCCGCGTACGACTCGATTGAAAGTCCAGTAGTTCATGTGCTTGAGCAGCAGCTGCGAGTCGCCGAGCAGAATGCTCGCATGATCTCTTCACAAATCTGGCCCGATATAACAATTGGGTACTACACGCAAACGCTGATCGGCACACCCGTATCGACGTCAGGCAGCCCTATTGCCGCCAGCTCCAGCGATCGTTTTCAGGGCTTCCTTGTTGGTCTTGCATTGCCGTTGTGGTTTGATCCAGCACTCGCTCGAAGCGAACAGGCGACAATTGACCGACGTATTGCGGAGCAACGCTTACGTCAAGGGGCTTCGCAGGCCCTTTCACATGTACGGTCGTTGCGCACCTCCATCAGTGCTGCGCAGCAGCTTGTCGACGTCTATGCCACAAGTGGCCTGCGGACGGCTCAGATGCTTCTCGACAATGCGCGTCGGTCCTACGAAGCAGGCGATGTGAGTTGGAATGAGGTCTACACCGCCCTACGGCAGGTTATCGATACGCGCTCATCCGAGATCGATGCGCGATTCAATCTAGCGGAGTTGCTTTCCCTTTACGCTCTATATCAAGGTCAATAATCATGCAAGCCCCTTACAATTCAATCGTGTATGGCCGTATGTCATTCGCAGGCGTCTCACTCGTTATGCTTACTGCAGTATGGATCCTCTCGAGTTGCGCTACGGAGTCAGGAAATGCAACCGATGAGTTAGCGTCGACAGCAAGTGCAGATACCATTCGCCTCACTGCTGCACAGCAGAAACATGCCAACCTCGAGTTTGGAATGGCAGTCGAACAGACGATCACCGATGATCTTCGCGTATATGGGACTGTGCATGTTCCCCCGCAGTACTCCCACAGCATCACAACGCCATTTGGTGGGATCGTCCGCACGGTGCGTGTTCTCGAGGGTAGCCACGTGCATGCGAACGAGGCACTTGTCACGCTCGAACACCCAGACTTTATCACCATGCAGCAGGAATACCTTCAGGCCAAAACGCAGCTTGATCTTGCCGAGCGTGAGCTTGACCGTCAACGCTTTCTGAGTCGTGATAGTGTCAATCCACGCAAGACCGTAGAACGGGCGCAGGCGGAGGTAACGATGCTCCGAATCCAGACACGTTCGTTATCAGAAAAGCTTGCACTGCTCAACATCAAAGCAGCAAGTCTTACGGAATCGAGCATCAGTCGTCAGGTAACACTGCGCTCGCCGATCACAGGATTTGTCACTAGGGTTAACGTGAACACCGGCGGGTTTGTTGATCCAAACACACCAATCCTTCACGTGATTGACCCTCACCACATGCACATTGAGCTTGCCGTCTTTGAACGCGATATTGCCACCGTCCACGTAGGCGATAGTGTTCGTGTTCGCATAACAGATCATCCGGACTCATTGCGCTCGGCAACAGTGCATCTCGTTGGTAAGTCTGTTCGCGCAGATCAGACCATCCCTGTTCATGTGCACCTGGACAGACACGACGCGCGCCTTACGCCTGGTACATCGCTGAGTGCCTTCATTAAATCCCGTCCACGCACCGCGTGGACCCTCCCCGAGAGCGCCATCATCCGGTCAGGCAAGCTCTCCTACGTTCTCACCGGCTCCCCCGGTCAACTCATTCGTAAACCTCTTCGCATTAGGTCTGTCAGTGGTGGCCTTGCAGAGGTCCTCGATCCACAACCGTGGCTGCGCACTACGCCCATCCTCGTTAAAGGGGCGAGCAGGATCGTTACAAGCGACGAATAGGGCCTGGGTACTGGGTACTGGGTACTGGGTACTGGGTACTGGGTACTGGGTACTGGGTACTGGGTACTGGGTACTGGGTACTGGGTACTGGGGGTCTTTCTCAAACCCCAAACCTCACACCTCAAACCTGTCATGGCGGCCTCGAGAGGATTCGAACCTCCGACCCACGCTTTAGGAAAGCGTCGCTCTATCCAACTGAGCTACGAGGCCAAGCAAACCGAGGGTTGAAGTACCAAGTACCAATTACTAATTACTAATTACTAATTACTAATTACTAATTACTAATGACTAATTACCAAGTTCCGTGCAATTCGTACTTCGTACTTGGTACTTCGTACTTGGTAATTCGTACTTGGTACTTCGTACTTGGTAATTCGTACTTCGTACTTGGTAACTAGTACCTTGTACCTTGTACCTTGTACCCCGTTCCTATCTCCTTCTAATTCACCATTTCATCGCCCAGCAGCATGCGGCGGTTGGACGATGAAGGAGTGGCCGAATAGAGGACATACGCAGCGATGATCGCCTTGATCTCCGGCAGGTCGACCTCGCGTTCCATGCCGATCATGACGGCGCGCTCGAGGACCTGTTCAACATCTTCCGTCGACAAGAAGCGCATCTCGTGGTACTTTACAAGGACGCCCCATGCATCAGGGCTTAGGATATTCTGTTCGATGCCGTGGAGGATCCGGAACCGTCCACCGAGTTCATCGTCGGGACTATTGGCACGTTCAAGCAGCCACGATAGTGCGGCCGAGATCTCCCCGTCAGAATAACCAAACGACGTCAGATCTTCCGTGTTAACGGAGGACAGGGGGCTACCTGGAGTTTGCACGCTGATGATATGAGTGATCACGTCCATGACGCGTTCAACAGAGTACGAATTGGTCATAAGCTTTCGGTTGAAGTCACGATGTAGGTGTTTTCGAGCTCGTGCATAACCTGCCGGTCACTCGGATCTGCATCATCATAGCCGAGCAGATGCAGTGCTCCGTGCACAGCCAAACGAGCGAGTTCATTGACGACCGTCACGGAATATTCGTTTGCCTGACGTCGGGCGGTCTCAAGGGAGACGTAGATCTCGCCATAGAGCGGCTGATCCTCTAACGGGAACGTCAAAACATCCGTTGCATAATCATGCTGCAGATACTGTTTGTTCAGCGTACGGATACGCCGATCTGTCAACAGAATAATATCGATCCGAGCGTGTTTGATCTTGTGCGCTTGTAAGGCACGCTCGACGCTGCTGATCATGGCCTGTTGGCCGCGATAGCGCGCACCAGAAGCATTCGTGACGGTAACGGTAATGGACATCAGGAAAAACTACGAAAGTTCACGGCTTCAACCCCTATGCTCCGCCCCCTGACGTTCCTCCTTCACCTTCCAGAGCTTCCACCACGGCGTGCCCGGTGACAGGTGATGCTCGGTGTGGTATCCAAAAAAGTAACACGAGAGCATTGCCAAGGTATGATTCATCCGCATCGACCGGGCATTGTGCGGCATGTCGAGTGAATGGGGCTTGCGGTGCGGAAGGTAGGTGCCAATCGTGAAGAGCTGAAATGCCCCCAAGAAAGCAGGGATGATCCAATAGACCCAAAGGCGCGGTTCGTCGATCCAGATCTTGAGAACATTAAAGGCAATTCCCATGATGACGAATTGCGACCACGACGCGTAGTGTCGCATAAAGGCGACAAACCACCGCACATATGAATTCGACGGGTGGTAGTCAGGATCTTCGTGGTCATCGGCTGGATGCGCATGATGTCGATGATGATTGATGCTGAGTCGACGATACGATAACCCGGCAAAGAGGAATGCTGCAACCGTGCCGATCATCGTATTCACTGCTCGAGAACGAGACACGGTGCCGTGAATCGCATCGTGTGCTGTGATAAAGAGACCGGTCGAGAGATATCCCTGCAAAAGAACGTGGGCAACCATCACCACCCATTGCAGACCATGAAGGTCCTCCAACGGAGCCGCCTGGAGCGACCACACAAGATGCCCACACCAGAGTGCCATGATTACAAGAGCGATGACGAGTCCCATTTCGACATGCAAATTCGCTGATGGACAGGACATGACAAGCATTACCACGTTGGCGAGCAATATGTCTGCCGTAGATTCGTGGACAACATCACATGAAACGACTCCGTTCCATCATCCTCGCGCTTGTGCTGCTGGCGCCGGCAGCGACAGCACAAAAGCTCATGATCCCCATGGATCTCGGGCAGACAAATCATCTTAAGGCCTACGGAATCGTCTACTGGATTCTCACGAGAGATCAACCAGTTGATTGGCTTCTCAACTATCGCGGCGGCAGCTTTGTCACGGATTACGTTGAAGACATTGCCTCTGAGTGCCGCATCCGTGGCGTTGCCTTCGAATCTCTCAGCGGTGCTGCCGTATCATCGATTTACGCCGAGGTCCAATCAGAGAAGACGAACATGGATGTCGTCCGACTCGAAAAGGCCCCGCGTATCGCCGTATATGCCCCACCGGGATTTCGTCCATGGGACGATGCCGTCACGCTCGTCATGGAGTATGCCGAGGTGAAGTACGAGAAACTTTGGGACGAAGAGGTCCTGAACGGTAAGCTCTCTGAGTATGACTGGCTTCACCTGCACCACGAGGATTTCACGGGTCAGTTTGGAAAGTTCTATGCAAACTCTGCCGGCGAATCGTGGTATATCCAGCAGGTAGCCCTACTGGAGAACACCGCCCGGAAAATGGGCTATGGAAAGGTCAGTGAGTTAAAACGCGCCGTCGTCCACAAAATCCGTGACTTTGTTAGCGCAGGCGGTTTCATGTTTGCCATGTGTTCGGCAACTGACACGTATGACATTGCCCTGGCCGCCGCAGATCTCGATATCTGCGCTGAGATCTTTGATGGCGATCCGATGGATATGAAGGCCAATGACAAACTCGACTATTCACGATGCTTTGCATTCGAGAATTTCAAGCTTGTGATGAATCCCCTGCAATACGAGTATTCAACCATCGACGTGGATGCCAACACGATCCTGCAGACCGAGTCCAGTGACTACTTTACCTTGTTTGACTTTTCCGCGAAGTACGATCCAGTCCCAACGATGCTGACGCAATGTCATGTTAATGTCGTGAAGGGGTTTCTGGGCCAGACAACGGCCTTTCACAAGGAGAATGTCAAGAAATCTGTCATCGTTCTTGCCGAACGCGAAGGAACGGATCAAGTCCGATACATCCATGGCAACGTTGGACGCGGAACGTTTACATGGTATGGCGGTCACGATCCGGAAGACTATCGACACGCCGTGGGCGATCCGGCAACAGATTTGAAACTCCACCCTACCTCACCAGGATATCGACTCATCCTCAACAACATTCTCTTCCCTGCAGCAAAAAAAAAGAAGCAGAAGACGTGAAGACAGGAGGGTAGGTACTGGGTACTGGGTACTGGGTACTGGGTACTGGGTACTGGGTACTGGGTACTGGGTACTGGGTACTGGGCACTGGGTACTGGGTACTGGGTTACACAGGGGGATTCAAGTGCAGCTTCAATGATATCGCGTGCCACACAAGCCCCTGCACACTATGGATATTGAGCTTTGCCATGATGTTCTTCCGGTGCTTGAGGATGGTAAGCTCACTGCGCCCAACACGTTCGGCGATCTCGCGGCTGGTGAGCCCCTTAACAGCGATATAATACAGGACGATGAGCTCCATACGCGTGAGCTTCACTTCAGTCTCGTCAGCTGTGTAGCGTTGAAGATCATCAGGTAAAATTGGCCGCGGACCCGCCACAACCCGGCGCATGAAGTCAATCATGGTGTCAACCGGGTCGGACTTGTAGATAACTCCGTCATACTCTCCGGCCAGAATCTGCTTCAGGATGCTGTGATCGACAAGGAACGTAAGGTACGCGACGTAGGGGTGCGGACCTCCGCTCTTAATTGCCCTGCAGACTTCAATACCATTCATTGTTGGCATCGAGATATCGACTAAGACAAGGTCAATCTCTGCCCGTCGACGATTCACCTCGTCGATGCCCTTTTGCGGGTCAGACTGCCAGCCCACAAGCTCAAGCCCCGCATAGGCATCAAGGTTCGCTCGTAATCCATCAATGACCAGTGGATGGTCATCAATCATGTACAGACGGATCTTCATGGATCAAGTAGCCTTCGGAATCATGATACCAATCAATCGACTCTACATTGGCGGCAAATTGAAGTTTTCGTGCCAACCATCAGGTGGAGTGGAGTCGATAATGCACAAATCGAGAGAAAGAACAGAAGCCGAACAATAGACGTTCATATTGTAAACGTTTGTGCGTTTCAGTAAATATCACATTCCGGATTTCGGTGTAGGTTGTCAGTAATTGATTCCATTCAGCACTGCGTCGCTAATCCCCAACACCGAGGATTGCGTAGTGTATGAGCGGCACCCTGCGGGGTGCCGTTTTTTTTCACTCGAGCAGATTCGCCAACGACAACGTTGGGACGACCTATCTTGTCGCCTATTCGATCAGGTTTGTAGATCCTTTGTCGTCATCCGTTGTGCAGTGATATGTCCGCTCAAATCATACGATGTCTTCGAATCCTCTCTATCCTCTCCGCCGGTCGAAAGATCTCAACACGAGAGATCATCGATAGTATTTCGGATTCCGATGTTCCGCGCGTGAGTCAACGCCAGATTCAACGTGATCTACGTTCAATCGAACAGGCTGGCATACCGCTGATTTCTGAGCGTGTTGGCCGAGAGCAACAATGGTTCGTTCCACCCTCGTACCGCCTGCTCCAGCCATTGGCTGTGTCGAACCATGAAGTTCTTGCACTTCATCTCTTGAAGGGGGCACTCGGTGCATTTCGATCAACGCGTATCCACGATGACATCGTTCGGCTGCAGAAAAAGTTGGAGCGAATTGTTCCGGGGACGGTCTTCCTCGGACATGACGTCGTGTGCGAAGTATCGCCCGGTCGATACACCAGTGCAATCGACGATCGTATCATGCAACAGATCGTATATGCGATTACCGATCCGCATTGGGATCGTGTGACATACCGCTCTATTCATGGTGGGGAGATCAAGACCTTTGTCGTGAGCTTCTGTCGAATGGTCAATCATGCCGGTCGGCTCTACGTTGCGGCCTGGCATCCGAAGCACAAAAAGTACATCACACTTGCACTTGACCGAATTGAACACGTCGTACGAGCCGACGATGTTACCCTTCCGTTGCATGAGTTCGATGAAGTGGCATATACTTCTGCGCGCTTTGGCGTGTATGATGGTGATGTGCAGCGCATCCGCCTACATGTTGATCGATCTGCCGCCGATTTCTTTTCCGCACGGCAGTGGCATCCTACACAGACACTTCGCCGAAAGCGAGATGGCTCACTCGTGATGGAGATTACTGCTCCGCTTTCACCGGAGCTTGTAGGCTGGATCGTATCATGGGCAGACGTGCTAACTATCCGATCTCCGGAGAAGCTCAAGGTGATCTGCATCGAAAAGGTTCAGCGTCTTATGCCACGTGCAGACGTGTAATCTGCTCGAAGTGACAGGGTCAGCTTCAGTAACTTGCTGTATGAGGATCGTAATTATTGGTGCCGGGATGTCTGGCCTCATCGCTGCTCGAATGCTTCATGAGGCAAACCACGACGTTGTCATCCTTGACAAAGGTCGAGGTCCTGGTGGACGCATGGCAACCCGACGAATCGGTGAAGCTGTATTTGACCATGGGGCTCAGTACTTCACAACCCAGACCACCTGGTTTCAGGGACTTGTTCATGCATGGGCTGAGCTGGGGGTTGTCTGCCCATGGTTCAGTGGCGATCATCCAGAGCACGTCCGGTGGCGTGGCACACAGTCCATGAATGCTATTACCAAGCATCTAGCATCAGGCCTTGACGTGCGCCTCGCAACTACTGTGACTTCCGTCGATATTCGAAATGACGATGTTCGGACGCAACTGGTCGAGGGTCATGAAGTCGTAGGCGATGTCTGCATAATCACCGCTCCCCTGCCACAGACTCGCATTCTTCTTGATGGCTGCATCGAGAAGCTTTCATCGGAACATCGCCACCTGCTGGACGAGGAAGCCTACGATCCATGTTTTGCTGTCATGGCGACGCTGACAGCGAGCCCTGAGATTGCAACATCTGGACCGCTCATGCTGAACGACCACCCCTCGATTGCCCTTATCACGGAGAACATGTCCAAGGGCATTTCGACAACGCCATGCGTCACCATCCACAGCACACCGGAGTTTGCCCGACGTCAATGGGAGCATGATCGCACGCAGACCATGCAAGCACTCCTCGAGGCAGCGGCTCCCTATCTGTCCTCAGCAGTTGTTGATGCGCAAATTCATGGCTGGAAGTACGCCCGACCAACGATCGTGCCACTAGCCCCATACATCTGTGCAAGCGATTCTCCCCTTGTGCTCATTGCCGGCGACGCCTTCGGTGGACCCCGAATTGAGGGAGCGGCTCTTTCGGGTCGTGCCGCAGCCAACCACATCCTGAGTCTCTAACTCCGTATCTTCGCGCTCCCATTTACTCACCGTTCTGCCCTTGCCGCATGACGAAGATCATCGTATCGAACCCTGTCGTCGAACTCGACGGCGATGAAATGACCCGTATCATCTGGACGTTCATCAAGGAAAAACTCATCCTCCCATACCTCGAGCTGGACATCAAGTACTTTGATCTTGGTATCGAGCACCGTGATGCTACAGATGACCAGGTAACGATTGATGCCGCTGAGGCAATCAAGAAGTACAACGTCGGAATTAAGTGCGCTACGATTACGCCAGATGAGGCCCGCGTTGAGGAGTTTAAGCTCAAGAAGATGTGGAAGTCACCGAACGGTACGATTCGAAACATCCTCGACGGCACAGTGTTTCGTGAACCTATTGTTTGCAGCAATGTACCGCGACTTGTTCCCAACTGGACGGCGCCAATTTGCATCGGACGTCACGCCTTTGGTGACCAGTATCGTGCAACTGACTTTGTTACAAAGGGTCGTGGTACGCTCACCGTTACGTTCACCCCCGAGGATGGATCCGAGCCGCAATCATTCGAAGTGTACAATTTCAAGGGTGATGGCGTCGCCCTTGCGATGTACAACACAGACGAGTCGATCCGAGGATTTGCCCGCGCTTGTATGAACCAGGCAATCATGAAGCGCTGGCCCCTTTACCTCAGCACGAAGAATACGATCCTGAAGAAGTATGATGGTCGATTCAAGGACATCTTCCAAGACATCTACGAACAGGAGTTCAAGGCACGCTTCGAAGAGTTTGGCATCACCTACGAGCACCGGCTCATCGATGACATGGTGGCATCTGCGCTAAAGTGGCACGGCAACTTTGTGTGGGCCTGTAAGAACTACGATGGCGATGTGCAGTCCGATACCGTCGCGCAAGGATTCGGATCGCTTGGTCTTATGACGTCGACCCTCGTTACTCCGGATGGCATGACCATGGAGGCTGAGGCCGCACACGGAACAGTTACACGTCACTATCGCGATCACCAGAAGGGTAAGCCGACATCGACGAATCCGATTGCATCCATTTTTGCATGGACACGGGGCTTAGAGTTCCGTGGTAAGCTCGATGGTAACGAAGCACTCGTCTCGTTCTGTCAGACCCTCGAACAGGTCTGTATCGACGTCGTAGAGAGCGGTAGAATGACGAAGGATCTTGCTGTATGTATCCATGGCAACAAGGTTAACCACGGCGAGCATTATCTCTACACGGAGGAGTTCCTCGATGCGATTGATACCGAGCTGCGAGCTCGGCTCCAGTCGTAACCCCGAGGTTTTCCACACTTCTTCCACACTTCTTCGTATCTTTGTTCGTCATCGAAAGCGCTTGAGAGATTCTCAAGCAGTGACTGGTGCTTAAGCACCGCGGCTTTTCTTCTCTGTGCCCCGTTCTCTCCTGGTAGTGTGGTGATTCACGGTTGCATTGGAGCCGATCAGCGATCGGCTTTAGAGATGGGAACCGTACATATCCCACATTCTTAAGGAGAGGTCTATGACCTTTGCTGAACTGCAGCTATGCGCGCCACTATTATCGGCCGTCGAAGCTGCTGGCTATTCAACGCCAACCCCTATTCAAGAACAGGCAATTCCTGTTGTCATGTCCGGTCGGGACATTTTTGGTTGTGCCCAGACGGGAACCGGTAAGACGGCCGCCTTTGGCTTGCCGATTCTTCATCGTCTGCACTCCGAAGGTCCGTTTCGCGGTGGACCACGCGTGCTAATTCTCGCACCTACGCGAGAGCTGGCCGTACAGATTGACGAAAGCTTTCGCTCCTACAGCAAGGGGCTCCGCATTCGCTCAGTGGTTCTGCTGGGTGGTGTGAGCATCCGTCCACAGATCGATCAGATCCGTCGTGGCGTCGATGTCATCATTGCTACACCAGGACGTCTGCTCGATGTTGTCGAACACCGTGCCCTGAATCTCAAGCATATCCACACCTTCGTGCTGGATGAGGCAGACCGGATGCTTGACATGGGATTTTTGCCATCAATCCGGCAGATCGTCGGTCTCATTCCGGCGCAACGCCACACGCTGTTCTTCTCGGCAACACTGCCACGTGAGATTCGCGATCTGGCGAATTCCCTGCTGAGCAACCCTGTCCACATCGCCGTCACTCCAGAAAACACAACCACCGAGAAGGTGGATCAGCGGCTGTACTTTGTGGAGCGCGATCAGAAGCGGGCACTACTCACGCACCTGCTTGAGGAGAAGATGGATGGAAGCGTCCTGGTCTTCACTCGTACGAAGCGTGGTGCCGACCGTGTTACCAAGGATCTTGCGAAGGCGGGTCTCCGTGCTGCTTCGATCCATGGTGACAAGTCCCAAACAGCCCGTCAAAAGGCTCTGAACGATTTCAAGACTGGCCGCACACGTGTATTGGTTGCGACGGATATCGCGGCACGCGGAATTGATATCGCCCAGCTGCCCTACGTTGTCAATTTTGATGTTCCAGAGGCAGCCGAGACGTACGTTCACCGGATAGGCCGAACAGGACGCGCCGGCAACAGCGGTGTGGCCGTAACGCTTGCAACGCCAGAGGATCGGGATTCATTGCGCGACATCGAGCGCTTGATCAAGATGCGCATCCCTGCTGTTCGCGATCATCCGTTTGAGTTGTAAAACAGCTCTGCAGGCCCCCTCTGTAACAGCTCCGTATATTTGCCCATCACTTTGGCAAACCAACCTCATCCAATGACGCTTTCAGACGATCAACAGCCGCAGACACCAACCCCACAGGGTGGTGGCGAACAGTCCAGTGAACGTTCAGGACGTCGCCGTCGCCGTGGCCGTCGCGGCGGGCCCCGTGAAGAGGGTCAGCAAACAACCACAGATGCGGCCTCTCCGTCACCGTCAGAGGCCGGTCGACCACAGCATGCTCCTGCGAACACCACGGCAGCTCCGGTTGCCGACACTACCGCGGAGAATGCTGGTGGCGATCAACCGGCTGGTGAAGGGGGCGAACGGACCAGTCGGAATCGCCGACGTAACCGAAACCGCAACCGTGCTGAGTCACGTGATGCCCAATCACCGGCGAGCGGTCAGCAGCAACAACAGCCCTCGGCGAACCCTCAACAGGGTCAGTCGCAAGGTCAGCAGTCGAAAGACCGGCAATCTTCCGGAAAGCCTTCGCAGCAGCAACGTGGTGAACAGGCAAAACCAGAAAAGAAGGATCGTCCACCTCGTGGGTCGGTCCTCAACCGACGTCAAACACGGGGCGATTATGTCGATACTCCGAAGCAAAAGGACGAGGCTCCAACGTACGTACCTGTTCAGGCGGCGACAGTTGAACAGTATGTGACTGGCCACAAAGGCTGGCAGCGTGAAGTTCTCACAACGCTTCGCAGCATTGTCCAATCAGCAGCACCTGATGTTGAAGAGAGCATCATGTGGTCACAGCCGGTGTTCAGCATGAACGGTCCGGTATGCTTCTTTAAGGCCTACAAGGACTACGTTACATTTGGCTTCTGGCGTGGGACGGAGATCAGTGATACAGAGGGACTCCTCTCCGGAGACCTTACAATGATGCGAACGATGACCCTCCGCTCAGCAAAGGACGTGCGCCGCGAGACCTTCGAATCGATGGTGAAGCAGGCGGTTCGTCTTAACCGAGAAAAAGGTGATCCTACGTTGAGCTGATTCGGCGCTTACCGCAATGCGGCCTCGAGTGCCGTACGTGCATCTGTTTTCTCATCGCGATACTTGACGATCAATGGGGTGCTTACCGATAAACCGTGGTGAGCGCCCCATTCTGTTTGAATGGATCGCGCACCGGCAACCACAACTGCCCCTTCTGGAATCTCAAGTGGCGATTCTCCGGAACTGCGCAAGACAGTTTCGTTCACAAGGTCGTACACCGGCGTGGATGCATTGAGAATCACCCCACTACCGAGCACGGCCCGCTTACGGACACGTACCCCCTCGTAGACGCCACAATTACCCCCAACCAAGACGTCATCTTCGATGATGACGGGTCGCGCGCCGGCTGGCTCGAGTACGCCGCCAATCTGGGCAGCCGCACTGATGTGGACACGTTCACCTATCTGGGCACATGTTCCAACGAGTGCATGCGAGTCGACCATTGTGGCAGTCCCGATCCACGCGCCGATGTTGATATACATCGGTGGCATACAAATCACTCCTGGCGAAACATATGCACCCGTTCGAATGGACGAGCCGCCGGGAACAACACGGACGTTGTCGCTCATCAACAGGCGCTTTGTCGGCAAGGTATGCTTGTCAAAGAAACGGAAGTTGTCGTCGGTCGACATGTCAGACATCGACCCCATGCGGAATAACAAAAGGATGCCGTGCTTTACCCAGGCATTGACGGTCCACCCTCCATCTCCATTCGGTTCCGCGGCGCGAATCTCACCATGATTGAGGGCACGCAGAATCTCTGCGCAAACGTCCTCAATACTTGGATCATACTTCAACTCGGATGGGTTGATTGCAAAGAGTCGTTCAATATCATTCTTGAGATTCATGTTGCTCAAATCGTAGATTTTGAAAATGCAAGATTCAACATCTTGTAGACAAGACGTGCCGTCGTCAGATCGGGATGGGAAAGCCCCTTCATCGGAGCAAGTTCAACAACGTCGAATCCCACGATACGACGGCCTGAGGCGATCACGTTCCGTATCACATCAATAGTTTCACTGTAGAACAGGCCATCAGGCTCTGGTGTACCCGTTGCTGGCATAATCGCCGGGTCAAACACATCCACATCAAAGGTGATGTACACATCTTTCGCGAGGGTATCTACGACACTTTTTTGCCACTGTACTCCATGCAGGCCGCGGCGAATCGCTGAGGCGTAGAAGGTGTTGATCTTCTTCTCACGAATGAACGCTGCTTCTTCGATGCACTGGGCACGGATACCAACCTGTGTGATACGTTTGGTCGGGAAGAACTCGGCAACACGAGCCATGAAAGACGCGTGCGACCATGGCGACCCCTGGTACTCGTGACGCAGATCTGAATGTGCATCGAAGTGGAGAATACTCATCTTCGGAAATGCACGGTAATGCGCCGCGATCGGCGCGGTGGAGATCGTATGCTCACCTCCGAGGGTGACAACGAACTTCTCCATCTCGAGTAAGGCCGAAACCTGCTCTTCGATGAGGTCAAGCGCCGCACGATCAACACGCTTACCGAACTTTATCGGTGCTAGTGTAGCGATCCCGCGGTCAAAGCAAAGCTCCCGATCCGTCTCATCGTCGTAAAACTCAACATAGGCACTAGCCTTAACAATGGCCTTTGGCCCATGCTGTGCCCCGCCACCGTAACTCACGGTGTGTTCATATGGGGCAGATACAATGGCGATCTTTGATGTTTCGAGTGCTGAGTGCTGTTCGTCAATCGCCAGGAAGTTCTTCGTCGATCCAAGTGCGTGCATTTCGAATCTCGTATGAATGGAATCCACGCAATTTACGGGGCTTCGCAGCCTCAGGGAAGAACGTATATTCGAGCCATGACTTCCCTAGCCCGGCAACGCCTTGGTTGGTACTTCTACGACTTTGCCAACAGTGCCTTTACGACTTCTGTCGTGACGGTGTTCTTTGGTCCTTATCTGACGTCGGTTGCAGAGTCTGCAGCTATCAATGGTCGTTTGCATGTTCTTGGTTTCGCCCTACATCCAGGCTCATGGTTTTCCTTTTGTGTATCTGCATCAGTTGTCGTGCAGATGGTCCTCCTTCCGATCATCGGAGCACTTGCTGATGCGTCACATCGCAAACGTTCACTCCTTGCTGGTACGGGCTTTGTTGGTGCTGCTGCAACGAGTGCGCTTGGCATCGTGCAACATGACGCGACATCGTACATCACGGGAGCGATATTGTTTGTGATTGCGAATGCGTTCTTTGGCGCAAGTATCGTGGTAGCAAACAGCTTTCTGAATGACCTGGCAAGTTCAAAGGAGCGTGACACCGTGTCTTCGCGTGGCTGGGCATTTGGGTACCTCGGAGGTGGACTCGCCCTTTTGCTGCACCTACTGTGGTTTAGCATCGCCACCACCCCAGAGGAAGTTTCGTGGACCATACGAATGATCCTTGTCAGCACGGGACTCTGGTGGGCATTCTTTACGTTCGTTCCGTTGCTCTTGCTCTCTGGACTCAAAGCACACCCAAGAAAAGTTCAAGTCCGCGCTGCCGTCTCCCAGTTAGGAGATACGCTTCGTCACATCCGGCAGCATCCGCAGGCACTTCGTTTTCTGGTCGCGTTTGTCCTGTACAATGAGGCCATTCAAACCGTCATTTCGATGGCTAGCGTCTACGGCAGCCAAGAGCTCGGACTCGGACTCGACGTGCTAACTCAAGCGATTCTCCTCGTGCAGTTTGTGGCCATCGTTGGTTCGCTGTTTTTCGAACGCCTGTCGAATCGTATCGGGACAATACGCGCGATCTCCATCAGCCTCACAGGATGGGCCGCGGCGCTCGTGTTTGCCTATGTAATGCCCGCATCAGGATCGTGGTTCTATGCGCTGGCCGTGGTGATTGCAATCGTGTTAGGGGGCTCTCAAGCACTTAGCCGGTCGATGTTCTCTCGGCTGATTCCACATGGACGCGAGGCGGAGTACTTCTCACTGTATGAGATCAGCGACAAGGGGACGTCGTGGTTCGGCCCCTTGACATTTGGTGTTGTGCTATCTCTTACCAACAGTTATCGCTATGCGCTCCTGTCACTGATATTGTTCCTCCTCCTCGGGATGCTGCTATTGCGACGGGTTCGAGAAAACGGGAGTGTAACGAGTGCGTAACCGACATCATAGAGGCTTGTAATGATTCGTGCTGGAGTTATCATCGCCATCGCGCTCGCGCTGTGGTCCTGCTCTTCGACTGAACCTTGGGTCGAGCCTGATGATTACATTCTCACGATTGATGGACGGCTACCCCTGGACAGCAACGGATTCTATCATCTGAAACTGCGTCGTGATCGGTATCAAACTGTTCATCGCATCAGTGGATCATTACTCGATGCGGACGGTAAAGCGCCATATCAAGAACAAAAGATCGCCTGGGAATCTTCCCACACCTGGTCATTCCTCCCTGGTGACACGGTCATCACGATCTACCGTCGAAACGTTGATCAAACAGGTCACTGGGTAGTGATTGATACCGCGGCCTTTGTTGCACCAATGGAGATGATCGTGCCAACTGTTAATGCGTCTGCCTACAGTTCGGGCTCGGGCGAAATCAATACCGTCGTTGGACCGGTACTCGACATGCTTGGTGATACAATGACCATTCGAGCCACATGGACATCACAATGGTACGTCACCGATACAATTCGCGCAGCAATCCGCATCGTGCTTGATTAGAGAACCGTTGCATGAACCACGTACTCGTCCTGCTCACCATCATTGCGATTGGAAACGCACTCGAGTCCCATCTCGGGACGTTTCGCGGAACGGCTCGCAACGCCAGTGGAATTCTTCAACTGGGATCTGATGCATCAGCCACCACAGTCTTTGAACTCGACAATCGCAATGATTCTCTTGCACTACGCGCTATCACAAAGTCTGGCAGAAGGCTGACTGTTGCCGTATGGCCTATGGGTAGGGTCAGTGTGCGCGGATCGACACTCACTGCACAAGGACTACGAACGGGTCCGTTGCATCAACGCCGTACGCTTGATTGGAATGTAACTGCCGGGATTCGAGTTTCAGCCACACTTACCACGAATGGTGCCTCACAGAAGCACGACGACTTCTTTGGTGGTGGAAGTGTTCAACTGACTCTACTCAAGGTTCGCTGAGCAGCAGCGACAAAGCGCTGCTGCCCAGAACCGGATTTCTTAATCCATGATTTTGCGGAGAAACGCTGGCTGTCCACCAGCTGCCGCACGCCGCATTTGCATTTGCGGCCCATTGGCATCCGACGGTGTAATCGGCACCGAGGCGGATGCGGGTGGCTCGACTCGAGGGGTACCAGCCTGTTGACGCTGCTCCTGCTCGCGCTCACGCTGACGTCGGAGATACGTCGGCACATTCAAGTCGTTGACATCAACATCCACCGGAGCGGCCGGAATCGGCGATGTCAAAGCAACGGGCGTGGTGACCTGTTCAGAGACTTCACGCTCAGGCTGTGGGCGCACGATTTCGATGGTTGGTGCGGTTGACGATGTGGAGATCGTCGGGGCTACGAACTTCTTCTCTTCTTGGCGATGAAAACCAGTGGCCACAACGGTGATGGCAATCTCATCTTCCATCCGCTCGTCGATCACAACACCATGGATGAGATTGACCTCGTCACCAGCAGCCTGCTCGATCGCTGCGACAGCTTCACTCACTTCGAACATGGTCATACTCGGTCCACCAGTAACGTTGACCAGCAGACCCTGAGCTCCATAGATGGACATTCCTTCGAGGATCGGAGAGTTGAGAGCGTTCTGAGCAGCTTCGATAGCACGATGCTCACCACTGGCTCGGCCTATACCCATCAACGCATCGCCCATCCCCGACATCACTGTGCGGACGTCCGCAAAGTCGACGTTCATATATCCTACGCCGGAAATGATGTCAGCAATACCCTTTGTTGCGTTGTACAACACGGTATCAACCATCATCAGCGCATCGGCGAATGTGACGTTCTTGTCGACAACTGTGAGAAGGCGCTGGTTCGGTATTACGATCAGGGCATCGACATTCTCACGGAGCTCCTTGATGCCGTTTTCGGCAACGAGCATGCGTCGCTTTGACTCGTAGTTAAAGGGCTTTGTCACGATGCCCACAACGAGTGCACCAAGTTCGCGTCCGATACGAGCGATCACAGGTGCTGCGCCCGTACCCGTACCGCCTCCCATGCCTGCCGTGACAAAGATCATGTCACTGCCAGACAGCGTATCACGGACATCGTCGATACTCTCCTCGACAGCCATCCTACCGCGATTGGGGTCAGCGCCAGCTCCGAGGCCGCGCGTGACGTCCTTACCGAGCTGAAGCTTAATCCCTGCTGGGTTGCTCATGAGGGCCTGACGGTCGGTATTCGCTGCGATAAACTCGACAGCGTCAAGGCCACGTGTAATCATTGTGCGAACGGCATTTCCACCGCCGCCCCCCACGCCCACAACGCGGATTCGTGCGTCGGACGTAAGCGCAGAAATATCTAACTCAATTGCCATCATTCCCCCCGGAAATCAGTCATGTTGTGTGAAGATAACGCGTCAGAAATTCTCAAACCAATCTTTGAGTTTCTGCACCACCCCTTTTTTATGAACATGAACCTCCGGGGTGACGGGAGCTGGGGCGTCTGAAGCACTGATTGTCGGCTGTTGAACATCGTATGAATCGGTAATAAACTCGTGATGATGCTTGATACTATAGAGTGCCAAACCAATGGCTGTTGAATGTGACGGCGTCTTGACTTCTCGTGCAAATCCATCATTGACGAATCCGCTTGGAAGTCCCTTGTTAACTGGTAGGCGAAAGGTTCGCTGCGCAAGAAGTTCCGATCCAAACAGTTCGGTGCAGCCCCCTGTGAGGACGACACCTGCTGCAAGTTGATGCGAAAGTCCAGACTCATGAATCCTGGCTAACACGAAATCGAAGATCTCTTCCATGCGCGGTTCAATTACCTGACACAAAATCGACTTCGACATCTCCGTCGGTGTTCGGCCTGCAACACCGGGAACTTGAAAGTGCTCATCACGAAGGATGCTCTCGCTGATAGCATGTCCGTAGGTGACCTTAATGAGTTCGGCATCAGTATTGCGAATCATCAAGACATCGACAATGTCATCGGTGACTCTCTGGCCAGCTATACCAATCACGCTAACGTACCGCAGCGAATTGTCCTTATAGATCGCCATGTCCGTCGTGCCGCCACCAACATCAACAATTGCAACACCGACCTCACGTTCGGCCTCATCAAGAACTGCGTAGGAACTCGCGATCGACTGCAGTACGACGGCATCAACATGAAGACCTGCACGCTCGGCACACTTGTGGAGATTATCAACTGCCGAAGCGCTAGCGGTAATGACAAGGGCATTTGCCTCAAGCCTCCGACCACTCATTCCAAGAGGATCGGAAACCCCGTCTTGACCGTCAATGATGTAATCCTGCGGGATCACATGGAGGATGCGACGGTCAGGGGTCACATGGACTTGAGCAAGTTCTTCATGCAGGCGTTTGACATCATCTTCAGATACTTCAGATGTCCGCGTTGTCACAATGCCGCGTGTTGTAAAGGTGCTAATGTGCTCGCCACTGACACCAATAACCACAGGACCAATCTTGTAGCCACTCGTTTGCTCAGCACGGTCAATAGCCGAGCGAATTGCATCAGCGGTCTTATTGATGTTACTAACAACACCCCGTTTAAGACCATCACATTCAGCGACCCCTGCACCAATGATCTCATTTCGACCGGTCGACGAGTCATGAGAGACCACCACTACCCGCACCTTGGTTGTTCCAATATCGAGACCGACATGAATCTCTTGGGCACTCATACCGACACTCCCGATGTCGTCAATTTCGGACCATCAGAACGGTAGCGCAGGACAACCTGGTGTCTCCACCGCAAATCCACCTCCATAACGGCAGCAAGTCGCATCGACACCGCCGCATCGTTCCAGAAGACATTCATATCGGCGAGTGCTTCAATGGTATGTGTCGGATGCAACTTGCCAAGACGCCACGTCGATTCATCCGTTATGATCTCGACGGAGCTACTGCGCTGATCGTACCGCACCTCGGAGATCGACTGATACAATCGAGGATCGAGAATTCTCGCTGCGTTGTTCAGTACACCAACAATCGACCGAATCTCGGTCTGCGTTAATGTACCTCCATTAATCGAGTGCAAGAGGGGTACGTTGTGCGCAGTACGCTCTCTGGCCTCGGGCAAGACGATCCCTTGATCATCCACATAGCGAAGCACTCCTGCGTCGCGCACAACATGCGCCACCGGCAAGCGCTCTCGAACATCAATGCAGATGTCCCGAACGCCAACAAAGTAGACCGATGCTTCCCGCACGTAGGGAATATCTTCGACACACTGCCGCACGTTGGCGAGAGTGATTTGCTTCGCCTTACGATGCAACAACGTATCAACGGCATGTTGAACTGCAAGCCGGCTCAATCCTGTTGCACCAACGACTTCAATCGTTGCGATCCGCTGCCGTTCCTTCCATTGGACCGCCATAAACGACAAAAACACCAGCGCAAGGAGCGCCACCATCAGTCCTGAAGTTCTCCGCTTCGGCTGATTTGCGATGTTTTCTGGTCGTGTCCGCTTGGCCACCGTTACCCTCACCGGTGTGAATAACCAACGAGAGTTATTCACATATGTTGATAGTGTGCAAAAATGTCGAGCAACAGCGTTGATAAAAATCTCTCAAAGAGATCATATCATGTCATAAAAACAACGAGTTACTGATTCGACAAATGTAGCTGACGCGCAGAATCGATGCAAGTGGAAAGATGCGTTGCGCACGAAGATTTGCACACAGGTTATCAACAGAATGTGAATTGTGTGAATGGTGGTGGAATCAGCTTAGAGCCTTTGTGCGGCCACCATCAACCAGGATACTCGTGCCTGTTATGTAAGAGGCTGCCGGAGAGGCAAGGAATGCAACGGCATTCGCAATTTCAGAAGGATCGGCAAAGCGCCGCATCGGTATCTCAGCAACCATCTGATCTGCGACCTCGGCCCGTGATCTGCCCGAGGCAAAGGCATTTCGCTCAATGATCGATTCCAGTCGCTCGGTCTGTGTCGCACCAGGAAGAACATTGTTCACCGTGATCCCATGGGGTGCGAGTTCAGTGGCAAGCGTTTTCGACCAACTCGACATGGCTCCCCGGATTGTATTACTGACACCGAGCCCCTCAATGGGCTGTTTCACCGATGTGGAAACGATGTTAATAATGCGACCGTAGCCGGACTGTTCCATATACGGCACGATTGCCGACATTAAGCGCTGGGCTACAAGAATATGATTTTCAAAGGCTTGGCGAAGAGCATCAACCGTACTATGACGCAATGCTCCGGCTGCAGGGCCCGCGGTGTTATTGACAAGAATCTGGATTGGACCAACGATATCCACAATATTATGCACAGCTGTGAGGTACTCACTTTCCTGCGCCAGGTCAACAGCTAATGCTTGGTGATCGGCACCAGATGGACGAGGAAGCTCTGCTACAACGTTGCGCAGAAGGTCTGCACTTCGTGCCAGTGCTACAACTGTTGCACCGTTCGTGGCCAGCTCATGCGCCGTCGCCTTTCCTATCCCCTTCGATGCACCGCAAACCAGTGCCACCTTACCGCGTAGATCAAGATTCATGTGTTGCGCTCCGATTTGTAGCTTTGTTGGCTGCAAAAGTACCAACTCCTCGAGGACCACCTATGGCAATTCAAGCCCCTTTCCCGCTACAGGCGTGGATCGACGACCATCGTCATCTTCTAAAACCACCCGTTGGTAACGCCAAGGTCTACGAGGACACAGAGTTCATCGTGATGGTTGTTGGCGGTCCTAACGCCCGGAAAGACTATCACTACAACGAGGGTGAAGAACTCTTCCTGCAGATCGAAGGTGATATCACGGTGAAGATTATCGACGAAGGTGTGCCGCGCGACATTCACATTAAACAAGGGGAAATGTTTCTCCTCCCCCCTCGCACGCCACACTCTCCTCGGCGCCCTGCTGACACCGTCGGCTTGGTAATCGAGCGCAAGCGCACCACGCAGGAACTCGATGCGTTCATGTGGTTCTGTGAATCCTGTGGTACGAAACTCTACGAAGAATTCCTGCCGCTAACCGACATTGTCTCGCAGCTCCCGCCAATCTTCGAGCGGTTCTGGTCGAATCTCGAACATCGGACATGCAAATCGTGCGGTACAGTTCTTGAGCCACCGGAAAAGAAGTAAGTCTGTATGCTCAAGATTGATTGTCACGCTCACATCCTTCCAGAGCGTTGGCCCTCCCTCAAGGATAAATTCGGCTACGGCGGTTTCATCGTTCTCGACCACTTTGCTCCAGGCAAAGCTCGCATGATGCGAGACGATGGTGTCTTCTTCAGAGACATTGACGAAAACTGCTGGAATCCGGAAGTAATCCTGCGCGACATGGACGACCATGGCGTGGACGTCATGGTCCTCTGCACAGTCCCCGTGCTCTTCTCCTACTGGGCAAAACCTCACGACGGATTGGATTGGTGTCGGTTTCTCAACGATCATCTCGCCGGCGTCGTGGCCGACCATCCGGAGAGGTTCATTGGGCTGGCTACCCTTCCGATGCAGGATATCGACCTTGCCATCCAGGAACTCCACCGATGCGTCAGTGAACTGGGGTTCCGAGGTGTGGAAATTGGCACAAACATCAATGGGATGAACCTCGATGATCGCTCGTTGGATCCCTTCTGGGCCGAAGCTGAGCGTCTTGGTGCAGGGATCTTTGTGCATCCATGGGAGATGATGGGCTCTGATCGCGCCTCACGGTACTTCCAACAGTGGCTTGTTGGCATGCCCGCAGAAACGACACTCTCCATGACTTCAATGATCTTTGGCGGCGTCTTTGATCGTTTTCCCAATCTGCGAGTAATGTTTTCGCACGCAGGGGGCTCGTTCCCCTTCACGATTGGGCGCATTTCACATGGGTATCACGCGCGACCCGATCTTTGCGCCATCAATGGCGTCGAGGATCCGGCGAAGTACATCGGCCGTTTCTGGGTGGACTCAATCACTCACAATGCCGATGCCCTTCGCTACCTCATTGCTCTGATGGGTGAGGACAAGATTGCCTACGGGACTGACTACCCGTTCCCGCTGGGCGATCTTGAACACGGCAAGTTCATTGAGGACATGCCAGATCTGTCACTTGCGTCCAAACAACAGATTTTTGCATCAACAGTTCTGGAATTCTTGCAGATCGACCCTTCCGCATACGCCAGAAGTCGAGATGTTGTGAATGATGTTATTGAGTGACGAATCAATTTTCGTAGATTCGCACTGCTCTCGCGACGGAGGGCTCGCATAATGGTATTGCAGCTGTCTTGAAAACAGCCGGGAGAGATCCTGTGGGGGTTCGAGTCCCTCGCCCTCCGCTCCGTCACTGACGTTACTCAGATACCGCCCGCTAGGGCCCCGCAGGAGAACGCATGCGCACGCCTCTGTTACTCGGACTCCTTTCTGCAGCGCTGCTTGTTTCGTCGTGCAGCGATTCCACAACGACACCCGAGCCTGTTGGTGCCTACATCCGCCCGTCAGGCAGCTACGTCACTCACTCCAATGTGGACGTTGCCATTGATGCCGCTACGAAGCAGACAACGAATGCCGATGCTCCCGACGACAGCACCGTTGTTGTTGAACGTTCGAGTACCAACGGTGTTGAACGATCTGTTGCTCACGTCTACGTCGATGGCGCAGTAACGGACACCGTTATCATGATGCAGAACGGTAGCATCGTGATGCAAGACTTCCCCATCCGGTATGACATCCAGTCGGTTGTTCTCGACCTTGGCCGAAAGATGGTGACGATTGCAGACTTCAACGCCTCGACCTGGACAGCCCTAAAGGACACAATCGCTCCGTTTGACTTTCCGGTCCTTCCAGGAGCCAAGCTTTCTGGTGCGCTCAACTTTACCGGAAAGCCGCTTGGGAATGAGCAGGTTACGATCGGCACTACGAAACTCTCAACTCGTAAAGTCCAGTTGAATCTCGATGCAACGCTCTACGCGTCGATTGGTGCGACGGTCATCTCGGTACCAATCGGCCTGGTTCGGACGATTTGGTTTGCCGATGGTGTAGGTGTCGTAAAAACCGAGCAGGCTGCTGCAGTTGTCAACCTCGGAGCAGCTGGTGCCCTTCTGGGCTCATCAACACAGGCGATTCCTGGCTTCACCCAGACAGCCAAGTCCTGGTCACCGACCAACTGAGCTCGTTACGGTCCTTGCTTCCAGACCCATAAGTCAAGTCCGCCCTGCCCGCCAGGACGATTTGTTGCATAGATCATTGAGCCGTCTGGTAGTGTCCGGGCATCGCTCTCATCGTACGCCGTATTGATCGCGTCGATTGGCACAGGGTCATCCCAGCGACCGTTACGATAAACCGTTTGGTAGACATCAAATCCGCCACGTCCTCCCATGCCATCAGAGGCAAACAGGAGTGTATCACTGGCGATCAAGACGGGAGTGATTTCATCTCCCGGCGATGAAAGGGCTTCGGCCACAAGGGATGGCACAGACCACGTACCGTCGAGCTGGCGTTCGATCATCCACAGATCGAGTCCCCCAGAGCCCCCTGGTCGATCACTAACGTAAACAAGACGCGTCCCATCAGGAGAAATCGAAGGATGGGATGTAAAAAATCGACCATTCGTTGTCACAAGGGGCAGACCACGATCCAATGAGGCCTTCGAACGCGTAATCGCAACAATTGAGGCATAACTCTGGTCGTGGTGCGAGGCATAGACAGCTGCGAATCCCTCGCCATCTGGCCTGAAACTTGCAAACGCACAAGCCTCACCCGATTGATTCAGCGATCCTGAAATCCGTTGTGGAGCTTCTTGCCCTCGGCACTGGTAAATCTGCGCTATACCACTTCGCTCCGAGGTAAAGACAATCGACGCCCCATCAACATCGACAATGGGTGCGTAATCGTCAGCGTCGGAATTACAGGCACCGTACGGCTCGGGCTCGACAATAACGCCGGCGGCTTGACCGATCATGATCCCGTGCGTCAGTAGCAGCACTGCTAACCCTGTCAGCCAACGAACCTTCTGACGAATCAATGGCCTGATCATGAACTACACACCCCGGGTTTCTGGAGACCAGACAAACTTGTGAAGTTGGAGCTGGAAGCGAACTTGAAGACGATCCTCAAGGATCCATTCGACAAGGGTAACAAACGGCAGCGTACCAAAAACACAGGACATTAACACAGCCATCACCCGCTGCTCGAGATTGTATTCCTTGACAATTGCTCTTGCAAACTCGTAATCGGCGCGAGATGAAATCACAAATTTGATCTCATCGTCGAGTCGCAGTTCCTTCAAGTTTTCGAGTCGATTAAGAGACGACATTTTAGAGTCGGGACACTTTACATCGATGATGCGAATGACTCGCGGATCTACATTACTGATATCAACATGCCCGCCGGTTTCCACCGCTACGGTATAGCCGAGGTCGCATAAACGATGCATCATCGGAACCACTGCTGGCTGTTCAAGGGGCTCACCACCCGTAAACTCGATGAAGTTGCAATTCACCCGCTGTACCTCAGCGAGAACTTCCTCCCATGTCATCCACCGCGATGGCTGACGATGATCGAGAGCATACGGAGTATCGCACCACGTGCAACGCAACCGACATCCTTGCAGTCGGATAAACAGACATGGCATGCCTGCGCGAGTACCCTCACCTTGAATGGAGAGGAAAATCTCGTTAACGGCGAGTGACGTTGATGGTGATGGCTGTATTGACATGTTCACAAAACTACGCCACAGCGATCAAGCCCCCTTCGTCAAAGAGCCGAACCACGTTCTCACGCAACGTTGCATGCTCCTGCGATCGCAGGTGAGGATCGGCTGCGAGAAGCTTCTGGGCATCGGATCGCGTGAGCGCAATCACCGATGCATCACCGACGAGATCGGCAAAACGAAACTCTGGGATTCCTGACTGTCGGGTTCCCATCACATCCCCAGGACCGCGAAGCTGGAGATCCACTTCAGCTACACGAAAACCATCGGTAGTCTCTTCCATTGTCCGCAACCGCACAACAGAGGCCATCGCATCTTCAGCCGAGCCGCCCTTTGATACCTGATAGCGGAAGTGATCTTTTGTTGCGAGCAAACAGTACGACTGCTCACTACCACGGCCCACTCGTCCCCGCAGCTGGTGGAGCTGAGACAGTCCAAAACGTTCAGCATTCTCAATCAACATTACCGACGCATTTGGTACGTCGATGCCCACTTCAATTACCGTTGTCGACACAAGAACGTCAAACTCCTTGGCAAGGAATGAGCGCATAACTTCGTCCTTCTCATTCCATTGCATTTGACCATGAAGCAGCCCGATCCGTAAATCGGGGAACACCTCGGTACAGAGCCATTCATAGTGTTCGACTGCACTTTTCGCCTGCACTTTTTCACTCTTCTCGACCAGCGGATAGACGATATATGCTTGGCGACCCTTTCGAACTTCCTGGCGGATGAATTCAAACGTTGAGCCAAGATTCGATTCGAACACAACATTCGTGATGATTGGCTTACGATTTGCCGGCATCTCATCGATCACCGATGCATCGAGATCACCATACAACGTCATGGCGAGTGTTCTCGGAATCGGAGTCGCCGACATCACAAGTACGTGCGGGGTTCGCATGTGATCACCATGCGATGACTGACCCATGCGCCGAAGCTCTTTCCGTTGCGCAACTCCGAATCGATGCTGCTCGTCAATGACAATGAGTCCGAGCTTCGTATACCGTACGTCCGCCTCAAAAAGAGCGTGGGTTCCGATGACAATCTGCGCCTCTCCTGATTCGATTCTTTCTACTGCGTGACGACGAGCAGCACTGCGCTGCGCGCCAACAAGCTGCGCGATACCGACGGAGGCATCACTTCCGAGCAGTTTTCGAATGCCGTGAAAATGCTGTTCAGCAAGGATCTCCGTTGGAGCCATAAGTACGGCCTGATAACCATTATCAACCGCACTCAGCATGCACAGCAGGGCTACGATCGTCTTACCCGAGCCAACGTCTCCCTGCAACAGTCGATTCATCGGAGTTCCACTGGTCATATCAGCAATGATCTCACGAATGACGCGTTTTTGGGCCGATGTCAAGTCATACGGCAATGACTCAACAATAGCACGTGCACGAGGACTCTGCGCCTGCATTGGCAGACCACGTTCAGGACGTTTACGTGAGGCTCGCCTTGCGGCAAGGTGGACCTCGAAGACCAGAAGCTCCTCATACTTCATGCGATGTCGAGCGCGCTCAACCATCACGAGTGATGTTGGCGCGTGCAACTGCCGGAGTGCTTCGTGCTGCGGCATTAGCTGATGCTGATTTCGTAAAGTTGCCGGAACTGGATCATGAATGTCCGACAACCCATGCTCAAGTGCATAATCGGCAATTGCACGCATGATACGCATGGTTATTCCAGCCGTGCGTAGCCCCTGCGTCATCCGGTATCGAGGAAGGATACTTCCTAAACTGTACTGCTCAATCTCCTCTGGATCGATCTCCTCCAACTCCGGATGATGCATACTAAGCTCTGCCCATCGCGGATCGTACGACGGCACGCCGTGCACGACGAAGGTTGCTCCGGGTTTGAGGACCCGTTCATAGTATGCCAACCCACTCCAGAACAGCAGCCGCATGGAAACGCCAGAACCGTCGTGAAGTGTTGCCGACAACATCGTCCGCCCCTTGCCTACTGTCCGTTTCCGCACATCAGCAAGCGTGGCGACAAGGGTAACCTGACGCGTAACCTGCACGGCTGACCCTGCCGAGCCCGACCAGAGGTCTGGAGCTCGGTATCGTTGCAACATCGTTGCAATACTCTCAACTGCCGACCGATCGACGTATGCTCTTGGCACATTGTAGATAACGTCAGCCAGGGTCACAATGCCCTCCTTGGCCAGCGCTTCGGCACGTCGTGGGCCGACACCCTTGACGTATTGGAGCGGAAGTATCACCGGTGAGGGGGCAGCAGCCATCGCACGCTCCGCCTTACCTTGCGATCCCGTCAGCGATGGTCATCCAACCATACGGATCAGCAACATTTCCGAACCGGATATCATTCAGTACACGTTTCAGTGCGAACATGGTTCGCTCGGGTTGCACATCAAGTGCGAGGTCTTCACCATCGATTGAGATGATGCCGATCGGTGCAACTGATGCCGCTGTGCCAACGCCGAAGGCCTCGGTGATCCGACCCTTGCGGATGCCCTCCCGGACTTCATCAACCTCTATCGGACGCTCGACAACCTCGATTCCCATACTCTGGGCGATTTGAATCACGCTATCTCGTGTTACGCCATCAAGGATGGTGTCTCCTGTTGGAGGCGTAATCAGGGTACCATCGCAGAGGAACATCAAGTTCATCGTTCCCGATTCCTCAACGTAAGCATGCTCCTTGGCATCGGTCCAAATCACTTGATCAAATCCATCATCTTGTGCGAGCTTCGTAGGATACATCGCCGCCGCATAATTACCGGCGCACTTTGCATAGCCAGTACCACCATGCGCTGCTCGTGTAAAATGACGCTCGACCTTTACCCGAAGTGGCTTGGTATAGACTGGACGGAAGGGGCCACCAACGACCATAAAGGAAAATTCATCGGCTGACTTCAGCCCTATTCGCTCTTCGGTGGCAATCACAAACGGACGCAGGTAGTAGGAGGAGTCCGGGCCGGGTGGGATCCAATCGCGGTCGAGATCCACCAGTGTATGAATTGCTTCGGAAAACAGCTCGAATGGGACCTCTGGCATCAACATTCGCTCAAGAGAGCGGTTGAATCGCGCATGGTGCCGGTCTGTGCGAAATACGCCCATCCGTCCATCGGCCATGCGATAGGCCTTCATACCCTCAAACACGATTTGCGCATAATGCAGACCGAGTGCAAGAGGCGAAAATGGAATCGGACGATATGCCTGTATCCGTGCTTTGCGCCACTGCCCGTGCGAATACTCCGCAATGGCCATGTGGTCACTCGGGACGTTTGTCAGTTTCAACTGCGCAACAGCGGCAGCGTCGAGTCGCGGCTGTGCCGCACGATCAATAGGTAAAGACATCTGCGAATCTAGGCATTCCCGAGTGTCAATGTCGACAGGTTCATGATATCTTCGAGCTCCATGAGTGCCAAACGTGACCCAATCGTTATTGAAACGATTCAGAAAATGCAGGAAGTCGTGCTGCGCGCCAAAGAAGCTGGGCAGACTGTTGGCTGCGTACCAACGATGGGATATCTCCACGATGGCCACGCATCGCTTATCCGCGAAGCAGCGCAACACCATCCCTTCGTTGTCGTATCGATCTTCGTCAATCCAACGCAGTTTGGTCCAACCGAAGACTTTGCTCGCTACCCTCGCGATCTGGAGCGTGACCTTGCGATCGCGCGCGAAGCTGGAGCCACGCATGTCTTCGTACCGAGCGTCGAGGAGATGTACCCGGGTGGACCACAATCCAGCATCCACATCGATGGGGTCACTGAGGTTCTGGAAGGGGCGATCCGGCCAACACATTTTGACGGCGTCGCAACAGTCGTCTCTCGCCTATTTGAAGCCATGCAACCGTCTGTTGCCTACTTCGGTCAAAAGGACCTACAGCAGACACTCGTGATCAAGCGATTGGTTGAGAAATCACCAATTCCCTGTGTTCACGCCGTCAACGTGCGTGTACTGCCGACGATTCGCGAGCAGGACGGTCTGGCGCGGAGCTCACGGAACGTCTACCTGACGGAACAGGATCGCGCCGACGCGCCAATCATCTACGCAGCGCTTTGCCACGGTGCCGACGCGCTGCATCGTGGGGAACGCGACTTGTCGAGCGTTGAGCTGGTAATGCGAAACACCCTCGCAACAGTCACACGCATGGAATTGGACTATGCCGTCGCCGTCGATGCTGATGCGTTGAGACCACCAGAAAACGTTCGTGAGGGAATGACAATCGCATTGCTCATTGCCGCTCGGCTCGGCTCAACACGCCTGATCGACAACATGCTCGTTAGTCTCGGGCAGCCGTAAGGTTCATTCGATAGAGCAACCACTCGCTCTGACATTCTGCACCACGGTGTTCATAGAACCCACGGGCAAGCGTATTCCAATCGAGAACTTGCCAGTCCACGCGTCCACATCCACGATTTCGGGCTTGGGCCACAACGTGATCGAAGAGCGCCGAACCAACGCCATGCGTCCGTGCATCTTCACGGACAAAAATATCTTCCAAGTACATCGTCGGCAGCGCTAGAAACGATGAATACGTTTCCAGGTAAATCGCATATCCCAGAGCCTTGCCATCATCGCCAAGCGCCAGGACTGCCTCGATTCGAGGCGCAGCACCGCAAATGTCGGAGAACAACCGTTGTGTTGCAGCAGCGTCCGGAGGTTGAAGACTCTCATACGCTGCGAGCATAGTTACCAATTCGACCAACGCGTCGAACCGCGATGGCGTAACCGGAACAATCGACACATGCGCCATTAGAGCCCCTTGGAAAGGAAGGCGACAAACGTGGAAGGATCAGATCGGTATTGCGTTTGGAAACCTGATTGCGCCACATACGCCCCATCGGCGCGCAACATTACATAGAGTGGATTCGCAACGGTTCCAAATGTCTTGAGCAGATTCTGATTGCTGATATAAGGTTCTGACTTTCGATCCGTATACAGCTGCACGAGAACGAACTTCTTGAGCATTTCCACGACCTCGGGTTTCGGAAACACTTCCTTTTCCATAAGACGGCAATTCACGCATGCAAACCCGGTGAAGTCGATAAAGATTGGCTTATTCTCCGACTTTGCAATCTGCTTGGCCTTGTCGAGATTCGTCAACCATGTCAGCCCACCGTGCCCGGACTGTTCCGTTCCAATCGGCACGACCGACGTCGAAGCACGCGCTGACTGCGATCCGTTCATTTCGTCAAGAAGCTGATGGTAGTTTTCCGGCGGCAGCAATGCTTCGAGATCTGCGGCAAGGGGCTTGCCAAGCATGCCTCCTAGGAACCATAACGTGAGTGTGGCAAAGACGACGGCAAAGAACGCACGGAGACCACCAACACGTTCTACCGGCGAGTCGAGCGTCATGTGGAACGTGCCCAGCAAGTAGAGCACGATCAACAAACACACGCCTGCCCACACAGCTAAGAAGACCTCTCGAGGCAAGAGTCCGAGACCGAAAATGAACTCTGCCGTTGAAAAGAACTTCACTGCGGCGGCAATCTCGAGAAAGCCCATTACGACCTTCAGGTTGTTCATCCATCCACCGGCTTTCGGCATCTTCATAAGCAGGGATGGAAACATCGACAGCAACACGAACGGAATGGCGAAGGCGGTGGCAAATCCGAATGTGCCAACGGCAGGATACAAATAATCACCGCTCGATGCACTCAAGAGCAGCGTGCCCACAAATGGCACCGTACACGTGAATGACGTTAGTGAAAATGTTAATCCCATCAGCAGGATTGATACCGTGCCATCTCCTTGTGACTTCTTGTTCAGGGCGTTCATGATTGACACAGGGACTTGAATCTCAAACGAGCCAAACAAGTTGAAGGCAAGAACGAGGAACAAGAGGCCAATGCCAAGGTTCATCCAGGGGTTTGCCGCAAGATCCTGGACAGCAGTACCGCCGAAAATCACCGATGCCAGAATTCCAACCGCCGTGAAGGTCGAAATGATGCCGAGCCCAAACAAGGCACTATCGCGAAGACCAGACCCGCGACGTTTGTCATGTCGTTTTGTGAAGAACGACACCGTGATTGGAATCATTGGAAACACACATGGTGTCAAGAGCGCTAGGAACCCCACGCCCATGGCGTACAAAAAGAAGCTTAAGAGCCCCTTACTCTTTTCAGTTTCAAGCTCTGATTGTTCCACCTCTGCTGGCGCGGCTGCGGCAACTGCACCCGGTGTAGCATTAGCCGGTGCTGTTGGCATGGCATCAGCAACTGCTGCAGTATCAGCCGGTGCAGCAACACCTGTGACAACCAACTTGAGAGACTGCGGCATATCCTCTGACGGGAGACACGCCGACGTATCACACATCTGCATCGTAACCGTAATCGTGGCGCGATGTTCGCCGATGCCGAGCGTCTGAACAGCACGAACTGGGATCGCAATCTCCACTGCACCAGAGAGCTCTTCGACTGTGGTACCCCATGTTTTGTCGAACGCCGAATGAGCACCCTTGACAATACGGGGCTTGCCGGCCAGCTTCACCACACTCGAAGGGCTCACGGCGATGACGGTTGCATCTGGACCCAGTCCATCTGGACCGATGGCTGGAGTTAGTCCGTAACTGTGCCAATGCTTCGCAATGCGTGCTTTGACAAGCACAGTTGTCGTATCCCCTGCTTTCAAGGAGCAAGGAGCAACCGCCTCGAACCGGATCTTATCCTTGCCTGAAGGCATCTGCGACCAGGCCGACGATGGCGCCAGAGTCTGGATGATCGCTACGAGTGCGAAAAGCGTCAAACGCAAGCGAAGAGAAGTCGTATGCACGGGAGCCCAAATGTCGTGACGGAACTGACCGCCAAAACTACGCAACGGCTTGGACTTCGTATTTTTCAGCGTTTCTTCACGACGCATACAATCATGGCCTCACTCCCGTCCCTCGATGCTATCCTCTCCCTTTCGAAGCGAAAGGGCTTTGTTTATCAGTCTTCAGAAATCTATGGTGGCCTAAATGGCTGCTGGGATTTCGGCCCTCTGGGCGTTGAGCTCCTTCGCAACATCAAAGACTCGTGGTGGCGTGCGATGACCTTCCGGTCGGACATTGTTGGAATCGACTCATCGATTCTCATGCATCCGCGCGTGTGGGAGGCATCGGGCCACGTGCAACAGTTTTCTGACCCGATGATTGACAACAAGACGTCAAAGTCTCGTCATCGTGCCGATAACTTGATTGAAGAATACATCACGCGACTCCGCACAAAAGGTAAGACTGAACAAGCGGCAGCAGTTGAGGCAGCGCTCAATGCAGCAACGTCGAACGATGACTTGCATGCCATCATCATGACCAACGCCATTCCTGACCCAATTTCAGGAACGACCGATTGGACCGAGGTTCGCAACTTCAATCTGATGTTCGAGACCCACGTTGGCCCCGTTGCAGATGCGGCAAATGTGGTATACCTGCGTCCTGAAACTGCACAGGGCATTTTTGTGAACTTTAAGAATGTCATGGAGTCAGCTCGCATGAAGCCACCGTTTGGGATCGCCCAAATCGGCAAGAGCTTTCGCAACGAGATCAACACAAAGAATTTCCTCTTTCGAACACGCGAGTTCGAACAAATGGAGATGCAATTCTTTGTCAAGCCTGGCTCTGAATCTGAGTGGTTCGAATATTGGCGACAGGCACGTTGGGATTGGTTTGTTCAGACACTTGGCGTGAATCCTGATCGCCTGCACCGCAAGCCCCATGAAAAACTCGCACACTACGCTGCTGCGGCCGAGGACATCGAGTACCTGTTCCCATTTGGTTGGGGTGAGGTTGAGGGCATTCACTCTAGAACTGACTTTGATCTTGGGCGTCACCAAGAGTTCTCTGGCAAGAAACTCGAATACGTGGATACGGCAACGAAGGATCGATTTGTTCCATACGTTATCGAAACGGCAGTCGGTGCAACACGAACCTTTATGGCCGTTCTCTGCGATGCTTACGCTGAGGAAGAGATCCCGACAAGTGACGGAGGCACGGAGACGCGCGTCGTCCTACGTCTCAAACCATCACTGGCCCCAATAACGGCAGCCGTTCTACCACTTGTCAATAAGGACGGGATGCCTGAGGCTGCTGAGAAGATTGTGCGCAATCTCCAGCAGAGCTATCGCGTCGACTATGACACCTCGGGTGCCATTGGCCGTCGGTATCGCCGACAAGACGAGGTCGGTACGCCGTTCTGTATTACGGTCGACGGGCAGACTATCGAAGACGGGACGGTTACCCTGCGTGAACGCGACTCGATGCAGCAAATCCGTATCGATGCCGGTCAACTTTCTGGCGAGATCGCACGTCGACTCCATACATGAGAAACCTTCTGATCATCGTCGCGGCTGCCTGCATCGTTCAAACGCCTGCCGCGCATGCCCGTGAGGATGACTCAACACTTATTCGAATCTCTAAGGCCATTGAGACCTTCGGATTCGTTTTTCGTGAGATCAACTCGAGATACGTTGATGATGTAGACCCCAAAGAGTTGATCGATGTTGGGGTTGCCGCAATGCTCGACCACCTCGACCCATACAGTGAATACTTCGAGCACGACGAGACCGACGAAGTCGAATCGATCACTACGGGCTCGTATGTCGGCTTCGGCATCAGCGTGACAAGCATCGACAGTATTCTAACAATCACCGATGTGCGTGAAGCGGGTCCAGCACGTCTGGCAGGCATCCGTATCGGCGACCAGCTCTTGGCTATCGATTCAACCCGGACAGACACGATGGCATCGGATCAGCTCCGAACCTACACACGAGGTCCGGTCGGATCACGTGCACGACTCCGACTCATGCGCGAAGGGCGCTCAGATACGATTGACCTTCTCGTATCACGCAATGAACTCGAACTCGAGTCCATCGGTGTTACGGACATCCTACCCGGCGAGATTGGCTACATCAATCTGGTCCGCTTTTCCCGCAACACCGCTGCAGAGCTCAAGCAGGCGATCGCCCGCCTGCGCACACGGAGCCCTTTGAAGGGGCTGATCGTGGATGTTCGTGATAATCCGGGTGGACTTCTCGAAGCAGCCATCAATGTTGTCGAACTCTTTGTTCCACGTGGCAGTCGAATTGTCAGCACTCGCGGACGATATGAGGAATCGCAATCAGACTATGTCTCGGAGACCGACCCAATTGAACCGACAGTACCCCTCGCTGTGCTGATCAACGAGCGCTCGGCAAGTGCGAGTGAAATTGTTGCCGGTGCCCTTCAAGACCTGGACCGTGCCGTAATCGTAGGTCGCCGATCCTTTGGCAAGGGGCTTGTGCAATCGATCATCCCACTCGACAACGAGGCACTTCTGAAGCTCACAACTGCGAGGTACTACACTCCGTCGGGACGCTGTATCCAGCAGATTGATTATCGGGGCGAGCCAGCTCGGCGCGACACAGCCGTCTACCGCACGGCTGCGGGCAGAACGGTTGCCGCAACACATGGCATCGATCCGGACTCAACGGTGTCAGACTCCTTGTTCGCTCCGGTTGTGCAGTTCCTCTGGAACCAAAACCTCATTCAACGCTTTGCAACAAGAGCCACGTCATCAATGACGGCACTTCCTGCCGGCTTCTCCGCATCTAATGAGACCGTTGATGCCTTCCTCAAATTCATAGCGCAGCAGCCCCTTCCCAAGCGATCTCGGATCTTAGCCAGCCTAAGTGCATCGATTGACCAAGCACGAAACGACAAATGGCCCGCTGGAACGGTTGCCGCCCTTGAATCAGCCATCCGAGTAGCCGAGCGGGATGTCAACATTGCCTTGCGTCGCGAGCAAAAGGAGCTGGTCGAGCTCATTACCATTGAAATGCGGGCACGATTCGGTACATCTAAGGACCGTGATGCCCTGTTGCTCGCAAGGACCCCAGCCATTCGTGCCGCAGCGGAGATCCTCCGCACGCAGCGGTATCAGCAATTCCTCTCCGGAGAATTGCCGTCGAATCACTAAATTTGCACCCCTTGCCGAAATGCACGAACGGCGATTGATGATCGTCGTGAGCTGCGCAGTAGCAAGCCCCCTTCCCCCATTGTATTCCGCGGAACGTCATCCATGAGGATTACCAAACAGTACACCAATCGCGAATCCCAGTCGCTTGACAAGTATCTCCAGGAAATCGGCCGCGTCGATTTGTTGACAGGAGACGATGAAATCGTGCTCGCACAGACGATTCGCAAGGGAGGATTCGAGGGGTCAATGGCTCTTGAGCGCCTTGTCAAAGCCAACTTGCGCTTTGTCGTTTCTGTTGCCAAGCAGTATCAGAATCAGGGGCTCTCACTTGGTGACTTGATCAACGAAGGCAACCTTGGTTTGATCAAAGCTGCGAAGCGTTTCGATGAAACTCGAGGCTTCAAGTTCATTTCCTATGCTGTATGGTGGATTCGCCAGAGCATCCTGCAGGCATTGGCTGAGCAGTCGCGTATTGTTCGCTTGCCACTCAATCGCGTTGGTGCACTGAATAAGATTGGGAAGAAGTTCTCCGAGCTCGAACAGCAGTACGAGCGCGAACCAACCGCAGCTGAGCTTGCTGAGCAGCTCGAAATGTCGATCGCCGAAATTTCTGAGACGATCAAGATTTCTGGACGCCACCTCTCGGTCGATGCGCCATTCGTGCAGGGAGAAGACAACCGTCTTCTGGACATCCTTCCAAACGACCAGCAGCCACCGCCTGATAGTGAACTCATGCGCGAGTCTCTTCGAGTAGAGGTTCAGCAAGTTCTCAACACGCTCAGCGAGCGCGAGGCGGAAGTGATCCGTCTCTATTTTGGACTGGACGACCAGCAGGCCTTGACACTCGAAGAAATCGGTGAGAAGTTCAACCTCACACGCGAGCGTGTGCGCCAGATCAAAGAAAAGGCAATCCGCCGTCTGCGTCATGCCTCACGCAGTAAGGCTCTGCGTACCTACCTCGGGTAAAAGGGGCACCCAATCTCGTTCACGAGATGCCTACTGCGTTCATGACTACCTTCGATGAATACCTCGGAGTGATCTCACGGTCGCACGGGCTAGACGGGACGATGATCCTTACCGACGTTGTTGTCTTGCCCCGTCCCATCGTTGCTGGCGATCTGGTAGCCGTGGGCTATTCCCGAGACTTCACAAAGACGTTCCGTGTTGACAACTTCGAGTCGACACCCTTTCGTACAACCCTGCGATTTCGCGAAATCACAACTGCAGAATCCGTCACTCCGTTGATCGATCAGGCCGTATACGTGCAAGCAGCCGATGTCGGCATCGATGCCACACGTCGCTATCGAATTGGTGAAATAGAAGGTTGTACCGTCCTCAATGAGACTGGCACAACGATTGGAATCATCTCGGACGTATGGCTCATGCCCGCTAATGATGTGTGGGTTGTCACGACATCCGACGGCAACACGATTCCCCTGCCAGTAATTGACGACGTCATCCTCTCTGTCGATCTTGAACATCGCACGATTCGTGTACGACTTCTTCCAGGACTCGAAGACATCAATACAACATCATCGGAGCCCGATGATGTCTGATCCTCGCATCCGCATCGACATCGTCTGTGTTGTCCCCCAGATCCTTGAGTCATTCGTTTCGACGTCCATAATCGGGCGCGCACAGGATAAGGGTCTAGCCAAGATTCAGCTCCACAATCTTCACGACTACGCATCAGATACCTTCCGTCATATCGACGATACGCCATATGGTGGCGGTGCGGGGATGATTATTCAATGCGAGCCAGTGTTCCGGTGCATTGAGCAGCTCAAGCAAGAGCGGACGTATGATGACGTCATTTATCTCTGCCCAGACGGCGAAACGCTTACGCAAAACCTGTGTAACTCGCTATCTCTGACGTCATCGCTCATCTTGCTGTGTGGACACTACAAGGGGATCGATCAACGGATTCGCGACCTTCTTGTAACACGTGAGGTATCTGTTGGTGACTACGTGCTTACGGGTGGCGAGATTGCGGCTGCCGTTGTAACCGATGCAATCGTTCGTTTGGTCCCTGGTGTGGTGGGAGACGCCGAAAGTGTGCTGGAGGATTCCTTCATGCACGGCCTCTTGGATGCACCTCATTATACGAAGCCCGCAGACTTTCGCGGCCATACCGTTCCGGATGTGCTGCTTTCCGGGAATCACGCAAAGATCCGTCAATGGAGGCACGATCAGGCCATGACGAAGACGCAACAACGCCGACCAGACCTTCTGACTTCGGAGAACGACTAGTCATGCATGTTGAATCTGTCATCTCCGTGCCGAATCGACATGGCGACCTACTCCATACCACAGCAACCATTCCCGACGATGCCTCGCAGCGAGCCCCGTTGATGATCATCCTACACGGTCACAAAGGATTCCGGAACTACGGCTTCCTTCCATGGATCGCGCAAGGTGCCGCAGATCGCGGTATGATTGCACTACGAATGTGCTTCTCTCTCAACGGTATGGACAACTCTGCATGGCTCGTCCAGAAGCCAGACGACTTTGCGCGCAATACGCTCAGCCGTGAAGTGGACGACGTCCATGATCTGGTTCGTCACATTAGCGATTCCACAGACTATGCGATGATCAGAGATCGCTGGAATGGAAGGCTGATCCTCGTCGGACATTCTCGCGGAGGGGGCATTGCACTCGTCGCAGGTGGAGAGCTTTCCACCAGCACCGCCCCTTCGTGGACATCACTGCGCGTAGCAGGACTGAACGCCGTTGGCACATGGACGCGGTGGACGCCACGACAGGCCGCGGCATGGAAGGAAGCTGGATTCGTTGATGTACATAATCAACGCACTGGACAAATCGTACGGATTGATGCATCATTCGTTATGGATCTCGAGACCCATGCTGATAGGCTTTCTCTGCTCACGGCGATGAATCGTTTGCGGGATAATGTTGTGCTGATCCATGCAGCCCAAGACCTAACGGTTCCACTGTCCGAAATCCAGAAACTCGCTGCGTCGTGTGATGCCAATCACGCTGTGCTTACCATTGAGAACACAACCCACACGTTTGGGATGACCCACCCTGTAGAGCGCATTACGCCTGGCTTCCATGAAGCCTTTCAATGCCTGATGACATGGATTGAATCGTGAAATCACCACGCACATCAGTAGCCGCCATCATTTCGGCCACCATCATTCTCGTGGGATGTGAGGTCTTTGTTATTGGCACCACCCAGCGACGCGTTGCGCCAATTGAACGGAGTCAGCGAACCTCAGCCGGTGTGGTTCATGTCTTCAAGGCCGAGATTGACAGTGGCAACACAACGGCTGCCACAGAACTCATGGTCAATACCACAGGAAGACCGCTTCTCGCCGTTGAGAAATATGAGCTGGCCGACGATCTTGTGCGCTGGCGCTCCGTAATGGCTGGTGTTCCGATCTCGGAAACGCAGGTGGATACGCTATCAGACGCATCGCATGAAGTCACGATCACCTTGGACTACATACGGAAAATGCGGTTCGAGACTCTTCGCAAAGAAGGATCATGGTGGATCACAAAGATCCTCGATCTACAACGGAAATGACAGATCGGCGAGGTTCCACACCTCGCTGTAACCGTTATCGAACGACAACAACAGGCACCGTCGAGACGCCGGCCGCTGAACGTACAGTAGCAACGTAGGCACCGGCAGGGATACTCGACGTTGTCAGCCACAACGATGAGGTCGTATCAGGTGTGCTCACGATCGAATGCGTTGGAACTACGCGCTGGCCTGCAGCATCGATTAGGTCGACATCAATTATTCCACTGTGCATCGTTGCAATATCAATCCGAATGCGATCTGTCGTTGGATTGGGGAATGCCCGCACGCGCAATGCCAGCGGAACTTCTTGCTGGACTGACGTTGCACTTCCATGTCGCATCACGAATTCACCGATGGGAGCGATGTACTCTGTACCATCGGCAGTAATGACCGCACCACGAGCAGCTCCATCATCGTTGCGAAAACCATCACGAATCTGAGTCCAAGTGGCTCCATAATCAGTGCTTCGGAACGGTCCTGAAACCTTCTCAACGGTGGCGATCATCACACCATTCTTCCCCATCGCGATGGAGGAAATTCGGTTGTTGGTAATGTCACGGTTATCCCAACCATTGGTCAAATACGACCACGACTCTCCATCCGAAGTCGACTTCATGACGACGGCATTCTGCGTCTTGGTCGATGCCGAAAGTGCATTTCGTCCGACGTAGAGATGCCCCTTGTCATCGTAGGCCATCGTCTTGAAGGCATCATCGCTTTCGCCTGACGAAGGATCCGAATCAATGCGCGTCCACGTTGTTCCGAAATTCGATGAGCGGTACAGCCCTTTGTTGTAACTCACCAAGACAAAGAACTTGTCCGAATTCGGCGACATGTACGCCCCGAAAATCGCCGAAATCGATGTCGGCAAATTTGACTTTGGCACCTCTGTAAATGTCTCACCACCGTCATCCGATCGACGGAGCAACAAGGATGAGGCACCACCATCGTACCCGAGAAGGATGCGAAGGCGACCGTCCTTCAGTGGTTTGAGATCGAAGAAGATCCGCGCATTGCCAACGATGTCATTGATTCCGATGTCCAGCTTACGCCAGGTAACACCGTCATCATCTGAGCGCACAAGGCCAAGGCCATTCACGGCTGCATAGATAACGTCGTTGGGGGCAATCCGAATTTGGGAAATCGTAAAGAAGTTGATCCCATCATCGATTCCCTGGTCGAAAGGTTCCCAGGTCAGCCCCTTATCTGTTGTTCGATAGATCTTGCTGTACTCCGTGCCAGCGAACACATGACCTTTCGAGTTGGCGGCCAGTGATACTGTTGGCGCTGCTGGTCCGGTAGTCTCGACCCAGTACTGGGAAGAGGCTGTATTGACGACGAGCGCAAGGGCGGCAAGGAGTGCAGGTATTCTCATGATGATCCGATCCTTTTGAACGTCCCCCACTGTGGTGGACGTATGTTTGTGACAGCCGGAATTTACCACTTTTTCGAAAGCAGGCGGGGAATGCAGATTCATTTCATTGGCATTGGTGGCACTGCCATGGGATCGGTTGCTGTGGCATGCAGGATGCAAGGACATACCGTAACGGGTAGTGATGGACCTGTATACGAGCCAATGCGCAGTGTGCTTGAGAACGCTGGAATCGCACGGTATGAAGGGTACAGCTCGGAACGACTGGCGGATCTTCAACCTGATCTTATCGTGGTTGGCAATGCCATCAGTCGAGGCAATCCCGAGCTTGAGTTTGCCCTCGATCAGCGCCTAGCAACCACTTCCATGGCGGAGCTCGTTGGGCGTCTATTCATTTCCCGAAACACTTCGATCGTCTGTTGTGGCACGCACGGCAAGACGACAACATCGAGCATGACGGCGTGGCTGCTTGAGCACGCGCAGCGTCAACCTGGATTCCTGATTGGGGGAGTGCCTGGAAACTTTGAGAGCGGATGTCGTCCTGTCCCCTCTGGCATTCACGACACGATGGCGGGGGTTTTCGTCAGCGAGGGCGACGAATATGACACAGCATTCTTCGATAAACGAAGCAAGTTCGTCCACTACCGTCCAACGATTGCAATCATCAACAACATCGAGTTTGACCACGCGGACATCTTTGACAGTTTGGATGCCATCCTTCGATCGTTCCGGCAGATGGTACGCATCATTCCTCGAAATGGTGTACTCCTTGTGAATTCCGACGACCCTAATGCCCTTGCCGCAGCTGAACCGTGCCCTACGCGACTGGAGACAGTAGGGATCGACAATACAGCGACATGGCGAATCCACGACATCGTCGAAGACGGTCAATTCACCCAATGGTCGCTATCGTACAATGACGCGTTGTATGGTCGATTCCAGCTGCCGATGCCAGGCTTGCATAATGTCCGCAACGCATCAATGGCGATTGCCTCGACGTATCACGCCGGACTGACGGCGCATGAGCAGGAGCGAGCAATGCCACTCTACTCCCCACCAAAGCGTCGACTTGAAGAAGTTGGCGTATGGCACGGTGCCATTGTCGTTGATGATTTTGCGCATCACCCAACAGCGATCGCGGCAACAATCGCAGCACTTCAGCAGAAATACAGTTCTGCCCGTGTCCATGTGGTTTTCGAGCCCCGTTCAAACACCACAACGAGGAATTTCTTCCAGCGTGAACTCGCTGCATGTTTCCAGGGGGCCACAAGTGTTTGCCTCGGTCCAGTTAATCGCCCAGAACGATACGCCGAGCACGAGCGCCTTGATACTGAGCAGCTCGTGCGTGATATCGCTCAGCATGGCATCAATGCATATTCGATCGATGCTTCTCGCGCAGCAGACCCTCTGTGGGGCCATGACGTTATCAGCTTTCTCGACGGTCTCGTTCACAAGAGCGATGTCATTGCCATTTTGAGCAACGGTGATGTAGGGGGCCTACGGTCGATGCTCTGCGGTTCCTCAGCTGAATGAGTCAGCGCTCGACCCAGATCTTTCGAAGGATCGGCTCACCGGGTTGACTACCACCAGTGTCTCGGACGCGCAGGTAGTAGAGACCTGGTACAAGAGTCCGCCCATCGCTGAGTTGGAGATCCCATTCAACACCGCCAATGGCAGCCGTCGTTGCGATAGTTGCCAACGACACGAATGATGCATCGAGAACCTCGACCTCGGCTGCCGCCGGTAGTCCGGCGATAACCAGTGATGAATGCTGCGTAAGTCGCAGCGGCTGCGGGTAGGCAAAAACATCTGCCAACTGCATACCCACAACACTAAAGAGAATTGTAGAGCCCGGACCCGTCGTAATCCGTGAACCGGCTGAAGAGGTCACTCCTCGGACCGTGAGTGCATAGGGTACACCACGAGCCTCAAGTTGCTGATCTTGGGACAAGCGCAGTCGTCTCGTGCGATCGTTCACGAACTCCACCTCTGCAACGCGACCAGTCGGGCGAAGGAGATAGCACTCAGGTTGATTCGCAGTTGAATCCACAGCTTGATCAAACGACACCAGTAAAGATATTGACGACAGGACATCAAGCGAGGCGACGATAATCTCCGGTATCACCTTCGGATCCGACTGAACGTACATCACCAATGCTGTGTCTGGAATCTGCTTGCCGGTCGCCGATCGTATACCGGAGATACTGACAATCACTGAGTCGTCCACGTTCATCGGAGGGAACGTTAGGAGGAATTCCCGCGACGTGCGCAGCACGGCCGAGCTCGCTTGGATTGACGCTCCATTCTCGGGAAACACGGCTCGACAGGAAGCTGAAGGTAGCGATGTTGGCAGCAGATCGTCGGAGGACAGCACACGCACCTGCAGTCCATCTTGAACCGTCCACCGACGAATTGAATCGCGATCCAACGCCAAGCGCACAACAGCTGAGGGCTTAAACATGATCACCGCATTGGAAGGGGCACTCAGCGCGCCCGTCCGCCCATCCAAACAGCGGACTCGATATCGCATCGACGATGAAACAAACTGGGTGTCTGCAATCACATATTGCCGTCGATCAATTGTGTCGATTATCTGATAACCACTACCCGGTGATGCACCTTCAATCACGAACTGCACATCATCTTCTGCCTTCCACATCCAATCGAGGATGAAACTCGAATCGACCCACCGACCCCGCAGTGATGCAGGGGCGCGAGGCACCACCGTCGGCAACGCTTCAGTGAACATGAATGAGGTCATTGCCCCGATCTCATCAACTGTGGATCCATAGCCAAGTTCAGGCCGACCATTGCCATCAAAGTCATACACGAGAACTCGAGGAGAGGAGACGTCTTCGATATACCGTTTGCAGACGAGCCCCGTGTCAGCTGACATGGATTTCCCGAAGATGAACAACCTCGGAAAGGCAACAACAACGATCTCGGCACCTGGAATGTCATCAAGCTCGGCAATAGCGACTCCATTGCGATAGCCTATACCGTACCGAACACCCGCAACACGATCCTGCCATGCCACGGAAAACTGATCGTTCTCGTTTGCGGTAAGCAGAGTATACGTCCATGCCGAGCGGCCCACCTCACCATTTGCGTCAGGATCAGTTGAATCCGGCACACCGAGAAGGATGTCAGCACGACCATCACCGGTAACGTCACCAGCGGCAACATACCCTGAACCGCCGACGCCAGACGACAGGAAGGTAGATGTAACGGAGAACTCCGAACCATTCCATTCGCCCACAACAAGATCGCCATCGGTATCAGCGAAGGCAACCTCGATCCGACCGTCACCATCAAAGTCGGCTGCGGCGACACTAATCTCGTCAACCCTATTACTTGCACTTCCCCGATGCGGCGGAGTCGGATTTGTAATTGTCCCAAGCAGTTTGAACGCCGGACCGTCGGATTTGAACACTGCACAAGTGTTATCCGAGAGGGCAAGAATCTCCTCTGCCCCGTCTGCATCAATGTCGGCCAGACCAGCGCCATTAAGTTCACGCGTTGTATCAGCAAAGATTACCGAGCCGAAGGGGCTTGCATCAGTACGCTGCTGTTCGAAGAGAACAACTTTCCCAACGGTATGTACAAGCAGGTCGGTTCGACCGTTTCCGTTAACATCACCTAATCCTCGTGGGATGTATACCTCATTCAGCGAATCCCTTGTTATCCATCGACCACCTTCGTACTGTCGTGTAACGAGAGCACCAAACGTTCCGCGCGTAAGGTCGCTCATGACCACTGTTGGTTTGCCGTCACGATACAGATCACGAACATCTGGCAGCACATACCCTGCCCATGGAGCTTCATCGACAAAACGCCACTGGGATTCAGCGCCAGCCCCTTGCCGTACACCGTTGACTGCGAGCAGTGTATCAATCATCCCTCCAATACGTCCACGACAACGAAGCACAAGACGGCGGAGGTCCATTCCAATCAATGAATCCGGAAGAACCATTGAATGCCGACGGCTGCGGCGGGGAGAATAGGCCAGCATCGGCGACGATAGTTGGTCGGCAGTAGCAATCTCACACGAACATGGCTGCGAAAGTGCAACTGTAACAATGTGCGTTCGTCGATCTTTACTCCAGGCCGGAACAACCTCGAGCGATTGGATGTGCAGTGCGCCCGTATCGACGCGGCGCAGTCGCTTCATTACGTCCAATGAGCGACCATCACTGCTCAAAACTCTTAGACGCAGCGTTACAACAGAACTGTCACCCGAAGGCAACGTGATGCGACCGAGGAGTCCATTTCGAATAGATGTTGAGGACTCCACGAGGCTTGTCCATGAACGCGGAGAAAGACCTTCCCCAACAGCGATTTCATAGCCTCGAAAACTTGCTAGGGTTGTACTACCGTAGACATCGATCGATGGTGAGACGGCTGCGTCGACTTCCTCCTCATTCAGCGGAGATGTCACCTCAACACGACTGAGTGGCCCATCGCTACATGCACGGTCGGCTTGAACAAGACCTGCCCCATACAGTTCATCCCACCCTACTTCGCCGAGGTCGAGCGACCGTTGCTGCAACGTCGATCGGACTTCAGCTGGCTCGATACTGGGGAAGCGCTCGCGCATTAACGCACACGCTGCGGCAACATAGGGCGCGGCGAATGATGTGCCGCTCACGCTTCGATATCGTGAATCCACTGCAGTGGTAATGATACTCTGTCCGGGGGCAGAAAGAGCTACAAGTGCACCTGTCGACGAGAAAGGGGCTCTGCGGTTCGCATCGTTTGTTGCTCCGACAGCGATAACGTTGTCGTATCCAGCTGGATACTGGCGTGAGACCACACCGCTGTTCCCTACCGACGCCACAAGAATGCATCCACGAGCAGCAGCGTAGCGAATCGCATCTTGTAACAACGGTGAATCTGCACCATCACCAAAGCTCATATTGATGATGTCAACACGCTGCTGGGCCAGATACACCACCGCTGTAGCAATATCATCTTCCTCTGCATTGCCAGTCGCATCAAATGCTCGCACAATGCGCAGTCGTGCATCATACGCCAGTCCTGCGATACCTTTTTTATTGTTGGGTGTCGCAGCAATCACACCGGCGACAAGCGTTCCGTGCCCCTGCTCATCGAATGGCACAGGATCGATTACACGGTCATCGCCAAGATTCCGATTCGTCTGATCGACCACATCAATTCCAATTACATCATCAATCACACCATTGGCGTCATTATCAACGCCATCAAGATCGCCCGGGACACCACCAAGCGTATCGGTGGCCGGCCAAGGATCGAATCGACCATTCCCATTGCGGTCCTCGTCCGAGTTGACATCGAGCGCATTGACAAGATCTTCATGATTCCAATCAATCCCAGTGTCGATGATACCAACAACAACGCCCCTTCCAGTGGCTTGCTTCCATGCACGTGAAGCCTGTACTCGATGCAATGCATACTGACTCGACGATAGAGAGTCATCCGTAAGCGCTTCCTCATGTAACTGGAAACGCCCCAGTGGCTGTACGAGCTCGACTCCCTCGCGTCGTAACAACACGTCGATAGAGTGACCAGCGTCAACCGTTACGACATGATACTGCGACAGGCGCTGGAACATGCGTCGCTCGGCATCAGATTGAACATTGTCAGCATTCTTGAAGCGCAGCAGCTGCTGAGAAAGTGCTGGCATGCTCATAACGTCACTGAGCGTTGAACTTGCCGCATCCGCTGAAATGCGGACGAGATATCGTTGCTGCGCCAACGCGCTTGACACAAAACACAACGACATAAACGCAATGATGATTTTTCTGGCGTTCATCTGCTTGGATTATAATCCTTCATTTGACAAGTCCCGACGAGCAAAGGCCAACGCCACGCGCAAGGACGGGAGATCTACATCACCTTGCAAATGGTCTACTACCTGCCGAAGCTTTGCATAGCGATGAAATCGAACATACTCAAGGACGCGTGCATAGAGATCCTCGTCGATAAGCTCTCCACGATCTGTCAATGCACCACGCTCTATCAATGATTCCAGCGAGCGTGCAGTGGCTGCCGGTGTCTTTTGTGCTTCACGGGCAAGATCGAGTAATGTTGTTCGCTGGCGTACAAGATGTCCGAGCAGAGCGTCTGGGTCTACATTCAACTGCTGTAGCGTTCCATCTCCGGCATCACACGATCTGATTACCTCGAGGACGTCTGGCGCATGCTGAGAGATGAACAATCCACTACCGTGACGGCCCGGTCGGAAGTCTGCAAACGAACGTGGTGCGTCCTCTGCAATTGATTGGAGTTCCTCATCCAGCACGAGTGCATTTGCCGAGACACCGAGGCGCTCTGCAAGACGTTCACGCATGATGGTAAGAGCCTCAAACCGGCGAGCGACGACATCTGCTGAAGCAGTACCGGCCAACGTTGCAGGACGCTTACGAAGATCGAGCGGACGAGGCTGAGTGCCAAGCTGTAGAAGACCGTCAGACGTTACTCCAATCGTCGGGTAGAGATCTGCGGACCTCAGCAGCCACCCACGATCAATTGCCTCGTCAAGAGCCTCGAGTACTTCGGCACGACTCCGTTCACGCATTGTGCCCCAGCTAACTGAACGATCGAGACGATACTCGCGCACGCGATCCGACACCACGCCGCGGACAACATCCGAGACCACATGCCGGCCAAAGCGACCGCGCAGTTGCCAGACAGTCGAGAGAATTGATTGGAGCAGAACACGTTGTCGTTGGGATAGCGCTGTATCACCAGCAGGGCTGAGCTGGCACGACGAACAGCGTCCACAACGAAGACTTCCCGACGCATCACCAAAGTAGGCGAGGATGAAGTTCTGTTTACACTGGCGCGTCTCAGCATAGCCAATCATCACTTCAAGCTTTTGGATGGCATGAGCCCGACGCTGGTGGATCGCAGCAACATCAATACCCAGATCATCCAAACTTCGACGTGGGCCCAGGACAACGATGCCGCCCCCTGTCTGCGGAGGTCGATATCGAATCAAATGCGCCAGATGCATGGTGCTGAGCAACGAGGCAAGTTCTGCAGCAGATACATCACTGCGTCGGAGCAGCTCGCTCAAAGGAAGGTCAACCTCCTGCCCGACGTAAAGGTGCCCGAGTTGACGAGCCAGAAGATCGAAGGCTCGGAGTCTTGATTTGGGAACAGTATGGCGATACTCATCCAGCCGCGCATGCGTTGTCATGAGCTGCAGTCGCGCCTGACCGGAAGCAGTCGTTCGTACCAGAAGCCCCTGACGTTCAAGGATGTTCAGCGCACCTTTTGCCACGGCAACTGAGACAGACAGTTGTGATGAGAGGCTTGATTCATCCACCATCACTGGTTCCGAACTCTGCACTCCGATACTGCAACCCAGCCGTGACGTTATAGCATCATACACCTGCTGTATCACGCCAGGTTCAGGATAGGTGCCACTTATGAAAAAGTCCATTAAGCGACGATCTTCGGGCTGATACAAAAGGATACAAGCTGCATCAGCGCCATCGCGACCAGCGCGGCCTGCCTCCTGATAATAGGCCTCAAGAGTTTGCGTGAGATCGCAATGAATCACACTACGCACGTCTGCTTTATCAATGCCCATTCCAAAGGCATTGGTAGCAACCAGAACCTTGACCGCTCCAGAGATGAATCGATCTTGTACATCGGATCTCTGAGCTGACGGTAACCCGGCGTGATAGGCAAGGGCTTCAATACCACGCTTGCGCAGTTCATCGGTAATAGTCTCAACTCGACGACGTGAGCCGCAGTAGATGATGGTACACTCCGAGGGATGACGTCGTATGTGCCGCGTGAGGAACTCTACCTTCGACGCTGTTTCTTCAACCCGGAATGAAAGATTCGGTCGGTGAAAGCCCCGGACAATCTCAACGGCATTTTTCAGTGCTAGCGTGCGGATGATGTCGGCGCGCACATCAGGAGTTGCCGTTGCCGTAAGGGCTACCACGGGAACGCGAGCACGGTGCTCAAACATGGAACTAATCCGGCGGTAGCTGGGACGAAAATCATGCCCCCACTCACTCACGCAATGTGCCTCATCAACAGCGAGGAGACTTATCGGAACAGTCTGAAGCTTCATGCGAAACGAGGTCGATTCAAGTCGCTCCGGTGCGATATAGAGAAGCTTCAGCTTCCCCATCTGCGCAGATCGAAGAACCAATTGGATCTCATCCTCGGGGACGCCAGCATGAATGCATGCAGCGGCAACTCCACGTTGACGAAGTCGCTGCGTTTGATCCTGCATGAGCGCTACGAGCGGCGACACGACGAGTGTCGTATGCGGAAACAGCAGTGCTGGGACTTGATAGCAGACCGATTTCCCCCCACCAGTTGGCAGTACGCCGAGGACATCACGTCCCAAAAGGACCGCTCGCACAATGTCGTCTTGGCCGGTTCGAAAATCGGGATGGCCAAACACGTCTCGTAGCACGGATCGTGCGCGGTCAAACATGAGCGAGCCTTCCGTTGTCAGTCTGCCACGACGCGTCCGACCATGAATGGTGCTGCTTGCTGCGTCATCGATAGCACTGCATCAACATGATCAGGCGGGACAATCATGATCATCCCGACGCCCAGATTGAAAACATGGCGCATTTCTTCTTCGTCGATTTGGCCGGCATGCTGAATCAAGCGGAAAATTTCGGGCACATTCCATGAACCCCACTGCACGTCAAGGCGCTGACCTGATTGCAGAACGCGCGAAGTATTGCCAACAATTCCACCGCCCGTGATATGCGAGAGCCCCGACAGAAGGTCTGCATCGAGAAGTGGCGAAATCACTGAGAGATACGAGGCATGTATGGCTAGCAGTGCTTCACCCACTGTACATCCCAACGCGTCGACGTATTGATCAACACGATATGTGGGGAAGAGTGCCGCACGAGCCAATGAGAAGCCATTCGTGTGGAGACCTGTCGAGGGTAACCCAATTAACACGTCGCCGACGTTTACTCGTGTGCCGTTGAGAATCTTGTGTTTGTCAACAACGCCAACAATGGTACCAGCGACATCATAGTCGCCGTCCTTGTATAGCGAGGGCATTTCTGCCGTTTCACCACCGAGAAGTGCAGCACCGTTCTGCGTGCAAGCTTCAGCAATTCCTTTTATCACATCCCTTGCAACTCCACGTTCAAGACGCCCTGTAGCGAAGTAATCGAGGAAAAAGAGGGGGCGTGCACCACAGGCAAGGATGTCATTCACGCAATGATTGACAAGACATTGTCCCACCGTGTCGTGCTTCCCAGACATGATGGCGACATTCAGTTTCGTTCCAATTCCATCAGTACTCGCAACAAGGACTGGATGCTGTAGCTGCGGGAAGCGGGCATCAAAGAAACCGCCAAAAAGCCCAATCTCGCTCAGTACTCCAGGAGTGCGAGTGGCCTTGACAAAGGGCTTGATGTCATCGACAAGTGCTTCACCTGCAGCAATGTCAACGCCTGCTGATTTATAATCCATATCAGTCGGAATATTTGTAGAAGGTGGTAACGATCAGCGAACTGGTTCCCATTCATCAGAAGATGAGCGTCCGCGAAACAAGACGCTCAGCGCGTTCATCGCCCAAGTCAGAATGATGCGAAAATACCCAAACTTGCGGAACCGTCTTGGAGACTCATAGACAAGCAGTTCGGGAGCAAACAGAACGCGCCCCTTCATGCCAATCCTAGCCAAGAGATCAAAATCCTCACCTGCCACAAGGTGGTTACGATAGCCTCCAACCGTTGTGAACATCTTACGCCGCACAACCTGACATTCACCACGACCAGCACCAATGCGCAGCACGGTTAGCAGATGCACATAGTTGTTGTAGAATCCATGGAAGAGTCGATCGGCTATGGTTTCGTCACTTGAGAAAAATCGCACGGCACAAGCCAAAGCAGATGCTCGGGCATACGGCCCACGACGGTGAGCAAAATCTTCAAGAGTGCGCGTGAATGTTTCAATATCGGCCGGCACCGTATCACCATTAATGAACACCAGTACGTCCCCGCGAGCGATTGCAGCACCGCAGTTGCGGCCCTCGGCAATAGTCTGGCGCCGGACTCCGTCATGCCGAACAACAGTATCGGCATGACGCTCAGCGATGACGATGGTGTCGTCGGTGCTTCCACCATCACTTACGATGAGCTCAGCATGGTGCGTCATCCGCCACTGCCGATCGAACACTGACAACGTCCGCTCGAGAAGCTTCTCCTCTTGAAGCGTTGGGACGATGATGCTCAAGAGAACACCTTGCTCGCGGATGTTGTTCGAAGCACTCAAAATGGCACCACAACAGCAAACGGATACAGAACGGCGAATCGAACCCCATCATCACCAATCTCAAGGGTCGGTCCGGGCAGTCGAAGATAGTTGAGTCCTTGACGCACGTAATTCAGCACGCCGATTGATGACTCAGGAATAATGCGCAACCAGTCGTAGTCGACACCAATCATCATCCGTCGTTTGACTGGAAGCAGAGCTCCATCAGCAGAGCTCCGAACCTCGTAGTCACGACAGCCATATCCAACACTAATCATCATCCAGTCGGGCCACACAGCTGCAAGATTGGACGGCAGCATGTTTTCGACATTGAAACTCAACCAAAATGTGGTGGCGTTATAATCATCGAAAATCGTCAAGGGGCGCTCTGTGGTTGGGTGATCCCCTGCCAGTTGAGCTGGGATGTAGCTCCACCGAGGCGTAACGTTCTGTAACTCAGGAATGAGGTTTCGAGCAGCATAGAACGCAGCACCCGTGAGATTTGCAACGGCATCCGAGGGCGAGAACCCCCACGTTACGGCATAACCATCTTGAATCTCAATTGCCGTCATATACGCCAGGCCCAACGTCGAACCAAGCCATGTTGAGGTCGCATAATCAAAGCCGCACTCCATGAGTGCATCCCCCATGATTGTGCTCATCGTAAAACCCGTGAAGAAATGTCCCGCCTTGTCAAGGTTTCGAGCATAGGCTCCATCTTCCTGCACATGGAATGTTCCTCGCCGTTGCCACCACGATGAGCTCATCTGGGCCTGTAGTCCAACGAAGAGTCCTGTGTAGGCCGTCCCGATGATTGCTGTTGGAAGAATCTGCACCTGTGTAACACGTCGAGGAGTTCCACCAGAAAATGTGTACCGGGGTCTGCCTGCATCGGTAAACTCATCGCGGAAGAGATAGAGCGAATCCTGCTGTTGGGCGCTCGCAACGCCACCTAACAACAGTCCCAACCACATCAGTGATCTAGAGAGCATCAACCTGTACACGCATCGTTACGACGCGCTTGTCGAGCAACGCCGGGAAGTAGGCAACCACATCACTAGGCTTTGGACGTCCCCCAGAAAACCCGGTAACGCTCGGAGGACCAGTCAGAATTAATGGTGCAATCTCTTTGGCAAATGCTTCGACAGATTTTTTATTCTGCCCCCGCACGCCGATCCGCATCATCACTTCATTGGGGACGATTGAAGGAGCAATATCACCATGGCAAGCATTCATACCGATGTACTCGGTTCGAATTTCATCGAAGGTTAGTCCAAGCATATCAAGGCGTTTGCGAAGGATCGCATCAGCCGCACGGGCCTTTTCGTACGCCTCCGGTGCTGAATATGTGAGTGAGCCAAAGGCTACAAACCCATCAAGATAGGACGCACTGATCTTGTAGGTTGGTGTGTATGGACGGCCCTTGATACCAAACACGCGCACTCGATCTGCGCCGAGATCCTCAAGGCAGATTGACGAAAAATCAGCAATACAGTCGGGCGTGATGTACGAGGTTGGATCACCAATCTCATACATGAGCTGCTCACTTACCGTCTCACGAGTTACGAGACCACCAGTACCTTCATGTTTTGTTACGACAAATGTTCCATCGGGATAGGCCTCAATAATCGGGAATCCAACATCAGCCAGATTTGGAACAGATTTCCAATCTCCGAGGAAATTCCCACCAGTAGCCTGGGCACCACATTCATTGATGTGACCAGCAACAGTACCAGCGGCAAGGAGGTCCCAGTCTGTTTCAGACCAGCCAAACTCATGAATCATCGGGGCTAGAGTCAGGCCAGTGTCCGTTGTTCGACCCGTGATGATGATTTGCGCTCCGGCTTTCAGTGCCTCCACAACAGGCCAGGCTCCAGTGTAGACATTTGCACTGAGTAACTTATCCTTCACCGCAGCAATCGGCTCGCCAGTTTCCATATGACGGAGTTCGTGGCCGGACTCAATAAGGGAGTCAATCTCAGGAAGGATATCATCACCGAGAACAACCCCAATCTTCAGGCCCGTAATCCCTAGCCGCCGCGCCACCTCGAAGATGCGATCTCGGGCAGCCAGAGGGTTCACACCGCCTCCGTTGGTGATCAAGGTGATGCCACGTTCAACGAGCGTCGGAAGAATCTGCTCACAGACATCGATCAAATCCTTGGCATACCCCAACTCGGGGTTGCGCATTCGCTGCTTCTGCAAGATCGACATTGTCACTTCGGCCAGATAGTCCATCACGAGGTAGTCAATAGGACCTCGTGTGACTTGTTCGTAGGGGGCTTTCTGGAGGTCACCCCAGAAACCTTGACCGGAAGCAATGCGAATCGATGATTTCATGGTTGTCTGGACCGTAATCAGGGCATCATTGCCCAGTTAGTAGTGAAGTTCTGGATTTGTTGAAAGACGCAAACGCGACTCTAACGCCTCGCGTCGGAAGGGAAAAATACGAAAGGTCACGTCCTGTCCCTGCCGACCCGTCAGGCGGACCGTGGTCCATAACCTTGCATCAACAAACTCAACACTCGCGATATCTGCGTATTTCAAGACGATCGGTCCCGGCCGAACAATCGGCCGAACAACAATAGCCAGAGTACGAAGGCGGGTGCGCTGAAAATGCAGCCGGAGGTATATCTGTGCCATCTGAACCCCTCCTACAAGGGGCAATGCATGCCGAAAGACCGTTGGCGGTTGCAGCGAATAGCAAAACACGCCCACTGCGACGGTCAGACTGACTCCAAGCATCAATAGCAACAACCCTGGTGCACTGTAGAGAAGAAGCAGATCCTCTCCACTTCGTTGCCGACGCATCTCGAGATCGTCAAGAATTTGACGGAATGCAAGGGCGCCAAACAGCAGCACGGAGAAGGCAAATGCCACGTATGCCCCATGCTGAAAGACTGTCCATCCATCTTGAAAAGAATTCATGCTAGTACCACAATTTTAATGCAATTGCATCGGCCGTTTTCCATCATATTTGTGGGCAGTTCATCTCTACGAACCGGTCCATGGATAACAATGGATCAACTCGCACAACGGCTCCAACAAGAACGCGTGCGCCGCGGACTTTCGACCTTCGATCTTGCACAGAAGACGAAGATACGGGAGCCGTACATCCAAGCTCTTGAGCATAGTTCGTACAACGTTCTTCCCGCAGTATACGTTCGCTCATTTATTCGAACGCTGGGCGCAGAGCTTGGAATTCCGGCGAGTGAAATCAACCGTCTCATAACACAGTGTCTTGATGGTGAAGGTAGCGCGCCGCAGAAGCGTGGTGTGTTCGACGCTTCAGCTGATAGTAAAGGACAGGCTCCTACCAACCAGCCGGAAGCGGATGTTTTGGCAACTCTTACATCCGACGCCAATCGCCTCTTGACTGCTGCACGTGGCTGGATCGCACCCAACGGCACGTGGAATGTGCGCCGGCTTGGAATCGTTGCTCTCTGCGTTGTCGCCCTTGTTGCCCTTTCTTGGTGGATTCTGCATTCGTCAAAAAAATCAGATCCTGGGACAATCCCCGAGGAAATTGTTGACGTTTCAGATGCCGAACCTCAGGACAGCCTCATTCTCACAGCGATCGCTCGTGATACCGCCGAGTTAACGGTTACAATGGATGGTGTGCGCTATCAAAAGTTCATCATCTTTCCAGAGACTGAGTACCGCTGGAGCGCGATGAAACGGTTCACAGTGAGCAACATCTTCAATGCAGGGGCGATTCAATTCTCACGAAATGGAACGCAATTGCCGATCTACGGTCGAAGGGGCGAGGTCCTGCGTGAACTCGTCATTACGCGCACTGAAGTAACTGCTTCAAATTCGTCAACCAAGATGGTGACGCCCCCTGCCAACCCAGAGCTGGCACGTCGTGACTCGATCATCGAACAGAGAAAACGCGACTCGATACGCTCGGTGCGGCAGCAGGAACGACTCCAGCGCAAGCTCGAACAACGCAAGTCTGCCATTGCCAAACGTAAGAGTGCCGAGACCCGTCAGGGTCGATCCTCTGGGAAAAAGCGTCCAGAAGCAAAAATCACCAAGACTCCGCCTCGCAGCGTACGATAGTTTCGGCTACGATTGCAACTGCGCACGCACGATATCGTGCAAACGGATGACACCGAGCAGTTTACGGTTTTCAACGACCGGCACAACACCGATCTGCCGGTCACGTGACTCCATGAGCAGCAACGCTTGATGCAATGATGTTGTTGGACCGACCACTACGGGCTCGACAGTCATTACTTCAGAAATCATGATGCTCTCGAGAGCACAGCCTCGTTCGACTAGGCGGCGAACATCGCCGTCAGTGAGGACACCCACAAGCTGCCAGGTACTGTCCACCACACACACAATCCCCAATGCTGTTCGGTCAAGAATATGCACCGCTTCTTGCACTGATGTCGCCAAATCGCACACTGGAGTGCTTTCTCCTGAGTGCATATATAACGCAACCTGCTTGCTGAGTAACGAGCCGATCGTTCCGTGAGGATGTGACCGCTCAAGAGCAATAAGCGCGTCTGGCTTTTGGTTCGCTACACGAACAACGAGGAGATCCGCCAGGATCAGCGCCTGCGTCGTGCTGGCTGTTGGAAGCAAGTTCGACGAATCATACTCTCGAACAATTGGAGCGATCAACTGAATATCGCAATGCTCTGAAAGCGTCGAGCTCTTGCGTGACGTAATACACACAGTCTGCACAGATGGATCAGGAAGTACCCGAACCAACTCGTTGAGTTCGACTGTTTCACCGCTCTTTGAAAAGAGTACCAAAACTGAACTTGGGTACACATTTCCCAGATCACCATGAACGGCATCAACTGGATGGATGTACGTTGCCCGAACACCAATACTCGCCAAAGAAGCCGCAAACTTGCGGGCAATAAGGCCTGATTTCCCGACGCCAGTTGCTACAACGCCGTTCGCATGAAGAATAGCCTCAACAGCCCTATCGAATTCACTGTCGATGCAATCTGCAAGCAGGTCAATTGCCTCACGTTGGAGCCGCAGAGCTTCGCGCACATCCGTAGAAAGTTCGTACTGTTTCATAGTTGCGAATATCCGTATAAAATGAAAAGCCCCCGACGTAAACGCCGGGGGCTTTGTGGTTACTAGGTCTATTTTCTTAGCGGACGATGGTGAGCGTCTTCGAAAGAACTGTCTCGCCGACTGTGAGCTTGTACATGTACGAGCCACTCACGACATCAGCACCATCATTTCCACGTCCATCCCATTCAACTGCATACGCTGTTTGCTGACCAGCGACGACAGCATCATAGACTGTCTTCACGACATTGCCCATGAGGTCATACACCTCAAGCTTAACCTTTGATGTAGCTGGCACAGTGAAGGCAAACGTCGTCTTGCCATTCGATGGGTTTGGATAGCTATTGTCCAATGCTACTTCGTTTGAAGCACCAAACTCAACGTTGACCACATTGGAGAAGTTCATAGCACCGCTGGCATCTACCTGACGGAGACGATACTGATAAATCGTTCCCGCTGTGACATCAGCATCAAAGTGCTTGTAATTCTGTGTTGTGTTCGAGTTGCCGGCACCTGCAACGAATCCGATGGACTTCCATGGGTTTTCGACATCTGTCGTGTTGTCAACGCAATTCATCGAGGCCTTGCCTGTAGAAAGGTTCATTACTTCCTTGACAGCGCGACGCTCAACATGGAAGCCAACGTTGTTCTTTTCCGTTGCTGTTTCCCAGAAGATATCCACGCCGGAGGCACGACCGCGTGCATCGAAGAATGAAAGTTCAACTGGGAGGTTTTCGCACGGAACAAACTGCGGAGGATTCGAGAATGAACGATTGCCGAAGAATGGACGGAGCAATGGAATCCACGAACCACGTGTGAACGTAGAATACCCAAGGCTTGTACCCATAGCATCCAAGTGTGCATAACCTGGGTTACCAACTGTTGGAGTAAACGGCACCCAATCACCGCTGAAGCGTGTTGCTTCGTAGGCAAAGCGATTGTCGTTCAGGAATCCTGTACGTGTACGAACGCGGAAGTTCTTGTCGATGATCAGCGAGCGGTTACCAAGACCGAACACAGGAACATCTGAATAGAACGTCGTGACAAGACCCATGCGTGTTTCGGATGCACCGAGTTCGTAGCCTTCTGTACCCGTCTGAGCAACCGAAGCCCAGTACTCACCTGGTGGAATAACAACAGGCGTGTTCAGCAGATACGTGACATACTTACCGAACTGTGGTTCAGCAAATGCACCAGTTTCATCTTCACCACGACGACGAAGGATCGTTGAGTTTGCAATACGCTCATCGCCAGGCTGACCTCCCTGATCGCGATAGAGCGAGAAGGAGATGTTCAGCACGTCTTGGTTGAGTTCGCCCCAGAATGCCTGGTAACCGGCGAGTGTATCCTGTGAATACAGAGTAAAGCGAACCGCGATCTGACCAGAAGCGTTACCAGCGTCTGCACCATACATCTGGTCAGCAGAAAGAGCGGCTGGGAACGTACCCCATGTTGATCCAGCTGTGTACTGAACAGTAGGACCAGTCAGTGGTGACTGCCATCCTGAACCGTTACCACCGGCTGATGCTCCACCATGGTTGAGACCCTTACCAGTGATACCAGAGAACTGGAGCTTAGGAACGTCGTTCACTGGATTCGTTGGGTTTGTCTCGTATGCAAACGATGGACCGAATGTCATACGGAACATTGTGAACGTTGAGTCGTTCAGCGTGTCAAGGTCATTGCCTGGGAAGTAGATACGACCAGCAACCTTGTACTGACCAGGTGTTGTCGTACGGAAGTTGGCATCTGGGAACGGAAGCACAACTTCACGGTTACCACCAAGTGTTGGAACTGTAATCGTACGGCAATAGATGGCCTGATCCTCGTTACCGTCTGGACGGATCCAAAGACGAACCGAGAAAGCAGGAGCAGCAATGTTCGTGTTGTTCGAGAGCTTCACGCGAATTGGAACGCGTGTGGCCTGCGACGCTGGTGCCATCGTGTATGGCCAGATCAGCTGAATATTGCTGAACTCAATGTCCGTGACTTCGTCTGGGAAGAGAAGCTTCACGTTATCGATGTAGAAGTTATCCTCATCGTCAGCCGGAGCTGGTGGCTGCGAGTTCATCAAACAGTTCGCACGAAGACGGAAACGGAAGTTCCGCGCGCCTTCATTCACCCAACGAAGAACCGTATCTGGAATTGGGATCGTGACCTTGTAGTACTCGTTGTCCTTACCATCATCGAAGAGGTCTTCACGAAGACCACCAAGTGGAGGCGTTGCAGTATTGTTCAGCTGGAGGTTGTAATCGGCAAGGTCGAAACCGCGAGCAAAACCACCACCACCCCAAATACGGAATGGCTGCATGTACTGGGCAGCGCGACCCTGATAGTCAAGAATCCACTGCTGAATGTTCGTGATTCCTGTGATACCATCGTTTGAAGGACGAGCAAACTCGACGAGAACTTGGTCAGGGTTACGGTAACCAGGTGTGAATCCGTTGACCGCAGTCATATTGACACGGTGCTCAGGACCAATCAGACGGTTATCCGAGAATCCACGACCAATGTTGGTAAGCTTACCAGAACGCTGATACGAGATCGAGAGTACAGCGCGCTTCTTGCGGACAAGGTTGATTGGGAACGAACGGAGTTCATCACCACCGTATTGTCCTGCTGGCGGAATATCAACCGTAGCGAGGTTCACGCGGTTCATACGGATAACAGGCGACTTGAGACGGAAGACATCCGAATTCGCAGCTGCGTACTCACCCCGTGGTGGCGGTGGGTTGTTTGTGACTTCGTCACCATCAACAACTTCAGATTCGATGTTAACCCACTTCAAGACCGATGGCATAGCGGCACCACCGATGAGGTGATACTCGTTGACATCATCAGAGAACGATGACAGACGGCGCATCGAGAAGATGCGGATACTTGTCGTATCGTCGAACGGCCACTGATCACCAATTGGCTGGTTGATAGAGTCCTTCGGCTCGGCAATAACCGTCGTTTGCAGACGACCAATTTGGTCATCAATGAACGGATTTGGCTCGAACGGCGGGAAGATCACCTTAATGAACTCATACGGGAGTACGAAGGTGCCAGCTGGCTGATATGGCTGATTGTTACCGTTAATGTCGCAGCGGAACACCTGTGAGATGTTGGTATCGCGAAGAGCGGCATCTGTGACGGCACGAGATGTGTTGTAGACAATCTTACCAGTAGCTTCGTTCACGATGCGGAATCGAACGCGGAAGTTCGTACCCTGTGGAACGTAATTCGCACCCTGTGGGCCTTGAATATCGTTCGTGAGGCTCTGAACGATAGCAACTGGCTGGATAGCACCGAGACGATCTTCTCCAGCGAGAAGTTCGTAGTTGTTTGCTTGTGCCGGAGGAACTACGACCGAGAAGGCAAGATTGGCGTTAGGGTTCTGAGCACGCACACGATACGACACGTTGATAACGCGAAGCGTGTTACGGAACTGTTTGAACTTGATCGCCAGGAAGTCCTTCGGAACGGTGTTATCATCGTTCCGTGAGCTGATGGCGCGAACACCACCCTGTGGATCTGTTTCAACATTGAACAAATACTCTGTGCTCTGCGTATACTTTGGAACGCTGTGATCCAGCGTCGTGATGGCTGGCATCGCATTTGGGAAACCGTTCCAGTTCAAGCGGCGAGCTGGACCGGTCACACCGACCGTTGAGTTACAACGCATCCACACAGTTGCTGGATATGCCTGAATCGCACCACGTGGAGCGATACCCGAGAAGCGCTCGTACTGAATGACAACCGAGCTGTCATTGCGGTTGAGCGACACCTGCAGAGAGAAGCGGTAGTGCTCACCGAAGTTAGGACGATTATTCGCGACGAAGTTAACCGTCTGCAATGGTGCGCCCCCCACACGTGCCTGCTTTGTGCCAATTGGCGTCAGGTTCACGTAATAGATGATCAGCTTGTCGTTCGACGGCGAACGCTTGAAGTAGACACGCGAATAATCATCAACAGCGTTATCGTTTGAGTTGTAGACCGACACCTGGAGATCGTCCCAAGCTGGAGCAATAAGCTGTGGCAGCGTTGAACCCCAAATTGAGGAGATGTTTCCTGCGTCAAGCATTCGGTTGGTCTTGGTACGAATACCGGCTGTAGCATTTGTTGGTGAACCACCGCACGCTATATTGTTGTAACCCCAGTTATCGAGCGTAGCATCTGACATACCATCACCGCTGCGCGAGCGAGTATCGTCTGATGCCGGGTCATAGGCCGAAAAAACGCCTGGGCGAACTTCCAGAGATGTGCGTCCCGTAGGATAGCCAAACTGGTCGACGTTGTAGAAGTAGCGGCGATTCGACAGCGCAATCAGACCGTTCGTTGAAACGTAGAACGAGTCCTGACGGACACCGTTGAAATAGAACGGGAAGCCAATCGAGATCGGACCGGCAAACGCGTCATCGGTTGAGTCGCGTGCATCTCCCGGGTTGCGGAAAAATGCAAAGCCCCCGTAGACGTTCTGGGCTGGATCAGTCCAGTACGCATTTGGCAGCTGCTTTGGACCAGACACAATTCGGCGCCACGTACCTGGTTCGGTGAGCGTGTCGACAAACTGCGATGGATCTGGACGCCAAAAATCTGGCGCTTCGTCATCCGAATCCACAAAGTAGTATCCGGTCGAGATAGCTGGGTTCGTGCGTGCGTTAACGCCATTCGCTGTGAATGGCTGTGGATACGACGCAACGGGTGTGCGCGGTCCACTCTTACGCAACACGTCCTCGCCATCCTTTTCGTTGGCTGCGAACGCTAGCGAAACGCCCATCAGCCCCGTCATGAGAACAAGGAATAGCAGTCTGCGGCTCATGCAAACCTCAATGAAACTGTGATGAAGTATGTGTTTTTGGTTTTCATTCGTTATTCGTTTTGCGATACGCAATGGGATAACAACAATCGCTCGAGCGCAACGTTACATGTGTAACTATACACTCCGCCCCATTCAGCGTCCTCCAATATTCTGATTTTGACGGAATAAGTCAAACATTTTTTCTTCACAGTCGGACGTGGGGAGAATTTTCTAGGAATCCCAGTCTACTAGGCTTCCCCAGCCGCTTTTGACGTCACAAAGTCCGGCAATACGTATCTATTGCGACCGGATAGAGGCTGTGTTCTACCAGCTTCACACGTTCCTGCAACGATTCAGGCGTTTCGTCCGTTAAAATACGTAGCGAGGACTGTTCGATGATCGCCCCTTCGTCGTAGCCGGTGGTTACACGGTGAACCGTCGCACCGCTACGAGCCTCGCCCGCGGCAATGACGGCTCGATGCACATGAATGCCGTACATGCCTTGTCCCCCATAGCTGGGAAGCAACGATGGATGGATGTTGACGACGTGGCCTGATAGCTGTCGGATAATTGAATCGGGTAGCTTGCGCATAAAGCCGGCCAGTGCAAGCACACGAATCCCCCGATGCGTCACATCACTCGACAGTGCGCGCTCCCAATCCTCATTTGGCAGTGCGACAGCGTCCACTCCCATCGATCGAGCAACGTCGAGAATACCCGCCTCAGCTTTTGTCGAATACACCGCCAGTACTGTGTATGAGGCACTTGTTTCTCGGCTGCGCTGAATAATTGCACGAGCATTACTGCCTGCGCCACTACCAAGAATGCCGACTCCTATGCGATCATGCTCAGCGTTCACTTACCGACCCTCAATGATATTCGGCGCCAGCCAACGGCGGACAGTATCTTCGTCGAGTCCCTTTCGCGTGGCATAGTCAACAACTTGATCATTTAGGATGCCATTCACTGCGAAGTATGTTGCCTCTGGATGACCGAAGTACCAACCACTGACGCTCGAAGCGGGTACCATGGCCATGCTCTCCGTCAATGAGATGCCAATGGCATTCTGCGCATCCAGGAGTCGAAAGAGTGTTGTTTTTTCCGTGTGGTCTGGGCAGGCTGGATAGCCCGGTGCTGGGCGAATCCCCTGGTACTGCTCATCGAGCAACTGTGAAACTGTTGTTGCTACTGGTGGTTCATAGCCCCACAATTCGGTGCGAACGTGCTCGTGAAGCCACTCAGCACATGCTTCGGCGAGTCTGTCCGCTAGAGCTTTGACAAGGATCGCCGAGTAATCATCAAGCTCTGACGCAAACTGGCTGGCCAACTCGTCTACTCCGTCGCCAATCGACACCGCAAAAGCACCCATGTGGTCAGTTTGACCAGCTCCGAGGCGATCTTCTCGGACAATGAAATCAGCCAAGGACAGATGCTTTAAGCCTTCGGCCCGTTTACTCTGCTGTCGAAGGAAGTGCAGCGTCGTGTTCTCATCAACTTCAACGTCATCATCGGTCGTGCGACGAACAGAGAAGATTCCACACACAGCGCGAGCACGAAATGCCTTCGTCGCAATCACCTTCTCCAGCAGTGCTTCCGCATCACTAAAGAGTGTTCGAGCTTGCTGACCCACAACGGGATCGTCAAAGATTGCCGGATACCGGCCTCGAAGCTCCCACGAGAGGAAGAACGGCGTCCAGTCGATGTATCTGCGGAGCATTGCAAGGTCGATATCGTCAAAAACATGCACGCCGGGCTTCAGCGGTTTCGGCGCAATACGCGCTGGATCGACATTCAGCGCGTTGGCACGCGCTGAATCGAGGGAAACATAGTCTTTCGCATCCGATCGCCTTGCGTATTCGGTACGGACGCGCTCATACTCTGCTCTGATTGCAGTGGTGAACGACTCGCTTCCCTCGGATGATAGGAGGGACCCCACAACCGGTACCGCTTTCGACGCATCAAGAACGTGAACAACTGGGAAGTCCGCAACAGGAACAATTTTAACGGCCGTGTGTGTGCGCGATGTCGTCGCTCCACCAATGAGAAGTGGCTTTTTTACGCCTCGACGAGAGAGTTCCTTGGCAACATGCACCATCTCATCCAGCGACGGAGTGATCAAACCGGATAGACCGACAACGTCGGCTTCGTGCTCAATGGCAGCATCGATAATCTTGTCGGCCGGTACCATGACACCGAGGTCGACAACCCGATAGTTATTACACCCAAGGACAACCGATACAATGTTCTTGCCAATGTCGTGAACGTCTCCCTTTACCGTAGCTAAGAGAACCACGCCGGCATGACTCTGTGTTGTGCCGAGGCGTCGCTTCTCTTCTTCCATGTACGGCGTCAATATTGCAACCGCCTTCTTCATTACGCGTGCACTCTTGACAACCTGCGGAAGGAACATCTTTCCGGCACCGAATAGATCACCGACGTAATTCATACCATCCATCAGCGGCCCCTCAATGATGGCAAGGGGCGAGGGGTATGTATGTCGGGCCTCTTCAACATCAACATCAATAAACTCTGTGAGCCCCTTTACAAGCGCATGCTTGAGACGTTCAGCAACAGATTGTTCACGCCATGCGTCAACCGATTGCTCACCATCACGCTGTTCCGTCACTGTCGCCGCAAACGTCAACATTCGCTCAGTTGCGTCGCTTCGCCGATTGAGAAGCACATCCTCGACGTGCTCGAGGAGATCCTTTGGGATCTCATCGTAGACGTCGATCTGGCCAGCATTGACGATACCCATATCGAGTCCAGCACGGATGGCATGATACAGGAACGCCGTATGCATGGCCCTTCGCACCGGCTCGTTTCCGCGAAACGAGAAGGAAATATTACTCACACCACCACTGACCTTCGCGTGAGGGAGATTCTTCCTGATCCAGGCTGTGGCCTCGATAAAATCCACAGCATAATTATTGTGCTCTTCAATCCCTGTTGCGACTGTGAGGATGTTCGGATCAAAGATGACATCCTGAGCTGGGAAATTGACGCGATTAATCAGAATGTCGTACGCCCTTGCGCACACGTCGATGCGCCGCTGATACGAATCGGCCTGACCTACTTCGTCAAATGCCATCACAATTACCGCCGCGCCGTAGTCTCTGCATAGCCGGGCGCGCCGGATAAACTCTTCTTCTCCGTCCTTGAGGGAAATGGAATTCACGATCCCCTTACCCTGGATGCATTTGAGACCGGCCTCAAGCACCGACCATTTTGACGAATCGATCATGACCGGAACGCGAGAAATGTCCGGCTCTGACGCTACAAGGTTGAGAAATGTTGTCATGGCCGACTCGGAATCCAACATTCCTTCGTCCATGTTGACATCAATGATCTGCGCCCCGTTCTCCACTTGTTGACGGGCAACGTCGAGTGCTCGCTCATAATCAGCGGCGAGAATCATCTTTGCAAAGGCTCGTGATCCGGAAACATTCGTCCTCTCACCCACGTTGACGAAGTTGGTCTCGGGCCGAAGTTCGACCATCTCAAGTCCGCTTAGCCGCATGTATGGTGACGCGGTGGGCAACGTACGCGGTGCCAGCTCGCGCACAGCTTCTGCCATCGCTTGGATATGTTCCGGCGTTGTTCCGCAGCAGCCTCCGAGGATATTCAGGAATCCAGCTTCAGCATACTCACGTGCCTGATCCGCCATGTAGGATGGACTCTCGTCATACCCACCCATGGCATTCGGCAACCCAGCATTGGGATACAATGAAACGTAGGCAGATGAAACGGTTGAGAGCTCCTCAATAAAGGGGCGCATCATCGCAGATCCAAGAGCACAATTGAGTCCAACTGAGAGCAAGTTGCGACAATGGGCGATTGATGTCCAGAATGCCGCTGGAGTCTGTCCCGAGAGCGTGCGACCAGACATATCAGTAATCGTACCGCTGATCATCACCGGCAATTGGATCCCGAGTTCGTCAACGATTTCAGCCCACGCCTTTAGGGCAGCCTTTGCGTTGAGCGTATCGGTAATCGTCTCGATCAGGAGAAGATCCACTCCCCCTTCGACGAGACCAAGGATTTGTTCGCGAAACGAAGTTCGCATCTGATCAAACGACACTGCACGTGCACCCGGGTCGTTGACATCTGGCGACATCGACAGCATCTTGGTTGTTGGTCCGATTGAACCAGCCACAAACCGCGGACGATCCGGCGTCTGCCGTGAAACTTCAAGGGCAGCTTGCTTTGCAAGACGAGCCCCTTCACGACTGATCTCCCGTGCAAGGTGGGCAAGACCGTACTCGGCCTGCCCAAGCGGGGTGGACGAGAAGGTATTCGTCTCAATGATATCAGCTCCCGCACGGAGATACTCCGTATGGATGCGCTGTATTGCTTCAGGTTGCGTCAGAACCAGAAGATCATTGTTTCCATGCAGCGCAGACTCGTGATCTGCAAAGCGCTTCCCTCGATAGTCTTCTTCGGTGAGCCGCAGGCGCTGGATCATTGTACCCATCGCGCCATCAAGCATCAAGATCCGCTTCTGAAGAAGCGTGCGTATGTCGTTCATTGCTGCAAATCTACGGTGTAGTCAACGATCGTAACCGTGGTGTCATGAATCCGGTATTGAATGCGAGACCGTCGGATACTCAGCACATAGGACCCATCAGTACCACGTCGTATACGCCGATACGGATGCGGGAAGGGATCACTTGAGAGAACTCTCTCAGCATAGGTTCGCACATCGTCGGGTATCGATGGTGCATCAATGGACCATTGGACATTATACACCACGTGCTCGTGGCCGTCCACCCACGGTAGGGTGCTGTCTGGGAAGGCATCAGCGTAGGCAAGGTACGGCTTGATGTCGAGGACGGGGGTACCATCGAGCATATCGATATCCTCGACAAACAACCGACGACCCTCGATTCCCAAAAGTCGCACACATGTGAGTCCAATGGGGTTTGGCCGGTGTGGTGACCGCGTGGCAAAGACACCGCGCTTTGATCGACCCCGAGGAGGCAAGACACGGGGCTTCCAGGTACCGACACGATCAAACACCGTTATGAGCCAGATCCGATCACAGCCTTCGAGATCTTGCAGCGCCTGCTCAAAATTCTCACCAGCGCGAAGCTTAATCACTGCGGGTGATTTCGTCTGATCCCAGCCCGCCTGACGGGCTGCCTCGTAGGTCTTACGGAGTGTTGTATGCACGGTGCCAATCGGCCGAAACAACCATTGACGTCCATCGAACCATGGATGCTCAGGACGAGCATTGGCACTTCCATCATCGGGCATATCGGCAAGTGGTTCCTCTACCATGCTGTGCCAATTGCGAGTCCGATCACGAGGCCACCAAAATCCGTGATGGGTTTATCGAGAATGCTCTCAAGCCCCTTCCCGCCAAATGGGATCGTAAAGTATCTGATGCTTACCCCGACCTGACTTCCCTTTCCTACGGGGCCAAATACAGCTCCGAGTCCGATCATGGCTCCGGGCCTCAGGTACGTTGTGGCGTGGCCGAAGGATTCAAAAAACTCGTAGTACCGCAGCGTCTCGTAATAATCAATGTTCTCAATCCGGAGGTATGGAGTCTTGAGGATCGTTCCAGCAACCGCACCGAATGTCAGAAACGGCCGAAATGTCTCCTGAAGCGTCTCACGAAACAGTCTGTACTGCAGTGAAATCGTAAGTGGCATAACAAACAAACGATTGACCTTGTCTGCGACGACGGGAATGAGACCATTATACAGGGCGTTGTCAAACTCGTCGGTGTTGCGCTTACCCGAGATGAACATGTCAAACCCCAGCGTTAGCCCCGTACCAATCTCTGTTGCGTAGTACCCTCCAACAGCCCATCCACTGGATGAAAGCAAGAGTGACATTCCGGCCTGATGATAGGCAACAGCTTGATTGGTTACATCCTCGAGGAGCGGTCGTACCGGCCGGAAAAGGATCGTCGTATCCGTCGGTGGAAGGTCACCACCAGGAACTTGGGCCTGCACGCCAGGAGCACCGAGCATGATAGCCAGGAAGAGGACGACGGATCGAAGATCGGTAAAGCGAATGTTCATACCAGCGTTGAGTCAGCTCTGCGCAAATGTACGTCAGAGATCGATGTGGATAACATTGCTAATCCTTTCATTTTCCGTAGTTTAGCCGTTAATGACGCTACGCGAGTTCCAGAACATCCTTCAACGCTGCTTTCCATTAGAAAGTGCCATGGAAGGTGACAACGTTGGTCTTCAAATTCGAAGCGCCGCTAGCGTTGTGCGGAACGTTCTGTGCTGTATGGAGGTCACCGACGAGGTTGTACTGGAGGCGGAACAGCTCGGAATTGACGTTATCGTGGCCTTTCATCCGCTGATTTACACACCACTAAAACGAATCGATGAGAATGATCGTGTGGGCGCCCTCGTCGCCCGCTGTATCCGCTCTGGCATTGGTGTCTACTGCGTACACACGGCCTTTGATGCCCACCCGCGCGGCACCAACCGCATCCTGGCCGAGAAACTCGGGCTTACACCGCTGGCAACGATTTCGCCCAACCCGCACGTACAACTCGAGGGCGGTGGAGAAGTTGGCATGGGGCTTCTCACCAACTGTGATATGGAGTTCTCAGAGTTACTTCAGCGTCTTCGCAAGGTCTGCGGTGGACCCCTGCGATATGTGCCGTCACCTGTTTCGCGCGTAACGTCTGTTGCCATTGTGGCCGGTAGTGGAATGTCATTCTATTCCAGCGTTGTGAGTCGTGCTGAGGTATTCATCACAGCTGACATCACGTATCATGCTTTTCACGCGGCACGCAATGTCATCGGCCTCATCGACGTTGGACACTACGAAATGGAGCAGTTTGTTGGGCACGGAATGGCTGCTGAACTGCGCCAACACCTGACCGATTGCAACATTCACGTAAGTCGGGTGAACCCGAACCCCATCAGCTGTATACAATCGATCGATATCGTTCAAGTAGAACATTCTGGAATCTCGTAACCCCTTCTCAAGGAGCACGCATGGAACAACAACTCCAACTTCTTGCCCAACTGGCCGCAGTTGACGCTGAACTCGATGAGCTGCACGAAGAACTTGGTGATCTCCCAGTGGAGGTCAAAAAGATCGAGAAGGTAGTTCGTGCCAAGCAAGAAAATGTTGATGCGACGTTGGCGGCAATTGCCGAACTGAATCAGCTCCGGGGCACTGCTCACATTACGATGCAGGAAAGCCAAGACAAGGAGCAGCGACTTGCTCAGCAGCAGTTCCAAGTGAAGAACAACCGTGAGTTTGATGCAATCACGAAAGAGATAGATCACCTTAAGCTCGAGCGTGCCAACCTCGAAGAACGTCTCCGAACGGCTGGTGTCACAGAAGAAAATCTGAATACCACCCTTGCTCAACAGCAGTCTGAGCTCAATGAAGCTCGGGAAAAGATGGTTGAAAAGGAGAAGGCTCTTGAGGTGCTCTCTGGCGATCAGAACGAAGATCTTCGCAAGTTCATCGCCCTTCGTCTACAGATCATTGCCAAGCTCGATGACGCCCTCGAAGCAGAGTACGAGCGAATCCGTACGTTCCATAACGAAGCAGCCGTTGCACTTCGGAAGAATTCCTGCAGCGGTTGCTACTCGGCGATCCCTTCGCAGCGGATCATGGAGATGAAGTATCAGCGCGATCGTCTTTACACCTGCGAGAGCTGTGGACGTATTCTCTTCACAGAGGACGTGGCGGTCGACATTGAAGAGCTTTTGGAATCAGCGAAGTAATTACAACATCGTAGTCGGGGATCCCGGGCAACCGCTGTTGCACAATCATGTGTTGTCCAGCAGAGGAAAGTCCGAACTCCGCAGAACAGTGCGCTTCCTAACGGGAAGGTGTTAAGTCCTGCGGCTCGAAAGAGTCGCAGGGCAAGGCAACGGAAAGTGCAACAGAAAGACACCGCCGATGGCTCATCAGAGCACAGGTAAGGGTGAAATGGTGGGGTAAGAGCCCACCAGCAAACAGGCGACTGTTTGGCTCGGTAAACCCCGCACGGAGCAAGATCAAGCAGAACGTTGGACGTTTCGGCGTCGGATGGCTGTTCGTCGTCCCCGTTCCCCGCAAGGGGCACGACAACGTTCGGGTAGATCGCACGAGGTCGATGGCGACATCGATCCCAGATAAATGGTTGCCTCCCCCGTTTAACCGGGGAAGACAGAATTCGGCTTACAGGGATCTCCGTGCTACGATTATCAATAGGTCCCTAGTTTTGCACTCATCCACGAGCGCTAAAGTTTAGGAGATACCATGCCTGTCATTCTTCGAATGCTGATGTTGATGACGATTTGTGCCGGGGCGCACTCCCTATCGGCGCAGATGCGTGTTGTGGTGCTTCCATTTCGGAACATGACGCACGACATCAAATACAACCCCTGGAATTACCAGTTCGCTGATTCACTGCGCTCTGCTCTGCAAGAAGCAGATCCTCAAGGGGCCTCCTTTACTGTGGTTCCGGGTGACAGCATCGATATCGCGCTGGCCGACCTGAATCTTGACCCAAATAATCCGCAGTATGAATCCGACATGTGGAAGGCCGTGCGAAACCTTGGAGCGCAAAAAGCTGTTCAAGGCAACTTCCAGATGCGTGGTGAACGGGTGCTGATTAACTGCTACGTCTACGATATGGAATCCATGATGGCCGATGGAACCAATCAGGCCAAGGATATCTACAAGACGCCGACAACGTTTCTCGAGTCGATTCGTCCAATCGTCAAACGCATTCTACCCGGCTTATCTCCTCAATAACAACGTATCAGCAGATCATCACCATGCAATTCGAACTCCCTGTCATAACCATCAACGAGACTCCCTCGGGACGCCGTCCAGAATGGCTCAAGGTCCGTGCTCCAGGCGGCGAGGACTATGCACGCGTCAAGTCCATGATGCGGTCAAAGGCACTCCATACCGTATGCGAGGAAGCGCGTTGCCCGAACATCACAGAGTGTTGGAATGCCGGGACGGCCACGTTTATGATTCATGGTGACACGTGCACACGCTCTTGCGGCTTCTGTGCGGTGAAAACCGGTCGCCCCTTGCCCGTCGATCACGACGAACCTCGGCGAGTGGCTGAGGCCGTAGCCTCGATGAGTCTAAAGCATGCCGTAATCACATCGGTCAACCGAGATGAGTTGAAAGATGGCGGTTCGATCATTTGGGCAGAGACCATTCGTGCGGTACGTCAGGCATCACCATCGACAACCATAGAAGTGCTGATACCGGACTTCAAAGGCAACCTCGAAAATCTTCATCGCATCGTCGAAGCACGACCAGACGTACTGAACCATAACACAGAAACCGTGCCCCGTCTCTACAAGCACGTTCGGCCACAGGGTCGCTTTCAGTGGACATTAGACGTCCTAAAGGAAGCCAAGGCACGCGGCATGCGAACCAAGACGGGCATCATGCTTGGCCTCGGTGAGACACCGACGGAGATCCTCGAGACCATGGTTGAACTTGCCAGTGTGAAGGTCGACGTTCTCACGCTTGGCCAGTATCTGCAGCCAACCAAGAACCATTTGCCGGTGGACCGATTCGTGCATCCCGATGAGTTTAAGCACTATGAAGTTGAAGGTCTCAAGATGGGCTTCAACGTCGTCGAGTCTGGACCTCTCGTTCGTAGTTCGTACCATGCAGAGCGGCACGTGTGATGCGCTGCACGGTGCTTGGAAGTGGCACCTCGACAGGTGTTCCAACGGTTGCGTGCGAATGTCCAACATGCACAAGCGATGATCCTCTCGACCGTCGACTTCGAACCTCGATCATGGTGGAATCCGAGTCTACGAGAATTGTCATCGATACATCCTCTGATTTCCGAACCCAGATGCTACGGCACAATGTCCTTGATCTCCAGGCCGTAGTTTACACCCATCATCATTTCGATCACATAGGGGGCTTCGACGATTTGCGTCCCTATGCGTTTCGACGAAATGGACCGGTTCCGATCTATGCGATGCAGGAGACTATCAACGTTCTCCAGTCGACCTTCCCCTACGCCTTTGGACTCGTCGAGTCTACCGGAGCATCAATACCGAATGTGGAGCTCCATACCATCGACGACGCACCATTTACGGTTGGTGATCTTGAGTTAACTCCGATACCCCTTCAGCATGGAGCTCGTATGCGGGTAAATGGATACCGTATCGGATCGTTTGCCTATTGCACCGATACCAATCATGTTCCCGCATCCTCCCGATCACTCCTCTACGACTTGGATGTCCTTATCATCGATGGATTGCGCTGGGAACCTCACCCAACGCATTTCACTATTGAGGAGTCGCTCGCTCTTATTGAGGAACTTCGACCGAAGAAGGCCTACCTCACGCACATTGCCCATCAGATCCGGCATCGAGTGGACGCAGAACGTCTCCCTGAGGGAGTCGAGTTCTGCTATGATGGTCTAACCATCACGCTATAGCCCGGTCACGCAGGATCTTCGTCGGAGTTGGCCTCATCATCGCCGTCAATCGTTTCATCGGAGCCTTCCGATTCCATCGAATCAGCAGCTGCGGAGATATCAACCTCATCCTCAACCTCGATTACCTCGTGCTCTTCAACCTCTTCGGAGGAAACATCCGTGGACCCGCCAGCAGTATCCGAATCCGCCGGCGATTCCCAATATGCACCCGAGGTCGCATCGGTAGAAGCCGCTTGCTTGGACTGCCCACCAGATGGCAATTCCCCTTCAAGTAGGAGCGCAAGCTGCTTTCGTAGCGTGCGGTGATCGGTCTGAATAGAGATCGAATCATCAGCGTCGATCATGGTCGTTGTCGTCTTGAGCAGATCATCAATCTCACGCAGCTTTGGAAGGTCCGAAAGTGAATTCAGTCCGAAGACATGCAGGAAGTCCTCGGATGTGCCGTAAAGCAATGGCTTGCCTGGCGTCTCAGAACGCCCTACCATCATGACGAGCCCCTTCTCAACAAGTGAGTTCACAACTTCACTTGAGTTCACCCCACGGATAGCATCAATCTCGCCCTTGGTAATTGGCTGTCGGTAGGCAATGATGGCAATTGTTTCCAGCGCAGCCTGCGTCAGACGACGGCGATTCTTCGCCTTGAGAAGACGCTGCACGAGCATGCCATGCTGCGGCGTGGTGGCAAACTGAAAACCACCAGCGATTTTGACAATGCGATATGGCCGCTGCGACCGCTCGAGATTTGAGTTAATCTCCTCGACCAGCTCATCAAAAAAGCCCTTGGGTACGTCAAATGTCGGCGCTACAACAGCCGGAGTTGGCTCTGGCTGTTCGCCCTCAAGGGGCAACGCTTGCTGGCCCGGAGACTGATGCGAAGGGTCCTCAAGGACCAAGATCCGATGCAGTACGCGTGAGGTAAGGGGCTCTTCACTTGCAAAGATGAGCGCCTCCAGAGCGCTGCACTGATCATATCGATCCAGCGTGAAAAAGTACGGCAATTCCCGCGTCGCTATATCACGCTGGAGTGCTTCATGTTCGAGTTCGGTCATGATTGGTTTCCTTCATTCGATACATCCGAGGCTTGGGAGGATTCTTCCTCAGAGTCATCGGGCTTTCGTTCAGCAATAACAATGTCGTCGTGACGCACATCCTGGCGAATACGAATACGCTGATTCTTCGCCAGCTCAAGCAGGGCAAGGAACGATACGACGATATGGATCTTCGGCAGTCCTGCGATCAGTCGGAAGAGTGATGCGGACGGGGTTGACCGCAGCATGTGCATGATCTCTTCAGCTTTCTCCTCAACGGAGATCGGGAACTGCGTAACAACGTGCGGGTCGGCCTGATCCGGTGCCTTATCAATGGCACGCTTCAGCGCCTTCAGCAGATCAAACAAGGTGGCATTTCGATACGCCCCATGCTCAGATGCATGAATTTCTTCGGCTTCGAAGATCTGACGATACATCACGTAGCGCTGATTTTCTGCCGAAAGCATCAATGATTCTGACGCTTCTCGAAAACGCTTATACTCCAACAGCTGCCGCACAAGCTCCGCACGCGGATCAGTATCGTCGATCTCACCAAGCGCAGATTTGATACTCTCATCACGAGGCAAGAGCATTTGCGCTTTAATCTGCACGAGCATCGATGCCATCACCACGAACTCACCGGCAAGTTCAAGGTCGAGAAACTCGAGAACCTTGACGTACTCGAGAAACTCCTGCGTGATCGAAGCTATCGGGATATCATAGATGTCCAGCTCATCTCGCTTGATGAAGAAGAGCAACAGATCGAGGGGGCCCTCAAAGTTTTGTAGTCGTACGCTATACATCCGTGTGTTGGCTCTCCGAGGGACTTCCGTAAACAAGTGTTGAAAGACGACCGATATACTTGCGAGGCACGCGGGCAGATATCGCCGTAGTAATCTCGTATGGAATTGTGTGGGCCCACCCGGCCATGTCAACCGCATCGATGCTGTCGACGTGTCCACTGGTGGAGCGTTGGCGGCCGAGCAGGACGACCTCGTCTCCGATATGCACATCGACATCACCGACGTCAACCATCAGCTCGTCCATGCATATACTCCCAACAACACGACATCGATGTCCACCGATGAGGCACTCTGCGCTGCCAGATAGTCCGCGCAGATACCCATCGCCGTACCCAATCGGCACGGTGACGATCGTCGTCTCACGCGTAATCATGTGTCGACGTCCATAGCTGACGGTTTCACCGGGCCAGGCACGTCGACGCGAAACGACGCGTGAGTGTAGCGACAGTGCCGGACGCAAGGACATTTCATCGCTTGTGGCGTGAGCATATCCATACAAGGAAATCCCAGGCCGAACGAGCGAAAAATGCGTTTCAGGCGATTGCCATAATGCACCGGTATTTGCCGCGTGAACCCATGCAAAGCTACACCCGTCCTCAGCGAGTTTCTCTCGCGTTTCCTCGAACGTGGATAACTGCTCCCGCAGAAACACGCTATTCGGTTCATCTGCCGTTGCAAAGTGCGTGCACAGGCCGTTAAGGTCGATTCCCGGCATCGATCGGATGGTGCGAGCAGCATCAAGTGCCTCGGAAGGTCGGAATCCCTCCCGCATCATGCCCGTATCAACATACAGGTGCACCGATACTGTACGGCCGCGCGATTGGGCACATGCTGAAAGCGCGCGCACTTGCTCTATGTCGCAGCCGACAGTGATCAGATCGTGGTCAACGACAACGTCGACTTCATGATCTTCCACGGGTGTCAGCACCAGAATGGGAGCCGTGATGCCGGCGTGCCGCAGCACACGGGCTTCTTCCACGAAGGCCGTGCCGAGGACCTCAACTCCAAGAGCGACCAGCAAGCGAGCCACTTCAACCATGCCGTGGCCGTAGGCATTTGCTTTCACCATGCCGAGGATAGCCTTGCTCGGCGCCTGCAAGCGAACGCGTGAAAGATTCCATTCGAGTGCATCGGTATCAATAACCGCGACAGTCGACCTCATAAGGCGCCCCCTGAGGCATCGGCCCATTCAAACGATCGACGAATCTCACCAACGGAGCGCTGCGCACCGAGTGCGCATATCAGCTTGATCCGTGCCTTCTGTCCGTTGAGATAATCGGCAAAGATGATTCCGGCTTCGTGCAAGTGTCGACCAGCTCCTTCGTAGGCGTAGATATGTTCAACCCGGCCCACAGGACATCGCGACACCAACACGACCGGAATGCCAGCCTCGGCAGCACCCTTCAGTGCATAAAACACAGCTGGGGTCACATTACCGACGCCAAACGCCTCGATCACGATACCCGACATGGACTTGGTTCGGCACAAGTCAATGAGCGTCGCATCCATGCCGGCGTACGATTTCAGCAACGGAACAAATTCTGGCAATGCCCTGACCTCAAAGGTTTCTCGATGAAACGGCCGACGATGAATGAAGACGACGCCGTTGGAGATTCGGCCAATTGGACCAAAGTCAAAGCTGGCAAATGTTGACAGTTCCTGCGTATCGGTTTTCGAGGTTTCGGAGGCCGCCGTGAGCACGCCACCAAGACACACAAGCACACCAAGATCTCGAGATGAGGGATGTGCCGCTACGGTCACTGCATCCCGAAGATTTCGTGGACCATCCCAATCTGGTTCACTGCTGTTGCGCATGGCTCCAATCACGACGATTGGTTTCTCCGTTGCAACGGCACAGTCCAGGAAGTACGCGGTTTCTTCAAGGGTATCGGTGCCATGCGTAACAACGATTCCATCGACTGTCGGATCCTGCGCGTAGGTTGCGACGATCTTCGAAAGCTCCCACATGCGCTCAATGGTAATGTGTGGTCCGGGATACGTCCCGTACTCATGAACGTGGATGTCTGCAACGGAACGAATTCCGGGAATCCGGGAAAGGATCTCTCCCCCAGACATGCTTGGCACCACGCCGCCCCATTCTACATCAAGCGTCGATGCGATGGTTCCGCCGGTGAAAATGATGACAATTCGAGATTTGGACGCCATACGCGGTGTTTGATGACAGGTCATTGCGAACCGCGAAGATAGGGGCAGGCTTCGTAGTTTTGTAGTCCATGATTACGGTCAATCCACATCTGCGTGCGATATCGGCGTATGCCCCAGGGGCATCCCCTGAGCAGATCAAGGCACAATACGGGCTCGATCACGTGGAAAAGCTCGCATCCAATGAGAATCCTCTCGGGTGCTCGCCACTGGCTCGTCGGGCAGCGCTGCAAGCTCTTGACAACGTCCACCTCTACAACGATGGCGGTGTTGCTCTTCGCCAGAGCCTGGCGAAGTTTCATCGGGTAAACTCCGATTGCATCAGCGTGCACAATGGCAGTGATGCCATCATTCACCAGATCATGCGAACCTTTCTCCTCCCAGGAGAAACAGCGCTCAGTAGCGATGGCACATTTGTCAGTTTTCGGATTGCAGTTGCCGGAGCCGATCGTGAACACCGTCTCGTACCGTTGACGTCAAGCTTTGCCTACAATACCGTGGCTATTGGTGATGCGATTGATGAGACCACGAAGGTGATCTACATCGCCAATCCCAACAATCCAACAGGAACACACGTCGACCGCATTGCGTTGATGGAGCTCTTGCATCGCATTCCTGATCATGTGCTCGTCGTATTGGACGAAGCCTATGTCGAGTATGCTCAGTTTTTACATCCGGATTCGTACCCTACGGATGTGGATTGTTCCCGACCGAACGTCATCCGTTTACGGACGTTTTCCAAGGCTTACGGACTGGCAGCTCTTCGGGTAGGATATGCTATCGGCGACCCATCTGTTATGCAGTGGCTCATTCGAACCAAACTACCATTCGATCCGAATGGCATTGGGTGTGCTGCGGCCATTGCCGCTCTCGAGGACCAAGCGTTCGTGCGTGCAACCGTCGAACTCAACGCTGAGTGTCTCTCTATCATGACATCGGCAGCAGCCTCTGCAGGATTGACTGCAATTCCGAGTAGCGCCAACTTCGTCATGTTCGACCTCGGTTCACAAGAGCGCGCAGCCACCTTTCACAAGTTGCTTCTTGAAGGGGGCTTCATCTCGCGTCCACTGACGTCGTTCGGTCTGACGTCATGCGTACGGGTAAGCACGGGTACACGTGAGCAGATCGATCGTCTCTCTGGTGTACTTGCCACAGCTGCACACGCGTTGAATCTGACCACTTCACCTTCCATCGTCTAATTATTCGTTGTACCTCCATGACCCCCCAAGAAGATTTCCTCCCGCTCAACGGGACTGACCACATCGAAATGTACTGTGGCAACGCCAAGCAGTCATCCTATTACTATAGAACGGCGTTTGGCTTTCAGCTTGTGGCCTACGCAGGTCCGGAAACCGGCGTACGTGATCGTGCATCATATGTGCTGCAGCAGGGCAAGATTCGTCTGGTCCTAACAACACCGATGCATCCTGATGGCCCCATTACCGAGCATATTGCTCGTCATGGCGACGGCGTAAAGGTATTGGCTTTGTGGGTTGACGATGCCCGTGCCTCGTGGGAAGCCACCACTGCTCGTGGCGCGGTAAGCGTGCAGGAGCCAACAGTTCTCACGGACGAGTTCGGCGAGGTAGTTGTCGCAACCATTAAGACGTATGGAGACACAGTTCATACCTTCGTCGAACGTAAGAATTACACCGGCGCATTCATGCCAGGATACAAGGCTATGGACGATGGATACACCACCGAACCAATCGGCCTGATGTATGTGGACCATTGTGTTGGCAACGTAGAACTTGGCGACATGAACAAGTGGGTCAAGTTTTATGAAGATGTCCTTGGATTCAAGCTTCTCATCACGTTCGACGACAGTGACATCTCAACCGAATACTCGGCACTCATGTCAAAGGTTGTGTCGAATGGGTCCGGCTATGTCAAGTTCCCTATCAACGAACCTGCACAAGGCAAGAAGAAGTCGCAGATTGAAGAGTACCTCGATTTCTATCATGGTGCCGGCGTTCAGCACATCGCCGTTGCGACAAACGACATCATCCATACCGTCGGCGAACTTCGTCGCCGCGGTGTCCAATTCTTGAATGTTCCGAACACGTATTACGAAGACCTCTTCGAGCGTGTGGGAACCATCGATGAGAATGTAAACGACCTGCGTGATCTCAACATCCTCGTTGATCGCGACGATGAGGGCTATTTGCTCCAGATTTTCACCAAGCCCGTTGAGGATCGCCCGACACTCTTTTTCGAGATTATTCAGCGTCGTGGCGCTCGTTCCTTTGGAAAAGGTAACTTTAAGGCCTTGTTCGAGTCGATTGAACGTGAACAGGCACTTCGAGGCAATCTGTAATTCACCATCAATTGTTTCACCTTTAACGCCGTCGTATGGCTTCATCAGCAAAAAAGGGATCGGCCTTGGCCTCCCACTTCCCAGGGCATAACCCATTCCTGGAATCGGTTAATGCCTACTTCGATAAGGCCGCCGCGATCATGGACGTTCCTAAGGGACTCCTCGAGCAGATTCGCGTGTGTAATTCGGTCTATTACATGCAGTTTCCTGTCCGTATCAAGGGTGGGATTCAGGTCATCCAGGCATGGAGGGCCGAGCACAGCCATCACAAGCTTCCAACCAAGGGAGGCATCCGCTACGCCATGACGGTTGACCAGGAAGAAGTACAAGCCCTGGCAGCTCTCATGACGTACAAGTGCGCCGTGGTGGACGTGCCCTTTGGCGGTGGTAAGGGTGGTATTCGTATCGACCCAAAGCAATACACCGAAGAGGAGCTCGAGCGCATCACCCGTCGCTACACGGTTGAGCTCATCAAGAAGAACTTCATAGGACCGTCCGTCGATGTTCCGGCACCTGATTACGGCACCGGTCCTCGTGAGATGGCTTGGATTGCCGACACCTATCAGGCAATGGCAAAGGACGAAATCAACGCCCTTGGATGCGTCACGGGCAAGCCTGTTGGTCAGGGCGGTGTTCGCGGACGAACGGCAGCCACGGGCCGTGGATTGTTCTTTGCCGTGCGCGAAGCAGTGAACGATCCCAAGCTGATGAAGAAGCTCAAGATGACGACTGGCTTCTCTGACAAGCGCGTCATCGTTCAAGGCTTCGGGAATGTCGGCTACTACGCGGCAAAGTTCCTCTACGAGGCGGGTGCAACTGTCGTTGGCGTCATCGAATGGGATGGTGCCGTCGTCAATCCAAAGGGTATCGACATCAATGCCCTACAAACGCATCGTATGGCCAAAGGCTCGATCACGGGCTTTGCCGGTGCTAAGACAATCAAGGATGGCAACAGCGTTCTTGAATACGATTGTGACATCCTCGTACCAGCTGCTCTTGAGTCACAGATTCATAAGGGTAACGCGTCGAAGATTAAGGCGAAGATCATTGCAGAAGGGGCGAACGGCCCAATAACATCGGAAGCTGAGCCGATTCTCCTGAAGAAGGGCATCCTGGTCATGCCGGACATGTTTGTCAATGCCGGCGGTGTCGTGGTGTCATACTTCGAATGGCTCAAGAACATTTCGCACGTCCGCTTCGGTCGTATGGACAAGCGTTTTGAGGAGGGTTCGAACCTTCGCATCGTTGATACGGTTGAACGTCTGACGGGTAAGAGCCTCACACTGGCCGAACGTCAAATGATCGCTCGTGGTGCCGATGAAGAAGATCTTGTCAATTCGGGTCTCGAAGACACAATGATTAGCTCCTACCACACAATCAGCGACATCTACTTTGGCAATCCGAAGGTCAAGGATATGCGTACGGCAGCATTTGTGAGTTCGATCGATAAGATCGCCACGTCATATATGTCGCTGGGTATCTTCCCGTAACCACATCTAGGTACAAACGACAAGGCCGCTCCGTCAAACGGAGCGGCCTTTTTTCGTTTCATGTGTATGTGTCCGCGAACCGCTGGGCCTACTGAAGCACCAACTTCGTAACGGTACGTCCGCTTGAGGAACCATCGATTGACAAGACATACAACCCACTCGGCACGAGAGCTCCGCTTGCGTCTCGGCGATCCCAACGCACTTCGTGAGCTCCCGACATAACGTGAACAACCTCACCCGTAAGAGCATGGATCGACACGTTCAATGTTTCGTCTGTACGCCCCTTGATCGTCACCTCACCAGCAGCTGGATTCGGGTACACGCGAATTGCAGCAACACCGGCAACAGTCTCGTCGTCCTCGACGCCCGTCACATCTCTTCTGACAACATAGAACGTCACAAGGCCGAAATCTGTAGAAAGGCTAACCAGCGCCTCATCTCCTTCTTCCTGGGTTGACTCGATGCACACCGAGAACGTCTCGCCAGACTTGAGGGTGATTGGTGTATCTGGGAATGGTGTGAAACTCCAGGTCATCGACGCAGAACCGGACATCCGCACGCCAGTGATCTTTGTTGCAGCACATGGCAGCGGAAGGGATTGATTACACAACCGGACACCGACCTTGCCTCGTGGATATACAAGTGTGTCTTGCGGGAATTGCAATGCAGGCACGCCATCACCGGTGATAACGAGTTTCTGAGACCCATTGCTCGTAAAGAAGGTTACCGTCGCTTCGAATGGACCTGGCGCATTGGGCGAAATCCGAACGCGAAGATCACGCCGTTCATTCACTGCCATACTCACAGGAGCCCGAAGCTCAACAACCTCGATCGTTGCAAGCGGGTCGGCAGAAATCGAAGTAATGGTAATTGGCGATCCGCCTTCATTAATGAGGAGCCCCTTGAATGTGGTATCGATCGTCGTACAAGCAATGATGGGGCCCATTGAGATTGTAGGTGACGAAAGAGCAAGCCTGCCCGGCCCTGCCAACGGGGTAATCCGCACAAACGCTGATTTTGACTCGATGGTATCACAGGAGTTCGAGACCATACACTTGTAGAAACCACTATCGGAACGTACTACATTGAGAAGACGTAGCGTCCGATCTTTCGCCCCATCTATCACAGCACCATTTTTCAACCACTGATATGAGAGGCGCTCTCCGCTTGTTTCCACGGTGAGTAGAAGGGTATCGCCCTCGCGGAGGGCTTTGTCCGTCGGATGATTTTTGATCTGTGGAAGCTCGGTCACATCCAGCTTTGCTTCTACGGATGTAACGGAGGGTGTGCATGCACCTTCAACGCGACAGCTGTAAGAGGCCTCGTCAAGCACAGAGGCGCGAGCGATGCGCAGCACAGATAGTGTATCATCTGGCATGACGGCCCCATTGCGAAGCCATTGATAGCGGATGTCAGAGCCTGTTGCGTCGATGGAAAATGAAACGCTGTCGCCCTCACATACTGCGCGAGCTGTCGGCTGTCGTGTGATCTGGGGACGGTCTCCAATCTTGACTTCAACGGCATCAGATGCTGCACTCGTTGAGCAGGCAAACACGACGCATTGGTAGAGTCCAGCTTCTGCCTGGGTAACCTGATTAATCGTCAGGACTGGATTCGTTCCACCAGGGATATCGACGCCGTTGCGTCTCCAACGATAGGTGGCATTCGTTCCACTTGCCGAGATGGTGAGCGTTAGTGACTTACCTGCACAGACGAACGTTGGAAGGGGCTGCAGAACAATATTCGGACCAGCTTGAATCACAACGGTACCGCCTCGGACGATCTCTTCATCAGTAGTGGCATCAACCATCCGAATGACATAATTACCGGCAGGGACGCCAGCAGGTATCTCATACACGGTTGAAAGAGCCGACCCCGCAACGGTATTGATAACTTCTGTCGTTGCAAAATTGTCCCGTGACATTTCAATACGCACAAGCCCGAGACCTGTTTGTGTCCACTCGATATCCATACGTGACCCGGTGCAGAATGAAGCGCCAGTGGCTGGCTTCGTCAACGTTGCCCCCGTTACGGTGATGTTGATGTTGCCGGTCAGCGCCCAATCATCAGCGTCGGAACTATTGCCATCGTCATTCACGGCATTACCAACTCCAGTAAAGTTGTAGATGCCATGCGCCGCCGGAGCGATCCATTGAAAACTGAACCGCGCCGTTGCTCCATCAAACGGTGTTGTTTGCGTATGCGTCAGCTCCCCACCCCGAACCTGTGAGTTAGGACCGGCCGACAATGTGCCCACAGTACCGGTGGTTCCACGGAAGCTTGCATTAAAGCCGGCATTGCGAAGGAGGCCATGTCCGACGATAAACGTGAAGGTATTATTCGACCCTGACTTTACCGTTCGCGGGCCTTCAAGATTGACGTTCGTGTTCGCAGAGGCTCCTCCGTGACATCCGCCGCAGCCGGCAATTGACAGCCCTGTCTTCCCCCCACTGTTTGCAGTTGCTTCAGTTTGCACAGACACAACAAGGGCAAGCAACAGCGCCATACTGCGCACGACATTTCTGGTTGTCTTCATTTCGTATACCTCTCAAGTAGAACGTTGGCCTCAAAATAGCTCGGGCCAACGAAAACCGTTGGCCCGAGTTTGAAGGTTCCGTTGGTGGAAAGTCTTAGGAATTCGAGAAGAGCTTGGCCTTCACGGCGATCGTCTCACCGACACTCTTGCCAACGACACCGGCCTTACCAGTAATGTTGTGATCTGCGAGGCCGACGTTAAAAGCAGCTTCGATCATGACAAGGTTACCCGATGCACGCTTCTTCGTTTCAGCGGATTCAGGCAAATAGGTGATTGTCACGTCAGCTGTGCTGGACTTTGTTACACCGTGGCACGAAAATGTGCCAACAGCCTTGGCGGTTACGACGCTGCGACCATCCTTCGTTGTGACCTTCACATCCTTCAGGGACTTAACATCGAAGGTAATCGTTGGATACTTCGCCGCATCGAGCCACATCGCATCGTACATGTGCTCATCGCGCTTGCTGTTAGCTGTCTTCATCGTCATCACCTTCACTTCGATCTTGCCCGTTGTCGCCTCGAGATTCGCAGCATCAAGCATGAAAGCGCCATCAACGCCATCCGAAGTGCCCGTGATTTTCTCCATTGGAGCATCGGAGACAAACTCAATGCCATTCTTGCCGACTGCATTGTTCAATGCATATTTCTTTGCCCCACCTGCCGCACCGGGGATAGACGTGGCAAATGCAACGGATGTTACCGTTACGGCGGCTACTACGCTGATGATAAATGTTCGCATGAAGTGTTCCTCAAGAAATGGAGAAAAGGATGAAAAACGTCAATTGTGTGTTACACCACGCAAATTACGAATGATTCCCGAAAGTATTGTGCAGGCATCTACGATTTCCTGCTCTGTTGTATGGATACTCACCGAGATCCGCACTGCAGCTCTTGACTCTGCTGCAGAACGGCCCATTGCGAGCAGGACGTGTGATGGCTGCTGACTTCCGGATACACAGGCGCTACCGTTGGAGACCGCAACACCGGCCATATCCATAGCTTGTATGATAGCTTCACCGTCAAAACGGTCGGCATCTGGGAACGAAACGTTGAGGATATGCGGCAAGCCGTTCGACTCCGGCGAATTCACCCGAACATTAGGGATATCTCGAAGAATCAGGTCGCGAGCCAGTAGAATCCTCGACCGCATATAATGTGCACGTGCCTCGAGGTCGGCGAGAGCTTTCCGAGCGGCCGTCGCAAAGCCCACGATGAGTGCCACGGGTTCGGTTCCAGCGCGCCGATTTCGCTCTTGTCCGCCTCCTTGCTGATGCGCTTTGAAATCAACACCCTTGCGAATGAACATGGCCCCGATACCCTTCGGACCGTGAATCTTGTGCGCAGAGATCGATAAGAAGTCAACACCAAGTTTTTGAGTGTCGATCTGAATCTTTCCAAAGGATTGCACAGCATCGGAATGAAGAAGTGCATCTGGTATCACTCGACGAATAGCCTCAATGGGCTGGATGACGCCCGTTTCGTTGTTCCCATGCATGATACTAACGAGCGCATTCTTTGCGTTAAACGATGCAAGCTGTTCATGCTTGATCATCCCAGCATCGTCCACAGGAATGAGGTACGGCGGCTCCTGCAAGCCCCTTTCAGCCTCAGCTGGATACAAGACGGCATGATGCTCCGTAGCACCCACGGCGAGGCGATTGGCGAGATTTGAATCGTGTAGCACGCTCTTGATGATTGCGTTGTTCGACTCTGTTCCGCCACTTGTGAAAATGATTTCTGCTGGGTGTGCGTTCAGTGCAGTGGCAATCGTTGTCCGTGCTTGCTCAATAGCAACACGAGCACGACGACCAAGAGCATACACACTTGAGGCATTGCCAAAGTCATCTTGCAGCCACGGAAGCATAGATTCCAACACGTCATCGTCAATACGGGTCGTAGCACTGTTGTCAAGGTAAATCATCAGGCCCGTCCAAATCCCTTGTACAGGTCAAACTTTGCGCTGTAGAGAACGATGTTCAGGTGTTCATCACGCAGTGTCCCCCCTGAGGGTGAAAGGTAGAACGTCGCGAGTCGAACAGTTTGCGTCTTCGAAAGAAGTCCAGCTTCATCAACGTAAAACTGGACGATCTTGTAACCGAGATGTTCCTGAGCCGTGGCCGCCTGCGTGAGGAGGTTTTCGGGAGAGTAAAGATGAATGTCTGGTTCCATATGGGTGCAAATGCTGGCCGGTAGAGAAATCCCGATGCGAAGCCTCGAAAATAACCAGTAATTTTGCCGTTCGGGGCCTTCGTGTGGCACGACGAATCGATGTCATCCGTCGTTGGCCCATCCCATCACCATTCGTTGTCATCTCATGCTGAAATTTCTGCAGTCGCTATTTGGCGGTTCAAAGCACGAAAAGGACGTCAAAGAGCTTCGGCCTATCGTCGATCAGATCAACACAGTGTTCTCGCAGCTTGCTACGCTTTCCGATCAGGAACTTCGGGCAAAGACCGATGAGTTCCGTCAGCGTGTAGCGGAGGCCGTCGCAGATCTGCGATCGGAAGCCGAGGAGATTCGTGAACGGTTGCGTACCGACGTGACGATGGACCACACCGAGCGATCACATCTTTATGCTCGGTTGAATGCCAATGAACGCGAGCAGTTTGAAACCACCCAACAGGCACTTACCGACATCCTTCCGGAAGCATTCGCTGTCGTCAAAGAAGCGGGTCGTCGGCTCGTTGGACACAAGTACCTTGTGGTCGGCAACGAACAGACATGGGATATGGTCCCCTATGACGTTCAGCTCATCGGTGGCATTGTTCTGCACCAGGGTAAGATTGCTGAGATGGGAACGGGCGAAGGAAAGACGCTGGTATCGACGCTGCCGCTCTACCTCAATGCTCTAGCCGGACGAGGCGTACATCTTGTGACGGTAAACGACTACCTTGCTCGACGCGACCGCGAGTGGATGCGTCCAATCTTTGACACGCTCGGCATCACAACTGGCTGCATTCAATCCGACATGCGACCAGACGAACGCAAGGCGCAATACGCAGCAGACATCACGTGGGGAACGAACAACGAGTTTGGCTTCGATTACCTGCGGGACAACATGGTAACCGATCCGCAGGATATGGTGCAGCGCGGACACTGGTTCGCCATTGTCGACGAGGTCGATTCCGTACTCATTGACGAGGCCCGAACGCCCCTTATCATTTCTGGTCCAGTAACGGCGGGTTCGACAGAAACTGCATTTGTCGAAATGAAGCCTCGAGTGCAGCGACTTGTTGATGCGCAAGCACGACTTGTTAACAGCATCGTTGCTGAAGCCGAAAAGCTCTTGGCTACTGGATATAAGGAGGATCGTACAAATGCTGGCGTGAACCTCCTTCGAGCACACCGAGGTATGCCAAAGCAGAGTAAGCTCCTGAAAATGCTCCAGGATGCCGATGCGATGAAACTTCTTCGCGATACAGAGCTCGATTACCTGCGCGATCAGGGTCAGCGCATGAGCATCATTGATCAAGAGCTCTACTTTACTGTCGACGAGAAGAATCATTCGATTGATATTTCAGACAAGGGGCGAGACCTTCTCACGACAGCGCAGGAAGACTCCGAGATGTTTGTCATCCCGGACATTGCAGCACAGATGAGCCTCCTCGAGGGGGACGCATCGATAGGTGCGGATGAAAAGGCCCTTAAACGCGACGAGCTGATGCGCATCTTCTCAGATCGCTCTGATCGTATTCATATCGTGAATCAATTGCTCCGCGCCTATACACTCTACGTGCGCGATGATGAGTACGTCGTTCAAGATGGCAAAATCAAAATCGTTGACGAGTTTACCGGACGTATTCTTGAGGGCCGGCGGTACTCCGATGGACTTCATCAGGCCATCGAGGCAAAAGAAGGCGTCTTCGTCGAGCAGGATACGCAGACCTTTGCCACGGTAACTCTCCAGAACTACTTCCGCCTGTATCATAAGCTAGCCGGCATGACCGGCACGGCTGAAACTGAGGCCGCTGAGTTCTGGCAGATCTACAGTCTCGATGTGGTTGTCATCCCTACCAATCGCCCTATCCAGCGTAAGGATCTCGATGACTTCATCTATCGAACGAAGCGCGAAAAGTATAATGCTGTTGTCGAGGCAGTTCAGCAAGAGCTTACAGCAGGTCGCGCGGTGCTTGTCGGAACTACCAGCGTTGAAGTCTCTGAGTTGCTCAGCAAGATGCTCAAGCGGGCCAACATCAATCACAATGTGTTGAATGCCAAGCAGCACCAGCGCGAGGCTGAAATTGTTGCCAACGCAGGCAAGAAGGGTGCCGTCATGATTGCCACCAATATGGCAGGTCGCGGCACCGACATTAAGCTTGATGGCAACGTGAAAGATGCAGGTGGCCTTGCAATTATTGGTACGGAACGTCATGAAGCTCGACGCATCGACCGGCAGTTGCGTGGTCGTGCAGGACGACAGGGCGACCCAGGTTCTTCGCAGTTCTTCATCTCCCTCGAAGATGACCTCATGCGCCTCTTCGGAGGGGAGCGTATCGCCGCGGCCATGCAACGCATGAAGGTTCCTGAAGGCGAGCCGATTCAAAGTGGCATCGTCACCAAGGCCGTAGAGAACGCCCAGAAGAAGGTCGAAGGAAATAACTTCGGCATCCGCAAGCGATTGCTCGAGTACGACAACGTGATGAACCAACAGCGCGAGGTCATTTACGACCGGCGTCGTCACGCACTCATGGGCGAACGACTTCGTAGCGAAATTCTTGAGTATGCGTCTGAACTCTGCGAAATGTGGTATGACGAATATCATGTCGCAGCAGACCACACATCCTTTATGAATGCCATACGTGCGAAAATGCTTTGTGAGCCTGAGGTCAGTGCCTCAATGTTCGCATCAGAAGCAAAGGACGTCGTTCTCGAGCGAGTCCGTGAAGCATTTGTCGATTTCTATGATCGAAAAGAGGCAATGCTCGGACCAGACTTCATGGCACAGCTGGAGCGCGTAGCAGCCCTGCGCGCTGTCGATGATGAATGGCGTGAACACCTTCGTGTGATGGATGATCTGAAGGAGGGCATTTACCTGCGAGCATACGGGCAGAAGGATCCAATTCTTGAGTACAAGCAAGAAGCCTACCGGATCTTTCTCGAACTGATCACACAGATCAACGAGGCTACCGTATCATTTGCCTTCAAGTACTTCCCACAGGTTGTTGAGCGCACGCCTCAGCAGGCGCCCACGCGTCCAGCACCTGCGGCTGTACCGTCCGTGACAACATCTACTCCAACGCGTCAGTTGCGGTTTTCGCACCCAAGTGCAACGTCTTCCACCTCCCTCGGTGCAGACCCCAATGCCGCAGATTCCTCTGCGACAGCAACAACAATTCGGAACACGGGTAAGAAGGTCGGTCGCAATGAACCATGCCCCTGCGGTTCTGGCATGAAGTTTAAGGCCTGTCATGGGGCTGGCGGAGCTACGACGTATCCGGCCTAGTCACCGGATCAGTTCAATGCGATCACCCTCCTGAAGGTCTTCCGGAGGGTGCTGTACGACGAGGTCTCCTCGTCGCAAGCCGGAGACGACTGTTGTCATGCGTGCATTTCGGATGCCGAGCTTGACGTCGCGCCGACGTGCGCGCCCTTGGTCCACGACAAACACGAACCACGTGTGTGGGTCGCGTAGCAGTGTGCCTAATGGCAGTGTCAGCAAGCTATTGGACTGCATCCGAACTATGGATGCTTCGACCTTGTATCCATCGCCGAGCCCTCGTGAAGCACTCAGAAGATCGGCGATGACGTGCACACGCTGCTCTTCGATGCCTAGCGAGGAAACGCGAGTGCGAGCAAATGGCTCAATACGTCGAACGCTCCCCCGAAGTATGGAGTCACCACCCCACCCCGTCACATTCACAGTCATCCCCGGGCACACCTTCACAGCGTCCATACTGAGGACATCAACAACAACCTCGAGTTGTGTGGTATCCCCGATCTCAAGGATTGGCATGCCCGCCATAAGGGTCCGTTCGGAATGCTCATACCGTCGCAGAACAATACCCGATGACGGAGACCGCAGTGCAATTCGCTGACCTGGGCGAGCACGCAGCATTGATCGTACAGCCTGCGATTCAAACCCCAAAGCTTCGACGCGAGCTTGCAGGGCATCGGCTTCATGCGACAGTTGCTCATACGCGTCCTGCGCATTTTCAACTTGCTCCTTTGCCAATACTCCTTGAGCACCGAGACGAGATGAGCGTTCTGCACGACGCCGGCTCTGATCGACAAGTGGTCGCAACGCTGCAAGCCGTTGCTGTATCTCCTTAGCTCCTGTTTCAATCGACTGTACTCGGGCCACTGCCTCTTGACGCTGACGCTCATCAATCTCCGGTGGTACGACATAGGCCAGTAGTGTACCAGGCTCGACGTGAGCACCGACCTCGATGTCAATGCGTTCGAGCATACCAGTAACTGGCATGGCCACGATAAAACGATCACGTACCTGAATCACCCCATCGGCATCAATCGACTGAATCAGCATCATCGGCTCAGCCGTCACACATTCCACAGCACGTGGTTTGGGGATGAGAGCATATATCACAATGCCAAGCACTGTGACGGTCATGACAATCCATCCGAGATGTCGTGGACGTTTAAACCGCATTGTCATTCGTGTGATTTTAGAACAGCAATCATATCAAGTCGATAGACCTTCCGACGGATGTACAGCCCCGTTCCCACTCCCACAATGAGGATTGTTACCGCACTGATGGCGAGATTTCTTGTGCTAATAGCGAAGGGAAATCGAAACAGATCCGTGGCAATCAGCCCTGGCATCATCATCGAAAGCAGCATACCGCCGATCATTCCTATCGGCAACGCGATAAGCATCAATACGATCTGCTCACCAAGGAGAATCGCAGAAACTTCACCCGCTGAAAATCCAAGTACACGCAAGCTCGCGAGTTCATTGGCGCGTTCACTCAACGCGATTCGAGCATTATTGAAGACAACACCAAAGGCGATCAGGGAAGCAAAGAACACGATGTAGAAATTCGAAATATCCATGAACTGCATGTAGCTCTCATCGAAGCTACGCATCGCACGTTCCCGCAGCACCACGCTTGAAACCGTTGGTAGTGACTTCACGGCACGGTAAAACTCCCTTCGCTGCAGCGCATCAACTTGAAGATATGCGCCGCTTATGCTCCCATACTCGCCAAGATGACTCGCCAATGCGTCAGACGATATGTAGATCTGTACACCCATCATATCGTCAATCAACGCTGATACAACGCATTGAAACGTGTCTTGTCGCTCGTCAATTTGCCGCAGCTGCAGCGTATCACCAATGCCAAATCCCATCGTCGTTGCCATATACCTCGACACCGCGACACCGTGTGTGGGGATTTGTTGGGGCGTTCCATCCATGGATGTGACTCGGTGTAACTGTGGCCATTGAGAGGTGGCACTCAGGAGAGTTCGCTTAGTCACCCCACCAAACACAGCATCAACTACAAGCGCACGAAATGGCTCAATGGCGATTACGCCCGGTAGTGCTGCCAGCGAGTGGATAGCGTCATGTGATCTCGCCGTCGTAAAGGTCACAGCAGCATCTTCACGTGCGACTCGATGGAACTGTACCGTGATAATCGTCTCAAACATCTCCATGAAGTACCGGCCAAGGACGAGCAACGACATGGCAAGCGCAATCGTCAACACGCTGATTGCTGCTCGTAGTGGACGCCGAAGGACATTGCGGACGATCATCGCACTAACAGGCGTTAAGAATCGATGGATGCCACTCCGTTCGAGAAGGCTTGCATTGTAGGGACGGGGCGCTTCTGGTCGCATCGCCTCTGCTGGTGGCAGGCGCACAATTGCGCGCACAGCCGCTACAGCACCGAGCGACGCAGCAAGAAGGCTAAGAAGGACTGCGTCAAGGATAATCCAGGTCGGAACATCAAACTCGAGCACTGGCAGCCGATAGAACTCGAGGTACATGCGGACAAGGTGGACGCCAATATAGACGCCCCCTGCCAGACCGAGGATCGTACCTCCAAGCACGGCAACGACGGCGAAACCAACATAGTGCAATGCAATTCGGGTATTCCCATATCCAAACGCCTTGAGAAGGGCGATGTAGGATCGCTGTGTTGTCACAAACCGCAGTAACGAGATGTTCAAGAGGAATATCGAAACACCAAGAAAGATCGCTGGAACGATAAATGCAGTGAGCGACAGCTGACGTATCTCATCTGTGAGGAATTTGTGTGACATCTGATCGGCACGACTAATAGCTCCAACGCTACCATACCTTTCGACAATCTGATTGATGACATCTAGGAGGGAATCGACATCCACACCTGGAGCGATGTCGAGAGTAGCGTTGTTCCAAGCACCCGACATGTCGTACATGGACGAGAGTGCTGTATGCGGCATCCACATGACTGCGAAACGCTTGTTGTCGATCATCATCGAACCCGGTACGAGTTCGAGCACCCACTCGGGTGACAAAGCTGTTGCAACAATTCGGAGTGGCTTCCAACGACCATTGATGATGGCCGCTATTGTGTCTCCCTCATGATAGGCATTGGCCGTTGCAAAGGCATAGGACACAATCACCTCATCTCGTGCGTCGGGCTGGGGCCATCGTCCTGAGTGGAGATGCAGACGATTGATAGCTGGCTGACCATCACGAGGAACACTCGTAATGATCCCACTAGCGGGTGCTTCCACGCCTGGCAATGCTACCACCACAGGTGCAACAACACGAAGCTCAACTGCTGTCACACCAGGCAATGAGTCCAACCGGTGTCGAATGCTCTCTGGTGCCCGACGCACGGTAATCCAAATATCGCCGAAGTTCGATGCGTCGTAGTAGACCTTTTGTGACAGCACTAGTGAGGCATGGGTACTTCGAAATGCGACGTAATTGGCGATGCCAGCAGCGATAACCATAATAATGGCGAGGAGCTGACCTTTCATACTCCGTATCTCGCGCCAGAGTTTTCTCGTCAGTGCTGTCATACTCTCACCACGACAGCTCACGCGGGGTCCTGCGCTGCGCAGGCACGAGCTCTTCAACCACCTCACCACTGCGCATCTTAAGAACCCTGTCCGCCATGTCAGCGATGCCTGCGTTATGGGTAATAAGGGCGACTGTCGCATCAAGCTCACGATGGACCATATCGATCACCTCGAGAACAATGATTCCCGTCTCATAATCAAGCGCACCGGTGGGCTCGTCACAGAGCAATACGTCTGGACGCTTCGCGATTGCCCGTGCTATTGCAACACGCTGCTGCTCGCCCCCTGAGAGCTGAGATGGAAAGTGGTTCATGCGATCGGCAAGGCCAACGAGTTCAAGTGCCTCTCGCGGATTCATGGGATCATCGACTAGATCCGTAACGAGCTGCACATTCTCGAGTGCAGTAAGGCTCGGAACAATGTTGTAGAACTGAAACACGAAGCCGACGGACCGCCGGCGAAACTGCGTCAATTCGGCTTCACTTGCGCGTGTTAGACTACGATCACGATAGGTTACTGTTCCAGTAGTCGGTACATCAAGCCCACCCAGGATATTGAGGAGTGTCGACTTACCGCTACCTGAGGCACCAAGGATAACCAGCAGCTCCGATGCTCGTATCGTCAAAGACACGTCGTTGAGTGCGACAACGTCGAGCTCACCCATTTGGTAGTGCTTGGAGATGTGCTCTACCACAAAGATGACAGGGTGCGTTGCATGATCTTGATGCACAAAGGGCCCTACACTCGATGCAGCCGAACTTCACCGTGATGGTCAATCGTCACGTAGGTGGACGGTTTATCAGTCCAGCAACCCGAGTTGACGTAGAGTGAATCCCCCACTGGAGTGATGGTTGGCCGGTGCGTGTGGCCACAGTGCACCACATCTGCTTGATGGAATTTCCGCGCATGTACCACGGCCTCGTGTGCGATCTTGTCATTCAGTCGCAGCCATTTTTTACTGGTTCGCTTCACCCACCGACTTAGCAGATGCCTTCGGTCCAGACGCTGCATCAGGAGATACACCGCTGATGCGACAGACGTCAACCGGACATACTTGGTAATCCAGCGATCAAACTGATGACCATGGATGGCCAGATGCCTCTTCCCTGCTACCGTAAAGACGAGCTCCTCGTTCACAGGCACACCGATGAGGTGCGTGAGGATCTCTGCGACTCCACCGTCATGATTACCAACGATCCAGAATACCTCAACACCTTTTCGAGGGTTTGAGAGCTTTCGTAAGAATGCCAGAACACTCCAGTCATCCTTGGTCAGACGCTTAAAGTTGAGATCGTCAAACACATCACCGTTGAGGATGAGGCGACGGTAGGAATGGGTCCTCAACATCATCACAAGAGCCTTCGAGCGCGCCATCTCTGAACCGAGATGGAGATCCGAAATGAGGATCGTGTCAACATCAAGCGCGATGGCAAGATGTGCATCCACCCTCTCGCGTTCACTTGGCTCGATGATGGCAAGGGGCTCATCATCCTCGATCACGACGGCGGAAGGCATGGAGGTGTTGTTGGATGTAACCATCGGGGAATTCATCATGGAGTCCATAGGTCGTTGCTTGTTCTCCCACGGGCAGATATGCGGTACCAAACATCCAATCCCAAAGCGCCAGCTTCGTTGCGAAATTGCGGTTATGCGAACGTGGGTCATCTGCGTGGTGCCATCGATGCATTTCCGGACCATTGATAACCTTTTGGAGATTCCCACTGCGCACATTGATGTTTGAGTGGATGTACATTCCCCACACGGCATCAATCGCCCCCTTAATCACGGCAACTTCAGGCGATGCAAGAATGACAATTGGTAGGAACTCTACCGTCTGATTGATCATGATCTCGAGACTATGCGATCGAGATCCACTGAGCCAATCCACCTCAGTCGTCGAATGGTGTGCCTCATGGATTCTCCATAGCAAGGGATTCGAGTGTTGCCAACGATGAAACCAGTAGATGTACAGATCGTGGACAACAAAAAAGATGGCCACTTGCAGTGGAACCGACATGGATCGGACAACCGATACTCTTCCCAGAGACGAGTGATTGTCGATCCAGTCGATGAGACCAAAGATGAGCAGACCAAGGATGTAGCTCTGGACAATCGCATACAATGTGAGATCAGATCCAAAACCACGACGAAAAAGTGGCTGTCCATCATTGTACGGATACCGTCGTTCGAGTACAATGAGGATCATCGCCGCTCCAATGATCGATATCGTAGAAATCGTTGCCAGTGATAATGCCGGCATCACATCCCTCCAGGTATGGTTGATGCAACACGTCTCAACTTGGCTCGCACGCCCAGCTCGCTGTCGTAGACCCGCTTTACGCCGTCACCGATGGCACGTTCGATCTCGCGGATATCACGAATCATACGTTCGAGTCCGGCAATCTCAACACTTGCCGCTTGATCGGTACCCCACATCGCACGATCGAGCGTAACATGCCGCTCGATAAATCGCGCTCCGAGTGCAACAGCGGCATAGGTCGTCGCAAGACCAACCTCATGACCACTGTAGCCAACGAATGCGTCGGGATACATCGTTCGCAATGTTTCGATCATGCGCAGGTTCAGCTCTTCCGTTGCGCATGGATACGCTGACGTCGAATGTGCGATCAGGATGTTCGCCCCCTGAAGCGCACGGACTGCATGATCGATCTCCTCGCTTGTAGACATACCGGTAGAGATCATCAATGGTCTGCCCGTCGAGGCCATGGCCTTGAGAAGGCGGAGATCTGTCAGCGATGCCGAAGCTGCCTTATAGAACGGAAGATCAAAGTTTGCCTCCATGAAGGCAACAGCCTCTTCATCCCAGCAGGATACAGTCCAGTCAATTCCCAGGTCGCGGCAGAGTGCGTCGATTGCTCGATACTCGTCCTCGTTAAACTCGACCTTATAGCGGTAGTCGATATACGTCATTCTCCCCCATGGGGTTTCTCGCTCAATCAACCATTGATCTCTCGGCACACATAGTTCAGGCGTTCGCTTCTGAAACTTTACGCATGATGCGCCAGCACGGGCAGCACCGACGATCATCTCCCGTGCGATGTCCAATGATCCGTTATGATTGATGCCAATCTCCGCGATGATGTAGACCGGATACTCGGGTCCAATCTCCAATGTTGGTGCTGTGTAGTATGACTTCATAAGGATGTCCCATAGGTTTGCGAGGAAACATTACATGTGGTTTTTTCAATCATCACCATTTGCTTACCAGGCCGTCCATCCACCGTCAACAAGAAGATTGTGCCCGGTCATGTATGCTGAAGCATCACTTGCAAGAAAGACAAGTGCGCCTCGATAGTCAGAAGGTTGCGCCATTCGCCCCAGTGGGGTTCGTTCTGCATAGCATCGTTGAAAGTGGCTATCCTGACCGTTGGCAACGCCACCCGGAGAGAGGGCATTTGCACGCACGCCGGCACCGGCCCAATAGGTAGCTAGAAATTTTGTCAGCATAATAACAGCACCCTTTGATGCAGGATATGCGGCACTCTTGAAGAAGGGCTGCTCACCATCGGGCCGTTGATAGATTCTCTGGTCCGGTGCAACGACCCCATAGGTCGACCCGATGTTAATGATCGAACCATATCCCGATTCGGCCATGGAGGACCCAATAATCTGGCTCGTTAAAAAGACACCAGTGACATTGACATCCATGACCTTTCGAAAGAGCGACAACGGATACATCTCATAGGACGACGGAACACCACTGGCAAGAGGTGCTTCGACCATATCATTCATCGCTGCATTGTTGACGAGGATGTCGATACGTCCACAGTCGCGGATTATGCGCTCACGGACATCAACAACTGCCTCCGGATCTGTGACATCCATGCAAACAGCCACGTGATGATCTCCTAGATCAGCAATTGCAGTTCGCGCATCATCGATTCGCATGTCCGCTGCATATACTGTCGCACCGGCATCCGAGAGTGCCCGGCAGTGCTCTCGTCCAAGCAGCCCACCTGCTCCAGTAACCAAGGCAACACGATCGCGCAGAGAAAATGTCGGTTCAATCATCGGTTGACTCCGGCCATTTTGGGCTTCGTATTGAAGCCTCCTGTTTTCCGAAAGACGGGTTCAACAGGCTTACCCCGCAGGGCCAGCGATAACGTCCCCATGCGGACATGCTCATGCATCATTGGAATCAGCTCGGCATACACGTCGAGTGTGTACTGAATATCATGCTTGGTATGGGAGGCACTAAGCGTATGAAATCCATTCCAGAGGATGCCATTCCTCAGGAGCTCTTGCTGCATGAACGATCGCAGAAGTAGGGGATCTTCGACACTGTCACTGAATGACAGCATTGTACGCGGCCCAAGCCCCTTCACAGATGCATACGTCACATCATTCGCAGCAAGCGTTGAGCGCACACCATCTCGGAGCTCGTCGCCAAGAAGCTCGATGCGCTGCAGCACCTCGCCATCGATGATGCGATGCAACGTTGCCTTCGCAGCGGCAAGAGAAAGGGCTTCTCCACCAAACGTGGTAAAGAAGAACACATCATGCTCGAGCAGACGCATGATCTCCGCCTTGCCAGTGAGCGCTGAAAGGGGCATGCCATTGGCGATGGCTTTCGAGAAACAGGCTAAATCGGCCTGTACACCAAAACGCATCTGCGCACCACCAGGAGAGATCCGGAAGCCCGTCCACATCTCATCAAAAATCAGAACAATACCGCGCTGTGTGCAGAGCTCGCGTAGTTCCTGAAGAAAGTTGTTGTCTGGTTCATCAAACACCATCGGTTCGAGAATGATCGCAGCCGTGTCAGCATCAATGGCCTCATACACGCTCTGGATGTCGTTGTAATTGAAGGTAAATGTCAGATCGCGAACGGCTGTCGGGATCCCCATCGCACGATCGGTTGTTGCGATGTACCAATCATGCCAACCGTGATATCCGCAGCAGAGAATCGTTGAACGTCCCGTGTAAGCGCGCGCCAGGCGGACAGCCGCCGTGGTTACATCACAGCCCGTTTTTGAGAAACGAATGTTTTCCGCATTTGGAACAATTCCGTGCAGCATTTCAGCGACCTCAACTTCAAGCGGATGCATGAGCGAGAACGTTATACCATCATGCAGCTGCTGTTCAATCGCACGATTAACGCCAGGATCAGCATAGCCTAGGATTACCGGACCAATTGCCATTGAGTAGTCGAGATATCGGTTATCATCAACATCCCAGAGATATGCTCCCTTGCCGCGACGGGCGTACACTGGGGCCACACCACGGACATGTTGTCGCGGTCCTTTCGCAAGTGTTTGAGTTTGTGCTGGGATACATCGTTCGGCGCGCTGCAGCAGATCCAGCGATCTCTGAATTGGCGGATACGTTGCGTTATACATGACTTGCCTTTGTGAGTGGTGAAGGGGGCATGTGTGAATGATGGACGATGTCTGCAAAGCGCTCTCGAATTCGATAAGCAATCGCGTCGGAATTCAGACGTGCTGCCTCGAGCACCTCAGTCAGTCGTCCTGGTGCGAACCAGGTGGGTAACCCGATAGAGAGAACAGGAACACTCTGTCCATACTGCATAAGCGTCTCGGCCACAATGCTTGATAGGCCTCCCGTAAGGAAGTGGTCCTCTACAGTGACAACAAGCTCACTGCTTCGCGCAGCACTGAGAATTGCTTCCGAATCAACGGGTTTGAGCGTTCGCATATGAACCACACGAACGTGCATATCATCATCACGCAGGGCATCGGCAGCCTCGATGCATTGGTGGGTCAAGAATCCGTAGGTAAGAATGGTAACATTTGCATGATGGAGTGATGCTCCACGCAGCGTTATCGCCTTGCCCGGTTCGAAAGGTTTTTGGTCAATCTGAAGATCTGGTGTATTGAGATACCGAACGTACCATGGATGCCCCGAGTCAAGCAGAACGCGCATTCCATCAACGAATTCACGCTCATCACAAGGACAGAATACCCCCATGTTCGGCAGACCGCGCATGATCGAGACATCTTCAATTGCCTGATGCGTCGGACCATTACCATCGCTGAGAACACCTGGCACCATTCCAACGAGTATGACCGGAGCATTCACCATCGCTACATCATCACGGATGAATTCAAACGCCCGCATCGTGAGAAATGCTGCAAGTGCATGCGCAACGACTACTCGCCCGCGTACAGCCATCCCACCGGCCATGCCGATCATTGTTTGCTCAGCAATGCCAACATCAATGAATCGATCACCGAGCATCGGCGGTACGGTTCGCAAGTGACCACGATTTTCAGCCGTTATGACAACAAGCCGCTCGTCGCGCGAGGCCGTGTCTAGGAGGAGCTTTTCATACGCGTTCATCGTACCACAAGCCTTTCTGATGTAATGGTTGCTGAAGCGTGTCCGTTCAACTCATCAAGGAGAGCCTGCGTTTCTTCTACATTGAAGTTGCAGAACCATCGATCTGCTTGCTCCTCGATGCTCGGCAGCCCCTTCCCTCGTCGCGTATCGGCAATGACCACCGTGGGACTTCCAGTATTGAGGTGTAGGCCTGTGAAGCACTCATCAAGAGAGCGCATATCGTGACCATTGACATGTGTAGCGTTCCAACCAAACGCACGAAACTTATCGGCAAGGGGCTCCAGCGGTACCAGCTCCTCAGTTCGAAGATTTGCCTGGAAATGATTGCGATCGACTACTGCAATTAGGTTATCAATACTCAGTGCCGACGCTACAAGGGATGCCTCCCAGATACTACCTTCATTCAGCTCACCGTCTCCAAGAATCACAACTACCCGAGTAGCCAGACCTTTCATTCGTGCATCAAGTGCCATCCCCATCCCGACACTCAAAAGATGTCCGAGTGAGCCGGAATGAAATTCCACACCACTGACCTTACGATTTGGATGCCAATAGATATCATCATCCACCGAAAGATGATGCTGAAGACGTTCACGACTGATGAATCCGGTTTCAGCAAGGACGCCGTAGAGAGCCGGCACATCATGACCCTTTGAGAGCAGCAGAATGTCGCGATCTTCAGAGTTCACAGTCTCAGGACGAATGTTTAGGAAGCGCTTGTAGAGGTAGACAAGGATATCAGTGCAGGACAACGACGCTCCAATGAAGCAGCCGCCATTCGTGGACATGCGAACGATGTGCTCGCGCACACGCAAGGCCAGGGTCTCGAGTTCTTCAACTTCGAAGCGCGTCATGAGGCAATCCTTGGTGATGGTGATGAGAGTGCTTGGGCCCGGAGATATTCCGTATACCAACTGCGTCCTCGGAGATGCTTGTTTGCTGCGTCGATCTCCGGATGCGCCGCCATAACGTGCAGCACATCTTCACACGTAAAGGCCGGGTTTGACGAATACAGCGTGTCATACACCGACCGTATGAGAATGTAATCTTCTGGATAATCAATCGTCCAACGATGGCGATGCTCAAGCACCTGTCCATCTGGACGCACAATGTTCAGGGCACGGACGTTGGGGTTACCCTCCCACAGCCACGGTGTCGTGTGCTCGCGTTCATGGGGGCGTCGTGCAGACACCCATGCACGATGGAGCGCAAGCATCGTCATCACCTCCACATCATTTCCATCAGGCCACGTTCCGGGATGAAGGTTGCTGACATAGTCCACAAATGGGTATCGCTCAAGGAAGGCCTCAATGACTGTATCAATCACGTATGGATCAATCAGCGGGCAGTCTGAGGGTATCTTCACGACGACGTCTGCTTCAACAAGCCTCGCAGCGTGGAAGTGTCGATCAAGCAGATCTGTTGGATGACCTCGATATACCTCAATGCCATGGTCGGCGCACAGAGATTCGATAACATCATCTACTTGGAGCACAGTGGTTGCAACAACCAGACGTTCGGAATACACCGATCGTTGAATTCGCTCGAGAAAGCGTATCAGCAGTGGCGCGCCAGATAGTGGAAGGAGCACCTTTCCTGGCAGCCGACTCGACGACATGCGCGCTTGACAGACGATAGCGATTTTCGGACGCATTGTCATGGTGCGTCCTCCATCCACATACTGGGGTGAACGATCATTGGCCCCTTGACTTCTTCAAGAACGTCTGTGCAGACCGCTGCGATGTTTCGTGCTGATCGTCCTCCATTCTGGATCGGACACATTCGACGAAGCGCCTCGACTGGGAAGTCGCTATGAACCTCTTTCCCCAGCGCAATCCCCACGTATACGCATGATGAGAATTTGGTGACGAGTACATCGCAATGCGCGATCAATGGATTGATGTCGCAATCATGCAACACAATTGAACCTGGTGCCCAACGCTCGATCTCCCGTCGTGCGCGATCCACTACTTCATTTGGATGCAGCTTGAAGATGATCTGACGGCCATCTGCAATGCGCAGGACGTTCTGAATGGTCCTTCGGCGATCCTCCCACTTGAACGTCTCGCGGGCATCACTCGTGGCACAAAGAACGTATCCCTGATGTTCAACTGGTACATCACGGTAGCTCTTGCAATTGTCAAAATTGGGAATGCCCGTTATACGGATTCGATCACGAGGTACACCTTTCCGTTGAAAGTGCTCCCGGTAGCCATCAGACGCCACACACAGGTAGCGATAGGCATTCGACAAACCGAAGGTCGACGTTGATGCGAGATATCGTGGCAGTCCAAGGGTTCGTACTGCACGATACATGAAGTTTTCAGGATCGGTCATTCCCTCCTGCACGAGCACGATTGGGCGATGCCGAATATTCTGTTGGAGAATGAGATCACTGCAGGTAACCACCAAGTCATACTCCAGCTCGTCACCATAGTCATCGATACGGCAGTTCTGCGCGCGCAGAATCTCGCGGGTGCGTTCTCGATGGTGCTGACCGACAATGGTCCATTCGAGAAGACCTCGCTGTGAGGCAAACTCGAGAAGTCCATCAGCGTAGTGGGGAGCAAATCGACACTCGTGTGCCTGCAAATGACGGGCGATCTCAACCATCATCGTGGTTTGATTGACCGAGCCGCCAATGAAGAGAATGTTACATCGTTGCATGACGATGCAAACATCACGTTCACGCGTTACGCAGGCATTACGGCAAAATCAATCGTGCGTCATTTCACGACGCATGTCGTAACAATGACGTTACGGTTGAGACCATTCAGGTCGTTGAAGCGCTGAAGAATCCGTAAGCGCTTTCATAAATGCGACAATGTCGGCCATCTCGGCTTCTGATAAACCCAACTTGCGAACACGACGATCCTTGTTTGCGAAGGGTGTGCCACCATCATTGTAGTGCGCAACCACCTGTTCAAGCGTCGTGAGTGGCCCCTTGTCACTATCGCCGGAAGCCATGTACGGAGGTGTCAGCGCAACGTTGCGAAGGGAAGGTGTCTTAAAGAGACCTTCGTCCTTCGGATCTTTTGTGACGCTATATCGACCACGGTCAAAGTAGTGATTGAACAAGCCAATATTCTGGAATTGATCATTCGTCAAATCCTGCCCGCCGTGGCAAGCGCCACACATTGTCTTCGCACTAAAAAAGAGCGACATACCGCGACGTTCTTGGTCGCTGAGCGCTCCTGGCTCACCAAGAAGATATCGATCGTACCGACTATTCGCACTGACAAGTGTCCGCTCAAAACTGGCGATAGCCATCATGAGCCGACGCATCGATACGACTGTATCACCAAAAGCTGCACGCCACTCTGCCTGATACGCTGATGATCGCATCAATGCTGCAACAGCAATCGTATCCGCGTCCATCTCAACGGAGCTGAGAAACGCTGTGAGTGCCTGCTCCTCCAGTGTCGCAGCGCGACCATCCCAAAAGTAATGAGGGCGGTATGCGACATTGATCAGTGAGGGGGCATTGCGCTGACCAAGCGCTGAATTCACTCCGCGGCTCACCTGATTTGGTGCGTCGCTAAAAGCTTTGTGTTGACGATGACACGAGGCACACGAAACTGTGCCTTGACTCGAGAGTCGCGTTTCATAAAAGAGACGCCGACCAAGCTCCACTTTTGCTGGGGTTAGCGGATTGTCAGCCGGAACGGGAACTGCCGTTAGGTGCGCTGGAATTACAGGGAACGACGGCTGCGTTGGCACCACAGGATCGTCGCCACACGACACCATCAGCACGCAGAGCCCCACGAGTCCGAGGGCCGACAACGTTCGTCTGATGCGGTGGCTGTGTGCCATGGTGACTTATTGAAGTTTATCGAGAAACTCGCGTGCTTCACGTCCGCTTAAGCCCCTTGCCTCCAGGTCTTCAACGGACGGTAGAGATGACAACATCCCCCGTATGACTTCGAGTTCCGTGCGGGAAAAACGGCGAGCGTGCAAGATATAGTCTTCAAATGCTTCGTATGCCAGAGGGACTGCTGCCTTCACGATTTCGGCCATCGCCTCGCCATAAACGCGAATTTCATACTGTGCATGCGCATCAATTCGTAGACGCAAGAAATGGAAGAGGTTGTGCAGATCCGTCTTCCAATACCATTCGGTATAGTTCGAAACGGGCAGATTGATTCGAGCGATCTCACGAGCGAGGTCCGTGGACAAAAGCTCCTGATACTGACCGTAGAGCATGTCTTGTGTTTGCTGCATCGAGGTCCGAATCGACTCTGCTGCTGTTGCATCAAAGGCAATATCGGCACGGCCCTGCTTGTTCATCGCACTTTGTGCACGCACCTGGTCTGGATCGGGAACGTAGAACTCGTCCTTCATTTCCGAATACCGACCCGAATACTCATTGACATTAGCTGTACGATGCCGGATCCATTGTCGAGCGACAAAGATTGGCAGCTTGACGTGGAACTTGAACTCCACCATCTCAAATGGCGTCGTGTGCAGATGACGCATGAGATAGCGGATCAAGCCTCGGTCCTCGTGAACCTTCTTGGTTCCCGACCCGTAGGAAACACGTGCAGCCTGCACAATTGCGGCGTCATCACCCATCACGTCGATCAGACGGACAAATCCCTTGTCGAGACACCGAAACTCTTTGCCCAGGAGGGCCTGTACCTCTTCTGTCATGCGACAAAGATACGCTTGCAAGTTGGCATGCCATCTGACTAGATTGGAATCAGAGGGGATTAATGGTATCGTAATTGTACTTAGGCTATGTCATGTTTGTATCTCCTCGTATTGGGTTCATCCTGCTTGCAGCCACCTATGTAACACTGTGCACAACATTCAGCCTTGGGTACGAAGACCCGAGAACGTATGAAGTGCTTCGTGATTCGCTGCGGAACCTCGCGATCGATTCTTCCACGCACAGGATCGTGGCCGGTATCTTTTTCGAAGACGGTCTGTACTCCGTATCACTCGATAGCGGTTCGATAGCCTACCTCAAGAGCGTGGACGGCCGCAGAATTGCCGCGGTGTTCCATGGTTCATGTAGCGGAACGTTCACTCCCAACAACCCAACCGAGGTGGGAAACTTGCGGCGGTTTTATGATGGGAATGTCTACATGGCAACGTGCACGTCCGCCGTGTTCATCTTTGGCGACGATCGACTACAGCAGGTCGTCGATGAATTCCCAACGGTACCACTTACGGATAAGCATCTCGTAGAGTTAGCAACTAGTGTCCGTGAGCAATTGGTTGACGCTGATAACGGCGAGATTTCCTCAACCATGGCAAACATTCTGCTCAACAAACGCAGCTCACCGTATATGGTAATCGAGATGCAGGATAAGAGTCCCTCCACTGGTATTACCGCCTACTTTCTGCATGATCCATTTCGCGAGGAGCCGTATTCACTCTTCATTCGCAACGATGTAAAGGGGCCGAAGGAATTGGTAGCCGTCAATCAATGTGCCGATCCGCAGCGGCCTGCAACCAGGAATTTCAACGGCTCAATGAGCTTCGATATGGTGAGTACGCAGAAGCATACTGTAGCATGCAGTCTTAGCCGATCACTTGCAATGGTTACAATTGACCGAATCGAAATGACCATGGAAGCTGACAATGTTCAGTGGCTAGAAATGGCACTCACCTCGTATCTCTCGGTTGACTCGGTCCATGTGAATGACGAGCATACGGTGATGTTCCGTGCAAAGGACGCGGAATCATTTTTCGTCAGGCTTCCCAAGCCCCTTTCGAAGGGTAGCCCGTTTACGATGACCGTTTTTTACCATGGAGAGATCATCGAACGGATCAAAGACTACACCGTGTTGAAAACGTCGCTAGACTGGATTCCGTCATATTCATACAACCACAAGGCGTTGTATGACATGACGTTCAGCTATCCTGCATCGTTGACCTTGCTATCGTTGGGCAGGCAGACTTCCATCACAACGCAGGATCAGACAACGACCAGTCGGTGGGTGACGGATACCCCCAACACCAACAATTCATTTCATATTGGGCTTTTCAAAAAGAAAGAGCTCGACAGGAACGATGAGATACCTACGTGCACGATGTACCATGTGGCCACATCCTACCAGAATGCCAATGAAGTTGGGCTCGACGTCACACAGGCAATGTTGTTTTACACTCGGCTCTTTGGCCCTCCGCCCATTGCATCCCTCAACGCAACGGAACTACCCGGCAATCATGGTGAGGCATTCCCTGGTTTGCTTCACCTTTCTTCCGAAGCTTTCACTTCACTTGATGACTTCTTCCAAGAACAATTCATTGCTCATGAGGTAGCCCATCAATGGTGGGGCATAAGCGTCAAACCTCTTTCATACAGAGATCGGTGGTTGTCAGAAGGATTCTCGGAGTATTCGTGCTTACTGTACTCGCAGCTCGCAGCACAAGAGGGTGAAAAATTCTTTCGTCTGCTTGAAGAATACCGGAAAGACATCATCTCCTTTGGGAAGAAGACAGTTGGCAAAGATCTTGCGCCCCCAGCTATCGCCCTCGGACATCGTGTTTCTGCTGGAGCAGGCCTACATGGAGGAGCCTACAACACCTTCATCTACAACAAGGGAGCTTGGGTACTCCACATGCTGCGCAACCTGATGCTGGATCTGCGAACGATGAAGGAAGATGCCTTCATGCTAGTCATGCGCGAATTTTATTCGAAGCACAAAAGTGCTCATGCAACTACGGACGATTTCAAGGCAACGATTGAACGACTCACTGGATCGGATGTAAGTTGGTTCTTCAATCAGTGGGTGTACGGAAATGAAATCCCCTCCTACAATGTTGCATGGAAAAAGGAGCAGCAGCAGGACGGCCAATGGAAGGTCACCATGCGAATTCGACAGCACGGAGTTTCCGAAAGCTTTGTCATGCCCATCCCGGTAAAAGTAGCGTCGGAAGACGGCAAGCTCGTACGAATGCGGATCAACGTCGGCTCAACAACGAACGAGGTATCCCTCCCCCTCTTCACATTTGAGCCAGAAGATGTGATATTCAATGACCTCAGCTCTGTCCTCTGCGAGGTCATCATGGAGGACTTCTAGCCCCCTGACGTTGACGGAAGGAAGGGGGCAAGTACGCCAGCAAAGCTTCGCAGGTTGCGTGTTTGCATCCAGATGGTACCAGGACCACTAAACATACATACGAGGCCCTCGCCTGTTGCCATCGAGCTAAAGAGGCCGCGCGATGCCGTCTTCACGGAATAATGCATGCCCTCGGTGAAGGCTACGATATGGCCTGTGTCGACGACATAGGGCTCGCCAACACCGAGTGTTCGGCTGTAGAACGCACCGAAGCTACCAAGGAACACTGGTCCTGTACCACTTATCACGGTGAGGAATAGATCACTGCCAGCAAACATGGATTTCAAAGAGCCACGCGCGCTTAATGTCAGCGATGGATCCCCAGCCAGATATGCCCCACCGTAGGCAAGGATGGTCTGATTCAGTAGATCAATCCGAGCGATATCACCGGGATGAGATGGCGCAAGAAAGAGCTCGCCCGGGCCGTGCACAGCTGTATAGATTGAGGCGAAGATCGACTCGCCACCAACAGCAGCCTTGATAGATCCCAAGAGCCCCTTGCCTGCCATTGCTGACTCTAACTCGATCGTTGGCGTCATCGAAAGAAGTGCGCCGGGCTCAGCACGAAAGCGCTCGCCCTGATTCATGGATACCCGCAGCGATGCATACACGGGGGCATGCTCAATTTCGAACATCATAGGACAACAACTCCGGTGGCTTCAAAGGAATATTCGTTTTGATCACCAACAATGGCCTCAATATCACTCTTGCTCTTGCCCGCATCTTCCGCATAGTGCCGAGCGTCCTTCTCCGAAAGAACCTCGAGACTCAGGACTCCTTCAAGAGCGATTCGACGTCCGACAATGTTTTCCGGCATGAAGAAACCGTAATCCTTGAAGGTTACACGAACCTTACTTGAGCGGTCTTGAAGAATCATCCAGCAGCCTTTGACCTGACAAACTTCAATGGCCTTACCAGTAATGCGAATTGTGCGGCCAAACGCCTTCGACATCATGGCTGTATGTAATGACACTCTCTCCCCTGCTGATACACCAACGCCATAAATGACTCCGCGCTTTGCACGCTTCGGCGCTTCACCGCTCGGTGCAGATGCTTCGGCTAAACCAATACCAACGACGAACAGAACAACTATGATCAACGAACTTCTTATCATACTGTGTCACCTCGACAGATGAAATGATTACCATGCCTTTGACGACAAAACTCGGCAAAAGGTTTCACCAATACACAACGACATCATGCGCGTTCTTGTACAGCGTGTTTGTTCCGCCCACGTTTCTGTTGATGATCGCATTGTCGGCTCGATCGATAACGGCATCGTTGCCCTAGTTGGAATCACCCACACAGACACTCAAACTGAGTGTCTGTGGATGGTCGACAAGCTTCTTTCACTCCGCATCTTCGCCGACGATGAACACAAGATGAATCGCTCCATTGCCGACGTTGGAGGAGGCATCCTCGTTGTATCGCAGTTTACCCTCTACGGTGAGCTCTCGAAGGGAACGCGCCCTTCATTTGTTAAAGCTGCAGGGGGCGAGCTGGCACGTCCATTGTTCGACCACATGGTGGACGTACTTCACGAGCGCATCAGAGAACAAAAGATGCCGGTGACAATCGCCACTGGGGTCTTTGGTGCAATGATGCAAGTTCATCTGGTCAACGATGGTCCAGTGACGGTAATGTTGGAGAGGTCAAATGACCAATGATCAATGACAAATGACCAATGACCAACAAAAAAATGACCGATCACGCCGTAGGCGTAATCGGTCATTCATAATCGGTCATCTGCTTACAGTGTCGTATTCTTCTCGTTGATGCCTTCCAAGGCGCGCACCATCGCAGCGAGTGCTTGTGTTGCCAGAGCACCATCAATCACGCGGTGATCGTAGGTGATCGACAAGTACACCATGCTGCGAACGACAATCACATCTTCTCCGTCCAGCTCCCGAACAACCGGACGCTTCTGGATGGCACCGATGCCAACAATTGCCGTCTGTGGCTGATTGATCACCGGTGTTCCAAAGAGTGACCCGAACGAACCGACGTTCGTAACGGTAATCGTACCGCCTGCAATGTCATCCGGAGAGAGTTTCTTGTTGCGGGCCTTGTTGGCCAGCTCATTCATCATGCGGGCAACGCCCGTTACATTGAGATTTTCTGCGCCCTTGATGACAGGTACGATCAGGTTACCATCCGGAAGGGCTGTAGCCATGCCAAGATTGACCCGGCGGTGCTGGACAATGTTCTTACCGTCGACGCTGACGTTGATTCGCGGGAATGCCTTCACACCCTCACACACGGCATAGCCGAAGAATGGATTGAATGTGAGCTTGAAACCCTCGCGAGCTCCAAACGCATCCTTCATCCGTTCACGCAGCTTAACGATTCCCGTAACGTCTGCCTCTGCAACCGACGTTACGTGCGGCGATGTGTGCTTGGAACGAACCATGTGCTCAGCGATGAGCTGACGCACGCGATCCATCGGGATGATTTCGGTGTCGGCTCCACCTGAGATATTCAGCGTTGGGAATGCATCAACGGCTACGGGAGCTACCGCAGGCGCAGGTGCAGCCGCTGGAGCAGGCGCAGCAGCACTACCAGAACCTCGACGCGACAGATAGCTCAGAATATCAGACTTTGTGACGCGACCTTCTAGCCCCGTACCTGTGATGCTATCGAGCTCTTGCACTGAAACGCCTTCCGCTGCTGCGATGCTGCGGACAAGGGGCGAATAGAATCGCGAGCCGGACTGCCGCGGGATACTTGATGTCGCAGCCCCATTGATTTGAACGTGTGCCGCAGCAGCAGGCGCTGGAGCGGGGGCTGGTGCTGGTGCTGGTGCTGGTGCTGGTGCTGGTGCTGGGGCAGCAGCTACTGGAGCAGGAGCTGCGACAGGTGCAGCAGCGCCACTACCAGAGGAAAGCCGGGCGATTACTTTACCGACTTCCACAACATCTCCCTCATTGGCCAACACTTCAACAAGTGTTCCGGCCGACGGTGATGGCACTTCAGTATCAACTTTATCGGTAGAAATTTCGAGGAGAACCTCGTCGCGTTCAACCGCATCACCAGGCTTCTTCACCCAGCGAAGAACCTTGCCCTCCTGGATCGATTCGCCCATCTTCGGCATGACAACGTCAACCGTTGCTCCTCCAGCCACTGGTGCTGGTGCTGGTGCTGCGGGGGCTGGTGCCGGTGCTGCGGGTGCTGGTGCCGGGGCGGCGGGTGCTGGTGCCGGGGCGGCAGCCGCTGGCGCTGGCGCTGATGCCCCAGCTGCATCACCGAGGATGCAGATGACCTTACCAACCTCAACGGTATCGCCTTCTTGGAAGAGGATCTGACTGATCACGCCCGATGCGGGGGACGGGACCTCGGTATCAACCTTGTCGGTTGAAATTTCAAGGATTACCTCGTCGCGCTCTACCTTATCTCCGACGTTTTTGACCCAACGGAGAATCTTACCTTCTTGAATAGACTCGCCCATTTTGGGCATAACTACTTCGATGCTCATGGAGTCGATCCTGGCGAATTGTTCGTGCGTGTTCGTTCGATTGGAAAATGGACTACAAAACTAACCAATTCATCTGACCCGGCGAGAGGAATTGCTGCAGGGATTCATCGTTGCAGAAGTTGACGCAATGCATCCCGTAAATCAGGATACGCGAAGCGGAATGTCGACCCAAGAAGCCTCATGGGGACCACGTAGTGGCTGTGGAGGACCATGTCAGCCTGCTTACCCAGCAGCAGTCGAAGCGCAAATCCTGGCACGGGCACGAATGTTGGGCGATGCAGTACCTCGCCGAGCGTGCGCACAAAGGTGCGCATGCTCACACACTGCGGTGATACGACGTTGTAGGGTCCAGATGCGGTCGGTGTCGAGGCCGCCCATAAGAACGCCTCAACAACATCGTCACGATGTACCCATGGGAACATCTGACGTCCACTCCCCAACACCCCACCGATGAAGAGTCGCATTGGAAGTAGGAGCTTGGCAAGCGCTCCGTCATTTGGATCAAGCACGACGCCGATGCGCAGGCACACAACGCGCGTCGTTCTTGACGCTTCCATTGCCGCGTCCTCCCATTGTTTGGTCACGTCAGCAAGGAATGTCTGCCCGGCTCCCATCGCCTCGTTAGACGGAACATGGGTATCACCGTAGAACCCAATTGCGGAGGCATTGACGAGAACGGGCTTGCTGGGTGCTGCCATTATTCCAGCAACGATTCGCCTCGTGACATCGACTCGACTCGAACGAATGGAATCTCGCACGCGCGCACTCCATCGACGAGTCCCCACGTTCTCTCCTGCGAGATTGATGACCACATCAGCCGATGCAATTGCACGTTCCAGCTGACCATAGTCGACCACCGTGCATCCATCAACGGGCGACGGCTTGCGCGAGATAATGGTTATGACATGCCCGCGTTCTCGCGCAGCAGTGGCAATTCGGCGGCCCAGGAATCCAGACCCTCCGACGATAACGATTGTACTCATGGTGCACAAAACAAAAAAGCCTGTTCGAGAGTTCGAACAGGCTTTCATTTTCGAGGGACATTTGCCGAAATCAATCTTGAGCGATCACCCACACCTTGAGAGGGGCGATCACATCTGTCATGAGCTTGACCTTGACTTCAAAAATGCCAAGCGTCTTGATCGGCTCATCGATGATAACATTGCGCTTGTCGATGCGGAAACCACGCATTTCGAGCTCTTGTGCAATCATTGGTGCGGTCACCGAGCCAAACAAACGACCTTCTTCGCCAACAGGCATCGAGATCGTCACTTGCAGCTCACCAAGTTGCGCTGCCGTCACTTCGGCCTGCTGACGAACTTTCGCCATACGGGATTCGTACTGCTTCTTTTCGGTTTCCAGTGCACGAATCGCCCCATCTGTGGCGTAGTATGCCAATTGGTTCGGAATAAGAAAGTTGCGGGCGTAGCCGGGCTTCACGGTGATGATTTCACCGATGTTCCCCAGATTCTCTACGTCTTGTCGGAGGATGATCTTCATGTCAGTACCTTCAACTCAGGAGGCGCTGTGCGCCAAATGGAATGTTCAGATTGGGATAGGAATTAGATCGGCGAACCCGTCTTTGCGGCTTCAGCCATTGCAGCAGCGCGGGCAGCTTGTGCCTCGGCGCGAACTTTACGGAATTCGCGAAGCTTTGGATCCAATTGCACCGTCAGGTGGCGAATAACGTTCTCTTCGAGGAAAAAGAACTTCTCAAGAAGTGGCAGCGTCGCTGGTGGCGCTTCGAAGGCGGCATACACATAGTAGCCATTGAACTTCTTATTAATCGGATAGGCCAGGCGCCGGCGGCCCATCTTATTCAGTTCAACAATCGTTGAACCATGTTCTTCGAGGAAGGCATTCGTGCGGGCAACAACTGCCTCAACGTCGTTGTCCTCGAGGACAGCGTTAATGATGTAAGTAGCTTCGTACAGACGACGATCGCTCATGTGGAACTCCTATGGTTGCTGTCTGCAGTCGTCAGCGTCCGGACCGACGACAGGATGGGTTAGCGTTAATCGAGCCCGCAAACCTACGGCATCCTAACGGTTTTCCCAAACGGTCCTCAACCGAACAGCATTTTTCCCGTATCTTTACGGTCCCGTGATAGCGTCCGGCGCACGAGCAGTGCTCCGGAGTCTCTAATGGGACTGTTGCCGGTTTTGCGGCGACATTCATGCCCGTATTTCTATTCACTCATCAATTGTCCCAACAATGATGTCCGACCAGCCCCTTGATAGCGCCGAAGGCACTGTCAATCCCGCCAATGAATCTGTTGGCGAATCCGCTCCCGCACCTTTGAACCCATCCGAAACCCCTGTGGCTGAAGGTAGTGCTTCACCAGAGGAAGCTACTGCGGCAGCTACACCGGAAGCAACCGCAGACGTCCCAGCGCAGGAAGCTACCGAGACGACTGGTGACGCAACTGCTGCACCGGCGCCGACCATGAGCGATGCTGAGCGCGAGGAACAGGCCCGGAAGAAGGAAGAAGAGCGCAAGCGCAAGGAAGAGGAAAAGAAGCAGCGTGATGCCGCCTATGCCGTCCTTGAAGGATTCAAGGAAGCTTCGACAGCATTCGACGTCACCGTCCATGAACGTGTGAAGGGTGGCTTGCGCGGAGATTTCCAAGGACTCCGAATTTTCCTCCCGGCTTCGCATGTGGGTGTTCGGAAGAATGCCTCTGATGATGAGCTGCAGGCGTTGATTGGAACAACGGTCCGCGTTAAGGTTCACGAGCTGCAGTCTGATGACACCGGCTATAAGTCCGCTGTGGTCACGCGTCGCGACATTTTGATGGACGAGATGTGGAATTCCATCGCGGTTGGCAGTACGCACGACGGCGTCGTAACGTCAGTCACGGCGTTTGGTGCTTTCGTGAACATCGGGGGGCTTGAAGGCCTGGTGCACGTGTCACGGCTTTCACGTTCTCGTGTTGGGAACCCAGCCGATGTTGTCCGTAAGGGTGAAAAGATCACGGTATCGATCGTTGAGATCGATCGTGAGAAGAAGAAGATTGCGCTATCACACCGCGAGCATGAGGCCGACCCCTGGGTAGGCGTCAACGCAGCATATCCAGTTGGCAAGCGTATTAAGGGAACAGTGCAGCGTATCACCGATTTCGGTGTATATGTTAAGGTTGCCCCAAAGATTGAAGGTCTTCTGCGTGTAAGCGAACTCAGCTGGACACGTCGCGTTAAGCACCCATCCGAGATTCTTTCTGTTGGTCAGACAATCGAGGTCGAAGTCTTATCGGCAAGCGAAGAGAAACACCAGCTCGCACTCGGCTATAAGCAAACACAGCCGAATCCATGGCTAACACTATCGGCGGAAATGCCTGTTGGCACAGACGTTGAAGGTACAGTCCAAAGCGTCAGCATGCAGGGTGCCGTTGTTCGCGTGAAGGATATCTTCGACGGATTCATGCCGCGCTCGAAGATGGTTGGAAGTCGTGGTGGCAAAATGCCGCTAAACGTTGGCGACACCATTCAATGTGCCGTTGCTGACGTAAATCCTGAGAACTCATCGCTGATTCTCGCCATGCGTAATGAAGACGGAACGCTCGCCGGCGCGGGCGGTGATGAGATGGGTGGCACACGTTCACGCGACCGGGATCGCGACTATGACCGTGACCGTCAGTCCAGGCCCCATCAGTCGCAGACGCAGGATTCACCCGGCGTTACGCTTGGCGATATGCTCAGGGATGCAGATAAGAACATTCTTGGTCACTGATGCCGACATCCGTCCTTCGCTAATCGCAATAGACGCCGGAATCTCGTACGAGGTTCCGGCGTTTTCGTTTCTACGGCCACGTGTTTGGTATTTTGCCGTCACTCATGACTCCTCGCCTCACCACAGCATACGTCAGCCTCATCATCTGCGGGGTTCTCATGCCGCTATTGATGTCTGCGCAACCCACGAGCATTCTTCAGCAACCGCGTCCGTTGATGCCGGCAGAATTTCTCGTTGCCGATACCGGTTCAGTGTCGGTGCGCACTGGCGTTCCAGGTCAAGGTCAAGCCCCATCAAGCATCGATCAAGACAGTTTGTATCGTAAAGCATTGGGAATGCCAATCACGGCCCCAACGCGCTTTGCCATGGCTGTGCGCGAAACATCCTTCTTGCTTCTCCAGCAGGCGCGTGAGGCAACGCGCAGGACAATCTGGGATGCAATTGATGAAGTCATGGATATTCCCGAATCCATATTCAAACCGAGAGATCGGGAAGTTGTCCAGTACCAGCTGACGCTTGCCAATGCGATGTATGTTCCTGGCGTTCTTCTGCGGCCGATGGGTACCGGCAATGTCCAAGTAAGCTTCTCCGACATCGCAAAGGTCTTTGGAATTGGAGAAGACGTCAGCCCGGTTATTCGCTACGTCGTCGATGAACACCTCAATGTTGAGATCGTCATTTACTCGCCGCAGGCGATGATCATCGCCACGCTCTTCAAGGGTATTCAAGCCCCGGGAACATATACCATCACCTGGGATGGTAAAGCGCAAGATGGCAAGCCAGCGTCTACCGGCGAATACATCGCCGAAGTGCGTCTCGGCTCTGAACGCATCATGCGGAAGCGCATCTCGTGGAATTCTCGATGAGAATCCTCACAACCATCATCCTTCTCGCGTTGGTGCTGGTTGGAAGTTCAGCACAGACAGGCTCAATTCTGATTGAGCTGACCGCAAATTCGCAGCAGCTCCGCGAATGGGAAGGAAGGGGGCGTAGTGGTTCGATATCATCATTCACATCTCTGCTGGGCGAGCACACCTGTGATCCCTACATTTTGACGTCGACCCTGCGAGCAGTTGAGCGAACAGAGATGGGCCGACTTGCTAAGCGCAGGCTCGATTCGACAACAGAACAATTGCGACGGTTTGCGGTAGTGACCTTCACGGGTCCTCGTAACGCTGCTGTACTTGCCGCAAAGCTTCGCCATCATGGCCTCGTACAGCAGGCTCAGGTGTTGCCGGAGCAGCGCATCGTTGGCCAACCCAACGATCCAGAGGTGTTTCGTCAGTACTACCTGCCCTTGATCGATGCCTATCGTGCGTGGGATGTTGTCCCGAGCGGACGTCCAGCGGTCGTTGCCATTGTTGACACCGGCATCGATACCCTTCACAGCGATCTTCAGGGAAGCCTGTGGCATAATACGGGTGAATCTGGTCTTGATGGCCGAGGGTTGGACAAACGAACAAATGGTGTTGACGACGATAACAACGGGTTCGTTGATGATTGGTTCGGCTGGGACTTTGTCGGCGCTGATGGTAAAACTGGTGACAATACCCCACTTCCGGGCAACCCTCATGGCACACATGTTGGTGGAATCGTTGCTGCGCAAATCAACAACGCAATCGGTATGGCTGGCGTTGGAAAGAACGTTGTCGTCATGCCGATTAAGGTGGGACGTGATGATCCATCGTCGGAGTCCGTAGCACGCTCTGCAGACGCGATTCTGTATGCAGCTGCAATGCGCGCAGATGTCATTAACTGTTCGTTTGGAAGCACCTCCCCCACCTTTGCCGATATAACCGTTGTGCAAAAAGCAACACAACTTGGGAGCCTGGTCATCGGAGCCGCCGGTAACGAGGCGAGTGAGCAGGCTTTCTATCCTGCCGCCTATGCCGAGGCGGTCTCGGTTGCAGCAACCGGAACGTCGGATCGTGTTGCGCTCTTCTCGAACGTGCACTCGACGGTGGACGTCTGCGCTCCAGGTGTTGGGATCTTCTCGACCATTCCTCGCAACACCTATACGTCGTATGACGGCACCTCAATGGCAACGCCTGTTGTGTCTGCCATTGCTGCAATGGTCCGTCAATGCTTCCCCAGCTACACTCCAGCACAGGTGCGCGCAGCTCTGATTGCTGGTTGTGACAATATCGACACGCTCAACCCCGGCTACCAGGGACTCATTGGCATGGGGCGGGTCAACGCCTTTCGGTCATGTTCTGGACAAAACGCTCGCTGGTGTGTGGTCTCACAGGCGAACATCGCCGACAGTGATGGAGACGGCGTGTTCGTGCGTGGCGACACACTCGATGTGCGCCTGACGATCCGAAACATCCTATCCGATCTCAGTGATGCTCGAGTTGTTGTCCGATCGCTCGATACAACGTGTATTGTTCTCGATAGCACTGCACAGATTGGCCCCCTATCCACCGACACTGAGCGGCAACTCCCCGGCGTCCTTCGAATTCAAATTTCACAGGCATCACAGTCCGATGCACGATTTACGTTCCGAGCATTCATCTATGACGGGGATCAAATTGTTGGAAGTGAAGTAATTGCAGCTGTGGCCAACCCCACGTATGCCACCTTGGAAGAGAATGACATCGCAGTGTCTGTCAACTCAGTAGGCAACATTGGTTACAACGACTATTCATCCAATGAGCAAGGCGTTGGATTCCGATATCAGGGCTCATCGAGCATCCTTTTTGAGGGGGCATTGATGATCGGTGTCAATGGCTTGCGTGTCTCCAACGTAGCACGTGGACTTGAAACAGGCACTCGCGACATGTCCTTTGTCGCCCGTCGCAACGCTACCATTCGTTCCGACAGCGTCGTAACAGGCAAGCGTGTGGCGACGATCTTCGATGATGACGGCGATCTCATGAGTATTGGCGTCGCTGTCGATAAGAACGTCTACGCTCGAACAGACGACTCGCTGCGCAACAGTATTCTCGTCGTTTTGAAGATATCCAATATCACGAGTGAAGTTCTCGAGAACATCTACTCGGCGTATTTCTTCGACTTTGATATTGGGCCCAATGGCGCGAACAACGTTACTGGCTGGGACAGTGAAATGGGAGCATACGTCATTGCAAACGTCGTCGACCCGTCACTTCCGCGGGTAGCGATGGCCATGGTCTCACCACTTCCAGTCAATGGATTTGCTGTTGACAACGACGGGGCCCCAGATTGTCCGAGCATCTACGACAGCTTCACCATTGCAGAGAAGTGGTTTATGATGTCGCAGGGTCTACGCCGTCGTGTCTCCAACTCAACTGATGCATCGACCGTCATCGGTGCGGGCCCCTTTACTCTGGAGCCAGGCCAATCTCAAGAAGTTGCATTCATCCTCGTTGCCGGTACCAATCGGCAACAGCTTCTCCGTGGACTCACAACGGCACGAAATGCGGCATCAAATCAAGGTGTCGATGTACAACCATATCAGCCCCTTCCCTACCGAGATGCAATCATCCACGTCGACGGGGCCCCTCTTGTACAACCAGGAGCAACCGAGATCGTGTACTCGCTCACAGCGCCATCGTCTGTTACCATCGACATGATTGACATTACAGGTCGTAGCGTCGCCCCACTCTTTTCAGCCGACAATGTCTACGCAGGTGATCATCGCGTGGGAGTCGAGATTCCGGAGATCTCCCAGGGGGCTTACTTCATCCGCTTAACAACGGAAAGAGCAAGCAGCATCCTTGGCATCGCAATCATCCGCTAACCAGCACCCGGTACCCAGTACCCAGTACCCAGTAACCGGTACTCACTGTTTTCGTGTAAGGATCGCGACAGCTTCAACATGATAGGTTTGCGGGAACATATCCACCGGTGTGATGTGCTGCACATGATACTGGTCGCCCATAAGCGCGCAATCACGCGCGAGCGTACCTGGGTTGCAGCTCACGTACACAACCGTGGGAGGAGCAACGGCGAGGATGTGATTGACGACTTGTTCATGCATTCCACTTCGCGGAGGATCAACGATGATAACGTCAGGCTTGGGGAATGATCGGAGAACGTCCAACGCTGCCGGACGATGAAGATCAAGCACATGAAGCTCAACGTTCTCAATACCGTTCCGCAGCGCATTTTCCTTGGCGTCACGAATTGAGCTCTCTGCCAATTCAGCTCCCACAACGTGGCGTGCATGTTTTGCAGCTGGCAGCGTTAGCGTTCCCGTGCCGCAATACAGATCCCATACAATCGAATCGCTGGTGATTCCCGCCCCTTGCAACGCACATTCAACGAGATTGGGCAAGTGGGTCGTGTTCGTCTGAAAGAACGAAAACGGAGAAATACGATAGGTGATGCCATGACTTTGTTCCTCGAGGAAGCCTGGCCCCTTTACCGTCGAGATCGTGCCGATCGCTACAGGTGACCACGTATCATTGATGGCATGGATCATTGACGATCCGGCAGGCAGGGACTCATGCAACGACATCCACGAGTCGATAAAATCATGCTCGAATTCCGCTTGCGGCGTTGTAGTAATCAACACCGTCATCACACTTCCCGTTGATGCACTTGTGCGCACAACGAGACTGCGAGCAAAGCCGGTATGCTGACGCTGATGGTAAGGGGCGATGCCGAATTCTTCAGCACAACGGTGCGTATGCTGAAGAATAGCGTCACCAACCTCAGACTGGAGCAAACACGTCGTGATATGGCGGACCTTATCAAAACGTCCCGGGACGTGCAACCCAAGAGCAAACGAGGTGGTGAATTCTTCGCCGCTATCAATCTCCTCACGCGTTAACCATCGCGATGCTCCGAATGAAAACTCCATCTTGTTGCGATAGCGATACGCAACTGGGGACGACAACGTAGCGCTCACCTCTCCAACCGGGATCTTGGCGATTCGCTCAAATGCATCAACAACGTGCTGCCGTTTCCAAAGGAGCTGTTCCTCGTGTTTCAGATGCTGCCACGAACAGCCACCGCATACTCCAAAGTGTGGGCAAGGTGCCGCCTGCCGAAGCGGCGAAGCTTCAAGGACTTCAATGGTCTCTGCCAGGATGTGACGCTTCTGACGTCCAGTTATTCGAGCACGGACGCGCTCACCTGGGAGAGCCCCTTTCACGAAGTGCACATGTCCATCAATTCGGCCAACGGCCACGCCCTCGAAGCCGAGGTTATCGATGGTTATCTCGAGGTCAACAGGATTTCGGTCCCGCTTCATTGTTTACCTGGTTAGTTTTGAAGTCGCAAAGTTACATGGCTACACCCCCTCTTCATGCTTTATGCGCGCGGCTCATGCGAACATCCCTTGTGTTGGGATGTTTGCTGTGCATCATCGCGCCGCAAAGTCCTGCTACGACGTCGCAGTCAGAGATTGTCACAATCACGTCAATACGAGCGCAGCACAGTGCTGACACGTTCCTTGTTGTCGTTCGATCGACCTCTCCTATCGTCCAATACCAAAAGCCGGAACGCACGGGCACCGGTTGGATCGTGCGCTTCCCAGGAGCGATGGTGCGACAGACCATCCTTGATTCGACAGCGCGCGGTGAGCACGGACAGTGCACCATAGAACAGATTCGATCCTTCGGCGTTCTGCGCATCACGACATCGCTGCGCGACACGATGATCGTGCGTCGACGCAGCACAGTTGAGTTAGAGATCCTTTGCTTGCGTCAATCTCGTGATACTGCACAACGTGAGGTGCCGCAGAAGCCACAGAACATATCAGCTCCGGGCACAGGGGGAAGATGGTCGCTCGACGTCATTGTTATCGATGCTGGCCACGGAGGTAAGGATGTTGGTGCTGAGGGCGTCAATGGTGCGTATGAGAAGGATGTAACGCTCGCCATTGCACGGAAGCTTCGCGATGCCTTGCGGCGCGAACTGCCGACGACGAAGGTGGTGATGACTCGAGAAACGGATGAGTTCATTGAACTGTATCGCCGCACGGAGATTGCCAACGACGCTGGAGGGAAACTCTTCATGAGCATTCATTGCAACAGCATGCCCAGCAAACCTCATCCAGCGCACGGCTGCGAGACCTATATCCTCCGACCTGGACGAAATGACGACGCGGCCCGTGTTGCTCAACGTGAGAATGCATCTGTACGATTTGAAGACAAATTGAATCGATATAAGTCAATGACCGAAGACCAGATTATTGTAGCAACAATGGCACAGCGTTCATTCGTACGTTTCAGTGAGAACCTCGCCTCATCGGTTCAGGAGGAAGTCACGCGTGCATGCCCCCTGGCAAATCGTGGAGTGAGTCAGGCCGGCTTCTTCGTGCTCGTCGGTGCCAGTATGCCGAACGTCTTGGTCGAAACAGGGTTCCTGTCAAACACGAACGATGCGCAGTATCTTGCCTCATCGAAAGGTCAATCAATGATCGCTTCGTCTCTTGCGAAGGCGATTTCACGCTATGCGCGTGACTACCAACGAACGCTCTCTCGCTAAACCACCCAATAATGCCAGCAACATCTCCATCTGCCGCAGAGTTTACTGTGCAACGTCTTGCACGGACGATGATGCCGTTTGTGCGACCAGCCTGGAAGCTGGTGGTATTCTCAACGATCGCCAACCTGGTCTTCTCGACTGCCAATGCATTGATCCTTGCAGTGGTTGAGCCAATCTTCCGAACGCTCTTCGGCTCGAGCTCGAGTCCCTTGCCAGGTGGCACAACGCCTGTATCAGGCTTTATGAAGGTCTTCAACGATACCCTGGGAGCATTCATCGCTTCGGGTGACCGCAGCGAATCTCTGCGCTCAATCAGCCTTGTCATTGTTGGGCTTTTCATCATTCGTGGACTTACCAAGTACCTCAGCGCAGTCATCTCAACGCGGCTCGAAGAAGGCATCATGAAGCGTGTGCGCGATGCACTCTTTCATCACATCACTGAGCAGTCTCTGGATTTCTTCTCTCGACGCAAAGCTGGCGATATCATTTCGCTGCTGACGAACGACGTACACGTCCTGAATCATGCGACGATCAACTCAATAACCGTCATGTGGCGTGAAGCCTCAACACTGGTTATTTATCTGATCTTGCTCGGTCTGATCAGCTTTAAGCTCACGGTGATTTCGATTGGCGTATCACTCATCGGCATGCTTCTTATTCGCACAGCAACCAGATTGCTGCGTTCATATGGTGCGCGACTTCAAGCTGCGCAGGCCGACTACACATCAACTCTTCAAGAAACGGTGTTTGGCATCCGCGTTGTCAAGGGTATGAACATCGAACGCTTTGTCAGCTCGCGCTTTGCCGAGCAGACGGCGGCCTTTGTTCGCCGAGCAACGCGCAATGCACGCGTCATGGGGCTTATCCCCATGGTGAATGACACCTTTGGCATCATCGCTCTGGTAACGGTGTTCTATATCGGGAGTATGGATAGTGCGGCTGGGATCATTGCGCCATCCAGTCTTATGACGTTTCTGTTCCTTCTGTTCGGATTAATGCAGCCGATCAGTGCGATCGTCAACACCATTGCCGCTATGCAACGTGGAATCGCCGCAGGCGCGAACGTCGCTGCGGCACTGGCCACGACCCCAACAATTTCGACGGGGTCGAATGCGCCCCCTTGTGAAATGCCCGTACTCGAGGCACACAACGTCTCGTTTTCCTATGGAGAACGTAACGTCCTTCGCGACGTGTCATTCACGATTCAGCCCGGCGAAAAGGTCGCGTTGGTGGGAGCCTCCGGCAGTGGAAAATCCACTGCGCTTGATCTCATCATGCGCTTCTACGACCCACAGTCTGGATCAATCCACGTCAACGGCACCGACGTGCGCTCCCTCGAACTCGGTTCATACCGCCGACTCTTTGGGGTGGTTTCTCAGGAAAGCCTACTCTTCAACGATACCATCGCCCGCAACATCGCATTGGGAGATGACGCACTGGATATGGAACGTGTAGAGGCAGCCGCTCGAATCGCCCATGCTGACGGATTCATTCGCGAGACTCCGGATGGTTATGATACCATCATCGGTGACCGTGGCATGCGCATCTCCGGCGGACAGCGCCAGAGAATTGCCATCGCTCGAGCACTGTATCGTCAGCCGCAGATCCTTTTGTTTGACGAAGCCACCTCAGCATTAGACACCGAGTCGGAACGATTGGTGCAGGGGGCTATCGATGATGCTCTTGTGGGTCGGACGGCAATCATCGTTGCACACCGTCTGTCCACTATCGTAAACGCCGACCGGATTCTAGTGTTCGATGCCGGTCGGATAATCGAAGAGGGCTCGCATGCAGAGCTCCTGGCCAACAACAACGTCTACGCCCGATTGTACACGATGCAGTGAGGGGGCACGGTTCGTCGTTATCGACGCATTCGTAGCCGGCGCTCAAACAGCGCATAGTGTGGTGTCTCTTCAGCGATCGAGTACTCTGCGTCCAAGATCTCAAATACTTCTGTGCTGACGTTCTCGTCAATCCCAGGGTGGTAATAAACAATCCATGGCGCTCCAACACTCGCACGCACAACAGCGGGATCGACAACTGCCGTTGGCATCGCCAGAGGAACGTACGCAAATCGTGGATTACGACCAGACATCCAGCCTCGCGTGTACCAGGCAAGCTGCTGGTTGATGTTGTCGGTGGGAGCATCACGATGAAACAGATACACGAAGTTTCGTGCGACCAGCGTGTCCTCGAGCATGCGCAGTCCAACAGTACGCGCACCTGTAATGGCATCTCGTGACCCGAACATGATTGTACCGAGCGCAATAAATGCCGTCAGGGCAAGAGCACCGTTGATAATCGGTTTGGTGAGACGAACAGCAAGGCGTTGGCGTCGCGCCGCGGACATGGCAAACACACCGAGGAGAAGCACCGCCTCAATACCGAGCACAAACCAGATCCATTGAGTGCGTTGAACAAGCCGACTGTAAACAAGTACTGAGGCCGTTCCCGAGAGTACGATTCCAGCAAGTGTTGTAAGCAACAGCCCAGGCGTTCTCTGCTGCATCGCGCTCTGAATGAGGGAAAAGCTCACGATTGTTGCGGCAGGGATAACTGGCACCATTGCAAGCATCGTGTGGTGACGTGATATCGCCACAAGCACCATCATGCCAAGGAACCAGAGACCAGCAGTCATCATCACCACATCAGTCCTGGCCGGCACAACATCACGGTATCGCACTCCTGCTATAACCCAAATGAGGGCGGCAACCAGAATCGGGCTTGAAAGCACAAGCAGCGCTACCACATCGAGAGGTCCCGTGTGGAAGCCCCCTGTCACAGCGTCTGATGCTGTTGATGCCGTAGAGAGAGCAAGAAGAAAGTCGGAACCATGATTCGTGATCATCGTTAGATACCATGGCACGCCAACGAGCAGTCCTAGGAGCACTCCTCCAATTCCCATCAACAACGTCTGCCGATTGAGAATGACCGGTATAGAAAGTAAGACTGCAATAGCCGTCAACGGTAGACTTGTCAGCAATGCACCACCGAGTCCAATCGCGTAGACAAGCATCCATCCAACGCGTGCCTTCGTTCCAGTGGCACTGAGCAACTGAACGATACTCCACCAGCAAAGCATGACGAGGGCCAAGCCCATCAGCTCGGGTGTCATCTGACGCCCAACCGTGATCATTGGCGTACTCAGACCCACAACGGCACAGACCATCAACGCCTGCGTGTACGGTAGCGCACGTCTGGCTATTCCGTAGCTCAGCAGAAGGACGCCAATAATCGCCAGGACTGCTCCAAACCGAACGGCAATCGTCGTTGGTCCCAGAAGAGTAATACCAACAGCCGTGATCCATGATGGCAACGGCGGCGTCGCAGAAGTTGACAATCCACCGATACTCTCCGTAGAGACATCCATCCACTGCTGAGAACGAACGATGCTCTCAGCACGAAGGGCAATCTCGGCTTCTGGTGTGGGCTGAATCTCGACCGCACTCATTCGCATGAGGTAGAGACCCATGATAACCAACACGATAGCAACTGCGGTATGTTGTCGTTCGGTCATGAGGCCATGTAGACAGCACGTGGAGCAAAGCAGAGCAAGAGCACGATCATCGAAGTCCATCCAAGGATCTTGCGTCCCTTGCTAAGGGGCTCCTCAGACGGCAGGTCAGGATGCTCAACCTTGATCACAAACCGAATCATTACCAGCCAAAACACCCATACATCGCCAAGTTGAAACAGCCACGGGAACTGCTCAATTGCTCCCGAGATTGACGGGTCGATCGAGTGCTTGAGCCACAACATCCATCCATTTGCATCGGCATCCGATGTACCGACAAGGAGCTGGTGAACCAACCCAATCAACCAGAGAATTGCCAGCGCAAACATGCTCCACCAAAGGAACCGTGCAATCGTATGCTGCTTCTTGCCAATTAGAGCATAAAGGACATGTCCCCCATCAAGCTGCCCAAATGGCAGCATATTGAGGGAGGTGACAAACAAGCCGAACCATCCAACGCACAGGAATGGATAATGGTAGATCTCGTTCATTGGTGGCACAAACGCGCGATCCGAGAACACCTGACGCAGTATCTCGAACAACAACGTATTGTCGAAGGTGAGTCCGCCAGACGGGATACCCGTAACGGCATATTCGGGATGGATCGACAACAGATAGTCCTGCGAGGGCAACGTCAGGAACCCCGCGATGAGAATTCCCAGACAGGCAACAAAGCCTGCAAGAGGTCCCGATACACCCACATCAAACAGCTCGTTGCGGGTCATCATCGGGGCTCGCGTGCGGATCACGGCTCCAAACGTACCAAACGGCATTAACGTCGGCGGCACCGGTATGAGATATGGCAAGGATGAGGCGATGCCGTGCCGCATTGCAGCGATATAGTGTCCGTATTCATGGGCAAGCAAGAAGGTCATGGCCAGCACGGCATATGAAAGCCCAAGCGGCCAGTTCGCAATCTCCAGTGGATTCTTCATTGCCCATGCCGTACCCGCCATGGTGCAGGTCACCAGCGTTAACGCAATGAGTCCGAGATGAATAAGGATCTCTTTGGCCGTTGGCGGCATCCATCGCCGCACCTGCGGTGAGGTTTCACCATGATTGTCGAACCGTTGATAGCCCACAGATTACTCCTCTACCGATGCATCCGTTTTCTCAGGACGCATTTGCGGGAAGAAGAGTACGTCACGAATAGAATCATTGTTGGTCAGCAGCATCACAAGCCGATCGATTCCCATTCCCAGGCCGGCTGTTGGTGGCAGTCCCACATCAATGGCATGGAGGAAGTCCTCATCAACGACCATGGCCTCATCATCACCAGCCGCGCGAATGCGCGACTGATCTTCGAGGCGCTCCCGCTGATCAAGCGGATCATTCAGTTCGGAGAATGCATTCGCAACTTCCTTACCCATGATAAAGAGCTCGAAACGCTCAACAAGCCCCTTCTCAGAACGATGTTGTTTTGCAAGGGGCGACATCTCGACTGGATAGTCGATGACAAACGTTGGCTGAATCAGGTGCGGCTGCACTTTTACACTGAAAATCTCATCGAGAATCTTCATAGCACTGGCCTTCGGATCAACATCAACATCGATGGATCGCGCTGCTGCGAGCAACTCCTCGCGCGACAACCCACGAAGATTCAGGCCCGTATGTTCAGTAAAGAGATCAAACATTTTCGCTCGATGGAATGGGCGTGCAAATGAGAGCGACGTACCCTGGAACTCAACCGTATCGCTTCCGCATGAATCCATGACGATCGTATGCAACAGCTCCTCGGTCATATCCATCATCCAATAGTAGTCCTTGTAGGCTACATAAATCTCCATGGCCGTGAACTCTGGATTATGCGTCTTGTCCATCCCTTCATTGCGGAAGTTCTTCGAGATCTCATAGACGCCTTCGAAGCCGCCCACGATCAAGCGCTTGAGATATAGCTCATCCGCAATTCGCAGGTACAGCGGAATATCCAGTGCGTTGTGATGCGTCACAAAAGGGCGCGCTGTCGCTCCGCCGTAAATCGGCTGAAGGATCGGCGTCTCAACTTCAAGCCACCCTCGTTCATCAAAGAACCGACGCATCGCGCGAATAATCAGCGAGCGCTTGATAAACGTTTCCTTGATGTCGTGGTTTGCGATAAGATCGAGGTACCGCTTGCGATACCGTTGCTCTTTGTCTGCAATGGCATCATATCGCGTTACAGAACCATCTTCATGGACCTCTTCCTTACCCACCGGAATCGGCGTAATGCTCTTCGTAAGCATCGTTACCGCCGTAGCGTGGACGCTTATCTCTCCCATTCGCGTGCGGAATACAAAGCCGTCGATGCCAATGATATCCCCCAGGTCGAAGAGACGCAGATTCTCGTACGTCGATCCAAGATCATCCTGTTTGAGATATATCTGTAGACGGCCAGTCATATCCTGGATGTGGCAAAAGGACGCCTTGCCCATTTTCCGCATCGACATGATACGTCCCGCTACACGAACCTGTGCGAGCGGCGCTGGATCCTCATCCCGAAAACCTTCCAGGATCTGAGATGTTGAATGCGTACGATCGAACGACTCTGGGTATGGATTAATACCAAGCTCACGGAGTTCCCGCAGCTTTTCAATGCGGATGAGCTCCTGTTCGTTGCGTTGGTGGTTCGACATTGTCGATGTTCCTAAGGGCAAGTGAAATGAGGACGACAAAAATACTGGAATCGGCTCAGAGGCGTAGTCGACGATGCCGACGTGCTTCGAACATTACGATTGCTGCCGCAACGGAGGCATTTAACGAGGAGACAGCGCCAGCCATCGGAATCTCCACGACATCATCGCAGAGGGCGCGAACGCTCGGGTGAAGGCCCTCGCCTTCACTTCCAATGACGATGATGGTGGGTCCGTTGTAGACGTCGGCTGTGTATTCTGAGGAGGCTGGCAGAGAGGTACCAACCACGCGCCATCCGTGTTGCTTGCAATGCTTCAATGTCTCAGACACACGCGCAACCTTCGCCACGGGAAGCGTTTCAAGAGCTCCGGCAGATGCCTTGATTGCCGTCGGCGTGATTGGCGCACTGAACTTCGTTGGGAGGACCATTCCAAAGACACCAGCCCCTTGTGCACTGCGAGCTATCGCCCCAAGATTGTGCGGGTCGGTAATTCCATCGAGAACAACGAGAAGGGGTTCGGCTTCATGACTCTTGGCCTGGTCGAGAAGATCGTCGAGGGAAATTGGCTCGCGTGCTGCACGAAGAGCAATGACGCCTTGTGCGTCGTTAACGGCCAAGCCAAGTGATCGCTCAAGTTCGTTGAACTTACGTCGATCCATTGTCGAGCATACGATGTCGCGCTTGCGAGCTTCGCTTCGCAGCCATTGCATCGTGGCCTCATCAATTCCGTAGGCGACAAGGATTTTCTCAATCGTGGTACCACTAGCAAATGCCTCGGCAACTGCTCGACGACCAACGACGTAACTGGAGATTGATGGTGGTGTTTGACTCATTCAAAGCTTTCTAAAATCGTCTCGAGTGTTATTGCGAGCCGCACAACGTCGGCGAAGGATGTGTAAAGCGGAGCGGGTGCCATACGAATGACACTCGGCGTGCGCCAGTCTACAATCACCCCATGTGCAATCAGCGCTTCGAAAATCTCCCGTCCGTTTCGATCAAAGTGCACGCTCAGCTGAGCCCCACGCTGACGAGGATCAGTCGGTGTAATGCAGCGTATCCAGGGGCGCTCTGCGGCAACCTCACGCAAAAGGCGCTCTAGGAATCCCGTAAGCAGATCACGCTTCACGCCGATACGGTCCATGCCAGCTCGGTCGAAGATCTCTAACGACGCCATGAGAGCAGCCAAGGGAAGGACCTGTGCGTTGGAAAGCTGCCAGCCGTCGGCCCCATAACTCGGCACGAATGAGTGCGCCATCGAGAAACGCGTTGCTTCGTCATTCCCCCACCATCCGGCAAGGCGCGGCAGATCTGGCCGATTTGCATACCGCTCGTGAACAAACATCCCGGCAACACCACCTGGTCCGGCGTTCAGGTACTTGTAGGAGCACCATACCGCAAAATCAACATCCCAATCGTGAAGTGAGAGTGCCACATTTCCAGCTGCATGCGCGAGGTCGAATCCTGCAATGGCTCCTACTTCGTGCGCCACCCGAGTGATAGCTTCGACGTCAAAGAACTGTCCTGAATAAAAGTGTACACCACTGAACATCACGAGGGCTACGGAGTCGGCATTGGCGCGAATCGCGTCGATCACCTGCTCGGTCTGAATGAACTGCGTATTGTCCTGCGGCTGAACTTCAATCATTGATACTGCGGGATCGAACCCGTGAAGACGGATCTGACTCTCAATCGCATACCGGTCAGATGGGAACTCCCCCCCAGCCATGATGATGGCATGACGCTGCTGCGTTGGACGGTAGAACGTTGACATCATCAGATGCAGATTTACCGTCAAGGTGTTCATTGCGACGACTTCATGCGGCTTAGCACCAATGATTCTCGCAAGGGGCTCAGCAAACCATCGATGGTAAGAGTACCAAGGGCGACGTGACTGAAAGTGACCCTCAACAGCATAGCGGCGCCAGTCTTCGAGCTCCTCTGCGATGATCGCTTCGGTGCGCTTCGGTTGAAGACCAAGTGAATTGCCGCAGAAGTATGCAACGGGCTCACCGTGGCGCTGCGGAAAGCAGAACTGCTCGCGATAGGATGCTAGAGCATCCTCAGCATCGAGCTGAGCGGCTTCGTCACTCCATTGAGGGTGTCGAGTCGACGAACTATTCATGGTTTCCAGATCCTCTTCATGTTGATGCGGTCGATGAGTGCTAATTTGCGTTTTTGTTTTCCAACAGGAGTCATTTCATGGCTGGCAAACGCATCGTCGGAATACTCACGATGGTGATCATAACGCTGATCACGATGAGCTGTGATGCCATCCATTTTATGGATCGCAAGCGCACCATGACGATGGCATGTCGTCGCCAAAGCTCGAAATGGCTCACATCCTGCGAAAAGATTTTTGATCAAAACGGCTATTCCGTCGTTGAACGCGACACAACGGCACACGTCCTTGTTGCTCAGGATTCGGTCACAGATCTTGAATACCGCTACACACTCCTGGTTCGAACATTTCGTGTGCAGCACACTGGCGACTCAGTTTTGATTGACTGCTACTCCGTCTCCACCCGGCTCGACGGAAGTGATGTTGTGCAGACATGGGATAGAAAATGGTCTGGCGAGGAAGTAAAGTCGTGGATGCGACCAATTCTCGCTCAGATCCAGACAAGCTGTGGCGCTGGAACGCCAATTGCACCGTCAGGACAGTGAGATTGCTCCGTCTGGCACCTCAAGTTCCATGAGCAGCATGGCAGAGGCTACCGTTTTGCCCTGTGCGTCGAGCTTTAGCGAAACCGTTCCGCCACCACCAAGGATATTCGGCAGCAAAAAGTTAACTGCCCACAAATTGGGCAGTTCGAACCGCTCAACCGTTCCGTGACACATTCCTGCGAAATAGGCCTGGACCTTCTCGGCCGTGAGGTGATCACGCAAGATCGGGTACCATTCTTCCTTGTATGCAATGACGCCACAATTAGCGGCATCGCCCTTGTCGCCGCTACGGGCATGCGCAATCTGAGATAGTTGAATCTTCATACCGCAAAATACGAAGCGGGCATCAGGTTCGTCGTAAGGGGCGAAATCCACGCAGAATCCAGTAATTTTGCCCCCAATCACCACGTCAACGGAAACTGGTACGACCCGGAGGAACATATGGACCGGATCATGTTTAAGTCGAAGCTCCACAGAGCACGCATCACGCAAGCCGACCTTTATTACGAGGGCAGTTTGACGATTGATGAAGATCTCATGGAACAGGCCGATCTGTTGGCCTATGAGAAGGTGTCCGTTGTCAACATTAACAACGGCGAACGATTTGAAACGTACGTTATCCCTGGCACCCGCGGCAGCCGTGACATCTGTCTAAATGGTGCTGCTGCTCGTAAGGGGCACATCGGCGACGAGGTGATCATCATCAGCTACACGACAATGCCGGATGATGTCGCACGTACGTGGCAGCCAACAGTTGTGCTGGTCGATGCAAACAATGAACCAGTGAGCGTTTCCAACCGCGTTGAAGCCTACACGCACTATCCTCCATTGTCGTGAGTACTGCCCCCTCCATTTCGCCGCTTGCCGTTGTCATTCTTGCAGCCGGGAAGGGCAAGCGCATGGGAGATCCCGAGCGAGCAAAGGTTCTAACGCCGCTGTTTGAGAAGCCGCTACTCGGATACGTCCTTGATCAAGCTGTTGCTCTCAGTCCAGACCAGGTCGTTGTTATCATCGGCCATCAACGCGATGCTGTTCGCAGCTTTGTTGCAGACTATCTACCAGAGGCATCCTGCGCTGAACAGCACGAGCAGTTGGGCACAGGCCATGCAGTTATGCAAACTCGTCTGATGCTCGCCAACTTTCAAGGTGACGTTTTAATCCTGAGCGGCGACGTCCCGCTCGTTCGGGCACGGACATTGCAGCAGCTTCTAGATGAGCACCATACATCGGCAGCAACCGTGACCGTGCTCACAGCGAGGGTACCCGATCCAACGGGATACGGACGAATCATCCGCGACGCACAGGGGGCTCTTGAGTCAATTATCGAGCACAAAGACGCCAACGAGAAGCAACAATCGGTTGATGAGATCAACTCAGGGATATATGTCGTCAACGCACAGGCTCTCTTTGCCGCTCTCGAGTCCGTGGGTAATGTGAATGCTCAAAACGAATACTATCTGACGGATATCATCGGGATTCTGGGCTCGCAAGGGGAACGACTCAACGCCTGGTGTGGGCCGTCATGGGAGGAGCTCCACGGTATCAATACGCCGTCCGACCTTCAGCGCGCGGCAGACATTATGACTTCTGGAACACTGACATCATGATCACGCAGATCGACCATATTGGCATCGCTGTTCGGGATATTGAAGCATCCATGCAGATGTATTCCAACATCTTCGGTGTCGCATCCTTCCATCGAGAGCAGGTACCTACGCAAGGTGTCGACGTTGCCTCCTTTGAGTTAAACGGCGTACGAATCGAGTTAACCGCAGCCCTTTCGGAAACTTCCCCGATAGCGAGTTTCATTGCCAAGCGTGGCGAGGGAATTCACCACGTGGCCTTTCGGACTGATACGATCCAGTCGGACCTCGATCGTCTTGCCGGTGATGGTATCCGCCTTATCCACACAGAGCCTCAGGTAGGTGCGCACGAGATGCTCATCGCGTTCTTGCACCCTTCTTCAACCGGCGGAGTTCTGATGGAACTCTGCACGCCCAAGCATTGAGCCATGGCACGACTGACATTACTGCGACACGGTGAGTCGCAATGGAATCTGGAGAACCGTTTTACCGGATGGGTCGATGTTGACCTCTCTGCAAAGGGTCAAACCGAAGCACGCCGAGCTGGACGACTACTCAAAGACCTGCCCATTGATGTTGTGTTTACATCAATCCTCACGCGCGCCATACGAACCGCGGACCTTGCGTTGGAGGAAGGCCAGAAAACCGATTTACCGATACATCGAGACCAGGCACTCAACGAGAGACACTACGGAGAGCTGCAAGGACTCAACAAGGCCGAAACTGCCGAGCGCTATGGTGCCGACCAGGTTCATGTCTGGCGACGATCCTACGATGTGCCGCCTCCGGGCGGGGAGTCACTAGCGGACACCAGAGCACGAGTAGCCCCCTATTTCGAAGCTCACATCGCACCATTGCTCCGAGAGAACGTCAATGTTCTTGTGGTAGCCCATGGCAACTCCCTTCGATCCTTAATCATGATTATTGAGAACTTATCTCCTGAAGAGATTCTCAAAACCGAGATAGCTACGGCAGTGCCAATCACGTATGAATTGGATGCTGATCTCCACGTTATCTCGAAGTCTGTCCTTACCTCCCCTAACGAGTAACATGAATAACATCTATGCATTTGCACTGGTAGTCGTCATTTCGGCTGCCCAGGGCATGGCACAGCCAACATCACCACCAGTCCTTCGGGCAATGAAGGCCGAGCTGGACCGCACCATGACGGGCCTCAGCGGCAAGCAACCAGCCCCATACTTCCTCTCATATGCCGTCGCAGAAGTCAACACGACCGTTATCACGGCATCGATGGGCGGACTTGATGTCAACACGACCTCCCGAGACCGCATCCTCGATGTTGACCTGCGTGTGGGAAGCCATGCTCTTGACAATACGCGAAGCATTCGAGGTGTCGCATTTGAATTGGGAAGGGGCACACGAGGCGTCGAGATGCCATCTGGCGACGACGAACGATCACTGCGGAGCATTATCTGGTCAGCCACCGACAAGGCCTATCGTTCGGCCGTTGAACGCTATGGCAAGGTGCTAACGAATCTCCAGGTCAAGGTGCGCGAGGAAGACAGCTCGGCCGATCTCTCCCGAGAGCAGGCCTATGTATCGATCTCCGAACCAAAGGACTTCCAGTTTGATACCGCCATGTGGCGTGACCGTGTTCGCTATCTCAGCTCACTTTGCGCAGGTCGCGAGCACATCCTCATGGGTCGCGTGTCATTCCAGGCGGACCTCCTCGTGAAGTATTTCGTCAACTCCGAGGGTTCGATGATTGTCACCTCAGAACCGATCGTCAAGATGTTTTTGATCGTAAAGAGCAAGGCCGACGATGGTATGAGTCTTCCGTTGTACGAGAGCTACTCTGCCTATTCAGCAGATCGCCTGCCGTCGCGTGAACAAATGGAAAAGGACATGCTTCGATTGCTTGACCTCTGCGTCAAGCTTCGTACCGCTCCATTGATGGAGACCTATTCCGGTCCAGCAATCCTCTCTGGTCGCAGTGCAGGCGTTTTCTTCCACGAAATCTTTGGCCACCGTGTTGAAGGACATCGACAGAAGGATGTGAATTCGAGTCAGACCTTTAAGACCTTTTTAGGCAAAAAGATCCTCCCGTCCTTTATCAATGTCGTTTTTGATCCAACGAAGAAGGAACTCAACGGACAAGATATCGTCGGTGCATTTGCATATGACGATGAAGGCATCCCCGGCAAACGCGTTGTTGCCGTCGACAGCGGTGTTTTCAAAAGCTTTCTGATGTCACGATCGCCGATTCAGGACTTCCCGGTCTCGAATGGTCACGGCAGACGTCAGCCAGGATTACGAACTGTATCACGACAATCAAATCTCATCGTCGAGGCCACGCAAACAGTATCGATCGATTCGCTTCGAAGTGCCCTTCGAGCCGAATGCCGTCGACAAAACAAAGAGTTCGGTCTGCTCTTCGAGGATATTCAAGGGGGCTTCACGTTCACCGGGCGTACCGTCCCTAATGCCTTCAACGTTCAACCACTTGTCGTGTACAAGATTTTTGCCGACGGAAGGCCCGACGAACTTGTTCGGGGTGTTGACCTCATCGGTACTCCGCTGACAACATTCAACAACATTGTGCTGGCAGCCAACGATCTTGGCATCTTCAACGGAGTGTGCGGGGCGGAATCAGGGGGCGTTCCCGTCAGTGCGAGTTCTCCGAGTCTACTGGTTTCAATGATCGAAGTTCAAAAGAAACAGAAGTCACAAGCAAAGCCACCGCTGTTGTCAGATCCCACGGTGGAGTCAGCAAGCGGAGGACAGCCATGAGTATGTCGCGACTGCCCCTTTACCTCGCTCTTCTGATCTGCGGCGTGTCGAGCCCTTCTGGTGCGCAGATTAACCCGCGGATCGTGTTTGATGCGATGCGTGCCGAGATGCAACGCTCGATGAGCGAACTTCATCTTGGTGACCTGCCTCGACCATACCACCTCGAATACCTTCTGCAAGTACGCCGCTCGGTAAACATGCATGCAGTGCTCGGCACAATGGAGGATCTCGACACTGGTGTAACTGCCCGACTAACGGTTCGCGTTCGCGTCGGTGGACCAGTGTTCGACAACACGAATTTCTTTGATGTCAGTCTTGGCTTCTTTGGCTCAAGTGACGATGAAGAAGGATTTCGTAATCGAAGGATTCCGTTCGAAATCACTCCTGAAGCGTTGCGTCGGGAGTTGTGGCTCGCCACCGATGCCTGTTACAAGCAAGCAGTTGAGATTTTCGCGAAGAAGCAATCATCTTTGAAGAACCGTACGCGTAAGGATACAACAGAAGACTACTCGCTGATGCCCGGCCGGAGTATCACCGACCTGCAACCGGTGATCGACGTAGACCACAGAGCGCTCAGCGCATTGATTACCGAGTTAAGCGCAATCTTCCGTGATTATCCTTCCATCCACTCTTCGCGCGTTGGTCTTGAGTTTATCCCAGAGGAGACATACTACATCAGCTCCGAGGGATTTGAATTGCACAAGACAGAGATGACAACGGGACTCGAAGTTGTCGCCTCTACACAAGCACCGGACGGGATGCCACTGGCACAGACGTATGCTCGCTATGGTCATGCACCAAGCGATCTTCCTGATCGCCAGCAGCTCCTTGCCGATGTCCGGCGTGTCGCAGATGTTCTCGCACGGCAGACAACAGCACCAACGATTGAGGCGTATTCAGGACCAGTGCTGTTTGAGGGTCAAGCAAGCGGCACGCTGATTGGTCAACACTTTGCCCCGTACCTGGTTGCACAGCGTCAGCCACTCTCCGAGGGCGGCTTCTCCACGAACGAGCGATCAATGGCCTTCCAAAATAAAATCGGAGCTCGCGTTCTTCCAGAGTTTCTAACTGTTCGCGATCTGCCGACAACGACCAACTTTGGTGGGCGCGTTGCCGCTGGTAGTTACCGTGTTGATGACGAGGCAATGGAAGCACAAAACGTAACGCTTGTCGACAAAGGATACTTGCGCAGCCTGTTGTCCTCGCGTGTACCGACCAAACGCGTGAAGACTACCAACGGACATCAACGAGGGGGCGGGGCGATGTTCAGCGTCTTGGATGTTTCCTCGAACGACGCCAAGCGGCAGCTAAAACCATCCCAGATGAAGAAGCGCCTGCTGAAGCTGGTGAAGGATCGTGACCTTCCCTATGGCATCATTGTTCGAAATGCTGTTGATCAGAATCTCCTCTTCACTGGCATCCTGCGTCAGCTTGGTAACGAGCTCCCAGTCTCCCAGGGAGAAGGAAAGCTTGGTCTGCTCGAAACATATCGAATCTTCCCTGATGGCCGGGAAGAGCTACTCCGTGGTGTCGAAGCTGCGGGCCTTGCTCCATCGATCTTCAAGGATATTCTCGCGGTCTCAACGTCGACCACAGTCCACAACTTCCTGGCTCCCGCGGTAATCCCATCGTTTATCTCCGGCGGCTCGTCATACCTAATCTCGACGATCCACACCCCAGACCTGCTTATCGAGGATATCGAGGTGCGCCCACTCGAAGGCGATATGCCCAAGCCTCCGGTTCTTACGAGTCCGCTGCAGTAACGCTCGGCAAATGATAACGAGATAGGCCGACACGAGCATCCACTCGCTCAGAGTCCTTCAGTAACTCCACCGAACCCCAACGTACACCATTTGTGGATCGAGGGGCCCCCATGCAAGCGAGGCATCGAAGGTGGGGCCAAGGGGGTTGTCGGCACCAAGAATCGGAGCCTGTTGAATGAAGTTGGTCGCGTTTTCGATGCCAATGTAGAAATCGAGATCGCCAACGCGTCGCGTAAGCTGACCGTTCACACGCCACCATGCAGGGAACTCACCGTTGGCGTAGGTTGGATCTGTTGCGGTGCCGACAATCGGCAGGCGCCCAGAACCATTCCATGCAACAGTAACATCACCCTGCCAGGCGTTATCTGCCGTTGCGTACGACGCTGTGCCGAGAATTCGAAGCCGACTCGTCATGGATTTCTGTTGCTCCACCCCATTGAATGGAGCGATGATATCGACCCATCGACCAGCAACGAGGAGATCGAGCCGCTGTATTGGTGAGAACATCGCCTGCGCCATGACATTGGTAGCGTAGCTCTGACCGATAAGATTTGTGACGTGCACCTCTGAGGCAGATCGATCAAAATCAACAATGAGCTGATTGGTAAATGACGTGTGATACACTTCAGCATCAAGTGTGAGGGGGCGTCCCTGCACTTCAAGATTCGCCGTGATAGACGCGCCCATATTCCAGGCATCCTCAGGTCGAAATGCTGCATCAAACACGATGCGTCGAGAATTGATATAGGCTGAAAGGTTTTCGCTGACCACATTCGGAACACGCCAGCCCCTTCCCGCAGAGGCACGCAACGACACGAGGTCACTCACAGACCACTTCACATGTGCGCGCGGTACGAACCGGCCACCGTACATGTTGTGGTGGTCATGACGCATACCAATAAGGGCTGTCAGGGCCTTGGCTGGCTGAAGGGTTACTTCGGCATACACTCCGGGAACACGCTCTTTCCGTGAGAACCCATTGGTAAGTACCGACTCATCGACATTATCCGCGAGGTATGAAAATCCCGTCACAAGCTTTACAGCGTCACTAAATGGCAATGCCGCAACACCGCGAACGAGAACAGTCTGCTGCGTGCTGCCGGCACGTCGAAGTCCAAATGTTGAGTTCTGGTCATGCGTTGTTCCCGAAATGACCAAGGAAAGCCCGCTTCCTTCCATGTCCTCGATCGGATCGAGCAATCCGAACTTAACAAAGCCGTCGAGCCGCGAGATGTCCGTCGTGATGTCATACGAACCGCGGAGTGTCGAGTCTGGGTGAACATGGATCTCTTCATGATGTCCAAGCACGCTCTGACCAGAAACATATCGGTCGCGCAGACCGCGCACAAATACCTGCCACTCAATCTCATCGTTGTTGAAGTTCCACCGATGCACTGCATTGATCTGACGGAAGGTTGGGATGTCGGCAAAGCCATCACCATTGTTATCCATGGCCATGTCCATGATTCGACCGTGGACCATTGTCATCGTGCTGAGTTCATCGGAAATGTGCTGAGCCCCATACAGATTCAGCTCATACCGTTGCATGGTGTTCGCATAGGCATTGACGTACAACGATGGGGACATGCGTGGATTGTGCATGCAGATGTTGATCTGTCCAGTCACCGACTCGTACCCGTTCGTAACGGTAGATGTCCCCTTCGAAATGCTGATCGATTCCATGAACGGTCCCGGGACATGGTCCAAGGCAAACGGCATTTCGACGCCGCGGATCAACGGAACGGCCTCGACCAGGAACTGGGTGTAGATGCCACGCAATCCAAGAAGCTGGATCTGCTTCGCCCCACTGACGGCATCAGAGAATGAGACCTCCACCGATGGATTCTTTTCGAATGATTCTGCCAACGAGCAGCAGGCCGCTTTGTTAAGGTCTGACCGTGAGATCACTTCTGTGCGAATCGGTGCTGCCGTGATTCCCGTCTGCTCAGCCTCAACAGTCACCAAGCTGCCGGACAACGGCTCAAGACGAACCACCACGGTTGCAGCGTCAGGTCGCAGGGTCCGCGATCGATACCCCGGTGCACGAACGACAAGCGAATCTGTCGATGTGAGGCGTTGAATGGTGAATGCGCCGCTGGAATCTGTAAAAACGCCACTCGAGGCCCCCTTCCAGAAGACTGATGCCCTGATAACGGGACGCATGATCCCATCGATATCAGGTCCTTCGACCAGCCCACGGAGGCTTTGGGCCTCCAGTACCAGTGACCCAAATCCGAGGAAGAAGAGAAGTAACGAACTGTGCACACGGCTTCCGAAAAAACCAAGCATTCCTGAGTATTTCCGCATAGCGCAATAGTACGGAAAACGGCCCAGTATAGTATATTGCCAACCGATGAAACGGTGTCTCGTCATCCTCGCAGTCGTTTTAAGCACCCTGGCAGCCAGTGCTGTCCAGGTCACTTTGCAGTACTTCCAGGCGAAGTCGAATGGCAACTCAATTGTCGTTGAGTGGAAATCAACTGTCGAGGCTGATGTTGTTTCGTATGAAGTGGAGCGTGCTGGAGCCGACAACATATTCCGCTACGTTGGATCTGTCGGTGCTAAGGGTAGCAATCAATCGTATTCGTTTACCGACGACGAAGCATTTGGTAAGCGCGATGGTAATGGCGACGGTTCGGTGGCTCGTAGTTACTTTACCTACCGATTGAAGATTGTCAACACGGACAAGTCGACCAGCTTCACCAATAGCGTTGGCGTGGTCCACAACGTCAGCGGAATTAAGCGCACGTGGGGAATGATCAAAGAGATGTTTCGCTGAGTATGCCTCTGCGGCAGTTCGGCCACATGTGTTCGCGAATGGGGATCTTCCTGTTCGCGTTTTTGCTTTTTGGTCAGCCCCTTCTCTGCAGTGATGATGTTCACGACCGCTGCGGTTTGGGTGAACGGTATCGCGCCGACCGTGTGCATGGAATCAAACAGGGCACTATTCAAGCCACAAGACCAGAGCGCGCCTTCTATGCCGACGCTCCGAGTGGCAGGTTCCGCGTGCACTATGATACGAGTGGGCCACATGCGGTAGACCCCACGGACACCGATGTGAATGGGCAACCTGACTACATCGATGAATGCCTGGCTGCCTTGGAACATGCATGGCGAGTTGAGGTCGATACACTTGGCTATCTACCGCCCCCGAGCGACGGTATGGACGGAGGCTCGCCGGCATTGGACGTGTATGTCAACGAGCTTGGACCTTCGGGGTATTACGGCCTTGCGACACCAGATCGTTTGTTGAGACTGACACCAACAGAATTGTGGGTGTCATTCCTCGAGATCGATAACAACTACAGTGCGCTGGATTCAACGTCAAATCGCCGACCATCATACACGACAACGGGTCTTGATGCACTTCGCATCACATGTGCGCATGAGTTTCACCATGCCATCCAGAATGGATCGTACGCCTATCTGCCGCAGCATCGTATGCTATATGAGCTAACATCCACCTGGATGGAAATGCGCTGTTGGCCAAACGTCCGTGATTGGGCCTACTACGCTTCAGCACTTTTAAACCAACCATCGCGGTGGGCGTTCTCACGTTCCAATGGCCCGACAGGATATGTGTGGGGGTGGCTTGGCAACGTCCTTTCAACCTACCCAGGTGATATCCTCCGTTCCACATGGGAGCTCATGGGGCAATCCCGGCAACCATATACTGCTCTTGTTGAAGCATGTTCCAGCTCGGGAACATCATTCGACGACGTGTTCTGTGAAGCCGTGGAAGCACTCTATCGAACTGGTTCACGTGGCACCGCCAATCTCATTCTTCCGGATGCGATGCTTCTGCCAGAACTCGCATCAAGCTCGACGATCACTGTCTCAAAGTCAAGCTCAACGATCACCGAAGGTCTTGTTCCCTTCGAGGTCCGCAGCTATCGCCTGAACTTGATCTCACAATCTGGTACCAAGGTCGATGCCGACGCGGTCATCTCACTAAATGATGCACGTATCCTTGCCAATGATGCGCTGCGAGAACGCCAGATTGCCTGCACGATGGTTATCACGCCCACACCGACGACCGAGGATGTGCCGATTTCGGCGACGGGGTGGGGCGCACGCATTACCCCAGAGAACCACTGTTTTCTCGTCGAAGGAACTGCGTTAATTGATGCCCAGGGGGCTTTTCCTCAACCGCTCAATCTTACTGAGTCGAACATCCTCTATGTACCTGTATCTGGCATCTTCCGTGGCGAAAAGGTTGACATTTCCCTTCTCGACATCGCTATGCGTCCAATGCAACCAATCGTTACGTCAGAAGTCATCGTCGAGGGCCTTCGTGTTGTTGCGCCAATCGAAGTCAGCAGGGACATTCCACCTGGCACATATCTCCTCTTTGTGAAGGATCGAACCAATCCTCCAACGATGCGCAAGATCTTCATTCAATGAACGTTGAACTGATCATACACGGACTACGTAAGCGATTTCATCGACACGATGTGATCAATATGATTGATCTCAGTGCACGCTCGGGTGAGGTCATTGGTGTTATCGGATCAAATGGTTCGGGCAAGTCAACCCTTATGAAAATGCTCGCCGGACTTCTGGAACCAGACAGTGGAAGTGTGCGGCTCGTGGTTGACGGAGTAGAGATTGACAATGCGCGCATTCCCCAACTGTGCGGATTGGTGGCCCCCTATCTGCAGATCTATGATGAGTTCACGCCGACTGAGCTCATTCAGCTCCATGCCGAGTTGCATGGTGTGTCGAAGTCTTCAGAACAGATCTCGGCGATCTGTCACACGGTTCAACTAGCCCACGTTGCTGCGACAACTGTTAAGCGATTCTCAAGCGGAATGCGCCAGAGAGTAGCGATTGCTCTTGCGATAAGCCTTGGCCCGGCGTTACTGTTACTAGACGAGCCCGGCGTCACATTGGACGCAGATGGACGAACCATGCTGGCATCATGTATTGATGCAGCGCGCCGGTCTGGCTCAATCGTGTTCGTGGCAACCAATGACGAGCGAGAAAGAGCACTCTGTGATCGCGTGCTCAACCTTTCGCCGAATATTGCTTGACGCAGGGGTGGCGACGTCTCACTCACCAATTGCTCGGAAACGATAACTAAACGTGAGTAGCACAACTCGACGGAGGAGCATTGTGATGCGATCCTCGGTGAAACTGTCTGTGAACTGACGATTCACATCATTTGCTTGATTTAATGCGTCGCGAATACTGAGTTGAATCTGCCCGCGATCATTGGCAAACAGTGACTGTTTCAACGCGATGTTGAGCAGTGTGATATTTCTATTGAATCCATTGCTCAAACCACCGAGCTGCTGACTACTCATATCGGCGGAAAGCCGGAATCCTTTCCAGAGTTTCCATGAAATATTGGCGCGATATAGCGCTGTCGAAAATGCGTTGTCAATGTCGGTCTGCAACGTATTGTCGACACTACCACCTCGATAGAAAACACCAGCTCCGAGAGAGACTGCATCAGTAAGATCATAGTCAACGTCGAGACTACCTTGCGCTGACAGTGATGTTGCTTCATTGCGAAGGGTGTTCACAATACCGGGTGTTTGAGCATACTGCAGATTGAAATTGATACTCACTCGCAGCGGCAGCGTATCGACGCGAAAGCCAAGGAACAGCATCGCATCAGACGAGAATGCCCCATCAAGATTAACTGGACGTGTCAGCTGAGATCCCTGCGAGAGATTGATTCCATCGATCGTTGTATCCCGATCAGCAATGTCCGTCTGCGTTCCAATAAAGCCAGATGTCCATCGCACGTTTCCGGAGAAAAATGCATACCCATCAATAGAAGGCACGTTGCCATGATACATCGCTTGTATCGAATGTCCGAGTGCCTGACGTAACTGAGCGTTGCCAACGGAGAGCACCTGTGGGTTCGAGTTATCAAGTACTTCTTGCATTTGCGATAGTGACGGCAACGTCGGGACGAGGGAATAGGAGATGTCTGCATAGGCGTCTTTAATGCTCATGATGCCAAGAGACACCTTCGGCAGAACATTCTGAAAGGAGCGAGCATTTGAAAGGGTAAATGGGAACGTACTTGAGCCACGCAGGTCCGTTGATCGATACTCGACACCTGCCGTTACACGGATGTTGGAATCAGTCCATACATAGTCAACCCCCGTTCCAACCTCAGAGAGTTCCTGGGTAAAGGCGTTTGACAAGGATGTATCTATCGTTGAAACATCATCAGAACCAAACTTGCCACGACGCGTGCGTCGATCAGAACTGCCAGTTGAACGCTCGGCGGTAAGCATCACTCGTAGATCACTTCGATCGGTAAGGGGCTCCGAGTATGTCAGCCGTGGTCGCGCCCGTAGCTGTCCATCATCTTGAACTCCACGCTGATTGATTGAGTCCGCAGCATCGGCAACATCTCCAGAAACACCAAGGGAGGTTAGCTGCCGTGTGATATCGGCTACCGTGCGAAGGAGCTCAACATCCATCGTGGCATAGCGTCGTGGTTTGGCGAACCGATGTCGCAAACTGATATCTGCTCCCAGACTAGAGCCACGAGTCTGAGCACCAGTTTCCGAAACATTTGTGCTGAGTGTATCAAGTCCTCCTGTTGTCAGACCTTGAAGGAGCGATTGCGTCTGCGCAGCATTGAATCGAAGATTTGTTCCGATCGAGACTTGTGTTGCTGAATCAATGGTGAACTTTCCAGACAGCCTCAGACTGTGGCTGGTTGACGTTCGGGTTGAAGTGTCGGTTTGCTGAAAGATTTTATCGACATCATTCGACGTCACAAACTGGCGCCGTAGCGTCGTAGAGGCGTCGGTTTCACGATCCTTGATGGTATATGATCCATGGAGCTGCATCGGGCCCGAGCCTGTCGAGAACATTGTCGCTACCGACTGCGTCGTCGTGATTCCTTGATCATCGGCATCAAAGAGATCGTCCATCGATCCATCACTCGTGATGACCTGCAGGCCCCCTGATTCAAACGACATTGCTGACTGGGTAGCATCGGATACATCGGCAAACGCAAAGCGCTGATCGTTGACATTATTCGCCATTGCCAGAACGGAAACGCGCATCGTTGAATCGAAACGATTTACACTTCCTGAGCCTTGAAATCGATTTTGTAAACCATAGCCCGCCTGCCCCTTCCCGAAGTATCCTGAGCGTTTGTCTTCCTGCGTGACAATGTTGATCGTCTTTGTATTCGACTGTTCATCAGCACCGGTGAATTGTGCCGTTTCACTTTTCGTGTCGTAGATCTGCACCTTATCGATCATGTCCACCGGCAAGTTTTGCAGAGTTGACATGGCATCAGCGCCGAAAAACGTCAACCCATCCACGAGTACTTTATCGACCTCTTCGCCAAAGGCACGAATAGTTCCGTTGTCGACAGTCACACCGGGCAATTGCTCAACGAGGTCATCCGCATCGTCATCCGGATCAGCGTCGAAGCTTTTTGCATCATACTCCGTGGTGTCGTCTTTCTGCAGCGTCCGCAACCGCGTTTGTGTAACGAGTACCATTCGCCCGCGAACAGTGTCTCCGGCCAAACGGATCGTATCAAGCACTGCACCGGTCCGTCCAATGACAATCGTATCTGCACTCGGTCGGAAGCCGATGTATGATATTCGAAGAAGGCTGCGACCCTCGGCGACGCCGCGCACGATGAATCGTCCACGACGATCGGTCAGTGCACCATTCGATGTAGAATCTGCGAGAGACATCACCACAACCGTCGCTCCCCGCAAAGCTGTCGACGTTGCAGCATCGACAACGACGCCCCGCACTTCACGCTGCTGCGCTGATGCATGCATCACACAAAGCACTACTGCGAATAACAATGGGGCAAGAGTGCCTCTATGTCGCGAACGCTTGTAGTTCATCTTGGTTCGAAATGGGAAAAGAAATGGGCGCACACTCATCTCGACAAAAACTCGAGGAAGAATGTACGCCCAACAAACTTGTATCGCTCAGGCGATCTTATGGCTTCGCATTGCCATTTTGGAATACGGGACTCTGTGACTCTTGAACGAATCCGTAGGCACGAAGATCCACGTCTGGATTGTCGGGATGTGACGTTTTAAACTTCACGCCGCCATTGTAGTTGCCCTTAGCACTTGGAACCAACTTTGCCACGATATCAACCTTACCCTTAGCCTTGACGACAACACGGCCCGTGTGATTAACGACGAGGCCACCGTCTGTCTTCCAATCCGACAGCGTGACATCGGAATCTGAGTTATTAACGAGTTCAATCTTCGATGTGGCTTCTGCGCCAACCTTCAGATCGTTAAACGCGAAGTACATCGATGGTGTAAATGAGATCTCACGCTGTACGTCAGCCTTCAACCAAAGGTATCCTGTGCGGACGTTTGTGTCTGCACCACTTGGAACGGCCTTGCCACTTGCGCGGAATTCCTTGAGTGCATCGTTACCAGCAAGATCTGCCCATGACAGTGTGATGCTCTTCGTAAGTGAACCCATCTGTGTTGGGCTAATATTCAGCTTGACCTTCATGGTGCTGATTTCACCCGGCTTGAGATCGTACTTGTCAGGATCGGTCTTTGTACAACCACAGCCAGGACGAACTTCGGTGATGCGTAGCGCTTTGTCACCGGTATTCTTCATTTGAATGGTTGCTTCGAGGTAACCCTCCTTCGGGGGCTTAACCTTGCCCCAGTCGTAGGTGTCACCACCGACGACTTCCAGTTTTGCCTGAGCAGATGCCGCAACCGTGGCAACGACGGCAACAATGGCACTAAGCAGAATGCGATTGAGCATGGTGGAAACTCCGAGCGAGAAAATGTGATGCAATGTGTGCGACAGAGACGAACACAGCACAAATATAGTATTGATGTCCTATCGCCCCCTCATCAGGCGAACACCCAGGCTTACATCGAGATATCGCCAAGAGTAGAGCGAAGAAACACTCGTAACGCTGTAGCCAGCCTGCAGATAGGGTTCAAGTATGATACCAAACGAAAGAGGCACGTCATACCCAACGCAGAGGTAGGGCTCGACAACAAGGATGGCCGCATCATCAAGACCGGTTGTTGGCAGTGATTGCTCACGTGTTCCGTCAAGAAACGTGCTACCCTGTCCGAGAGCAACCTCACGATTTATCATTGTTGCCCGAACTGCAACATTTCCACGAAGACCAGCGGAAATCACGGCCATGCTCGCACCGATTCGCTGACGAACCTCGGCAGAAAGCTGTAACTGTGTGGTGCGGGTCTCAAGGTGATACTGTGTAACGAGTGGTTCCTGATTACGACGCGCCAGTGACGTTGTTGAAGATGCAAACTCCGCAGCGTGCTGTTGCACTCCCAGCCGCAGAGCTATTGCACGGTTGGGCGTAATCCACCGTTCAGCAACGAGTCCAAGTCGAAGCACACTTCCGCTCCCACGCTCATAGGAACAGCAAGGGGTGACGATATCCTTTTCGAGGTATGGCAGATCGCCCCAATGTTGCGTATAGCCAGTCCCAACTTCGAGACCATAAAACGTGGTAGGTGCCGTATAGGGACGACGTGGCGACGGCTGCCAAGCATACCCCTGACCGCGCAGCTCAATCGCGAGTACAAAAACGACCAGGAGTATACTGCCCCACTTCATCGCTGCACCACAAGTGGAATACTCTGCACGGTATCACCCATTCGCACGACGACGGCATACGCAGCCGGTGGCAGCGCCGAGATATTGAAGGGCATCATTGAAAGGGGCTCGCGACACACAACAGAGGTCGTCTCCATGCATGGTCGACCCAATGCATCAAGCACATCAACCGTCATGGTGACACCAGGTTGGGCCATGATTGCGACCGTTGCTTGATCTGCTGCCGGATTCGGAAGCACACCAATACGAAAGGTGCGCAAGCCTCCAACCATGGTTTTATACGACAAACCGCACACTGAATCAATGGCAAGTACTCCTGGGCGCACGATCAGCGGCAAAAGGTCTGGACATGCCCTCGATCCAAGCGCACTACTATCACTGAGAATTGTCACAGCAGTGCTTGCTGAGTCACCGAGATACAATCGCATGAGTAACACCAGGAGCGTGTCGCCTTCGGGCATACCTCCATCATCCGTGATTCGTACCCGACATCCACGATTGCGTGCTTCCACGGACACCTGGGCGTTGGCACTTGTCGTAGATTCTCGTCGATAGCCAACAACCTCAGCAATCGTTGTATCAAAGGACAGCGCAAGCGAAGCCGTCTGAACTCCTGTGGTCGACCCAGAACCAACGACGATCGGCATCTCGACAACACTGCCCGGACGACCACGAGTGGAGTCGCCAGGGTGAAGGGTGACCGGGCTTGCAGGCCGAGAATTCACAGTAAATGGAATAGGCCGAACACGTTCAGCCGCCGATGTATGCAGCTGGATGTCACCCGAAACTCGACCATACATCGTTGGACTGAACGACAACTGCAACGTCCTGGTGCCGTTTGAAGGCACCGTCAATGACGCCGGCATCACAGAAAGTTTCAAATCTGGTGGGTTGAACCTTATGGAGTCGATCACGATATCCGTCGAACTAAGGTTCACCACTTCAAACTCCCTCGTTTCCGTAAGCGAACATCGAGGTGAGATAAACAAGGTGCCCAGGTCAACCACATCAGGACGGACATCAAAAAGCGACTGCGACTCACCAAACAGCGGGACAATGCGATTCACTGCAGAACCGGGAACTCCTCGGATTGACCGGCGCGAGAGATCCGTATACAATTCCAGGCGCGCTGAAAACTGCCCCTTTCGATCGGGTGCAAACTGGAGCACGAGGATCTCAGTTTGGCCAACACCGATCTTGGAGACGGGCCGTAGAATTCTAAACGGCGATTGCTGCGAAAGACTTTGAATGCGAACACTATCGAGATGGATATCAATGTTCCCACTGTTGATCAGCGGAATCGAGAGTATAACTGGATCTGCACCAGCAAGCACATCACGAATCTGTATTGCACCATCAACGACTTCGAGAAGCCCCAATCCCGTCTGCACGGCAACAGGACCAAGATCAATCCTCTGTTCAACGCCAAACCCGGAAATCCGAGTCACAAGTGTCGTGTCAGCTTCATCATCTCGATTTGCATAGGCGAGAATAAACTCAGCCGAGTCAGGCCCCCTATCGATAGGAAGGTATCGTACTGGCCATTCAACGGCGCCGCGCTCGGCAAACTCAACAAACGCCGTCGTGTCGATAAACATCTCAGTGCCCCCGACCAAAGACGTCTTCAGTCGCACATTCTGTGAGCGCAATGCTAAACGTGTTCTCAGCAAATTCTGCACCCGATAACGCGTAAACGGCACGGGATTCGGATTTACATAAACACTATCAAACGCGATAAATCTCTGCAGGCTACCAATGGCCTTGTTGGTTTTGAGTCCGCGAAGAATAAGAATCTTTTGCTGCAGCGTACTGTCGGTAAGTACGTCGACGGCATCAAGCACGAGCCGTATTTCAGCTACCGAATCCGTTGGAAAGGTTCCACGTGCGCGATAGACCACATTGAACGTCAGGGTCGTATTGGGTTTGACAGACTCTTCGTTCGAGAATACCGTATCGTATTCAATAACGACGTCAGAAACACCACCCGACATATCCAGTCGGGTAGCAACAATCTTTACCTCTTTTGACGTTTGATTTCGAACACGAAAACTCGAAACGACGGCCTCGTCCGGCCTCGTTACACCAAACTCTATAACTGAATCAGCCTTGTTGGCTTCGTTGATGAAGATCTCAACTTGTGCATGTGCCTGGAAGACTCCAAGCAGAAGGACGACGACCGATGGCAACCACGTGCGCATGGTTGAAACTACCACCTCACCAGCCTAACCACGAGCTGTAGATGGACAAGAGTTGTGAGGTAAACAGACCGAGCACGATGCTGGCGGCTGCCGAAACAACGAGTGAGATACCGGCAATTCCCGGGCGGCTTGACTCATGTGCTCCATGCGTTGACTCCGAGAAGTACATCTTCACGATCAGGCCAAGATAGAAGTAGGCGCTGACGAGCGATGAGAGGACTGCCACAAGCGTTAACCAGAGGAAGCCAGATTCGATTGCTGCGACAAAAAGCAAGTACTTGCCGAAGAAGCCGGCAAGGGGCGGGATGCCCGCAAGCGCGAACATGAAGACTGCCATGGCGAATGCCAGGACTGGCTCGCGCTTTGATAGACCAGCATAGTCGTCAATCTGCAAGTGGTGTTCATTACCACGCTCAAGGATACCAACAACGACAAAGGCTCCGAGCTGCATGAAGACGTAGGACGTCACGTAGAAGATGATAGCAAAGTACCCAGCCGTACTGCTTGCTACCAGACCCATGAGCAGATAGCCAGCATGAGCAACGGAAGAGTATGCAAGCATACGCTTGACGTTTGTTTGGGCAATTGCCGTGATGTTCCCGATCAGCATGGTGATGGCCGAGACAACGGCAAGGACATTCTGGAGCTTTGGCGTCAGTGCATACGATCCATGTGGCATGAGTGCACTGAAGACAGTGATGAACGAGGCAAAGGCAGCAGCCTTACCGGCAGTGCTCATGAACGCCGTCACAACTGATGGTGCGCCCTCGTAGACATCCGGCGCCCATTGGTGGAACGGGAATGCCGCCACCTTGAATCCGAGCGCAACAACCATCAACACTGCCCCAATCGCAAGGAGCGACGGGAAGTTGACGGCTCCTGCATGAATATTCTTGGCGATAACGTCGATCTGCAAGGAACCCGTGGCACCATAGATCATCGACATGCCATAGACCAGGAATCCAGAAGCAAAGGCACCGAGCAAGAAGTACTTCAGTCCGGCCTCAATACTCCGAATATTGGTACGGAGGAACCCTGCCATCACATAGAAAGAGATCGACATGAGCTCGATACCAACGAACAGGACCAACAGATTGTTGGCGTGTGCCATGAGCATCATACCGGAGACTGCCGATACGAGTAATGTATAGAACTCATCCAGCTCAGCGCCCTCCCGCTGCAAATACGGGCGAGCAGCTAGCATCGTCATAAGACCAGCGCCGCAGAAGAGAACATCAAAATAGTTGGCAAAGCCCCCTACGGTGATCATGCCGTTAAAGGTGACCGCCTTATGTCCGGCGGTTAGGATGGCCAACGATGCCGTAGCCACCAACGTGGCAAGGTAGTAGCCAAAAATCAGCCGTGTGTTTTCACGGACAAAGGCCTGGATAGCGATACCAACGGCTCCGAGTGCGAGCCAGATAACGATCAGCGGAAGCGATCCAAAAAGGTCGATGTTCATGCGAAGATCCTTGATACCACGATCAGGGGTGCGAGTTCATGGAATGATGTCCGGCTCCGTGAGGAGCACCGATGGTGATCGTCGGCGCAGTCGTTGTCGGTGATTGCACCCATGCAACAACGGCACGAACACTCTTCTCCGAGAAGTTCATCAATGGTCCAGGTTGCACTCCAAGCCAAATAGCAAGGGCTGCCAACGGAACCAACTGCCAATATTCACGTCGATTCAGATCACGCAGGTGGTGATTTTCCGGATTGTCATTTGTTCCAAACATCACACGCTGGAACATCCACAGCAGATACACGGCGGCGAAGATTACACCGCTAGCGCTGATGATGGCGTACGTCCACGATCCCAAGATTGGACTCTTGAAGGCACCGAGTAGCGTAAGGAACTCACCAACAAATCCATTCAATCCAGGCAACCCGACCGATGCAAACATGGCGATGGCAAAGAGCACGGCGAACTTCGGCATAACCTTCGTGATGCCACCGTAATCGGCGATCTCACGTGTATGACGACGCTCGTACAGGACGCCAACGCAGAGGAACAACATCGGTGTCGAAACACCGTGATTCACCATTTGTAGCACAGCCCCCTGCACTCCCTCCGTCGTAACAGAGAAGATTCCGAGGACTACGAAACCGAGGTGGCTCACCGACGAATACGCAACGAGCTTCTTGATGTCCGTTTGTACCATGGCAACAAGTGCACCATAGACAATACCAATAACTGCGAAGACACTGATGAGCTCGGCATAGTGTGCAGAGGCCTGCGGGAAGAGTCCGAGGTTAAACCGAATTAGTCCGTAGGTGCCAAGCTTCAGAAGAACACCAGCCAGGATCACAGAGCCGGCCGTTGGCGCCTGCACGTGCGCATCTGGCAACCATGTGTGAAGTGGAAAGAGTGGAACCTTGATCAGGAACGAGATCGCAAAGGCCCAGAATAGAAACTGCTGAACATTGAATTGAACATGCGAACTAATGGACTGAAGCTTTGTCAGGTCGGCCGTAAAACCATGACCAGCCCAATGCGACTCAAGTCCCAACCAAACGATGGCGACGAGCATCAACAGCGAGCCAACCAACGTATACAGGAAGAACTTGATTGCCGCATAGATGCGATCCTTCCCACCCCAGATTCCGATGATGAAGTACATCGGGATGAGAATCAATTCCCAGAACACGTAGAAAAGGAAGGTATCCCACGCCATGAACACACCAGTCATACCAAACTGGAGCAACAGCATGAGCGTGTAGTATTCCTTCACGCTTTTACTGATTGGCTCATACGATGCCAGCAGCGCAATCGGCATAATCAATGCCGTCAGCAGTACCAGTGGCAAGGCAATGCCATCAACGCCAAGACGGAAGCCAGCGTCGAGGGCCGGAATCCATGGCTGGTTGACAACGAATTGCAGGGCCGTGCTTGAGGGATCAAACTCCGGCACCATCAAAAGCGACAGCAAGAAGGTGATGCAGGACATCACCAATGCCGTTCGCTTGATGGCCGTCGTCTGATCGCGATGAATGAATAATATGGCGATCGCCCCCAGTAGGGGTACGAACAAGGTTGCCAGCAGCGCAGACACGCCCATACGTCTAAGGTTCCGTCTGTAGTGTCACTTACCGTGTGGAAGCCGCAATATAGCAAACACCCCGCCTCCGAAGGACGATAATGCGTGGTCGGCTGTGCGTAGGTTTGCACTTGATGAGCACAACATCTCGATCCACACTCATGATCGTCGGCCTCGGCAACCCCGGGTCAGAATACGAAACCACGCGCCATAACATCGGATTCATGGTCGTTGATGCATTTGCCGCAGCAGTTGACGAGCAATGGACACACCCATCGTCCCTCTTTGATGAGGCTCGCACACGCTACGCCGGTATCGAAGTGGTCTTGATCAAGCCCCTTACCTACATGAATTTGTCGGGTAAAGCGGTTGCGAAACGAAGCCGGGAATTGGGAATTTCTCCGACGCGCGTAGTGATCGTCACCGACGAGTATAACTTCCCTGTTGGGAAGCTTCACCTGAAGCAAGGGGGCTCATCTGGTGGACACAATGGCGTAGCATCGGTCATCGACGAGCTGGAGACCGCCAACTTCTGGCGATTACGGTGCGGGATCGACCGTCGATTTGGACCGGGCGAATTAGTGGAGTACGTCCTGGCACCATTTGATGCGAGTCAGAAGGACGACCTGGCGGCGATGATCGATCGCGGCTGCGAGGCCATTCGGCAGATTGCCAAGCTGGGTCCAGCACTGGCAATGCAAAAGATCAACACGAACGGTTCATAATCAGTCGCGATGTTGTCGCGTCACTGATTATCCGTCGCGGCGAAGGTACCCATCATTACGTACCACGCGCTGAATGGCTTCTGCTCTCTTCACAGCTGGCAACACGTCGCGATAGTGTTCCTTCAGTAGAACAAGGCGCATGGTCTCGTCTTGCATTTCGAGGAGCATCTGCTTTTGCGCAGTGGAAAGTCCGGACTTCGGGGCCATTGCAAACGATGGCATTTCTTGAATCTCATCGTTCGTATACGTAGGAGCGGAGAGTCCGTAAACCATGGTGACAACCCTGTTGTATGATTCGAGGACACCACTGAGCAGCTCGCTGTCGTACTCCGAAGAGGCATCGTGGTATTCCTCCACTGCGCCGACGGCATACGGAGAATCCGACGTCACGATCTCCAACAGGGTGTACCGCCCTGTACCCTCAACGATGATGTCCATCCGCCCGTCGGCATGGCGCGTGACAACTTCAACAACCGTAGCAAAGCAACCAACGGGGTTGAGATGACCATCTTCAGCAAGATTAATACCAAACGGAACACCCCGCTCAAGGCACTCATTAACGAGTGCCTTGTAGCGAGGTTCGAAAATGTGCAGCGGGAGACGCACTCCCGGAAACAGCACCAGGTTCAGCGGGAAAAGTCCGAGCGTCACCGAGCGTACTTGAGATACCGTTCGTTAATGCGACCCCAGTGGAGGTTGTTCAGGAAGGCATCAATGTATCCTGCACGTCCCGGGCCACTCTTGTGATAATAGGCGTGTTCAAAGACATCACAAGCAATCAGCGGGATACCACCCCAGATTGCTCCGTAATGGTGCTCGTCGACCAGGACGTTCAGCAAGCGACCCGAGTAGAGCGAATCGATACACAGCACACCCCAACCAGAAAGCTTGGCAGCCAAGGCTGATGCCTTGAAGTCGGCCTTCCATGCATCGAGTGAGCCATACTCCTTTTCGATTGCAGCAACCACCTCAGGACCCTTACTTGGATCACCATCGCTACCCATCACCTCCCAGTAGACATCGTGCAGGACTGTTCCAGCGTGATTCCAGGTGAAGCGGCGCTTAAGCTCGCCTACATCGCTCCAGTTCCCGTTGGCAGCAGCGCGATCGGCGTTTTCCAATCCTGCCTCGATCTTATTGAGGAACGTGACATACCCCTTGTGATGGGTGTTGTAATGCCAGTCGGTTGTTTCTGGCGAAATCACATCCTTGAGTAATTCCTTCGCTTCCTCGTCGCTGTATGGACGGGGATTAAACTTCCATTCGTAGGCCATGACTACCTCTTCCATCGGGAAAGTTGTACAAGAAAATTCTGGACTTACACACCAAAGCTGCTACCGCAGCCGCATGTTTTCGTAGCGTTGGGGTTGTTGAATGTGAACCCCTTGCCCATGAGACCATCGCTGAAGTCCAGCGTCATCCCCATGAGATAAAACATGCTTTTGGCATCAATAAAAATCCGTACGCCTTCAGCGTCAAGTATCAGATCACTGTCCTTCGACGTCGCGTCAAAGCCCAACGTATAGGACATGCCAGAACAGCCACCGCCCTTAACGCCGAGCCGCAGACCATAGTCGTCTGCAATACTGTTCTGTTCTTTGATCTTCTTGACCTCAGTGAGAGCCTTTACGGTAACAAGAATGTTGTCGTTTTCATCCGTTCCTGTTACACCGGTCGGAATCGATACGACATCGGCGCCGATCATGGCAACGCTCATAGTACCTCCAATTGAACGAGTTCTCGAGGAGCCGCCAATTCGGCAATGCTCATCGATCGAAAAGTTTCTTGAATCCGCTCCTGCAATCGTCCAAGCGGCTCCTTAATGGTGCATGTGTGTTCAGCACTACACCCTGAATGATCTGTGTTTTGACAATCCACGAGAGCTGGTGAGCCCCCTTCCATAACGGCAATGACCTCTGCAACGCTGATCTGCTCCGCACCCCGCGCCAGAGTGTACCCTCCCGTGCTTCCTGCGTAGGAACGGATCATGCCATGACGCGCCAGCTGCTGTAAGACTTTTGCCACAAGAGCCTGCGAGATATCGTAGTGCGAGGCGACATCTTTTGCTGACACGATATTACCCGACTTCGCAGCCATATCCTGCATAGCTAGAAGCGCGTATTCAATCCGTTTCGAAAGGCGAACCATACCAGCCTACTGATCGTAATCGGCAATGCAATCGTCCGACGTTGGGTGCGCCTGACATGTAAGAATGTACCCATCAGCTATCTCATCATCCGAGAGTGCCTCACGCTCATCCATGATGGCTGTGCCTGAAACCAGGCGCGCACGACACGTACAGCATGCCCCAATCTGGCATGCGTATGGTGGGTCGAGATTGGCTCGCTGTGCAGCCGCAAGTATCGTTTCATCCGGCTCAACAGTAAACTCTGTTTCCTGACCGTAGAGCCGAACCTTCATGCGACGCGCTACGAGTGGTGTTGATTGTTCCATTGAATCTTCTGCTACGTAAGTGATGATGACGGGGCTGTTGACGAAAATGACTCAAAATGAATGTGTTCGGATCCGACGCCGAGCACTCCGAGGGTGCGGCTGACTGACGCAATCATGCCACTTGGACCGCAGAGGAAGACCTCCGTGGTCGCACTCCGCAGAGCTTCACGTGGAATCGCCGCAAGAAGAGCATCCTGATCGATACGACCCTGATGGCACGTCCCAACCAAGCTTGACGAATTCTCCGGGAGGTTCTCCAGAACATGCACGATCGTGAGACGTTCTCCAAACTCTCTGCAAAGATCGGAAAGCTCCTCGGCGAACATCACCTCTGAAGGTTCCGTGTTGCCAAATAGTAGGATTACGGAACTCTGCGGCTCGCCATAGAGAACAGTCTTTGCCAATGAAAACAACGGCGTAATCCCACTTCCACCAGCAACGAACACAATTGTTCGCTGAATATCCGCCTGCAGATCAAGTCCGAACGCACCTCGCGGTGCACCAACATGGAGAACCGCTCCGGGCTGGAGCATGGACTGCACAAGACCTGCAACCCCAGACTCACCACTTCGCTTCACCGCAATCGTAAGGGGCTCACCGGTTAACGGGCTCGAGCACAGTGAATAGGCATGCTCTTCCACGACTCCATGATTATCGACTTGAATCAAGACGTACTGACCAGAATGGTAGGAAAAGACCTCGCGCAGAGATTCCGGAACTCGAAGCTGAGCAACACGGGCGCGTGGCGTGGTGTCCCACGCGCGCTCAACAACCAAGGGATACAACGCTGCGGACATCGGTTAGTACAATCCAATGGAGAATAATGCGGCATCTGACATCATGGTTTTGTCCCATGGTGGATCGAATGTCAGCTCCAGCTGCACTGATTGCACACCCTCAACACTTCGGGCCGCACGCTCCACTTCCTGCGGTAACGATTGCGCCGATGGACAGTTGGGCGTGGTGAGGGTCATGGTAATACATACATCGGTACCATTCTCAATCCGCACCTCGTAGATCAGTCCAAGCTCGTAGATATTGATCGGAATCTCCGGGTCATACACCGTTTTAATCGCATCAATGACATTATCGCGCAGACTTGGCTGCGGCGTCGATGCTGTTGATGCGTCAGTTGTCGATGGTGCATCGGTCATAATGATTTCCTCATACTCAGGGCAAGTGCATAGAGTCGAATCTGTTTCAGCATACTCGCCAGTCCGTTCGCACGATTCGGTGAAAGATGTTGCGTAAGATCCAATTTCTCAGCAACATCTGGCGGGGCTGCAAGGATCTCTGCAGGCGTCCTGTCTTGATAGAGCCGAACAATAAGCGCAACCAGCCCCTTGACAATCACCGCATCGCTATCGGCATCAAAGTGCAGCTTGTCATCGGTGACGCTGGGGTGTAGCCACACCTGTGACTGACAGCCCTTTACGAGAAAGGCCTCCGTACGATACTCTTGCGGATATGGGGCGAGTTCTTTGCCCATCGCAATGATGGCAGCATAGCGATCCTCCCACTCCGGATAGCGTCCCAGAGTTGTCGCGACTTCCGCAAGTGTTTCAGCAATAGTTGCTTGTTGACTCATCTTAGCGTAGCATCCTTAGAGACCTATCCAATGCGACAAAGAATGTCTCGATTTCATGGTTCGAGGTATATATCGCCGCTGATACACGGACAGTACCATTCGTACAGAGCTTTTGCGAAAGCGGCATCGTACAATGATGGCCAATGCGCACGGCTATCCCCTGCTCATCGAGAAGGATTCCAACATCATTGGGGTGGACGCCATCAACGGTAAAACTCACGATGCCGGAGTGTCCCTGATGACGTCCATGCACCGATATTCCATCACGGGAACATAAGCCGTTTACCAGCGCTTGCGTAAGCTCCTGCTTGTGCAGCTGCACAGCACGCAGATCACATGAGGTAAACCACTCAATTGCCGTTCCTAGCCCCACTGCCCCTTCAATATTCGGCGTGCCAGCTTCGAATCGTAGCGGACCATGCGCATACGTGGTCGATTCAAACGTAACATTGGTGATCATCGATCCTCCACCTTGATACGGCGGCAGCATCTCTAACAGATCGTGTCGGATGTATGCCACACCAATACCCATCGGAGCATGAAGTTTATGTCCAGAGAACACGAGAGCATCACACCCAAGTGCCTTGACGTCGATCTTCACGGATGAGATGCTTTGTGCAGCATCAACGATCGAGAGTGCGTTGGCTTCGCGCGCCAACCGACACAGCAGCGCAACGTCGTTCGTGGTGCCAAGTGTGTTTGATACATGCACACATGAAACGATAGCCGTCGACTCATCGATCAACGTTGCCGCGGTCTCCACATCGAGACCACCATCGCCAAGCACAGGAATGATGCGAAGCTCAACACCAGTGCGATCACGGAGCATTTGCCACGGCACAATGTTCGCGTGATGCTCCATTTCCGTTATCACGATGTTGCTGCCCGGCAGCTGTGAGGAAAGGTGTTGTCCGAGCACAGTCGCGAGAAGATTCAGCGATTCAGTTGTCCCTCGCGTAAAGATGATCTCATCGGATGTCGCCCCGATCAGCTCTGCCACGAGATGTCGAGCGCGCTCATACATTGCCGTTACCTCCATCCCCAGCACATGGCCCGCCCGATGAGCATTCGCATTATGCTGACGGTAGAACGAAGTAATAGCGTCAATGACAACATTCGGCTTCTGCGTCGTCGCCGCGTTGTCAAGGTACACCAGAGGCATCGACCCGTGAACCGTTCGAGAAAGAATCGGGAACTCAGCGCGAACAGCTGCGACGTCAAACTTGGGACGTGATGATGCGGAAGACTGCATCAGAAGAGCAGGGCCTCAGCCGATAGTTTACGCGCAATACGGGTCGTGAGCAGATCCCTGAGTCCGTCGAGCGTGATCTTCTCAACAACTTCCGTTATAAAGGCATAGGTGAGAAGCGCCTTTGCGGTGTCCTTGTCAATACCACGGGCTCGGAAGTAGAAGATCGCTTCTTCGTCAACCTGACCCATTGTGGCGCCATGTGAGCACTTCACGTCGTCGGCCCAAATCTCGAGCTGAGGTTTAGCCTGCACCTGCGCCTTGGAACTCAACAACAGAGTATGATTCGATTGATACGCAGTCGTCTTCTGTGCCTGAGGCCGGACGTAGATCTTCCCATTGAACACACCTGTCGATGCTCCATCATAGATACCCTTGTAGAGCTCTTCGCTGTGACAGTGCGGGACCATATGATCAACAACCGTGTGATTATCGGTGAACTCATGATCAGCCAGAAGGCTCACACCGTAAAGAAAGCCCTGACTGGACGGTTCACAGAGTCGTACGATCAGATCATTGCGAACGAACTTACCACCGATACTGACGGCATGTGACGTAAACGTTCCATCACGATGTACCTCTGCCGTTATTGTCGCAATCGATCGCAGTTGATCAGCATCATCAACAAGTTTGTGATACCGCACATGTGCCGCAGGGGCAACATGGCATTCGCAAACGGAGACATCAAGTGCGAGATGCGAACCCATGACATGGTGCGACTGCACAATATCTGCCTCTGCTCCCTCTTCGGCAATGACAAGTATCCGCGGGGCAACCATGATCGGCGACTCCGAGGTATCGGTAAGGATCGAAATGTGAAGGGGCCTACTCAGCGTGCAATTACGTCGTAGCCGAATCACAATGCCGCTTTCAAGAAGGGCCGTGTTCAGCGCTACGAAGGGATGGCCATGCATCGGTGCACTTGTGCCGAGATGCTGACGCACGGCTTCATCCGAATCAACAAGCTCTGGGGTAAGCTCGAGAATTTCGAAGTCCGCCTGAAGGTCCGACGGGACATCGCATACGACGCCGTTGACAATAGCGATACGATAATGATCGCCGATGGCCTGAGCAATCTCATCACGGGAGGCACATGGTGGTGTTGCCACTGCCTCACGACTCCAACGATTTACTGCAAGCGTGAAGTCACTGCCGATGAAGGGGAACACATTTGTGTACTTCCACTCCTCATGACGTGGAGTTGGAATACCTTGACGCTGCAAAGCATCATGGCCTTCCCGACGCAAACGGTAAAGGTGTCCGTCCGCCGTAGCAACGGCACCTTCGACGTGCTTCAATGCATGACTTGCGAGTTCGAGAATACGATGCTGGGCCATTTATGCCTCCACCGCCGCTTCCTGCTTCAACCAGTCATATCCACGCTGCTCAAGTTCCAATGCCAGCGACTTATCACCAGACTTAACGATGCGTCCGTTCCAGAGCACATGCACAAAGTCCGGCACGATATGATCGAGCAGTCGCTGATAGTGGGTGATAACAACCGTGGCATTATCGGCACGACGCAAAGCGTTCACACCCGATGCAACAATGCGCAGGGCATCAATATCAAGTCCAGAGTCTGTCTCATCAAGGACTGCAACGACAGGATCCAGCATTGCCATTTGGAACACCTCATTGCGCTTCTTTTCGCCCCCTGAGAATCCTTCATTCAGTGAGCGCTGCAGAAACGATGGATCCATTTCCACGAGGGCCATGCGCTCGCGCATCAATGCGAGGAACCCCGCTGGGTCAAGGGGCTCCTGGCCACGGTGCTTGCGTACCTCGTTGACGGCGGTCTTGACAAAGTTGGCCGTGGATACACCCGGGATCTCGACTGGATACTGAAACGCCAGGAACAGTCCCTCACGAGAGCGCTCTTCGGGAGCCATCTCGAGAAGCTCTTTCCCCTGAAACACCACCGAACCCTCGGTTACAGTGTAGTCTTCACGACCAGCAAGAACCGAGGCCAATGTTGACTTCCCGGAACCATTCGGTCCCATGATGGCATGAACTTCCCCAGCATTGACTGTAAGATTGATACCCTTCAGAATCTCTCGATCATCGATCGATGCATGGAGGTTTGTAATCTGCAAGAGTGGTGTCATCCGACGCTTCCTTCAAGTGATATGGCAAGGAGTTTTTGTGCTTCGACGGCGAATTCCATCGGAAGCTGATTAAGAACCTCACGGGCATAGCCGTTGACGATGAGCGCCACAGCAGCTTCGGTATCGATTCCACGTTGATTACAGTAAAACAGCATGTCTTCGCCGATTTTCGAAGTCGTTGCTTCGTGTTCTACAGTGGCGCTGTTATTGGCGACTTCGAGATACGGGAACGTATGGGCGCCGCACGCATCACCGATGAGCAATGAATCACATTGCGAAAAATTGCGTGCCCCTTGCGCAACAGGAAGTACCTTGACAAGACCACGATAGGAATTCTGCGACGTGCCGGCTGAGATGCCCTTTGATACGATGCGCGAACGAGTGTTGCGGCCGACATGAATCATCTTTGTGCCAGTGTCGGCTTGCTGCTTGTTGTTCGTTACCGCGACCGAATAAAATTCACCAATGGAGTTGTCACCCTTCAGCACCACGCTCGGGTACTTCCACGTGATGGCTGATCCCGTCTCAACCTGTGTCCAGGAAATCTTGCTGTCAACGCCTGCACATATCCCGCGCTTTGTAACGAAGTTGTAGATCCCACCATTGCCATCTTTGTCACCCGGGAACCAGTTCTGCACAGTCGAATACTTGATCTCGGCGCGATCATGGGCCACAAGTTCAACAACCGCTGCATGAAGCTGATTCTCGTCGCGCTGTGGGGCAGTGCACCCTTCAAGGTAACTCACGTAACTTCCTTCATCGGCAATGATGAGGGTCCGCTCGAACTGTCCTGTGTTGCGGGCATTGATTCGGAAGTATGTACTCAGCTCGATCGGACAGCGCACACCTTTCGGGATGTAGACGAACGAACCGTCGCTAAACACCGCTGAGTTCAGCGCGGCGTAGAAGTTATCGTTGGTCGGCACAACTGAACCGATGTACTGACGTACGAGCTCAGGATGGTTTTCTAAGGCTTCTGATATCGGGCAGAAGATGATGCCAAGTTCAGCAAGCTTGTCTTGAAATGTCGTCTTCACGCTTACCGAGTCCAGGACAACATCAACAGCTACGCCCGCTAGAACTTTTTGTTCTTCGAGTGGAATGCCGAGTTTTTCGAAGGTCGCGAGAATCTCCGGATCAACTTCGTCGAGCGAGTTCAGCTCAGGCTTTTTCTTTGGAGCGGCCCAATAAATGATATCCTGAAAATCTACAGGCGGATAATCGACATTCGGCCATGTTGGCTCAATCATCGACTTCCATTGCTCGTAGGCCTTCAGTCGCCATTCAAGCATCCACGCCGGCTCGTTCTTCCGAGCCGAAATGAAGCGGATGACATCTTCGTTGAGCCCCTTCGGGAGAAGCTCCTGCTCGATGTTGGAGGTAAACCCGTATTTATAGTCGCTTCCTACGACTTCGTCGAGTACTGATTGCTGATCCATAAGTGGCAATATACGACTAATTTAGTCCTACTTTATTGTGCGCCCCTGCGAAAACGCCCCTTTCGGCCGGCTAGAACAGCTGAAAGGGGCGCTTTGTTCCCCATCGATCTGGGGCGAGCGAAGTGACGGACTTAATGGAAAATCACAAACCTGTTTCGCGTGACGACCGAGCCATCGACAAACTCGACGATATACACACCTGATGGCAAATCATCCGTACGGAGCGTGATCATCGACGTATTACCTAACGACGTCAATGGGAGTTGACGCACAGCCATACCACGTGCATTCACCAATCGCAGCGTTGCATCTGGAGATTCTGGTGAACCGATGCGCATCGTAACGGCACCGTCGGCTGGCACAGGCCCAACAACAGAAAGTTTTCCGTTGGTGTCGTCCAGTTCGTTGACCGATGTTCCACCCATCACAACCACGGATGCAACGGAGCTGTTGACAACACCACACCCACCCGAAACAACACAGGTATACGCACCGCCATCGGACTTACTGGCAGACGGTACAGTGTACTCTGATGCTGTGGCGGCGGCAATCTCGACTCCGTCGCGATTCCATTGATAGGTCAGTGTTGACCCAGCAGCAGCAATCGAGAGAGTAAACGGCTTGCCCTCATCAACCGTGAGACCCGCTGGCTGTCGTGAGATTTCTGTTGGTGCACCAAGTAGGACATTAACCGAGGCCGATGTTACACTCGGGGAACATGTCCCAGAGACCAAACAATCATACTTACCTACCGTTGATGCATCAATCGACGGAATGGTATACGCAGCTTCCGTGGCCCCCGGAACGTTCACACCAGACTTTCTCCATTGATACTTCACCCCAGCACCACTAGCTCCAATGGTGAGTACCGCGGGCTTACCGCCGCATGCTGAGACATCTACGGGTTGCCGAGTGATCACTGGAGGATTCGAGATTGTAAATGGTGTTAGCAGCTCGCTAAGATGGCCATGGATAGTCGTCACACGGACAACGTACTGACCCGTAGGGAGTGCCGGAACCTTCCACAAATAGCTGCGACCACCGACGTTTTTCGCAACATCTGTCCAGACCTTAGAACCTACCGGCGCATACTGAAGTTGGAAACGAGCCGTATCAGAGAAACCGAGAGCCGACCACGAGATGGGTTTACTTAGGCCAACACAATAGGTTTCGCCCCCTGCTGGAGCCGTCAACTCAATAATGCCGAAGGCATGCTTGGCGACATATCCATGAAGACCCTTCGAGGCCCCCGAAGCCGACTCAGGATACGTACGAAGATTCGATGATGTCGTGCTGGCGATGTAGTATGGATTGCCCAAAGGATCCAACGAGATACTGCGGACCGTGTCGTCGCCATTTCCCGTAACCAATGTGGCGTAGATATTGGTTGCGAGGTTCAGCGTTGACAAAAAGCCGTCGGTTAGGCCTGCGCGTGTATTAACCACACCTTCACCGGTGACTGGAAAATCTTCTGAGTTCGTCGTCCCTGCGATCATCACCGTCGATCCCGAAAGCATCCGGATTGCATGCGGCTCGTCATCACCAGATCCACCATAGTAGGTGGTTCCAATCAACTCTCTACCGTCATCGGCAAAGGATGCAAGAAAGACATCTTTTTGTCCAAGTGATTGCGTGTTCATTGTCCCAATGGCTGGTAGATCTTTCGACGTCGACGAACCCACGATGTAGGCCCGACCCAACTCATCAACAACAATGGCGGTTCCCTCATCATCAGCACTTCCACCGAAATACGTCGAGTACGTACCGTCATCAGTGCTGGCCAGGGTCAAGTCTCGACTAAGCTTGACGACGAAGGCATCTGTTACCCCGCCGTTAAATGTCTCATCCGCAGGCTTGCGTCCCGAGGCGAACCGATCCGAGGTCGGGGCCGTTTCGAAGTTTGATGACGTCGTTGAACCGGTCAGGAACACACTGCTTGACTTATCAACCGCCATGGCAACAAAAATGTCATGTCCACTTCCCCCAAAAAACCGTGATAGCTGCATTGATCCATTGACGGAAAACGTTGCAACGAATCCGTCGGTCTGACCTTGATTCGCTCCTCCACCCGGCACGTCTCGATAGGTAGGGGGCTGGCCCCACCGACCCGGAATGGTAATCTTTACTGTCGCTGGAAATGTCACAGGAAAATTCGTTGTCGAGGTTGTACTTCCAGCCACATAGATTACACCATTGACATCAACTTTGATGGCACGGCCAACATCGTCCTTGTTACCTCCATGATAGAATCCGACAAGGAGCTTCTCCAAGGTTGGATCAAACTTTGCTACGATGACATCGGCAAGCGTTTTGTAGAGCTTCCCCGTAACGCCCGATGTGGTTGGATAGTCTGATGAAGATGTCTCGCCAGTAACCAAGACATTGTTGTTCCCATCTTTGGCGATAACGTACAAACGATCATCGCTCGACCCACCAATGAAGGTATATCCCAAGACCTTTTCGAGTCGTGCATCAAGACGGGCAACAAATCCATCTGACTTTCCCTTCAGTTGAGCACTATACCCACCCGTAACGCCGGGAAATTCAAGCTCTGACGTCGTGCCACAAAGAACAACGTCTCCATTGCTCAGATACTCGACCGCAGCAAGTTGATCATCTCCGTTACCACCGATATAGGTGCCGTACACCGTTGAGGTTACCGGTGAAACGTCAGCCAGCTCTGGCCTTGCACTACCGAGAAGCTCGCAGCGAATTGACGAAAGGTCAGCCCCCTGCCGCACGATGACGCTACGCTGCACCTGACCGTCCTCTGTGAGCGCGAACGCAAATGTCACACCTGGATAGTAGTCGACAAGCGCAGCGCGGGAGACCACTGGAGCAGTGAACCACTGCGACTTGTCATTCCCCTTGAAGAAGCTTACGGTCGACACCTGTTCGCCGTCACGTCGTTCGAAACGTGGGTTGACGTCGCTGAATGCCTCCCGCACGACATTGCCGCTTCGCATCCCATCCTGTACCGTATAGCTGTCAGTAACAACACCGGTGCGAGTTATCCAGACGTTTGCACCGTTCTGACGCACAGCATACAGCACGTGTGACGGCCACTGTCCGACGTTTGCGATGAATCCCCGCAGGCCCGGCGTCTGCACGTTCGCAGCCTGAGCATGTAGCATCCGAGGCGTGCATAGAACGAGCAGACATGCGAGACATACCAGTTTAGCAAGGTACGTATGATTGAAATGGCGATTGATCATGTCTGATGCGATGGAACGTAAAAAGGGGAGGTTTCTGCGTCTACCAATAACTACAATCGGTCAACTCAGTTACACACAACAACGAAAAATGTCCTCCGGGAGAGCCCGGAGGACATTTGAAGAGTACGGGAAAATGCTTCGTGCGTCAGCTCATTACCGGACGACGACCAGCGGCAGTGTCCATGATCCGACCGAGGAAGTGACCTTGAGCGCATGCATGCCTGACTGGCATGCTGCCGTTGAAATGCTCACATCGTGCAGACCGCTCGAGAGCGCACCAACCGTGATGGTTTCAAGCACTCGACCACGCAAGTCCATCACTGCAACCGTTACGTCTGATGAAACAGGGAGTTGAACACGGACTGTTGCATCTTCTGAAACGGGATGCGCTCCTACGAGACGCACAGCAGAAGTCAGCTCGAGTTCCTCATCGACCGATGTTGCCTCGACCACCACAGCGGCCTTTTCTGAGGTGACAACACCACACCCCCCGGTCACCGTGCATGTGTAATCTCCAGCGTCTGTAGGGGAAGCTGCCGCAACGACATATTCGGCTGCCGTTGCACCACCAATTGGAGTGCCATTGCGCGACCACTGGTAGCTGAGCGTTGAGCCTGTCGCAGCAACCGACAGCGTGAATGGATTTCCGCTTTGCACGGTCAGCCCAGCGGGCTGCTTCGAGATCGTGGTTGCGACAGCCGTAACCACATTGACACTTGCTGAGGTGACGCTCGGGTTACATGTACCGGTAATCACACAGTCATACTTCCCGATCGTTGACGCGTCGATCGTCACCGACAGTGAATCTGAGTTCGCACCTGCGATGTTCTGTCCAGCACGACGCCATTGATACTTCAATCCGGCACCATCGGCCTTTAACCGCAATACAGCCTTTCCACCTGTGCAGGCACTGACGTCCTTCGGCTGCTCCTTAACTGACGGCGGGTTGGAAATTGTAAACGGAGTTAGAAGCCGGCTGACGTGACCACGCGTTGTTGAAACGCGCAAATCGTACTGCCCCGTCGGAAGATTCGGAACTTTCCACGAGAAGCTGCGGCCAACAGCAGCGCGTGTGATGACGGTCCAATTTGATGTTCCAGCAGGGGCAATCTCAATCGCATACTTAGTCGTATCGGACATCCCTTGAGCTCCCCACGAAACAGCTTTATTAGCCCCGGCACACCATACTTCGTCGCTGATCGGCGATGTCAACTCAATCGTACCAAACGCGTACTTGGCAATAAATGCGTTCAGGCCTGATGAGCCGGTTTGAACGGCCGAGTCCGGCGTAATGAGGTTATCTGATGTTGTTGATGTGGCATAGTACAGATCACCAGCTGGTTCCACGACGAGCGCGCGCACAGTATCGGCCTCAGCACCACCAACTAAGGTCGTGTAGGCATTTGAAGTGGTGTTCATCATCGTGATGAACCCGTCCGTCGTACCAGCACGTTCGTTGCTTGCCCCATCGCCGACGACAGGGAAATCTGTAGACTGTGTCGAACCATAGAGCACGGCCAGCTTCGTGGCTGCATTATAGCGTACGCCATATGCTTCGTCCTGGCCCGTTCCACCAAAGTATGTTGCTCCGGTGATCTTCTGGCCGTCATCAGTGAATACCGTCAAAAAGAGATCTTGTCCACCGATACGCTGCGTATTGAGCGTACCGACACAGTCAAGGTTTGTTGACGTTGTCACGCCAACGACTTGGGCACGGCCCAATTCGTCGACAAAGATTCCGCGGCCTTCTTCATCGCCATTACCACCGAAGTAGGATGAATACGTACCGTCGTCCGACTTTGCCAAAGCAAGTTCATTATTCAGTTTGACGACGAAGGCATCCGTATTTCCACCATTATAGGTTCGGTCATATGGTAGACGGCCCGACGAGAAGAACCCAGGAGTTGGCGCAGTTTCGAAATTTGGCGAGGTGGTAGAACCAGTGAAGAACACACTGTTCGACCCATCGATCACCATTGCTGTTACGATTTCCTTGCCCTCGCGTCCGAAGTATCGGGACTGACGCATCGAACCGTTTTCTGAAAAGAAGGCCAGAAACACATCGGTTTCACCCATGTTTGCACCTCCACCTGGCTCTGTTGTGGTGCGTCCGCGCCAGTCACGACGCGTCGTCGAAACAGGGAATGTTACAGGGAGATTCGCAGTCGATGTGGTGTTACCAGCAAGGAAAATGATGCCATTCTGGTCGACTGCGATAGCTACCGCTTTATCGTCCTTGTTTCCTCCGTGATACCCACTCACATTCAGCTTTGTCAGCGAGCTGTCAAACTTGGCAATGAAGGCATCAATGCCAGCTTTGTAGAGCTGACCTGATGCACCCGACGTGATTGGCAAATCCGATGATGTCGTCTCACCGGTAACGTAGAGATTATTGCTCTTGTCTTTCACAAGCGCAGTGATCCGATCTTCATTATTGCCCCCGTAGAATGTGTACGAGCGCACGCGCTGAAGCTTGCGGTCGAAGCGAACAAGAAATCCGTCAAGGAGCCCCTTAACTGATGTCGAGTACCCGCCAGTTACTCCTTCATAGACCATGCCAGTGGTCGTGCCAGCTACCACGATGTCGCCATTCGTCAGGTACTCGAGACCAGCTATAAGGTCAGTTCCACTTCCACCAAGGTAGGAGCCATAGACAATCGAGGTTGGCGGATTGACCAGTGACCGTGTGCTTGCATCGCCATCGATTTCCACGCGAACAGTGGAGATATCCGCACCATTTTTAGCGACAAGCTCTTGACGAAGTCCATCGGCGACCAGAGAGTATCGCACATCAATTCCAGGGAGGACATCCTGCAGAGCAACGGCAGAATACACCGGTGCACTGAGCCATTCTGTTGCGTTTCGGCCTCGGAAGAACGACACATGGCACACTTCCCCTGTGCCGACGGCACGAGCCCGTGGGTTGGCATCGACAAAGTGACGGCGCTCCATGCGGCCGGTCCGTTCGAGCGTTGTGCTGTTGACGGAGAAACGATCAATCTCAACCCCAAAGCGTGTAATCCACACATCAACGCCCGGTTGACGCGACAGATACAGCACATGCGCGGGCCACTGCCCAACATTCGCGACAAAACCCTCGAGTCGCGGGGCATGTTGAGAGACCGTCCCAGCACGCGCTGCCAGAGTCGTGATAGCTAGCAAGGCAATGGCAACGAAACGTGATCGGCGAAGCATTCGGATCATAATTCTCAAAATCGAAACGTGATACAATAACCGCTCGACGGCACGCCGGCGAATCGGTCGGTAATCAATACTTTTGCAGCGCACAAAGCTAGGAACAACTTCGGCATAGCATCGAAACAACATTGTTGTGACGGAAAAGTTCCACTATCTGCGACATTCCATCTTTCGAAAAATAACGCCATGCGCCTTGCCGTAAACATTGATCATGTTGCCACGCTTCGCGAAGCTCGTGGCGGAATCGAACCCGATCCTGTCCATGCGGCAGTGATCGCAGAGCTTGCCGGTGCAAGTGGCATCGTATGCCACCTACGAGAGGATCGTCGGCATGTGAACGATCGTGACGTGCGCGTACTTCGAGAGGTTGTTACGACAAAACTCGATCTGGAAATGGCAGCACATGATGAAATCATAGCCATTGCACTTGAGGTCGTGCCGGATCTGGTTACTCTCGTGCCCGAAAAGCGTGAGGAACTCACAACTGAAGGGGGCTTGGCAATCGTTGGCAACGAGGAACGATTCACAGCCCTAACACAGCGTTTCCATGAGCGGGGCATTGAAGTGAGCTTCTTCATTGAGCCCGAGGCTGCTCAAATCGAGGCTGCCGCAACATGCGGAGCAGACATCATTGAGCTCCACACAGGAACCTACGCTAACGCTCGTAGCGGGGCTGCCAAAATGATCCAACTCGAGCGTATCGCTTCGGCCGCACGAATCGCAGCGCAGGCAGGCCTTATCGTCACAGCTGGACATGGGCTCGACTTGCGGAACATCGGACCATTGACTGAGATAGCGGAGATCGAAGAGGTATCGATCGGGCACGCCCTTGTAGGGCGTGCCGTACTCGTTGGCTTTGAACGTGCTGTCAAGGAGTACGTAGACGTTCTCCGCGGCTAATGCTTCACATTTCGCGTCTTAGGCCTTGCCGGTCAATGAACCGGCAATAAAATCTCGATTCATCTGCGCAATAAACTCAGCGCTAATGCCCTTCGGGCATGCTGCTTCGCACTCATAATGGTTGGTGCAGGAACCAAACCCTTCAACGTCCATTTGCAGCACCATTTCCATCGCACGCGATGAGCGCTCGGCCTGTCCTTGCGGCAAGGAACCGAGATGGCCAATCTTTGCAGCCGTGAACAACATGGCTGATGAGTTCGGACATGCTGCTACACAGGCACCACAGCCGATGCACGCTGCCGCATCCATGGCACGGTCGGCCGCAGGCTTCGGAATTGGAATCGCATTGCCGTCCTGGGCATTGCCCGTGTTGACACTGACGAAACCGCCCTTTTGGATGATACGGTCAAACGAGCCACGATCCACCACCAGGTCACGAAGCACCGGGAAGGCTTTCGCACGCCATGGTTCGATGTAGATCTCATCACCGTCCTTAAACGTCCGCATGTGCAATTGACATGCCGTCGTGCGAGCAACCGGACCATGCGGGCGTCCGTTAATAACCATGCCGCAAGTTCCACAGATGCCTTCGCGACAATCGTGGTCGAAGGCTACGGGCAACTCACCCTTGGCAATGAGCTCCTCGTTGAGAACATCGAGCATCTCCAGGAAGCTCATATGCTCACTCACATTGGCAAGATCATACGTTTTGAGCATGCCCGTTTCGTTCGGTCCGGCTTGACGCCAGATATGCAGTCTGAGGTTCATTACTTGTAACTCCGTGTTGCCAATTGCACGTTTTCGAATGAAAGGGGCTCCTTGTGCAGAGTCGGCGTCTTTCCAACACCCGTATGCTCCCAAGCCGCAACGTAGCAGTAGTCTGCATCATTGCGCTTTGCCTCGCCATCTTCCGTTTGGTACTCCTCGCGGAAGTGGCCACCACATGACTCATTACGCTGAAGCGCATCGTAACACATCAATTCTGCGAATTCAAGGAAGTCGGCAACACGCAATCCAAGCTCAAGCGACTGGTTGAGTTCAGCACCGGAACCGGGAACAACCAGGTTCTGCCAGAACTCTTCCCTGAGCTCCGGAATGCGTTGAAGTGCTTCCTTCAGTCCTGCCTCGTTTCGCGCCATCCCACACTTATCCCACATGATCTTACCAAGTTCACGGTGGAATGATGTGGGCGAACGCTTGCCGCCGATTGAAAGCAGCGTTGCGATCTTCTGTTCAGCTTCCTTGACAGCAAACTGGGCCTCAGCGCTCTCAGAGCTCACTGTCGACAAACCACCCTTCGCGAAGTACCCACCGATCGTGTACGGGATCACAAAGTAACCGTCAGCAAGGCCCTGCATAAGTGCCGATGCTCCTAGACGATTAGCACCGTGATCAGAGAAGTTTGCCTCACCAAGCACAAAAAGGCCAGGAACGTTCGACATGAGGTTGTAGTCAACCCAAAGGCCGCCCATGGTATAATGGACCGCCGGGTAGATGCGCATCGGAACCTTGTACGGATTCTCGCCGGTAATGCGCTCATACATTTCGAAGAGGTTGCCGTAGCGATCAGCAATGGCCTTCTCGCCAAGTCGGCGAATCGCATCGGAGAAATCGAGATAGACACCCAAACCACCCGGGCCAACACCACGACCTTCATCACAGACCTCTTTCGCTGCACGCGATGCGATATCGCGCGGCGAGAGATTACCGAACGAAGGATACTTTCGCTCGAGGTAGTAATCGCGATCAGCCTCAGGGATTTGATCAGGGCTGCGCTGATCTCCCTTACTCTTCGGCACCCAGATGCGACCGTCGTTCCGCAGCGACTCCGACATGAGCGTCAGCTTGGATTGGTAGTCACCGCTCTGTGGAATACAGGTCGGGTGAATCTGCGTGTAGCAAGGGTTCGCAAACAGTGCGCCACGCTTGTGCGCACGATACGTAGCAGTGACATTGCAGGCTTTGGCGTTTGTGCTGAGGTAGAATACGTTGCCGTATCCGCCCGTGGCAAGGATAACTGCATCGGCCATGTGCGAACGAACTGCACCGGTAACCATGTCGCGCGTGACGATTCCTCGTGCACGTCCGTCGATGACGATGAGGTCCATCATCTCTTGCTTGTTATGCAGGGTGACCTTTCCAAGTCCAACTTGACGCATCAGTGCTTGGTATGCACCAAGCAAAAGCTGCTGACCCGTCTGCCCCTTTGCATAGAACGTCCGGGACACCTGGGCACCACCGAAGGAACGGTTGCTGAGGTATCCACCATACTCGCGCGCAAACGGCACGCCTTGCGCCACACACTGATCGATGATGTTCACCGAAACCTGGGCAAGACGATAGACGTTGGATTCGCGGGCACGGAAGTCGCCTCCCTTTACAGTATCGTAAAAGAGACGCCAGATGCTATCTCCATCGTTCTGATAGTTCTTCGCTGCATTAATCCCGCCCTGTGCTGCAATCGAGTGTGCACGTCGAGCTGAATCATGGTACGTGAAAGCCTGAACATTGTATCCAAGCTCGGCCAACGTCGCTGCTGACGAAGCCCCGGCTAGTCCTGTGCCGACAACAATGACGGAAAACTTCCGCTTGTTGGCTGGATTGACAAGCTTGAGCTCAGCCCGATGCTTATCCCACTGCTGTTCAATGGGGCCACTCGGTATTCCGCTGTTGAGTTCCATAACGTTGAGCTTTCTTCGATTAGATCTTCACGAATTCGAGAATGATGGCCAGCGGTACGCTGGAAAAGCCCAGTGCGATAATGATCGACAGCGCCGGGCCAATCTTTCGGATGATCGGGACAAAACGGCGATTCGTAACACCGAGTGTTTGGAACGCACTGGCAATCGCATGGTTGAGATGCAGGCCAACCATCACCATGGAGAGAATATAGAGGACTGCAATAACGGGTTGCTGGAAGCTCTTCACCACCATGGTATAGACATCTGGCACAGTAGCCGTCACAACTCCCCCAACAACAATGTCATAGGTTGGCTGTGCATAGAACTCGCTATGCACGGCGCCCCATGTGAAATGGGCGAGGTGGTATAGAACGTACGTCAACAGCAGCAGACCAGAATAGAGCATCGAACGTGAGGCCAGCGTGGAGGCACGCGACTCAACGCGACTATACTTTTCTGGACGAGCCTGACGGTTGCGCCGAGCCAGAGTAATAGCAGCACTGATGTGCAGGATGAAAAAGGACAGAAGACCGAGTCGTACGACCCAGATCACAATACCATGCCCCATCGTGCGCAGACCATGGGCGTATTCATTGATGTGATCCGGACCAAGAAACACCAATAGGTTTCCCGAAAGGTGTCCGAGGAGGAACAGTACAAGTAGCACACCGCTAACGGCCATGAGCCACTTTTGGAACAGATTCGAACGCCAAATGTCGCCGAATGCCTTCATGAGATGCCTTGACGTATTAATCGACGAAAAGATCCGCTGTGTTGGCCTGAAACACTCAACCTGGCCAAAAGGTGCCGCGAATTTACAAATCCCCGGCGTTCCATTGGCCCCCTACCTGGAATGTAACTGCGCATTGCGTTGTAGTTTCGCCCATGCTCGAACTCACCCATCTCACAAAACGGTATGGTCAGCATCTGGCCAACGATGACGTTACCATCCACGTTCAATCTGGAAAGATCTTTGGCCTCCTTGGTCCAAACGGCGCTGGTAAAACCACGCTGATTCGCATGATCACGGGAATCACCCTGCCGGATGCAGGATCGATCAGCCTTAACGGTGACTCCTCGATTGACACCCGGCGGATGCAGATCGGCTATCTGCCTGAGGAGCGCGGACTCTACAAGAAGATGACTGTCGCCCAACAGCTTCGGTACTTTGCGGGTCTGAAAGGCATTGATGCCCGAGCTGCCAGTGAACGCATTAAGTACTGGCTAGACCGTATGGATGCCTCAGGTTGGGAAGAGAAGAAGATCCAAGAACTGTCCAAGGGCATGCAGCAAAAGGTTCAGTTCATTTCGACCATTCTGCATCAGCCCGCGCTTCTTATCCTCGACGAGCCATTCAGTGGACTCGATCCGGTCAATGCCGATGTTCTCCTAAGCGTTATTCGAGAGTTGCAACAAGCAGGAACAACGATTATCCTCTCGACCCACCAGATGGACCAGGTCGAACGGCTATGTGATGACATTGCCCTTATCAACCGAGGTAGGGTTGTCCTGGCCGGCGAGGTGTCAGAAGTTCGATCCCGGTTCGACTCCGATCGCCTGCGCATTCGATATTCCGGCACAGCACCAGGAATAGATGGAATACCTGGCACCACGGTCGTGAGCTCATCCGTCAATGTCATCGAATTGCGCCGCGATCCGGCAACGAGCATCCGTAGTATCCTCGAGCGTGTCAACGCTGTGACCGACGTTATTGAGTTTGCAGTGCTCCAGCCCTCGCTTCACGAGATCTTTGTGCGAACCGTCACACAGTCGCAGGACCGCACAGCGGCATGAGACGGCGTTTTGGTCTCTGGGTGATCATTGCTGCTGCAGGCATCATTATCGGTGGTAGTGTGCTTGTTTTCCGTCCTTTGGGGTTGACGGCCACCGTCCTCATTCCTCGGAACGGAGCTTCGGCACGTCCTGTTGTTTCAATTGTCCACGAACGTGTCGGAAGTGGTTCCGCAACCGCGCTTTCAGGTATGATCGCAGTTGGCGCGCGCATTCTCTCCAGGGATATTCTGCCAGGCTGGTATCATCTTCAGCCATCAATGTCGATCGCGGATATTGCCTCGATGCTCGTTCGCGGTAAACGCGAGCCCCTTGTCAAGGTCACTATTCCAGAGGGATATGCGATCCAGGAAATCGCTCGGCGTCTTTCAACTCGTGCTGGCATCGATTCAGCAAAATTTGTTTCCTGGTGTACCTCCGATACTACACTTCGCCGATTCGGGATCCAGGCCCCCTCGATGGAGGGATTCTTGATGCCCGACACCTATTTTATGATCCGTGGCGATGCAGCCGACGATGTTGGATCGATGATGGCTCGACAGGCAGCAGTGGTGTGGAAGGAATTGGTTCCGGCAACCGATGAACGGGGCTGGGCATGGCGTAAGGACATCATAACGCTTGCTTCGATTGTTCAGCTCGAGGCCGCTCGTAATGACGAGATGCCCACTATTGCTGGCGTGTATCAGAATCGACTGCGCATCGGTATGCGGCTGCAAGCCGACCCCACCGTGCAGTACCTCACTGGGAAAAATCGAATCACGGGAGCTGAGCTCCGAGATCCTTCGAACTCGTATAACACCTATCTCATTGCAGGGCTTCCACCGGGCCCAATCGGCAACCCGGGTCGAAATGCCATACATGCTGCCCTGCGCCCCGAGTCGCATGAATGGTTGTACTTCGTAGCCAGAGGTGATTCTACTCGACGTCACCGATTCGCACGTACGCTAGCCGACCACAACGCCAACGTGCGTCTCTATCGCGAAGCACGCCGCAGCGGACACTAGATTAGTCGGCCGATGTGATTGAACTTTCCCTGCCCCGTTCATCAGTTGCCTGAACTCGAAAGACAAAGGGCTTGCTCTCTTCACGCCTGGTAACTTCAAACACTTCGATCCAGGAGACTGTTGGCTTGGCATTATCAGCCGGCCGGAGATACCCGCTGAGTTTACGTACAGCGCCAACATTCCCGTCGATCACGCGGAGCGTGGGACGATTCTCAGTTCGGTCATGCGAGAAAAACTGAACGACTACAGATCGCTTATTCGGATCCTGATCACGACGTATCTCACGGATAACCGGCGCCGGGAAGGGGCGCACCGCGAGCAGATGGGGTGATGTTTCGGCAACACCATCAATGGTTCGCTCAAAGACGATCGTCTTTCCTGTATCTCTGGTTGACATGCGGAACCGCAGCTGTCCGTCGACAACGGCGGCGAGCTCGCGTCCCCCATCCCGGAGAACAGCACGAACACCAACTGCGTTTGTTGGCATCTTTGGATCGATGAGATAGTCAACACCTGGATACACGATGTCCGGCACGACCGGCCGGGAGTAATTCAGACCACTCACGGTAAATGATGTGCTCGCAACTGTGCCATCGGCGCGACGGGCGCTCACCTCGACAGTTGCGACCCCTGATCGAGGAGCACGACCGGTGATGACAATGGTACGTTGGTCAATAAGTCGTGCAACATCAGACATCGCTTCTCCACTCAAACGGATCGTTGGAAGCCCCATGAGGTCGCGCTGCGGATCAGCTCCACCAATAACGATCCGGTTCGTCCACTCTTGCAGGGCAAACATGGAGATACTTGTCCGCGCTGGTTCCAGCCAGAACTCACCTGGACCGCTTGATTGTCCTGCAGGGGGCAATTCCTCGCGCAACACCAATGTATCGCGTCGACCGGGCAGAAAGACCAGTTGTGGAGGTTGCTGATCATTCACAATAGTTGTCAGCACAAACTGCGTGCTGCCGACTGCACGCAATGCATCGGTTGCAACACCGTTCATCGGAACACCGTTGGCCTGGATCGTCACACGAAATGTCTTCGACACCGTCGCATCGATAAGGGGGCTCCATGTAAACACAAAGGCGTTGCGGGATCGATCATGTCGCAGAGATGCGAACCGACGCCCTGACTTTGAATCTTCCTGTACAACGAGAACCTGACCCGAGGCAACGTCTTCAATGAGAGCTCGCACGGAAACACCGGTTAGCTCGGGAGAGTACCGGATCACGTTCGTTGAATCCATCCGCACAAGGAGCGCATTCCCTAGCGAGTCCCGTTTTACCTCGCACGAAAGACGAACACGCTCAGGGAAAAGATCAATCCGTACTGGTGTAGTTGCAGTCCCATCCTCTGCCAGCTCGACTGGTCGATCCGGCATGAGGAGCACCAGTGCAAGCAGGTAGAGAATGAAGTATATCTCAACTCTTCGGCGCTGACGCTGATCCATCACGATCGATGATGTTGCGTGAGAGAATTCGTTCGAGCTCCTGACGCACAAGGCGTTCCACTTCTTGGCGTTCGACCGCATTGAGGCGCTCACTCAACGCGCCAATACTTTCTGTGAACTCAGCAAGAGCCCTTGTGTTTTGCTTCATCGCCTGCATGAGCTCTGGATTCGGAGCCACTGCACTGACGGCGGCGTCAACACTTGACCTGAGCTGCTGGGTCATCACATCCTGACGCTCAACAACCTCATGCAACGTCACAGATATCGTCTCAAGTTGCACTGCCATTGCCGCATAGTCTCGTCCGATCTCACCAAGCTCGCGCACAAGATCCTGAGATGTACTATCGCGGTCACTCTCACCGACGGACCCTTGTGATTCTAATGGTGGAGAGAAGAACATTACGAGAAAGAGCACTACCAGCAACAGGGCCTCAATGATGATTGCCGCAACGAGAAGTCCTGGAGTGTCAATGATGCGAATGCGGTTCAAACCGACGGCTACCAGAAGAAATGCTGCGCCCATGTACACGAAGGCATTGATGGGGGCGTAATAAAACCTGCTAACGATCTCTTGCATCCAAAGCGATGTACCTGAGGCAACACCAAGTGGATGCAGCACCGTAACGTCGCGACTGACAGTACGAAAGAGGTCTTTCTCGCGCGTACAAATCCGCCACAACACGGCGAGTGTTTCCAGCGCACTGAGCTGCTTGTCAAACCGTAGTTCCTGGTGCAAGTCCCGCAACAGGGATCGGCCGGTGGCAGTCGATAGAGTCTCTAAGGTCGTCATGGTGTCGTGACATGTACGTGATGGACCAACTAACCAATGATACGGAATAGCATCGGTTGTTACCTGTTCTTGCTTGTCGATACGCCGTTTCTGTCGTATTCTCGCCATCTCTATCTGCCACCCCCCGAGGCTTCGCTATGATTGCATTGATGACGCATGTCACGCGTATCGCATTGCTGCTGATCGCAGTTGCTGGTTTTTCGAAAGCTGTGGCCGCCAGCTCAAGTCGCACCCCGTCGCCCGGAGCACCCGTCGCATTTGAACGCAACGTAGGCCAGGCACAGTATGAGGACGGTCGTTCCCCGCGTCCTGTCGACGCCGTGCTGAGAATTGGTGCAACCACGGCATACATCCACGGACAGGGGTTGGATATTCTCCAGCAGGCACTCCATCGAGTTCCGAATCGCGATCCCTATGAGCCCCAGCTTGAAGTCGACGTTCTGCGTTCCGATCTCCGACTGATCGCAAGTAATCCGCATCCTCGTGTCGAGTTTCTGTCCCCACAACCCGGCGTCGTGCGTTATATCAATGCATATTCCGATATCAATGGGGTCGTTGCCGATCGATTTGGCAGCATCGTGTATCACGATGTATGGCCGGGGATCGATATGCGCCTTTATCTCACTCCGCTTGGTTTGAAGTACGACTTTGTCGTACACCCTGGAGCAGACCCTAATGCGATTGCATTCCGCTATGACGGTACTTCCGCACCGACACTCGACGAGGATGGCAATCTCATTGTCCGCACGCAGATCGGTTCCTTGAACGAGCAAGCCCCTGTGGTCTTCACAACTGATCTCGACGGTTCGCAGCGCTCACCAGTCAACGCCCGGTATGTTGTCAGCGGCTCGTCAGTGCGCTTCAAGATTGGCAACTATGACCAAAGCCGGTTGCTTGTGGTTGACCCGCAACGAATTTGGGCAACCTACTACGGTGGCAACAATACCTTTGAATCTGCGTTTGCATCTGTTGACCCGTCAGGTAATGTAATCATTGCCGGCACGACCCTCGCGACGAACATGCCAAGCGTCCCGGGCGTTCTTCAGCGCGCTCAAAAGGGAGGTACCGACGGTTACGTCACCAAGTTTGATGAGAATGGGAAGTTTCTCTGGCACACCTATTACGGCGGGAAGCTCAGTGATCGACTCAACGACGTTACGACCGATGCTCGGGGTAATATCTGGACATGCGGCCAGTCGAATTCTGTTGATCGTCCGGAGTTCACGAATGTGCTGTTCGGAAGCGCCCCCTATGGTGATCCAGAGCCGATCGAGTTGGCCGAGGCAATCGTTTTGAAGCTCACGGCAGATGGCAAGTGGGCCGACAGCTGGGAAGTCTATGGCCGAGAAAGTGACGTGGCCACTGGTATTGCCGTCTCTGGAAACCGTGTGGCAATCGTTGGGCACACAAAGTCACCACGACTCGGAGGTCTATTTGGTGAAGCCCCTTGGCGCAAAAACACGGCTAACTCGGGTGATAACATTGACCTCTTCGTGAGTATCGTCAAGGGCACAAAAGATCCTAATAAATCCGACTCGACAAAGTGGGTGAATGATTACATCATCTACTATGGTGGCGACGATGATGAACTTGGCGGGAAGATCGGCTTTGATAAACAAGGCAATGTCATCTTCTCAGGTATCACGTATTCAGGGAACTTCCCGGTAACGGATGGTTCACGCTATAAGGACTTCGAAGACATTGGCGTCGTCAAGTTCGGACCGACACCGACGCGATTGTGGGCCTCGGTCTTCGGCTCATCAAATTTTGAAGACATTGGGGATCTAGCCATCGACAGTAAGGGCGATGTTGTGCTTGCTGGCACCACCTACGGTACAGACTTCCCAGCGCAGGCAGCGCTCCAAAATGTCAAGCGTGGCTATACAGATGGATACGTTCGCAAATACACGTCTGCTGGCACAGTGGCATGGTCGACACACTACGGTGGTGACTCGTCGGATTATCTGCGCGGCGTTGCTATTGATCGCAATGACAACATTTGGGTGGCCGGCAGTACAGGACGCTCACCGAACATCCCGTTGACAGAAGAAACCGCGATTCAGAAGACCCCATTCGCACTTAGTGGCACTGATGGAATCGTTGGCAAGTTGAATCCAGCCGGATCAGTCGTGTTGTTCGGATCATTCCTTGGTGCACCACCACAGACCAACCTCCCGACGCCACCACCGCCACCGCCGCCACCGCCACCAATAATCCCACCAAACACGGATTTCGGCAATGACGAGTTGTTCGATGTGGCGCTCGATAACAACGCCTACGTTGTGCTTACCGGCAAGGCGACGTCGTACAGAATGACGACCACGACAGGTGCATATCAGGATTCGTCCAATCTCGACAAGGACACCCTGCGCACGAACGCCTTTGTGGCATTTCTCAGTCAGTGCAAAGACTCAGTGATAACCATCATTCCGAATGGTCCCGCCACACTTTGCGATGTCGATTCCAGGCAGCTTGTCGGCCCCAAGGGGTTTGCACGCTATCGCTGGTCAAATGGTGATACCACGCAAACCACTATTGTGCGCGACTCAGGTTCCTATACCTTGCTGTGCGTGACAGTTGATGGGTGCCGCTATCGCGATACAATCTTCATTGGCCGTAACCCAAAGCCAACGGTTTCTGCTGGACGCGACACAACACTCTGCATCAAGAGTAGCGTTGATCTCAGGGCGACTCCAAATGGTGGAACAGCCCCATACCGCTTCAAGTGGAATAGAGTCGAGACTGGTGTGGAGTTCATCATCACGGACGACACTCTGCAGGCTGTCTCGGTCAATCCTGGAACCACATCGCGATATGAAGTGACCGTGACGGATGCAGCGGGTTGTTCAGCCCGCGATACAGTGCTCGTAACAGTTATTGACCCGAAGGTTGGGATTGGGCCACAAACAGTGGATTTCGGCACCATCGATGCTTGTGCCTCCTCATCAGAGTCGACGGTATCCATCACCAACACCAATGCCTACGAGATTCGAATTACCGGATTTGTTCCTGATGATCCACGTCTGAGCTTGCTCACATCCACAACGCCGGGGATTGTTGTTGCACCGGGAGCAAGCGTCGATCTCCGCTTACGTGTTTCTGCATCCGTCGCAGGCTCAATCAACGGAAGCTTCACAGTCACCGGTGCACCGTGCTCGTGGTCCGTCTCAGGCAAGTACGCGGCAAAGAAAGATCAGCTTACCGCAACAATCACTCCGGGCGTCGTGTCATTTGGCGCGAGTCTGGCATGTGACACTGAGCCCAAGATTGGAACGGCTATTGTGACCAATAGTGGCAAGGTCGATCTCGTGGTTTCGCCTGCCACGGTGAGTGCTCCATTCACACTTGTCTCTCCTACCGCTCAATTCACGCTGAAGCCGGGTGAGAAGCAGGATGTGACCTTCCGCTACACACCGACGGTTGGTGTTCAAAGCGTCGATGTTGTGTTCCCATTTGAATCGGGCGCCTGCAAGGATTCGCTGCGGGTGAAATTGAATGCCTTGACGAGTGAGATTACAGCAACCGTAACACCGTCGTCGATTAATGCCGGCACGCTATCGGGATGTGAGAATCAAAAGGATACGACAGTTACGATCGATAACACCTCGAACGTTGGTATCACAGTTACACTGCCAAATGATCCAGAAGTAGTCTACACTCCGTCAGGGCCAATTGACATCCCTGCCAAGTCGTCAGTACAAGTTCAGGTAGCCCTGCGTCCTGGTTCCACCGGCCCCTTCTCAAAATCTCAGGATCTTCGTGTTGCTCCGTGTGATCGAACGATCAGCGTTTCGTATGCACTACAGAAGAATGGCATCGCCTTTACTGCGCCATCAACCGTCGATTTCGGCGAGTTCTCTTCATGTACTCCGGGAACCTCGACACTTCGGACCTCGACGCTCTCGTTCGACGGCACGGGAACGGCCTCAATCAAGAGTGTGACCACAAGCCCACGGATTGCAACATCTCTTGCAGCAGGCCAGGCCCTGGCCGCTGGTCAATCGTCGGAATTCACCATTACATGGACACCAGATGCTGATGGCCCAATGGTTGACAGCATTGTTCTAACATTCGACCCCTGCGATGTTCGCCGTGTCATTCGACTAGCGGGTACACGCACTCGCGTGGCCTTGCGGGCTGATAACCCGACCGTAGCACTTGGTACAATCACGAACACTGCGTCCGGCAAGGTTCGGTTCACCAATGTAGGAACAGACACCATTACCGTTGGTGTTACCTCAATCAGTGCAGGAACAGCTGTCGACAATGCCGTTCCAGGGCCACTCGTAAATGTTTTGCCGGGCAGCGAGGTTGTTGTTGACTACACGACGGCGTGTCGTGATCGCACGGTCATCAGCGATACACTCGAAGCATCGGTCCTGCTTCCGTGTGCAGGAGTGCGTGCCCAATCGGCTATCAATGCAACGTGCGAGAAGTCAACGGTTGTCACGAGCACAGTTTCAATCGACTCAGTCCGCGTAAAGGTTGGCGAACAATTCATCGTTCCTGTACGCCTTCGTTCATCGCAAGGACTCAATGCAGCAGGTGCTGCGGCATGGAGAGCAACACTCACCTACGACCCAGCAGTGATTGTCGGTCGGACAAATACAACCGACTGTTGGTTGCCCAACACCCCTGGTCCATGTTCGATCACCATCCAAGGGACGCGTGGCGCCGACACGGTCGGCACGCTCTTCGCGCTGAACTACACCGCCGTCCTCGGATCGACGGACCGTTCAGCCTTGACGCTTACAGACTTCCAGTGGATTGGCGTTAATGGCGCAACCATTGAGAAGCGTAATGGTCTGGTCACCATCACAGACATCTGTCGAGAAGGGGGCGATCGCTACCTCATTGAGAAGCGCAATGGATTCGATGTGCGCGTATATCCGTCGCCAGCGACCTCGGATGTTACGATCGATGTGACGGGGCTCGGAACAGATGAACTCTCGTGGGTGGTGACAAACATGCTCGGCGAGGTACTCGAGCGTGGCGCGTCAGTTGGGGATGCCTCGGGTGCCCTTCTGCGAACACTCGACGTCAGTGCCTTTGGTGCCGGTACGTACACGATGACGATTTCTGCTCGCGGAACGGTCACCAATATTCCATTTGTCATTCAACGCTAACTCTGAGGGGACTACCATGACTATACGCTTGCTTGCTGCCCTGGTGATCGTCCTGCTTGGATCGTCAGTCGTTCATGCTCAGGAATCGCTCTCGAAGGAACGTCCGAAACCCGCTCCGAAGAAAGAAGTAGTTGTTCGAAATCGCAAGGTCATGTCCGTGGGCCTGCACGCTTCCTACGGCATCATGATGAATGGAGTTACGGCATTCCGTCTGCCATCGATCGAGTCCTGTTGTCCTGGCTATGAATCCACCTCCGGGTCCGGTCTTGTCTTTGGAGCTGAATTCCTGTTGCCGATGTCGCCCACCATTGATCTTGGTGCTCGTCTTGTGTATCAATCAAGTAGCACAGACTTTTCTGCAACTGAGCCACTTACTGTGCGCGCTGGCAATGGAACCATACAGACGGGAATCAATCATTCGCTAACAACGACGACGAGCTTCCTGATGCTCGAGCCCGTTGTGAGTGTCAAGCTGGCTGGTGAGTTTGCTGTTCTGGTGGGCCTGCGCGTCGGCACGACGCTCGGTGGAACATTCGAACAGCAAGAGGCACTTGCAGATCCTTCGCTTCCCTATGATTTCCCAACGGGTTCAGGCCTGTACAACGTTGCGGCCGCTGACATTCCAAACGTCAGTGGCTTGCAGGCTGGCGCGATCGTTGGTCTACGCTATGCCGCGCCCCTTGCGAATGGACTCATAATTGCGCCGGAGGTTAGCTATTCTCCAATGTTCACGGATGTCATCACTGATGCACCGTGGACGATTGCTCCGCTGCGGTTTGGTCTCAACGTCATTTTTGACGTTATGAAGCAGGAATCGGTTGGAACACCAATCGAGCCGTAAGTTTGTTGGCTATGGCCAACATCCACGACGAATGCCTGCGGCGACGAACAGTCGCCATCATCAGTCACCCCGATGCTGGGAAGACGACGATGACGGAAAAGTTGCTCCTGTACTCTGGTGCCATTCACCAGGCGGGGGCTGTTACCGGCGGGAAACACAGCTCGACGACTTCAGACTGGATGGAAATCGAGCAGCAGCGCGGCATTTCGGTTTCCTCAAGCGCGATGCGCGTTGAGTACGACGGACTGCTGCTCAATATTCTCGACACTCCGGGTCACCAAGACTTTTCAGAAGACACGTATCGTACCTTGATGGCAGTTGATTCTGCCATCATGCTTCTCGATGCCGGTCGCGGTGTTCAGGAACAAACTATCAAGTTGTTTAAAGTTTGCCGTGACCGTGGCATCCCGATCATCACCTTCATGAACAAGATGGATCGGCCCGCTCGCGACCCACTTGAATTGCTGGATGAGGTAGAACAAGTACTCGGAATTGCGGCCATTCCACGGACGTGGCCGATTGGTGATGGCCCGGATTTTCGTGGGATTTACGATCGTCAATCACGGGAGTTCTTCGAGTTCGAACGCACCGTCGGAAATCGATACAAAGCACCAGTGAGTGTCGGCGATATCCGCGGGCAGGAGCTTCGCTCGGCAATTGGCGAGGCTGCGCATGACAAGCTTCTTGAGGATCTGGAGTTCGTTGATCATGTGATTCCTGAGTTCGATACCGATGCATTCCATACCGAAAAGTGTACCCCGGTATTCTGGGGATCTGCCATTACCAACTTTGGCATTGAGCACTTCCTCCGATCGATCCTCGATCTTGCCCCAACGCCGCAGCCGTATGAGATGTCTGCTGGATTGATAACTCCCGAGCGTGACGAGTTCGTAGGCTTTGTGTACAAGGTCCAAGCCAACATGAACAAGGCGCATCGAGATCGGATTTCGTTCCTACGAATCGTGAGTGGCACCTTTACACGTGGCATGACGGCGATGCATCCCCGAACGGGCAAAGAAACGAAGCTGACATATCCGTTCGAGATTTTTGGTCGCGATCGGAAGATCATCGATGAAGCATTTCCGGGGGATGTGATCGGACTCACCAATCCCGGTCTCTTTCAAGTGGGTGACACGCTTACGGAACGGACACTTGCCACGCTTCCCGCATTCCCGCGCTTTGCGCCGGAAATCTTTGCTAAGGTGTGGCCTGCCGGAGGTTCATTTTCAAAGTCATTCCGTAAGGGTATCGACCAGCTGAGTCAGGAGGGTGTGATCCAGATCTTTACGGAAGCTGACGGTAGCCCCGTTCCCCTCGTTGGCGTTGTGGGCGAACTTCAGCTCGAGCTCTTTGCCTGGCGTATGGAAAACGAGTACAACGAAAAGGTTCGCCTGGAGCGTCTGTCGTATACGCGAGCACGTTGGATCATTGGATCGGTAAGACCTGCAACATCAGCACCCGTTGTCGTCGATGATCTTGAACGCCCCGTCGTGCTGTTCAAGAGTGATTGGGAGATCGATTACACCGTTCAGCGATCAGAGGGCCTCGAGCTCTCGGATAAGCCCCCAGTTTCTGCCTAAGGAAACCCCGCTAATTGCGTAATGTCGCTCTTGGTCAACAGGTATGGTACCATGATGCAGATGCTACGACTTCTGACGGCTCTCGCGGCAATCGTGCTGATGTTTCAGCATGCCCGCGTCTGTGCGCAGGACAGAATCAGCGGCATTGTAAATGACTACACACGAGTCATCACCGTGGAGACAATCAACTGTTTGTCTCGGTTGCGTGTCGATTCAATAGCAACATTCACCAAGGGTGATCGCGTCCTTCTGATTCAAGTCCAGGGTTGTACACAACCCTCGGGCTACGATGTTTCTACCGTCGGCCACTGTGAGTTCGCCGTCATCGACTCTATACGTGGTACCGACATCTGGCTGCGATTTCCATTGCAGAACACCTATGCGAACTGTGGTCATATCCAACTCGTGCGTGTTCCGGTATACGCACGTGCAACGGTAACTGCGCCCCTCACGGGACGACCATGGGACGGTCGAGTTGGCGGCATTGTCGTCATCGATGTATCCGGAGCACTCACCCTCAGCGCCAACATCAACGCCGATAGTATTGGCTTCCGCGGTGGTGTTACGTGGCAAGGGGGCGGGGCGTGCTCCACACTTCTCGACGACGATGTGACGCTCAGTCCCAACAGTGCCGCAAAAGGCGAAACAATTGTTCGTCCCCTTCCATCACAGGTCTCTGGCGGCCGCGCATTGTTTGGCGCCGGTGGTGGCGGGCGTGGCCATAACTCCGGCGGTGGAGGTGGTGGTAATGGTGGGATTGGGGGCAAGGGAGGGAGTCAATGGGAAGGCTGTGGAGCATTCTTTGACAATGGTGGGCGCCCTGGACAACGCGCTGCTCCCGTGTTCAATGGTCTTCCCCTACCACAGCTGGGAAGTGGCGGCGGCGCAGGCCAAATGAACAACAACAATGGAACTCCCGGCGGTCGTGGTGGCGGAATCGTCATCATCCGCTGCGATACCATCATTGGAAATCAGAATAGTATCTCGGCAAATGGCGCACCTCCCACGCGAGTCGGCATCAATGATGGTGCTGGAGGTGGAGGTGCTGGTGGATCAGTCGTACTTCAATGTCGAGTCGCCATTGGACCCGTGGCCGTCTCTGCCGTCGGTGCACCAGGCGGTAATCTCAATGTTGGTAGCCTCCACGGTCCGGGAGGAGGAGCTGGTGGTGGAATGTTCATCTTTTCACAGGCAATACCACCGCCATCGCTCACATACACCGTTGCAGGGGGCTTGTATGGTCGCAACATTGCGTTTGGTGACATCCGTAACTCGGTCTACCTCGCCGAAAGCGGCGAGCCCGGAGCCGTGGCGTATCGTGCACCCGTGCCAGAGAATGTAACCCCACCACCACCGATTGATGTACGCGCGGGACCGGGCTACACAGTTTGTGCTGGCGACTCGATCACGCTTGATTGCGTTATTACGGGCCGTGCAGATACCATCATCTGGAAGAACTCGCGCGGCACGATCATTGGCCGATCACCTCGCGCGGGAACTCGGGCCGCCGTTACAGATACCTTTGTCATTCGGGTCATTGGACCCACGGGCTGTTGGGCTGAAGACTCCATCATTGTAGGCGTTCGCGCTCCATGGGTTCTTCGGATGGATTCCGTATCTCTTGGCATCCTGCGTTGTGCGGACCCAATTGACACGTCGATCGTCATTCGTAACCTCTCGAACCGCCGCGCAAGCTTCAAACAATGGAGTTCGACTGGAAGCGGAACAGTTACCACTATCAATCCTCCTGATACGCTGGCAGCGCGAGATAGCATCCGCGTGCGTTTGCGGATCGTTCCCGGAGATCGCACAGGGTTCCAGCGTGCACGAATCGAGGTTGTTGCATCACCGTGTGACTCACTCATCGTAGGGTTCATCTCTTGGATCTGGGAGGATCGTAATCTTCGACTCAGTCCCGACACCGTGCGCATGGATACGCTGTCGTCGTGTAGTGTAATCAGTGTTGATACACTCATCGATGTGCGTATCATCGGTGCCGATGTCACACTCGAAGGAGTGATTGCCGACTCCAACGTCGAAGCTGTCGGCCTAGCGCCATTGCGTTGGAACAATGGGGTTGCACAGCCGATCCGACTCCGGTGGTCGCCGAACCGGACACGCACGGATGGACGCCTGGGGCTTGTTGTGCGTGATAGTGCATGCCTTGACACCCTATGGATGCATGTGGGAGGAATCTTCTCTGCCCCCTTCATCATTGCTCCTGATTCTCTGACCGCGCCGCAGATTCTGTTGTGCGAGGATTCCATCGAGGTTATTCAGATTCCGATCCAATCTGATTCGGCCACGGTATGGGTTATTGATAGCGTCAACCTCACCGGGCCAGGTACAACCACCGTGATGCGGGGTGATACTCTTCGTGGACTCGACACTATCACCGTACGTGCTCGACCGACTGCTGGGGGTTCGTACAGCATCGTTCTTCGAATGCGTCTCGCACCATGCGACACAGTTGTGACAATCCATATCCAAGGTGTGGCGCAGGACGCTTCGATCACGCACACGCGGGTCCTTCAATACACTGAGCCTATCATCGGTCGACGGGAAATCCTGCGATCGAGCTACGTAAATACGGGTACTATACCCTATACCGTCGATCTTGTGCATGCACCATCTTCACCCTACACGGTGCGACAGATCACACCACCGCTGCCAGCCATTCTGGCACCGCGTGATTCGGTTACGATTGACGTCGAGTATCGACAGACATTTGGATTACATGTTGACAGCATCGTGCTGAGACGAATTGACGTATGCCCCGCTGATTTCCAAACGCAAGCTCGCGGGGAAGGCTTCGCGATCACACGAGTGCGCATTCCTGATATCGCGGTCAAAACAGGAAGTATGACAAGTATTCCAATCATTCTTGATGGTAGACCGGACATCGACTCAAGTTTGCTCGATACCTTCCGTTTGCAGTATGCCTGGAAATCAACTGAGGCGTTTGTTGAAGCGGGATTCAACCAACGAGCCCGATGGCGTGTTGCCACCCGCAATGACTCTACAGTTGTAGATGTACTAGGACGCTGGGATGGTACAGACACCCTTGCAAAAATCCCAGTCCGCGCTCTTCTCTCCGTCTTACCGTCTACCGGCTTGATCTTCGATCGCGCACCTGGGTTTTCATGGATTGGCCAGGCGAGCGCGATCGCCCATGACGATGGTTCGCTCGTGATGGACGACGTCTGCGCTGGGAGGAGCTTGCGAAGTATTGCAACCGATGATGCATCTATTCCTAGAGTAGCTCCGCAGCCGGTTGATGACATCATGTACGTGTACGTGCCGCGCGCCAGTGCCGGTGCGATCCGCGTGCAGATCATCGATCTGGTGGGTCGATCTGTTGCGATGAGCTCTATCGCTGCGGGGCGTGCGGTAGACCAAGGTGCGGTAGCCATCGACGTATCGATGATTCCGTCTGGACTGTACGTCGTGAGGATTACAGCCGAAAATGGGACGGTCGATGTCCTAACTGCAGTACGGTAGCACCCAGCCCACTGGGTCAGTAGTCAAGATGTCCCATCGCCCCTTGACGAAAGTCAACGAGAGCCTGGCGGATTTCATCTTCGGTATTCATCACAAATGGGCCATATGCGACGATGGGTTCATTAAGCGGCTCACCTGTCAGGAGAAGTACATCCGTTAGTGCATGAGCCTCGATGTGGATGTTCTCACCTTGTTCACCGAACACTACAAGCTTGTGCCGTGCCACGGTATGCTCGTGATTGACGGTAAGCTGTCCACCAAGCACATAGAGGAGTGCTCTCTTCATCGAAGGCAACTCGATGGTACCCGTAGCTCCGGCTTGGATTGTTCCCATCGCAGCCATGACCGGTGATTGCGTTGTAGCGGGACCGCGCGAGTCTCCGAGCGCACCAGCAACCAAGCGCAGTTCCCCCTTGCCATCGAGGATTGATACAACGGGTATCTGCTCCCGATGAAGTTCCTGGTAGGTCGGGGTCATCATCTTCTTTTCGGCGGGCAGATTGATCCATAGCTGAATCAATTCCAGTTCACCACCATCTCGGAGCAACTGCTCAGACGGACCTTCGCTATGGATGATGCCGTGACCACTTGTGATCCATTGCACCTCTCCGGCGCCGATCGAGCCTTCGTTTCCGAGGGAGTCGCGGTGCAGCAGACTCCCTCGGTAGACGAATGAAACGGGTTCAAATCCACGATGTGGATGTGGATCTACTCGCCCATGAAATTCACCTGGCACAACTGGCTGCGGTCCGGCGTGATGCAGAAGGATAAACGGATCAGCATCTCGGAGTGCTGCAACTGGAAGTGGCTGCTTGACGTCAAGCGGACCAACATTCGTCAGCAATGAATCTGCAATGAGGTGAACTGGGCGTAGCATGATCAGCTCTTTTGAAGTTGAATGTTCAGTTGAAGCTTTACAGCATCCGAAACAACAATACCACCGGCTTCGGTTACGGCATCCCAGGCAAGTCCAAACTCCTTACGGTTAATGGTGCCGGAGATCTCAAAACCGGCCTTGGTGTTGCCATAGAAGTCTGTCATCTGGCCACCATACTCTGCAGAGAGTGTAACACTCTTCGTGACATCACGAATTGTCAGGTCACCGACGAGATTGTATGTGCCGTCGCCCTTTGGGCTAAAGGATGTCGAAACAAAACGCATCGTTGGATACTTCTCTGCAGCAAAGAAATCTTCGCTCTTGAGGTGTCCATCGCGCATTTCGTTCTTCGTTGAAATGCTGTTGATATCTGCCTCGAACGTGATCGCGGCGTCCGAAAAATCTTCCTTCTCGGCTTCTACCGTAACCGTATAGGAGGTAAACTCACCAGTGACGGTGTTGATCATCAGGTGCTTGACTTTGAACTGCACATCTGAGTGCATCGGATCGACATTCCATGTTGCCATTGTAAACCTTTAAAAGATGTGAATGATGAATTCCAAGAGACGAAAAATGCATTTGTGTGTTGCAACACGAATATAACAAAAATCATTCCCATCATCTATCCTGGCCCGACCTGTGCGCGCCAATCGTTCATTTGGACTAGTAGATACCCGCAGGAGTAGAGCTTTCAGTTGCCGATGTCACGATTGCTACACCACTGGAGGTGCCCAATCGCGCGGCGCCGGCATCGATCATTGCGATCGCAGTTGCAACATCGCGGATGCCACCACTGGCCTTAACGGCCACGTTCGGCCCCACATTCTGACGGAGAAGGCGAACATCATCAATCGTTGCACCGCCAGTAGAAAACCCTGTTGAGGTTTTAATAAAATCGGCACCTGCGTTAGTGACGAGTTCACACATCATGAGTTTTTCATCATCACTCAAAAGACACGTCTCAATGATCACCTTTACACGTGCACCATGGTCGTGGGCAGCAGATGTCACATCGCGAATATCACGGGCAACGCGATCGCGCTGCCCACTCTTCAAGGCCGTAATGGAGGCAACCATGTCAATCTCGCGAGCCCCATTAGCAATGGCATCAATGGTCTCGTGAACCTTGCTCGATGTTGTCGATGCACCAAGTGGGAAACCGATGACGGTGCAGATAGGCAGCGGATCCGGCCCGAGGAACATCCGAACGTCTGCTACATGCCACGGTAGGATACAGACACTGGCAAATCGGTACGTGATCGCTTCACGAACAAGCGTCCGTACCTGCTCGATGGTACAATCAGGTTTGAGAATCGTATGATCGATCGTTGATGCGATTGTTATACTATTCATGGCAAGGGGCGATTATTGTGCATCCATGTCGCGCCCAATAATCTGCGCAGGACGATAGCGATGCTGACCAAATGCGGAAAAAAGTTGATTGACGGCGAAAATGAGTCCAGACATGCGGCCTGTGAGAGGATCATAGGCAACGTCAAATCGGAAGGATGCCTCCGTCCCTGATGCCTTGAGGTTGTGAATGCGGATGCCCGCACCAATCGCATGACGGTATCGTGAACTCAAGAATGCGGTTCCTTGATCAAATACAGTGCCGACGTCATGAAAGACCACACCACTGAATCCAAAGATCCAGAGCTGCCAGCGTGGGAACCACCGAAACTCGGTATTCATGACGAGCCGGCTTGGACCAGCCAAGGCATTTGCCTCGAGCCCGCGCATCCCCGACTCTGGGTCAAGAACGAGCTGACGAAAACCACTCCAATTCCAGACAGTCTGCGACCGCAAGCGAGCGGCGACTACCAGACTTGAATCGATGCGCCAATGAGCAATCGCCTCGACATCAAGAGCTGTATTCCGCGCCGAACCGGAGATGAATCCCGTACCTGCAGCTACGCGACCAAACGCATAGAGTGTCGGTGCGAGCAATCGCGATTGCTCTGCTTCGCCACCGACGTACCACATTGCTTGAGACCCCTCTCCCATCGAAAAGATTCGACCGAGGATTGCCGAACCCCAAGCCCCCTCCTGAAGATCTTCTGTCTCATATCCGTTGAGGAATTGTGTGCGTGAGAATCGCTGCGAGATCGACGAAAAACCAAGGAGCAGTTGCGCCGTGTTGTCAAATGCCTGACGTGATGTAGGGTCAACCCGCTGAACCCGCGAGGCACGCCCAGCAAGCGTCACAAAGATCCGGTCTCGCTCTCCATCGGCTTGCGAGATCCATCCGTCAATCGTTTGCTCGCGAAACGGCAAGAGCCTTGGGCTGTCAGCGCCAGCATCATAGGCGAAGTCACTCCCATAGGCATTGATGAGCCGGGCGGAGAACGCCCATGGGGTAAAGAAACGCCAATACGGTAGCGCTATGGTGAGATCCTGATCCGTGCGATAGCGATTTGAAGTAATCGCAAGATCAACATTGACGGGAGAGCGCAGCGCACGCCTCCAGCTTAGTTCGGCAGTACCCTGCATCCCGATATCGTTCTCGGTGCGGTACAATCCGAGCAGCTTAGCACGTGATGCAGAACCAAGCAGATTGAACTCTTCGATCTGTCCACCAAGCGTCGAGATACCACCACCGGTTGACATGACAACGGCCGGATCAAGTGACCATCGATCTTGCGCCTCAAGGACGATGTCCGCACTATCGTTGATGATGGTGTGGCGGATTGTGACATTCGAAAAGACGCGCGTTTGCCGCAGGACCCGCTCCGTTTCGAGCAGATCCACCGTATCGAGGTCATCTCCGATGTCGAAGAAGACTTCATCGTCCAGCACATAGGGGCGTGTGACAACATGAAGTGCATTCATCCAACCGGCACCAAAGAACCAGTCCCCACCTGTCGAATCCCACACATCGCGTTGCAGAATGCGTACTGATCTGATGACCGCTGTTGATTGCTGGGCCGTAGCCTCGGTAACGATACCACTCGTCCACATGGCCAGCAGTAACCAGAAACACCCTGGTACGAAGTTCCTCGGCGTCACGCTGACGTTCCCTTTCGAATGCGACGAGCATCATCGACAAGCTGTACCACCTGGGAAGCTGAATGACACTTCAAAGCTGATTCAACGAGTCGACGGCTTGCTTGCCGTTCAAGCTCCCGAATCCTACGCCGAACGTCATGAATCTGGAACGATGAGACGCTCACCCCCGTAACGCCGAGTCCAACCAAGACATCAAGCGCAGCTGCATGACCAGCCATCTCGCCACAAACTGTAACGGGGATCTGCGCATTCGTGGCAGCTTCGACAGCCATGGCAATCAATCGCAGAACGGATGGATGGAGGGGATCGGTAGGGTTCGACACGAGATCATTCGTTCGGTCGACAGCGAGCGTGTATTGCGTGAGGTCATTTGTGCCGATGGAGAAGAAATCAGATCGTCCGGCGAAGCATTCCGCCGATAGCGCAGCAGCCGGGGTTTCGATCATGATACCAATCGGCATGTGCGGGCATTGACCTCGTTGGGACTCGATGTCCTGACGACATTGGTCGATGATTTCCCGTGCCCGCTCCAACTCTTCGATGGTTGAGACCATCGGAAGCATACAGCGAATGGGATGGTCGAATGCAACTTCGAGCAAAGCCCGAATCTGTGTTCGCAGAATCTCGGGTTGCGCCAAAAGAAAACGGATACCTCGAAGACCAAGAGCCGGATTATCCTCCACATAGGTCTGCCCTGTATCACCCTTGTCACCACCAAAATCAAACACCCGAAATGTAACTGGCAGATCCTGTGCCCCCTGGCAGACTGCTCGATAGGCTCGTACCTGCTCGTCGTAGCCGGGGAGCTCTCGAGAGAGCGTGATCATCATCTCCGTCCGAACCAGGCCAAATCCCTCAGCACCAAGGCGGATGGCATTTGCCACTTGTTCAGGGACATCGATATTCGCCTCAACCATCACTCGTACTCCATCGAGTGTTATTGCCGGACCGGTATCCTGCGTTTCACGCGCAGCACGCTGCAGCGCGTACTCCTGCTGACGCTCCTGATACCGTCGGACCGTGGGTTCATCCGGATTGCAGAGAATAACACCTGCATCTCCATCAATGATTACGAGGTCTCCATTGCGAATCCGAGCAGTCGCGCCATGAACGCTAACAACGGCAGGCAGACCAAAGTCACGGGCAATGATCGACGCATGTGCATCTACACCGCCCGATTGCATAACATATCCGCGAACGCCAAGATGAAAATCAGCGAGCATATCATGTGGCGAGACGGTATCTGCAACTACAATACTCTCACCATCGCGAGGCGCAGGTGCCGAGCCTGAGCGAAGGGCGTTGAGTATCTGCAGCTTCATGTGATCGAGATCGTGTGCACGATCTCTGAACATGGAATTCGTGGAGGCCATGAGTGTGCGACGTTGACGCTCGAACTCATGAATGACGGCAGCTTCAGGTGAAACCCCACACGATATCCGGTCGATTATATCTGAACTCAACACTGGATCGGTCACAATCATGTGATGCGTCTCGAGAATTGAGCTCAGTGTTGGCGACTCCTCCCGTGCACGATCAACGATGCTTTCCAGCTCATTTGCTACGGCAAATTGTGCGGCGCGGAACCGGGCGGTCTCAGCCGTCGCATCACCACGGGGACCCGGAATTGGAGTATCCTCTGACCATGCCGGGTGAATAACAACGGCACGACCAATAGCAACCCCGGAGGAGGCAGCTGTGCCATGCAGTGTTACTGACATTGATATGGACTCCGACATGGTGTGTAGTACCAGTACTTACGGTTCGCCAAATCCGGTATGGAAAAGTTCGCTAATTGCATCCGCCGCCGCGACTTCATCAGGTCCGTCTACCTCAAGACGCAATTGTGCGCCACATTCGGCAGCCAGTGTCATCACGCCAATGATACTCTTGGCGTTGATGTGAAATCCGTCTTTCACAAGGTGCACGTCGCTTGTATACCTGGCGGCAAGTTTCACAAGCAACGCAGCAGGTCTCGTGTGCAGACCCGCACGGTTGACAACGCGTATGTCCCGATGCGTCATGGTTGGTTCTTTCACGCTAGTGATCCGTCGCAGCAGCCTTCATCAGCCGATGAAGGAGCGCTTCGTTGGATCGTGTTTCATCGTCACAAAGTACTATGATCGTGCTAACCAGCAAGGCATCTGCACGACGGAATTCATCAAACAATGTTGCGGCCAGCAATGGCCTCGATACCACATCAGGGTATTCGCTTGCGGACCGTTGCGTCATGAGAACCACAGCCTCAGATGGGGAGACCACAGAAAGCTCTGCTCGCAGGTGATCAATCGAATCACAGAGTATCAGTGTAGCACTCGGCGCGTAGTGTCGATAGCGCGTACCAGGCGAACGATAACGTTCGTCGTCCTGACCTGCTACACGCACGACGTATCCCGGAAGGGATCGCTGTAGGGTTTCTCGGTCGATGGCACCAAGTCGCAGGATTACGCACTGTCCGTCAACGATCCGAACCACGGTGCTTTCGAGACCATGGGTGCAGGGACCGGCATCAATTACCGGCACGCGATCACCAAAGTCCTGTTCCACGTGTGAGGCACGCGTGGGACTGGGTCTCCCACTGATGTTTGCGCTCGGTGCGGCAAGTGGGCAACCTGTATGACGAAGAATGTCGAGAGCCACTGGATGGTCTGGCATGCGGATCGCCACCGTTTCAAGGCCAGCCGTTACGTAGTCCGAAACACGCGCGCTGCGTTGAAGGACGATCGTAAGTGGACCTGGCCAAAAACATGAGCCGATCTGGCACAGAACGTCATGGTCGCTCTCACGTACAAGCTCATACGCTTGCTCAATCGAATGCACATGAACAATGAGAGGGTTGTCACTGGGTCGACCCTTCAGCTCAAAAACTCGGCGAATAGCCTCTGGATGGTCAATTGAGCAGGCTAAACCGTACACCGTCTCGGTCGGGATCGCCACAACGGCACCATCACGCAGGAGGCTGGCGACGTAGTCAATAGACGCAGAAGATACGGGCAGGATCATACGACAAGTATACCGCTCCACAGGGTTCCGCAGTACCGATTGTAGTTTTGCGTCACTATGCGCCCAGTCTCTACGTTCGTCGTTGCTCCGAGTATTCCCGAGCCCCTTACCCCACTTGTTGAACTCTCCCGCAATTTTTGGTGGTGTTGGGATGTTGAGGCAACGCGTCTGTGGGCCTCGATCTCTCCAACCTTGTGGGAACACACCCATCATAATCCAGTGGCTCTGCTTCAGAGCATCCCCCACGAACGTCTTCACGAATTGGCTTCCGATGCAGACTTTGTTTCACGTTGTCGCAGCGTTGTAACGAGATTTCGCCAGTACATGACGTCCGAGACATGGTTTGCGGGTCACGCCAACGAGATGCCAAGCTGCATCGCATACTTCTGCGCTGAGTTCGGACTCCATGAGAGTTTTCAGATGTATTCTGGTGGACTTGGCGTCCTGGCCGGCGACCATCTCAAGTCGGCAAGTGACCTTGGCTTACCCCTCCTTGCCGTTGGCCTCCTGTATCAGGAGGGGTACTTTCGGCAGTATCTCACCGAAAGCGGATGGCAGAATGAGCAGTATGCCGAGATGGACTTTCATGCGCTCCCTATCCAACGCATGAACCACCCCGATGGCTCGCCCATTTCAATTTGGGTTGACGTTCCCGCTGGTCGGTGCTATGCGCACATATGGCGTGCAATGGTTGGCCGCGTGCCACTGTATCTCCTCGATACGAATGTGCCGGCCAACACCGACCCAATTCTGCGAGACGTTTCTGATCGCCTGTATGGAGGCACTCGAGACACGCGCATTATGCAAGAGATGCTCCTCGGTATTGGTGGTATGCGCGCACTGGAAGCCATGGGCATTCAGCCGGATGTCTGCCACATTAATGAAGGTCATGCAGCATTCTTTCTGCTCGAACGCACGCATCAGTTTGTTCGTCGCTTCTCAATCTCATTTGCCGAAGCCTGGAATATGACGCGCGCATCAACTGCTTTCACTACACACACGCCAGTGCCGGCGGGAAACGAGGTATTCCCCGTCGCGACGCTTGAAACATACCTTCGATCCTACGTAGAGTCGATGGGGCTCGCCTGGTCTGACGCGGTTGGTTTGGGCATGGCAGACCCCGACAATCCGATTGCTGATTTTTCGATGACCATCCTCGGCTTGCGAGGATCCACATTCCGTAACGGTGTTAGTCAGCTCCATGGACACGTTGCGCAGCAAATGTGGCAGTCTGTATGGAATGGCTTCCCCGTTGACGATGTTCCGATCACCGGGATCGTAAATGGAATCCATACGCCAACCTGGATTGCCCCCGAACTTGGGGTACTCTACGATACTGCGATGGGTTCAGCCTGGCGCGAGCAACCATGGGAGGAATCCTCATGGCAAGGGGCCTACCACATCGCCGATGATATGCTTTGGCGCGCCCACGAAATGCGCCGTCATCGGCTTGTGCATGGGTCGCGTCGACATGTGCTAGGTAAGCACCATGCATCACTGTCTGAACGTCAGGCTACAATGATTGAGGAGACCCTACGGCCAGATGCCCTGACGGTGGGATTCGCGCGACGGTTCGCCACCTACAAGCGCGCCGACCTCCTGCTCTCGAACATGGAGCGACTGGCATCGATTGCGACGCGAAGTGACCGCCCCATTCAATTCGTTCTTGCCGGTAAGGCGCACCCGAAGGACGTTCAAGGTAAAGAACTCATCCAGGAAGTTCACCAGAGAGTTCGTGCCCATGGACTTGAACGGTCAATTGTCTTCCTTGAGGACTATGACATGGATGTTGCGCGAATGCTTGTTCGTGGATGTGATGTCTGGCTAAACACGCCGCGTCGACCACACGAGGCCTCGGGAACATCGGGAATGAAGGCAGCGGCGAACGGTGTTCTCCACTGCTCGATTCTCGACGGTTGGTGGGCGGAAGGCTATGATGGATCTAATGGCTGGGCAATTGGTCATGGTGAAGAGTTTGATGATCATGAGCAAGATGCCGCTGATGCTGCAGCCTTGTATGATCTGCTCGAATACGAAATCGCCCCATTGTTTTACGATCGTGACGAGCACGGAATCCCCCATCAGTGGGTGGCTCGAATGAAGCGTAGCATTGCCACCAATGCATGGAGATTTTCGGCGCATCGGATGGTCCGGGACTATGCCACCTTCGCCTATATGCCGCTCTTCCAACGTTCCTCCATCATGCTACACGATCATGGGCGCGGCGCTCAGGAGCTGTATGCCTTTGAGCAGTTTCTCCTCCAGGCCTGGCCCACGCTTCAGATCAAAAAGGTCGAGGTTAAGGGGCATCATCCTGCGCATGTCGGAGAACATTTGATAGCCCAGGCACGCGTTCACCTCGGACACCTTTCGGCCGATGCCGTGCGAGTTGAGCTCATCCACGGCCCGATCGATGCCCGCAATGAGATTCGACCACAGAGCATCGTGACAATGCATCGCGTTGCACATGAGGGCGAAGAGACTATCTTTGAGGGTTCGTCTGCCTGCGTCTCGAGTGGCTTCCAGGGGTGTACGGTTCGCGTTATTCCCCACCACCCTGCGTATGGATCACGTGCAGACGGTCGATTTGTGACCTATGCATCCCCATCATGAAACTTTTAAAGCCAGATGTGGTTTCATCTTCGATCGACCGACCTCCCCATCGACTATTTCCTGTCTTGAAAGGCCTCATTCAATGAATCGCTTGTTCCTCCTTGCTGGTATTATGCTCTTCGGCTGGGCAACACCTTCAATGGCACAGCTTGCCTCTGCCACCTTTGTCCACAGCTCACCAGACCCTTCACTGAGGGTAGTGGACTTGTATGTCACCCAGGCCGGCATCATCTACAAGGTGGATGATATCGCCTTCCAGAAGGCGAGTAACTTGACAGAGGTCGCGATTTTTGGCGACTTGGAGGTCACGCTAAGCGTTGCCCCAAGCACCAGTGCGGGTATTTCAGAGTCGATCTACGAAACAGTGTTCACGCCAGAAGCTGATAAAGCCTACATGGCCATCTTCTCCGGTGTCCGCAAGCCATCAGACTATTTGCCGAATCCAAGCGGAAAGTCAACCGCGCTGGCTATCACGACATACGAAGTACCGAGCGAAAACACGAATCCATCGAAGACTGCGGTGTACATCTTCAACGCATCGACGGACCTCGAGGCGGGCGATGTGTATGCTCGCGGGACGGACAAGGCCCTCGCGGCGAATGTGGCATACCTTGACCGCAGCCTGACGGCCGGTGTTCTTGACCGTAAAAGCGTCACAATTGACTACACCAAGCCAGGTGAGAAGACAAAGGTTCTCGCTTCGTTTAGCGTTGATCTTGCTGCTCTATCGAGCGATGTTCTGATTTGCGTCATTAGTGGCTTCAAGACTCCGGGTGACAATTCAAAGAGTCTTGATACGCTTGCCCTGCTGAGCGTCCTTGAAGATGGGCGTGTTTCACGGTCACCGCTGATCGCAGGCTCTCAAACATGCCGCGTGCAGATCGTCCATGCCGCTGCAGATCCGGCATATGGTGTTGTTGACCTGTGGGTAAACGGGACAAAGCAGTTTGACAATGTTACATTCCGCAAAGCTTCGGCATTTGTCGACGTGGCTGCCAACACGCCCCTTGTCATAGGACTTGCGCCAGCGACGTCGACAGCCTACAAGGACACACTCGGAACAATCACGCTTGACCCATTGCGTCCATCGCGTGCCTACACCATCGTTGCATTGGGTGTGAGCGACACCTCGAAGTTTGCAAAGAATCCAGACGGCGCAGATCCCCGGTTCAAACTCTCCGTATTCGAAGGTGCACTCGAAAAGAATGCAACCACAAAAACCGGCGTGCGCACGCTGCATGCTGTTACGGATGCCAGCCGCGTCTCATTTGCCGGTGCAACAGCGTCCTTCGCTTCAAAACTTGGCTACGGCGAGATGACCCCGACCTACGTCGAGACCGAGCCAACGTCCGATACGGTCTGGATGACTGACGGTGATGGGAAGAAACTCAAGGGGTTCATCTGCGATTTCCGTGGAGCAGCTCGCGCAACGATTCTGATTGCAACAGGGTTTGCTGACCCTGCCGCGAATGGTAGTGGACCAGGACTGTCGGTAATCCTGGTCGATGCCAACGGTAATGTCAACGGCAACATCCCAGCGATTGACCCACCAGATCCATCTTCCGTATCAGAGCAAGATCTGTTCGCCTCTGGCTGGCGCCTTGGACCAAACCCTTCGTCGGATGTCGTCCAGTTGGAGATCCCAGTACAGACCGATGCCATGGTCTACAGCGTGCTCAACACGCAGGGTGAAACCGTTCTCTCCGGCGCACTCCAGCTTGACGGTCAGGTTGGAACCGCTCTTTTGCGTGTCGCCGACATGGCTCCAGGCGCCTACCGAGTTGTGGCTCGCTCAGCCTCTGGAACTCTTCTTGGCAGTATGGGGCTGATTGTACGCCGATGATTCGTATCTTTGCGGTCTTCGAAAAACCGCAATGTTTGAATCCCTCAGCGATAAACTCGATTACGCTCTCAAAGCGATACGCGGTCAGCACAAGCTGACCGACGACAACGTCAATGAAGCCTTGACGGAAGTGCGTCGTGCCCTGCTCGACGCCGACGTCAACTTCAACGTTGTGAAGAAATTCATTGACGACGTCAAGGAAAAGTCCCTCGGCCTCGAAGTCAAGGGTAATGTTCTCCCTGGCCAGTTAATGATTAAGCTCATCCATGATGAGCTGGTAGCCCTCATGGGCTCGTCGAAGGCAGATCTCGCCACTGCTCCCCAGGCTCCAACAATCGTCATGGTCGCAGGTTTGCAGGGCTCAGGTAAGACTACCTTCTGCGGCAAGCTGGCGCACTCGCTCAAAAAGAAGGGACGTCAGCCCCTTCTCGTAGCGTGCGACATCTATCGTCCTGCTGCTGTTGAACAGCTGCGCCTACTGGGTCAGAGCATGTCACTGCCCGTGTTCATGAAGGAAGGGGCAAAGCCAGCAGAAATCGCCGCCGAGGCCTTGACATACGCCAAGAAGTACGGTCGTGACTACGTAATCGTCGATACGGCCGGACGGTTGACGATTGATGAAGAGATGATGCAAGAAGTCGCCGATCTGCGCGACCTCCTAAAGCCGCACGAAATCCTCTTTGTCTGCGATGCGATGACGGGCCAAGATGCTGTCAACACCGCACAGGCCTTCCATGAGCGTCTCGAGCTCACCGGTGTTGTCCTGACAAAGCTCGACGGTGATACCCGTGGTGGTGCCGCCCTGTCGATTCGCGCCGTGCTCGGCAAGCCGATCAAATACGTCGGTATTGGCGAAAAGATCGATGCTCTCGAGCCGTTCTATCCCGAGCGTATTGCCTCCCGCATTCTTGGGATGGGCGATATCGTTACACTGGTGGAAAAGGCGCAAGCACAGATCGACGAAAAGGAAGCCGAACGCCTTGAAGAGAAGCTCAAGAAGAATGAGTTCTCGTTCGAAGACTTCCTTGACCAGATGAAACTTATCAAGAAGATGGGATCGCTTCGCGATCTTCTCGGTATGCTCCCCGGCGTCGACAAGGCGCTTCGTGGCGTTGAGATCGATGACAAGGCCTTTGGTCGCGTTGAAGCAATCATCCTTTCGATGACACGTGAAGAGCGACAGAACCCACGGTTGCTCAATGGCAGCCGACGTAAGCGCATTGCCTCTGGCAGCGGCACGTCGATTCAGGATGTCAACCGTTTGATCAAGCAATTTGAAGACATGCAAAAAATGATGCGAAACATGACAAAAGGGAAGATGGCCAACATGATGGGCAACCGCATGCCTAATCTCCCCTTCGGAATGCGTCGCTGATCGTTCTCTTTCTTTCACAATTCTCTGAACAGGAGAAATCATGGTAAAACTCCGCTTGCGTCGCCGCGGTCGTAAGAAGCACCCCTTCTACGACATTGTTGCGATCGACGGACGCGACCGTCGTGACGGCGCTTCAATCGAACGGATCGGTTACATCGATCCAATGACGACCCCAAAGAACGTTGTTCTCGAAGCAGAACGCGCTCTGTACTGGCTATCTGTTGGTGCTCAGCCGACAGATGTCGTACGCGAAATTCTCAGCCGCGAAGGCGTTCTTCTTCGTCGTCACCTTGGCTTCAAGGGTGCGTCATCAGAAGAAATTGATGCAGCTGTAGCAAAGCACAAGGAAGTTGCATCGGCCCGCTATACGCGCCTGAAGCAGCGTCGTGCCGATCGTGCAAAGGCAAAAGCTGAGGCAGCTAAAGCACCGGTAGTGGAGGAAGCGCCAGCCGCTGAACCTGCCGCCGAAGAAGCTCCAGCCGCTGAATAATTTTCGCATTCGTGATTTGAACTCAACAAGCGCGGCCATCGTTACACGGTGACCGCGCTTTTCGTTTTTCCGCCTCCCACCTATGAAGCTCGATCCTACCATCTCGTCGGTTTATACGGCACAGCAGCAACGCTTTGCCCGCCTCATTCGCATGAGTTTCACCATCGCTGGTTGCTATTGGATCGTGATCTATGTGATGAACTGGTTATCGGTGATCGATCACGACCAACTCCGTGATCTTCGTTCGGGACAGACACTCATCTACTTTGTCCTATTGTCTCTGTGGGGCGTCGAGTACCTGCGCGAAGTGCGGCGCCTCAAGGTTTTGATCGCAACGAGTGAAGAACTGGCACGTCCTGTTTCAGCGGTAACCCTCCTCGATATTACTTCCTCAGCAAATGCCTTTTCCATTCTGGCACCAACGGTGCCCTCGGCATGGCCCGCATGGATCTTCCCCATCCTGAATATTGGCGGCCTTATTGCCGCTGCGACGCTGATCATTGCCCGCTACGCTGCCGCGTTCGCCTATCTGCTATGATCGCGTAAACGTGGTGCACTCACTAGATTTGGAGATCATCTCGTGAGGTACCAATGAATAACCGCGTCGTCGTTTGCCTGTTCATCGTAGCAGGACTGTCTCTTGGGTTTGCTTCCGCGCAGGCACGTCTTGACACGGTTCGACGGGACAACGGTGTAGCAGCCATCACACCGTCACTCAAGGATGGTTGGGAGGAGAGCATCATCATCTCCGTGAATGAACCCTGTACCCTCAAGAAGGTGCTGATCTATTATGTCGCAGGTACCGGACCAGATCTCGTCAGAGTAACTGGTGATGCCTCTGAAGGCACCATCCCACCAACACAGTATTGCTTCCCCTACAATACTCTCGCAGAGCAATCTGTGACAGTCACCGGCAAGGGCTGGGTGGAAATCGATTTCTCTCGACACAATGTCGTGGTTGACGGATACGATCGCATCGTGCTGCAGCATGTGGTCACAGCGAACGGTCCTCACTGGGGTCAGGACAATAACGGCCAGTCCCCAGTGACGTCGTTTCAATATGACCCCGTTACTCCCAATCCAAACTTTTTCAGCATCCCTGGGATCTTCTACCAAGCGCGCGGAGATTACATGGTCCGACTGGTCGTTGAGAAACCGTTCGACATGCGTCCCACAACGACAATGATTGATGTGACATCGAGTATGGGGCTTCTCGGCAGCGATGGAAAGGCGCTTCGTTCTGATCAGGTAACCGTGGTGGACTGGAATGATGATGGATACGACGATATATGCATTCCGGGTCAGTTCTTTCAGAACGACAGTGGCCGGGGATTTGCTCGTATCACCATGCCATTCTCGAGCGGTCCAACAGCTTGGGGAGACGTTGATAACGATGGCGATCTGGACGTATTCGTCATGCGCGGCTTCGGCTCCGATGAACTCTATCGTAACGATGGCAAGGGTGTCTTTACGAACGTCACAAAGGCCTCTGGCCTTGTCAATGCTGCTCCTGCAGTAACCGCACTCTGGCTCGACATCGAACAGGACGGAGATCTCGACCTTTTCATTGCCAACGGCCGTAGCACGGTGAACGGTAACGAAGTCTACTATCAGGACAAGCTCTTCCGCAACGATGGTAGCATGTCGTTCACGGACATTACCAACATCTCCAAGATCGCCGTGGGAGAACCAGCCCCCTACTACGACACGTGGGGAGCATCTCTGTGCGACTACAACAACGATGGTCGTACAGACATCTTTGTGGCGACCTACCGTCTGGCACCCGACAGACTCTATCGCAACAATGGCGATGGCACATTCGCCGAGGTATCCTCATCTACAGGAGCACTCGGGACCACAACAACCCAGCCCCAGTATTTCGGTCATGGAATGGGCTCCGAATGGGGCGATATCAATCGTGATGGACTTGTCGACCTCTTCGTAGGCAACTTGGGACATCCAGACTCACGAGCGCAGTACTCGAATCCATCGCTGGTTCTGCGCAACACTGCAACGGCTGCGAATCCACGTTTCACCAACTGGTACGAGATGTCATCCGATGGAATCCTCGATTGGCATGGAATCAAGTTCAAAGAGATGAATGCCGGGTTCTGCCTTGCAGATCTGGATCATGATGGCTCGTTGGACGTGTGGCATGGTCAGATCTCGTATGATGCGTTCGGAAGCGGTGCGAACCGCCCAGCACACCTCTATCTTGGATCGACTAATCCGACGACGCCATTTCGTGACATCACCTGGGAATCCGGGATGTTCATCCATGGGGCTTGGACTGCCGTGCGCACCGACATCGATCGCGATGGAGATCTCGACCTGATCTGTGCCAGTGGAACGGAGAATGTCAAAGTCTTCCGTAACGAGCTTCCAAAGGAAGGTTCATCAATCACAATTCGACTCCGTGACACGCGCCCAGGAGCGCAGCGTCGTGCCTATGGGGCGCGACTTACACTCGTGGCAGGGGGCTCGCAGATTCATCGCTGGCTGCCGGGTACCGTCAACGGCGGGCGGATGTCGCAGATGACTGATGAAATCCACATCGGCATCGGATCAGCCGAACGCATTGATAGCGTGACGGTTGTGTGGCCCGGCAATCTGATCACACGTCACAGCGGCCTGAGGCCGCATACCATTGTTGAGTTAACCAGCGATGGCAAGCAGTCGGTGGTCGAAACACTTCGACCCGCAAATCTGCGACCTGCGAATGGGAGCATCGGATTGGGCCGAAACGATGAGCTGGCCTGGACAACGTCCTCAGCAGCACCCGTAACTGTTGAAATCACACCGGTCGACGTTGCCGGATCAACGCCAATCCTGCGGAATAATGTTTCCGGATCCCGCATGCCCATCGATCTACCGAATGGTTTGTATGCATGGCGTGTCATCAGTGGAGGTAGCGCCTCCGAACCATGGATACTGCATGTCGGCGATCCAGTGCCTCAGCGTCCGTCCCTTCTTGCACCGCGTCTAAATGCACAGGATATACCAACAACAACCACGATTTTTTGGACGCGCTCTCGATACGATCTACCAGGCACTTTCGCTACCCAGTATCACGTTACGCTTCGACGAGCCCCTTCGATGTCGATGATCATCGATACGATCATTACTGACACGACAATATCACTTCGAGATCTACCAGCCGGCACTGCGGTGACAGGCTGGATTCATGCACGGTATCGTTCGGCACGTGCAACGGACTCCGTGCAGATCGCCTTTGCTACGTACGCGATACCACAGGCGCCCCTTGCAATCTTCCCTGCCAACAACGCAATGAATGTCACGACACGTCCGAGGTTCCAATGGTCACGACCAGCAAATGTTGATAAGGGCTTTGAGATCGAGGTAGACACTCTAGCATCATTTATGACAGCAACGCTTCGGCGTGCAAGTGATACCTCGCTAACATGGACTCCTCCACTGAAGCCAGGTCGCACCTATCACTGGCGGGCTCGGGGAAGCAATCTCGCCGGGCCTGGGGAGTGGAGTTCAACGGCAACATTCGTAACCGCAGGCACAACATCCGTTATCGATGACTCCGGACAGCAGCCGTGCACGGGCGTTATCGAGATCTACGATCTTGGCGGTCGCTTGATAGCGACGTTTGAATCCAGCAGCCCAGAGGCCGCACTACATGGAGTCAGTGGACTTGTACTGGTGGTTTCGAAAACGCCCAGTGGTTTCCCGTGCAAAACGGAATTCCGCTGGGTTACGCAGTAAGCTTACTTTCTCGTCTTCTTGACTTCGATCTGTACCGTGCGACTTAGGAAGCGCTCTTCTGGCGTGTTATAGGATTCAATTCCGGGAGGGAATCGATCCGTTGCGATGTCATTGCATTGCAGATCTACGCGCTTGCGCAAATGCTTGCGAATTGTTTCGCATACCGATTCCGCACGCTTTTGCGAGAGCTTTTTGTTGAAGTCTGCATTACCCAGCATGTCCGCAAATCCACGAACGATCACTGTTGAACCCGCTGGAACATTTTCGACAAAGCTCTTGATTTGCTCTTCGGCAATTGCGGAAATTTCATCGCTGGCAACCTCGAACAACGTCAGCGTCAGACGCTCCAACTCCACGTTGGCTGTATCCTTCCGGACGGCCAGCTGCGTCGTTGCCGATGCCGTTGAGCGGCGAATGCCATTGACCGTCAGCTCCACATTCACCGGCTCACCGCTGAGCATCTGTTCGGCTGTGGTAATGGTGAGATCCTGCGTGACCTTCTCTGGGAGCCCCTTGCCGTCCTTCGAGAACAGCGTTGTTGAACCCGTGCGCGCTTCAAGTTTCCAATCTGTCACATAGTCTGTGCTTGTACCTGCGGGATCATACTGCAGACGTGGCGGATCAATCGTACGCGCTTCGTTGAATCGGCGCTTCGCTACGGAAGCAAGCAACGAAAGATCAGTCGACGAAACCTCGACACGTCGATTCTCAGCATAGCCTTCTTCGGACAAGCGACGGGTTGGACGATCTGGTGCGCACGATCCCGATTGCTGTAGAATGGTGATTCGATTTCCATCGATACCCCACACTCGTGTCCAGTAGTCTTTGACAGCGATTGCCCGCTGCTGTGCAAGGTTACAATCCGAATTCTCCGTTGTTGGGTCTGCCGTTCCTCGCAGCTGGACGGTCATCGACGGAGCATTCTTAAGACGCTCTCCTAGAATATTGAGAATGTCGCGATGAACTGCCGTTGTCCTCGGCGCCACGTCCTTTAGCTCAAACTCCGCAGCACTGGCGATTTGACGATAGCGGGGAGAGACAGTAATGGACTGTCCTTCAAAAAAGATCGCAGGAAGAATTGGTAGTGCTTCCGTCACATACTGCGTCGAGACGTTAATCGTAAAGACATCCTTGCTGGCACCACTTGGGTCGATCGCCTTTGCCTTGATCGCAGCGCTAATCTTTGGTGGCTCAGGAGCAAACACGGTGTCAGTACGATACACGCGTTCGGTGATTACAACAAGCTCAGGATCTACAACAGTGTCCAGGACAGTGCGCTCCTGTCCTGTTGTTCGATACTCATCGATGTTGGGAGCAACCCGCACGATCAGTGAATCAAAGAACGTTTCACGACGGCGCTCCACTGGTGTCGGAGGCTCGGGTGCATTCAGAGAGAAGCCTACAGTTGCTCCCAGTCGGAGCGTATTTGTGCGCCAGTTCACACCCGTCAGGACATCAGTCAAGCCTGCCGTATACAACACTTCGGGCGTAATCACGACCGAGTGATTTTCCGTCATTGGTATATCGTATCCAAGGCCAACGACGAGTCCAAGCTGACTTGTCGAAACGCCACGTAGCTCTTGACCCGTCGTTTCATTGCGCGTGCGCCGGCCAGTTTCAAATGTACCTGTGGACGGAGTGATCAACTCTTCCTTTTGAGAGAAGGATGCCCCTGAGAATGAACCGAACGCCATACCTGCGAGGAGACGAAACGGGTCAGCGACACGGAAGTCAAGCAATGCCTCAGCTGCCAAATAGGTTATCGACGTTGACAATGTCGAGCGCGTAAGGCCGTTTGTGCCGCCGGTGACGAAGATCGATTGATCCTGTGTAAAGCTGCCAGTATGGGGCATGAACGTACCGCGAACATTGAGTCGAACGCTCTTCGTGATTTCCTGACGCAGTAGGATCGAGATTGACATTGTTGCCGACGAGGAGTTCTCGTATGGAGTACAACACATTGGTGCTTGCGGCAACTGGAACTTCGCCTCATGCATGAGGTAGCCGCCATGTGCGGCAATGCCGATTTGTGTAAGCCAAACCTCTTCGGGTGTGACAACTTTCCACCACTGTGCTGTGAGGGATGTAGCCACCACCACATGAAGCGCCAACGAAGCAATGAGGATACGCATCATTACTTGCCCCCTTCAACGACGATCGTGGACGCAGACTGCGTTGGACTCGAAACAACAATGATGACAGCTCCATTGACGAGAGAAGCCGGGATGACGCGCTCAATACGACGCTGCGCCTCTTCGCTCGAGGTCGACCGGTCTCGCCAAAGTAATGCACCACGTAAATCGTAGGCACTGACCGTGGCAGGGGCTGTTTCGGCAAGGGACACATCAACGTGAACCCCCGCGATTGATGATCGTGCGGTGACGAGAAGCGGGCCGCCAATTGAATTATACAGGCGAGCGCCATCTCCTATCCGGCAGATACCGCGAACTAGGATCGGATCGCTCCGCTTGTCGATTCGGGCCCCAGGCCCCTTGGCGATCTGGTCAATCTTTTCAAATGTGACACGTGATACACTATCCTGACCTAATGTCGCCTGAAACGTTACGGTGAACAGCTCTCTGTCCACCGTATCAAGCGGCAACGTACATTCCAGGTACTGAATGCTTCGGATGATCGAGTTCGAGTCCGTATACACCTGGGCGTTCTCTGAGGTAAAAGGAATCGAAGCTGTCAATCGGTTTAGCATCGACGGATCGTAAGAAATGCGCAGGCGCACGCTATCGATCTGCGCAAGACCGAGGAACTGTGCTCCTTCGGTACGCACACGAATCGTGGTTGTTTCTTCAATCTCAAGAGTATCGCCAGTGGCAATGAAGCGCACAAAGGCAGGGGGCGGTGGAGCAATCGCAAACTTCTCGCTCGTATCAGCCTGCAGCACGATCGGCATCACTTGCCAGATGCGCGCTGTACCGTCGGCAGATGTCGTCAGCAACCTGTCACTTTGCTTTGACCATCGCACAACATTTACAACTCCACGATGCTGGAAACTTGCGATTGTTTGCCCCTTTACCAGGTCGTGGACGCGAGCAAAGTCATCATTGGATGCCCCAGCCAACATCGTCCCATCTGGAGAGAAGCTCACCATGCGGATCTGATCGTTGTAGTCATCGAATGTGTGCACGATCTTCCCATCGTCGGCTGTGAAGACCATCACACGCGAATCGGCCATACCAACAGCGACAAGTTTTCCATCGGGAGAATAGGCAACCGAACGCATCCCTTCTTTCGTGTCGATATAGCTCCAAGCTTCGAGAGGATTCGTCGCGCTCCACATACGCACACTTCGATCTCCACCAATGGAACAGACCCGAGTTCCATCTGGACTAAATGCAGCAGCCGTAACTCCTGACGAGTGCTGGGTAAATGGTGATGGTGGCGTAAATGAACGACCGTAGAGCAGGGCACGGTTGGTGCAGACAACAACACGCGACCCGTCAGGATTGATCGAGATATCCGAAACTTCTTGCGTGTGCGGAAAGCGTGCTCGAACAGCAGTATTGGGCAGGTTGTAGACCCGAACTTCATTGTTATCGCTCTTTGTAAACAGCCAGCTGCCAGTTGGATCAAGCTCAACCTTCTGAACCTCGCCGGTATGATCCAGCGTACTCGCAATAGTGTTTGTTGCCACGTCAACGACCTTCGCTGCAAGAGCATTCGATCCCGTGATGATCTTGGTTGAATCATCGCTCCAGCGCACGCTGTAGTATGTTGCCCGACCCGTCGGGAGGTTCAGCAGTGGCGTGTTTGTGCTTGTTGTCGCATCCCACACGTGCGCTTCGCTCGCAACGCTGACGACCCGAGTATTGGCCGGATTCCACCATGCATCGGCAACGTCCCCAGCATGCCCACGATAGACGATCTGATCGGCAGCACCTGGCGGGCGCAATTGGGACACACGGACGCGATACGTCGTTCCGGGACTCAACCTTGCAATGTTCCAATCGTAGGAAAGCCCCTTCGCGCTGTCGGCGATTGTTGACCACGAACGGCCATCGTTGATCGTATAATCCAGGCGGACGGCGACCGTATCATCGATACCACTCCATCGGATCACGACAATCGTATCGCGCGAGGTGTAATATGTGATACCCCCAGTTGGTGCATCGAGTTGCAACACTGGATCCTGGGCCAACGTCGTTGAGAATGTTGCTCCCATAACAAGGAGCGCACAGAGGATGCTGATCATGTCATACCCCAAAAATGACAGCGGTAAAACTACGATAACGCGGGTAGAAACCGCGCCAAGAATCGCCCTTAGAATGGAACATTCCCGTCTCCGATCATGCCAGCGTCAGGGGGCAGATCGAAGGCGTCACGATGGTATGTCAGATCGTGGAATGCTGCAAGTTCCTTCTGATAGAACAGGCGGATATCGCCAGTCGGGCCATTACGCTGCTTTCCGACGATAATCTCGGCGATATTCTCCGTTGATCGACCATCATCAAAGGTCATGATCTTATAATATTCAGGACGATGGATAAACATCACAACGTCGGCATCCTGCTCGATCGAACCCGACTCGCGAAGGTCGGAAAGCATCGGTCGCTTATCAGCGCGGGCCTCGAGTGTTCGATTTAACTGCGACAGAGCTATGACCGGGATGTCAAGTTCCTTTGCAACGGCCTTCAGGGCGTGGGAAATGGTCGAAATCTCTCGTTCACGACTCTCGGCACGAGGTGCATGCATCAGCTGGAGATAGTCAACCATAACCATGTCGATTCCGTGCTCCATCTTCATGCGTCGACACTTAGCGCGGAACTCAACGGGAGATAGCGCGGCGGAATCGTCGATAAAGATCTTCGCATTCATGAGGTCGTCAATTCGCGTAACGATCTCATGCATCTCCTGATTGGAGAGACGTCCACTGCGTAGGGCCTGAAGTCCAACCTGTGCATCGGCTGAGATAAGACGCAGGACCAGCTGTTGGGCAGACATTTCCAACGAGAAAAACCCGACACCCTTACCGCGGCGCGCAGCCTCACGCGCTATGGAGAGCGCAAAGGCGGTCTTTCCCATCGACGGTCGAGCTGCAACGATGACGAGGTCAGAAGGCTGAAAGCCACTCAACAACTGGTCGAGCTGTGTAAAGCCAGTCGGCACACCGGTGATCCCATCGCTATCGCGGGATGCCATCGAGAGAATTCGTTCGATAGCATCCTTCGTAAGCTTTTTCATGCCCATGTATGAGCGACGCAACCGTTTTTCTGCGATGTCGAAGATTCGCTGTTCGGCACGATCGACTTCGTCAAGTGCATCGGTCGTCTCATCGAACGAATCCCGGATGATCTCGCCGGCCACACGAATTAGCTGACGCTTGAGGAACCGTTCGAGGACAATCCGTGCGTGATGCTCAACATTGGCGGCCGATACCGTCCGGATTGTAAGCTCAGTAATGGCAAACATGCCACCGACGGCCTCAAGAGCCCCCTCGCGTTGCAGCTGGTCGGCAAGTGAAACGAGGTCGATTGTAACGCCGCGTTCAAACATGGCCATCATGGCCTTGAAGATTCGAATATGCCGGTCGTGATAAAAACAGTCGGCATCGAGAACTTCGACCACCTTCGCTACAGCCTCCCGATCAAGGAGCATGGCCCCAAGAACAGCGACCTCAGCCTCTGTTGAATGGGGCGGAACATTGCCAAGGGGATCTTCCATCGACAGCACATTTCCGCGCTGCGGTATGTTTTGACTCATGTGCCCAATCTAGTCAAACCGGCTTCGGCGATAGGCACAGATTTTCCCCACGAGATCCACCATGGCACTCCACACGAAGATCACTCTCAGGAGGCCTCGGCACTCCGATATATCGCCTCGACAACACGCATGCGTTCAACGGCCTCATCGATGGTCGAAATCATCGGTACAACACCATTGACGGCGTGGACAAAGTGCTTGAGCTCGGATTCGTAGCTCTTTTTGTAGATCTCAACCTGGGTCTTTTTCTGGGTCGACGTGCTGCTGTGAATCGAATTGCCCGTGCGGCGGACAAGTCGATACGGGTTGATGTACGCACTACCCTTATTGCCGAAAACATTGCAGTAGTACAGATCTTCGGCGCGCACAAGCGACCAGCTCGTCTCGATCGTCGCCACGGCGCCATTCTCAAACTTGAGCATTGCCACCACAACGTCCTCCACTGTTTTTGTCTCGTGGTGGAAGGTTGATGCTGAAACCTCCTTGATGGCCCCAAAATCAAGAACCTGCAGGACCATATCGATAACGGAAACACCCAAGTCGAGGAGCACTCCACCGCCCGATAAGTCGGCATTGGCAATCCACCGTGCATCGGTCGACCGCTGCTTCACCCATCCGGCCTTGACGTAGTATACCTGACCGATCTCACCCCGATCGATAGCATTCTTAAGGTTGACAACATCAGGACGAAACCGATGATTCATCCCAACCATGACATGAACGCCGTGCTTGCGACTGAGGTCGCGGATTTCCAGCGTCTCCTTCAATGTTCGTGCCGCTGGTCGCTCGATAAAGACGTGTTTCTCGGCGGCAATTGCCTGCTTTGCAAGGTCAGCATGGGCATTTGTACTCGTTGTGACGAACACCGCGTCTACTCCAGGCAATTGCAGTGCCTCATCAAGTGAGCGACATGCGTGTGCTACACCATACTTTTCAGCGAGGATTCGGGCCTTTGAAATCTGACGGTCACAAATGGCAACGATCTTCACGCCGCTCATCGACTTCAGTATGGGGAGATGAATGCTCTGGGCAATGTTGCCGGCACCAACGATGACGATTCCAATCATGTAGGATGCAAGGCAAAAACCGTGCCGATGACTTATGCCCGCAGCGCAATCACATATTCAGCTGCCGCAAGCACCTGATCTGGCGTGATGAGCGTCATACACTGGTGATGCCCTTTGGGGCAGGAATCGCGTCCGATGTGACTGCATGGACGACACTGCACGTCCGATCGCTCGACAATTCGCACATCGGCTCCTCGTGGGGCAAACCCGAGTTCGACCACCGTCGAACCAAAGATTGCAACCACCGGGATGCTTCGGGCGCGTGCCAGATGCATTAGTGCCGAGTCATTCGTAATGACCAGCCGACAACCATCAATAGCTTCAACCGTTGTTGCAAGATCCCGAGCTCCATCGGAACGAACGACTCCGACATTTGCGAGTTGATCAATCTCCGAACAGAGGTCCACATCATCCATACCACCGAGCAGGATCACCTGCTCCTGATGTTCTTGCACCAACTGCCGAACAAGCTGGGCAAAGCCATCCTGCGTCCAACGCTTGGTTTTATGTCGAGCTCCGGGAGCAATGCCAATCGACACTCGTTCACGACGCTCACCAGAAGCATCTTGCTGTGTCCAGATCTCTGGACCACCATCATCGAAGGCTACTCCGAGGTGCTCAACAGTTTTCCAGTATCGCTCGGCTACGGACGTTACACGCTCTGGTCTTCGTTTCAACCAGACGAGCAATAGCTTCTCCAAACGATGCTTATCGACGTACGAAACAGCAGTGGTCTTCGGCAGGCGTAGTGAACGAAGAAGATCCTTCGAGCGCGAACTCCTCTGAAGGTCAACAACGTGATCGTAGGGGGCGAGAACTGCCTGTTCCTGGAGTTGTTGATTCGTGCGAACAGCCCGCTCAATCGGATACACAGCGCGCACACGTGGATTGTGCAACCACACATCTGCGAAGCGCGCGTCGACCGCGACGTCAATCGCAACGTCCGGCAGAGACGTGCTGATCTGGCGCACCAGTCCCGTGGCAAGTATCACGTCACCAAGTGAGGACAAGCGGATCAGGAGGATGGAATCCATTACGGGAAAGTTGCGATCTTTGCGCGATAGAATTCTCGCAACTTACGTGACAATCCCATGCGTTTCTCAGTAGAACAAGATGACGAGCTCGTAGTATTCACGCTCAAAGAGCCGATGCTGGATGCCGCCCTAGCTCCTGAGGTGAAAAGCGAGATTCTTATCATCTGCCAGCCCGCTGTCAAAGCCCTGATCGTCGATCTCTCGATGGTCCAGCTGTGCGACACACAAGGTCTCTCCGCACTTCTCCTGGCGCGCCGTCAAATGAATGACAACGAAGGTTTCGTGGTCCTCGTCGGCGTTAGTGAAAATGTTCGGAACCTCTTCCGCATCTCCCAAATCGAAACCCTCTTCGAGTTTCGTGACAATGTCAACGAAGCAATCGCCTGGCTACAGGAGTAAGGCTGGTCGGGCTCCAGGTTTCGGATTTCTGGTATAAATCTAGCGGCCCAAAAAGCGCTTCCCTAGGTACTTCGTACTCAGTACCCTGCACTTCGTAATTGGTACCCTGTACCCTGTACTTGGTAATTCGTACTTGGTAATTCGTACTTGGTAATTCGTACTTGGTAAATCGTACCTGGTACCCTGTACCCAGTACCCAGTACCCAGTACCTCTTAATCCTTCGGAGGAAGCGGCAACGAGCCGGGAATTCCCATGAGTGGAAAATCTTTGCGAAGCGGATAGAGTGGTGTTCCGTCTTCATCCATAAAGTCTTCTGGCATGAAGAATCGGCGCAGGTCTGGGTGGCCATCGAACACGATACCGTACATGTCGAAGGTTTCACGCTCATACCAGTTGGCGCTCTCATACACGCCAACGACGGACGGCACGTGCGGATTATCCTCTCGAACTGCAACCTTGATGCGCACGTGCGTGGCGTTCGGGATGGAGTAGAGGAAATAGACCACTTCAAAGCGATCTCCTTCCTTGGCCCAGTCGATCGCCGTAACATCAACGAGCTGATTGAACTGCGTGGAAGGATTCTCCTTGAGTTCAGCAAGAACATCGAGAAGAACGTCCTTCCCCACATGAATCGTCAGATCACCGTGGTGTTCCGTGGACGTGCAGCCAGGGGCGATGCCCGTAGCAACGGTCAGAATATCGTTCGTCGAGAGTGCCATAGGTGGAATCCTTCTTGAGTCACGAAAGGGGCCACCGCAATTGCCGCCCGAGCCCCCTGTCAGGACTCGTCGGTGCGATCACGGTCGTTCGGCGTGGTCGCAAAGATAACGTCCCACAGCGGATTACTCACGCCAAATGCCGTATCGTTATCGACGAAATGATGATTCATGTGGTACCGACGCAGGTAGCGGCCCAGACGGCCACGCATTGGCAGATGGTGCGTGGCGTAGTGAATCATGTCGTAGCACAGATAGCCGAAGAGGAATCCGGAAAACGTTCCCATCGACCAGCGTCCAAAGACAAGATCAAACAGACTCCAGAACAGAGCCGCTAGCGGCACGCTGACAAGTGGAGGCATCACAAGGCGTGTGGAGTCTCGGGGATAGGCATGGTGGATGCCGTGCACGAGAAACATGAGACGCCGGCCAACCACTGAACTCGGCTCGTAGTGAAAGACCCACCGGTGCAATGCGTACTCTGTGAAGGTCCAAAGGGTAATCCCCATCCAGAATGCCACTGCTGTGGTTGTCCATGGAAGCTGGCTCGCCATCGCATAGAGGCTATAGCCAATGAGTGGGACGAACACGATCACCGGCGTGATCGGATGGACATGCGTGAAAAACTCGAGAACAGGATTTGCAAAGAGACGCGCCGTCTCATCGCGCTTCGAGACAATCTCGACGCTCATATGGGGTACTCCTGTGACGCTGATTGTGGATGAATGCCGCAGCACTCAACCATTTGCGTCAAAGGCCGAGCGCTCGGTGCATCTCTTCACCGTAATCGGTGAAGATTTCCTCCCCTGGCTTTATTCGTCGTGTGGCGACGATCCAGACACGTCCCCCCATGTTGACGTATTCCGCATTGGGCTTCTTGCCCGAGCCATGGTAGTCGCACGCGTAGCGAGCAACGCCAGCATCGGTTCTCCGGGCATCAATGACGTACTTCTCCGATAGCGCCAGACCGTACGATCCCAAAGCATCGCGATCATAGCGCTTTTCATACTGTTCGGTGGTCAGCTTTTCGCCGGTGTATTCGACGATTCGCTGATCTACCTCAAACGTGCGTTCGGCAAAGAGCCCCTTCCCGGCCTTGGGAATGGAACTCTTCCTCACCGACACACCCAAAATGAGCCGCGTATGCTGCCCACAGAAAGGATGCGTCGTTGTGGTCATTCTCTTACATCGACCCTGGTCACCGACGTGCGCACATCGTTTTGTGACCTTCACCACGTGATGTTGCATGGGCGCGAATATATGTTCCAAACAGTCTGATTTGGTGCTACGTCAAAACTTCCACCGAAAGCTGACCAGATAGTTTCGTCCAGCTTGGACGAAATAGGTCGGAACGGCGACGCCGTCGAACAAACCTGATCCACCATTTGTGACGATGAAAGAGTCCGTAACGTTGTTGACAGAAGCAATCAACTCGGAGTTGTCAGACACAGGAAGTACGGCCCGTAGATCCAATCGGAAGAAGCCGGGAAGGATCATCGACGGATCGTTGTTTAAGTCCACGAACGATTCGCCAACATATCGAGCATCTGCGATTAGCGATGCTGCATCAGCGACACGCCATGCAGCCATGAGGCCGGCCATGATACTCGGCGTCAGAACTGGCTGGACATTAGTAAAGACCGTGTCGCGACCAATGTTCTCAGGACGATACTCGGATATTGATGCCGACATCAGCGTTAGCGATGTCGACAGGTCGAGTGATGCCAAGGGGCTTGTTGATGCTTCGAGTTCGATACCCATTCGACGGCTTGATGGTACATTCTTGCGAAGCTGAACAAACTGCTGCTCGATGAACGCACCGATAGGCGCAATCTCGTCAGATATCAACATCGCGAACATGTTGGCCGAAACACGGGTCGATTCGTTACTCCAGCGATACCCGAGCTCGATGTTGTCGACCACCTCGGGACGAACTGTATTGGGATTCAGCACGACGTCGATGTTTGCCGACGAAATCTGCGTCGAACCCAGAAGGTCAAACCTGGTAGGCTCCCGGCTAGTGCGTCCATACGAGGCATAAACTTCAGAGGCATCAGCGAGAGTGTAGGTAAGACCTAGACGCGGATTGACAAACAACCACGAGTGCACGGGAAGGGGCTGCGTAACACCTGTTCGAGGATCCTGAGAAAAGATCAGGTCAACATGCCGAACCTGCAGATCTGCTCTTGCCGTGAGCGAAGCAGCGGTATAATCCGCACGCACGAATCCGCTAACCTCATTCTTGTGTGTCCGGTCATCATAGTATGGCGCATCACTGGCCGGTGTGACGGTTTCCCAGTTACGACGGTGGAATTGGTAGGCGTGGAGGCCGACCGTAGCATTCAGTCCGTCAGCGAGCCTGTTCCACTGCAGGGTCGAGAGTACCCCATTGTGGATGTTCTCAAGCGGGTAGTTGATCTGCGTCAGCGTTCCGCTACTATCACGGAAACCAGCAAAGAAATCGCCCCCTGCCCGACCCCCATAGAGGGAGGTTTCCCAGGTGATAGCATCGGACAGGGTCCGTGCGTATGTCAACTTGAGCAGGGATTGTCCAAAGTCATCACAATCCGTCGAATCATTGAGATTCGTCATCGGATCCCTATCGGCAAGGGGCTTCGGTACAGGAACATATCCAAGTTGATTATCTGTTCGTCCTACCAGTGCCAAGGCCCGAATACTCTCCTTTGCTCCAACCCACGAACCTGCAACCATCATCGAGGTGGCCTCAGTGCCTGTATTTCGTCGGAATCCGTCCGATGAAAGCCGTGTAACCCGAGCAACGAAGCTTGCACCGTTATCAAGGAGTCCGGTACTGAGTGTGGCACTCCCCCGCATCAAATTGAATGAGCCATAGTCCATGGTTGCCTCTGCCGAGGGGCGCTTCGACTGCATCGCAGGTGTTTCGAAGTTGACTGCACCGGCAAACGCGGCTGTGCCGTTGCTACTCATGCCAACACCGCGTTGAACCTGGATCGAGGACATGCCATTGACCAGGTCGCCAATATTCGAGAAGAAGACTCCCTGGTCGATCATATCGTTGAGTGGCACACCATCAATTGTAACATTCACACGAGTCTGATCAATTCCGCGAAGTCGGAACGAGCCATAATTCGTAACGCCGGTCCCTGATTCGGAGAATGCCAACACCGACGGTGTAGCTCGCTCAAGAAGAAATTGTGGATCCTGCCCGCTATGCCACTTACGAATGAACTCTTTGGGAATCGTCGAATGGGTCACCGGATCGGTTGTTCCAATCCGGTAGCTCGAGACCTCGAGCACACGACCATCAACGCTCTTGATCGAGTCGCTAGCGACGTTTGAATCAATGCCGCCGAGCATTGCGGGGGATGGCTGGAAGAGCGCTGCACAGAGCAGCACAAGGACGAGTGGCATGGACGCACCTCATTGTGATGATGAAACACAAAAGCAACGTCCGTTATGAGGGTGATCGCCGTTTCCCTTCGCCGGCATTATCCGGATCAGGTACCAAGAGTGTGATCTCAGCCGCGTCTTATCGCAGCACCTCTAACGGGAGAGCAAAGATACGGCCCTGAATGATTCTATCTTTGTACATGGATAAGTTCATTGTGCATGGTGGCGTGCGTCTTCACGGCAACGTTGCCATTTCAGGTGCGAAAAACGCCTCACTTGCGTTGATGCCAGCATGTCTTCTGACGTCGGGCACACTTACGCTTACAAACACTCCGAACAATCGTGATCTCGGCACGATGAGCCGGCTGCTCACGAGTATGGGCGTTGGGATGCATCTGGACGGAGACGTTCTCACACTCGATGCCTCGCGGATCACAAGCCATGAGGCCCCCTACGAGCATGTAAAGCAGATGCGCGCATCAATCTATGTGCTTGGACCGCTTATTGCACGCTATGGGCACGCACGAGTGTCGCTTCCCGGCGGATGCAACTTCGGACCGCGACCAGTTGATCTCCACCTCAAGGGGTTGGAAAAACTCGGTGCTCAAATCGATGTAAGTGGTGGATACATCAACGCATCATGCCCACGCCTCCAAGGCACGCACTTTCATTTCGACATCTCGAGTGTCGGCGCTTCGGTAAACATTCTTACTGCTGCCGTCCTCGCGAAGGGCCATACTACGCTAACCAATGTGGCGATCGAACCGGAGGTAACGGCTGTGGCGGACATGCTCGTCAAGATGGGAGCAAAGATTCACGGTATCGGCACGACCACCCTCGAGATCGAGGGTGTCGACGAGCTTCATCCAACAACTCAGGCAACAATCCCCGACCGCATTGAGGCTGCAACGTTCATGTTAGCCGCCGCGATGACGCGCGGCGATGTCACACTCACTGGCGTCGAACCAGCGCACCTCACGGCTGTAACGCAAAGCATGGAAGAATCCGGTTGTCAAATCGATGTTGAGGGCACCTCAATGCGTGTGCGCCTCGATACCACACCGGAGGCTGTTGACATTACTGCAGCGATCTACCCCGGCTTCCCAACCGACACCCAAGCTCAGTGGGCCGCCTATATGCTAACAGCGCAGGGGGCGTCTCGGATCAAGGACACTATCTATCCCACGAGGTTTGGATACGTTCCGGAGCTTCACCGCCTCGGCGCACACATTGAAACGGGCGAGGGGTATTGCGTCGTCAAGGGCGGCGCACGTCTTACAGGTGCAACCGTTATGTCGAGCGACCTTCGAGCCAGTGTTAGCCTGGTCATGGCCGGACTCGTTGCCGAGGGACAAACGGAGATTCTCCGCGTCTATCATCTCGACCGCGGCTATGAAGCACTTGAACAAAAACTGGGTGCACTTGGTGCTACCATTCAGCGGGTTCCAACGGAGAACTATTGATGATCGTTCGCGTGATCATCGCGATGACATTGTTGCTGCTGAGTCTTCCTATTACCGTTGCCGCACAGTCGTCGGTAAAGGATAAGAACGAAGAATTGCAGCGTTTGCGATCATCGATCGAGCAAACACGTCAGAAGATTCGTGAGCTGACAACAAAGGAACGGCGGGCTCGGCAGTCGCTCTCACTATCACAACGTCAACGACTACAACTGCGACAGCAAATCGTCCGCCTTGAATCATCGTTGCAGATGCTCCAGGATTCCGTCACCAGCATTGGAGCTCGCGTAGCCGAAGCACAATCTTCGATTCGACGTTCCGAGCAGCGCTGGCGCGCTATGACGCGTTCGGTTTTTACCCATCGTCAGCGTCAGCAGGGGCAGACCGAGGCATCGCGGCTTCCTGCTCTGGTGTATCAACGCACGACCGGTGCCGTCAGCGCATTTCGCCATCGTATGACAATGGTGGCCGACTCTCTTCAAACGCGGGCTGAAGAGGTCGAATCAATCGCTGCAGAGCAGCAGCAACTTCTTGTGGTAAACAAATCACAACGTCTCCAGGTTGACAAGACGATTCGAACCAGCGAGCAAGACCTCATGAATGTTGTTCAGTCGAAGTCGAAACTCCTCGAGGATCTTCGCCAAAAGCAAGCCAGTGCTCGCCGGATCGCGTCGATGATTCAGAATCTTGTGCGCAAGGAGCAACAGCGACGAACAGCTGAAGCGCGAGCCCGCAGTCCTCGGGTAGGGGGCAAGGTTGAAACGGATCGCACGTCGGTAAATGCCGGCCCCCTGCCTGAACGTGGAGCATTTGCCCGTCGATCTCTGCCGTGGCCTACATCCTCACGTGCGGTGGCGCAGGGATATGGTATGTATCGAAACCCACAGACGGGAACAACGCTCGAGAATCCTGGGATTGATATCCGTTCTTCGAATGGTAGTGGCGTTGAAGCCGTTGCCGAGGGAAAGGTCAGCACCGTCACCTGGCTACCCGGATATGGATCACTTGTCATCGTTGACCACCAAAATGGTTTTCGCACTGTCTACGCGAACCTTGCTAACGTGCGGGTAAACTCTGGTGCCAGTGTGCGCGCTGGGACTCGTATTGGAACGAGTGGAACGAGCATTGACGGCGAAGTTGTTCACTTTGAAGTGTGGAACGGCAGCGCCCGACTTAATCCGCTTTCGTACCTGCGTTAACCGATCGATCGAGTGCCAGGAATGCTTCTACACGCTTGGCTTCGTCAGGTCGACCAACGCGCTGATAGGATGCAATGAGAAGTCCGCAGATTCGATCGCGGTATGCATGACGCACAGTACGGTTCGCGACCTGCATCCACGCACGCTGTTGATACGGCCTCTGCAGAAGTCGAATGACCGAAGCAGCACTGCGTGCACTATCGGCGGCGGCCTTGCCGATCATCCGACCAAGGCGCTGCTCGACGGACTCTGAGGTAACGCGCGCCGAATCAGGAATTGTATGATCAACACGTCGGGAAATCTGCCGGTCGAGCTCGCCAACCTTCGAGCTGTCGAAGTCAAAGACCTGGAATTGCGAGATATCTTCGGGTTTCACGCGCACCCAGATACGATCCTTTGCAGATGCAGAAAATCCTCGCTGACGAAGCGATGTGAGAATCCCCTGCGTGGTTTCGTAATCAAGGTTTGTCTCAACGATTGCAAGTGCAGCTCGAAGTGCGAGTTGCCCTAGCAAGTCGTCGGTCTTATCAACCGTTCGTAGCATCGCTTGGCGGATAAACTGCCCCTGGTTATACGAGCGCTGATAGTCTCCGGTTGCATAGGCTTTGCGTGACCGTAATACTCGAAGTGTTGAGGATGCATTGTCACGATATCCCATCAACTCGAGAAGTCCGAGCGCCTGCGAAAAGCCGAACTCGACGAAGTAGTCTACCTTTGGAACCCCAGCAATCTCTGCGACCGCCTTGAAGTAACCCGACTGTCCTTTCGCTGTGCGGACATTTGCCAACATGTTAAAGTTCGACGTATCAGGGAATCCAGCATCAGCCTTTGTTCCCCGAGGTATGGAGATGATCTCTACGCAGCCCGAATCAAGAAAAAACCGAATCAGATGATTGGCATCTGCGCGACCGCCCCGTTCACCAAGGCGTGCATCCACGCCGGTAACTAAGAGATTCACGACCCGGCCACGAGGTCGAGGGTACGAGTCCGAACGCACCGTTACGCTGCTGTCAGTAATGGTCAGCCTTGTCGTATCCACACCCTCTGAACTGAGCTTTGCCGGCACTGATGACTTCACCGAATCTGCCGCCAGCTCATCAACAGGCGCGGCGTCTTCTGTCCTCGAACATCCAACAACAACGACGAGGATACCAACCTGGATCCAGCGAGAAAGAAATGTTCTCATCGCTCAAGCCCCTTTGCCTCATCCCAAAACGCATCCATCTCCGCAAGAGTCATATCGCGAAGATCCTTCCCCATCTCGCTGGCACGTTGCTCAATATGCTGGAATCTGCGGATGAATGTGTTCGTTGTTCCCTGCAACGATTCTTCGGCGACGATCCCTTCATGACGAGCAGCATTTATAAGAGCAAAGAGGACATCGCCGAATTCACGACTCGCTTTGGCTTGATTGCCGGCCTCGAGTTCCTGTCGCATTTCACCAATCTCCTCAAACACCTTATCCCAAACGTCGCGTCGGTCCTTCCAGTCAAATCCGACGTTGGCAGCCTTTTCTTGGACGCGCTGAGCGCGCAAGGCTGCGGGCAAGGTGCGCGGGACGCCATCGAGAATCGAGGTTCGACCCTCTTTCATCTTCAACCGTTCCCAATTTTGGAGCACCGTTGAAGGATCATCTGTTTGCTCATCACCAAAAATGTGTGGGTGCCGATTGACGAGTTTTTCAAACTCACCCTGTACTACATCTCGCAACGAGAATGCCCCACGACCTTCGGCAATGACCGCGTGCATTACCACATGTAACAGAAGATCCCCAAGCTCCTTTCGAAACTCCTGATCGTTGCCCGCTTGGATCGCATCAAGTGTTTCATAGGCCTCTTCGATCAACAGATGTGAGATACTCTCATGGGTCTGCTCACGATCCCACGGACAATCAGCACGCAGGATTGTGACCAACCGAATGAATGCTTCAAGCTGTGAGAGCGTATCAGACGGATCAGTCGGGGTTGGAATCTGCCGAAGCGGCACGGTGAATCCTGCCGAAAGTGAAAAAACGAGCCACAAAGTTACGGGATTCAGGGTCCGGGCGCAGTCTCCACCAAAAAACAATCGAGCCATCGGATTCTTCCGATGGCTCGACGAAATCTATCAGACTATGTGAAGGTGGCCGGCAGGAGAGCGTCGCACACGTGTCAGGCCAGAGGCGCCACGTAGGACTCACCGGCCTTTTGAAGCGCCTGACGGACCCAGCGTCCATTCTCTTCAGCCTTGCGACGAACTGCGATCCGCTCCGCGTTGCACGGACCATTGCCGTTGATCACACGCTTGAACTCATCCCAGTCTGGATCGCCGTACGACCATTTGCCTGTCTCTGGATCCTTCTTCAGTTCAGGATCAGGAACCGTCAGACCCAATTCCCAAATCTTCGGAACGTATTGATTGAAGAACTGCTGCCGCATATCGTCATTCGTAGCCATTTTCACCTTCCAGCGCATGAGCTTTTCGGTGTGCTGGCTGGCGACATCAGGTGGCCCGAAGAAGTGCATGATCGGCCTCCACCAGCGGTTGAGCGCCTCTTGGAGCATTTCTCGTTGTGTCGGTGTTCCCGTGGCCAGCGCAACAACGTTGTCGTAGCCATACTTCAGGTGGAACGATTCCTCCTGACAGATACGCTCCAATGCTCGACAATACGGCGCGTATGAGCCCTTCGAATTTGCGACCTGGTTGATGATAGCCGAGGCATCAATGAGCCACGCAATCACTGCCGTGTCCGCCCATGTCATTGCTGGATAATTGAACACATTCGAATACTTTGACTTGCCGTTCAGAAGATCATCGATCATCTTTTCCCGCGGCTTACCAAGCGTTTCAGCGGCACTGTACAATAGCTGCGCATGGCCAACTTCATCTTGAACCTTTGCCATGAGGGCAAGCTTGCGCTTGAAGCCAGGTGCACGTGTAATCCACGTACCTTCTGGCAGTGCGCCGATGATTTCTGAATGGGCATGCTGCTCGATCATACGAATCAGCTGACGACGGTACTCCGTCGGCATCCAATCATGCGGTTCGATCTTCTCACCGCGGGCGATCCGGGCCTCGAATTCTGCGAGCTTCTGTGGATCGTCTTGCGGCTGCTCACCGCTTGGTGCGTCAATTATGGTGATGTTTCCGTACATGGTTGCTTCCTACTGATTCAATCGTGCTACGCGAAAATGGTAAAAACCAATGGGAGTGTCCAAGGTTGGGTTGGAATTAGCGTTTTGATAGATGCTGACAATGCCAAACTTAAAGAGCTTTCCCGACCCGCTGCGAACGATAAGCGTCTTATCTGGACTTGGGCGCAGTGTGCGGGAAGGGGCATCGTAGACGAATACAGCCGTCGGACCAGCTACTGCAGTTGGAACGACAGGCGCCAGCGTATCATCAGTGCGAAGGGTCACTCCCGCGGGCATCGCTGTGATGGTTTCATATCGGCCAGAAACCATAGCACCTGCGGTCGTTCCAGAGCCATTTGAGCCGGAATTCAGCTGCACTGGTATCGAGCGTGAGCGTCCACAGCAGAAGATATAGGGTAGGCGGATGTCCCACGATGCACTACCTGGGCTGACAATCTTCATACTGTCGAGCGAATAGTACAACCATCCTGTGACACTATCTGGTCGAACATCTTGATAGGCAAAGGTGGTTGTATCAACGGCATCCGGTGTTGGCTCCGTTGTTGAATCCGAGCACGCTGGCAGGACGAGGAGTCCGAGACTCATTGCGAACAACAGAACGAAGCGTGTGGTGATCTTCATACGTCTTTCAAAAAAAGTGATTGGGGACATGAATCATGGTCGAACTCGAACTCGCTCCAGGACAGCCTTGCCGATACGAGCCCCATGTTCAGCACCCGCATCGCATCCTCGGCGGTAGTGGATTCCTCCGTACAGTCGACTGATGGATGCTTCCTGTGCCGCATCACGGAAACTCTTGAAGCTGCGCACACCAAATCCAAAGCGTGCTTCAGTGCTGTCAACAAACGGCATATCTCCAAAGTAGCTTGTCAAAACCTCCGCAGCAGCAGCCGTGATCGTCGAGTGTCCGCTCGCGTGTTCGGGAAACGGTGGAGTCTGCAGTAAAGGTTCCCAGGCCTTGTCGATGAACTGATTGATATAACTCACCGGACGAATGAGGTTGCCGCGAAACTTCTCCTGCCAACAAGCGGTAAATCCATCAAAGAGGGAAAACGCCAGTTTGGCATAGATTTCGAGGCTTGCAACAGCACTCGTTCCCTTGGACGTCATAACCTGCTCGGCGATGTTCATCCAATGGCCACCAGGTGAGATCTGCCGCGAATTGAAAATAAAATGACCGTGATAGCTCGTAACCACCGGGTTGTCATTCCAGAAATTGGCGATCTCACGTTGCTCCCTGGTAAGTGATCGGGAGATTTCGAGCACTTCCTCCGCAGCCTTGTAAAACGCTGACCCCCGCTCCTTGCTATACGGGATGCTTGATGGAACAGGGAACTCGCTTGCACTTGTGAGGACAATTGTGCGCACACGACCACAATACGGCGACAAGGGGCGTGCAAAGTTTGGTGGTGTTGGCACCCAACACGAGTCGCATCGTGGCCACTCGTAATCCGGCAGTCCCTGTGTGCGCGTATAACCGTCGGCCTTGGCATAGGCGTTGATTGCCGAACCAACACGCATCCCGTACGTCTTTGAACGTTGGAATACATCCGGCGCAACATCCTTTGCAAGGAGTTCATACTGATGCCGGGCGAGGCTATCAGAAAACGTAATACGGTAGAGCAGCTTGCTGCAGGCAGTCTGATAGGCAGCTACCATCGCAACGCGCCAATCGTAGACGGAATCAGCAGCTGGTTGTGGCACACCCTGAAAGCCATTGAGCATTCCAGACATCGTCTTGTATCCTGCCTCTGCATGTCGACCGGCTTCATAGCCGGCCAGATTGGAGTATGCATGAATGCGAGCTGCAATCGGGGGCCCAAAACCGTCTTCCATGATTACATCGATCACGAGTCGATTCCACTCGTGAACGATTTCGGCTCCATCTAAGGCCCGAGCGTGCAGAATCGGTGCGGCGAGGATGACCGCCACCAAAAGAAGGTGACGCAGGTGTTTCATGCTCGAAATTACGGGATTTCTTACTTGCCTAACGGTAGGGCAAAAAGACGGGCACTGGCAGAATTCCGTGTGGCAATCAAGAGGTCGGATGCTCCACGCCGCCGCACAACTGCCAGATCTCGTCCCTCTCCGTAGACGACGAACCCACTCTCACGGGCCGTCAGGGACGAAAAGTTGCCATTCCTATCGTTGCGCAGTACCAGCCCCATCCCGCCATCGTAACCAATGACATCGGCGTCCGCTGTGCGCGTATTCCCGGTGATCACAATGTCGAGATCACCATCCCGGTCGACATCATACGGGAGCATTTCCAGGATTGGTGCTGCTTGGGCTATCTCCGGCAGCGCGGAAAAAGCAAACTGTCCACCAGTATTGATCAGCATCCCTGATTCGTACCTGTCGACCTGCATTGTCGTCATCGATGAGGTGTCGCGATCAATGAAGAGGTCTGCTACTGACGCCTTTGCGAACGAATCAAAGGTGGTATAACTCCGGGTCAACGTCGGTATATGCTGGGTCAGCAGCTGCCTTCCTCGCAACGGGACTTCGCGACCCTCGATCGTTAAGGAGATGATCTGATCGAGCGAACCATTTTCGTCGATATCTGCGGTACGACAGCGAATTGGGTTGTTTGGTTCGGGAACGAATCGGCAATTGAGTCCAATGTTACCAAGGAGCAGGTCTTGATCACCATCCCCATCGACATCCATCGACCGCACGCACGACCACCAGCCTCGCATGTTTTGGGGTATCGTTGCGCTGGTAATGTTTTCAAAACGACCCTTTGTGTTGCGCCAAATGGAAGGCGCCATCCACTCACCGACGACGACGAGGTCGGGATCCGCGTCCTGATCGATGTCAACCCATGCTGCCGAGGTAATCATGCCGACATTTGCTAGTCCCGGTGCAACTTCATCGGTGACATCGCGCAATTGCCCACGCTCATTGCGGTATAGCGTGCTTCGTGCAGAACTGGGGAACTTTCCGGGAACGATATGTCCACCAACAAATACATCCTGATCCCCATCTCGGTCAATATCTGCGACGATGATACATGAGCCTGCGTGCCGATCGGAAATGAACGTTGACGAGGGTGTGAAACGCCCCTTACCATCATTCAAGTATAACCGATCCGCAAGCTCCTCATCTCCGTCGGAGAACTCCGCCCCACCGGTTACTACGTACAGATCAAGGTCACGGTCTCCGTCAACATCGAAGAGTGCAACATCAAGATCTTCTGATTCGATGACATCGTTCAGCCCACATGCGCGCGAGACAAATGTGCCATCACTCTTCTGAAAGAAGCATTGCGTCGGCTGATACTTCGCACCGCACACAATGACATCTTCGCGCCCATCAGCGTCAACATCTCCTACGGCCAGGCGGGGGCCATCCTTCGAATATCGATACGGAAGAAGCCTCTCGCGCTTGAAGTCGTCATAGATATTCTCGCGATGTACAAATGGAAGCACTGAATCCGTAACAGCACTCAAGACGGAGCGAGCAGGAACTAGACTCTGTTGTGACTGCAGAACAGCCGTAGATCGATCGAGCTTGTGATATCGTCCCGGTTGCAGATTGCGATACGTTGAGCGCTGCCTTGTCGTCCAAAGGACGACGACACTATCGACGACCTCGCCGTTTCGCAGACCTACCACAACCCTATCGTCAGATGTCGATTGGAATCCTCTCGACGTGTACATCTCGCGGGTGATCGTGCGAAGATTCGTCGACACAACAAGTCGTGAACCAATCCCCTGAGGATTGACAGAACCGGCATACAGTTGAAAACCGATCCAGCCTAGGCCGCTGCCGCCCGCGCGTTCGTTCGTGCTATTCACAAGGAGCGACGCCTCGTCATCGGTGTTGTTCACCAACAGCTCGAGATCGCCATCATCATCGAGATCAGCGTATGCAGCACCATTCGATATGCGTGGGTCTGTGAGATCTCTCTCCCCGCCGGCAATGCGATATCGCAATCCTGTATCACTCAAAAAGAGATAATTCGGCAGGCGTGACGTCGGCATATTCACCGATGCCTCTAACTGACTCTTGAATCCTCGCTGACGCAGATTATACGCATAATCCTGATCACCAAGATCACGCTTTGTACCGTTCGTTACATAAACATCCATCCGCCCATCAAGATCATAGTCAGCCGTCAGCACACACCAGCTCCAGTCCGTGGCGGAGATCCCGGCCAGATGACCGATATCAATAAATGCGCCGTCGCCACGGTTGAGAAACAAGCAATTATGGATGCGTTGCAGGCTGTCAAAGAAGGGGCCATAGATCGACATCCCACCCAGTTGTGTTTGACGGCGGTAGTTATCTCTCGGCAACATGTCGAGGGTAACAACATCCAGCATCCCATCATCATTAAGATCTGCGGCATCACTCCCCATTGAAGCCCACGACATGTGTGGCAGCTGCACAGCTGCACGATCCTGAAATGACCCATCTCGCTGGTTCATCCACAACTTGTCACGCTCTTCGAAGTCATTCGTTACGAATATGTCTGGCCATCCATCATCATTGAAGTCTCCAACGCTGGCAGACAACCCATACCCTTTGTCAAGAATGCCTGCACTCGCTGAGACATCAACATACGTGCCCCCTCCATCGTTACGAAGGAGCATATCTGACTTCCCGGGATTGAGATAACCGTTGCGACGGGGCTCGCCACTATTAACCAAGAAAACATCGAGATCGCCATCGCGATCATAGTCGAGCTGAACCGCATGGGTGGTATACATACTCACGGCAAGAGCCGAGGTTGTATCACGTCGAAACGTTCCCATTCCATGATTGATGAACACCAGATTCCGGTTATAGCGTCGACTGAGCAACACATCGAGCAGACCGTCTCCATTGAGATCGGCAACAAGAACGCCCGTGTTCAACAGCGTGTCCCCTACGACAAGTCCACTCTCAACAGTGCGATCCTCGAATCGCAGGTTGCCAGCATTCCGGTAAAGGGTAATCCCTTTGTTCGTGCTCGAAAACACGACATCACGCAATCCATCGCCATCGAGGTCTCCTACCGCGGCACCTCCACCGTTGAACATGTAGAAGTCAGCCAGGATGTTCAGCGAATCAGACTCCGTGATGTCATTTCGAAACGTTATACCCGACCGTGCCGAGGGAACAGAGCTGAAAATCTGTCCCGGCAATCTGTACGAACCAACAACCACAATCACACAGATCAGGGCCACGAACATGTGTGGACTTTCTTAAGATTGGTAGCGCGCGAATATGATAACCGATATTACTGAAAATACCACGTTTGCGCTCCACGCAACAACGAGGGGAGAAATATCGGAATTGGCTCCAACAGCCTGACTGATCTTGGTAAAGGCAATGTAGCTCACAGCAATGATCAACGCTGCGGTAATATTTGCCGCCATACCGCCACGACGGCGTACAGAGGCAAACGGGACCGTGATCAACACAACGATTACGTTCACGAACGGGAAGGCCCATTGACCGGCAAGGTCAATTTCCGCAACACGTGTTTGCTTGCCCCCTCGCTTGAGCATTTCGAGATACTCGGCCAGTTCGGTGAAGGTCATCTCGTCGGTACTTTGTTGAAGCCGCATGATTTGGTCATGGCCAACATCGAGAGGCACTTCAATCGAGTCGAGATGAACAATCTTGATTGTATCAGCAACGAACTCCCGTCGCACAACACCTGAGCCAATCCATCGTTGTCGTTTGGCACTCCACTCCATGCGATCAATATCCATCCGCCATTGAAGACGTGGAGATGTGACCGAACCAAACTCTTCAACGGTAACGCCGCTACCAATCCGTGCATCAACATCATACCGGGCAATCCCAATGTTCAGCGTTGGTGATTGACGAAATGCCAACTCTGACATAATGCTCAGGCCCAGATTCGAACCGAGATACCGACGTTCGAGGTCCCGCTTTTGCGTTGCAGCTTTCGGCACAACCCAACCATTGAAACCCAATTGGGCACCACTCACGAGCAAGCTTACAACGAGGACCGGCATAAGGAGTCGCGTGGTACTTATACCTCCGGACTTCATCGCAGTGATTTCGTTGAGATTGCTCAGCCGACCAATCGAAAAAAGACCACTCAACATGAGTGCAATGGGCGTGATGAGCTCGAGAATTTCGGGCACAAAGGCCAGATAGTATCGTATCACAACCTCAAGGGTGGCCTTGTTGTCAATGAACTGATCAAGTCCGTCGATCAGGTCAACAATGACGAAGATTGACGTCAGTGCCAACAGGGCAAAGAAGAACGTCGTAACGAACTGTCTGACGACATATCGGTCAAGAGTTCTCACGGCCTAGCTCTGAGATGCGGGAAGGGGCCATAACGACATGATCACGTGTACCAGCATGGGAACACTCACAGCCGCAATCGTAGTCTGCATGAACAGCTGCTGAACCACATCTCCACGAACCCAATGGAAGGATTGCACAAGCCAGGGTACAACAAGCAGGGATCCAGCAAGCGAAAGTCCGATACTGAGAATGCTCGCCATCAGCAAGACTCCAAATGGTGCGCGCAGAAGAGATGTCGATGACGAGCCGTGCATCGAAGCAAGTTGGGCAAGGTTCCGACGTCGAATGGTCCGTCCGAATGCGATAGCAATTCCAAGGAACAGAACGAGCGAGGCACTACGTGCGCTGATCGTCAAGGTTTGAAGCTCTGCCTGCCGCTTCTCCACGTTACGAACCGAGGCCTTTGGAACGAGTACGGTTTCGATCTGCCCGGCATAGCGACGTTGAAGCCCCCTGACGACGGTTTGAAGATGCCGGCTGTTGACATACTCCGAACGCATGTGCAACCGGATAATTCGCGGCAGCGCCGCAACTTCGGCCATCCCCTCGGATTGGACACCAATTTCAGATTGAAACATCAACCACACCGCCTCACGACTGAGAACACGCGACGTAAGTACGTCGGGACGACGCGATAGCGTCTCCGCCAGTTCTTCGACATCTGCATCAGGTTCTCCATCAAGGATAACGATATCGAATGCCAACTGTTCAGCTGTTCGCGCAACATCATATTCGACTTCACGGACAAGCGCATATCCAGTCGAGAATACAAGGCTCGCTGAAACGAGAAGAACGGTATACGCCAGAAGCATCTTCCAGCGATGACGCACAAAGCCCCGTGCCACAACTGTATGCAGCCAGAGCATTACTGTCGCTCCTTGATTCGAACCAGCACGTTCCGCATATCTGGTACAACGCGGGAGAACGCTTTGAGCGGAAGTCCCAGTGAACGTTGTACATGCGCGGCATAGAGAATGCTCACGACAACCGTATTTGCAACCAAGCCGAGGCCGATCAGATGCGCCTGACCAGAATATCCTACGAGAAACAGAACCACGAAAGAAGATGCCACGCCAATGGCACTGTAGCGAAGAATTGATGCGCTCTGCCCCATCGCCAGGATAATGGTACCCATTACTCCGAACGGCATAATCAATGCTGACAATGTCAGAACATTGAAGTGTCCCACTGCAGCTGCATACTCTGGCTTCAAGAAGGTGATAATCAGATTGCTCGCGCCGAGTTCAAGGATAGCGACAATCCCGATGATTGGAATTAGCGTAAAACTCACAGCCTTCGTTGTAAGCGTTTGAAGATCATGCTTCCGTCCCTGCGCGTGCATCCGCACAGCAGCAGGATACATTAGCGTTGTCACGGCATCGAACCCCTGCTCGAAGATCCTATAGAGATTCTTCGCTGGATTGTAGACACCGACAACTCCAACATCAAAAAACGCGGCAATCACGTAGACATCAAGAAGCTTTGGTGCCGTATTCAGCGCTGTGGCCGCTGCGAGTGGAATTCCGTACCCAAGGTATGTTCTCAGATTCATCGCACCAACACGAGAGAAGATCAGGTCCTTGCGTGTCATCACAACCGCAATCAATGAGCTCGCTCCCATTCCGGCAAAATCAACGAGAAGAATATCCTCGAAGCTTGTGAGTCGCCCCTGGGAAATGAACCAGATCGTCATCGCGGTTCGCACGCCGAACCAAACGGCATCAGCGATAAACAGATCGCGCATCCGCATATCCCGATACAAGATCTTTAAGCAGAACATGCGGGGAATCGTTAACAGACAATACACAGGCAGCCACAAACCAACTATGGCAAACTCTGGAACGAAGGCCTTCGCAAGGGGCTCGCGCAACAGGAACATGAGGCCAGAGGAACCGACGACGACAAGAACATGGATTATCATCGCCAGCATGTTCACACGCGGACGATCCTCAGTATTTACTCCGAATTGAATCACCCCAGCCAGGGCTGACCCATCGGACACCATCATAATCCACGAATTGAGAGCCACCAGAAGCGTAAACACGCCGTACACTTCTTTCGGCAAGGCGGCGATCTGCAGAAACTGAACAAAGCCGTAGCCAACGTACAGAAGTTTGTCTGCCATCGACCATGAAATAGCACCGAGGTGCGACGTTACCTTCATCCAATAATGTGTTAGTGGTGAAAAAAACAGCGGCTATGCGATATACCGCTCAAAGCGCCATGATATTTGCGCAGCGGCGATGCGCAGAACCGATGTTGATGTGATTTCAGAAAAATGAGGTGAAACGGTGCCTGGCTCAATCCGACCAATTCCCTGCGACCAGCTTAGTCGCAGGTGAACACCGCCGGATTGCACCAGGACGGACGATTCATCGAGCGGATTAACTGTGACATCAGGATGAAACACAAAGACGCAGTCGACCGCACCGAGATCAGCCCCCGTGCATTGGTCGTGACCAAGCACTTCGCCATGTTCAATCGCGATGGTTCGCTCGTGCGTGCCAAGCCCCTTGCGGTGGGTCGTGCACTGAATCTGACCAGTGCCATTTTCGCGAATCTCACTGCGTATCCGGTCACCAAGAAGCCAGAAGAGCCCACCTTCACCGGGAGGATATGCCCCTTGCTCTTGGTCACGCCACCACATTGTCGAATGATGACAGGCCGAACGCTCGGCGTTCCTTTGCGCATGATCATCTGTATAGGTTGACGAACCCGGATCGACAACGATCCAGTGTCCATCAACGCGAACGGTCACCGAGCCTTGATCATTGTGCGCATGCCCACCCTTGCCAAACTGCCCAAAGGGTCCACTTCGAATGGTACACTGAACGCCATCATCTCGGAGCACTGCGATTCCAAATTGTTGATCAATGACAATTGCGGACGCCGTTCTTGCAACTGTATTGTTTCCGAGAAGACGATTCGCAACATCATAGGTGTATGACAAGCTGGGCTCAAAGCCAGTTAGCTTGACGGATAGACCATCATCGTTATCACCAATGAGAGGCATTCCAAGCTGGTCTAGATACTGGCACCACGCAATGGCAGCTGTCAATCGCCGATGGTAATCTGAAGAGTGCAGAATCGCGTCACCACTCAAGTGTATCAGATGAAAAGCATGAACAAACGTATCGACGATCTGCCTGTGGTATCCCGTACTTGCCTCGTTACTGAGTCCACCATCAAAGACCTGACGCAGGAGTTCGCGTTTGAGCTCACGAACAGCGAGTTGACGCCAAGCGCCAGCTTCGGTCGTCCCCTGGAGGTAGCATCCTGCTGCAAGGATTCCCAACAGGTTCGCTGCGTAGTGCGACGTTGAAAGTCCACCTCGCGACTCACGACGCGCAAGGGTTAGCTTGGCATGATCAATTGCCATTGCGGCAATTCGACGATCGGCATCGGCGTTAGACCATCCAGACCGGCGCGCCCAATCCCACGCGACGAGCATCGAGTGCAATCGAATGCCTATCCCCATGGGGAATTGCCAGTGAACTCCAGTCCCAACGGGATAGGATTGCGAGAACGTCACAATTTCCTGGACAAGCTGTTCACACCAAGCATCACGATTCGACGGATCGATGTGTGCGGCAAGCGCGTACGCACACCAGTGGTGCATGCGACTCAGTTCATGCACACAGCGAACGTCAACACTCGATGGATCAGCATCGCCAACTTTCCAGCGGTTGATACCATATGCACCAACAGTACCCGAACGCATGCGCCGCGCAAACGTGAGTACGTGATCCGAATGCTGCGAGAACCATGCTGATGATGGCAACGGAACAATATTCTCGCGCAGTGTTCGACCCTCTGAAGGCGCCGTGGGCAGCGTTTGCCACAGCCGAAGCAGGCTCCATCTCTCGCGCACACTATCGCGCACTTTCCCAAACAGGAAGGGGCGCAATGGTCCGCCGACAATTCGGAATGTCCATGAGAGGTTCATTCTGGCAATTTACCACCGTAGATTTGAGACATGTGCGGCATCGCAGGAATCATTGATTCGACTCTCACGGCCGGCACCCTGGCCGATCTCGGTTCGCGCATGTTGCGCAGTACCGCGCACCGGGGTCCCGACCACAGCGGTACGTTTTGTACGGCACCAGTCTGGCTAGGCCATAATCGCCTGAGCATCATCGACCTTTCTGCAGCTTCTCATCAACCCATGTCCTTCGGAGATCTCACCATTAGTTTCAATGGCGAGATTTATAATTACGTCGAACTACGCGAAGAATTGTCGGCTGCTGGTTTTCAGTTTCAAACAACTGGTGATACCGAGGTCATCCTCAAGGCCTATCGGCACTGGGGTGCAGCTGCAGTTGAGAAGTTCATCGGAATGTGGGCCTTCGCCATTTGGGACAATTCTGAACGGACCCTCTTTTGCTCACGAGATCGGTTTGGCATCAAGCCATTTCACTACAGCTTCCGAGACGGACGTCTGTACTTTGCATCGGAGATCAAGGCCCTTCGCAACATGCCCCTTGATCGAGGGGGCATCAATGAATCGCAAGTTGCGCGTGGACTCTATCTAGGATGGATGCACCACTGGGAGGAAACATACTTCAGTGACATTACCTCCCTACCAGCGGCGCATAATCTTCTCTGGCGTGATGGTGATATAACACGCTGGCAGTATGCCGATGTCGCGACATCCGAGATCTCCAGCCATTCCTTCGAAGAACACGCCGAACAGTTTCGCGAGCTCTTTATCGACTCAGTTCGCATCACGTCACGTCGCGATGTGCCAATGGGGGTGTGCCTGAGTGGGGGGCTTGACTCCACGTCAATTGCTGGCGTCCTCGCTTCTTCGACCTCCGAAAATGAAGTTCGTGCCTTCACAGCCTATTACACTGGGTCAGGGAATGTTGACGAGCGTCCCTACATCCGTCATCTCCTCGAGCGATACCCCACGATCATCTCGCAGGAGACCTCCCCAACCGACGGCGATGTAGCCGAAGCGCTCGACCGGATCGTTGGATTGATGGATGCACCAATGCCATCATCATCCTACGTATCACAGTATTTCGTCATGGGGCTCGCAGCACACCACGGCGTAAAGGTTGTTCTCGACGGCCAGGGTTCCGACGAAATGCTTGGTGGATACATGCATTCGATGTATCGGGTCATTGCCCAACGGATCCGTGAGGGACGCCTGCTTGAAGCGCATGCCGAAGTGCATGCCCATGCTCAACGACAGTCCTATCCACTCAAGCGGCGGATGGAAGTTCTCGCCAAGGGAATCCTCTCCGCAGCACGTTCTGAGCAAGCGCTCTATGAGTTGGAGTTTTCGCACATCTATCCATGGATCCTGCGTCAGGAATCCTCGGCCTATCCTCTTCGCCTCGGATCGGCGGCTGGAACCCCACTGAATACATTCCTGCACAACCTTCTGCGCGTGACGCTCCTGCCAACCCTTCTGCATACGGAAGACATCAACTCCATGGCGTTTAGCATTGAGTCTCGAGTTCCATTTCTCGATCACCGACTCGTTGATCTTGCCTTTTCGATGCCGACTGAGCATAAGGTCTATCGCGGGGAGACGAAACGCGTCTTACGTGCAGCGATGCGTGGGATTGTTCCCGATGCGATACTCGATCGTAAGGACAAGACTGGATTCATTACTCCAGGACATGTCTCTTGGCTACGCGGCGCACTCAGCTACACGCTAGATGGCTCCTGGAAAGATCTCGAACCATATGTCGACCTGCGAAGACTTGCATCTCTTCTCGAGGCCTATCATCGCGGTGACAACGCAAATGCCCTGCTGATCTGGCGTCTTGCTATGCTGCGAATGTTTTTGCAAAAGGTTTGATCGAACTCAGCGTCGTCGCACGACATTCACGAGTGCCAAGAGCATATCCCTCTTGCCATCGGCAACCTCGACTTCGACTCCATTGCTAAGCTGTGCTCGCATCACCTTCCCACGAATGATCTTTCGCACGTGGTGAATGTTTACGATATGCGAGCGATGAATTCGTACAAACGTCTCGGCAGGCAGTACGTCCTCATAGTCACCAATCGTTCGGGACATAATCAACTCGCCCCCACGCTCAAACGTCACCCGCGTGTAATTCCCTTCTCCGCGAATATGGATGACCGTGTCAGCCCGCCGTACCTCGATTCCATGCTGATGCGGCAGCGCGATGAGATCTGACCGATAAGCTGCTTCGGGATGTCGCAGGGTTGACATTTGTGCCAGCCGATGTTCAGTAACATGCTGCGCACACATCTCGAGAATACCATGAACCTCCTCCTCGGTGCTCGTCGGATGCAATCGACCAATTGCAAGAGAATCGATAGGACTATCTGGCGTGTTATCCTCTCTTCCCCATGCAATGAGAACGGGATTCCGCAGTCGCGATGCTTGGAGGATCGATCGCTTTGCTGCCATATCAAACTGTTCGTCCACAACCAAGATATCGGGTTCAATAAGAGCCATCCGTATGCGCGCCTCAGCGATGGAGGTACACACAGTAAGAATGTGGATTGCTTCACCCGCAGATTGCTGTAAGAGGTGGCGAACGACAGTCTCATCAGAACGCTGAATCACCAGTGCAATGCGCAAATACATTGGTATAACTCCAGAACATCACATCTATACGATTATGGCAGAAACCTATGCCATATTCTGTCATAGTGCCAATTACGAGATGTTCTCATACTTTACATCGTAGTTTGCTCCTCATGACAGCAGTTTTTCTCCAGCTTGGCGTCATGCTCCTTGCGGGCATAGGATATCGTGGTATTCCGGGAGCACTCCCTGCAGCGGATATCCGGCGTGTCATCTCTTCGATCGTGTTGAACATCTTTATCCCACTCCTCACGTTCGGTGTGATGAGCTCAACGCCGATTGAACAGGATCTGCTTGCCGTCCCCATCGTATCGATAGCATCATGTCTAATTGGCCTCACCCTCGGATGGCTAGTCTATGGAGTACTGCTGCGAGGCCGACTATCGCCCCCTGCCATTGGATCCTTGATTATCGCTTCGGCTTGGTGCAATGCCATGTACATGGGGCTCCCCATCACCACAGCAGCTGTTGGTGAACACATCGATCATGTCCCTATTCTCTTCGATTACCTTGGAATGACGCCACTGCTGTTCACAATCGGGGCGATGATCAGTGCTCGGTATGGCACAACCCAGCAGGCACCGTCATTTAGGCGTGGTGTACAGCAAATTGCCACAATGCCACCAACGATTGCCATTCTCCTTGGCCTCGGTTGCAATCTTGCGGGCCTAGAACCACCGACGTGGGCCATCGCGGCTTGTGAGGGGGCCGGTAGGGCCATTGCACCTCTCATGATCTTTAGCATTGGGCTGACACTTCGGCCACCAACGATAGCAACGATCCCGATGTTGCTTCCAGCGACACTAACTCGGATCATTGTGGTGCCGATCTGTATCCTTCCTCTTGCCGACATGCTCATTGTTGATTCGGACGTTCATTCTGCAGTAATGCTGGAATCGGCCATGCCTACGATGATGTTGACGATGGTCTTTGCCGAACGATTTGGTCTTGATGAATCGACGTTGGCACAAGCGATTCTGCTCTCGACAATCGTCTCTGTTGTTACCCTCCCACAGCTTCTCTTATGGATTCGTTAGAACTGCATATCGCTGGAGGCGACCTCGAGGCGGAACGATTACTCCGTCGTGGAACGACCTCCGTACTTGCCTGGCGCGAGGCTCTGGCTGATGGACCAGTGCATCGCTCAACGGATGCATTGTGGAATGTGCGCTCGTCCTTTGTGCAATCTGCCTATGGCGCTGCGGCCGGGACATACGACCAACTCGTGGTCGACGTCTTCCAAAAAATCACATCGCCGTCATGGCAACGCATTCATTTGCACTTCGACACTGACCTTTTTTGCTGTGTGAACCTCATGTTTCTCGTCACACATCTGCGTCAGGTTCCAGAGCTCATCTGGGTAACTCGACGTGAGGCAAGCCCCCTGACACTTCTTGATCGGGTGTTCCTGCACTCCTGCTGGCACGCGTATGCATCGGATGACCCGCGGATTCTCGAGGGGCTCATTGAACAGGCACCGCATTCACTGCAGGCATTTCTGCCCGCGATGCAGGCACATCTGGAGCGCTTTCCGAGCACGATCACCGGGATGGGTCGACCACAAGAGATCATCGATGAACTTCGTGAGCAAGGGATTGACGAAGACACGGCATTGATTTCTGCCTTTATCGCCGTGGACAACAACCGCTATGGATGGGGCGACCTACAGATACGACGTGAGATCGATCTCTACCGCTATCTGCAGGCTGGTGATTCCGTACAGCAGCACCTTGGCGGCTGCCGCATTGATGTTCGCTCAAGCGCGTGGCGCTGGGATGCATCGTCACGAACAATCCGGGAGACTGTGTGAAGGCCGCTGTTGGGACGTATCGCGAGGGATTGACGGCAATGCTCGTCCTACCGCATAACGACGACGCGTGCTCCATGCGTCGAGCCCTGGTCAGCTACTTCCAGATAGTACACTCCTGGTGCCAGCGCAGCGACTGGGATCTGCACGGTTGTGCAGCCCGCAGCTAGATCATGGTGTGCAACTTCGCGACCGTTAATGTCGACGATCCGACACCGAGAATGCGCGCCCACGGGCGTTGACAACTCCACACGAACGATGTCGCTAGCAGGTATCGGTGTTACGCGAATCATAGATTCATCGCGCTGATCATCGTCTTGAACGGAAACCAACGCATCACATGTGCCGAGCACAAGGTCAAAGATCTCGTGTGACTGCTGCGAGAAGCCCGTTGCCGACGTAAATCCAAGAAACGTTGCCCCATCAGTGCCCAGCTTGAGAATGGTTTCGAGATCGAGCCCCGTAGCCGTGGCCAGTGGAGTGCTGAGAGCACCCGTTGTATCGCAGAAGACGCTCAACCGGCCATCAGTATAGAGGATGCGTGCCCAGTACATCCTACCGTCGGCCACAAACTGTGGCACGCCATCCGACACGACACTCTTGAGGTATGGTGGAACATGCCACGGCTTAAGAACTTGCCCATCACCAACTTGAATGGCAATGTGATTCGGCGTCGGATCACTGAATGCAGGATTGAGATAGGCATCAAATTCAATGGCCAAGCCGGATGGTATCCCCGAGTATCCGATACCATCACCCGCTGACCCTACAGCGACGGATGATGTGTTTTGCATGACAACTGCGATGCCATCGGCACCAACAGGTCCCTCATCTGGAAGACCATTGTCATTGCCATTCTTCATTCGGAATCGAAAACGGATGTCAAAGCCATTCCGAACCGGCAACTTGGCTGGAAGCCATGCAGCACCGGCTTGGTATGCGGCTGCAGGTGTCAGCGTAACCGTTGGCGTTGTGTGCGCTGCTGCGCCGCTGAGCTTCATCGTGCCGAGATCAAAAATTGTCGCCGACGGAGTACAGTCGGACTTCAATACCTCCACCGAACGCGTATTCAGCGGCGGTGCGCCCGAGATAGCAAAGGTGACAAGGTTCTTCGCGGACGAACTGCCTAACGTAACCGACCGTGTGTAACGACGCGCGTAGTTCAGCTTGGGTGCAGGGACGACGGTGCCAGCATCAACATTCCAAAATGAGCATACGTCCGTGGCGTTGCCATCATCTTTCATTCCACCGACGATCAGCACTGTGCCGGGTTCGTGTTCGGTGATGCCAGCATACACCAGTCCTTGCGGCAGGCTGCCCCGCAACACGAACCGACCATTCGACTCAATCAGACAGTCACCGATAAATTGAAGTGGTGTTTCGGCGACCGAACCACCGACAATAGCAAATCGTCCATCGGCAAGACGAAAACTGAAGGGGGCTTCACGGCCAGAGGACATGACATCCACGCTTCGCCATTGCCATTGAGATAGGTCAAACCGATAGATTTCGGCAATCCGATCTGAATTGGCTCCCCCCTGACGTCCTCCAGCAATCACCCCCTGTCCATCAGTCATACGACCAGAGGTAGAGCCATTGACCGGAGCCGGAAAGTCAGGCGCTGCAACCGATCGGCCCGTTTCTAAATCAAACACTTCAGCAGAAGCGATTGTTGTAAGATTCGACCGACGTCCACCAGCAACCATAACTTTTGTTGGAGTAAGCAGAAACCCTGCATGCTGCCGACGCCCCTCCAACAGGTTGCCGATTCGTCGCCAGGTTTGCGAGCGCAGCGAAAACATGTACACATCGGATGATGCAGCATTCCGCTCATCGACACCACCGAGTACCACAATTGCAGTATCGTCAAGGTTAACTGCCACGATTTCTGCAAGCCCTATCGGCAGCTGTGGTCCAGCTTCTATGGTGTATCCCTGCGAGGCAGCAGAAAGTGCAAACCGGTGAACAGTTCGTGAGGCCTTCGAGAATGGAGCATCGACAAACCCACCGATGTAGTAGGCTTGGTCGGCGCCAATCTTTACAATCGCTCCGTGGACATGTGGAGCAATTAGTCCAGATGTTTCCTGCCAACGAAGGGGGCTTTGGGCGTGCAATTCGACGGCACAGATCGTAAATAGAACAAGTACTATGTAGCGCAGCATAGTATGACCTCCAATTGCGATAAACCGTATGAAGCGACAACCGTTTCACAATTTCTCACATTTCCGACCGGACTGATGCGGTTGCCATGAATTCAGGAACTCGAAAAACATTACCGTCATCTACCACCCAGGGTGCTATTTTGACGCCGTATTTATCCTGCATTTTCCTTTGCGCATGAAACTCAGCCCCCTGAAAGAAGGCCTTCGCAGTGCTCTCTGGGCCCTGATGGCAATCTCCCCTGTGCGACGCATCTTCAAGGCGTTTTATACAGAGTACGAGCTCCATTTCAAGTATCGCGTGGAGCAAGCACTCATGGACGCCTCGAAGGACACGCTCACCAAGGGTCCGTTTGCTGGCCTTCGATATCCTCGCGTTACGCCACGGGGACACATGATCCTCGCCTCGAAGTTCTTAGGGACCTTCGAACGAGAGCTCCATCAGGCGGTTGAGCGTGCCTGCCACACCCCCTATAGCACGGTCCTGAATGTCGGTTCGGCTGACGGGTACTATACCGTCGGCTTTGCCATGAAGATCCCCAGCGCCACGGTTATTGCTTGGGAAATGGATGACTGGTGGCGGGACATCACGCGGAGGGTCGCCACACTCAATGGTGTGGCCAATCGCATAGAATTGCGGGGAATCTGCACAGTTGACGAAATCCGGAACCTATCGCTCAGCGGGAGGACACTGCTGTTTTCCGATTGCGAAGGATTCGAAATGGAGCTTCTAACACCAGAGAACTTGGCCGGACTCGGCGCTGTGGACATCATTGTTGAATGCCACGATCTCTTCGTACCGAATGTTACCTCAACGCTCATTGATCGATTTGCGGCGACACATGACGTCGAGGTCTTGCACGCCGAGCCACGATTGCTCGACGATATTGATCAGTCGCTGATCCCTACGCTGCCGGTGCGGCCATTTGAGCTAAACCGATCCTTTGAGGAACCGCGCCTCTATCGGCAATCCTGGTTGGTCATGACGGCTCGTGGCTAAGGTTCGCATACTCGCCCCCTTCCCGCCGCCATTTGGTGGCGTAGCCCTGCATAGCGTGCGCCTGATCGAAGGCCTGCGTCATCTCGGAGTTGATGTCGAGGGGATATCCCTGGGCGGCATTCCCTCCGGAGTTGGCAACATCAGCAAACTCGGCGCCTCGTTCTTTTTCCAACGTAGTCTCGTGCACTATCATACGGATGAAGGCAATCATCGATGGATGCGACTGCTTTCGGCCTGGTGGCGACTCACGCACACTCCCTATGTCGTCACCGTGCATTCATTCCGTGATCGAATAGAATTCGCCGATGAACGTGTGCGTCGACAGCTTGCATCTGCATATTCCCATGCGGCAGCCGTGATTGGCATTAGCAACGAAGTGATCTCCGACCTTGAACAACGCATCGGCGTCCGACATAAGCGAACACGAGTCATCCCTTCCTCGTTGCCGGTAAGTGCATGGGAACTCGATGCCCCGAGTACGGCAGACCTGCCTCCATCATGGCACAATGCCTCCGTGCGGATACTTGCAAATGCTGGACGAGTTGTTCGCTATCAGGGTGAAGATCTCTATGGTATCGACGTGCTCCTTGCGGCACTTGAGCAGATTACCGATTCAGATCTTGGCATCTGCATCGCCATTGGAGATATCGTTGATGTTGACTTGTGGTCGCACCTCGAATCGCTTGCGCAACGCGATCCACGCATCAGCCTCGTCCGGAATCTGCAAGGACCGCTCGCTCCGATAGTGCGGGAAGCACACATCGTTGTTCGCCCCACGCGGACCGAGGGCGGACCATCGCTAACAGTGCAGGAGGCACTAGAGCTGGGTCGTTGGGCTGTTGCATCCGATGCTGTGCATCGTCCGGACGGGACGCGTCTCTTTCAGAACGCCAACCACCAAGCGCTTGCCGACGTACTGAAATCGTGCATCAGCGATGTACGGCGAGGCGCTATGCCTCCAGCACAGCCGTCACATATCGACGCAGTACAGCGCATCGCCAACGTCTATGAACGGGTCTCAGTGTAGGGGCTTGGTGAGAGCCACGCAAACACCAGCTGACGTGTAGATCTTCATTCCGGGTTGCGAAATCGGGACATCGCGATAGCTACCATGCTGCAATGCATGCTCAACAGTTCGCATTTGCAGAAGCGTGCGCGCGATCTTCTTCAGTCCATGCTGTTCAACGATCTTGTCGTTGAAGAACGGAACATCATAGTCGCCAAAGTATGTGCGCGACACTTCGGTCAGGCCAGATGCCTGCACGATACGCCGATTGAACGAATCAACATCGTAGTGCCGCTGGAAGAAGACTGGTGTTGATTGAAACTTCTCACCGTAGACATCCTGGTTTAGATACCAGTCTTTGGCATGACCTTCATTGAGTGGCGTGGTAAGCAGATACAGTCCACCTGGCTTGAGCAGTCGAGCGCTCTTGGCCATTGCTTCGGCATCGAGATCGCCCTCGAAATGCTCAATAACGCTGATGTTTGTAATCACATCAAACGACTCGGGTTCGAGCTCAGCCTCGAGAAAATCCCGCAATACCACATGAAATCGGTCCTTCTTCAGACCGAGTTTCGCAGCATACGCATGCTGCTTCTCTACCCAAGAAAACTTGTCAAGGCATGTCACATCCCATGACGAGTTTGCCGCAACCCATGATGGAAAGATCGACTGACCCGTGCCAATATCGAGATAGCGAAGGGGCTTGTCGAACAATGGCTGTAAGTGCTCAGCAAGCAGCGGAAGCTCGATGGCACGCTCGTATCCAAATCCCTTGATGCGGTAGAGAAAGCGCAGCTTCTTTGCATGCGCATCGATGGCTCGGGCAAAGTCTTCGTTGATCCGGCGGTTCATGTGGTTCTTTCGTGCGAGTCAGAAGCACAAATCTCGGAAAGCGAGGGGTGAGTTTTCAACGATTCGAGAACTGCAAAGTTGGTCAGTTCGTAATGGATCGGTGTGATCGCCGCATATCCGTTTGCGACGACGTAGTCATCGCCATCCATCAACTCCGTTACTGTCGTAAACTCCCCCGTGAGCCAGTAGTAGGGTCGGCCTTGTGGATCGATACGAACATCGTATGCATCCTTCCATTCGTTGTGACCCTGGCGGGTAACACGGAGCCCCTTGAACTCAGAACGCGGCACCGGCGGGACATTGACGTTCAAGAGCGTACCGGCGGGCAACCCAAGATGCAGCAAACGCGAAGCCACATCGTAGGCAACGTCGGCAGCGAGCGACATATCGGCACTGTGATCAAAGGTGGCTAGCGAGACGGCCATCGACGGGATTCCCATGAGTGTTCCCTCGGTGGCAGCACTGACAGTTCCAGAGTAAATAGCATTGACACTCGTGTTCGAGCCATGATTGATGCCGCTCACCACAATATCTGGTCGACGGTCCAACAGCGTGCTAACGCCAAGCTTCACACAATCGGCAGGAGTTCCATTGATCGCATACCCAAACACTTCGCCATCGCGATGAAAGGGTGTTGCACGAAGGGGGCTGGCAACCGTCAGAGCGTGTCCGACGGCACTCTGCTGCCGGTCTGGCGCTATCACCACAACATCTCCAAGTCGACGCATCGACGTGACGAGAGCGTGGATGCCGGCTGAATCAATCCCATCGTCATTGGTAACGAGGATGTACACAGGTGGCTCCCTTAGCGAGTGAGATCGAGATACAGAACAAAGGCCATGAGCATCAATAGCAGGGCCATGCCAATCTGCTGAATACGAATCTTGATCGAAGTCGGAAGCTCTCGACGCAGAATTGCCTCGATTCCAACAAAGACAAGATGTCCTCCATCAAGCCCCGGCACTGGCAGAAGATTCATGACACCAAGTGATATCGAGATCAAGGCGATGAATCGCACAAATGCCTCGACGCCAAGGTCACTACTGCGCGATGCCATTTTGGCAATCTGCACTGGACCTCCAAAGCTCTGGCGCACCGACACGTTACCCTGAACGACATGCCAAATGGAGGTTCCGATCATAGCAATGGTCTGCCATGTCTGCGTGGTGGCAAGACTCACGGCCTGCGGCACGCTAAAGGTCTCATGTTTCTTTGTGCCGAGGAAGTTTGATTCCGGCAGCTCAATGCCGATTGTCGAATCTGCACGAACACGAACACTGATTGGACGCGTTTGGCCATCACGTTCGATATGCATGGTAATCGACGAGCCAGCATGTTGTCGGATGTAGCGCACCAGTTGCATACCCGCGCGCACAGGCATCGTATCGACAGCCAAGACAATGTCGCCAGCTTTGAATCCAGCGGCCTCGGCCGGAGCACCGGCTACAACACCGGGAATGGTAACGCTAACGTTATCCGGGTAGATACCAAGACCTGACTGTGAGGCCATCGCCTGCACAATCTTGCCACCCGAGACGGCGATCTGCTGACGTCCGGAGGTACGCTCCACCGTCAATACTCGCTCGCCCGTGTTCTCATCGAGGGCTAATGTCTCAACCAGGTCTTCCCACGTCTCCATCGGCTTTCCGTCAACAGCAAGCACACGGTCGCCCGCCTGCAACCCAGAGCCCGAAAGTGGTGACGTGGCATCAATCCACGAGACACGCGTCGTAGCCATTTCTTCATGACCAGTCCATAGGGCAATCGAGGCAAAGATTCCAATGGCTAGGAGAAAGTTCATAATCACACCGGCACTCAGCACAAGCGTCTTTGCAAGAGCCCCCTTCGATCGAAACTCGTAGGGCTTCGGCTCGGCATTGGCAAACTCGGTATCAAACGACTCATCGATCATTCCGATGATCTTGACGTAGCCACCAATTGGGAATGCACAGATTCGATAGTCGGTGTGCTCACCGAGCTCAAGATCATCCGGTAGCTTTCCGACGGTAAATCCCTGGATCTTGTTCCATCCAAACAGACGTGGCCCCATCCCGATGGCAAACACGTCGGCTCGCATTCCCGTCCAGAGTGCCGCCAAAAAATGGCCAAGCTCATGGACGAACACCAGGATGCCAATGACGATGATAAAGGAGATAAGGGGCTGGAGAAACGTCATACAACGAATCAGGAGTTCAGTGAAGAAAACTCGCGTGCGATGCGACGCGCTTCGGCATCGATAGCGATAATATCCGACAATGACGGATAAGCAACGTGTTCCATGTGCTCGAGCGTTGTTGAAATCACACGAGGGATATCGGTGAATGCAAGACGCCGGCCGAGGAAAGCTTCTACGGCGACCTCATTGGCGGCGTTAACGATGGCTCCCGATGATCCGCCAGCATCCAAGACATCATAGGCGATCTGCAGACATGGGAACCGACGCCGGTCGGGAGCCTCGAAGGTTAGCGAACCAATCGCTGCGAGGTCCATACGTGGAATATCTAATGGCCAACGACGCGGATAGGACAACGCATACTGGATCGGCACCAGCATCGTCGGGACCCCCATCTGAGCTTTGACGGAGCCATCCCTGAACTGCACCATTGAGTGCACAATCGACTGCGGATGAACTACCACATCAATTCGGTTACCAGGCAGATCAAACAGCCAGCGAGCTTCGATGACCTCAAACCCCTTGTTCATGAGCGTTGCAGAGTCGATCGTGATCTTCGCTCCCATCGACCAGTTTGGGTGTTTCAGCGCCTGCTCCGGCGTTACCGAATGGAGCTGGTCGGCACCATAGGTACGAAAGGGGCCTCCCGAGGCGGTGATGATCAATTTTTCAACGTCGGCTGTATGCTCGCCGATAATGCACTGCGCAATCGCGCTATGCTCGGAGTCGACCGCCAAGAGCGTCGCACCATACTGCGAAACGGCTGGCATCAGCAGGCATCCAGCACTTACAAGCGACTCCTTATTGGCAAGACCGATTACGTGTCCAGCTTTGATCGCCGCCATCGTAGGCACGACGCCACTAAAGCCAACCATTGCTGAGAGCACGATATCATTTTCAGGATCGGCCGCGGCCTCACAGATCCCCTCTTCTCCGCACAGGATGCGTCCGGTGAATTCCGGCACCGCCGCACGAAAGGCCTCATAGGACTTCTCGTCGCGAATGGCAACACCATGCGGCTGATGCATTCGCACCTGCTCGACCATATCCTGCCATCGAGTATTGCAGGTGAGCCAGCGCAGCTGTGCCGAGCCCCCTAATCGCCCGACAATATCAAGTGCCTGCGTGCCGATTGAACCGGTCGATCCAAGCACGGTGATTTGCGAAGGGGCGTCTTGATGCATCATCAAAGGAATTTACTTGTGATTTCATTGTTCGACGTGCCGGAGAAGCAACGGAAATCTCCGGCTTCGATCGCGTCATCCTCACGCAGATGCACGCGCAAGAAATACGAGCGAAGCCAGCGGTTGAGGGTAGTTGCTTTGTTGCGTTGGATGTAATGAATGATGTACGGATGTGAAGCTACCGTTACACCGAGCGACCAACTACCAGCGCGGAAGCGGCGCAACCAACGATCGATATCGGAAACGACACTTTCAGGGGAGATAACTCGACCCGTTCCCAAGCAGAATGGACACTCCTCGCTGGAGCGTTCAGCTAGACTTTGACGAATTCGCTGACGGGTGATCTGTAGAATACCGAGCTGTGTTAGCGGATAGACAACTGTCTTGGCACGATCGCGGGCGACCTCACGCTTCATTTCGCTCATTAGGCGACGTCGATTTTCTTCCTGCTGCATGTCGATAAAATCGACGAGTACCATGCCACCGATATCGCGTAACCGCAGCTGGCGAGCAACCTCACGAACCGCCTCGAAGTTCGTCTTTACGGCGATGCCTTCTTGCGTCCGCTCATTGGAGGCACGTCCCGAGTTGACATCAACCACCACCATCGCTTCGGTATGATCGATGATCAGAGATCCACCACTTGGAAGTGGAACACGGCGTGCATGCGATAGAAGAACATCACGCTCGATACCGTAGACATCGAGCATTGGACGCGTGTCACCATAGAACTCTAATCGATCGAGAAGGTGAGGCGCAGAGCGCTGCACATAGGCCTTCACATCGCGGAACACCTTACGATCATCAATGATCACCTGCGAGATATCGTCCTTCAGCACATCGCGGATCACACTCTGTGAAATACTTGCTTCGCGATGTAGGAGCATCGGTCCAGATGCCGTGCGGACATCTTTCTCAATTTCTCTCCAATCTTCGAGGAGTGATGTAAAATCACGGCGCACATCTTCGTCGGTCAGTCCTTGGGCAGCTGTTCGAATAATGCAGCCCATGCCTGGTTCTAGCAATGATGTTGCAATCTGCCGAAGGCGTTTGCGTTCGCGTGGAGCTGCGATCTTTCTCGATATCCCGATGGTCTCTTCAAACGGCAGAAGGACAACATTGCGTCCGGTGAGGCCTACCTTGGTGGTGATGCGCACACCCTTCTGATGGTATGCTTCGCGCGTGACCTGTACGACCACCATCTGCTTGGTTTGCAGATTGATGGTGATCTCGCCGCTGCGTTTTGTCGAAAAGGTTGGGAGGCGCTTTTTGGTGTCAACCTTCGAGGTGCGGAGTGCAACATCGGCAGTGGAAACGGTCTCCGTTGTTGGACGGTCGTCGTCGCCATCGTCGGTTGCGTCGTCTTCCATCGTGGAGTCAACATCGCTGAAATGCAGAAATGCGTCCTGCTCCAGGCCGATATCGACAAACGCCGCATTCATTCCCTGCGCGACCTTTGTGACGCGCCCCAGGTAGATGTTACCAACCTGATGCTCGCTATCAGGCGATTCCGTGAAAAGCTCCGCAAGCTTCCCGTCCTCGGTTATTGCTATCCGAAGATGGTTCGACGTTGCGTTAATGAGTATTCTACGTACCATAAAAAAAGTGGCCAAGTTGACCGTGGCGCCTTGTACACATGCTGACCGTTGCTTCCTTCCGGACCTGGCGGGATTGGGCCTGGTACAACCGCACGGGACTTGGCCGTGTTGACTTCATGGTTGCGATGGGTCGCAAATATACACTACGGAGTGCGGAATTCCGGCACAAGACCTTGCCAGCACTCCCAATAATCGTTTTGAAGCTCTGCACAGGACATGGCAAATGCCGTTGGACGGCATACAAACCGGGTCTCAAACATGAATGCCATGGTCCCATCAATCTTGGTCGGCTTGAGTTCGACAGTCGACATTTTCTTGTACGTATCAGCATCTGGACCGTGGCCGCTCATGCAGTTGTGCAGTGAGGATCCACCAGGCACGAATCCGCCCCCTTCCTTGGCATCATAGATGCCATCGATAAGGCCCATGTATTCGTTCATAAAGTTGCGGTGGAACCATGGTGGACGGAAGGTGTTCTCTGCAACCATCCACCGTGGTGGGAAGCAGACAAAGTCGATGTTTGCCACCCCCGGCGTATCGGATGCCGACGTTAGCACGGTATAGATGGATGGATCGGGATGATCGAATGTGACGGTGTTAATACACTGATACTTCCGCAGATCGTACTTATACGGCGCATAGTTACCGTGCCAGGCAACCACATTCAGCGGTGAGTGATCGTAGGTGCCACGCCAGAGATTTCCCTGAAACTTGGCGATTACGGCGAATTCCCCTGTCCGCTCCTCATACCATGCTTCCGGCGTCAGAAAGTCACGCGGATAGGCAAGACCATTTGCACCAATCGGGCCGAGGTCGGGCAGTTTGAGACGAGATCCGTAGTTCTCAAGGATATATCCACGAACGCCCCCTGACACTTCAACGCGGAACTTCACACCGCGGGGAATAACGCAGATCTCATACGGCTCGACATCGACAATGCCCATCTCGGTAAGGAACCGCAGCGTACCCTCTTGCGGGACGATGAGCATTTCACCGTCGGCATTGTAGAAGAACGTATCGAGCATTGACGTGTTGGCAGCGTACACATGGATCGCTGACCCGGTATGCGTGGTGAGATCACCGCTTCCGGCCATCGTAGCGATTCCCTCGATGAAGGTCGTTGGCGTCGACGGAATCGGAAGGGGGCTCCAGCGAAGCTGATTTGGCGTTGTCTCAACCTCGGTAAACGGCGTTGAGCGAATGAGTCCGTTGTCGATTCGCTCATACGGCCGATGCACGACCGATGGACGAATACGATACATCCATGAACGACGGTTCTCGGATCGCGGCGCAGTGAAGGCCGTTCCGTTGATCTGCTCGGCGTACAACCCGAACGCCGGCTTCTGCGGCGAATTGCGTCCAACGGGCAACGCCCCCGGAACGGCTTCTGTGGCAAACTCATTGCCAAATCCACTCATGTACCCCATGGTGCTCACCTTGTCATTGTAACTGTGTTGTCACCTTGTCCTTAGATGGACGTGACCCGCGCGCCCAGCAGGATTCGAACCTGCGGCCCGCAGCTTAGAAGGCTGCTGCTCTATCCAACTGAGCTATGGGCGCATGTGGCAAAGATACTTCAGGTTCCAGGTTCCGGGTTCCGGGTTCCAGGTTCCGGGTTCCAGGTTCCAGGTTCCAGGTTTAGGGTTTCGTGGTGCGTAGTCACGCAGTGATTGGACAAGAGCTCTTTGGATGCAACAACCCAACGGAGATTTCATGATCAATTCCTACCGCGACCTGATCGTCTGGCAAAGTGCCAACACGATGATCAAAAGGATGTATACGCTCGCTGATAGCATTCCGCCATCTGAGCGGTATGGGATGATTCAACAGCTCAAGCGGGCCGCATTGTCGGTGGCCCTCAACATTGCTGAAGGCAAACAGCGGACAACGAGGAAGGAATATGCTCGATTCATCGACATGTCCATCGGCTCACTGAACGAAGTTGAGGCGATCCTGTCCATTGCCGTCAACCTTCAGTTTCTCGACGACGATACGCTGCAAGACGACTTCCGGGAAATCAGCTGCCTTCGAAAGCGACTGTTCGCGCTACGAGCAAAGCTTCGGATTGAATCTTAACCCGGAACCCGGAACCCGGAACCCGGAACCCGAAACCTCACACCCGGAACCTAGCCCGGCAATATCTCGTACTCATTCAGGGCCTCGTCAATCTGGAGGCGAACTGGGCCGTAGGGGGTGGGAATCGTGCTGGGATCTTCGGGGTCTGCACCGGAGAGGGTCGCGGACTCGCGGCGAATATCGGAAAGCCACGCGTACAGCTGAGGGGAGACGGCGATCTCTCGTGGGGCATGACCGGTTGAAGCGACGAAACGCTCCACCGTAGCCATGATCTCCTCAAATGCATCGAACCATTCCATCGTCGATTTCTCCTTGTTGGGCGTACCCCGTGTGTTCATTCCCGTGAACCAATCTGCGTGCCAAAATCCCTATCAAAAACTCCACAATCCGTGCTTTGGTTTCATTCCGCCTATTCCGTTTGTTTTCCGTAGATTTGCTGTCTTTCCCGGGCCCTGGGTTTGTCACACCATTTGTTGAGTCCGACGTTGTGTTGGAGGGCCGCAATGCATCGACGGAGAACGTAGGAATTTCGTATGTCAGAGAACATCGAACAAGCCGGCGGAAGCGCGCCGGAAACCACCTCGGATGTTACGATGGAGAAGGTTGCGGCCGCATCGGCACCAGCCCCTTCACGCAAACATTCGGCCGTTGCCGACATCCTGAATGGCGAAATCGATTCGCCAATGATGGGCGACGATGAGTTTCGCAATCTTTTTGAAACAAAGGTCTCAACCCTGAAGGCTGACGACATGGTTCATGGAACCGTGATCTCAGTCACAAAGGATGAGATCCTGGTCGACATTGGCTTTAAGTCGCTGGGCGTCGTTCCACGTGCCGAGTTCGTCGGTGCAGAGCTTCTTGCTGCTGGCGAAGTTGTTGACGTATTCGTTGAGAAGATTGAAGACGGTGACGGACGCCTGATGCTCAGCCGTCGTCGTGCCGACTTCATGAAGACGTGGGAAGAAATTCTCAAGCTCGCCGAAACGCAAACAGTCACCCAGGTGCGCATTCTTCGTCGTATCAAGGGCGGTATGGTTGTCGACCTGCTTGGTATTGAAGCCTTCTTGCCGGGATCGCAGATCGACGTTCGTCCCGTCCGTGATTTCGACGCATGGGTTGGTCGCACAATCGACGTTCGCGTTGTGAAGGTCAATCACCCAAGCGAAAACGTTGTCGTTTCGCACAAGGTTCTGCTCGAAGAACAACTCGCAGAACAGCGCGGAAAGATCCTCGAACTGCTCGAGAAGGGGCTTGTCCTCGAAGGTACCGTCAAGGCGATCTCCGACTTCGGTGTATTCGTCGACCTCGGTGGCGTGGACGGTCTTGTGCACATCACCGACCTCTCATGGGGTCGTGTTTCGCACCCAAGCGAAATCGTACAACTCGATCAGCAAGTCAAGGTTGTGGTTCTGGACTTCGACGAAAACCGCAAGCGTATTTCGCTCGGCATGAAGCAGCTCACACCACACCCATGGGATCAAATCGGCGAGCGCTACGAGCCAGGTGCCCGCGTTCGCGGTAAGGTTGTCTCCCTCACCGACTACGGTGCATTCATCGAAATCGAAAAGGGCGTCGAAGGCCTCATCCACATCAGCGAAATGTCGTGGACGCAGCACGTCAAGCACCCATCACAAGTGGTGTCGCTTGGTCAAGTCGTCGAAGCAGCTGTTCTGAACATCGATAAGTCTGAGCGCAAGCTTGCACTCGGCATGAAGCAGCTCGAGCCAGATCCATGGAACGACCTGATGGCAAAGTACCCAATGGGCTCCGTGCACAAGGGTATCGTTCGCAACCTCACCAACTTCGGCGTGTTCATCGAACTCGAGCCAGGTGTTGATGGTTTGGTTCACATCTCTGACCTTTCGTGGACAAAGAAGATCCGTCACCCAGGTGAATTCGTGAAGAAGGGTGATGAGTTGCAGGTCGTCGTTCTTGCGATCGACAACGAGCATCGCCGCATCTCCCTTGGCCACAAGCAGATCTCGGAGAATCCATGGGACATCTTCGAGAATGAGTTTGCCGTTGGCATGGAGACCGAAGGAAAGATCGTTCGATTGATCGACAAGGGCGTCATCGTCGAGATGCCACAAGGCGTCGACGGATTCGTTCCTGTTTCGCAACTGTCCTTCGCACCTGTTCGCACGATCTCGGATTACTTCAACGTTGACGATGTGCTTCCGCTCAAGGTTGTCGAGTTCGACAAAGAGCAGAAGAAGATCGTTCTCTCAGCCGTTGAGTTCCTCCGTGGACGATCAGCTGAAGAGATTGCGCAGTACAATACAAATCACCCGGTACCAAATGCTGACAAGTATAACGCCGACGGATCAGCATCTGCCGCAACGACGATCGAAGATCTCGAAAGCAGCGAGCCGGTTTCAGAGTGAACACTCTGATTTGATGTGATTAACTCGTCATTATGAAAAGGCCTGCCATTCGGCAGGCCTTTTTTATGTTGCCCACGATGAATCTTGATAGCATCCTCGACGAGCTCTTCGCGATGACGTTTCATGCCGGCATCAAGCCCGGCTTGGAGCGTATCAATGCACTGCTTGCGGGACTCGGAGACCCGCACTACCAACTCAACATCATCCACGTTGCAGGCACCAACGGCAAGGGATCCACCTGCTCGATGCTTGCCTCAATTCTCACCGAAGCCGGCTATACGGTTGGACTGTATACCTCGCCACATGTTCGGCGCTTCAACGAGCGAATCCGCATCAACGGGGCTCCCATCGCGGATGCTGATGTGGCGCGCCTGGCGGTGCCACTCATGGAACAGGCATCGTCCATCGGAGGTACGTTCTTCGAGGTCACCACAGCGATGGCCTATCAATACTTCGCTGAGCGGCGTGTTGATGTTGCCATCATTGAAACGGGGCTCGGTGGTCGCCTCGATGCAACCAACGTGTGCGTTCCCCTGTTGAGTGTGATCACCACAATTGATCGTGATCACATGGAATACCTCGGAGATACGATTCCGCTGATCGCCGGTGAAAAGGCTGGAATCATCAAACCTGGTGTTCCAGTCGTGATAGGTCCCAACGGTGCTGAAGCCTGTGAGGTGTTTGAACGTCGAGCCGAGGCAATGGGATCAGAACTCGTCTTCGCTGAGGACGATGTCTCTGTTGAGGTGGATGCCTTCTATGCCGATCTCACGATGAGCGTGTCTGCAATTCAGCATGAATCGCGGCGGTATTATGTGAGCGACCTAAGTGGTCGCCATCAGGCGGAAAACATTTGTACGGTACTTGGCGCAATTCCCATTCTGCAACGCGTCTTTGCCATTGATGAAGAGGACATTCGTCGCGGTCTGCGCTCGATACGACGCAACAGCGGCATCGTTGGACGCACCGAGCTCGTTCCGGGCACGCCACTTACGATTCTCGACGTCTCACATAATCCGGGGGGAATTCGATCGCTGGTGCGCACACTGATCGACTCGCGCATTGCTGGCCCCGTACATGTTGTATTTGGAGCGATGGGTGACAAGGATGTTGCGGGCATGCTCCAGGAGCTTCTACCGGTGCATCCGACGATCTATGCATGCGCCCCTCGTCTGGCTCGAAGCATGCCAGTGGATGACGTCGTGACCTACGCAAAACGCGTCGGCCACGAACACGTGCACATGCACCCATCCGTGGCCGAAGCAGTTGTCGCGGCTCGTGCTCGTGGCACGACAATTATCTGCGGGAGCTTCCATGTTGCTGACGAAGCAGCAATCGCCATTGGCTACACTGGATAATCTCGCACGGGATTGTCATCAGAAGATCAATGCCAGGGCAAACAAGATCGCAAACGCCACCTGGAACTGAATCGTCGAAACGTTCCCCTTAACGAGGGTACGCTTGGCGATGTTCTCACGCATGTACTTCACGATCCAACCACCCCAGAGAAGACCGATACCGGCAACGGCATAAAGGAGCGGCTTTGCATGCGCTCCAGCAAGCCATACGGTCACCCCAAGAGCACCACCAAGGAAGATGGCGTAAAACACGGGTGCCATACCATAACCGAACGTCACCACAAGGTGATTCTTGCCAGTCTTGGCATCACCCTCTGTGTCGGGCACCTGATTAATCAGGAGAATGTTCGTTGTAAGAAGACCCGTTGGGATTCCGAACATGAACGACTCCCAGCTATACGTGCCGGTAAGGACGTAGTACATACCCATCGTGATCAGCGGGCCAAAGGCCAGACCAATGACAATCTCGCCGAGACCATGACGTGCGACGAGTCGAAGCGGAGGGGCGGTGTAGAAGTAGCCGAGCGCCAGACCAGTCAGACCGATCAAGAGCACTCCCTGGCCCACCACCGATGTGAGGTAGAGTCCTATGCCGAGAGCAATGAGTGCCAGAACGAGTGCTACTTTGAGTGTTCCACCAAGGTCAATCAGCCCCATTTCGATTGAGCGGGATCCACCGGAGTACTGCGTAAAGTACTTCGTATTGGCTTGGTCGGTGCCACTCTTGTAATCGAAGTAATCGTTGAACACATTGCTAGCAAGGTGCAACAATGCGACACCCAGAATTGTCAGGGTTGCAAGGAACCAGTTGATCGGTTCAGCCGGCTTGACAACGCCAGCATAGTATGCAAGTCCGATGAAGCATGGAGTGAGAGCAGCCGTCAGGAATGGGGCTCGCGTAATCACCAGCCATGAGATAAACTTAGTGCTGGACTTGATCGGCACATTCACTGGTGCATCAAGCTCCTCGGTCACACCACAAAAGCCGACCTGCTGACCATTTTTGAATGTCGGCGTGATGCGAATACGAGCACCGAAACGCTCTCCACCCTTGCGGATGAAATTGGTTTCGCCAACCCATTCGCCTTCCTTGACTGCTGTTGCGAGCCAGGCTCCGAGATTCTGCAGCACCACTTCGCCAGGTGAGAAGGCACTGACGCGCATCTTCCCCACTGCTTCTTCTTGACTATATCCGAACATTGCCTGCGCGCCCGGACTGAACGTCTCGATAACGCCCTCCATGTCGCAGGTAATGACCGACTTGTCTAACGTCGTTGCCATGCGTACTCCGTTGGTAAGACAGATTGAATTGAGATGGGGCGAAAATACAACGACCGACCCATCGGTCGGAAACCAAACCGTACTTTTGCGCGCCACGTTCCTCCATCAGTGAGAATTCTCATGACCGCTCTGCTCTCCGTCTCCGATAAGACCGGAATCGTTGATTTCGCTCGTGAACTTCATGCCCTTGGAATCCGCATTATCTCGACGGGTGGCACAAAGAAGGCCATTGCAGACGCTGGGATTCCCGTAGAAAGCGTGTCTGATGTGACAGGGTTCCCCGAGATCATGGACGGGCGTGTGAAGACCCTCCACCCGAAGATTCATGGGGGAATTTTGGGGAGAATGGATCACCCCGCCGACGTTGAGCAGATGCGTCAACACGGGATTGAGCACATCGACATCGTCGTAATCAATCTCTATCCATTTGAGCAAACGGTCGCCAATCCCGCCTCAACTGATGCGGATATCATTGAGAACATCGATATCGGTGGTCCAGCAATGGTGCGTGCCTCGGCAAAGAACCACGCGCACGTCACGATCGTCGTCAACCCAGAGAACTATGCCGCGGTGCTCGAGCATCTTCGCAACGGAGGTGCGACCCTCGAGTTCCGACGTCAGCTCGCGATGGAGGCCTTCTCCCACACCGCACAGTACGATGCCCGCATATCACAGTACTTCGCCAAATCGACCGAGTCCTTTTTGCGGGAGGGGGCTCTACCACTGCGCATCGATCAAACGCTGCGGTATGGCGAGAACCCACACCAGCGCGCCGTTCTGTACGGCTCCTTTACCTCGCTCTTTACACAGCTCCACGGCAAGGAACTCTCGTACAATAACATCCTCGACATTGATGCTGCTATGGGGCTCTGTGCTGAGTTTGACGAGCCGACGGTTGTTATCGTCAAGCACAACAACCCCTGTGGCGTCGGATCCGATGCCTCGCTTGTTGAGGCCTACCGCAAAGCCTTTGCAACAGATACGGTGAGCCCCTTTGGAGGTATCATAGCTGTCAATCGACCGATTGATATCGCATTCGCCGAAGAGGTGCATGGTCTGTTTGCCGAGGTTCTCATCGCCCCATCATTTACCGATGATGCGCTTGCAATTCTGCAGAAGAAGAAAGACCGCAGGCTGATGGTCGTCGATCGCCAAGCGTATGATGCAGCAACGAAGACCAGTGTTCGCAGCGTCGCATCTGGACTGTTGGTTCAAGATGCAGATGCCCCGTTGTACGACGCTGCGCAGTTGCGTGCAGTCACCACACGAACACCGTCAGACGATGAGCATCGTGCAATGCTCTATGCGTGGAAGATTGCCAAGCATGTCAAGAGCAATGCAATCGTCTATGCGACACACGATCGGTCTCTGGCCATCGGGGCAGGACAAATGTCCCGCGTCGACTCTGCTCGCATCGCTGTGCGAAAGGCGCAAGATGCTGGCATCGACCTGACAGGATGCGCCGTTGCATCCGATGCCTTTTTCCCCTTTGCTGACGGACTTCTCCAAGCAGCCGAAGCCGGAGCAACATGCGTTATCCAACCAGGCGGTTCAATCCGCGACGAGGAAGTCATTGCTGCCGCCAATGAAAAGGGGCTTGCAATGCTGTTTACAGGCATGCGCCATTTCCGACATTGACGCACAACGACGTACCGCACCGAGGCGTTTGGACCTCAAGCTTCGTGTGCGTTGCGACTTGCCCCATGCAAAACGCTGAGGTTCGCCTGAACCTTGGCGTACACGCTGTCAGCTGGGAAGGACCCATCGCGTCGACGATGTCCGGCCGGAGTACTCATGAGCAGTTCAATCGCATCTTCGAGCCGATCAACGGCATAGATACTGAACTTGCCATCGTGCACAGCATCAATGATCTCTTGCGATAACATGAGGTCACGGACGTTTTGCTTTGGCAGAATCACACCCTGTGTGCCAGTGAGCCCCTTATCGCGACATACCTCAAAAAAGCCCGTGACTTTCTCGTTCACACCTCCGACAGGTTGAATATCACCCTTCTGGTTGATTGATCCGGTAACGGCGATATCCTGACGAATCGGAATGTTCGAGATCGCACTGAGCAAGGCAATCATCTCGGCAGCCGATGCACTATCCCCGTCGACGCCACCATACGATTGCTCAAAGGCAATGCTCGCTGTGAAGGAAATCGGCTGTGCTCGCGAGAAGAGCGATCGAAGAAGACCACTAAGAATCAAAACCCCCTTCGAATGAATTGAGCCGCTCATCTGGACTTCACGTTCGATATTAATAATCCCAGCATGACCGGCACTCACGGTCGCAGTGATGCGCGCCGGTTTACCAAACGAAACAATTCCGGTGCTGTAGACGGTCAAACCATTGACTTGACCAACACGCTGCCCCTTAACGTCAATAAGAAGGATTCCGCGCTGAATATTCTCTCGGATAACTTCATCGGCACGTGCGCTGCGCCTATGGCGCATATCGAGTGCATGCTGGACATGCTCGCGTCGAATTACTGATGATCGCTTAGCCCGAGCAAAATGTGTTGCCTCTCGATGTAAGTCTGCAACATAGCTGAACTGCAATGACATCTTATCCTGACAATCGGTAAACGCAACGGCCCACTCAATGATTGCGGCGGCCCCCGCGCGATCACAATGCAAGAGATTTTCCTCAGTTGCCATATGCGAGAGGAAGGCACAATAGTTCCGGATCATCTCTGCTGAACGGGGCGCATCAGCCTCGAACTCAGCATGCACCTTGAACATTTTGTGAAAATCCTCGTCGGCAGACCACAAGGCAAGATAGATGCCGGGATCTCCGAGCAGGATGATCTTGACATCCACATTGATGTGATCCGGTTTGATGGTCGTCAACGTCATCTGTGTCTCGGTGGACTGGATTTCCAAACGCCCATAGAGCAGCATCCTCTTGAGCGATGTCCAGATATTCATATCGCTTAGGACATCGACAGCGTTCAAGACTAAGAATCCACCATCGGCTCGTAGCAGTGATCCAGCTCGTATAAGCGTAAAGTCGCTCTGGACAAAGCCCCGAACATCCATTCGCTTCTCGATGCTACCGAACAACGAAGCATACGTCGGTGCTGTCTCGACAATGACTGGTGCCGATACCGTTTCATAGTTGTCGACGATGACATTCACGGATGTGGCTCGTTCCAGCTGGCGCGCCATTTCTTCAATCGATTCGTCTGTGACTCCTGCTTCCTTCGCACGATAGACCCGTACATATTCGTCGACATTCTCCAGGACAAACGCCTGAACACCTTCGATGAAGTCACGAACACGATCTCGTGGAAAGCTCTGAAGCATTTCTTCAAAGACGGTACGAAGAAGAATTCCAACTGCCACCTGATCGAATTGTGATATCTGCTGCCGGAAATCAGTCAAAACACGCAGAGACCGTTTACCGATATCTGCCAAGTCCTCTTGATGTTTGACGTAGGCCTCGGCTATTGTCTCCCCCTGCTGCTGAGTGAGTTTCCCCCCTGTAACGAGGTCATCGATTTCATCGATGGTTACCGGCTTTCCATCAACAACGGGAAAGACCTCGGGGCGCGTACCAGAATCGTCCTGAAGTTGACCAACAACGAAACCTGATGGACGGATCTTCTGATCGAACTCTGTCAAGACATGTTTTTCTTTCGCCTGAAAGTCTTGAATAATCTTCTTTCGTGATGCCTGAAATTGCTCTTCCTCAAATAGTTGGGGAATACGCCGACGGATCACCACCATGCACTCGTCCATCATCCGACGGAAGATCCTCCCTTCACCCGCAGAAAAGCGGAGAAGTACCGGCTGTTCAGGCTGCTTAAAATTGTGCACGTAGGCAAAGTCGTAGAGAGTTGGACGTTCGGCCTTTACCTGGTCGAGGATTTGCCGCACAGTTGTCATGCGTCCCGTACCCACTACTCCCGATGCCCAAATATTGTAGCCCTGACTGCGGATGCGAGCGCCCATCTCAAGGGCCTCGATTGCTCGCTCCTGACCAACGATCCGTTGCAGAGGGCGTACCTGCTTCGTTGTCGTCGTAAACGGCAACATCTTCGGTGGACACGTCCAGCGAAGCTTCGTAGCTGGCAGCGGACTTAGAGTTTGACGTTTCATACAGGTGACTCCTTTGAATGTTCTTCAACGACGCCCCATTGTTCCTTACGACAAAGTTCCTTCATCCGGCAGAACATGCATGCCCCCTTCTGCGGCATCACGGGAAACTCACCGGCGAGAATTGCGTCGTTGAGATCCATTGCGCGAAGCAAGATTGCATCAACCTGCTCCTGCAATGGAAGCTGCACGAGGTGCGCGTAGTCCGACGGGCTTTGAGACATTGAAACAGATCGATAGTCTTTCCAACTCGCGATACGAGGATCACGAAGAACCATCTGAATTCGTGGATCGCTCGTCTCATGCAGGGACTTCCCGAACGAACGATACGTTGCTCCAAGAGGCGTATTCGGGATGCCACATTGCTCCAACCATAGCGCTGTGGACTTGATATACATCGGCATTTGGGACAGACTTCCATCAAAGACGGCCTGCATTGTGTAGCCGCTACTGACCGATGGTTTATAGTCCCCAACAATGAACGAGACGCCGTCAGAAGACTTCGCGATGTCAATCCGGTCGATCCGCGCAGTGATTTTCATATTCCGTTCACGAGGTCCATCATTGAGCGTCAGATCAGCATTGATCGTGTGCTCCAAAAGCGCCGGAGCATGACCTGTCTCTTCCTGATACAGCACCTCAAGTTCAAGCCATCGGCGTAGCAAACCAGGGAGTCGATCCGAACCGACAAGCGCTTGACGTTCGACCTGCGCAAACGTGTGCGTCCAACCATGGCGCTCAGCATATTCGTCAACAAGTTTGCAAAGGATACCCCAGTACAGTGGCATGTCGCTTCGGACAAGTTCCACTCGCCGTTCCAAGAGTGCCTGTGCCGTAAGGTTCGAGAATGGTGATCGTGGTTTGATGCGATCAAAGAACAATACAATCAACTCGTGAAGAATTGTACCCCGTTCAAGGGATGTTAACCTCGCGTCATCGGTTGACGCATCATCGAGTCGAAGGATCTTTGCGGCGACGTACTTGTATGGGCAACTCGTCATGACATCCAGGCGTGAGGCGCTCATCCGGCGCCCGCGATCCTGCTCGAAGTCAGGCATTGCAACACGCGGCACTCCAGGTCCAATGGTTACCCGTGGGTCGACGCGGTACGGTGCGGAGAGTGACCGCCCCGTCGCCGTCGACGGCTGCTCTGACGTTACCACCAGGTTTGATATCGGCACTTCGGGTATCATGGCTACGAGTGACGATGGGATCGTCAGCGCATCATCAATACGCTTCGGCCACAACATCGTCAGACGGCGACCATGTGCAGCGGCTAGACAATCGCACATCGATTCAACATTCATGCGCAAGAGCACATCAGGGATCAACTCATCATCGAAGATGTTGGCCATTGTTCTCGGGAACTCACCTTCGACTAGGCCGACGACGATAACGTGATCAGCATTGCTGGAGCGGAGCTCAGCAGGACCTGCAATGCGGAGGCCACGCAGCAGACGGTTGTCGTCAACCATGCTCTTTTCAACGAGTCCCCACCATGCGCTAAAGTGCTCGGCAAATGGAACATCATCAAGCTCGTGGTCTTTAACGATCCCGCCGTAGAATATCAACGACTCACGAAGTCGATCACAGGCAACCCGCTCGAGAAGAGCGACATCATCCGCGTTCTGCTCCACCGTTCGGAGGGACAATTCGAGCGACTCCTCAAGACCCATACCTTCCAGAATGGCGTTTCGGATTACGTCTACAAACCGCTCTCCTGAAAGTGGCCGACTCGCGTCATGGGGAAGAAGGTGAGCGAGTGATTGCAGCACGTCACGTGCACGTACATACTCGTTGAGCGATCGATCGCGCGTCCATGCATCGTCTGTCCCTGAATTCTTCCTGCGCTCGAGTGCTTCTCGTGTTACCTTTTCGCCCCATGCGAATTCTTCGATCCAGCGATGGACTCCCTCCCCGCCTCGGATCTTGTCACGTCGAGCAATATCAACCACCGACGTTCCTGCCATACTCCGATATCGCTCAAGGAGTGGATCGCGAAAGAGCCGCTCGACATCAATACGCTGCCAGTTCCCGATAAGGACCATGCAGACTGCGCGCACGGCCGCAGCGATACGAGTACTCGAGAGTTTCCGTTGAAGGGGCATGGCCAGCGGAACGCCCATGACCTGTGCCTCTTGGATAAAGAGTCGTCGATAGGCAGAGGAGCCCGGAAGACAGATCACGATCTGCTCGAGCGGATAGCCATCCTCGACATCCTTCCGCACCAGTGCGAGAGCTGTGCGAACTTCATCAATGCGGGAGGGTCTCTCCGACAACGTCACCATGCGCGGCTCTGGAATCCTCGATATACCGCCATCACGCCAGCCCTTGCTGGCAAACCACGCAACATCTTTCGGTGTTGCACTCGATGGAAGGTCGGAAGGAATGGTCGGCTCATCACAAAACCGAACTCCGATATCCCAACCCCGCGAGCGCAGAGCGCCAAGCACGTCTCCATCGATGGGCGTTACACCATGGGTATCGACCACGAGCAGCCGACGCACGGGGCTCGAACCGGGACGTTCAAACACCACTTCGCTGCGGGCTTCAATCGTCGCTGCAAGCAGTCGGGCATAGGTACCACGATCACAGCCACGAGAGCCATACAACCCAAACAGCGTTGTCCAAACCTCGGCAAGTTCCGCCAGAAGTCGCCCCTTTCGCGTCTGTTCACCGTGTGTGGCCACAAGATCCCATACGGTCTTGAGCGTGACATTCTGCTGCGTCCACCGAACGATCTTTTCTGCAGATAATCCGAGCGAAACTGCGGCTGTCGTGTTACGGGCAGCATGACGCAGAAGGATTTCAACGGCGGATTCGTGGAGAATCCGCGGACCTGACGGAAGAACTTGCTGTCCCAGATCACGAATAAACTGGGCCATCGTCATCACCACAGGTACTGGACGCTGCGGAAAATGTCGTAGCCATTCTCGCAACACGACGGGACGCTGCACGAGCGTCGGTACGATGATGATCGTGTCGCTATCGGGCACGTGGACCACTGTCTCGAGAGCTGACGCTGACTGCAGGGCAGGGATCAGCGAGGAATCAGCTGAAGAGGCGATCCATTGTGGCATAGTGATGTGATCTATCGAGTGATGCGAATATCGATGGTCTACGGTGCGATGTTACGAAATCTGCCTGCAGCGCGCCGTACGAACATGGTGGACCTCGATCGAGGGGAGGAACGTTGGTATCTTCGCACATGCATACACCCACATTTACAAGTCGCTCTCCCGTGTCACATCGGGGTTACCGGCTGATACTTATGACACTGCTAGTGCTTGGTGTCTGGGGCTGCTCGGCAGTTCAACCAGTTCGCGTGTTGAAGAATGACGAAGACGTCATCACGGCGTCGCTCGGAGGCGCATACGTGCCGAATTCCTCCCCAGCCGGCCTTGTCCCGTATCTCACGGCAGGATATGCCACGGGAATCAGTGACGACGTCACGGTGCACGGACGAGCACACCTCATTATGGCCGTGTTTGGTGTTGCCGGCTTCGATGTGGGAGCAAGCATGCGTGCCGTGCGCGAGGATGGGATGACGCCCGAGGTAACGGTCAGTGCCCAGCTTCTTGGCTTCGCAAGTATCGCACGATCGGCGCCAGCTCGGTTGTATCCCAATCTTACCGCCAATGCTTCATGGTCAATTTCCGAGAGCTCCCTGCTCTACATTGGTTCGCATGCAACTGTACAATTCGACCCGTCATCAACGGTGTTGAGCCCCTTTTGCGGAATACAATTTCCTATCTCAAATGCCATTCGACTCCAAGTTGAGGGAATCTGGCAAGCATCAAACGTAAACTCGAGGAGCGGCATCTTCGAAGGGCAATCCTCCATTTCAGATCACGGGGCACTTGGTGTCTATCTCGGAGGAATGTTCGCATTATGAGATCAACAACTCTACTGCTGCTCGCGCTGTGTAGCATCCTCACGGGCTGCTCCATGGATAGTTTTCTCTTCAACACCCAAGCTCTGGAGACGTACGAGCTGTCGACGTCAATCATCCCGGAGGCGCATCGAACCGAGGTCATCCTCACGTCCGATGGCGAGACCCTCTACGGGTACTTTGTGCGACAGCCCGATTCGCTGCGCGTTGAACCGCATCCAACGATCTTGTATCACCATGGAAACAAGCATCACCTCCAAGCATACTGGGATCGTGTTGAGCTGCTCTATCGCGCCGGCTTCGATGTCTTCATCTATGACTACCGCGGATTTGGTCGCAGCACAGGTTCAAGCTCCGAAGCTGGACTCCGCGCTGATGCAACGGCTGCGTTGAACTACCTGCGTTCGCGGCCCGACGTCGACACAACACAGATCGTTGACTACGGCTTTTCCCTGGGGGGCTTCCCATGCCTCTACACGGCCTCCACGTTACACAAGCCCAAAGCTGTCATTACGGAAGCCATTTTCGCCTCGGCCGAGACACTGATCCAAAGTGCAACCATCTTAAATGTTCCGGGTGGCTACCTGATGGAAGGGGCATTCAATAATCGCGAGCAGATCTCGAAGATCTCCTCACCGCTGTTGATGCTGCACGGGACCGATGACACCTTCATCAATGTCGACAAGAACGGTCAGGTCCTATTTGATGCAGCTCCACAGCTAAAGATCTTCCGTCGCATTGAGGGTGCAAATCACTCGTCGATCCCCCAGACGATGGGTGAGGATCGCTACATTGAATTGATCACTTCGTTTGTCAGAGGTCGCTGATTCATGTTCACTGGACTTGTTGAAGAGACCGGATCGGTGCTTGCCGTAACGCCGACGCCGCACGGCCAACGGTTTGTAATCGGCGCGCATCACATCCTCGAGGATATAGCTGTCGACCACTCTATCGCTGTTAATGGAGTTTGTTTGACGGTGGTTGACTTCGACCAGACAAGTTTCTCTGCTGATGTTATTCCGGAGACGCTCAAGAAGACAACCCTTGGTTCTTTGCAATCAGGAACCCGCGTAAACCTTGAGCGCGCCATGCGCCTCGGCGACCGCCTTGGTGGCCACCTCGTGCAGGGTCATGTCGACACAACAGGGACGGTTGACGCGATCATTAACACTGCCAACGTTTGGGAAATGTGGGTCCGATTTGCCCCCTCCTACCGACGCCTACTCATCCCCATGGGGTCAATCACCATCGATGGTATTTCGCTCACTGTAGCCGAGCTCGAGGAGGAACGACTCAAGGTGGCGATCATTCCGCATACACTCGCCGTAACGAACCTTCACCAGCATCACGTTGGCACCGGCGTCAACCTTGAGTTTGACATGATGGCGAAGTATGCGTTGAACATGCTGCGTACGCAGTAACTCACTACGGCTGCCTTCGCACGGCAATGACCGGCGAAGGGCCACACTCAATCCTCAAATCCTGCAGGGATGTAGGTCGTGCGCGGCAGATGTGCAGCACGCCAAAGTACGGACGTCGCCAGACGCGAGATATTCGCCAGATCCGCAAAGTTGATGAGCTTGATCTCATCACTTGGCTTATGATAATCGGCGTGCTCGCCGGTGAAGTAGAAGAGAACTGGAATGCGCTTCATGGCAAATGATGCTTGATCACTTCGGAAGAAGTACTGCTCAATGTCGTAGGCCAGGGAAAACGGCTTGGCGAGCTTTGAATTCTCTTCTTCATTGATTCGCACGAGATCGGGGCAGCGCTTATGTCCACCAATCGATACCTTGCCAGCCTCACAACGACCAATCATATCGGTGTTGATCATCGCAACGCACTTCTCCAGTGGAAGGGGCGAATTTGCGACATAGGACTTTGAGCCAAGCAGCCCCTTCTCCTCGGCTGAAAATGCGAGGAATACGATGCTTCGCTCCGGGCGGACTGATGATTTGGCCAACGCCTCGGCGGCTACCAGCAGGCTACTTGTACCAGATGCGTTATCGTCAGCCCCATTATATATCGAATCTCCTTCGGCATTGGGTGACCCAACACCAACGTGGTCATAGTGTGCACCCATCACAACGTATTCGTCAGGATACTTCGAGCCCTTGAGCATGCCCGCAACATTGTGCACGACAATGGGCTTACGAATAATGGTTGCTGATGCGCTGATTGCAACGTTTTTGAGCACCTTTGTAGGTGACTGCAGTGTCTCATCAATCGACTTCACAATCGAGCGCAGTGAATCGAGCGATCCGATCAGGGCGTTCACAACATTCTCGCCAATATGCAGCGCGATGATCGATGGTGTCGAGTCAGGTAAAAAGAGTCCTCCAGATCGGCCGGCCTTCGGGAACAGGCTTGGCCATGGGTACCCCGTAACAAGGGGCTTGCGTGGCGATCGGAGTGCATCGACGAGCAGAATCCCTGCAGCTCCATGACGCCGGGCATTGCGGATCTTCTCGCTTACTGATGAATACTGGGTGATAGCTGGACCACGAAAGCGCGACGTATCGGGGCTCTCCGGTTCACCACGAAGAACAACAACGACGTGCCCCTTAACATTGACCGAGGCATAATCATCATAGCCATACTCGGGAGCCGTAATCCCAAAGCCTGCACATGCGACAGGAAGCTCACGCAATGGGGCCGCACCTGCTGCATCAAAGGGGATGAAATCTTTTCCGAGACGAAATGACGATGTCACGCCGTCGCGTGTAATCGAAAGAAACGTTGCAGAGGATACCGTATCAAGATCTGGCCGCACGAGGGTGTAGGGCAGTTTGTACACCCCCCCTATGGGTTCGAGTCCAATACGCTGATACTCTCCAGCGATATACTCTGCGGCGCTCTCGAGTTCCGGTGATGGCGTCGTCCTGCCGCGCATTTCATCAGAGGCCAAGAAGGCGATATGCTTACGGAACTTCTCACCCTGAAACACAGCTGCAGCATCAGCGGGAAGCTGCGTCTGCGCTACGAGTGTTACCGCTCCGACGACAAGGACAGCGAGAACCCACAATCCAGTTTTCATGGACATTGTATGGTAATGGTAACGCGGTGCCGACCCGCAACATGTTGGAAGGTCAGCTGATCAACAAGCGTTCGGACAACGTGAAGCCCCCTTCCACTAAGCAGCTCCCGACGTTCCGGATCAAGCGGATCAGCAACAGATTCGGGGTCGAATCCCTGACCTTCATCTTCAACAACGATAACAATTTCTACGTTCTTGTCTTCGACAAACACCCCCACTATCCGATCACGCTCGAGCCGGTTTCCGTGGATGATGGCATTGCTCACAAGCTCCGTCGTCGCCAGGACAACGTCATGACGCCGTGTAGCGGAGAGCCGTGACCACACGGGAAGTCCCGAGAAGGCCGGCTCTATAGCTCGAATACTCTGCAATATTGATGGGAGGTGAAGGTGGATCAAGGCGTTCAATCCCACGAGGAAATGCTGCAGCGAAGCAGCAGGTTCGGTAGGCGGCGTGTGCTGGTGAGGTTAATGGTTTGGAATTCATACCAGCCCGATAAAGCGAGCGAAGAACCCCCTGGAGAGGAGTACCGAAGGACGACTTCCGGGCCGATCGAGTGCAACGCGCCGGTAGAGATCTGCGGCTGTCCAGGACGGATACTCGCCTGATTCAGCTCATAGAGTCGCAAGCCTGCACCAGCTTCAACCCGATCGGTAGGTCTCGAAACAACCATGAGCTTGAGGAGATATTCGAGATTGCCTGTTTCTGGTGCTTCCGAAAACGATACCCAGCGAAAGGTTGCACGTTCAAAGTAGCGGAACAGAATGGGCGTCTCGAGAGTAATACGCTTAGTGAGCTGGACACGGATCGAGTCACGATACGAAAGCTGACGGAAGGAGAACGATCGGGCGGACGAGGAGTTCGCCCCCTCATAGTCATAGGCCGTATAGTTGGCGAGGATTTCGAACTGCGGCTGCATCTGCAACCGGGGTGTTTGAACGATGAACGATGGCGACAGTCGCAACGAACGGTTGATGTTGTTGAGGGCACTGCGTGATGCTTTCAGGAACACCAGATGCAGAAACTGCCCAGACACGCCCACCGACATGCTAAGAACGCTTGTAAGACGCCGTCCATAGGTCAGCGTCACACTCGATGCCAGCTCATCGCGATCATCATCATTGCTCGCACTCGGAGTGTCGTAGCGCAGCAGCCACGATGCACCATCAATGCGAAGGGTATCCCGCAACGACAACATCCACTCGAGACGCATCACAGCTCGTGTTCGAAATGCCTCATTATCCCGCTGAAACTCCTGTGCTCGCGTTGCCTGGAGATCCACTGGCGAGACACCATGGACGTCTTGAACACCGTTACGCTCACTCCGCTGGAAGATTGAGCCAACAAGCGAGGCACGGAGCGTTGGCGTGGCCCACTGCATCGACGCCGAAACATCAATGACAAGTTCATCGAGACGACGTCGAACCTCTGTAATGGGCACGTTGGTAAGGGGCTCGGCATACGAGCGCTCAATGCCATTCGACTGCAACACGCCATCAAATCCGATGGAAACGCTTGGACTCACAGCATAGATGATCGCTCCGGAAACATCAAACAGCTGCTCTCGACGTTGTTCGACATTCAGTGGTGCCGTCGATGAGACCGACGTAAAGAACTGTCGTGATCGATCGGTCGACGATACGGCCAAACGCATGATTGAGCCCTCGGACAGCGTCCGCTCAACGCGAGCGGTGAGATCAACATCACTGTTGGAACGCCGTGGATCAAGACGCTGCCAGTCTGCCGTCAACCGTCCATCAAGAAGCCATTGATCAACATCGAGCGCACGGACGTTGCCCACGAGAGCGGCCAGTGGTCCAGCGGCTTCAACACCAAGCTGGGATGATGCTTCGCCCCCTGCCACCGCTTCAACACTCACCTCCGGTCGTATGGCATACCGAAGTCCTGCCAGCGCACCAAGACGTTGCAGCGAATTCAATCCAATGCTGCGGGAGTCCTGCGATAGCGTCCACCCCTGACGGACGACAGCCATGAGGGTTGAGGAGAGTGGCGTTGTGAAGGCGATCTGTGATTGCTGATCATCGCGCGTTGCCAGGGTGCTCGTACGAAATGCCGTCGATCGAAACCGATTGTAGAGCGCGATCGTCCCGATGGAAGTCGGGATATCGAGATCAACATTTCCCGTCCAGACGAAGGTGTTCGTGATCTTGTCAACGCCAAAGTCGATTCCCTTGCGTGCTGTCGTGTCGGACCGTTCCAACAGCGGAGCAAGCTGCTGCGCACCAGCGGCCACACTCCCCAGAAGAAGAGCGAGAATGTGGGCGAGAAAACGCCCCCTATCCGATAAGCTCCAGCCGTGCAAAAGCGACCATGAGTTGTTTGCGTTGACCGTTATCGAAGAGCACCGTTGCCTTTTCGTTCTGTCCCCCTCCGCTGACCGCACTGATGGTACCCATGCCAAACATCGGGTGTTTTACCCGTTGTCCTACGCGCACCGTTGGCGCTGCTGCTTGTTGTGGCTGACGCGACTTCGGCTGCGAGACACTCGTGTACCGCTTCGGCATCGGAATCTGTGAGTATTCATTCGTTTCAACCGTGCTCGGACGCTGCGGAGAGCGGCCCGGTGGACTGAAGGGGGCTTTCTGCGGACGCTGTGGCGTGATCGCCGTTCCCGTCATACTCCGTCCTGACGGGGCGATGGTATCCTTATCGATTTCAGCAAGGAACATCGATGGCCGTGACCATGTGATCTCACCAAAGCGGTAGCGTTGCTCGGCATATGACAGGATGAGCTGCTCACGAGCCCGCGTGATCCCGACGTACAATAGACGACGTTCCTCTTCTTGCTCATCAGGATCCTGCTCAGCTTTTGCCAACGGGAAGAGTCCCTGCTCGAGACCAGCAATCACAACGAGGGGGAACTCCAGCCCCTTCGCAGCGTGCATCGTCATCATAGCAATGCGGTTAGTACCGAGTTGTGGATCGTCCGCATCACTGATGAGCGATATCTGCTCGAGGTACGATACCAGCGTGAGCTCCTCATTCAACTCCTGCTGCTCAGCGATATGATCCAGCACACGCTCGATGTTGTTCCAGCGATCGAGAGCATCTTCATTCTGCTGCGAGCGATACATCTGTGGCAATCCCGTCGCCTCGATATAGGCCTGTGCCAGCGATGCCGGAGCAAGCTCTGCAACAAGCTCACGATGCCGATTGATGATGCCCATAAAATCCGTTACGGCCTTGATCGTACGAGACTGCATCAGCGGCACGCGCTCGATCTGGTTCAGCGCTCCGAACAGCGAGAGGTTGTTCTGTGCCGCATAATCTTGGATTCGCTCGAGGCTGGTTGAACCGATACCACGGGCGGGCTCATTGATCACTCGAAGGATGCTCTCACTATCGTCGGGATTAACCAGGATACGCAGGTAGGCAAGCGTATCCTTAACCTCTTTGCGCTTGTAGAAGCTGACACCACTCACGATATGGTAGGCCATGTTCGAGCGTCGAAGTGCATCTTCCAGCGCCTGTGATTGCGCATTGGTGCGATACAGGATAGCAACATCTTTCGGCGAGTATCCCTGCGAGGCCATCCGCGAGCGGATGGTGCGGGCAATCATCTCAGCTTCTTCCCGGTCATCGCGACATGCCAATACCGTGATTTTCTCACCCTCGACATTATCCGTCCAGAGGTCCTTCTTGAGTTGACCCGAGTTTCGTTTGATCACGCTGTGCGCGGCTGCGAGGATCGTCTTCGTCGAGCGATAGTTCTGCTCAAGACGAACGACCTTTGCTGCCGGATAGTCCCGCTCGAAATCAAGGATATTGCGGATGTCTGCACCACGCCAACGATAGATGCTCTGCGCATCATCACCCACCACGCAGAGATTTTTGTGTCGCGACGCGAGCATCGAGATCACGGTGTACTGCGATCGGTTTGTATCCTGATACTCATCCACCATGATGTAGCGGAAACGGTCCTGCAGCGTCGACAGAACGTCTGGGTTATCCCGAAGGAGAACGATGGTTGCATTGAGCAGATCGTCGAAATCCATCGCATTGCTCTGTCGCAAGCGTCGCTCATACTGCTCGAAGATTTGTCCGGTCTGTTGTTCAATGACCGACTTTGCCGAGCGGGAGTACTCCTGCCAGGAAATCATCGAGTTCTTTGCCGACGAAATGCGTCCACGCACTCCATTTGGTGGAAGCACCTGCTGTGAGATGCCAAGCTGGTTCATCACCGCCTTGATGGCAGCCGTCTGATCATCTGTGTCGTATATCGTGAAGGCCGATGTAAAGCCAATGCGCTCGGCATATTGACGCAGGATCCGGGCAAAGATCGAGTGGAAGGTGCCGGCCCAGATTCCACGTGCAGTCTGCTCGCCCACGAGATGCCCAATTCGCTCCTTCATTTCCTGGGCTGCCTTGTTGGTAAAGGTCAGCGCGAGGATCTGCTGCGGTCCGACGCCATTGCGCAACATGTACGCAAGGCGATACGTCAGAACGCGGGTCTTTCCACTTCCTGCTCCTGCAATAATGAGCAGGGGGCCATCGGTACTGCGGACGGCTTCGGCTTGTTGTTCGTTGAGTCCATTCAGGAGGTCCTGACCACGGGGCTGACCGGGCTCGGACGGGATAAGATTGAGCATGGGGATGGGGTTACCAGCTAGTGCAATGCAATTCGTGCGCGATGTTACAATTCAACGAAACCGGTCTTCTTATAGACCTTGCGAAGGACCTTTCGAGCCCGTTCGCGGGCAGCTTCAGCCCCCTGACGCAGCGTCGCGCGCAGTGCGTCTTCGTCGGCACGCAGCGCTGTGTAGCGCTCACGCACTGGACGCAGGAAGGATACGATGGCCTCGCCAACAGCTTCCTTGAATTCAGCGTATCCGAGTCCTGTGAATTCTTGTTCGATCTGGGCCGTTGTCTTGCCCGTTGTGATCGAAAACAAGGTCATGAGATTTGCCACACCAGCCCGCTTTTCGTCATACACGATGTCGGTGCCGGAATCGGTGACGGCCCGCTTGATCTTTGAGCGAATCGCATCATCGGTGTCAACCATGAAGATGGTAGCGCGTTCATTCGGGTCAGACTTCGACATCTTCTTTTCGGGCTCCTGGAGCGACATAATCTTCGCCCCCACCTTGGGGATGAAGGGCTCAGGAACTGTGAACGTTGGGCTGTAATGGAAGTTGAATCGCTCGGCAAGATTTCGCGTCAACTCCAAGTGCTGACGCTGGTCTTCTCCTACCGGGACGAGATCTGCGTTATACAGCAAGATGTCGGCGGCCATCAGAATTGGATACGTAAACAAGCCGACGTTGACGTTGTCAGCATGCATTGCACTCTTGTCCTTGAACTGGGTCATGCGCGAGCACTCGCCAAATCCTGTTAGGCATGTAAGCACCCAGGAGAGCTGCGTATGCTCAGGCACATGGGATTGCACAAACAACGTCGAGACGTTCGGGTCGATCCCCGCAGCGATATACATCGCGGCAACGTCCAGCGTCCGGCGGCGGAGCTTGGCAGCCTCCTGTCGCACCGTGATGGCGTGCAGATCCACAACGCAGAATAGCGAGTCATACTCATGCTGCAGCTCTACCCAGTTTCGCAGGGCACCACAGTATTGTCCTATTGTCAGGTCATTCGTCGGCTGCATGCCGGAGAGAATAACTTTTCGTGTCGGTTTCACGTCTTCCATGGGCGGCAAAATACCCACCATAGCGTTGATTGACGCATTTTTGCGCCATGTCGAATCGACTTTCCATGTCCAGCCCCCTGTCACTCTTCGTGATGCTTCTTTTCTGTGCTGTGCCTTCCCTGGCGCAGCTCGAAGAAGATGCCGAAGCAGATGCCAGTTCTGGTACCGGTTCATCCGTGATTGGAGTCCACCGCACGTGGCATCCGGACCTATCATACCGACCAAACACGGGTCTCTTTCTGGAAAGCATCGGACCGCTGCGTCGCAAACACTTCACGACGGGCGCGGTGATCATTGCCACGGGCGTGGGCGACCGGAACGTTATCGCTGGACTTGGCGGCGTGCGTGCATACCTCCTGGGCACACAGTCCTTTGGCCTGTTTGCCAGCCTCCATGGTGGCGTCTCGATCGGTTCTCGTACGGGGCTGGCGGGATTTGACATCATTTCGGACCCGACCCTGACGTTTGGCCTCGTCACACTATCACGATTTGGCGCAATGCTGCCCGTGGCGAAGGGAACCTCGATCACACTTGCGGCTATCCACACGCTCTTTACGAATGAACGTGGTGCTCAGCCCGTTGGCCTGCAGATCGGGCTTACGCTCGGTGGGGATCCATGATCATTACAAGGACATTGTCATGAGTCTTCAAGCCACACTCGGCTTTGGTGCCTATCGCATCAACACGCGCACCGTCGAGCACGAGCAGGCACTGCGTCATGCTCTCGACTGCGGGATATCGGTGATCGACACCAGTTCGAACTACGCTGATGGTGGTAGCGAGGAACTAATCGGACGCGTGCTGTCAACCCATACGGCTCGGCCTCGCGTTATCACCAAGGCAGGGTACGTACAGGGCCAACTCCTTGATCAGCTCAAGGCCATGGAGGCGATGTCCATGGAGCCCCCTGACATTGTCAAACTGGGCGATGCACTCTGGCACTGCATCCATCCGGAGTTCCTCGAGATGGTCGTCAACACCTCGCTGGAACGGCTTACTCCCGTTGGCTGCTCTTCAGGCGATGCCGGTGAACGCATTGTGTTGTTGCACAACCCAGAGTACTACCTGCAACACGCGCATCAGCAGGGGGTAGACGTTGCAACGGCGCGACAGTTTTTCTACCATCGTCTACGAATGGCATTCTCATGGCTGGAAGATGCCGCCTCACGGGGCCGCATCGCCGCATACGGCGTTTCATCGAACACCTTTGCATCTCCAGCCGATGCACCGGATATGGTCTCACTTGAAGAATGCGTCAGAGCCGCCCACGATGCCGGTAATGGCGTGCATCATTTTCGGATGGCGGAGATGCCGATGAACCTCATCGAGCACTTCCCGGCTACAGTATTGAATCAGGACAGGGGGCGATGCACGACCCTTGAGCGCGCGCAGGAACTTGGCATCGAGGTCGTGATCAATCGTCCTCTGAATGCCTTTGTTGATGCCGACCTCATTCGTCTTGTTTCTCACCCCATGCCGTCGCACATCGTGCATCCTTCTGACGTTGAGCGGCGCATTCATGAATTGGAAGTAACCGAGCATGAGCTCGCCAATGCATTGCTCGCCGAGGCTGGACCGCAGGCGGCACAGGATGACCGGCTCCGTGAGCTTGTCACTGAATCCTACCGAATCGCCGGCTCACTGTGTCAGGCCTGGTCCTCCTTCAACGGATTGCTGCACTGGCGCGACGTCCGACGTCAGTACCTTGAACCACGCCTTGAAGCTGCCCAGATGCTTGCAGAGAAATCCTCGCGCATGACCGATTATCTGGCCTACATCAGCGATCTAGTTCGTGTACTTGACGATCTTGATGTGCTCTATGCCCGCGACGAGAATGCATCACTCGAAGAACTTCGCATTTCTCTCGCCCGCGTGTTTGAGCTCGATTCTGAGATGCCACTTCAGCATATTGCACTCCATAGCCTACGCTGCACCGTGGGTGTGAGCACGGTGCTCGTTGGGATGCGTCAGTCGGACTACGTCGATGATGTCATGCATACGAACGACATGGCACCATCCACGTACGACCGAAAGCGTTGGTTGATGGTGGCTGATGAATTGCAACGACTCTCCGAGGAGCCCTCATGACGTCCCATGCCGTGCGAATTGCCCCGTCCCTGCTGGCTGCAGACATGCTCAACCTTGAGCGTGATGTCCGCGCTTGCGAAGAAGCGGGAGCCGACATTCTCCATGTCGACGTGATGGATGGTCACTTCGTGCCACCAATCACCTTTGGACCAGCCTTCGTTGAGCGCCTGAAGCGAATCACCTCGTTGCCCCTTGACGTTCATCTCATGGTCACCAATCCGGACCATCAGGTTGAACAGTTTGCTGTAGCTGGTGCCGATTGGATCAGTGTCCATGCTGAGGTCACTCCGCACCTGCATCGCACGCTGCACCGCATCAAATCCCTCGGCTGCAAGGCCGGCGTTGTCTTGAACCCCCTCACGCCATTGGAGTATGCCTACGAGGCAGGGGGCGATGTTGACTTTATCCTTCTCATGAGCGTGAACCCAGGATATGGGGGTCAGGAGTTCATTCGGTCATTCCTGACGCGCTGCGAACGCCTCCGCAATTGGCTCGACTCGGACGGACATACTAATGTCGAGATCGAAGTCGACGGTGGCATCAAGGTTGAAAACGCACCGATGGTCTTGCGGGCAGGCGCAAACGTCCTCGTCTCTGGCAGCGGTATCTTTGGTGGCGTCATCAACGATCGAATCGCGGCGTTACGGGGGTAGCCTCACCGACGTGCGATCTCGATGTTCCGCTTCGCGAGGGCGTTGTTCGGATCAAGCTCGAGCGTGCGTTGGAATGCGGCGTAGGCGGCGGCATGATCGCCCAGATTACCTTGGACAATTCCCATGAGCAGATGATACTGCGGAATCGCGCGGGCAGCAGCCTCCATTGCACGGCCATGCTGAAGGGCATCGCGTAAACGGTCGGCACTGACGTATTCCTCGAGCAGCATCATGTTGATGGTGATGTCATTCGGCCTGATCTGCTGTGCTCGCTTGAAGTCGACAATCGCCGAATCATGCTTCTCGATGCGGGAGTAACACATGCCCCGTGCTCGCAACACCTGCACATCGTCGCCACCATACTGCAGCGCCTTGGTAAAGCGTGGTATCGCCTCGGCAAACCTGCCGGTCTTCTGCAACAAGGCTCCATAGCCCTTGTAGGTGTATGACTTCGTTGTGCCGACGGATTCGAGGTAGCGGTAGTCCTGCTCGGCCTTGGCAAAGGCACCCTTGTTGAGGTGGTACACCGCCCGGTTGTTGTAGGCATGATAGATCGGACGGTTGCCATACTGCTGGATAACATCCTCCCACAGGACACCAGAGTTGTTCCATACACCGATGCGCTGCGATGTCGCCACCGCCATTGCCGTGCTCACAATCGCAATAATGCCAAGAGCCATATAGGGGGCTCGCGTTGATGGCAGATACCGATCAAGGAGCGTGCCGATGATCAGGAAGAGTCCGATGTACGGTACGTAGGTGTAGCGATCAGCAATTACGGCCCCACCAACGGAGATAAGCTGCAGGACAATGGAGATCGTGACCAGGAAGAACGCCATGCCAACGAACATCGTTGTGGTCAGCTCGGATCGACGCTTCCAGTACGCCCAGCTTATCGCGCCAATCATCACCATGGCAATCAGCGAATAGATGTAGACTACCGTCTCCGGATCGCCATTCGTTGACGGATAGGGATAGAACGCCGAGAGTTGCATCGGAACAACCAGCTTGATACAATACTCGACAATGCCATAGAGCGCAAAGAGCACCCGCTCACCAACGGTATAGTAGGTAACGTCAACCAACCCCGCGCCGGTGGATGACTGCACCTCCAACGTCAGAAGACCAAAGATGACCGACACGATAAGAAACGGTACCTTCTCGAGAATGCTGCGCGCCGACACGCCACGACGTTCGAAGAGGTCGATGACCATCAGCAGCACCGGAAGGGTAACTGCCATCGGCTTCGCATAGCATGAGGCAACAAATGACACAAAGGCCGCAAGAAGCCATGCAATCGAGCCCCCTCGCACATAGCGGAGATATCCAATCAGCGAAGCAAGGTAGAACACGGTGTAGAGCACATCCTTGCGCTCAGCTACCCATGCAACACTCTCCACGTGCATCGGATGGAGTCCGAACAATGCCGAGCTGAGAGCTGCAACAACAAGATTGCCCCGCATGAGCATCAGCACCAGTGCAAACACGAGTGCGGTGTTGATCACATGCAGCGCAACGGTTGTTTGCATAAAGGGCAGCATGGACCCCTCACCCCGCTGATAGTCCACGGCCAATGTCAACATTGTCAGCGGATGGTAATTGGCAGCAACGCGTGACTCGGTCTTGAACATTTCGCTGAAGTTGGAACGCTCCAAGGAGCGGACAAGGGGCTGCTCGGTCACATACGCTGGATCGTCCCAATTGGTGAACTCCTTTGTGGCGTCAAACACAGGCCAGTAGGTTATCACCGTGGCAGCAAGGATGAGCGCAAGGACAATCCACCGCACGAATGCGGGCGCGCTCGATAATGGAGGAACCGTCGGCGTCGGTTCCGTGGCAGCACCAGAGTGTTTGGGTCGCTTCTTCGCTGTAGCCATAGATGTAAAGCGTAGTGTATTACTGTAATTGCAACTCAAGATTAGGATTTGTAGCCAAACCCAGCGATCGAGCCTTCTGCAAGGAGCTGCGGGCAGAAGCCTTGTCACCAGTGTTCATCTGTGCGACAGCCAGATTGTACCATGCCTGTGCATAGGAGGCATCGCGCTCGACCGCGGCACGAAGGAGCTCCACGGCTTGAGTAGGCTGACCCATGCGCAGCAGGAGTGTTCCCTTGAGAAAGCGTACACGCAGATTCGCTGGATACTCCTGCAGGAGTTGATCACCGTACTGCAGTGATGGCTGGTTTTCTCCGAGGGCCATGTGTTCCTGAATCAGACCAACAAGTAGGTTCTCTTTTGTTGAGGCATCAGGCGATGATGCCAGGGCCGAGGTGAAGTCGGCGATTGCTTCGCGCGAACGATTCATCATCGCATACGTGATACCCCGATTGTAGAGTGTCACCGGGTTATTTGGCTGAAGTTGGTTCGCGGTGTTGAGCAGTTCAAGTGCTTGCTCGGACTGACCTCGCATGCCGAAGAGAATGCCAAGCTTGAACGCATAGGATGGATCATTGGGCAGCGCAGCTCGCGCAATGAGGAGGTCGTTGAAGGCTTGTTCTGGCCGGTTGGTCTGGTAGTAGTGCTCGCCACGACCAGCATAGGCAATAGCTGCTCCGTGTCCACGCAGGGTGATGCGGTTGCCGATATTCTCGACGGTATAGGGATAGTGCTTGATGACGTGACTCCAGAGCGTCTCGGAATTCGTCCAGGTTCGCACCTGTGCAATCGTCACGGGCACGAGCAGAAGGGAGATACCAACAAGCCCCATACCAACAGCCTTGCCGTAGCGTGTGACCAGCCAATCGGCAAGCATGCTCAAGAGAAAGAAGCTGCCAATGGTTGGCACATAGGTGTAACGATCGGCCATGACGGCTGTACCAACTTGCAGGAACTGCAGTACCAGGGCGACGAATAGGACGAAGAAGCCCATTCCCACGATAACGACCTTGCGAGGGTATGCCCGACGTCGCAACACCACGAGAGGCACGACGAGCAAGGCAAGCGCCACGAAGGGCATAAGAAAGTACCAGGAGGCGATCTCGCCATCGGCTTCAAGCGGAGGATACGGGTAGTAGGTCACCAGGCCGACGGGCAGGAAGGTTTTCACCCAGTACATCACAAAGCCATAGCTGGCAAAGGCGATGCGCTGCGGCATGGTCAACGCACCGAAGTCGGCAATTGCGATGGATGACTGGATCGAAATGGCTAAGAGGCCGATGACAAGGGAGACCGCGAGAAATGGCACCTTCTCAAGGATCGATCGGGCATCAATCTTCCGATCATACCAATAGTCCACCAGCACTAGTGCCAGCGGCAATGGCACGGCCATGGCTTTCGACAGGCACGAGGCAATGAACGCGAACAGGGAGAGTCCGAGAAACGCGAGCTGTCGACCCTGCACATACCGGATGTAGGACAGCAGACTCAGCAGCAGGAAGAGCGTGTAGAGAACATCCTTCCGCTCGGATGCCCACGCAACGCTTTCGACATGCAACGGGTGAATACCAAACCACAGCGCAGCCAGACCTGCTGCCCAGAGACGTCGGTTCGACAGCAGCAGCACCAGCACAAACACGAGGGCCGTATTGGCAAGATGCAGGAGCAGGTTGATGCCAACGAAGGCCTGTGCCGATGGACCAATGACCGATGCGGTGAGCCCCATGGAAAGGATCGTGAGGGGGTGATAATTCGTCGCCACCGGCCGCTCGGTTGAGAACACGGCAGGGATCGAATCGACAGTGAAGTTTCTGACAAGGGGCTGGTTTGTCACGTACACTTGATCGTCCCAGTTCGTGAACTCCTTCGATGCATCAGCAACCGGGAAGTAGGCCACAAGCGTGACGAGCAGAATACCGAGTACCAGGAGGACGTTGCGCGACATGATCCCTCGCTGTTAGGTGGATGCTCCTGAAGAGCGATGATAGTCCAGATACCACCGGATAAAAGCGGCAACACCCGACTCTACTGATGTCGCCGGAGAAAAGCCCGTCAGTTCCCAAAGCTCGGAGGAATCGGCCCAGGTCGCAATCACATCGCCTGGCTGCATTGGAGCAAAGTCCATCGTTGCGGGAGCACCAATCTGGGCCTCGAGCACGCGGATAAACTCCAGGAGATTCACCGGCGCATTGTTTCCGATGTTGAGCAGCCGATGCGGAACATCGTCATCAACGGAAGGGGGCTTATCGAGCAGACGCACAATGCCCTCGATGACATCATCGACATAGGTGAAGTCACGGCTCATCTCACCATCGTTGTAGACGGTAATCGACCGCCCCGCCAGAATGTCCTGCGCAAAGGTGTAATAGGCCATGTCGGGCCTCCCCCAAGGTCCGTACACCGTAAAAAAGCGAAGTCCAGTTGCAGGCAAGCGATAGAGGTGACTATAACAGTAGGCCATGAGCTCGTTGCTGCGCTTCGTCGCAGCATAAAAACTCACGGGCTCATCTGCCGGATCGTCAGTGCGGAAAGGAATCCGCTTCGACATGCCATACACCGAACTACTGCTCGCATAGAGCAGATGTCGCGGAGGCTGATGTCGACATGCCTCCAGAATGTTCGCTGTACCCACAAGGTTCGATTGGACATAGGCCTCGGGATGCTCGAGGCTATATCGCACACCCGCTTGTGCGGCAAGGTGCACGACCACATCAAACCGATGGGAGGCAAACATTTCTTGGACGGCTGCTGCATCGGCAATATCCGCCCGATAGAATGTCAACCAGCCATCATCCGACACATACGGACCGACGTCCGATGATACACCCTGAACACCAAGCTCCCGAAGTCGGGCGATCTTCAGCATCGGATCGTAATACGTATTCAGATTGTCGATACCGACAACACGAGCCCCCTGCCTAAGAAGACGCTGCGCAAGGTGAAAGCCGATAAAACCGGCGATGCCAGTTACGAGGATTGTGGGAGGGGTGTGCATTACAATTGGGCAAATCTAGCATTTCGTGACGTGCCAGCGCGTGGCTCCAGCCGCGGGGATTGTGCAGTCGAAGTGATACATTGCGTTATCTATTGGGGGAAGCAATGATCAACACCAACGAGATCATCATTATGGTGATCGCCTTCGGGTCATTGATCGCACTCGGACGTCGACTCACGAGTGACTGGAAGATCGTGGCGCTGATGGCCCTTTCCGTTATACCGGCACTGTTCTTGGCCGTAGAGGGGGCATCGCAGTTCCTTACGGTAGATGAGAACTACATGATTCTTGAGCTGGAGGATCCCCGGGTATTCAACTATCGGCAGTGGAACATGGGCGGCTACCGCACAAGCACCCTCGTCACCGGTACGCTCACGAACATGCTTGATGGCGTAGTGCTTCCGGCGTCACACACCGTCAACGACCTCCATGCGCTTGCGAAGACGCTGCATTGGCTACTCGGCTTTGGCGTGCTGGTGCTTATCTATCAGACAATCCGGCGCGGCTTTGTTGAGCCCGAGCACCAGAAGATGTTCTTTGTGGGGTTCTTCAACCTCGCACTCCTGTTACCGACAAACATTCTCGCATTGAAGATCATCAATTACGACTTACTGTCGATGATGCTTGGCATGCTCTGCGTGAGTCTGACGCTACTAGCGCTCAAGGAACGACAGCTTATTCCTGCATTCCTAGCTGTCATCGCTGGCTCGCTGGCATCGCAGGAAAAGATTATCGCATCACCCATGCTGGCCCTGGCGATGTTCAGTGGAACCTTCATTGCCGCAACCTTTACGGGCAATCTTCTCCCGACGTTTGGCAAGCGCAACTCGAAGGCTGTACCAGATAGCTCCCCTACGATTGTCGATCGACTCCCCTGGCTTCGCGCCATCAGCGTCTGGTTTGGACTCGTGCTCACGTCAATGCTGGTCGTTTCTCTGACGTGGGGCATTGTCAATGCTCTGCACAAGGGGCTGCGGATGAACCTCAAGGCTGCGCTTGATCCGCTGGTGGGATTCTTGAGTCCGATCATGAATCGCATTCCCGAAACGATGCCGCTCATTGGCAGAAGTCCGTCATCAACTTCAATCATGGAACCGATGATCGTCTTTTCGATCATCGGCATCGTCGGGATTCTCTGTTCACTGGTCTACAGGAGAGTTCGCGGAACCGGGATATCGCGTTGGGGATCTATTCTGCTGCTTGGTAGTGTCAGCATTGTGCTACTTCTCCTCTATGTGGACGGTTTCTATGTTCAGCAGTTTACGGCCTACGTCTACCCGACGATACCTGTCCCCGCGGGTACCTATATCCCCAAGGCCTTCAATGGCTATGCCTACCACTACATGCAGACTTCCGAAGCTGCGCACAAGATGGTCCAGTTTCTGGGGGCCAATGCTGAACTGGCGCGCCCGATTCCAACGGCCATATGGATGGCCATCATCGTATCGCTGATCACCATTGTTGCACGTCGACGTTGGTCGTCAGTCAACAGCCTCTGGACCGCTATCGCTGGTATTTGCCTCCTGTTTCCGACACTCTATACCCTTACAGATACGCCTGTCAATCTGCGATACCTGAATCTATTCATTTTTACCGTCGCCTTTTTCGGATTCATGGTAGTACTTGCAGTTGTAAAGACATGGCCCGTGCGACGACAGATCATTGGAGGTGTGGTGCTCTTGACCGGAATCGTCCTTGAGCTCTCCATGTACCGTCCCGTCATCGCATCCTTCCGGCCGTTCTGGTCAACGGTCGATGCAGCATATGGACGCGAGCCACAACCCGGTGTTCTCAAGGGTGGTTGGAACGGCTGGGGCGAAGAAATCTTCCTTGCAGGTGAGCGCATCGCTCGCGAGTATCGAAAGCCTGGAGAATCGATTCGGATTTTTTCGGGCTACTATGGCGCATGGCTCCAGAATGACACATCAATAAAGGTTTTCGATGCGCGCACCCGTGATCGGGCTGTCAATTCCACAGATTACTACGTCATCAATCGGGCGCACTACGAGACGCAGTATCCGTTCCCATTCGGGAAGACGCCACTCTTCACAATCGACTACAATGGCCGTGTGATGGCATGGGTCTTCCGCGGAGATCAGCTCCGTGATCGCATTCTCTTTTCGGTGCCGGAAGACCGTGGGGGATTCGTAGCAAAGATTCCCGAATATCGATCACAGGCGAATGATCAATCTGACCTTAAGCGTTCCCGACTCGTGGTGTACGAAAACGGCAAACGACTTGGTCCGAATCACGCTCCATTCGATACGATCCGTCAAGTTGGTAAGGGGCATTACAATCACTGGCAGGATGTGCTGTTCTTCTCTGCATCCGACAACACCGACCCGCGTACGAATGGACGGGTGTACTCTATCGCCTTCGAAAACAACTAACTGCACAGGAACATCACCGCATGGCTAGAAGCTCTACCGCAACGACTGATTCACAGATGAAGAACACCGCTTCGACGACCAAACTGGACATTGTTGGCACATTCAATACACTGTCAACCATCCAGGCACTCGGTATTGTGATTGGCCTAGCGGCTCTCATGATTGTCTATATCTACCGCGACTTCCTCTTTGGAAGTTCAGTACTCCTATACACCGACATTGGTAGTGACGCGGTAAATATTTTCTATCCTCTCTGGGTGCAGCAGGCCAAGCTCTGGTCCGAACACGCTGCTTTGCATGGCTTTTCCCTTGAGACCGTCATGGGCATGCCCATATCGATTAATCCTTGGGACCCCTTTCAATGGATCGTGATCTCTGGAGGAACCGAGACCATCGCATCAAGAGTAGTCGTGGCTGAAATCACGAAGTCCTTCTTCACAGCTGTGTTTGCCTTTTGTACGTTCCATCTGTTGGGATTTCGAAATCTCACATCGGTTATTGGGTCACTGTGTTTCGCATTCAGTGGATACATCGCTCTCGGCGCTGCCGCATGGTACGTGCACTCGTCGGAAGTGGTCTTCATTGCCATGACTCTATGGGCCGCAGAGTATGCGTTGAACCATAAGCGATTCTGGTATGCGGTTACCCCCCTCTCATTTGCATTCGTTGCCCAGAACGCAGGGTATCTCACGATCTATCTGACAGCGGCGATTATCGTGTACTCCATGATCCGCGCCTTGCAGAACGATGAACTGGTGTCGGCACTTCGCCAATCGGGGCTGACGATTGTTTGTCTGTTTGCTGGTCTTGCCATTTCCTATTCAGCCATTGACAACGTCATCACCTCCCTCACGCAATCGGGTCGCGCCGAAGCGCTCAAGACTGTGGAGGGCGGTCTCATGAGTTTGAAGAAGGATCGTTCCATCACGCAGCTTGTCGATCGTGTCGAGCTCACCAAGGTTGTCCAACGTGCCTACTCCACCAACGCCTTGGGCGTGGGTAACAACTACAAGGGTGCCACGAATGGGGGTGACAACTTCCTTGAGGGTCCACTCCTCTACTTCGGCCTACCCATGGTTCTGTTCTTCCCACTCTATGGTGTTGGCCGAAGTCGACGGGAGAAGATTGTTTGGGGAGCAATGCTTGCAGCCGTCTTGATGATGCTCATCTTCCCGTGGTTCCGCTATGCCTTCTGGGGCTTCAAGCTGGACTACTTCCGCGAATTCACCATGCTCATTGGTGCATTTCTCCTTGTGCTTGCGATGCATGGCCTCGATGCATTGATATGCTTGCGCACATCCAGTCAGCGTATCTGGACCCCTGTCGTGGTAGCCGTCATGCTTCTGCTGCCATTTGTCATTGCCAAACCCGCGACACTGATCGACACGTCACAGCGTACGATGACGATCCTGGCATTGCTCGGCATTGGCGGGTGCACGATTGGCTATGTTTTCACCCGCCGTTCAAGTCTTCTTCTCGGAGTTCTCGCGCTGACGATGGTCGACCTCTCATTAAACGCACATACGACCATCACCGAGCGCTCACTCCTGACGACTGCTGACATTCGCAATGGCAAGTTGTATGGTGATGCTTCTGTTCAGGCATTGGAATGGATCAAGGGTCAGGACTCGGATCTCTATCGGGTTGTCAAATACGCACCATCAGGTCCTGCCATCCATGCCAGCCTGAATGACGCAATGGTGCAGGGCTTCAACGGACTGATTGGGTATTCGTCCTTCCACAACAAGTACTACCTGAAGTTCATGTCAGAACTGGGGTGTAGCAATCTCAACATCCCCGACGAGTCAAAGTGGGTATCGCGTATCATCACGCGACCATTCCTCGCATCCTTCCTCGGTGCGAAGTACTTTATCACGAAGGGGGCTCCCTTGGGCTTCCAGCCGGAGATCTTTCCTGTGGTCCACCGAGTTCAGGATCAGTTCATTCAGCGCTCGAGTGTGGCAATGCCCCTGATGATTGCTTACGATCAGTATGTTACTCCTGAGCAGTTTCGAGCCTTCGACCAAGGCAAGATGGATCTCATGCTCTTTAAGGCCGTCGTCCTCGATCCATCAACTGTTGCCTCAGAGGGACTTCCTGCCTATGACCTTGCGGCCGACGCGCTCAAGCAGATCACCCCGGCGGACTTCGTGCGCGCTGCTACCGAACGATCCGCAATAATGTCCGTCTGGGCCCGGCCAACCTTCGATGGCATCGAGGCTAGCATCAACCTGAAGCGCGCTGGCGTCGTCGTCATCTCCGTCCCTTTCGATGAACGTCTGACAGTCAGCGTTAATGGTCAGCCCCGTAAGAGCTTCATCGCTAACTTTGGATTGCTCGGCGTTTCTGTTCCAGCCGGAACGCACACCGTTGATGTACGGTATGCAGTTCACTAATCACTCAAGCACCCAACTCCCATGTTGATGAGAAGTTGATGAAGATTCCCTTTAACCTTCCCTATATGACAGGAAAGGAGCTCGACTACATTGCTGAGGCAGCAAAATCACATAAGCTGTCAGGCAACGGAATGTTCACCCAACGCTGTCAGTCATATCTTGAACAGCGATATGGCTTTGGCAAGTGCCTTCTGACGACGAGCTGCACAGATGCCCTTGAAATGGCTGCTATCCTTGCGAACATTGGCCCCGGAGATGAAGTTATTGTACCAAGCTTCACCTTCGTTTCAAGCGCTTTGGCTTTCGTCAGACAGGGGGCTAAGATTGTTTTCGCTGATTCGGAGACAACGACACCAAACATCGACGCCACGAAAATTGAGGGCCTGATCACCGATCGCACGAGAGCAATCGTGCCCGTGCATTATGCTGGAGTTGCATGCGATATGGACGCGATCATGGATATCGCAACGCGACATGGATTGTACGTTATCGAGGACGCGGCCCAAGCCATCGACAGTTTTCATCTCAGTAGGGACGGCACGCGCCGCGCACTCGGTAGTATCGGACACTTTGGCGCTTTTTCATTCCATGAAACCAAAAACATCATCTCAGGCGAAGGTGGGATGCTTGCGATTAATGACGACAAGTACTTTGAGCGCGCAGAGATCATCTGGGAGAAGGGGACCAACCGGTCACGATTTTTCAGAGGCGAGATCGATAAGTATGGTTGGGTTGATACGGGTAGTTCATTCCTGCCATCGGAGATAACTGCCGCGTTTCTATGGGCTCAGCTTGAATTTCTCGATAACATTCAGTCACGCCGGATCGAAATATGGGAGAGTTACTATTCTGCACTTTCCGTTTCATCAAGCACGTCCACTTTTGGCGTTCCTTTCATTCCGTCGTACGCCACGAATAACGGTCATATGTTTTTCGTTACCTGCCAGAGTGAAGTAGCCAGAGATAGTATGATTTCACACTTGAAGAACTCCGGCATACATGCCGTTTTCCACTATCAATCACTGCACAGAAGCGACTTCATTGGTGCAGTAAGTGACTCTCACATTTGGCAAGCCGACCATTATTCGGGATCACTACTACGGCTTCCATTCTACTTTGAGCTGGAGTCATCCGACGTAGAATTCATCACTCAAACGATGCTGCAAGCCAATGTCGTCTGACGCATCAAACAGGCGAAAAAGAATCCTATTTATCATCGACGGTATGAACGTCGGAGGTTCCCAGGAGTTCATCATCAACTATTGTCGGGAGATTCCAGAGTTCGATATAACGATCATGTCGATTTTTGGTGATAATGCATATGAAAACGTTTTGCATCAGTTGCCCAATGTTCGAATAGTGCACCTGTGCAATGCCAAGGGTACGAACAGAAAGAAGCTGATGTTGTTTGTACCGTATGCCATACTGCGTTTTGCAATTTCTACACGCCATTGTCTCGAACAATACGACTGGATCAATCCGCGACTGCCCTTTGCTGCTCTATTGTGTTGGCTCTTTGGTATTAGCAAACACCGTAATTGTCATTTCAACATCGATTGCGATGCACGCCAGCTGACCTTCTATGAGAAGGCTGTTTTTAAGATGTGCCTACCCTCGTTTGGTTCACTGTCGATTGCCCGTAGTCTTCGCGGAGGTTTTAGCTTTCTCAGTGTCGATCAACGTACGATTAAACATGACCCATTCTTTGTAACTGTTCGCGATTCGATTGATCCTATTGTCTATACTGAAGGCACCCATCTGCTGTTCATAGCTAGACTTGTCCCACAAAAAGGAGCAACTGAGGCAATCGCGATCATGCGCGAGCTAGAAAGGAACTCACCTGGGCTGTTCTTTCTTCACATTATCGGCGATGGACCCGAAAGAGCAAATATTGAGTCAACCTGTAAGTCATTCAATCTTCAAAATGTAGTGCTCCACGGATATCAGGGGAATCTTGGAGATTGGATTGTCAATTGCCACGGCGTACTTAAGACTGCAGTCGGAGAACCTTCTAATTCAGTGGTCCGCGAAGCTCTACTCGCCGGCAAGCGCGTCTATTCAACTATTGAGGCAGACTCCGATATTTCTATGGTCGAGCGGGGCCTAGTAATTCCTCTTGAACGGGGACAAGCATTTCGATCGGCCCAGAGGATAATTGCCACATACAGGATGGATGTCGAGAACCCGGAACAAGCAAGAGAATTCACGCGAACAGCACGTGCTGAGTTCTCCAATACTGGTGTTCGCGACTACTATCTAAATCTTACAAACGAGACTTAGACGTTACCGATGTATTTCGAACACGGGTGACGCCTTTGCTTTCTTTCAATCAAGATCATCCTGGTAAATGGTGGAATCTGCTTCAATACGTCGGCGGATTCTGCGACCAACCGCCGAGTCGATCTCATTCGGAGGTATTCCGTCGCCAGGCCGCTTGGCCGTGAGGTCATCATACGAGAGGATGTCACCAACTTCCAAAGTTCGGGTCGACGTTAAACTGCGTCGCATCTTAGGGATCTGCCCAATCTCTTCTTCGCATAGAATTCTCTCAGGGCCGCCCATTGCACGCCAAACATTGCAACATTGTTGAATCATGCACGACATCCCATCTGGCTCTGTAGCCATCTGATTATCCATTCCGATTCGATTCTGGTCGAGCGTCAAGTGTTTTTCAATTATACACGCACCCAACGCAATTGCCGCAACCGCGATCTCCGAACCCAGACTATGGTCAGAGTAACCACTAGGGAAAGATGGGAACAAATCTCTCATGGCTCCGATATTTCGCAAACGAATGATTTCCGGTGGCGAGGGATAAACGGACGTGCAGTGAAGAACTGCAACATTTGGGTTACATGCCTTTTCGAAAACACCCAGAGCTCTAGCTACCTCATCATAGGTCCCCATTCCAGTGGACAGAACTACCGGCACTCCAAGTTGGGCAATCTCCCGAAGGAAACGATGATTATTCAACTCCATTGATGCGATCTTAATAAACGGCACATCGCACTCTTCTGCCAGAAAGACAGCTTCGTTAATCGAGTAAGGAGTCGACGAGAAGTCAACACCAACCGATTGTGCATACCGTGCCATTTCCTTCAACATCATAGGAGTGAAGGCGAACTTATCAATCATCCGTCTCGCAATTGGATTTGCCTTGTAATATGACGAACTGTAAAGAGAGTTAGCACTCCATGACTGAAATTTCACGCAGTCACAACCTACGGTCCGGGCGGCATCAATCATTGCGAATGCCTTCTCCGCATCCCCAAAGTGACTAGTATTCAATTCAGCAATGAAATATGGTTGCTTGTAGTCCCCTACAACTCGACCATTTCTGAGAGTGATCTGTGCCATGGTGAGTTACTGATCTATGGGTGGTACAATCATCTCGCGGAGGAATAGTTCGCGTGGGAGAAACGGAGCTTGATCTTCAAGCGGGCGACGAACGAATCGATTACTTTCAGCTGAACGTGCAAACCCCAGCTCAATGTATGACTGGTCTGTTTTACCCATCACCTCGCAGATCACGGGTCTCTCGTGTTTCATCAAGGTTTCGATTCCTCTTGGAAGCTGGGGCACCTTATCGATTAGCATGTAGTCTAACCCGAAACACGTTGCAACCTGCTCAAAGCTTGGACAGCTCACACCATTTGATGGATCTGTTCCAATCGAACGGCCACGGAACAGTTCCTTCTGACGACGTCTAATGATCGAATAGGCATTGTTGTTCACCACGAGTATCTTGATAGGAAGCTGCTGATACCTAATGCTCTCAAGCTCTTGCAAGTTCATCATTATTGATCCATCCCCAATGACCGCTAAAACTGGGCCATCTGCGGCATACTGAGCACCTATCGCTGCAGGTAGAGCAAAACCCATTGCCCCCTGAGACACCGGATGAACGCACCGCACATCACGGCCGAATGAAATGTTAGTAGGTAAAATGACTTCGATAAGACCGGAGTCTGTAACTAGAGTTGAACCGGCTGTCAGCGCTTGAGATAGCACCTCGGCTAGCTGGTACAGATCAATCTCATCAGAGCCAGAAAAATCTGACTCGACAGGAGCGAATAGCGACTTCCAGTGCTGACATTGCTCCAGCCATCTTACCGGTGCAGTATAACCCAACTCGGCCGGCTGAGAATCGAAAAACGTACGAAGATCACATGCTATTAGCTTGTCAATGCGGATGCCATCCTTACGATGTTCATTCGGATCAATGTCTACGACAACTGTCTTGGCCATTCTCGCAAACTTCGTTGCCTCGGGCCCTGTCGTTAGGGAAGACATACGTGAGCCGAGAATGAGGACCAGATCAGCATTTTGAATCGTAAAGTTTCCCGCTCTCGAGCAACCCATGGCTCCCACTGAGCCGATAGAATGTGCATGGTGAGAGCCCACAATGTCGGGAGCGGAACTAGTGTACACCAGCGGAACACCGAGGCGCTCGATGAAGTCGTGCACCTCCCGCTCGACTCCAGCAGACCTCACGCCACTTCCAATCAGAATTGCTGGCCTTTCAGATTCCTTTAGGATTTCAGTAAGCTCGGTCCAATGATCAACTAGACCATTGGGTAAGACAGCGTCTTGGGTGCTGACAAACCGTCGAACCTGAAAGTCGACCGCCGCGCTTTGAACGTCAAGCGGAACATCAAGCCACACGGGCCCCTTGCGCCCAGAGTTTGCCGCCAGCAATGCCTCATCCATTATCGTCTCGATCTCTTCGGGATTTTCGACCATCTTGGAGTACTTGGTGATCGATGAGACCATATCGATAATGTCAGCTTCCTGCTGACCGAAGGTTCGCAGTTTAAGCCCTGTGTGTCTGGTAGTCTCCTTAAGAATATTTTGCCCAGAAATGAACACACATGGAATGCCGTCTTGCCATGCAGTCAGCACGCCCGTTAAGGCATTTGTTGAGGCACATCCGGTGGAAACGAGACATGCACCGAGATTACCTGAACGGTCAGCATGAGCTACGGCTGCAAAAGCACATGATTGTTCATGGTGCAGTGACACCGCCTTGATACCCTCAGTGCGTGCTACGGCATCGTTCAGGAATAGCGAGCCACGTCCTGTTACCTGAAAAATGTGGCGCACACCTTCAAGGTGCAGCCTTTGCATGATATAGTCCGCAAGTCGCATTATACGCCACTCCTTAAGCGGATCTGGGCTTGTACTTTTCCAAAACGGCCGGAAGTGCTACAACGAATTCAGCCGAACAGGCCTCAGCACCATCGACCGTACTTGTTGCACATCCTATTGCAATACCGCGCGATAGTGTCTTGAGCGATGCCTCAATACGCAACACGTCGCCGGGAACAATTTTCCGACGGAACCTGATATTATTGATCGAAACAAAGTTCGTCTTCTGGCCCGAGTATTCATCCATGCATAGAAATGTCATGATGAAGGTCTGAACTAGTGACTCGATTTGAACAAAACCTGGAACATTCGGCTCGTCGTCGAAGTGCCCAGGGAAGAACCATTCGTTATACGTGAAACATTTGATTCCAACGGCACTCTTCCCTGGTGTCAATTCTATGATCTTGTCCACCAGCAGAACTGGGTATCGGTTACGCTGATGACGTATAATGTCCTTGATGTCAAGACTACTCGGAGACTGGACAGTGCTTTGCTGCTCCATTAGACGACCACTGCGTACTTTGACAGTATCTCTTTGCCTCTCTCAAAACTTGAGAAATCAATGATATCGTCGATATCTAACTCAACAGAGAAGACACCTTCAAGTGCGGCAATCAGCGCCATATGACCAACGCTATCCCATGCAGGAATTGACTGATACCGGAGTCCTGGTGCATCATCAGCGGAAACAGCGAATGTCTCCACGTAAGCTGTGACGTACTTACTGTAATTGTCCATTCAAATTCTCCGTAGAGTCTCCGGGGGAAACTCTATTGATCAGAAACTACGCGTGACATGGCAGAGATAATATCCAGCCCATCCCACGTTAGCCCTAAATCTAGGGCGTGACCGACAGGCACCACACGATCCACACCTGTGATACCATTGTCGATGACAAATCTAACAATATCGGTCCGATCGAGCCCATAGCTGGTGACTGTCTGATACCGCTCATTGACAAAGTCCAGCAATGGAGTAAGATCCGAGGCAGACGTTTCAAGGAAGTAGCCAAACTTCCCTGCTCTCTGATCAACACCTCGCTCCAGATTGCGGAGATATAGGCGAAAGACGGCACCCTCAATTGAAGAATCAATCACTGTATCGTGGAAAACAACTGAGTCAAGACACAACTGCGTGTATTTGTCCACCATGTGGATGGGAAGTGACCTATATGCCGATTCAACTTTTCGAGAAACGTAATGCCAAAAACGCGAGCGAGCTATTGGCACACTCTTCTCATCTCCAATCCAGATTATCGAACGTGGTGAAGAGCATGCATTCTGATCGAACAGAAAGACATCCATGAAAAACCCCTCAGCCAATTTGATCAGGTCCGCCTCAATGGCAGTGTTCACGGCATCTGCAGAGATAACAGCGACGGAATATCTATCTGCAAATGCAATGTCAATGCACCTCGGTTGTGATGGCAGAGCCTTGATCGACTTGACGGTTGAGTCGCCGCCCCAAATCACCCTAACGTGACAGTTGCGTGACAACTCTGCAGTTATAGCATCGTTGACCTCATAACGGATGATTGACGTCATCATTCTGATGGAATCATGCTCGTCGTGCCCCAAAAGCCAGTCTATCGTACGGCATATGATCGCAATCTGCGCAAACTCCTTCGTAGTAACACGAACGACATTGCTGTTACCGGACAGCAGACCGAAAGCATAGGTGAATGCAAAATTCACCGGCGTATTCGAAGGAGCAATGTGCAGCGCTATTCCTCGGCCAATGCAATTGTGATTGGTCTGGTGCTCTCGTTGAATCCGCATCAAGTTGCTTCTTCTGCACCAGTATGCAAAGGAGGCTACGTCGGGTTGTAGGCGGGCATCCTTATCTGCGAACAGACGTTCAGACAGGGCCGCAAGAAAATCCATAACAGCAGGATCGAACGGCCTACGCGGTTTGCACAAAAGCTGGCTTGGCTCTATGCCCGCCATCACATGGACAGGTAATTCAGGAAATCGACTCATAGGTATCACTGCATCCTCGTGGCTCAGCCTTTGCAATCCGGCCTTCAACAGTAAAATATCTTCCCAGACGCCCACAACGACAGTCGTCAATACCGTGGTAAGTACCGACATCTTCGGTTAAAATCGAATGACCGGGATAACTAATTGGCGTCATAGACAGCAACTGAATCAGGCCAGAGCCACCAATCGGGACTGGTTCCAATGTGAAGGGATCCCTAACAACGATATCCGAGAAACCGGGAGCATGAAGATATCCATACTCGCACTCCATAAACAGTGATCCGGTCTGCTCAACCATTCCGTAATAATTGACCACCCGATCGATCCCAAGGAAATCCTTCGCCGTGCGCTTGAACGAATCATTACTTACAGCAATGCGATTCAATTGCTTCCATCCACCACCATGAAGCAGTATTGAATCACCAAAGTTTATTGTCTTGTCCAAACGCGCGAGTTCGGACAACAGGTGCTGCCAAATCATGAAGGTGAAGCCAAAGATGAGAGCTCGTTCTCCCATATGCCGATCAACAAATGCCGATATCACATCCCAGTCCGGCATCATTTTCTGATCGAGAGCAAAGGTTAGATCAGAGCCAAACATCATGAAACCTCTTATGCCAGCTGCGCGGGCAGAGAATGCGTTTCGATTACTTATCGTGTCTGCCGAATCGATCACAAGCATCGGCAGTCTTCGATGACCAAGAGTAGCCTTCATTATCTCGGACAATACTCTAGTCTGCAGACGCGCGGTCTCGCGATCGAGAGCGATCTTCGACGTCTTTTGCCCCGTTGTTCCCGATGAGTGCATTGTCTTGTATATGTCTTCGCGATTCACGCTAACAAGATCCAGCTCTTTGAAGAGACGAACCGGAATAAACGGTACTTCTTCAATGGTTTGGTACGGTCGGGTTGAATTGTCAACAACTCGGAGAATTCTGTTGTACTCCACACAGTTTTGTGAATGCCACTCCACAAGATGGTTGAGGGCAGCCAGCAGTTGAACTGATTTTTGAGAATCAGGTAAGCCATAGGGCTGCAGGTTTTCCCAGTATTCGAGGTTGAATGTTGTCACAACTGCCTCGATGGATTACTTGAAAAGAGCTCAGAGTATAAGATCTTACCCCGGTCACCCCTTAGAAACTGTTCGACGCTGTAAACGTGGACGGCATGCTTCGTAACCGACAGATAACTTGCTATAGAGTCCCGGACTTCATTCGCGAATCCCTGATTCTGTTGTTCAACAAATACGGCCAGGGTGTCACCGTGTCCTTGGCAGACAACATCAGTTATTGAGGCACACACATGTCGCTCTACATCATCAAGATTTACTCGATGTCCGAAAAGTTTGGTGAATCTACTCTTGCGACCCACAATGTAGAAGTCTCCATCTTCATCAAACCTTGCGATGTCGCCAGTCCGCAAAACCCCGTTCCAGTGGTCTCCTTGTGCTAGATCTGCATAGGAATTGGCGTACCCCAATGCAACATTGGGTCCCTTGTAAACAAGTTCGCCTTGTATACCTGCCTCGGCAACAAGGGCTCCCTCTTCGTCTTCAAGCCACATTTCGCCCCCAGGGATTGCCTTGCCGATGCTATTCGGCTTTCGCTCAACGTTTTCTGGGGCAAGAAAAGATATTCGTGGCGATGCTTCCGTTTGGCCGTACATCGGGATGAGATGAGCTCCCATCGTGCGCAGAGTCGAGTTCAATTCGAGCACAGATTTTGGGAGTAGCGCGCCACCAGCCTGTGTCACGTAACGCAGAGTTGGGAGCTCAAGGTTTTGTAATAGAAGCCGCTTTAACAGGTCATATTGGAATGGTACAATCCCAAAGCTTGATACATTCGCTTTTCGGGCAAATCTCCAGAATTCTCGATCAAGAATAGAGAGGTTTGTAACAGCAATCCTGGACCCCCGTAAAACATGACTGTGAATAATAGACAAACCGTAGCTGTAGCTTGACGGTAATGTCGTAATGGCAACATCAGAGTCGGCAATGCCAAGATATTCGACAATTGACAGTGCGTTTTCGATGACGTTCGAATGACTTAGACGCACAAACTTTGGGTTGCCCGTGCTTCCCGAAGTTGGGAGCAACAGAGCAAGCGCATCATGTACTGGATAGCTAGAGTTGGTAGTCCCCATGATCGCAAACTGACCACACTCAATGACACATTTTAAGTTGTCAAGCCCATGACCGGCGAGAGCTTCTCCGTGAATAAAGTAGTATCCTGGTCTGTAGCTCTGTTCAATTTGGTTCAGGTACTCTTGTGATACTTTTGATGGTAGTACGAGAATCGGCTGACCTATTGACAACAACGCCAAATATCCGAGCAGAGATTCGACCGAGTTTTCAACGAGACAAACTACGAGTCGTTTCGGCTCCAGCTCCTCGGTCAACCGTTGACTAAACGACAGCAAGTCGGCATAAGATGCAACTTGTTCCGACGCATCACGCAAAGCGACTCGCTCGCGGTAGCAATCGAAGGCTTTCAACCACTCAGGTCGCGATGACTCGACTTTATTCATCGGGCTACAAGTTAACTAGGTGTGTCGCACAAATACGTATTCACTGCCTTCGTAATTGAAGCCGAGCTCATTGTGAAGACGGCCAATGGCGACATTGTTCGACGAATACGTTGACAGGTATCTGCCTGCGCCTAGCTGACGGGCCGCAAAAAGCTGCAGATAACTCATAAAAAAGCCTAAACCACGGCCTTGATAAGCCGGGAAAATGCCTGCGAGAAGTCCTCTACAGTCTAGATCACCCTCCATCCGTAAGAGGAAGAAGCCTGTAACACCATCCTTAAGCGTTACAGCGTAAAGGAGTGAGCCTCGATCGATTTCATCCCTCAGCCAACATGCATATCGATGAGCTGCTTTTTGCACTCCAAACCTAGGGTCAATCGAAATACGATCAGTTTCAAACATTTGGCTCGACTCAACCTGTTCAATGATCTCCTCTGCGAGTGTTTCGTTCGCTTGAACGTAATCTACAACTCGACTCATCCTTAGCTGAATCCCAGTTACTTCGGGAAGATTTAGATCATGTTTTGCGTGGTAAAGCAGCTCGACAAACCTGAATCCAGCTTCCTGAACATGATTCATGAGATCAAACCGAGAACATGACAGCTTTAACACCTGATAGCTGGCGGTCAGATTTCGTATCTGCTCTGCTACTAAATCAAGCGCATGGGAGTCATCGACAATCAGTTCTTGGCAAGTGACCCCAAGATTTCTTAGCTCCCACGTGGCCTCAATGAGCTTCATTTCCCTCTCCGAGATATTCGTCTAACAAACCACCTCGTAGGCTGACGTCGAGCTCTCTGTCTGGTTTAACTGTTTGCACCAAGACAGAGTTGGCTCCATCACGTGCAACCAGTGTAACACCGCAGAACCGTTCGTCGCTAACTAAAACGGATACGTGTGAAGGTCGGTTGCATCGAGGACTTCCGTAAAGTGACCAATGGATACAACAACAAGCGCTCATAACTTGTTTTCCTGCGCAACAAGCAATCCCCCTACTAGCACCATCGAAAGTAATACCGGATAGCCAAGGCTGACCATTGTGACGGCGCTTTGCTGGGATACTCCGAATGTCACAAGCAAAGCGACTTGGGTCACGTCTTTTACACCTATTCCGCCAACTCCAACCGGTATAAAGAAGGCCAGCTGAGTTGCAGCAGACAGGACTATGAGATCTTGAATCTGGACACTGATCGCACAAACATGCGCTCCGAGTGCTAGCATTATGACCATGATCAGCTGAAAACTGAGAGCAAGAAGTCCATTGACAAGCAGAACCCTATTGGGTAGATTAAGTCTGGTGTCGAGGGCAACGCCCACCACCTTACTTAAGAGCCCCCAAATTCTACCTCCCTTACGAGCGCAAGCCTGCTCAAGCGTTGATATCAACCGGTGAAAACGCTGATGACGAATCATTGTGAAGACGATCATGAGGAGACTAACGAGTATTAGCGATGGAGTGGTCAACTGACGAAGCTGATCTGAGGTCGAAACGAGCAATGCTGGCAGACCAAGAACAAACAAGCTGGCTATACCGATCACTTTGTCGATGACAAGCCGCGAAGTCGCCCCCGTCCAACCGTCGTCTGATTTGGGTACACCAACCAAGCGCGCAGCATCAGCAGTGAATACACTCGGGATCATAAATGCGTATACGTTCGAAATCAGTGTGAGCCGCAGTAACTGTCCAAATGGCACATGATCCGATAGCATGTGCCAACGCTTTGCGGCAATCACCTGGCCGAGAAACATGAGTAGAACTGAGGCACACCAAAACCAAATCGGTACAGACCCGACGACAATCAAAAGCTGCTTAACATTGATATTTTGGGTCACAAAGAAGATCAGTGCGAGTGAGACAAGCACTTTTAGACCAAAAAGTATCGTCGGTGATACTCTCTTCATGACACCCCTGCCATCACCACCATATTCCACAGAAACGCGCGGTTGTCAGATCTGAGTGCGCGGTGCTGATCGATCTGAGTGGAAACAAAGCGTGTATTCAGGTTACGTGCCTCGGCAATGGTGGTTGAGAGCGGAAGCCGCCCCTCGCACATCCACTTGCCGATAGGCACGCCAAACCCCTTCTTGGGACGGTACAGGATCTCGTGCGGGAGGTATGGCTCGAGGGCCTTTTTGAGGATGTACTTGCTCTGACCCTTCCGGAAGCGGAATGAGGCCGGAATGCGACGTACGTGATTGACAAGATCGATGTCGAGGAATGGGGCACGAACTTCGAGGGAGTTCAACATGCTGGCCCTGTCAACCTTCACAAGAATGTCGTCCTGCAGGTAGAGCTTCACATAGAACTCCGTTGCCCGGTCAAGATAGCTATCCGATGCACATCCCTCCCACGCAGCAATGGCCTCGGCATACAGCTCGTCGAGCGACACAGGTTCGTTGAATAGATCCTCAATGTCGGAGGGGGCCAGTGGACCCATCCAGATGGCGTTCCAAAGTGATGGCTTGTAGCCCAAACCGCGGAGTGTGCGTTTAAGCTTGAAGTCGAGTGACATGTTTCGGTGCGACACCGGCAGACGCCGCACGAGTGACTCCACCAGCGTGTGCACTGCACGTGGCATGATTGAGCTGTAGAGTCGGGCAGGCCCCATCGCCTTGAACGGATCATATCCGCAAAAGAGCTCATCAGCACCGTCTCCACCGAGTGCCACCGTCACCTGCTTGCGCGTTTCGCGACATAGGAGATACGTCGGTAGAAGAGAGGAGTCCCCCATCGGCTCGTCAAGTCGACCGAGAATCGATGGCAAGAGGTCCAGCGCCGTGTCCAGGTCGAGCACCTGACGTGTATGGTTGGTACCAAACCTCTCGGCGATCAGCGTTGAATACGCCGACTCATCAAAGCTCGCCTCGGTGAATCCAATTGAGAAGGTGTTGATCTTCGATCCATCGATGAGCGTGGAGGCTAATGCCACCAGGGCCGATGAATCAATGCCTCCACTGAGGAAGAAGCCCAGCGGCACATCGGCAATCATCCGACGCTTAATTGCCGCCGTGAGAAGCTCGATGAGCTGCTCGCCCCATACCGCCTCGGCATTCGGTGGAACCTGCTCGTACGGGTCGATCTCAAACCGCCACCACTGGTGCACCGAGTGCAACAGCGTTGTGCAGTCGAGCAACATAAAGTGTCCGCCCGGCAGCTTGTACACCCGCTCAACCATCGATGAGGGGGCAGGAATGTATCCGTAGGCAAAGTACTTCTTCAGCGCGGTGCGTGAGATGTCCATGCGCAGGTGCTCGTGTTGACGTAGCGCCGTGAGCTCGCTGGCAAAGGCAAATGTTTCCCCCTGCTGCGTATAGAACAGTGGCTTCTTGCCAAACCGATCGCGCGAAATGAATGCCGTGCGTCGCTCAGAATCATACAGACAGAATGCGAACATGCCATTGAGCTTCGCAAGCATGTCCGTACCCCAGGCTTTGTAGGCCTCGAGTAGAGTTTCCGTGTCGGAATCGGCTGTGGTAAAACGGTGACCCCGCTGCTCGAGCTCGGCGCGGATCTCACGGTGGTTGTAGATCTCGCCGTTGAAGGTGATCACATATCGACGCGAGTGATCGTGCATCGGCTGCACGCCACCGGCGATGTCCAGGATCGAAAGGCGGCGGTGACCCAGAAAGACACCGGTGTCGACATCCACATGGAAGCCATCCGCATCCGGACCCCGCCAAGCGATGCTGTCGGTCATCCGCTTGAGCGTGCCGGCGTCGCCCCGTCCAAAAAATCCTGCTATGCCGCACATGGGATAGCGAACCTATGGAGATTCTTGCGGAGCGGCGTGTTCTGGCGGTGGAGTATTGAGAGCTGTTTCATTGTCGGTTAAAATACGACACGACATTCTTCGGCCTATATTCGGGGTATTCTAAGTTCTGTTCGCCAAAGACTCTCCCTCTTCAATGCAGACAAAATCCAGATCATGTCCCGTCTGCCGGACGAACCACGCAGACCTTTTCAGCACAGTTGATGGTTTTGACGTTGTTCGATGCCGGGAATGCCGATTCGTCTATGTTGACATCGATGCGGATTATGGTGAGGAGATCAACGAATACAAGCCCTGGATGCTGTATGCCTACTATGCAAATGAACCTATTTACACCATGGCATTTTATGACGATTCAGTTAATAGCATTGAACGCCTGAGTCCGCCCGGAAAGTTGCGCATCCTTGATTTTGGTTGTGGCACAGGAATGTTTATGCGCAGAGCGCGCAAACGCGGACATGATGTCGTGGGCGTCGATTTTTCTCCCTATGCGGAGATGGCCCGTGACATGTTCAACCTCAATATCTACTGCCAGGACCTGGCCTCGTGCGATATCGAACTTGAGTCGTTTGACGTTATCGTATCACATGCCACCTATGAGCATCTCATGGATCCGGTGGGCATAACCAAAGAACTTTTGAAGTATCTAAAGCCGGGGGGGCTGTTCATCATATCCGGGGTGCCAAACTTCAGTGCTTTTGCGATTCAGGTTTTCAAGAACTTCTACAGAAATGGGCTGGGCCACGTCAACCATTTCGAGAAAGAGTCGCTTTCACTTGTGTTTCAAACCTGCGGTATCGAACCAATACGCATATATGGTTATGGGTTGGCAATATGGTGGCTAATCGACAAGTTCCGTGGGCTGAAGACGCGCGAGAATTCCTCATGGCCCGACTTCTCAGAAACTGGTGCTTTGGAGACCAAAATGCTCCGGGACTATGACGTTATTGAGCCGTCTTTGCTTCAACGCATCATCAGCCGCGCCTACCAGCATGCTCCACCAGCGTACCTTAGCCTCTCTCTTGAGGCATGGGGCCGCAAATCTCTTCGGTAACTGTCACCTGTTCACGAACGTATTGGACACGCTATAACTGACATCCTTCGTGCTGCCGAAGTACGTCTTGATGGCGATGTCCGAAAGGAGACCAGCAACGAAGAGCTGCAGTCCCGACAGGAACAAAAAGATCGTCAGCAGAGCCCAACCGGAGTCGTTCACGGCCTTACCGTTGAGGACTTCGCGGACGGCACCAAGGCCGGCAAATGCCCCCATCAGCATGAAGAGTAAGCCGATGCCACCGAGCAGGTGCAACGGACGCACGGCATACTTGTTCCAAAACCAGACGCTCGTCATGTCGATCAGCCCCTTGAGGGTGCGACGGTAGTTGTACTTGGTCTCCCCCGCCGTGCGGGCGCGGTGGTTAACAACGGCCTCGCCGACGCGGTAGCCTTTGATCTTCAGAATCGCAGGAATAAAGCGGTGCATCTCGCCGTACAGCGTTAACCCGTCGAAGGCGTCACGCTTGTAGACTTTAAGCGAGCAGCCGCTATCGTGGATGCCATCGTTGATTAGGATCTTGCGAAGCATGTTCGCACCGCGACTGACGAAATTCTTTGCAAAGGGATCTTTGCGGTCCTTCCGCCAGCCACTTACCACGTCGAGACGATTGGCATAAAGATGTGCAATCAGCTTCGGGATATCGTTCGGGTCGTTCTGCCGGTCCCCGTCCATCGTCACCACAAGATCCTTGGTGGCAGCCTTAATGCCGGCATCCATTGCGGCGGTCTGACCAAAATTGCGGCGAAGTTCGATCACCGTGATCGGTGAGAGACTGCGGAGTACATCAACGGTAGCATCGCTCGAACCATCATCAACGATGATGATTTCAAAATCATACCCCTCCCGCTGACACACCTCGAGAATCTCGGCGTGTAAGGGGCCGACATTCTCTTGCTCGTTCATCACCGGAACAACAATGCTGATGCTCGGCTTCATTGCTACCTCCAAACTGCACTGCGCCTGCGCGGTTCCCCCCAGCGCGGACCGTCAAATATCGCGAAAAAGCCGGCTCGCGGCGCGGAGGTGAGGCCGAGATTCACTGTCTAAGCGTTCGCGGGAATGACGGATGTCAGTACCTTCGAGTCATGGAATGGATCAATCGGCATCGGTCGCTGTTGGCAACGCTCGTGATCATCGGTGTTGGGATGGTGGTGTATGCCGACCTCTTCGATGCGTCGAAACAGTTCACAGCATATGATGACAACGCCTACGTTACGTCACAGCCCCTTGTCAAGAGTCTTACGGCACGATCAATAGCTAGAATCTTCGACCCGGAGACGGCGGTTGCGGGCAATTACCACCCACTGACGGTGCTCTCGCTGGCCATCGACTACAAGGTCTTCGGTCCACATGCGCGGGCCTTTGGTCTGGTCAACCTCGCATTGCATCTCATGACGTCGCTACTGGTGCTGGTGCTCTTGCGCCGCTTGCTGCCAGACCGCAACTGGATGCCCGAAATCGGAGCCCTGTGGTTTGCCATTCACCCGCTTCATGTCGAGAGTGTAGCATGGGTTTCCGGGCGCAAGGATGTGCTCTATGGCCTATGGTTTGTGGCGTCGATACTGCTCTACCTGTCCAGTCAGGAACGCCGCAGCACTCCACTTCTGATTGGGGCATTCGGGGCATTCGTGCTCGCCTGCGTATCGAAGCCGATGGCGGTGACCCTGCCGGTGCTCTTGGTTGTGCTCGACGTCTGGAAGGGGCGTGGCATCACGCGGCGCTCGGTCTTCGAGAAGCTCCCGTTTATTGCTGTTTCGGTCGTGATCGGCATCATCACACTCGGCACCCAGAGTGAGAGTGGAGCTATTGCTGATGCGACAACATTCTCAGTAGTTGAGCGCAGCATCATCGCTGGCTATGGGTATGTGATGTACTGGGTTCACCTTATCTGGCCCCGTACGCTGAATGCCTTCTATCCGTATCCATCCGTCAACAACGTCTTTACGCTACCGTGGTATGCCTATCCGATGCCACTGCTTACGCTTGGCACCATTGCCCTGCCATGGCTGATGGTCTGGCGTCAGCGCACTAACTGCGTGACAACCTCCAGTATTCCCTGGACGTCAATCGCGCTCGGCACGAGTTGGTTTTCCGTCACAATTGTCCTGGTGCTTCAGCTGGTGTCTGTGGGAATGGTCATCATGGCCGACCGATACACCTACATTCCGATGATCGGGATGATCTGCGTTATTCTTGTCCTCATCGATATACTGCTCCAACGTCAGCAACTCGTGGGATGGGGCGTCATCGTCTCCTTCACCATCCTCCAGGCTACAACGACGTTCCATCAGGTTGGAATGTGGAGGAACACCGAGACTATCTGGACCAGCATTCTCGAGCGAAGCGGTAACACGGGCAGTCAGGACGAAATCGTCCGTGCAAACCTGTCCGATGGATACATCATGATCTACGTCCTGCGCGGCATTCACTATTTCGAAGTCAACAAGCCAGATCTGGCCTACAACGATCTTCGCCACCTTCTCACGACTGCCTCGCCCCGTACTGATGCCTATGAGCGGCTCGGACTCCTGGCCGGACTCCGTGGCAAGATCGACGAGTCGATCGCAGCATATTCGATTGCGATACGCAGGCCTGATGCGACGGCGGATGCCTTCCTGAACCGTGGGATCGGATACCAGCGCTATGGCCGTGATGCTGAAGCCCTCCAGGACTTCGAACTAGGCTTGATGCGCAATCCATCGAGCACGACGCAACAGCGTCTACTACGAGGCATCGAAATCTGCCGACGTCGGCTTGGGCTGTAACTGGCTTTAGTGTTTAACGTGGAGCAGTCGGACGACTTGTTCCGTGCCGCGCCGCGCCGAGACCACATATGCGCCCGGAGCAAGCGCCGAGACGTCGAGCGATGCTGATGACCGGAGCTCTGCCACGCGATCACCGAGGACCGTCGTGATCACAATTGATTCGAAGGGCACCTCGGAGCGGAAGCTGACGGCGCTGGTTGCAGGATTTGGGAACACGACGAGATCATCGACGCCGGACTCAGCCTCATCGACGCTTGATGACGAGAGCAGAACGACAGTTGCGGCGATCGGCGTGAGTAACGTTGTATGCCCCTTCGACATAACCCGCACGCCACTGCCTGGCGTCATACTTGAGGCACCGAGGGTGTTTCGCTGCTCATCCATCATTTGCGTTGCCGGTGTGAGGGCAAACACCATTGTTCCAGATGCTGTCGACAGGGTGAGCTCGCCTCCAGAAGCAGACTCGAGGACACCGATGATCATCGTTGGATCACCATCGGTGCGCACGGAGCCGTCGCAGGTAACATCGACAATCGCACGAAGGACCAACTGCGTTGTTGCATCAACGGCCATGCAGACTTGACGTCCAACGAGGAGCTCCGACCAATCGAGGAGCGTCCCGGCTTCGGAGGCAATCAGTGTCTGCGGACCCTTCAGTGCTTCTCGCACTCCGTCGACTGTGCGGACTGCAACGATGCTGTCATTCACCATCGTGATCGTTCCCGTCACGCGCACAACATCGATGCAGTCTGTGTAAACCGTTGCCGATAGGATGAAGCCACCGCTTCCGGTACTCGTGGAGAACCCTTCAATTCGACTTCCTGCAGCCGAAGACGTCAACCTGAAGGCCTCACCACGACAGTTCACAATGGCCGAAGAGTCGTCAAAGAAGTACTTGGCCACATCACCATTGTCGAGCAGGACGCCCACGACTTGCGGAGTGACATCCTGGATCGTACCACGGAAGGTGTTGTCAACGCACGGGTCATACACCATCACCAAATCGGCGATGCGAGCCCCCTTACTGATGCGATAATACACGCTCACCGTCGAACCGACGGCAAGGCTCGAGCGGTCGACCGGTAGCTGTGTGCAATCAACGACTTGCGTTCTGGCATCGAAGGAGACGTCAACGCCAACATCACCAGTAATTGGGTCAGCTGCATCGATCATCACGGACGCACTGCTGATTGCCGTGATAACTCCACCGACCGAAAATGCGAATGGACAGTCGTCGAGGATGAAGAGCTTTTGCGCGACAAGCGTTGACCCTTCATCAATGGCATGTCCAGTGATGGCTTGGCCGACAGCGAGGTCCGTGAACGTAATCTGTTGACGCTGACAATCGTGCAGCTGCGTGGAGGAGGCAACTGTGACATCGGTCGATACCCCAGCCGCAGTGATCGTGATGACCGGGCTATTGATTGCCGTGATCACTCCTTGCAACGGAATTGGACAGTTGTCTTTCACCATGCCGTATTGGAAGTAGAGTCCACGACGGGGGGAAACGAGATAGGTCACCGACATCGACGTCCCGGCCTTGAGATCGTCGAGAGCAATCATTGATCCATCACATGCATACAGCGGAAATGCACTATCACCCGGTACGAGCGTGCTGATGAGGTTTGGATCGATCTTCAGTGTGAGTGTATCCGCCGTGTTATCGACGAGGAAGAGCATGGTTGAGTCGACAACGGCAATGAACGATACCTCGGCAGAGGTCACCTGCGAACAGTCGTTGAGAACCTGCACGGTAACGGCAGACGGATCGGCAATCTCACCGTTCGACCGCACGTACACCGGCTCTCCGACGCGAACATCCCCGACCACGAGCTGGTATCCGTCACATGAAATCACTTGGGTTGCCGATGAAAGATCAAAGGACACCGTTGTCCCCTGCGAACCAAATGCCGACGCCTGGCTGGTAACAAGCTCGAGCTCTGACATTGTGACCGAGGTAACGACGCCCTGCACATCAATGTGCGGCGTGCAACCGTCAAACTTCACGAGCTCTGCACGTGGAGGATAGATCCGCAGCGGAGAGAGCACAGCCAGTGCCTGCACACCAACCTGCACACTGTCGAGCGAACAACCACCGATCTGCGTCTCATCAACAATTGAAATCTCTTGTATCCGCGTGGTCCCATCAGCGAGCAACTCCTGGATATCAATCTGCGTCGCCGTTGCACGCACCAACGTTCCATACACCGTCATGTCCGGCGTCGTCGTATCACGCTGCGCAACAACGTTCACGACGCACAGCAAGATTGTCATGATGAATGGGGCTATTCGGAGCATTCGCATAGGATTTCGTCCAGCAATAGGTTAGTTACTACAACGAACAATATGACGTTTTGATCTCAGCAAAAGTTCCCAGAGAGGCAGGAGTTGGGGGTACTGGGTACTGGGTACTGGGTACTGGGTACTGGGTACTGGGTACTGGGTACTGGGTACTGGGTACTGGGTACTGGGTACTGGGGACTGGGGACTGGGTACTGGGTACTGGGTACTGGGTACTGGGTACTGGGTACTGGGTACTGAGTACTGGGTACTGGGTACTGGGTACTGGGGACTGGGGACTGGGGACTGGGGACGATTCAGGTACCCAGTACCTTGTACCTTGTACCTTGTACCTTGTACCCAGTACCCAGTACCTTGTACCCAGCACCTGCTCCTCATCCTATCGCGTTCTTCAAGGCATTGGTAAGGTGCACGTACTGCTCTTTAAGATCCTCGGGCATAGCATCGAGCTGACGTTGTACGGCTTCCATATCTCCACGCACGAGGGGACCCGTGATGGGAAAGGGGGCGTCGGACCTCATCGAGCTGATGGCATTTTCGAGGGTTTGGCGCATTATCGGGGCGAGGATATCGGCAACGGGCAGGTTGACATCCTCGGCAAGGCGGCGAGCAAGATCGTAGGCGGCGTAGGTGAAGTTCGAAGCTGCAACGGCGGCCGCATGATAGCGTCGCTTCGATACCGCATCGGTTCGCGAGAGTCGAACTGGGAAGCCCCCTGTCATCGTGACAAGTTCCGAAACCAGTGGCCATGACGAATCATCACAGTCAACACCCCATCCGATGCCATGCAGAAGCATGGGATCGGCCGTGGAGAATGTCTGAAAGGGATGAGCAGCAACGACCGTTGCACCATGTACTGCAAGGGGCTCGAGGATATCGCGGCCGAGCGAACCATTCACGTGCAGCACAAGACAGCCATTGAGTATCGCGTCATGGCTTGCAGCAAGCGCGTCGACAACATCGGTCAGCGCAGCATCGCGTGTGGCAAGCACGATCACCTGAGGTGTGCCCAGCTCGGTGGTGGCTGGTTGGGCGCAGAACGCGCGACCGGAGATAAGCAGCACCGATAGGTTCGCATTAGGACCGATACCTCGGGCTAGCGAGGTTCCAACGCGACCTGACCCGATGATCGTAATGGAATTGATCATACGAATGTCTACGAGATGGGCTCGAGCGTATACGTATCCTTGCCGTCTTTCATCGACCAGCCCTGTGCAGCGAGCTCATTGCGAAGTCGGTCTGCTTCGGGCCAGTTCTTCGCAGAGCGGGCCGCCCATCGTTCGTCGGCAAGTAACCGCACCGAATCAGGCACGGCTATCGTCGGACGCGGCGAAAAGGTCCATATAGCCAGCACATCATTGATGGATCGCAATGCTCCGAGGACCTCACGGGCCACGGACGGATCCGTTCGCGCACTGGCATGCTGTGCGCAGTACTCGTACATCCGGGCAAGCGCTTGCGGTACGTTGAGGTCATCGGCAAAGGCCTCTGCGACCTCGAGCGGCATCGATGCAGTAAGCTCCGAGACATCAGCGATGCCAGATACGTCGATGAGGTCCCAAATGAGATTTTGGGTGCGCCCCCTCGCCGTTGACGCGGCTCGCAGACTGTCGAAGGTAAAGTTGAGGACGGCTCGGTAGCTGCCCATCATGAGTGAGAGACGAATATCGCACGGGTCGTATCCCAGTTGTTCGAGATCGCGCAGGGTGTAGTAGTTGCCCAAGGACTTAGACATTTTCTTGCCCTCGACCTCGAGGAATTCATTGTGCATCCAGAAGCGTGCCTGCTCGTCGACGTGATAGCCGGCGCAGCACTGAGCGAGCTCATCCTCGTGGTGTGGGAACCGCAGATCAACGCCCCCCGTGTGAATGTCCAGCGGAAGGCCCAGAATCTCCTTCGACATGGCAGAGCATTCGATGTGCCAACCCGGCCGACCCGGCAGCTGTTGCCCGTCGATCTCAAAGTCCCAGTACGGCTCGTGATCCTTGCGTCCCTTCCAGAGCACAAAGTCACTCACCGATTCGCGGTCATACTCATCGGCATCGATGCGAACCCCCTCGCGGAAGTTGGCGGTATCGATGGCGAATAGCCGTCCGTAGGAATGCGTTGTCGAATACGTGGCCACGTTGAAGTACACCGAGCCATCGGAGACATACCCCACACCAGAGCGGACGATTTCCCGGATGAGCGACTGCATTGCATCGATGTAGTCTGTTGCGCGCGGTAGCGCCGTAAAATGGTCCATGCGAATACCAAGTACTTGGAGGTCGCGTTTGAAGGCATCCTCGAAGTACGTTGTATAGGCGCGCAGGTTCATGCGCAGATCGTCGCTCTGCGTGCCCATCTCTGGCCGCCATTTCACCGATCCAATGGCACTGTCACGAATCGTTTTGTCATCGATATCCGTGACGTTCATCACCCATCGCACATCGTAGCCCCCTACCGCCTGCAGCACCCGTTGCAGCAGGTCAGCAAACACAAATGCTCGCATGTTGCCGAGGTGGGCAACATCATACACGGTAGGTCCGCACGAATACATTTTGACCACTCCATCGGCAGGGGGCAGAAATGGTTCGACGCGGCGCGTGAGGGTATTGTAGAAATGGAGGGGGGTGTTCATCGCTGCGAAAATACCCAATAATCCTTGGCGGGTTCAGGGGGCCGGGCTCGGAATCATCTGTGCCCCGGGCTTCAGCCCAGGGTACACAATGGGCGATCCGTTATTGTGTGTCCGCGCAATGGTTCACGCCAAAATGATACACCACGTCCTTGTACGAGGCGACGTTGTAGATGGCAATGTCGGCACGCTTGCCAATGTCGATGGATCCGGTGATGTGCGAAATGCCAAGCGCTGCAGCACCATTCAGCGTGGCGGCGACGATGGCTTCCTCGATGCTCATCTGCATGTTGATGCAGGCCAGCGAGAGAATCATCTGCATGTTTTCGGTAAAGCACGATCCGGGGTTGCAATCTGTGGCGAGTGCAACAATAGCCCCCTCATCAATCATCATGCGAGCATCCGGAAATGGAAGACGCAGCGTGTAGGCAGTGCCGGGGAGGAGCGTGCAGACAACGCCGGCATCACGCAGCAGACGCACCTCATGAAGGGTCGAATGCTCGAGGTGGTCTGCACTGATACATCCGAGCTCGGCTGCCATGTCTGAGGCTCCCACTAGAGCGATCTCATCGGCATGGACCTTGAGCTTCATGCCGTGGTCGCGCGCGGCACGCAAGATGCGCGTACTCTGCTCCCGCGAAAAAAAGCCACGGTCGGTAAAGACATCGCAGAACTCGGCGATCCCCTGCTTGGCAACTGCGGGGATCATATCGTTGATCACATGATTGACAAACCCATCTGGATCATGCTTCCACTCAGGGGGCACGGCATGAGCACCCAAGAATGTTGCATGAATGTGGGCATGTCCATCACGTTGGAGCTGACCAATCGCCTCGAGTAATCGTAGCTCACTGTCGAGGTCCAGACCATATCCGCTCTTGATCTCCAGTGTGCGCGTGCCATGGCGTATAGCCGACGCAACGAGCGTGCGTCCGACATCTACCAAGTGCTCCAACGAAGCTGTCCGCACAGCGTTCATCGTGGTGAGAATTCCGCCCCCCTCCGCTGCGATCTCGGCATAGCTCGTGCCGGAGAGACGACGTGCAAATTCATGAGAACGAGAACCGGCAAAGACAATGTGTGTGTGACTGTCAACAAATCCCGGCATCACCGTGCGACCGGTACAGTCCATAATATGCGCCCCCTCCACGAGCTCAGACGGAAGGTCGCACTGTTGACCGACCCACAGAATTGTTGCGCCATCGTGCACAAGCGCTCCATCGCGGATCTCACCGATCTCGCGCATGCCCTCACCCGTTAACGCATGTGCTCCATGACTGCGAACGGTGACCAGAGAGCTGATGTTCGTAAGTACGTGTCGCATACCTGTTAGGTGGATGATGAATCGCGATGCTCGGCACGCGAGCGAGCCTTGGCTAACTGTCGTTCAATGATCAGATCAGCAAGGTGAATGGGCACCTCGGTCGGGAAAGATTTCGACATGATCTCATTGACCGCACTCTCCTTCACATCAATGCGATAGAGAATGGCCATGAGTCGTTCGGGATTCCGCGTTAGCAACTCCACAATCCGCTCAATGAGTCGACGCCGGATCTCGGCAAGGATATCGGAAGGGGCTTGCACTGCACCCTCATCGAGATCAAAGGCCAGGGCGATGCGGTCTGCCGCGCTGCGCTCAATTGCTTCAGAGGACATCAGAACGTCCTTGCTCACGCAGTGCCTTCACTATCAGCTTTACATCCTGTGCACGCTCCTTGGCGCACACCATCGTTGCATCATTGGTAACAACGACGACTACGTCGTCGAGCCCGACGCCCGTGACGATGTGGCCACCATCGTGAGCATTGACAATGACGCTGTTGTGCGTGTCGACCACAGTTGAAGGCCCCTGCAGGACATTCCCCGTTTCGTCACGCTCTTGCATTCGGTCGAGTGAATCCCACGACCCTACATCGTCCCATGGGAACGAGGCAGGGACTACGCAGACATTGCTCGCACGCTCCATGACGCCGTAATCGATCGAGATGTCGGGCATGCTGTCAAATGTTGTCGCCAGAGCTGAGGCATCGCCGCTGGCAATCGCATCCGCCATTGTTGGGATGTGCATGCCGACCTCAGGCAACACCGCTTGCATAACCTGCTCCAGCGCGTGCGTACGCCAGAAGAACATGCCACTGTTCCAGACGTATTCTCCACTTCGGAGGTACTGCATGGCTACATCGATTGAGGGCTTCTCCTTGAACTCGGCAACGCCCGTTACACTTGATGCCGCAGCTGCCGAGGTCATGCGGATATATCCGTATCCCGTCTCTGGTCGTGTTGGTGGAATGCCCAACGTGAGCAGGGCATCGTTGCCACGAGCATAATCAAGGGCAACCTGCACGTCATGCCGGAACGCCTCGACATTGCCGATGAAGTGGTCCGCCGTCAACACTGCCATGAGTGCATCGCCCCCTTCACGCGCATTGATCACACTACATGCCAGAGCCAAACACGGGGCCGTATTCCGCTTTGCTGGTTCGGCGATCACATTCTCTGCCGGCAGCCCAGGCAATGCGTCAATGATGGGCTGACGCAGCACTGCACTGGTAATGATGAGCACACGTTCCATCGGAATGATTGGAGCAATACGATCGATCGCTTCCTCAATCATCATCCGTTCGGAGGTAAGTGCTAGGAGCTGTTTTGGCCGTGTTCTGCGGGAGAGCGGCCAAAAGCGTTCGCCGGAACCTCCGGCCATAATCACGGCATACGAATTCATTGATGTGCTGCAAGAATTTCCAAAATCTGAACGGCGTTTGTGGCCGCCCCTTTGCGAAGATTATCGGCAACAATCCAGAGCAGGACCCCATGGTCGACAGAGGTGTCTGGTCGGATACGACCCACATACACGGCATCGGTGTCGTGCGAGGTCGACGTCATCGGGTAGACACCCTGCGCCGGATCATCCAGCACAACGATGCCAGGAGAAGAAGCGAGGATCTCGCGAACGAGGTCCGGAGGGCATGGCCGATCTGTTTGAATAGCAACCGCCTCGCCGTGTCCGCCCAGCACCGGCACCCGCACGCAGGTAACGGCAAGGGGCAAGTCGTCGCGATGCAGGATGCGCCGCGTTTCACGTTGGATTTTGATCTCTTCCTCCGACCCCAGATCACGCGCCTCGATCGTGTGGAAGACCGTGTTGCCAGCCAGACGATGCGGCGTGATCCGCGAGGCGGGCTCGCGTCCGTCAAGCTCTGCTTCGAGCTGATCAATCCCCTTCTGGCCTGCGCCGCTTGGGGTCTGATAGGTACTCACGACCACACGACGCAGTCCAAAGGCCTCGTCAAGGGGCTTGAGAGCCACCACAAGCTGAATTGTGCTGCAGTTGGGATTGGCAATCACGCCACGGTGCTGAAGTGCATCGTTGGGGTTCACCTCTGGAACGACAAGCGGGACGTTGGGGTCCATGCGCCACGCACTGGAGTTATCGATCACGACGCAGCCGCGGGCGGCAGCAATCGGAGCGTACTCTCGACTGACGGAGCCGCCGGCACTGAAGAGGGCAACGTCAATTCCATCGAACGTTTCCGGACGGAGCTCCTGCACCGTCACAGGACTGCCGTGCACATCAATCGTCATCCCAGCCGAGGCAGCCGAGGCAGCCAAGACGAGGCGATTGATAGGGATATGGCGCTCCTCGAGCACCCGCACCATGGTGCGTCCGACAAGTCCAGTAGCTCCGACGATAGCAACATTCATCGTGGGCGAAGATACGCCCCCTCCTACTTTTGCATTCATGAAACACTTCATCGTCCTGCTTCTCACCGTTTGTAGCATCAGTGCCCAGGAAACCGACGTCGACTATTTCGGCTGGGATGGACGCCTCGTCTATGAGGTGAACTCCATCCGCAGTGAGGGCCTCAAAGATGTTTCACGCTTCATGTCTGACGGCGCCTCGTATGTGTATGCCGGCCTGCCCGGTGCACTCTACCTCTACGGCGTCATCGCGTCTGCTGCCGACATGCCAACTGCCGACCGTCGGTATATGTCGGAAACCGGCGTGCAGGCAGTCACCGCCCTTGGCATCACCTATGGCATCGTGGTAGCGACAAAGATTCTCGTCGACCGTGAGCGTCCGTATCAAGCATTTCCGGGCCTGATCGTCAATGGCGAGGGACAGAACGACAAGTACCTCAGCTCCTTCCCCTCGGGACACTCTGCCGGAGCAGCCGCAATTGCGACAACCTTGATGCTTCGCTATCCGCATTGGTATGTGATCGCACCGTCAATCGGCTACAGCCTCTGGATGGGCTTTTCACGGATGAACCTCGGCGTGCATTACATCACCGATGTCCTTGCTGGCTATGCTGTTGGTGCCGGTATTGCCTATGGCGTTCACCTGCTCAGTAACGAGCTCTTCGGATTGGTCAACCCACTGCTTCCGGGTGACGCAGCGACCTCGACAACGATGGGCGTCGGCATGCGAGGCTCTATTCCCCTCTTCACCATGTCGATGAACTTCTGATGCGCGTCGCCTGCGTCCAATTTGCCCCCTACCTCGGTAACATCGAGGTCAACACCGCACGCATCGTTGAGGATATCGCGCGCATCGATGCCGACGTGATCATCTTTCCAGAGCTTGCCACCACGGGGTACTTCCACATCGGTCAGGAGGAAGTCCGCCGAGTGGCAGAGCCCGTTACCGGCGCATCCACACAGCAGATTATCAACGCAGCGAATCAGCACCAGAAGGTCGTAATCTGCGGCTTTGCCGAACTCGACGGCCAACGGGTCTTTAACTCTGCCCTGATTGCGGGGAAGGGAGTTACGGAGCCCCGTGTCTATCGAAAGTCCCATCTGTTTTACAAAGAGACGCTCGGGTTTACGCCAGGTGATTCGGGCTTCTTTGTGACCTATCTCGAGCATCTTGACTGTCATCTCGGTGTGATGATCTGCTACGACTGGCGATTCCCGGAAAGTGCACGATCTCTTGCCCTTCAGGGGGCCGACCTGATTGCCTGTCCATCAAACCTCATCACGCACATATGGCGCATGGCCATGCCCGTGCGCGCACTTGAAAACAAGGTCTATCTGGCAGTAGCTAATCGCATCGGAACGGAAACCAATGCCGGAGAAGAGGTTTCCTTTAACGGCCAAACAGCCATCTACGACACGAATGGCGCCGTCCTCGGCGATGCCTCTGCCGCCGAGGATTGCGTTGTCATCATCGATATCGATCCCGCAGCAACGCGCACAAAGTCGTTCAACAGCATCAACGACATCATCAGGGATCGTCGACCCGACCTTTACGTGCAGTGATCTGCGACACTCCCTCGCTGGCGGGAATCCAGAGCGTATCTTCGCACATGCTTTTTTCTTCTGTTCAGCGTGTTCATTTCGTCGGCATTGGCGGTTCTGGCATGAGCGGCATCGCGGAGATCCTGCTCTCGCAGGGTTTTCAGGTGAGTGGCTCGGACCTGGCGGCAAGCTCCACCACGGAGCATTTAGCGGCAAAGGGTGCTCGCATTGCGATTGGACATCGTTCGGAGAACATTGAGGGAGCTGAAGTTGTGGTGTACTCCTCGGCGGTAAAGCCGAGCGAGAATCCTGAGACATTGGCCGCACTTGAACGCAAGATTCCCATCATCCGACGGGCGGAGATGCTCTCTGAGGTATCTCGGTTGAAATACACGCTCGCCATTGCTGGTACGCACGGAAAAACGACGACCACATCCATGTGTGGCCTTGTGATGATGAAGGCCGGCATCGACCCAACCGTTATTGTTGGCGGCCGACTAACGGGACTTGGCGGATCAAATGCGCGACTCGGATCAGGCGACTGGATTGTGCTGGAGGCAGATGAGTATGATCGCTCGTTCTTGCAGCTCTTACCAACGATCGCCGTCATCACGAACATCGAAGCAGATCATCTCGACATTTACAGCGACCTTGACGACATCAAGGGTGCCTTTACAGAGTTCAGCAACAAGGTTCCGTTTTACGGCTCGGCACTGGTGTGTTTGGACGACCCGGGAGTGCGTGATGTGCTACCATCGATCAAGCGCGTCACGGTCACCTACGGGACCACCCCACAGTGTGATGTGCGAGCCAGCAACATCGCCTACAACGAGCGCAGCAGCTCCTACGATCTCACCTATCGCGGTGAGCTCCTTGGACGCATCACCCTGAACGTACCCGGCGAACACAACGTGCTGAACTCTCTCGCTGCCTGTGGCGTAGCCTTGCAGTGTGGCGTCGGCATCGAAGTCATCCAGGAAGCCCTCGGCGAGTTTGGGGGCGTCTACCGTCGATTTGAGATCAAGGGTGAATCGCAAGGGGGCGTGCTGGTTATCGATGACTATGCGCATCACCCGACGGAGATTCAAGCCACGCTCGAAGCCGCACGAAAGGGATGGGACCGACGGATTGTTGCAGTCTTTCAGCCCCATACCTACACCCGCACCCGCGATTTCTACCGTGAGTTCGCCACCTCATTTGACAATGCAGATGTCATCATTCTGACCGATGTCTATGCCGCCCGAGAGGAGCCCATCGAAGGGGTCAGCGGCCGCATCATCGCTGATGCCACACGGGATGCCGGACACCGTCACGTTCATTACGTTGAGCACCTCGAAGATGCGTCCAAACTGCTCTCCGAGATCCTGAAGCCAGGCGACATCCTCCTGACGATGGGTGCCGGCGACGTCTGGCGGGTAGGTTCCAAGGTCAGCAACTGACTATTTTTGCAGTCCCGTCGTCAGTACGGGACGTTTCATCACTTTCATTTTCATGAACTTCATGCTGCATACCGCCATGACGTCTGTCGCCCGTAGTGTCTCCGTTCTGCTGATCCTCTGCTTGGCCGCCACCTCTGGTATGGCGCAAAAGAAGAAGTCTTCAAAGGCCACATCGGCCGCACCTACCAAGGCCGCCCCATCATTTGCTCCGTCGACCGTGCTTGCCACCGTTGGCAGTGAGCAGGTCCTGCTCGGTGATGTCGAGCGTGCCTTTCAAAAGAATCTCACCCGTCGCGATACACGGCTAACATCGGTAGCACGCGATACCGCACTCGAGTTTCTACGCTTGTATACGAACTACCGCCTCAAGGTGGCCGATGGCCGGGATCGTGGACTTGAGCAGGACTCAGCAGTACGTGTTGACCTTCAGAACAATCGTCGACTGCTGTCAGAAACCTTCTACTTCGATAAGGCCGTTGCCGAAAAGCGGATTCGCGAGCTCGCCATTCGCCGCATGACAGAGCTGGAAATCGGCGTCATTCTGTGTGCTGTTCCAGAACAATCAACCCGCGGTTGGGATTCTGCAGCAAGCCGTCGGAAGGGCGAGAGATTGATTGCCCAGCTGAAGGCCGGAGCCGACTTCGAAAAGCTTGCCCGTGACTCCTCCGACGACAAGGAAACAGCTTCGAATGGAGGCCGTCTGCCGTGGATCAGCGCTGGCTCGATCATCAAAGTGGTCGAAGACGCAGCCTACGGCCTTCCCGTTGGTGGGGTGTGCGAAAGCCCCCTCTCATCACGCTATGGATACTTCATCGTCAAGGTCTACCAGCGTTCACCGCGCATTAATGTGAAGTTCCGTCACATTCTGCTCACGCCAAACGACGACCGTGACAGTATCGCAACAGATCGTTTTGCCGATACCTTGGTTTCGATCCTTGCAATGAAGCCATCACAGCAGAATACAATTCTCACTGCACGCAAGCTGACGCCATCGGGTGATGCATTTGGGGATCTGGCAAAGGCGTATTCGGATGATAAGACCTCCGCGTCAAAGGGAGGCTATCTGGGCGGAGCGTATTCCCGCTCATCGGGTATGGAGAACAACGGCGCTCGTCTTGTGAAGACGTTTGAAGAGGCCATCTTCGGCCTGCGCGATGGACAGATTTCCGGCAAGGTGAAGACAATTTTCGGAACGCACATCATCATCCGCGACTCGTCTCGTGTGCCAGATTCATTGCTGGAATACGACAACTCGAAACGCACGTACCGTCGACTGTACTATGAAGAAGACAAGCGCATGGTTCTGGATTCAGTCCGCAAGACCATGAACTCCGGATGGAACGAGGATGTGCTAAGTCAGGTGCTTTCATCAATCGATTCCAACAAGAACACGCAGGATACTGGCTGGGTGCGCTCGCTCTCTGAGGACCTCCTGGATCGTGCCATCTTCCGTCTTCCTGGTTCGGAACTCACGGTTCGTCAATTCGCCGACACACTCCGTCGTCGCATCGATATGCGAGGCTTTACGTTAAACCGTGCCGGGTTTGATCGCGCAATGAATAAGATTGCCGACCCAATCGTTCTCGATCGTGCAACGTCTGGACTCGAGCAGAAGTACGAAGACTTTGCAGCACTGATGCGCGAGTTCAATGATGGAATTCTTCTCTTCAAGGTTGAAGAGAAAGAGGTCTGGAGCAGGCTCAAATTTGATACGACTGATGCCCGCGCCTTCTACGACACGACGCGTTCGCGCTGGATGACCGAGCGGAAGTTCGATCTGACGGAGGTATACGTCCTTACGGACTCGCTGCTGGCACTCGTAAATACAGATGTCAAAGCCGGCAAGGATCTTGCCGACATCGCCGCAAGCTATTCCCAACGTGACGGTGTTCGTGAGCTTCGCGGGAAACTCTCGGCCGTATCGGCCAAGTCATCGAAGGTTGCTCAGCAACTCACTCCAACAGCCAAGGTTGGTGATGTAATCGGTCCGGTAAAGATCGAAGCTGGATGGTCGATAATCCGACTCGACCGGATCATCGAACCTGAGCCAAAAACGTTTGAGGCTGCGCTCACGGAACTTGCGCCGGCCTATCAGGATGCACTTCAGAAGCGACTGACAGAGAGCTGGCTCTCAAATGTCCGCTCACGTCATCCGGTTTCGTTCAATAGCTCGAACATCGATAAGATTTGGGGCGCCCCTTCCATGAAGGCAGGATCAAAGTGATCCCAATGGCAACACTCGGGCGTCGTGTACTTGCGTGTCTCCTTGTCATTCTGACAGGGGGCGCGGCACTGCGCGCCCAGGACGCGATGGAGGGCATCGTTGCCATCGTCGGCCGTGAGATCATCCTTCAATCGGATATCAACGGTCAGATCGAAGCAATGGTGCAACGGGACCCACGCGTTAATCGGAAGGATGTGGCGTTGCGGACGGCGATTCTTGATCAGCTGATCAATGAAAAGCTGATTCTGACGAAGGCCCAAGAGGACACAACGCTTGAGGTGACCGACGAAGACGTGTCATCGCGTATGGACTACCAGATCCAGGTGCTGGTGCAGCAGTTCGGCTCGGAGAAGCGCATCGAAGATGTCTATGGCATGAGCATCAACAAGATCAAGAAAGACTTCCGCGAGGAGATCCGCAAGCGCCTCTACATTGAGCGGATTCAGCAGAAGATGTTCACAGACATCAAAGTGAGCCGCAGTGACGTAGAGAGCTTTTACGATCGCTACAAGGATTCCATTCCGAAGGTAGCCGACCGCGTTGAGCTCTTCCACATCGTGAAGTACGTCAAAGCCTCCGACGAAAAGAACAAGGAAGCACAGCAACTGGCAATTCGCATTCGCGACTCAATTCTCAAGGGGGGATCGTTTAGCGATTTTGCACGACGCTACTCCGGCGACCCTGCGTCGGCTGCCAATGGCGGCGACCTTGGCACGGTTGAGAAGGGCAAGTTTGTGCCAACCTTCGAGGCGGCGGCCTTCGCGCTCGAACCAAACGAAATTTCCCAGCCTGTTGAGTCACCCTTTGGTTGGCACGTTATTCAGTTGATCGCAAAGACATCGACGGCCATCACAACGCGCCATATCCTTATCAAGGTTGGACAGAGCGAAGAAGATCGCGATGCTGTGCAGAATGAGCTTCGATCCCTCAAGGGGCGGGTAGCGGCCGGCGAAAGCTTCGAAGAGCTTGCGAAAAAGTCGAGCGACGAACGCGAAACACAAGGGTTTGGCGGATCGATGGGAACCATCGAACTCGAGCGTCTCCCAGCAGAAATGCGGAGCATCATCTCCAGTCTTCCCGACGATGGCGTCTCGGACCCACTGCCCTATGCGGCAGATCCGACCAAGCCCGGATATCACATTCTCTACCGCAAAAAGCTTATTCCGGCGCATGCCCCCTCCCTGGCAGATGACTACAAGCAGATCGAACAACTGGCCCTCATGGAAAAACGCCAACGGTTGGAACAGGAGTGGATTCAAGACCTGCGGAAGAAGCTCTATTGGGAAGTGAAGTAGAGTACCCGGTGCCCTATCTTTGCCGCATGCATCGCACATCCACAAAGATTTTTCTGCTATTCTTCCTCCTCGGTGGGGTGATTTGGGTTGGCGGCGGTATTGCGCGTATGGTGGTGGGCTACAGCGTGTTTATTCCTGGAACGCTTGAGTGGAATACAGCGCAGAGCGATCAAGCACGACTGCAGACAATCTGGCTGTTTACCCTTCTGGGTGGTTGGACGGGATGGTCCTCTCTCGTCGCAACGATCGGTGGACTCGGCGCGATGTATGCGCTACGGGGCCTCTTTCGCCACCACGGCTGGCTATTGATGTCAGCGATCCTCTTGGTACTTGTTCTGCCGGTGCAGGGCTACATCATTACCGAGGATTACCGTCTTTGGACGTACTTTGACCGCGTTACGGGGATGCCGCTTGCCGAGCCTCGTGATATTTTTCAGATATTTTTGACGCGCTTCTCGAGCCCGATCATCAACGTCATGGTGGCGATGTCCAGCCTTGCGTTGTTGACCATTGTGGCACTTGGAGCAATGCGCCCCCTTCATCATCCGAAATCTCCCGGTAACCATGAAAGCCGATAAGCTCCTCGAAGAACTCACGAACCTTGCCAGCTCACTCAACTATACCGTTCGTCGTGAGCAGGGGGCATTTCGAGGTGGTGCGTGCGTCGTCCGCGAGCGGCGGCTCATTCTATTGAACCGCTCGATGCCCTTTGAAGCTGCGGCCGTAATCCTGGCACGGGCCTTGTGCACAATCGTGCCGGAAGACACATTCATGAAACCCGCTGTGCGCGACATCATCGAGCGTGAGCGTGGATGGGTGTCTTCGCATCCGGCCGTTACATTCGAACCAACATCAAAGGAAGCTGCGTGACCCGTTGCGCCACGGTCGCAATTGTCGGACGTCCCAACGCCGGCAAGTCGACGCTCCTCAATGCCATCATGCAGATGCACCTGAGCATTGTGACAGCCAAGCCACAAACCACGCGCAAGCGTGTGCTTGGAATAGACACCACAGACAACACTCAGCTGATTTTTCTCGACACTCCAGGGATGCTCAAGCCACGATATCGGCTGCAGCGTTCGATGATGGGATTTGTCGAAGAGTCGCTCGACGAGGCCGACATCATCTGCGTTGTGATCGATACTCCAAAGGCCGTCGAACGCGGAACAGTGCTCGATCCGATGTGGCTTGAAGCCGTTACCAAGCGGAAGCGGCCAACGGTACTCGTCCTGAACAAGATGGACGCAGTGCCGATCCGCAAAGAAGCCCTTCCGCTGATGGAAGAGGCGCGCCTGAGCGGGCTGTTCTCAAAGGCTATTGCGATTTCCGCAAAAGACAACAAGTATGTTGACGAGCTTCTCGTCATGCTCCGAGAGCTTGCACCAGAAGCCCCATTCGCATTTGATGCAGACATTGCATCCGACCAGACCGATCGGTTCTTCGTGGCTGAGTTCATCCGTGAATCAGTCTTCAAACAGTTCACCGAAGAAGTCCCCTATGCCACGGAAGTGATGATCACCGAGTTCAAAGAACACACCGAAGGCAAGTGGTACATTGGCGCGGATGTCATCGTCGAACGCGATAATCAGAAGGCCATCATCATCGGTGCGAAAGGGGCAGCCCTGAAGAAGATTGGTGAAACGGCGCGAGCCACCATCGAAGAGTATCTCGGCCACCCGATCTACCTGGAGCTCTACGTCAAGGTCCGCTCCGACTGGCGCAACGATCGCACCCAGCTGTCGTCAATGGGATATTGAGTTCGCCACGCTCATGGGCTGCAGCCCCGTGGCTATTCCCTATCTTCGCACCATGCGTTTGATGTTCATGTTCGTTCTCGCCACCCTCGGGTTGGCCCTTTCATCGTGCTCCTCATCGGAGGGGGCGAAAAAGGCGAAGACGGTGGATGAGATTTTCTCTGAGGCAAAGGCTGCCTACGACGACGATAACTGGATCGAGGCGCAAGCGAAGTTTGATGTGATCAAACTCCAGTATCCTGCCTCACAGTATGCCGACGATGCCCAATACTACCTGGCGGAGATTAGCTTCCAGCGCAGCGAGTACATCATGGCAGCGTTCAACTACAACCAGCTGCGTCGCTCCTACCCATCCAGTGAATACGTCCGCGAGTCGATGTTCAAGGCAGCGCTGTGCTACGACAAGATCTCACTACCAGCAGATCGTGATCAGGAGAACACGCGCAAGGCGATCCTGGCCTACACGGACTTCCAGTCAGTGTACATGCGTGACAGCCTTGCCCTTGAAGCTACGAAGCGCATTCGGGATCTGCGTGATCGTCTTGCCGAGCGATTCTGGCAAGCAGCAGAGCACTACGTCCGCACCTACGCTCGGCGTGCTGCGCTGATTCAGTATGATGCCATCATTGACGAGTATCCTGATAGCAAATGGCTCGAGCCAGCACTTGTGCAGAAGATCGAGATTCTGATACAGCTTCAGCGAAACGATGAAGCACGAACGGCCATCGCTGCCTATCGCCGTATGGTCAAACAACCGGAGCAGAAATCCGTCGTTGATGCTCTCGAACGAGGACTCCAATGAAGACCCCTTCCGACAGTACCGTCGTCATGACCGAGCTGGTGCTTCCAAACGATACGAACTACCTCGGCAATCTGCTTGGTGGCCGTTTGATGCACTGGATCGATATCGCGGCAGCCTTGAGTGCGATGCGTCATAGCGGCAAAGTATGCGTGACTGCATCGGTTGATGAAATCAACTTCAACGAGCCGATCAAGCTTGGGCACGTGGTGCACATCTCAGCGATCCTAACGCGAGCCTTCCACACGTCGATGGAGGTCTTTGTGCACGTCGAACGTGAGGACCCGCTCAATGGAACTCGCACGCGTACATCAGAGGCGTATCTAACCTTTGTTGCAATTGACCAGTATGGGAAGCCCCTTCCCGCGCCTGAGCTGCAGCCACAATCAGACGAAGAAAAGCTCCGCTACGAAGAGGCGGCCATGCGCCGCGAAATACGTCTGCGTCAGCGCGAGGTGATGAAGGCACGTCGGGGATGAGAAACCATGTCATCGTCATCCTTCTGCTTGCCATTACCGGCGTTCAGGGGTATGGGGCTGACGTTGTCCTGCGAATGATTCGAGCTTATGGTGGAACAAACGAAGCGCTTCCGCCAGTGGTTATCCTCAGCGCAGAAAAGGGTGGCGACATTGGATCGAGCTTTGTCACCGTTGAACTTGATGTCTCGGCTGCATCGATTCCGAATGTATACGCCCGTATCCTCCATTGCAATGCCGACTGGACTCCGGATGAAAACGGGTTCCTCTCTGACGTCAACAATCGAACGACGCTCATCGATTGGAAGCTTGCTCCCGAGAGGTCGAAGTACGCACGGTATCGCGGAATCCTGACATTTCCGAATGCACAAACCTCGATCCGTTTTTCAGGCAATTGGCTCGTTCAGGTCTTCGATCTCGACAACGACTCCCTGATTGGAGAGACTCGAATATTTGCCGTTGATACACGGGCTGTTGTCCGCATGAACTTCATGACGGATTTCTATGAACCACGGTATCGCGTCAGCTCGACGGCATACACGATCGAGACGCTTGTCGAAGATGTTACTGCGCGGCTTTTGACGACGAACCTTCACACCGTTGTGCTCTATCGAAATCATCGTTGGTATGATCCCTTCATTGCCTCTGAACGCCTGCGCTCCGTCGTCAACCCCAGCAGCGTAGGTGCCGACATTCTCGGCATGGTTCAACGTGGGAAGATCTTTCGGCTCTCTCGGATTCCTGCTCAGAATGAGTATCGCGTGCTCGACGTGAACGACCTCGGCCGCTTCCCTTCCACCGGTCAGCCAATTCCAATTGGGTTATCAGACATCCGACGTAATGGCATGTTCATGCAGCGTGCCGATGATGGCGCCATGATCTCAAGGGGCGTCTCAGATATCAATGATGAGTTCATTCCCGTCGAGTTTCTTCTTGATCCTACGCCAGGGGAAGCAAGCACAGATGACATTTTTATCTCCGGATCATTTAACAACTGGCGTCCAAATCGTGACTGGATGATGTATTACGACGCTCCCAACCGACTGTATCGGCTTCGACAGTGGGTGCGGCGTGGACGTCACAACTACCTCTATGCCAACGGACGGCTGAATGCTGACTCTTACGACGCAACAGATATCAGCTACGAAGAGTTTGAAGGCAATACTGCCGCTGCTAACAACACCTTCATTGCATTTGCCTATTACCGCGAACTCGACTATGGTGGATACGATGGCATCGTTGCCGTTGGCGCGGGAACGATGTACGGCAATAAGTGAAGCCTGCAGCAATCCGTGTGATTGTGGAACTCTGTAACTTCGCCCCATGTCACGCCCCCATTCTCCGATCGATCCGATGCGTCGCGACGACGACGTTGATGCCTCGCTACGTCCGGTATCGTTCGATGACTTTACGGGACAGCCGAAGATCGTTGAGAATCTCAAAGTGTTTATTGCGGCGGCTCGTGGAAGGGGCGAATCACTCGACCACGTGCTGCTGACTGGACCACCTGGACTTGGTAAGACAACGCTCTCGCACATTATTGCTCGCGAGATGCACGCACAGATAAAGATCACCTCGGGTCCTGTCCTGGAGAAGCCGGGCGACCTTGCGGGGCTCTTAACAAGTCTGGATGAGAACGACATCCTCTTTATCGATGAGATTCACCGTCTCTCGCCCGTCGTCGAAGAATACCTGTATTCTGCAATGGAGGATTTCCGGCTCGACATCATGATCGATTCGGGACCGGCCGCACGCTCGGTGCAGCTTGCGATCCCTCGCTTCACCCTCGTGGGAGCAACAACGCGTCAAGGCTTGCTTACCGCGCCATTGCGCTCGCGATTTGGGATCACCAATCGTCTCGATTATTACGATGCGGCAGATCTGACAAAGGTGATTACACGCAGCGCAGCTCTGCTCGGGGCACCAATTGATGCCGAGGGCGCACAGGAACTCGCAAGGCGCGCGCGTGGCACCCCACGTATTGCGAATCGTCTGTTACGACGCACGCGGGATTTCGCCGATGTGAAGGGTACGGGCACAATCACACGGGAGATTGCCCGATTGGCGCTTGAGGCCTTGGATGTTGACGAGTTTGGTCTGGACGAAATGGATACGCGCGTCATACTCGCACTCATTGAAAAATTCAACGGTGGTCCGGTTGGTATCTCCACACTGGCGGTTGCCGTTGGGGAGGATTCCGGAACACTCGAAGAAGTGTACGAGCCTTTTCTCATTCAGCAGGGTTTCTTGCAGCGCACACCTCGCGGGCGCACAGCGACGCCCCTTGCCTATCGACATATGGGGTTGAATGCCCCGAGTTCATCGCCGACGTTGTTCCCTGGAGAAGAGACATGAATATTGTGCAGATCATACTCGTGATCGTGCTCTTCACATCGATCGTTCAGGCGCAAAGCCCCCTTTCATCTGTGGATCTCTACACCGCATCGCGGGTAGAGCTCACGAGTCGCGATCTTCTCGAATCGCTTACCTGGTGGGCACGTCTCGGGTTTAGCCCCATTCGTCGGCCAGGCGATCGTGTTGATTCCGCGCTTACCCTATCGGACGGACAGATCGTCATCACCCTCGTCAAACGGTCACAACCATCACCAACGTTGATCTTTCGTACCGAGAATATCGATGCAATGAAGCGTGACCTCGAGGTGCTTGGATTTCGTCGCGACATTGAGACGGAGGATACGACCATACGCGAGATTCGGCTACGCTCGCCAAACAATGTGTTTGTCTCGATCCGCGACAAGAACATCGAAACAGAGATCCGGCCAACTGCAGAGTTGAATCCCGTCTGTGGGAAGCTTACCGAGTTAAGCACGGCCGCCGAAGTGCTCGATGTCGAACAGTCTTGGTGGTCCAAGCTCGGATTCACTGTCGCACGGGGTGATACGAAGCCCTATCCATTTGTCAACATGACAAGTGGCTTCACAGAAATCGGAATTCACGAAGCCCGCAACATTCCTTCGTTGACGCTCACATACTTCATGCCAGACATGCTGCAGCGTATTGCACGGTTGACGAATCAGGGACTGGAGCCATCGGAAGTGCTGCCAGGCCTCGACTCGCAAGTGCGCAACGCCGTCTACGTTTCCCCAGATGGACAAGTCGTCTACCTCTTCGAGGGAAAGCGATAGGGGGAGACACGTAACTCTGTATCTCCGTAACTTGCTCTCCATATGAGCAAAGACATTACGTCCAGAGCGGACGACTATTCGCAGTGGTACATTGATCTTGTACGCAAGGCTGGCCTTGCCGATTACTCCGCGGTCAAAGGCTGCATGGTGATCAAGCCCTACGGCTTCGCCATTTGGGAGAACATGCGTGACACCCTTGACAGGATGTTCAAGGAGACGGGTCACGTCAATGCCTACTTCCCATTGTTCATTCCGAAGAGCTTTCTGAGTAAGGAAGCTGCGCACGTCGAAGGATTCGCGAAGGAATGCGCCGTGGTGACGCATTACCGACTCAAGAATGCTGATGATGGCAGCGGTGTTGTGGTCGATCCAGACGCTCGACTTGAAGAAGAGTTGATCGTGCGTCCAACATCAGAAACGATCATCTGGAACACCTACCGCGACTGGATCCAATCATACCGTGATCTGCCATTGCTGATCAATCAATGGGCAAACGTTGTCCGTTGGGAGATGCGCACACGGTTGTTTCTTCGCACAGCCGAATTCCTTTGGCAGGAAGGTCACACAGCGCATGCAACGCGCGAGGAGGCCATCGAAGAAACGCGAAAAATGCTCGATGTCTATGCAACATTTGCTGAAGAGTGGATGGCCATACCAGTTGTCAAGGGTGTCAAGACAGCAAACGAGCGCTTCGCTGGCGCCGAAGACACCTACTGCATCGAAGCACTGATGCAGGACGGGAAAGCCCTTCAGGCTGGAACTTCGCACTTCCTGGGTCAGAACTTTGCCAAAGCGTTCGATGTACAGTTCAGTTCGAAGGACAACACCCTCGAATACGTCTGGGCAACCTCGTGGGGCGTCAGCACGCGCCTTATGGGCGCGCTCGTGATGGTGCATTCCGATGATGACGGCCTCATGATCCCACCGAAGCTTGCCCCACATCAAGTGGTCATCGTGCCGATCCCTAAGCCCCTTGCCGAACTCGATCCGCACATCGCCGCTATTGCATCGGACCTGCGTGCACGTGGAGTTCGCGTGAAGATCGACACGGACGACCAGAGTCGTCCTGGCTTCAAGTTCGCCGAATACGAAAAGCTCGGTATTCCCGTGCGGATCGCCGTCGGCGCTCGTGACCTTGCGAACAACACCGTTGAGGTTGCACGTCGTGATACACGCACAAAGGAGAGCCTTCCCCTCGAGGGTCTTGCGGACTCAATCGTCCATCTTCTGGACGACATCCAGCAGTCCATGTTTAATCGCGCCAAGGCATACCGTGATGAGCATATCACGCGTGCTGACACATGGGACGAGTTCGTTGCAACACTCGATGGTAAAGGGGGCTTTGTAAGTGCTCACTGGGATGGAACGCCAGAGACCGAGGACCTCATCAAAGAGGAGACCAAGGCCACCATCCGTTGTATCCCGCTGGAGAACGCCCAGGAGGCTGGAACGTGTATCCGCACGGGCAAGCCAAGCACGCAGCGTGTACTGTTTGCTCGCGCGTACTGATACCAGGACGAGTTAGTAAACAACCTCGACGTCGTCCGCCAGCAACGGACGTACAAGCCTACTGTACTGCCTCGCGCAGTGAGACAGCGCCTTGTTGCTCTATCACGCATGGATAAAACGCAGCGAGCTGGTTGTCTGCGGCAAGAGCCCTTGAATAGTACCAGTCTTCAACGCTCATTTCATTACTACCCTCATTGATCGGAGGCGGGCCCCATGCGATCAGTGTCTTCCAGGGCATATAAAACGCAGCACCATTGAATGACGTGCCGGTGGGTATATGCTGGCCATCAACGATGACAGAGCCGACCGCTGGATGATTCTTCTCTTGCAGTGCATCACGATGCAAGGCCACAACGGCTACTGTATCGTGCGTCGAGCATATTGCCATACACTTGTGCAGGAATGGCTCGCGCACCAGCATGTCGTCATCGATGACCGTAATGCTCCTCGGTGCGCGCAACGACGACAGGCGCCACACCTCATGAATTCCATATCCCTTTTGCCACTGCGGAACTGTTCCGATGCGATGGCGGATGCTTACGTACACGACACCCTCCGCGCAGAGCTGATGAAGGACACGAGGCGTATCATCACTACTTCCAACGTCAACAACCACGATATGCGCTGTCGGCTCGCACTGGGCGACGGACCGTATCATCGCTTGCAGATAGTCAGCTCGGTCCCTCGTCACAACCACAACGACATCTGCCTCACCAGCACCATCAAGGTTTGACTGATATCGAAGTCGATGCTCTACGCTGGTAAACACGGTCTTGATCAGGTTCTCGACTGCACGCTGACTTCTCTGAACGCGCTTATACACCAGGAGAATGGCGCAGAGGATCGCAACGAGCAGAATGATGGCAAGGATGACCAATGCAACGTTCATACTGTTCCAATGATATCAAAGGGGTCGGGTAGTTTGTAGTGCCCGGTGAAATGAGCAGCGCAAAGATACCTTCACCCAGCCGGGGCACGCCGATCTATGAAGAGGTCAAAACTCTGCCGTTGGTATCTTTCGTGCTGCGATCAATATTCGTTCCCATCTAATGAAGCCCATGAAGCGATTGCTCTGGTTGATGTCACTCATCGTGTCGGTTCTGTTACCGTCATGCTCTACAGTTTCACCGAGTTCACTTCCGGAGACGCAGATCTGGATGGCAGACTTCGATATCCGCACGGGGGCTGTGACCGATGCACAGATGATTATCGATGCTCCGGGGTATGACAATCAGCCGATGTTCACCGATGATGGAGCGGGACTTCTCTTCGTCTCAAACCGTGCCGGCGAGGGTCAGACTGACGTCTACCGATATGATCTGGGAACGAGATTGATCAAGCGGCTAACCTCGACACCACAGCAGGAGTTTTCGCCGACACCAATTCCTGGTTCATCGAACTTCTCTGTTGTCCGCGTCGAAGAACCAGATCAACGTGGCGATGCATACACCGAATCACAGCAACTCTGGCAGTATTCCGCGAGCGGCGAACCAATCTCCGCCGTAGTGCAACAGCGACGTGTAGGGTATCATCTCTGGCTGGACTCAATAAGCGTTGCCTTGTTCATCGTTGGTGACGAATTGCGTGCAGTTCCCAACCGACTTGAGATTCACACGCGAGGTTCGTCTACGATTGATCCGGTTGCCAACAACATTGGTCGGTGCTTCCGGCGCCACCCCAATGGTCAGCTCTCCTACGTCGACGTTTCAGATAGCGCAGCCTATCGCCTGATGCTAACCTACGGCCCGCCTGCTCCCCCAGACACCCTCGCAACAATGCCCGAGGGTGCTCAGGATTACTGCTGGCTCTGGGACGGGTCGGCACTGATAATGACAAACAGCGGCACAATCTATCGTTGGAGTCGAGGGCCTGGTGATGGCCTGCAGCCGATCATTGCACTGTCACTCGGTGGAAACGGGGCTCGCATTGTTGCCAATCCATTGTGCACAAAGCTTGCGTGGGTCGTGGTCAAACCTGGTGTGCAACAGTGATGCCGTTCCTCAACGTTTGCGGCTACGCGCTCGGCGTTCTTCTTGTCGCACTTGGCGCAGCCTACGCAGAGGCGCAGCGATATGACACGCAGCTTATTGGAGGCGCAGATCTCGTCTACAGCTCGTCCTTTAACCAACCACCGGGATTTGAGCGTGACTATACGTTGCAGCCATCCGTGAATGGTCGAACCGGAATCATGCAGTCAGACATTGGCATCATTGCGCGCGGCTCAGGAATACAAGCGAGTGTCGTTATTCAACAGGGTTGGTTTGCCGATGCCAACTATACCGGTGATGATCGCTCGCTCCGCTATCTGCAGCAAGCGTGGCTGGGTGTCGATCTATCGAACGACTTCACACTGCGCGCCGGCATCATGCCATCCCACATTGGCTATGAGTCGATCAATGCTCGCGACAATGCATTGTTGTCACGTCTCTTTTGTTCCGATGCCACCCCCTACTTCGAAACTGGGGCATCATTGCAGTGGAAGGCCAGTTCAGCACTGACCGCTGAGGTGCTTGTACTGAACGGCTGGCAGCGCATCGTTGCCACGAACCGCGACATCTGCTACGGGTCACGGCTCGTTTACAGACCCGACAGCACAATCACCGTGAACTGGAGTACGTTTTACGGCAACATGAATGATCGCTCACTTGAGCCATCAATGCGACTTTACAACAACTTCTGGGCGGAATGGATGCCTGTGCCCGAGGTTCAAGTGGTAGGCATTTTCGACGTTGGGACCCAGCAACTGGTCGGCGGTTCAACGGCGAGAACATGGTGCGCGGCATTGGTCGGCTCGTGGCGCCCGTCCCCCAATTGGCGTATTGCGAGTCGCATCGAACATTTTTCGGATCCCTCGTCATTGCTCTTCGCAGCACCCGCACCAACCGGCTTTTCAACGACGTCTCTTTCGGCGAACATTGATTGGGAGGCACAACGATCGTTGACGCTGCGCGCCGAACTCCGCGGGATGTTCGCGGCATCTCCCATCTTTCGCGACCGTACAGGAGTTTCAGCTCAAGACGTCTTCGTCACCTTCGCTGCATCGTATCGCATCACTCGGTAAATCATCAGCTGGTGACATCGTCACATCACAAACAAGAACGCCCCATACTCGTATGTGAGAATGGGGCGTCATCATGTTCTATCAGACGCGAAGCGCGTCTTACAGTTTACGCTTCTGTGTAGAGCGTTGAGTTATCGACGTAGATCAAATAGTCCTTGATCTTACCATCGACCATATTGAACACGTTCGCAAAGGGAACTGACAGCGTTGTTCCGTTATGACGTGTGTACGCGACCGTTCCCTCAGTCAACACAAAACCGTCACCCTCACGGACCACAAGGTCAGAGTGCTTGATTGCAGCAATGCTCTGGAACCATCCCTCGAGAAAGCTGACGATTGTGTCCTTACCAACAACGGCTGGGTGGTTTGCAAAGCGGAATTGGGCATCATCTGTCAGGAAGGTGCCGAAAAGATTGTGGTCCTTGGCATCAATGCCATTGAAGAGAACCGAGAAGTCTGGGTTTGCCATGGTGACGATGTTCCAGGAAAAGTGAACGTGATGAGTTATGGGTACGGCAAACATACGTTTCGGCAAATTGGTTTCCGACCCACTGGTCGGATACCAGATTTTGGGGTTGTGCAACCTGGACTTCCCCTATCGACCTGCCTGCCCTACGATTCCATCCTCAGCCCGGGGCTGTTGAGATCATCGCTGCGTATCTAGGTATCTCCGTAACTTCGCTTCCTTATGCAGAACTACCGCAACTTTTGCATCATCGCGCACATTGACCACGGAAAGTCAACGTTGGCCGATCGCCTCCTAGAGCGAACCGGTCGCGTGTCGGCGCGCGAGATGACAATGAATCAGATTCTCGACGACAACCCGCTCGAACAAGAGCGTGGGATTACAATCAAGCTGCACGCCATTCAGATGGACTATGCGGCGCAAGATGGGAAGACCTACAAGCTCAACCTCATCGACACGCCTGGACACGTTGACTTTTCCTACGAGGTCTCCCGGTCACTCAGCGCATGTGAAGGGGCTCTCCTTGTTGTCGATGCAACGCAGGGAGTCGAAGCGCAGACGATTTCAAATCTCTTCATGGCCATTGACCAGGGACTGGAGATCATTCCAGTGATCAATAAGATCGACCTGCCGAGCGCTGTTACCACGATTGAAAGCGTTAAGCAACAGGTGATGGATCTTATCGGCTGTAAGGAGGAGGATATGATTCTCGCCTCCGCAAAGGCCGGTATCGGGATCGAGGACATCTTGGAGGCCGTTGTTGCTCGTGTTCCGCCACCAAAGGGAGACCCAAAGGCCCCCTTGCGTGCGCTCATCTACGATTCCGTCTTTGATGCCTACCGGGGCGTGATCGTCTACGTCCGCGTCATCGATGGTACCATGCGTGAGAAGGACAAGATTCTCTTCATGGCAACCGGGCAAACCTACGAGCTCGACGAAGTGGGCGTGCTCTATATGCAGCGACAGCGAACAGGGGTATTGTCGGCCGGCGACGTGGGCTACTTCACGGCGGCTATTCGAAAGCTGCAGGACACCAAGGTCGGCGACACCGTGACGTTGGCATCAAACCCGACATTAGAAATGATCTCGGGTTTCCGCGAAGTCAAGCCGATGGTGTTCAGCGGTATTTATCCAGCTGACAGCGACGACTTTGAGGATTTGCGCGAAGCACTCGGCAAGCTATCACTCAATGATTCGGCGATTACCTTCGAGCCCGAGTCGTCGAGTGCTCTGGGCTTTGGCTTCCGTTGTGGCTTCCTCGGCCTTCTCCACATGGAAATTGTTCAGGAGCGACTCGAGCGTGAGTTCAATCAGACGATTGTCACAACTGTCCCGAACGTACAGTACAAGGTTATCACAACGCGAGAGGAAGTGCTTTGGGTTGATAATCCAGCGCAGCTTCCGAATCCAACGCACATCAACGAGATTCAGGAGCCATACATCCGGGCGCAAATCATTGCCCCCTCGGAGTATGTCGGCACAATTATGAAGCTGTGCATGGAGCGTCGTGGACAAATGCTCGGTCAGTCATACCTCTCGGCAGACCGTGTTGATATGACGTTTGAACTGCCCCTTGGAGAGGTTGTCTTTGATTTCTACGACAAGCTCAAGTCGAATACACGCGGATATGCATCGCTCGATTACGAGTATGCCGATTACAAGGCCGGAGATCTTGTTCGAATGGACATTCTTCTCAACGGCGAACAAGTTGACGCCCTTTCGTCGATCGTGCACCGCCAGAAGGCCCATGAGTGGGGCAAAAAACTCTGCACTAAACTACGTGAGCTTATCCCACGTCAGATGTTTGACGTTGCCATCCAGGCTGCAATCGGTGCGAAGATCATCGCTCGAGAATCAATCAGTGCAATGCGGAAGAACGTTCTGGCCAAGTGTTACGGCGGTGACATCTCCCGGAAGCGAAAGCTGATTGAAAAGCAGAAGGAAGGCAAGAAGCGCATGAAGCAGGTAGGTAAAGTGGAGATTCCACAAGAAGCCTTCCATGCCGTTCTCTCACTCGACTAAGCACGGTCTGTATGGCACTCATTGAATCTGTATACCAGCGCATGGGGCGCTTTGGAGCGTATCTGTTGAAGCGGCGGCATGACCGTCTCAATGCCCCAAAGCCTGAAACGCTGGGAGAACACCTTGTTGCATGGGTGAAGACGATCGTTTGGTCGCTGACGGTTGTCACGATCATCAATGGCCTCGCCCTGGCTTCGTTTGTTGTGCCAACCGGATCGATGGAAAGCACCGTGCTTGCTGGTGAGTTTCTGTTCGTGAACAAGTTCATCTTCGGACCATCGACGCCTCAGATTGTTCCGTTCGTGAACATGCCCCTTCCCTATTACAAGCTCCCCCCAATCTCTGCTCCTGAGCAAGGAGACGTAATCGTCTTTGTGTTTCCCGGCAATCGTGATATTGTCGAGCCCCCTGCCTTTGAATACTATCTCAAGCGCTGTGTTGCAGTCGCTGGTGATGTTCTGCAGATCAAGGGTGGTCGTGTGTACGTCAACGGAAAAGAATACCCGCTGCCCGAGAATGCCCAATTCATGGGGTGGACGCCGGAACAGCGGGCCATGGTGTGTGATGCGGACCGTGAGGCGACGTTCCCACCGGGCAGAGGCTATACACGCGATGACTATGGTCCGATTCGCATCCCAAAAACGGGTGACGTCATTTCGCTGACACCAGAGAACTTCCACGAGTGGGCCGTGTTTATTGGTCGCGAGGGACACAAGGTTGATGCCAACCTCCGCACTATCGATGGTAAGCCGGCCACGACGTACACGGTTGAACAAGACTATGTGTTTGGCATGGGAGACAATCGTGACAACTCTCTCGACTCGCGCTTCTGGGGCTTCATCCCAGAACAGGATGTCGTCGGCACGCCGATGGTTGTATACTGGTCGTGGGCTCCCAATGATCCCGTCTATGGTACTCGTATGTCCTTCATGCAGCGCCTGAAGTCGATTCGTTGGAGTCGCCTCGGTACCATCATCCGTTAACGCTGCAGCTGGTTGCTAGACGACTCTCATGACGGATACGGGGCTTGCTGAACTCACGTGGAAAGACATCGCCGTAAGCGCAGCAACTGCTATAGCAGTTGCCGCACTCCTGCGGATCTTCGTGATCGGTGTGTTTGAGATCCCCTCGCATTCAATGGAAAACACCCTCCTTTCGGGGGACTATATTCTCGTTAACAAACTGGCGTATCGATTGAAATCTGTGCATCGTGGCGATGTCGTGGTGTTCGGCCGCGCAACAGGCGATGCATCAGGGCACGAGGCCTACGTGAAACGCGTGATTGGCATCCCCGGAGATACCATCCTGCTCGATCACGATGGCATATCGGTGAATGCCCGCCCCTTGCCAGACCCACCGGAAGCGAAATGGCCAATGGATCCCATACGTTCGTCAGAGCGTGCCCCAGTTCGACATATCGTTGGTCCCGACTCGGTTTTTGTGTTGGGGGATAATCGCCGCAACTCGTTCGACTCGCGCTATTGGGGTTGCATACCACTCGGTGACATTTCTGGAAGTCCCTTTCTTATCTACTGGTCATTCGGAGCAACCAAGGAAAGGCCATTGCCGCATGTCCGCTGGGAACGCGTTTTTTCTCGCATCTATTGATCCTCACCAGCGTGTTCGGACTCTATCTCCATATCCCCTTTTGCCAGAAAAAGTGCTCCTACTGTGACTTCTACAGTATCGAGTCTACCGAGCACATCGACCGATTTGTTGAGACCTTGCTCCTCGAACTACGTCTTCGGGCGACCACCTATTCCGGAGAGCCCTTTACGTCGGTCTTCTTTGGTGGTGGCACTCCATCTCTGCTTCGTGTTGATGACATGAAGCGCATCACAACAGTGTTGCGCGAGCTCTACTCCTTCACAGCGGACTGCGAGTGGACCATGGAGTGCAATCCTGGTACCGTTACGCTTGAGCGTCTCCGGGGATATCGAAAAGCAGGCATCAATCGACTCTCCTTTGGGGTACAATCGTTCCAGGAACATGAGCTCTCGTTCCTTGATCGCATCCATGATGCAGATCAAGCAGTCAGCTCGATGCATCTTGCTCGGGAAGCAGGCTTCGACAACGTCAACATGGATCTCATGTTCGCCGTGCCAGGTCAGACGCTGGAATCGCTTCGCGATAATCTTCGCAGAATGATCGAACTCCAACCCGACCACATATCTGCGTATTCCTTGATTTACGAACACGGCACCCCGCTGTATGCAGATCTTCAGAAGGGCCGCGTCAAGCCCCTTCCCGAAGAAGTGGATGTTGAGATGTATCAGGTTGTAATCACCACGCTGCGCGATCACGGATACCAGCAATATGAGGTGAGCAACTTCGCTCGCAATGGACAACAGTGTCGACATAATCTTACGTACTGGCATGGTGAACCATATCTCGCGGTGGGACCGAGTGCCCACGGCTTTCTTGGTTCGACACGGTACTGGAACCTCCGTTCGCTGACGGCGTGGACTGAACGTGTGATGAAGGGGGCCCTGCCGGAGGCTAACCACGAACATCTCAGCGAGCAGGATCTTCTGACCGAGCACGTGTTTCTGCACCTACGGGCTGACGGCCTTCGACCTGATGTTGTATCTCAGCGATTTGGGATCAACGTCCGCGAGCAGCTACAACCTGATCTTGGCTACTGGATCGACGAAGGATTCATCTTTGACGATGGCAACGTCCTCTCACTCACGGCAGAGGGTTACAGGGTTTGCGATGAGATCAGCTCCAAGGCTGCTGCACGTCTTGCAGGATAGATTGCGGCCACGGACGCAACAATGGTTGCCGACGCAGCAACAATGACGACATCCAAGGCATGTACGCGAAGCGGTAGGGCAGGAATCAGATAACCCTGCGACATATCAAAGGCGATCCACTGATAGGTGATCTGACCATAGCATAGCGTCAACCCGATGATCGTCCCAACGCCCGAACTAACGACACCGATAATCAGGCCTTGCCATAGATAGATTTTTCCAATCATCGCATTGGTAAGCCCCATCGCCTTGAGGATGCCAATGTCATGTCGCTTTTCAACAACACCCATCGTTAGCGAAACGAGAATGCTGAACGCCGCAACGACAATGATGAGCATGAGCACGAGAAACGAACCAAGTCGCTCGAGCCGCATCGTGTCATAGATCGCCTGATTCATTTGTTGCCATGTTTCGACACTCGCCGTTGATCCTAACTCAGCCTGTATTTGCTGCGCCACTGACTCAGATGATTGTGGATCATCGAGACGAATGTGCCATTCGGTCGGCTCAACAGCGCCGGTGACCGAACGCATGACCTCTGCGGGGAGGTACATTGTCGAGGCATCAACATCACGCGATGCATTCGATTGAAACACGCCATGGACAAGCACCGGCGTTCCAGTCGGCAAGGTCATCATCGTCAGTGCTGCCTCGATCTGTGGAGCACTGATCAAGCGAAGCGTATCGCCGAGGAACAAGTTCAACGACTGGGCAAGACCAGAACTCACTATCACACGTGCCAGGCCATCCCGCGAGCGAAGATCCACCGAGCCGGCAACAAGAGCCCCCTTCAACGCACCAAGCGTTGCTGCATCTGCTGTAGTTACTCCTAAACCGCGCACAACCGATGTTCCAACTGGTGCTTGGACGACAAGGGTAGACGTCCAGATAGGCGACCACCCGCGTACACTACCATCAATCGTCGATTCCGCCGTCGGTATCACGCGCAGGTGCGGACCGAAGCTCGTCATGAGATCCTGCGCCACATCACGGAAGCCATTGAAGAGCGACATGACGATGATCAGGGCAGCCGTACCGATAACGATGCCAATGCCGGAGAGGAACCCGATCAGACCGATAAAGGAGAATCGGCGCGGGCGCACGTAGCGAAGGGCGATCGTTAAGGCAAGATTCATCGACGTTTGAGGTTGGCAAGCAACTCCGCCTGCACACGCACAGGAGCTGATCCTTGGTCAACGCGAACATACGAACCGTCCGGCTGCAGGAGCCGTGCCTTGACAGTATCGGCCAGATACTGCGAAAGGATCTCACGAAGTTTCTTCTTTGCCCGGCGATCCATGACAGGGAATGCTACCTCAACGCGACGTTCCATGTTTCTCGGCATCCAGTCCGCGCTCGAGATCGTCACCGACTCCTCGCCCCCGTTGCGAAACCAGAAAATGCGGCTGTGCTCAAGGAATCGATCCAGAATACTCCGCACAACGATGTTGTCACTAACGCCTGGGATACCCGGGCGTAGGCAACACACACCGCGTACAATCAAGTCGATTTTGACGCCAGCCATCGAGGCTCGGTAGAGCGCTTTGATAATCTTCGCATCAATCAGCGCATTCATCTTCGCGATAATGTAGCCCTGTCGTCCCGACTTCTGATGCTGGATCTCGCGATCGATGTGTGCGATGAATGTCTCACGCAGATTGAGTGGCGCGACGCCGATATGCTGCCATTGCGCATGACGTGAGTACCCCGTCAACAGGTTGAAGAGGTGCACAAAGTCGCGCTCGAACTCCTGACGTCCTGTGAAGATGCCGATGTCGGTATACACCCGGCTGGTCGTGAGATTGTAGTTGCCGGTCGCAACATGCGCATATGTCAGGACGTTGCGTCCCTCCTTACGAATCACCAGACACACCTTGCAGTGGACCTTGAGCCCCATGACACCATACACCACATGGACGCCAGCCTGCTCAAGTGCTCGGGCCCATGCGATGTTGTTCTCTTCATCAAACCGCGCCTTCAGCTCGACAAACGCCGTAACGTTCTTGCCAGCGCTCGCGGCGCGCTTCAGCGCATCGATCACCGGCGAACGTCCACCTGCCCGATAGAGCGTGATTTTGATGGCAAGAACATTCGGATCGTCTGCCGCCGATTCAATAAACTTTACGACAGAGTTCGTGAAGGAGTCAAACGGATGGTGCACCAGCACATCACGTTCTTTCAACGTGTCAAAGATGTTCTGCCCCTCGGTGTCGAACTCCGGAAGTGACCGTGAATTGAAGGGGGCGTCTTTGAGTTTCCGCTTCTCGAGTTGGAGCAGAACAAGAAAGTCCTGCAGGTTCATCGGAACATCAACGTGATACACATCGGTTGCATCAAGCTCAAGGGCTCGTGTAAAGAAGTGCATCAGACTCTTCGGCATGTCGGATGCAACTTCCATTCGTACTGCATCGGTCCCCCAACGACGTTGCCGAATACCCTCAGCGACAGCGGTAATGAGATCGTTGGCTTCATCTTCGGCAATCTCGACGTCCGCATCGCGCGTGACTCGGAAGACATGACTCTCAGCAATGCGGTGCCCCGGGAAGAGTAGACCAGCATACGCACGGATGATCTCCTCAAAAAGCACGTAGTGGTGTCCGCCAGTTCTTGACAACTTAATCAACCTCGGCAGTGCTGATGGGAGTTGCACAACGGCAACTTTTGACTCGTCGTCATCAGCCACTTCGTCATAGAGTACAAATGCAACCGTCAGCGATCGATTCAGAAGTCGCGGAAATGGATGTCCCGGATCAAGCGCAAGGGGCGTGAGCACCGGCATGATATTGTCGATGAAATCACGCTCAATCTCTGCCTTCTCGGCCTTGAGAAGCTCCCTGAAGGGATGGATGACAATGCCCTCTTTCTGCAGAGAGGGCTGCACCTGCTGGTGCCAGATCTGCGAATGCCTCTTATAGAGCGGTAGCAGACGCGTACGGATTTCACGGATCTGATCCTGTGGCGTCATACCATCTTCTGACAGCTCGGTCACCCCAGAGGTGATCTGCTCTTGAAGACCAGCGACGCGAATCATGAAGAACTCATCAAGATTCGTCGAGAAAATCGAGAGGAACTTCAGTCGCTCGAGCAGCGGGTGCGTTGTGTCTTCCGCTTCCTCAAGGACCCTCTTATTAAACTCAATCCACGAGAGCTCACGGTTGAGGTAGAGTGACTCGTCGTCGAGATCTACGACCTCAGGCGAGACAGCCTTCGTAGTCCGTGGTGATGATCGTTTCCCAGCCATACGGCGTTGAGGTGCAGGTGATTTCATAACAATTCTAGACCACGAAGCTACCGATCGTTTCGTGCATCGCCGTGTTATCTTTTTCGAAGCTGTTGACTTGTCTCACCAACATTGATCAGGCATCGGTCAACATGGTACTCAGCCGTTGTGATCGACGTGCATTCGAGTACGGCGACGTACACCCCAACTGGAACAGGAGATCCGACCTGATCGGTACGGAGATCCCAAACCGCGCTTCCCTGGCGACCAATGAGCTGGCCATTCAGGAGTTCACTCTTGACAGTGCCCTGCAGGTCGAGGACGCGCAGACGACCGATCGCCTGCTCAATGGGCTGCTCCCAGGAGATCACACAAGGAAATCGCGAAGACGACGACTCGGCCGAGCATGGATCAGGCCAGCTCCGTAGTCCAGAGATTACCGGCGGTGGGCGATTGATGCTGTTGTCGCGACCTGGTGTGCCCCCTGATCGATCAACCGAAGAGGTCCATGCAGCAGCCTGATCATGATTTGTCGACCATGGGACACGCCGCTCCAATGCGATCCCACGCGTTGTCGGTAATGGCACGTGCCACGCATGATCATACGTCGCCTTGTCAACAACAACTCCCTCTGGAGTTCGAAGTGTAATAAGGTCACGATCTGCGTTGACGTTAAGGGCCGGACGCATAAGCGTCCACGGATGCGCTGTAGCCATGGCAGCAATCGACGTATCAGCGGCAACTGCAAGAAACTCACCCGGAGCGATAACAGCAGGAGGCAGAATCACAGCAACCTTCGAAGATCCATCCTGCAAGGTCCAGCCGCCAAGGTCAACTGGACGTGCTGTACCGTTGCGAATCTCGACGTACTCAGTCTGACGCTCATGCGGCTCAGCCATAAGTTCTGTGATTGATATGCATGGACCGATGCATGGGATGCAGATTTGCTCGACAAGAGTGTCATTATCCGGTCGATCATCGCGCGCATCAAGATCAACATGCACCACGATTCTTCGCACCGTATCAGCAAGTCCTATCGACGAGATCGGCACAATGAGCTCATCCTGACGTTGCGGTTCAAGTGTGGGAATGACATCATCCATGGTGAAAGCCCCGATCTCGATCCGACGCCGGCATGACCGAGCAGCGTGAAGCCCAACATTCCGAATGATGATCGCTACCGTCGAGTCTTGCACCACCAATGGCATCACTCGAAGATCATGCGGTAGCGCTACACATCCATTTAGTAAACCACAGCTTGCACTATCGCGACGTGGTGACGATTGCCACGTTGAGGAGTAGATCACACTCCCAGATTCCCACATGCCGCATCGCTCAAGACTTACGCCTCGTCGGAAACGACGCATATCGTACGACATACTGTCAATCATGACAGAGTCTGCGCCTCGAATCGTAACCTGATCACTACCATTGTTCAGTGACGGAAAGGGGCATTGCACAACGGCAACGTTCGATGGGACCTCGCGCACCTCATGGAGAGCTTCGACATCGGTGGTAAGTACGAGTATGCCCCCTGCCGCAACCGTGATCGTGGGGATACGTACACAGGCTCGTGAGTCACATATGCGCCACCCTTCGATCTTCAGCGAGGTCGAAGCGTGATTGATGCATTCGATCCACTCTGGTTCGCCAGATGTCGGCGTTGGTTGTACCTCAGTGAGCAGGAACTGTGCCGACACAAGCGTCGCACTCGCGTAGGCAAATACAGCTGCAGTAGCGTATCGCATGCGTCGTGAGAGCATCTGGATGTGAAGGAGCTGCCGCACTCCTTCACCGAGCGTGGAGAGCTTTCTAGCGTGACATGAGAATCTGTGCCACAGATTCGAGCATGTCGACGTCCTGCGGTGCAAACCGACTGAGCACCGGGCTATCCACATCCAGCACGCCGATCAGGACATCGTCACGAAGAAGTGGGATCACAACTTCACTGCGGCTTGCACTATCGCATGCGATGTGACCCGGGAAGGCCTCGACATCTTCTACAACCACCGTCCGACGTTCAAGGGCCGCCGTTCCACACACGCCGCGTCCGAGTGCAATACGCAAACATGCAGGCTTGCCATGAAATGGACCGAGAACCAGCTCCGTTCCGTCCCAGAGGTAGAAGCCGGCCCAATTCACATCATCGAGCACATGAAACAGTACCGATGCAACGTTGGCGCAGTTCGCAACAAGATTCGACTCACCGTCTGTGAGCAGACGAATACTTGCAAGGATTTCCTCGCGATGGAGTTGCGGATCGTTTGATGGCGCAGGAAGCGTAAACATTGCGTAGGGGGCTATCGACGAATCATTAATTGGTGCGTCGAGATTGACGATGACCGGATGATACGCACGTAGTAACTCCCTTGCGCAAATTCATGGACATCGATGTCGTTCCGTCCAGCAATCAGGTCCTTCCGCAGCACAAGACGACCATGCACATCCATCACCTCGAGTGATGCCGCTGTTGGAACGTCGATGCGAACGTGTTCTGATGCTGGATTAGGCATAACTCTTGTTTCCGCATCGTCACCAGTCCCTGCACGTTCGTCATCAACCGAGACCAGGACCGGGAGTGTTACTGATACACGCGTTTCATCCGTACATCCACCCGGCCATGTGCGACGCAGTACCAATGCGCCAGCGGAGTCGGTAGCATTCCACTTCACCAGGGCCGTTGTAGCTGATGGGTCTGACTGCAATACACCGCCAACAACACTCCAGGTGTTTCGAGCATCACGGATCTCTCGCACTTCGTACTCTGCCGTGTCGCCACGTTGCACAATGCGTCTGCCGCGAACCACAGCTCCTGCATGCGGAAGCTTGGCTGATGTTGTATCCCAACGGAATTCTACATCGCTCCGAGCTGGACCCGATCGGTAGGTAATGTCAAATGCCCGCAAGCCCTTGCCCTCGTCCATGAGCCAGGCACCGAGAAGTCCACTGCGAGGCTCCGTAATACGATCAAACATCGAAGCTCGAATTTGTTGCTCACTGCGCATCGTATTCCAAACGCGGAAATCACGAATGCTACCCTTCCAATAGGTTCGTGAGAATGGATTGCCACCAATGGTGAGTTGGCGAAGATCACCAGTCGTTCCAGCAAAGCCTGACTTTGCCGCAAGCACACCGTTGTAGTAAATCGACATTGAATCCTGGCCATTGCTGACAAGGGCAACATGGGTCCACTTACCGAGATTTTTCTCATACGACGTCGAGAGACGCCCCGCTTCACGCCAGTTCCCAATGTCCCAGTAAAGATTTCGATCACCCCATGGCGCGTGTGCCTGGAAGCGATTTGCTTCGTTGTCCTGGGTACCGACCATGAAGGAGACGCTATTCATCAGCTGTGATTGATCAACGAGACTCCAATACTCGACCGTGGTGGCGCGTCCGTTGTAGAGGAAGTTCTCGGATGTCAACCTGATTCCGCTGCCGTCGAGTGTAACAGTGTTGTTTGTACACGGCGTCAAGGTCTTCAGCGTAGCGGTCGTCCATGGACCAGTGCCGTAGGTGCTATGCGCACGTACGCGAAGCAACATCATCGAATCAGCAGGGAGACCCCTGAGTGAGGTCGTAACAACCGAGGATCCTGGGGCCGCGGTGATGTTGTTCAGGTCCATCAGGACCGAACTGCCTGAGGTATCAGTGACGTGAAGTTGATACCACACCGTCCCGCGGTTGACCGATGTTGCCTTCCAGCTCACGTCGTGCACATTTGAGCGAATTGCCGGCGCCGTTCCAGTGCCTGCCGTAAAGCTTGTAGCCGACGGAATGGATGGATCATCACAGTTCACACCGGCCTCACTTGGTGTCCACATAGTGGCGGCCGAGAGCGTAAGCGTTCGTGCGCGCACGGCATCGCGAGCCGTAGCTCCCGAACCTTCATCGCAGCGCCACCAACCAACGATACGCGCATTATCAGCTGGGAGCGGCATACGGCGACTCATTGACATCTGGATGTCTTCGGCTGATCGTGCTACGTTCCAAATGCGGAACTCATCAACCATGCCGTTGAAGTGCCATTGATTTGCAACCGAACCGCCGATGGTAATCCGCTTCAAACCCTTTGGTTCGGCAGCGTCATCCGCCTTGGCAACCAATTCGCCGTTGATGTAGATGGCCTTGAATGTCGACCCATTGCTCACAAGTGCGACATGCGTCCAACGGTCGTAATTCTGATCTCCAAACGGCACAGAGATGCGCCCCTTCCCACCAATGTCACCATAGTCCCAATAGATGCGCCCATCTTCCCATGGTGCATGGGCCTGGAAACGATTTCCAGCATTATCGGATTCGCCGATCATGAAGGTTGAAGTTGGACGAAGGGTAGACCGCTTAACATAGGTCCAGTATTCGACCGTCACAGGTCCGCCGTCCCACGTTAACGTTCCATCTGAGGCACGTTGACCGTTACCATCGAAGGTCAGTGCTGATCCAGCGCAGTTCTTTGTTGTGAGGAATGTTGCGGTGTTCGACCAGGGACCATTGAATGTCTGATTCAAGGCACGCACACGCCAGCGCCGAGTCACACCAAAATCAAACGGCACCATGATGGCACCAGGATCACGGACGACAAATACTTCCTCCAAATCTTGAAAGGATGCATCATTGGCGACATTGATCTCATACTGATCGGCGCCATCGACATTCCCCCAAACCAAATCAGCAAGGCCAGGAACGCCCTGCGTCCCATCCACTGGTGATATCACGACAGGGGGCTTAAGAGAATTGCCAGCCGTGTATGCCATTGGACGTTCACCAATAACCGGTGTGAAGACACTGATGAGAGATCCCTTCACGACGCGCAGTGAATAGAAGTATCGGCGTCCGTTGACGAGATCGTCGTCGACGTACGTCGTGACTGTCGGACGCAAGGTTCGCACGCGCTGCAGGCCTGACTGATCGTCACCTCTCCAGAGTTCAACCCGCATGGTAGGCTCTACCTCCCGCAGATTCCACGAGACAATCATGCGATTGGGTCCGGCCTCGAGTCGTACATCAGAGGGCGGTGTAAGCCCCTTTGCTGAGAACTCGCGCCAGAATCGATTGTTCGAGGTGTTGACGTCTTGCTTCGATTCGACGTTCATTTCGATGAAGTGAATTCCATTAGCAAGGACGGCCGACGCAGGCAAAATCAACGTGTCCTGCTGTAGTCCCTTCAGGACCGGCACGACAATCGTTGTGTCGTAGGTTGGCACAGCGGCACGATTCCATCGCATCGTGAGTCGCACCGACACATCTGTCATGTCAAGCGCACCGTTGTTGCGGATTACAACACGAGGCGTGAGTGGTGTGGTAATCGTCCCATCGATGCCTGGCTCGACGATGTCATATGCCTGCGCATCGCGCTCCGTTGCAATCGTAAACACGGCATCCGAAACATCCGATGCGGCTGAATTGAGTGTGCTACGAATGCGCACAAGGCATGTGCGTGATGGTGTAAACGGCACAGTCCAATCGTAACTACCCTTTGCCGACTCCACACTTCGTTGCACCGTTCTCCACTCAGCACCGCTGTCTGTTGAGTAATCAATCATGACCGTCGGCGCCGACGTAGCTGTGAATTGGATCTTTGCCACCGACCCTGACACGAGTGTCTCGCCACCATTGGGAGATGTTACACGGACCGAACCGGAATCTCTCGCTGCCACGCGGAAGGGGCGTGTGAGAATGTTGTTCGTGGAGAACTTGTCCGACGGCAGATCAATCGCTACACGTGCCAGATAGCTATCGACGGTATCGAGTGATGTTGATGGGAAGACAACCAACTGGGATTGGCCAGGCTCGATACGAGCAATGGTCGCAGAAACTGCCTTACTCACGGTGTTGTCGAGTCGCGTAAGCGCGCATCGCACGGTAACATTTGTTACGGCGCGCCTTCCCAAGTTCTTGACAAATGCTTCTGGTGTGAATTTCGTCGCACTGATCACAGTCGCACCATTAATCGGCATGCGAATGTCAACCACCGCAACATCGGTGTCCTGCTGCGTTGGCTCTGGTCCGGTACATCCGGTATTGGCAAGCACACGGTTAAAGAGAGACGCAACGCGAGGATGCAATTGCAGCTCCGTTCCCATTGATTGCAGGTGACAGTAACTCATGATCGTGCCGCGACGCGTGCGCGTGCCATCATAGCAGCCCCCTTCAGCATTCCAGCAAGAATCGATCGGAGGATTCCAACCACAGTTGTGGGTGTGGGAAGAGCCAATGTTGTGTCCAAGTTCGTGCGACGTGACGTCAACATCCCACTGATATCCCGGTGCGGGGAAATTGACGCGACCATCAACGCCAGAGACGTTGTATCCGTAGCCACTGCAGAGCACACCAACCCATGCGAGTCCGCCACCACCTTCGCCCGAGAGGAGACATGTCACACTCCTATTGACGTGCTTCATGTTGTTGTTCCAGTGGTCACGCACGCGACCGAGCTTCTCACCGATCTCACCCGGATATGGATCGGTGGTTGTCCAAACACGCAGGTACGGAACGCGAATGATCACGTTTGCATCACGACCAAAGACCATCGCATCAGCACCGATGATCGCAATTGCCGACTGTGCTGCCGTGGCAAGGTTACTTCCGAGGTTCCTGTAAAAGGAGAACGTGCAATCCAAGGCAAGCTGCAACACTCGACGAGTGGCATCATCAGGCACTTCAATACCGGCCCCCTTGGCACGTTCCCACGCCGAGACCATTTGAAAAATCGAATCGGACTGACGCTGGTAGTCAGGGAGTGTTTCAGCATGACACTCCTTGGGCGAGCCCATTCCTGGTCGAACCTCATACACAACGTGCGTTGCAACGCGACCACTGATAATCGTATCCGGGGAGATGAGATACCGGCGAGTTCCCTCTGGCTCGACAATGTTGATTATCCCAACGACGTACGTCGGAAACGCAGCAACGAATACCGAAGATCCAGGCATTCCGTCAATAGATCCGCGGAACAAGCCGTGTTCTGGCAGATCGGTCACAACGTCTCCGTTATCGCCACGATCAACGAGCACAGCATCATGCGTGAACAGTCGGAACCCCTCACCGCGGATGCCGATGGTACGCCCTTGAAACGGCATTTGGAACGTCACAGCGCCATCTGATCGGAGTGCCGCGACCAATCCGTCGGGAGGAACCACAAGCGACGCACCGTTTGGCAGGGACTCCCGTGAGCGCAAACGATCCACGCTTGCTGGCATGAATGACAGCTGCGCCGTGAGCGACTGCGGCATTAGAACGGACACGACAACGACCAATAGAAGGATCAGGGACGGCATTCGGTACCTCGGTGCGTAAAACTGCGGTCAAAATACCCCCTAGAGTTGTCATATTTGAGGATGAAATCCCTCTTTGATTCACCTGACGATGATTCCGAGCGCATCCTCGAACTGCGCGCCCAGATTCTGCATCATGACAGGCTGTATTACGTTGAAGCGCAACCCGTTATCAGTGATCGTGAATACGACGCCCTGCTCGATGAGCTGATTCGTCTCGAGAAGGCCCATCCAGAGCTGGTAACACCCGATTCACCCTCGCAACGGGTAGGGGGCGAGCCCATCGGAACATTTGAAACGGTGACGCATCGCGTACCGATGCTGTCGCTGGCCAACACGTACTCTCTGGAGGAGATTGAGGATTTCGACCGCCGTGTGCGGCAGGCCCTTGAGGGCGTATCCTCTGTCTATGTCTGCGAGCTCAAGTACGACGGAGTCGCCATGTCCCTGACGTATGAGAATGGACTTCTTGTGCAAGCGGCAACCCGCGGAGACGGTCAAATGGGAGACAACGTCACGGCAAACGTCAAGACGATTCGCTCCATCCCGTTGCGTATCGACCATCCAACAGTCCGTACGGCAACGATTCGCGGCGAAGTATACATGCTCAGTGAAACCTTTCACGAGATCAACCGACAAGCTGAAGCACGAGGCGAGAAGACGTATGCGAATCCCCGTAATCTGACAGCTGGGACCCTGAAGCAGAAGGACTCCAAAGCCGTCGCAAAACGTCGACTCGAGTTTGTGGCATACTGGCTGGATACTCCGGACATTCCATTGCAGGAGCACTCCGACAATCTGCATCAACTGCAGGCAATGGGATTCCCTATATCTCCCGCTACCGCCCGCTGCACCAGCCTGAGCGAGATTGCTACCTTTCTTGACGAGTGGGATGAGCGTCGCTTCACATTGCCGTTTCAGATTGATGGTGTGGTGATCAAGGTCGATGCCCTGCGATACCAAGCAGAGCTCGGCACTGTGGCCCGATCTCCACGATGGGCAATCGCGTATAAGTATGAGGCCAAGAAGGCACAGACAGTTCTCAAGGATATCACGCTGCAAGTTGGCCGAACCGGTGTGGTAACGCCCGTCGCTGAGTTAACGCCGACACTGCTGGCAGGTTCAACGATATCTCGTGCGACGCTGCACAATGAGGACTACGTGCATGAGCTTGGCTTGCGGATCGGTGATACGGTTGTCATCGAGAAAGGGGGCGATGTCATTCCCAAGGTGAGTGCCGTCGTACCAGAGCTTCGTCCTACTGCGGCACAACCATGGTCGATGCCCCATATCTGCCCATGCCCGCGACAATCGCATCTGCATCGTCCCGAGGGCAATGTTCAGTGGTTCTGCAATGATGCGCAGTGCCCATGGCAACTGCGGCGGACTCTGGAGCACTTTGCCTCGCGTGATGCGATGGATATCGATGGTCTCGGTGAGAAGGCCATTGAGCAGTTCATTGATGCAGGAGTAGTGACATCGATCGCCGACATCTACACCTTGGACCAGAAGCAAGAGAAGATTCTCTCTCTCGATCGGTGGGCACCAAAGAGTCTTCAACGACTCCTTGATGGGATTACTGCCAGTAAAGCGCAACCGTTCGAGCGTGTCCTTTTCGCCCTCGGCATTCGATTCGTTGGCGAAGGTGTGGCCAAAATTCTTGCACGAGCATTCGGCTCTATTGACGTGCTGCGCGATGCAACACACGAACAACTGATAGCTGTACACGAGATCGGCGACGCGATTGCAGACTCGATTGTAAACTACATGGCAGAGGAAGACAATCGGAACCTCATCGAATCGCTACGATTGGCTGGGCTTCAGATGACGTCATCGCAGTCGTCCACAACCAGCGATGTGTTCGCAGGGCAAACCTTTGTCTTCACCGGAGAGCTTACGACAATGACGCGTCGTGAAGCCGAACAGATGGTAGAGCAGCGTGGTGGAAAGGCATCAGGTTCTGTCTCGAAGAAGACGTCGTTCGTTGTCGCCGGTGCCGCAGCCGGGAGCAAGCTCGCAAAGGCGCAAGAGCTCGGTGTGCCGGTTCTATCGGAAGAGGAGTTCCGCGAGCTCGTTACGAGCCGAGATTCCAGTTGATGTTCATGAGCAACTGATTTCGAAGCTGTGTGGCAGGGCCTGTTGTTCCATCGCTTCTCAGGACTGGAATCCTGTGGTCGTAAAACACATCGGTCAGCCACGAGACATTGAGCCAGTTATTGACTTTCATCATGACTCCATTTTCGAGCGTCACAACCCACAAGGCCGGAGTCTCGTACGGCATAAAGCCGTTAAATCGCGTCCGAAGAGAAACGTTGGTGAACACTTCCCAGTCAATCGAGGCGTTGATAACGGCACCGAGCGATGTACGTGAACGCTGCCCTGGTGCGAGACCAAATACACCAAGACCTGTGTTTTGGCCGATCTCAACAATCCTATCATCGAAGACAAATGTGGAGCGTGTCGATATGGGCGCGACGAGCACCTTAACCTGCTTGACGGGCTGAAGTTCCGCACCGGCAGCAGCCGTGAGAAACGCAGGTGCGAAGAATGACGACAACAACTTCGGGTTGCTGTTGGAATCCAGCACCTTGTAGTTGTATCCATCAAAAAACTGCGAGCGCAAGTCGACAAACCCTGTGAATCTGTACCAGTGCGAGGATGCAAAGGATGCGCGTGAGCTCATGATGATCTGGTCATCGGACTTCTGAATTGCTTGTTGGCCTTGCTTGACCAATCCATAGCTGAGGTCGAATTCGTTATCCCAAAACACGATCGAATCTGCATAGTCAAACGATGCCAGGCAGGATAGTCCGACGCTTATCGCATCCTGACCGCCCCCTGTCCAATTCGTCAGCTGAACTGTCGTAAAGCCGACGCCCCACTTCGTGTACCACGACCACGGCTGTTGCGCATTAATCTTCACTGGAATCTTGGTAAGCGAGTCGACCGTCAGCTTTGCATCAACCTGCGCAGAAAGATTGATGGCTACACCAACAAGGAGGAACAGAACAACAAAACGCCACATGTGCAGAGCTCATATAGATGAATGGACAACGGGTGCAAAAGTATGAGCTGCGCGCCGAGTCCCATAACTTCGTCATCGCACTCGTATTGCACATCATCCCACCATCATGCCCTTTTCACACGACATTCAATCACCTCCAAGACCGACGGCACTACCACTAACGGCCCGTCTGCGCGCGCGTCAGACACCATCGACAGATCGTGTCACCATCGCGATGGTTGACAGTGACTTCATTTCACACCCGGACTTGATTTCACCGAAAAATCGCATCCTTCGATATGTGGACGCGGTCAACCAATCCGAGCAGGACATGCCCCCTCCGGCAGCCGAAGCGCGCCACTGGCATGGGACGATGACAGCGTGCACAGCTGCCGGTAATGGCGCACTGTCCCACGGGTTCTATCGTTCGTTGGCACCTGATGCCAACCTTGTGCTGATTCGAACCATGAACGATGATGATCGTGTACCGACAGCTTCGATCGTCTGGGCACTTGATTGGATTGCTCGCAATGCTGAGACCTATGGCATCCGTATCGTGAACATTAGCGTCTATGCCGACGAGATCGACCAAACACTTGCGCATCCGGTAAACATGGCCGTAGAGCGATTGGTTGAGGTAGGGATCATCGTTGTAGCCGCAGCGGGTAACAATCCACTCTCACCGATACGTCCACCGGCAGCTGCTCCCGGAGCTATCACGGTTGGTGGCTTGAATGACAACAACACCGTGACGGATGATGACAATACGATGTACCATTCAGCGTTTGGCATTACAGATCTCGGGGTACAAAAGCCGGAGATCATTGCTCCTGCAGTTTTGCTCGCCGGCCCTCTCATGCCGGACTCCATGCAACGTCAACGATCAGGTGTACTCTTTGCCCTTGATGCGCTCGACGATGGCGAACTCTGTGCGTTCGCCGGCGAACTATCACGATCAGCAGAGTTGCCGGGTGAACACTGGGACTCGCGTGATGTGTCCGCGCTTCGAACATCAATCGACGCAGCCATTGCAGCAGATCAGCTCATTAGTCCGTGGTATAAGCTTGTTGATGGGACCTCCTTTGCAGCTCCGATCGTCTGCAGTATTGTGGCACAGATGCTTGCCTGTAATCCCCTGCTCACTCCGCATGAAGTCAAGGCGATTCTCACCACAACGGCACGCCCCCTGCCGGGCGTAGCTGCTGCGCGGCAAGGTGCTGGGATTGTTGACCAGCCCCGAGCCATCGAACGAGCCCTTGGGGAATCTGCATAAGGCCCGCTCAGGGCGAAGACTGAGCGCATTTGAGCCGTAGTTTTGCGCCATGATTCGCATCCTCTCGCTTCTGCTCGTCTGCGCTGGTGTTGCCAGTGCACAGGTTTCAACCACCGTAATTGATGGTCTTCGCGATAAGCGGATCGCCACCATCGCGTACGTGAATTGTACAGCCGTCCCTGCCCCAGGGGTCAAGCTGGACTCTGCCGTGATCATCATCCGTGGTGAGCGAATTGTCGGCATAGGCCGGAACCTTGCCATCCCTGCCGGTGCAGATGTTCGCGATCTACGCGGCGGCTGGGTGTATGCGGGATTTATCGAGCCGTTCCTCCCGCTTTCAGCACTGCAAGCGGAGAAGTCGGCCACAGCGGGTTCGATGCGCTGGGAGGAAGATGAAAGCCCCGTTACTCCGCGTCAGCAAGGGGCACACTATTGGAATCAGGCCGTTCGACCAGAGCGTCGTGCCGCTGATGCCCTCGCTGTTTCGGCAGACGCCGCCAAGGAATGGCAGAACCTCGGCTTCGGCGCTGCAGCCACGGTGTCAAACGATGGCATCTTTCGCGGAAGTGCGGCATCAATCCTGATCCGTCCGGGCACTGCAGCTGAGACCATCATCAACAATGATGTGTATCATGGCCTTTCCTTCACGAAGGGATCATCGAAAACACCATATCCATCGTCGCAGATGGGCTCAATCGCACTGATCCGTCAGGCGTTGTATGATGCGGACTGGTATGGTCGTGCCCACGCAATGGCTGCACGGGGCTCTGCACAACGTCCACCGGAGTTCAATCTGTCGCTCGACGCACTGCGTACAGCGATCGCGAACAAGCTGCCGTTTGTTGCTGAGTGTATCGACGAAAATGATATCAGCCGCTGGAATCGTATCGCTCGCGAGTTTTCACTGCCAATGATCATCAAGGGTACTGGCACTGAGTTTCGCCGACTATCAATGGTCGCCAAGAACAAGGTCGATATGATTTTGCCAGTGAACCTTCCGAAGGTTCCTGATGTGCGCGACCCGAATGCCGCCCACGAAATTGGTCTTACCGAACTGATGAACTGGTATTGGGCAGCTGACAACGCTCGTCTGCTCGACTCCATTGGAATCCGATTTGCCTTCACCACGGACGGACTCAAGGATCGCTCAACGTTTCTTTCCAACGTGCGTGAGTGCGTGCAGCGAGGCCTTCGTGCCGACGTGGCACTTGCTGCTCTTACAACTGAGGCCGCTCGTATTGCGGGCCTTGGTGATCGGACAGGAAAGATCGAGCAAGGCTTTTACGCCAATCTCATCGTCATGTCAAAGCCGATGTTTGACGCTGGCAGCGAAATTCAAACCGTCGTGGTTGCAGGTGCTGAAAATCACATCGCGATCCCTGCAGAGCTCGACCTGCGAGGACACTGGACACTGTCGTCATCTGGATTCCCGACGGGGAAAGCACTGAAGGTTAGCATCTCGGGAACACCGGAGAGCCCACGTGCAGAGGTGCGTCGTGACAGTATCACATTATCCTCGACACTATCCCTATCGGGACGCCGGTTGACTTTTACGGTAACGACCGACACAATCGGTCTAACTGGAACCGTTCGTGGTGTTGCTCTTGCTGATAGCGTTCTGATCAGCGGCGACGTAGTGCTGCCCAACGGCTCAATCGCCCCGTTCATTTTGCGTCGTGATTCGCTTTTGCGCGAATCAACAACGTCTGGCCTAGCCTCAGCTGCCAGCACACGACCACGTCGCACGCTGCCAAACATCGCGCCATTCGGTCCGTTCGGACTCGAATCGCAGCCCAAGCAGCGTAGCGTTGTTCTGAAGAATGCTCGCGTGTGGACGTCTGGTCCGAGCGGCATCCTTGACAGCACCGACGTTGTGCTACGCGATGGCAAAATCGCAGCAATTGGAAAGGGGCTCACGGCAGATACCGCCATTGACTGCACTGGCATGCAGATCACGCCTGGAATTATCGATGAGCATTCCCACATCGCCATCAGCCGCGGTGTCAACGAAGGAACCCACGCCGTCACCACCGAGGTGCGAATTGGAGACGTTGTCAACCCTGATGATGTCAACATCTACCGTCAGCTCTCAGGCGGCGTCACCTCCACACATCTTCTGCATGGTTCGGCCAATCCAATGGGCGGACAGTTGCAGTACATCAAGACGCGATGGGGCTCCGATGCCGAGGATCTGAAGGTCGAGGGCGCTGTCCCTACGGTCAAGTTCGCCCTCGGTGAAAACGTCAAGCAGGCAAACTGGGGAGACCGCTACACTGTGCGATACCCACAGTCACGCATGGGTGTCGAAGAAATCATGCGCGATGCGTTCCGCACGGCCAAGGAATATGAGCGCGAACTCCGTGCGGGTGATCCATCGAAGCCGGTTCGACGGGATATCCAACTTGATGCGCTCGTTGAAATCGTCAATGGCAAGCGAAACATCCACTGTCACTCCTACGTCCAAAGCGAGATCCTCATGCTGATGCGTCTTGCAGAGGATTTTGGCTTCCGCGTGCATACCTTCACACACATTCTTGAAGGCTACAAGGTCGCCAAGGAAATGGCCAAGCACGGCGCACGTGCTTCATCCTTTGCGGATTGGTGGGCGTATAAGTTTGAGGTCTTCGATGCGATCCCTGAAAGTCCAGCGATCATGCATGAACAGGGCGTAACTGTTTCAATCAATTCTGATGATGCCGAGATGGCACGTCGTTTGAATCAGGAGGCTGCAAAGAGCATTCGCTATGGTGGCGTCTCAGAAGAAGATGCGCTCAAGTTTGTGACAATCAATGCCGCAAAGCAAATGGCCATCGATCAACGCCTTGGAAGTATCGAAGTCGGAAAGGATGCCGACGTCGTGGTGTGGAATGGCAACCCCCTTTCGAACATGTCTCGCGTTGAGCGCACCTTTGTTGATGGGCGCCAGTACTTCGCGCGCGATGTCGACCAGCAACTCCGCAAGCGTGATGCTGAACTTCGCGCCTTCCTCGAGCAAGAGGCGATCCATGCCATTGGACAGGGTGCGGCATCAACGCCGGCAGGACGTGCTCCACGTCGAGAATATCATTGCGACACGGCGGATGATGAAGTAGCCGGAAACGGCCACGAGTAATGCGCATTCTCGACCCGGACGTTGTTGGCCTCGCATCCATTGCACGCCGCGTAGCAGCTGGTGACACGGCCGTTCTACAACGGTTTGCAACAGTGGCTGTGACGGAAGAATTCTGTACTCTGCGAAGTCGGCAAGGGGCTTCGCGGGCACGTATCGCTGATGTCATACGCACCTCGATGGCTCCATGTGACCTCTCGGAACGGCAATCGCACGAACTCGCTAGGGTCCTTCTACCGTCCTCAGTTATGGTCCTTACGGGTCAGCAAGTAGGCATGATGGGCGGACCGATGTATACGCTCTATAAGATTCGCTCGGCCGTTGCCGAAGCACGTCGTCTTGAAGCGCAGTTGTCCGTTCCGGTTATCCCCGTGTTCTGGCTCGAGGATAATGATCACGATGCGGTCGAAGCTGCAGCGCTGACATTGCCTGGACAAGATGCATTACCGCAATCGATCACACCATGGGAGAACGACGGTCGTCGATTGCCGGTCAGTTTGCGAATGTGTGATACGACACTTCATGCAGCTGTCGAGGCTGCATCCCACCAGCTACATGGCCCTCATGAAGAGGCTGCTCGACACCGCGTCACCAGCGCATGGTCAGCTGGCACACTCTGGACGGATGCATTCCTATCGATGCTTGCCCCCTACCTGCAACGGTGGGGCGTATTGGTTGTTCGAGCAAGTGAGATCATCCGCTCAGGGATGCATCAGCCACTTGTGCTCATGGATGCCGAAGCGCACACAATTACAACTGCCCTCAAGCAAGGAAGCGCACGCTGCGCAGAGCTTGGCCTGACAGTGCAGGCAGCACCAGCAGACTTCGGATTTTTTGTGATCGATGAGAATGTTCGTCGTCGACCCGACCCAACGGAGCCTGGACTGGTTGATCGCGCTCACCATGAGCCAGAGAGCTTTAGTCCGTCGGTTCTCACACGTCCGCTTGTACAGGATGCGATCCTACCGACGGTTATGAATATTGTTGGCGCCGCAGAGCTCGCATATCATGCGCAGCTGCGTGAAGCCTATGCTGCATGTGGAATCATACAGCCGATTGTCCAGCTTCGTCACAGCGCCACGCTGGTATCGCCCAAGATCCAGCGCTTACTCGCAAAGTCAGAAACCGACGTAGCAGAATACTTCCGCAGCTGGTCCTCAATCGAGCGGGAGCTCGCATCCCGTCTTACCGAGGACATGTTCCCCGACGCCGCAGCGAAGGACCATATGGTTGGAGCAATGCTTGCCCCATATCAGAACGCAGCTTCCGAAATAGATGTCACGTTGATCCCTACCGTAGCTGCTCAACGTGCCGGTATCATGGCCTCCCTCGAAGCACTCGAGGGGAAAATCAGGGCGGCTGCCAAGCGACGACATGCTGCAACACTTGATCGCGCGCGGACCGTCCACGCGTCGCTCATGCCAGGTGACGTGCTTCAAGAGCGGGTGTACCCTCTTGCTCTGTGGGAGGCACAAGTGGGGATTGATGGTCTCGATCACGTCCTTGCTGTGGTTGATGGTGTGGCAGCTGGACATCACCTTCTCCTTGATCTTCCGAGTACACATGTCGGATCGTAAGTCCCTGCGTGTTGGCATTGTTGGTGGAGGCATTGGCGGCCTGGTGGCTGCCATTCAGCTTGCAGGGAAGGGGCATCATGTTGACCTCTTCGAACAGGGTGAGCGCGTTGGAGGGAAGCTCAATCGAACACTGCTCGATGGAAGTGTCTTCGAGACCGGCCCGACACTGGTAACGATGCCCTTTGTTCTTGATCAGGTCTTCGCATCCGTTGGTGCACGACGCACGGACTATATTACCCTCAAACCTGTCGATCCTGCCTGCCAGTACCGATGGTCAGATGGATCACGACTTGATCTGCCGTTTGCACACGAAGAAGTCATTACCGCCATTGAGCACTTCTCACCTGGTCAAGGTCAACAGGCTCGCGCGTATCTCGAGCACGCACGTCAAGTCTACGAACTGACAAAAGACATCTTCATCTTTTCACCGTTCGACGGTATCCGTGAGTTGTTCAAGCCACGGAATCTTCCTCTACTACCGTCACTCCCAAAGCTTCGTCCCTTTCATACCCTTCATCGGCACAATGCTTCGTACTTCAGCGACCCGCGACTGATCCAGTTGTTTGATCGCTTCGCGACCTACAACGGTTCCTCGCCATTTCGCGCCCCAGCCACACTGATGGTGATACCATGGGTCGAAATCGGGTTTGGTGCATGGTACCCTGAAGGGGGAATGCATGCGATTGCTGATGGACTCGAACGACTGGCTCGCGAGGTTGGCGTTCATATCCATCTCGGCAGTTGCGTCACGCGCATCCTCGTTGAACGTGGTCGTGTACGCGGCTTGCACGTCGATGGCCACCCGTTGCATTCGTTCGATCATATTATTTCCAATGCAGATGTCGCTATCACTCGACGACACCTGCTTGGAATGGATACGCCACTTCCCAACGACCCTTCATGCAGTGGACTGGTTTTGCAGCTGAGCACCGACCAGCTTGATCAGGGTCTTGCGCAGCATACGATTTTGTTTGCCGATGACTATCAACGTGAGTTTGATGCTGTGGAACGAGGTGATCATCCGGATCCGAATGCCACGGTCTATATCTCACGTTCATGCGCAACGACGCCATCGCTTGCTGCCGATGGTAAAGAGAACTGGTTCGTCCTTGTCAATGCTCCGCCCAAGGGCATTGGCTCGCACCCACATGAGCATGCGAGATCGGTATGGTCACATCATGCAGAAGAGAACGCAGAACGTGTTCTTCGCCGCATGGAAGCTTTTGGTTTGCGACCCCACATCCATGCCATGAATATTCGCACTCCTGACACCATGGCACGGGAATGGTCGACCGATCGTGGGTCTCTCTACGGCGCATCATCGAATACACCATGGAGCGCATTTCTTCGTCCTCGTCAGCGCTCACGAGAGGTAAAGAATCTTTGGTATGTTGGCGGCAGTGCACATCCAGGTGGCGGAATTCCACTCGTTACAACGAGTGGAATGATTGCGGCCCAGTTACTCTTGAACGAAATCACATCATGAACTCACTCCTGCGTCCAGCACTTGTTGTTGTCATTCTATTGCTCACATCCTGTGCGAGTATTCGCGATATGGCGAACGCGCTCATGTCACTGAAGGACATGCAGTTTCGAATCGTTCGCGTGGAGAACATGCGTGTCGCGGGGGTCGACATTTCCCGCATGAGCAATCTCAGCAACCTCTCTCCGGGTGATGCCTACAACCTTCTGCAGGCATACCACACAAAGAAGCTGCGCACGAGCTTTCTCGTCTATGTAGAGGCGCGCAACCCGAATGACAGCAGTGGGGGCGCAAAGCCAGCGGACTTGAAATTGAAGGAACTCCCATGGCAGCTCTACATTGATGATCGTCCGACGATCAGTGGTGTTGTCCGCAACGACATCGTCATACCTGGTGGGCAGACATCTGCCCCGTTCCCGCTCCAAATCGAGGTGGATCTGTCGCAGGTGATCAATGATCGCGGTTACGAGGAAATCATGGGGCTTGCACTATCAATCGGTGGTCTGAATGCTGAGCCGACAAAACTCATGGTCGAGGCAACACCGACAGTTAGCACGCCCTACGGCATCGTCAAGAGTCCACGTCCAATTCGTATTGTGAACACCGAGTTTCGGGCACGCTGATGGACGTGGGATTATTGATTGTCTCCGTGTTGATCAGTGGCTACCTTGAGCTGGTTGCCGCTGTTCTTTCGAACCTCCCGATCTCGGTTGTGGGCGCCATGGCCGATGAGGGATCGCCTGTTGGAGCGCGTCTAAAAGCAGCGCTCGATGACCCGAACCAATCACGGCTGACTATTAGCTTGATCGACGTCATTGTTCAGATTCTTGCGGTCGTAGCAATGGTGATGATCACCGTCAACGATGGCCCGCGGTTGCTGATTGATGTCATCCTTCTTGCCACGGGGCTCTCCCTGGTAAAGGTGATCGCAAGCACCGTTGGAGAGCGATCCGCCGAACATCTGCTGCGCTTTGCCAGTACTTCTCTTGCCGTCGTTACAATTTTGGCAACACCGATGTTGCTCATCCATCGCCTGTTGCTTGCCCTGACCAAGCCGCGCTCACCGGAAGAGGAAGAAGAGGAAGCTCGTGAGGAACTCGAAGCCCTTGTAGAAACCGCTCGTGAAGAAGGGGCGCTTGATCCCGGTGAATATCGAATCATGACCAACATCATGCAACTCAGTAGCATCGAAGTTGGCGATGTGATGACGCCGCGAATGGTTGTAGCCGCGCTGACGTCTGAACTGACCGTGGGTGAAGCGATTAAGTATCCTGAATTGCAGATGTTCTCGCGTTTGCCAATCCACGAGGGTGCTGATCTCGATAGTGTATCCGGCTACGTCATGACGAAGGACATCCTGCGGGCAGCTCTCGCAGGTCGGCATTCCGTCGAGCTCACACGACTCAAGCGCGATATCGGCTACATCCCTGAAAACATCACCCTCGATCATGCCCTAGAGCAGTTTCTCCAGAAGCGGCAACACGTGTTCATGGTCGTCGATGAACACGGCGGCGTCGAAGGGATCATCACGATGGAAGATGTTCTCGAGACGATGCTTGGGGCCGAAATCGTCGACGAAGCTGATCATGTAGTAGATCTCCGAGCTCTGGCCAAACAGCGCCGTGATGCTCGAGTCGCCAGGATTACCCAATCGTAACGTTCTTGACGTTTACGAATTCGCGGATCCCCCATGTGCCAAGCTCACGTCCATATCCGGACTGCTTTACGCCGCCAAATGGTAACAGAACATGGCTTCGGACGAAGTCATTGATGAAGACCGTGCCGACGTGGAGCTCCGATGCGATCCTCTGGGCACGCTCCATGTCCTGAGAAAATACCGCTCCGCCCAAGCCGTACACCGAATCATTTGCCAGACGAAGAGCTTCTTCGTCTGATTGGAATCTGGTAACGGTAGCTACCGGACCGAACAACTCTTCACGGAACCCTGGATTTGATGGCTGCACGTCAGCCAAGAGCATCGGAGGAACGAACCATCCCCGTGCCGGCACATCATCTCGAGTTCGACGTGTACGAAGTGTCGCACCTGCCTCGATAGCACAGCGGACCTGATCGAGCAACAGATCACGAAGATCCTCGCGTGCGATTGGTCCGATTTCTGTTGCGGATTCCAGCGGCGAACCAACCAGAGCATCATCGAAGCGTTTGGCCATTTGCTCAATGAATGCATCATGCCACCGCTCATGAACGAGAAACCGTTTCGCGGCAATGCAGGACTGTCCGGTGTTGAGAAGTCGACCAGTTGCACATGCAACTACAGCGCGGTCGAGATCTGCATCGTCAAGGATGATGTACGCGTCACTACCACCCAACTCCAGGACGATGGGCTTGAGATACCGTCCCGCACATTCGGCCACTGCGCGTCCAGCGCGAGTTGACCCGGTAAACGTCACTGCAGCGATGCGATCATCAGCAATGACGGACTCGACATCAGGAACATCGATTACCAAGGCTCGCACCAGTCCATCAGGAACACCAGCAGCTACACAGATGTCCTCGATTGCTCGCGCACAGCCCATGGTTGTTGGCGCATGCTTCAGCAGGATTCCATTTCCTGCCAGTAGTGCCGGTGCAGCAAATCGAAAGAACTGCCAAAACGGAAAGTTCCACGGCATGATGGAGAGCACCAATCCGAGTGGTTCGTAGTGGATGCGGCTTTGCGTAAACCCCGCATCAACGATCTCCTCAGAAAGTGCTTGTGGAGCAATGTCGACCATCGTTCGACAGGCTGATGCTGACTTCTCGATCTCCGCACGAGCTTGGGGAAGGGGCTTCCCCATCTCACTTGTGATGAGGTGCGCCCCCTGCTCACATCGCTCCTCGAGGATATCGCCGATTCGACGAACGACGACGGATCGCTCGGCCAATGTCAGCTTTGCCCATCGTCGCTGTGATTCTGTCGCCAATAGGATAATCCTATTGACGTCATGGGGCGAGTGCGCAGGAAACTCTGCGATCACGGACTCCGTTGCTGGGTCGACACTGCAAAAGTTCATACACGCAAAGTTAGTTTTGCATCCATGGAAACACTCTTTACTGCCGACAATCTCGTATCTCTTCTCACGTTGACAGTGTTGGAGATCGTCCTGGGTATCGACAACATTATTTTCATTTCGATCCTTGTTGGCCGGCTCGAACCGGCTGATCAGAAACGTGCCCGCACGATTGGCTTGTCCCTCGCTCTCGTTCTTCGCCTAGTGTTTCTGATGGGCGCAGTCTGGATAGCACAGCTTACCACGCCAATCTTCACGATCCCTCAGATGCTTGCGATGTCTGCCCCATGGGGGATTAGTGGACGCGATCTTATTATGCTCAGTGGGGGTCTTTTTCTGCTGGCCAAAGCCACAAGCGAGATCCACACGAAGCTCGAAGGAACAACCCACGAGCAGGCCAGTGCCAAGAAGGGGGCCTTCTCGGCGATGGTTCTGCAAATCATTGTGCTTGACATTGTCTTTTCGATTGATTCCGTGATTACGGCAATTGGATTGTCGCAGAATTTTGTCGTCATGGCCATTTCTGTCATCATCGCCGTTATTGTCATGCAGATGAGTGCGGGAAAAATTTCGGACTTTATCCACCAGCATCCGACCGTGAAAATTCTCGCGCTGGCCTTTTTGATGATGGTTGGTCTGGTCCTCATGTTGGAGGGTCTGAGCGTCCACGTGCCGAAGGGATACGTCTATACGGCCATGTTGTTCTCCATCAGCGTCGAATTCCTTAACATGCGTTTCCGACAGCGTAACGGGGCCTCTCCAGTAGAACTACGCACGACTAATCTCGAAGACTGATCGTGTTTTCGTTTGGAAACAATCGTAACACTTTCTATTATCGCCCCCAATCTTTATGATCGAAAGGGGCCCTCATGCCCAAAAACCCGGCCTCGTCGCTCGACGCGTCGAATATGTTTGATACCCTGTACCGATTCCCGGAGCAGGTAAAAGAGGCTGTCAGCATCGGTGAAAACGCCCCCTTGTGGCGCCAGCAATCTACGTCTAACCGCTATGCTTTCTTCGGCTTAGGAGGATCTGCCATCGGTGCGGATCTGCTCCGGAGCTATGCCGCTTCGACAGTAGGAGCCGATCACCTCAACATCTCGGTTCACCGCGGGTACAACGTTCCGTCGTGGATGGACAGCGATACAAACGTGGTGTGTTCGAGCTATTCTGGCGAAACAGAGGAGACGCTGTCAGCGTTCGACGACGTTCGAAAAAAGACCATGCGTGTGGTGTGTATTACGACGGGCGGACAGCTCGGCAAGCGCGCTATTACCTACGGCTTCCCGATCATCAATATCCCACCAGGCTACCAGCCACGGTGTGCTATTGCCTATTCGTTCTTCCCGTTGCTCACGATCATGTCCCGCTACGGCGCAATGGATAGCCGTGCCGGACGCATGAATGCCAAGGGTATCCGCGAAATTCTGGCCCATACCGAAGAGGCTCGCGACCTCTATGCATCTTCGGCAGCCAAGAATCCTGCGCTGCAGATCGCAAAGAAGCTCCACGGAACCATTCCGGTGATCTACTCCGCAAATGAACGGATGGACGTGGTGAATCTGCGCTGGCGGGGCCAGATCCAGGAAAATGCCAAGCAGCTGGCGTTCGGCAATCTCCTTCCCGAGATGAACCACAACGAAATCAACGGTTGGCAACACCCGAAGGGCAAGACAAAGAACTTCTCGGTCATTATGCTCCGTGATCCCGACGATAATCGCCGGGTACAGATCCGCTTCGACGCGCTGAAAGACATCATCAAGGCGAACGTTGCTGAGATCATCACCCCCGAGACGAAGGGTGCGACCCTGCTTGGACGGATGTTTGCACAGATTTACCTTGGCGACTGGGTTAGCTGGCACCTTGCCGTTCTGAACAAGGTCGATCCAAGCCCCGTACCGGTTATTCAGTCCTTGAAGGCAAAACTGGCAAAAGCTCGCTAAGAGACTGATTTTTCCTTGGTTAGGTCGAACAGGGCACTTTTCTTCGTATCTTGCAGGCCCCCTGAAATACGTTGGAAATAATTATGCCTGCAGCGAAAGCCACCAAGGCCGCTACCACAAAGACATCAAAAGCCAAAAAGGCAGCTGCCGAGGATCCAGAACTCGAGGACGCAGCCCCAAAGAAGACGAAGCGCAAAGCCAAGTACATGGTTCTGTATTCGCCGTTCCTCATGAAGGACACGAAGCACGAACTCATGGGCGAGCCAACGGAAACAGATTCCGGTCGCATGCAGTGGGCCCGTTGTACGGTTAGCCGCCACATGCAAATGGTCAACCTCGACACGCTGGCGACGAACACTGAGAAGAAGGTCGCTGAGATCAAGCTTGCACGTGAGGATTCAAAGGAGTACTCTCCGAAGAATGTCTACAAGGTTGGCGATGTGATCTATCACAAGTTGTGGGACGATGTTGGTATCGTTCGCGCAAAGGAAGTGATGTCCAACGGCCGCGGTGCTGTTCTGGTGCACTTCGAGAAGAACAAAGAAAAACGACTAGTAGAAAACTTTAAGTAATCATCTTTTTCCAGAGGACATCTCGTGATCGGAGTCACCGTACAAAGCAATGAGTCGATCGACCGTGCTCTTCGCCGTTTCAAAAAGAAATATGAGCGCTCTGGCGTTCTACGCGAATTCAAGAAGCGTGCATTCTTTGTGAAGCCAAGCGTTGAGCGTCGCATGTCGCGCCTCAAGGCTGCGCGCCGTCAGCACCGCGCGCAAATGGAACAGGAATAGTAGAACTGGGTACTGGGTACTAGGTACTGGCTACACAATGCACCAGTGCCAATGTCTGTTTCCTGTGACACCCGCGTTGGCGGGTGCACGCTGATGGGAGAGTAACGGCAAGCCATCGTATCAGCTGATACGAGCGCGCTGACGACTCGGAACGGCATTCAACAATCGAAGCAAGATCAAACCGCAAGTCGGTGCGTGAAATCGCATGTCCTGCGGTTTTTCATTTTCAGTCGTTGCCTCGCATCGCAGATCGAATTTCTTCGGCATCGCTAAAGGGCAGTCGCTCCGAGCCGATGATCTGGTACTCCTCGTGCCCCTTGCCAGCCACGAGGACAACATCGTGTTCACTCGCGGCCTTGAGTGCATCACGAATGGCACGACGGCGATCTTCAATGACTGTGACACGGGAGCGATGGGGCCCGTCGATCCCCCCCATGATATGGGCAATGATATCACTTGGTGATTCCGTTCGGGGATTATCACTCGTAACGTAAACATAGTCGGCCATCTCTGCGGCAATACGTCCCATTTCTGACCGCTTCCCACGGTCTCGATCGCCACCACAGCCAAAGACCACGTGAATCTTGCGCTCCGTATGAGAATCCTTTTGCAGACCATGGAGAACACGCAGGACACTCTCAAGTGCATCAGGGGTATGCGCATAGTCAACGATCGCCGTGGGGCCTGCCGGGTGGCTGTGGACTTCCATTCGACCTTTGGGACCTGTGACATGCGCCAGATGGTCAATAACGCGCTCCGGTTGTATCCCATCGAGCATGCAGAGAACTGCAACGAGAGCAGCATTGGCAACGTTAAACTCGCCGAGGAGTCGCGTGGTGATCGTGCAGCTCGCGGGAACGCTCGACACCTCGCCACGTAAACGCTCAAGAGTGAATGTGGTACCGGTGAGTGACAGCTCAATGTTCGAGACTCGGATATGATTATCTGCTCCAAGTCCTACGGTGATCACCTGCGAGGCATTGCAGTTTCGCTTCATGTATGGCGTCCATTCCGAATCACCCCACAACACGGCAATTGCCTGGGCCGAGAGTCCGTCGAAGAGCAGCTTTTTACAGCGGGCATACTCCTGCATCGATCCATGATAGTCGAGGTGATCGCGCGTGAGGTTGGTGAAGATCACACCGCTGAAATCGATCCCCAACACACGATCCTGATGCAGAGCATGCGAGCTTACCTCCATACAGACCGTATCAACATCCTTCGAGCGCATTGCGAGGAAGAGTTCGGCAAGTTGTCGTGCATGGGGCGTTGAATATTCCGTCGGATACTCAACACCTCCATAGCGGTTTCCAGTCGTACCAATAAAGCCTGCATGATGGCCTTCACGTTCGGCGATCTGCTCAAGCAGCGTCGCACAGGTAGTCTTCCCGTTCGTCCCTGTTACGCCGAAGACGCGCAAGCCGGCACTCGGTCGATCAAACACGACCTGCACAGCTTCAGCATAGGCTCTACGCGCATTCTTCACGCAGACGACGGGAATCGAAACAGGATTGGATGGCATCTTTTCAACGATCGCTGCAACGGCTCCACGCTGGATCGCATCATCCAATGCCTGATGTCCATCGAAATTCGTGCCCAGCACTGCAACGAAGAGCATACCAGGTTGGACCGCACGGGAGTCGGTCGTTACATCGTGCACGGCGATCTGTTCGTCGCCATCGCGAAGCGCGCGTTCGCGTATCTGCGTGAGCGCGTCAAGAACGAATGATAACTGAACCATACCCGCAAATTACAATTCACACCTGCCGGAAAGTCGCGAGATTTGCACCATGACGATGTTCGAACAGTGGATGATCGACCGACTCCAGCGCCCCCTCCCTGGCGTCGAGGCGCACGAGCGTTTTGTTCCGGATATCCCAGATCGACGGTCTCGCCTGGCTCCTGCGCCTGACACAGCGAAGAAGAGTGCCGTTCTCATCCCCTTGCTCTACGACGAACGGCAGGCATTGAATGTTTTGCTTACCGTCAGAAGCGAAGGTCTGCGCAATCATCGCGGACAAATCTCCTTTCCTGGCGGTCGATCCGAAGAAGGTGAAGATGCCATAACAACCGCTCTTCGCGAAGCGCACGAAGAAATTGGACTCACCTCTGAACGGGCCCGAATCTTAGGACAGCTTACACCGCTGTATATCCCACCTTCGCACAGCGCCGTGACGCCGATTGTTGCGGTCATCAGTCCACCACAGCAGTGGATGATGAGCACCGATGAAGTATCGGAGATTATCATTCAGCCAATCTCTACCCTCCTTGAACCAGCGTCGTTGCGCTATCGAAACGACATCATGGTTGGACGTTCAGTGGATGTGCCCTACTGGGATGTACACCCCACCACACCGCTATGGGGTGCCACAGCAATGATGCTGCACGAACTCATCACCGTTATTCACGAGTTTGAAATGGAGCATGCATGAACATGAAGATCACCTACGCAACGATCCTGCTTTTCATGACATCTGCCTTGATCTCATGCGGCGACATCGGCGCCGATGAACAACGCCTCGTAGCTACATATGCGCGTGTGATCATTGAGCGAGAAGCAGGACTTGACTCTGCCGCAACGGCGCGGCGGATCGACTCGATCATTACTGCCGCAGGATACTCAGCTGAAAGCTTTGCCAACGAACTGCGTTCGCATGGCGAGTCTGCAAAGGAGCTACGTCAGTTTTATGACAGCGTATCTGCGGAACTCACCCGCAGACGTTCAGACAGTACACGATAAACATCGTGACCATGTTGCGCAAAGCCCTCGAAAAAACCAACGTACCATTGGTTGAGGAGCACACCGATACGCCGTGAGGCCTCAATATCCGCCGGGGTAATTACCCCACCACATCGAATCACATGAAACTCATGTGAGGGGGCAAGGGCTTGTACCGCGTTTACCGCCACCGCACATGACGAGAGCGAGGCAGCGGTGAGAAGCGCACCGCTAACGCCGCCGCCATATCGTGTTGTAAAGTAGTCGAACATCGAACGATCCTTCTCATGAACGCGCGGCCGCAGATCCGCATAGCGCGTTGAAGTATTCCCAAGGATCATTCCGTCGAAGCCTCTCTCTACTAAGGCAGCAACCAGCGCTGGTATCTGCTCATGGGCTGTGTCGGTCGAAAGTTTCACGACTACCGGCAGACGTCGTTTGCGCTGCTGTAGGAATGTGGCTGCCACGGCATCAAGGCGACGCAGCAGCGCTTCGTCGAGGGCCGAGTGCTGGGCATGACCTTGCACATTGGGACAGCTTTCGTTCAGCTCGATATAGTCAACACCCACATCATCGAAACGACGCATGCCCTCGATCAGCTCGGGCACGGCAATCGCATCATCGAGTCCCGGCTCAGCTCCAACGCTGATACCCATCGGACAGCCATCGATGCGCTTCTCCTTCGCAAGTTTTTGGGCAACCGCGGCATGACCCGCATTCGGGAGCCCCATCCAATTTGACGCCGAATGGGAAAATGGATACTGCGTCGACGGCCCCACGATGCGACCGTCAATGTTGCCACGCCGAGGTCGTGACGTACTCGTGCCGGCAACAAAAGCGCCGGCACCCTCGGCAGCTGCCATGGCATACCCTGCCCCGGACTTGAACATTCCTGCCGCGTTCCATACCGGCAGTTGAAAACGCATACCCCATGCCGTCACGGCGTACTCAGCCGGAGGCACAAACGACCTTGACGGAACATCATGTGCAAAGCGGGGTAGATAGGCATTTCTGCCGGCCGTGAATGCGCGCACAGTCAGAGAAGGTGGAATCAGTGCGATAATGGGTCGCACGGCGAATTCCGTCTTGGCGATTAGCTCAATGATTGTCACGTCGCAAAGTTACGATTGTGTCGTCAAGCGATGCGGGTTGTTAGCGCAAGTCCTGCTCACGAATGGCCTTCTGCCAGACATCCTTGCCAGTAGCATCAACGATGCGGAAGGTTAGCGTGCGCGCCCCGCGCATTCCCTCAACACTGATCAAACCAAAGTTGTGACCAACGAACTCCGTCCCCTCAACACGACGTGTATTGGCACGATAGACAGGACTGGTATTCACTCCTGAGGAAAGGGGCGATGTGGTAAGCTCATACAACGGATATGTGCCCTCCCGATCAAGCTTCGAAAGCTCGGCGAAATGGACATCTCCCGAAACGAAGACAACACCAGGAATCTTATTGGCAGAGATAGCGCGGATCAACGCATCACGCTCTTGTGGTGACTTCGCAAATCCTTCCCGTCGCGTATTGTCGCTCAGTACCTGATTGCCAACGGCAACAATCTTAAACGTGGCACGGCTGGCCGAAAGCGCATCGATCAACCAACGGAGTTGTGGCTCACCGAGAATTCGTCGTTCAACGTCAGATCGATCATTGGCATCACGATTCCATCGATCATCGAGCAGGAACAACTGCACATCACCAATCTCAACACTCGTTGTCACACCTTCAGATCCTTCAACTCCATAGGACGGATTTGGCCAGAAGAGTTTGAAGACTTCGAGAGCAGACTGCTTCATCCACCAGCTGCGGTCGGAGTCGTTTGGACCGTAATCATGGTCATCCCAGATCGCATAATTCGGAACAGTGGCAAACATTGTCCTGGAAGGGGCATAGGCACGTGTATGTGTGTAACGCTTCATGAGCCCAGAACGCGTCCCCCAATCGGGTTCACGGAGGTATACGTTGTCACCAAGCCATACCATTGCATCGGGTCGACGCTGTGCGATCGCCGTAAAAATCTCAGTCTCTGTTCCGTACCCGCGCTCCCGACCTGTCGAATCGAATCGCTCATAGCCTGGTTCATTGACGTAGTGACAACTTCCGAGTGCGATTGACACCGGCGGGATGGATGATCCCCGATACTTCCAAATTGGACGTGAACGAAATGATGTGCGGAATGGGAATTGAACTTCGGCACCGTCAACGAGCACTGAGTAGCGATACGTCCTACCCGGCTCAATGCTGTCGAGCTGAAAGGTCAAGCAATTGCCAAGGTCCACACGAGAACGCAGCACCTGCGTGCGATAGCTCGATCCTGACGCCGAATCGACGTACCGAATGGATACATCAGATGGCATGGTCGTCTGAACAAAGATTGAGGCGCCTCGCATATCGACATGCCCCACCATCGGTCCGGACCGAAGCGGGCCTTGTCCTTGTGCGCTGAGAGCAAGGAGAAAAAGATGAAGGACTACAAGCCCCCGAACCAACGCATGGTGTTTAATCATACCGGAGATGTTTTATTTCTTCGCCCTTACTACCGATCTCGCGCATCGCTTCGATACCAATATTGAGGTGCAACTCGGCAAATTCTTCGGTTACGCGACGATCGCTTTCCTCTGTCTTCACGCCTTCGGGAACGACGGGAACGTCGCTGACCAGAAGCAGAGCACCGCGCGGAATTCCGTTTTTATGTCCTACGATAAAGATTGTCGCCGTCTCCATGTCGATCGCAAGACAGCTGAGGTCCTGCAACCGTCGACGAAACGCCTCATCCCACTCCCAGACACGACGATTCGTCGTGTACACCACGCCTGTCCGGTACTCTTGTCCATACATCAGGACCTTGTCGGACACAAACTTGTGAAGCTTAAAGGACGGAAGCGCAGGCACCTCGGGTGGGAAATAGTCGTTACTCGTGCCATCGCCGCGAATGGCGGCAATCGGAAGAATAAAGTGGCCGATCTCCGTCGATCCTTTCAGTCCGCCACACTTACCCAAAAAGAGAACACCCTTTGGCATGCGGGCAACGAGTAGATCCATAATCAATGCGGCATTGGGCGAACCAATACCATAGTTGATGATCGTTAAGTTGCCGCTTGTCGCCGTCTGCATGGGCCGGTGAAGACCCTTTACCTCAACATCAAACTTCTGTGCGAAGGCTTCGACATATCCACGGAAGTTTGTCAGCAGAATGTAGTCGCCGAAGGCTTCAACCTCCGTCCCGGTGTACCGTGGCAGCCAGTTACGGGCGATATCGAGCTTCGTTTGCACGCTAGTAGGCAGGGCGCCACATGTGTTGTTCGATCAATGCTTCAACATCATCCGGACGCACAATGCCTGCATGACCATCGTCAAACAGATACTCTGCGCACGCAACGGCAACCACCTTAGCTGCCTTCTGGATGTCAGACATTGGAGGGTAGATGAGTCCCTTCCTGAACTGCTCTTCCGATACCATTCCGGCTAATGCCCGCGCGGCCACCCCGAAGGTCTTGTACGGGATATTCGTGGCATCGACAGCATACGCAGCAAGACCAACACCCGGGAAAATGTAGACGTTGTTCCCCTGACCTGGATGAATCGTCTGACCATTGATTTCAACGGGCTTGAATGGGCTGCCACTGGCAAAGATGGCGCGACCCTTCGTCCATGTATACGCCTCTTCAGCCGTACACTCACTCTTCGAGGTAGGGTTCGAGAACGGAAAGATCACCGGGCGGTCGCAGTATGAGGCCATGTGCTCGATCACTTCTTGCGTGAACGCCTTTGGTGTGGTACTCGTTCCGATGAGCACAGTAGGGCGCACCGATTGCACAACTTCAAGGAGCGTTGAAGCCCCTGGGTGATGATGCGCGTATGGCTCCTTCTGGGTTCCGGCAACGTCTGCACGAGATGCGACGATAAGACCACGACTGTCCATGAGCCAGCACTTCGCATGTGCTTCCTCCTCGGTACAGCCCTCGTCAATCATCAATCTCCACAGGAGCTCGGCGATGCCAAGTCCAGCTGAACCAGCACCAAGAAACACATACGTCTGGTCCTTGAGCCGCTCACCTTTCATCCGTGCAGCAGCGATCACACCAGCAACACCAACGGCGGCAGTACCTTGAATGTCATCGTTAAAGGACGAAATGCGGTGACGATAGCGCTCGAGAATGGGGCTGGCATTCGGGTTGGCGAAGTCCTCCCATTGAATGGCGCACTTCGGAAAGACCTCTTGGACAGCAGTTACAAACTCTTCGATGAAGTCATCATACTCCTGACCCTGCAGACGACGCTGACGTGTACCGATGTAGAATGGGTCTTCGAGTAAAGCTTCGTTGTTCGTTCCTACATCGAGTGCAATCGGTAGAGTCACATCTGGCGGCACTCCCGCGCAGGCTGTATACAAGGCCAGCTTTCCAACCGGGATACCCATACCCTGCGCGCCGAGGTCTCCAAGACCGAGGATACGCTCACCGTCGGTGACGCAGATCCACCGAACGTCCTTCTCTGGCCAGTTTCGGAGCACATCAGCCATCATGCCACGATGCCGTACGCTAAGAAACATGCCCTTAGGTCGGCGGTAGATGCGACCAAACGTCTGGCACGCAAGGCCCACCGTCGGCGTATAGACGATTGGCATGTACTTGACAGGATCCTTCTGCAAGAGCGCGTAAAACAGCATCTCGTTGCGTTCTTGGAGGTCACTCAGGTAAATGTACTTTTCGAGATCGGTATGCAGAGAATCGACATGAACTTCGATACGCTCGATCTGCATTTCCATAGAGGAAACGATGTCGGGCAATAACCCGAGAAGTCCGAGCTCTTGACGCTCGCGTCGAGTGAATGCCGTTCCCTTGTTCAGTCGAGGATCGCGAAGGATGTCGAATCCACGCTTGGAGGTTTCACTGTGTTGCATAGGGCACAAAAATACGGATATGTCGTAGCTTCGACCCATGAATCACGAAGTCTTTACTCGCCATTTCTTTTCCCTGACGTTCGCAATTGTCCTCTTCACCGCTGCAGCGACAGCGCAGGAACGTCACCTTTTGAATATCCGTCAGCTCACCTTTGGCGGCGATAACGCCGAAGCGTACTTCAGCCCCGACGGTACCAAACTTGCCTTTCAGAGCAACTATTCTGGATGGGGTCATCAATGTGATCAGATTCACGCGCTGACTATCGCGAGTGCCGGCGACTCCTCATATCGCCCGCCGCTCATCAGCACCGGCAAGGGGCGCACCACATGTTCGTATTACATGCCGAACAACCGCCAGATCCTGTATGGAAGTACACACGAGGCTGGCGAGGAATGTCCGCCGCTTCCTCCGGCACGTGCTGACAGGAAGTATCTCTGGCAAGTTCTACCGACGTACGATATTTACGTTGCTGATGAGTCCGGCAAAGTGGTAAAAAAACTTACGGACACACCAGGGTACGATGCCGAGGGGACGGTCTCTCCAAATGGCGACAAGATCGTCTTCACATCAGATCGTAGCGGTGACCTTGAGCTCTGGACAATGAATATCGACGGCACTGATCAGCGTCAGGTTACCAACGCTCTCGGGTATGATGGTGGTGCCTTCTTCTCCCCGGATGGTTCAAAGCTGGTGTTCCGTGCATCTCGACCTAAGACTGATAGTGCTGCTCGTGAATACAAGGAGCTGCTAGCCCAAGGACTTGTTGCACCGACGGAAATGGAGATCTTCACCTGTAATGTCGACGGATCAGACATGCGACAGATCACCAAACTTGGGAAGGCGAACTGGGCCCCCTACTATCATCCAGCAGGAAAGAAAATCCTCTTCTCCTCTAATCATGCCTCGAAGCGCGGTTACGACTTCCACATCTACATGATCAATGAAGACGGGACGGGACTTGAGCAGATTACTACAGAGAGCATGTTTAATGCCTTCCCGATGTTCTCTCCTGACGGCAAGAAGCTGGTATGGTCAAGCAATCGCAACAACAACGGCACGCGCGACACAAACGTCTTCATTGCAGACTGGCAGGATTAACCAGCACGTGACGAAGGAGACACGAACGTCGCTTGCCGTAGTCATCTTTCTCGGCGGCATCATAGCGGCGAATATGACGGCGGCAGCCTTCGGCCAGGATGTGGTTCCTCTTGTAGCGTTCACGTTCATCGGCCTCGACCTCACACTGCGTGATCTGCTGCAACTCACCATGAAGACATGGGCCATGTTTGCAATGATCCTCGTTGGAGGCATCATCTCGTACATGATCGTGCCGGAAGCAGGACAGATCGCCGTCGCGTCAGCCTCGGCATTCACACTCTCGGCCCTCGTCGACTGGACAGCATTCGCGTTGATTCGTGGCACATGGATCAAACGTGCCAACCTTTCCAACGTCGTTGGTGCTGTGGTTGACTCAACGACGTTCATGACGATTGCATTTGGATCGTTCATGCCATGGGAGATCGCAACATCAGCCCTTGCCAAGATCGCCGGTGGCCTCTTTTGGTCCGCTGTCATAGCCTACGTGCTTCGTGTCAAGGGCACTAGCAGAAATGCACAAGGCGCTCCGACCGGCTAATCATCCGTCCAATTGGTCGAAGCTGCGGCAAGCCGCATGCGGCCGCTGCCGAAACAAAGGCGTCGACATCCTCCGGGTTAACTGCGACTAACAGTCCTCCACTTGTTTGGGGATCGCACAGCAGATAGCGCTGCATCTGTGTCATCTCCACCACATGATGTCCATAGGAATTGAAATTCCGCGTCGTTCCTCCAGGGAAGGACTGTTGATCGAGATACCATTGCAATGCTTCTGCGTCGATCAGTGGGACATCGTCGATTGAAATCTCGGCAGAAAGGTTTGCCCCCTCACAGAGTTCGATCAAGTGACCCAGTAAACCAAACCCCGTCACATCAGTCATCGCATGCACGTACGGAAGCGAACCAAACACTTCGCCGGCTCGATTCAGCATACACATCACATCACGAGCACGCAATGCATGCTCAGGCATGAGAATGCCCTTCTTTTGTGCCGTCGTCAGAATTCCTATGCCAAGGGGCTTTGTCAGGAACAGAACATCGCCCTGCTTGGCTCCCGTATTGGTCTTCAAGTGCGAAAGTTGAACCCGACCCGTAACAGCGAGACCAAAGATCGGCTCCGGACTGTCGATGGAATGTCCACCGGCCAGAGGGATACCCGCATCGCGACAGGCCAGACGAGCCCCTTCCAAAACAAGACGTGCAGCCTCGACCGGCACTGTCGTAATCGGCCATCCGAGGATAGCGATCGCCACCATCGGCCTGCCGCCCATGGCATAGACATCGCTGATGGCATTCACACTGGCAATCCTACCGAAGTCAACGGGATCATCAACAATGGGCATGAAGAAATCCGTTGTACTTACAATGCCTGTTCCATCGCCGAGGTCATATACAGCGGCATCATCCTTCGATGCGTTGCCCACGAGAAGACGCGCATCGGGAGGCATTTCCACCGATGATTGAAGTATGCCATCGAGAACTGCCGGAGCGATCTTACATCCGCATCCAGCACCATGCGAGTATTGAGTCAATGCGATCATGGCACGCAATTACGGAAAATCCGACTTGATGCCATGTCAATTTTTCCAGAGGTAGGAACAGCGACGCATCAGCAGCGTGTATTACAGGCCACTGTGTTCTTGGAGTTCTTGCATGAACTCACGGTAGGAGATCGGCTTTGTGAGAAATCGTGACGCACCGGCAGCCAGACACGCCTCTCGATCGCCGGGCATCGAGAGAGCTGTCAGCGCAATGATTGCGACCTCGACATTCTTCTGCGCTTCGACCTCCCGGACCCGCTCAATCAACGATAGTCCGTCCATCTCTGGCATCTGGATATCGACAATCATAATGTCAGGCCAGACTTCATCGAGCATTCGAAGACATTCAGCACCACGAAGGAAACTCAGTACCGTGAATCCGCTCTTCTTCGCAAAACTTTCCAAGAGCTGACACTGCATTGGATTATCGTCGACGATGAAAAGCATCGTGTTTTCTGGTCGATCTGAGCTGGCAGTTCCAGCGCCGAGGTCTGAGTCTGTAGGTACTCCACTGCGTCGGTCAGAGATGCTGCTCCGTTTACGCGAGAAATAGTCATCATTCCATGGTAGCGTAACATGGAAGGAGGTACCCCTACCAACCTCAGAGTCGAGACGTATAATCCCGCCATGGAGATCAACGATCTTTTGAACGATCGCGAGGGAGAGCCCGGATGCTGTCTGATCGTTATCAGAGGCATCCTCACTGTGCGCAAACGGCTCAAAGATCCGGGCACGTCGATGCTCAGGGATTCCATCTCCGGAATCTATGACACTGAGGCGCACAACTCTCTGCGCACTGTCAGCGTCGAGCCGAATAGTGATCACACCGTTGTCATGAGACTGGCGGACAGCCGTATCAAAGAGATTGACGAGAATCTGACGAATACGTTGCGCATCACCGACGATGTTGATAGCCGTATTCGATACCTGGAAATTCCACGTGAGAGATTTTTTTCCGCGGCGATAGTTCGGCAAGTGAACAAGGTCGTGAATCATCTGTGGCAGGTTAACCTGCTCCATGACGAGTTCTACTTCGCCAAACCGGATTCGCGACAGATCAAGAACGTCGCGCACGAGCGCAAGAACCTCTTCACTCGTTGCATAAATGTCCGAAACTGTGCGCCGTTGTTCATTGTTGAGATCTCCGTAGATGCCCTCGAGCAATGCTTCTGCTGCACCCATGATCGTTGCAAGGGGTGAACGTAGATCATGACTCATGTTCGCCAGGAAGATGTCCCTTGCGCGAGTGCGCTCGCGCGCTTCCTTCGCCGTAGGGCCTGCGATTGCGGTGTCATTACGAGTAGTCTGCGACATAAGCCCTCCCTCACCTAGAAAGTACCACCGACAAATTCATTTTGTCATTGTTATGCGTTCACACGGTAGTGATTTCACGCTGTTGCTTGTGTTGTCCGCACTGGTAAGCGATAAGCCAAATACCTATTCACTCCAACGACAGAAGTACTTACCTAAATCATCACATGAATTATCAAACTCGGTCAAAAATATCAGTTTGGGCCATGTGGCCCATCCTAGAGAAATCACAGCGTGTACTTTTCCATGTAAATGTCACGCCCAACTAGAGACCTGAAGCTCAAACCCGATAAGCCCAAAACGCCGAAAGAGGCTTTTGCCGTCGTGTTACGTCAGCGTCGTAAAGAGTTAGGATTGACACAGTTCGACCTTGAAAGTGATGAAGCCATCGACCGGTCGTACATCTCCAAGCTTGAGCTCGCGAAACGCGAACCCAACCTTTCGACAATCTTTATCATCGCCGTCAAGCTCAAGATGACGCCAGCAGAGCTCATGACGAAGGTTTCCGCGATCCTTACCAAGAGCTAATGTCCCGGATACCTCGTTCAGCTCTGCCTTTTCTTGGCAGTGAATGCATACGTCCGGTCGTAATAGTCAAGGGCTATCTCGACAGCAGCAGAGATATCACCCGATTCCACAGCAGCCACCGCACGCTGCGTGCGATCACCACCAAGCTTCTCTCGAATGCGCTCAAAGGCCGCAATCAGCTGATCATGTGGTAGGCTGCCGTATTCTCGCACGAGGTTTTCAAGACGCTGATTGAGTGGTGTTTCGAGAGTGTGGCGTGGAGCACTGCCCATTGCGATATACAGATGCTCCGGCAGGTGGACACGTCCTATGGTTCTACTTTCATCCTCGACCCATACCGTGCGAGAAATGTCAAATGTTCGCATCGCATGATGGATGCGGTTGAAAAACTGCTCTGTGCTCGGTTGCTCCTGCTGACCGATCCCACCAAATGACGAACCTTTATGCTCAGCAAGTCCCTCAAGGTCGAGGACCTGCTCGCCCCCTGCAGCAAGCTGCTTCAAAAAGGCTGTCTTGCCGGAGCCGGTCGGACCGGCCACTACACGTAACTGCCATGGTAACAACAGGCGCTCGGCCGCGGCATTTCGGAAGCCTTTGTAGCCTCGTGGGACGGTGTGCGAGACAAGGCCGCTTGTAGCGAACAACCAGCTCATCGACGAGCTGCGCATGCCCCCTCTCCAGCAATAGACAATCAATGGCCTCTCCAGTCCGCGTGCCTGTTCAACATAGCCGGCAAGACGCGGTCCGACGAGTTCGAGTCCACGCTGTATTGCATCTTCTCGTGACTTCTGGACGTAGCGCGTGCCGACGTCGGCACGTTCGTCGTTGGTAAACAACGGGATGTTCACGGCGCCAACGACATGACCCTGTGCGTACTCTGCTGGTGACCGCACATCGATCAAGGCAAACGCTTCCGAATAGAGCTCGTCAAGAGGTGAAATCATCGTACTCGGGCAGCTGTGAGTATTCACTCGGTGGCATCGTTGGATTGATCTCACGAACAACTCGTGCATACTGCTCAAAGGTGCCGTGGACCAAATCAGCAACTGCGTCCGCTACATGAACAACACGCGTCTGTGCGTGCTCCCTGCGCGTGTACAGCCAGCCAGTGATAATCTGAAGTTCATTCAACTCTCGACTCGTAAATCGACCAGATGGTGCTGGCTGACGAAAGATGTCTTCAAGCTCGACGATGAGCGGCTCCTTCGGTGCCTTGAGACCAATCTCGCGCTGAAAGGCAAGACGTCCAGAACGCAACGCATACACCTCGATCGTGGAGTGCTTCTCACCGACGGGAATGAAGATCAGGACATTCGTGTCTGACACCGCCAAGGGACGGTCAGAGGCGTGGAGCATCGCCCGTTCAACCTCACGAATACCGTCGCGCAGCACCGCTGCACGCTCATAGTCAAGCTCAGCAGCTGCGAGCTCCATCTGTGTTCGCAGGCGTCCGATTGCCCCCTGCTCAACATTTGAGAGAAAACGTCGCGCCTCATCCACCGATTCACGATAGTCGTCAATCGTCTGGTGCAGGGCACATGGTCCGTCACATCGCTTGATGTGAAAATCAAAGCAGGGTCGCATTTCGGCATGCGGGAACAGCTCCCCCGCACATGTGCGCAGCTTGTTCTCACGGATCACCATATCCATGATCCGTTCGGCCATTCGGTGGCTCCGAAACGGACCAAAATACTCAGCCCCATCATCCTCAATCGTTGATGCCAACTCCAGTCGTGGAAAGTCTTCGTTGGTAATCTTCAGAAACGCCGGAGCACGATACTTGCGCTGCGTGACATTATGCAGAGGCAGCCGCTGTTTTATCTCGCGTGATTCGAGAAGCAGTGCGCCAAGCTCAGTACCAGTTGTTTCCCACCGAATGTGTCGTACGAAACGGATCATCTTCTGCACCGACCGCCCATGAAGTGGAGCGTCGTTGAAGTATGACATCACACGCGAACGGAGTGACTTTGCTTTGCCAACATAGAGCACCTGCTTCTTGGCATTCAGGAAGTAGTATACACCTGGCTCTTCCGGCAGCTCTCGCAGATATGGGGCTAACTGGGTTCTGCGCTTTGCAGCAGCAGCAGACATCTGCTTGGAGACTGCACGGTGGACATGCTGCAACGAAAGGACATCGTCAAGCGTAACCGCCTCATGCTCCGATCGCGCCCGCTCAAGCATACGTATCAGCACGTGAGCCGTCGCTTCTGTATCTCCCATCGCCCGGTGACGAGCTGAGATCGTATGACCGTAATGCTCCGCAACGGCACCAAGATTGTGCTTTGCAAGCCCCGTACTAAGTCGACGGGACAGACGGCACGTGCAGAGTTTGGGCAGATCGGGTGGAACTTCACCCATGCGCTCAATGGCCGCTTCGACAAAGCTCCAATCAAAACCGACGTTATGGCCTACAAAGACAACAACGTGATCATCTGCCATGAGCTCAGCGATAATCGGCTGGATAGCCACGTCTTCGTCAGGTGCCTGCGCGACCATTTCATTCGTGATACCAGTCATCAACTGAATGAAGTCCGGAATCGGCTGCCGTGGATTCATCAGTGATTCATGGCGTCGTACGATCGTATCGTCCTCCACAACACACATCGCTATCTCCGTCATGCGATGGTCACCCGTAGTGCCGCCGGTCGTCTCGACATCGACGACGACAAAGCGGACCTGCTCGAGTGGGGTTGTTAGGATATCAGACGTCATGAAAGGGGCCTGCGAATACACGAATATGCACATTCGCAGGCCATTCAACCGTAGTGGGTTTTCCCCCTATCGGAGGATCAACGGAAACGTTACTTCCACATCCGTCTCGTCGGCCGGATCAGTGCCATTCTTCGAGGATTCTGTCCCGAAATGATAGAGCGATATCGTCAGTGCTCCAGGCACCGCCGTTGTCGCAATCGTCGTTGCCATCGAGAACGTTAACCCGAGCGGGAGCCCCCTGCCATCCTTGTCGAGTACCGTTATCTGACCAAGACTGTTGCTAACAGCATAGAAGATCTGATGCTCATTCGCGTCCTGCAGAACTTCTTCGGTAATGTTCTTGACGGGTGACTCTGCGCGATTCTCGAACTGTACCGTGCCGAAATACACGGCCCCAGGTTTGACGAACAGCGTGTCGATGCGATTGGGATTATTGCCACCGACGCCATCGAGATCTTCCCACGTCACCCGTGTCGTATCAGTAGTACCCTGTGCAACAAGTGTCAGTGTAACTGTTGTAACTGCATCATGGTCTTGACTATGATCATGCGGATCGCTGAGGTGATCACACGATGTACCGATCAGACCGGTCGAAACGACAGCGAGAGCGATACGGAGCATGCGTCCGAAGCGGCGGAACGCAGAACGTGAAGAGGTCATGATGTGACTCCTTAAAATGAAGTGGTGAATCGAAGAATGATGTTTCGTCCGAGGTCGTCGGCGAAGTAGCGGTACTGACTTAGGTACTCTCGATAGACCGCATTGAAGACGTTGGTGCAGGCAAGCGTGATTCGGGCCGGCAATCCATATGGCATCGTGATAACACCACCGATCGCTGCATCAGTCCGAAGGTATCCGGCAGGTGGCTCGGCATAGTCGCGTCCGGGGACAACCCGATTCTGCTGTCGAACGCCCATTACCGATACATCAACGTACGCATCGTGGATCGGCCCCACGTCATCGGCATGCAGATGCAGACCAAGGCGTCCCCTATCGGCAGGAATGAACAGGAGCGGTTCATCGCGATCGAGATTATCTCCTCGCACAAACGAGGCTTGACCATACGCATTGAGACGCTCATCCAGTGGCACCGTTACGCTCACGTCGCCTCCATACAAACGCGCCGTCATCTGCGTGAAGCGATACGTTGGGAATGTTCCACGCACGGTCACCGTAGGATTTGCCGGATCTGGCACGGCCATGATGTAATCATCAATGCGATTGATAAAACCGGAAGCTTCAATCGTTAGGCCATCTGCTTCGTATCGAACACCAGCGTCCGTTCCAAGGGTGCGCTCACTCGCAAGGGTACTGTCACCGATCTCGTAGTAGGCCGAGCCATGATGCACGTCATTGCTATAAAGCTCATTCACTTGGGGGGGACGCCATGATGAGGCGGCATTCCAGGTCAGGGAGAGGCCCTCGATTGGTGTCCACAGTGCACCAATACTGGCACTGAAATTCTGCCAACGACGATATTGCAAAGGGGCTTCCCCTGTCGCCCGGTCAATGATGCGCGATTTCAGATCGCGAACATCATAGCGCAGTCCGGCACTTAACGTCACATCCTCCAGCATGATCGACTCGTAAGCAAACGCACCGATTCCCCAGAGTCGGTAGTCCGGAATGAGGATTACCGACCCAGACCGCTCATTGAGTTGCCACATGGACGAAACCCCTATTGTTCCGCGGACTCGCTCCGACAGCGCATGCTCGAGCGACGCGTCGAGTGAGCTGGTACGCAGCACGAGATTCATTGCTGGCGTCGCAAGAGCCCGTTGCAGTCGGGCGATTGAGTCAGCAGCCCGTGATTCGGCGTCCGTCCCTCGGCCTCGGATGCGAATGTTATGACCATCAAACTCGTTGCGGTCGTTTACCTGATGTCCGACCGTCAGCACCAGGCGCTCATCCTGCGAGAGTTGTGCATGCCCCTTCACCGAGACCATCGCGTGCGAGATCTCCTGACGTGGGTTCGTGATGTCGTACGAAAAGGGACGTGTGGAGCTCGGAGCACCACGCTGGATGGCACGAAGCATGTCTGTCGCATTTCCGATGTGTGCTCCGTTAAAGATCCCGAGCTTCGTCGAGAAAATCGAGGCGACAGTGCTGAGTCCAATCGCTTCATCCCCCATCTCCAACGTTAGGCTGGCATTCAACTCCCGCACACCAGTGTTGTTGAGAACATAGCTAGGGGCCTCGGCATCTCCCCCCATACGCGTGCTACCCTGCACACGGAGGGCGATGGGAGATCCTGCCACCTGGGCGGTTTCGAGGAAGGCACCCACTGCCCCTTGACGTCCGTTACTAAAGAGATTTACGGTAGCTTCGCCGTGAAGTCCGGGGTCCTTGCGAATCGGACGCGATTCAACATCGATCACTCCTCCCATTGCGTTTGGACCGAACATGACCGCTGCTGGCCCCTTCACTACGGTGATGCGCGACGGAGAGAAGGCATCGATCTCGGGCGCATGCTCAATGCCCCATTGCTGCCCCTCCTGCACAAGATTGTTGTTGCGCAGCACGAGTCGCGTGCCGGTCAGGCCGTTGATCATCGGTTTCTTCAAACTCGGGCCCGTCTGCAGCACCGTCACTCCGGCCACTTGTGTGAGTGCATCGGCAAACGTCTGACCGCGGTGTTCGTCGATCTCGGCCGACGTGAGCACCCGCGCCTGCTGCGTGGGCAGCGCCGAGTGCGCGATCCGCTCATCGGTCACCTGGATCTCCTGTCCCCGCACACTCGTCGAGCGCATCTGAATCGTCAGTCGAACCTCCGTACGGTTCTCGGTCAATGGCACCTCGATACGTTCGGTAGCATAACCGACGTAGGACACAATGAGGCGCACGGTATCCTGATGGAGATCGTAGAGATGAAAGGCCCCGTACCGATCGGCGATAGTACCCTTCAGTGTTCCGTCAATACGTACCACAGCACCATGCAAGGGGGCTCTCGTGGCACTATCACGGACGACGCCGTGAATGTGCGTGTCGGCAAGAACCGACAGCAACAGCAATGTTGCAATCATGGTTTGATCTGAAAAGTGGGATGTGAGCACGACGCCATCGCCCCAGCGGCGACGCGTCATTGAATTCGGGATATGCTGTACGGACGTTTCGTCCGATTCCTCAGCCCCGCGGGGGTGCCCGTCCGGTGCGCTCTTGCGGGCACCGGTCACTGATCAGATTGCGCACGAAGGGGCGCATCTCAAGCACGCAATAGGTAACACTGAACGTTACCCTTGCAGCAGCGAGAGTCACTCGCTCCTTTGTCACTTTACACAGAGAACATTCTACCGCCCCGTCCTCGTGGTCGCCAGCGGGAAGAACTACCTCGTGTGCGTGATTCTCCCCATGCTCATGTGCATGCACAACCGTCCCTGCCATGACAAGCGTCATAGCCAGAAGGAGCATGGATGCGATAAAGCGACGGAGAAACATTGCACAAATATAGGTACTGGGTACTGGGTACCGGTTACTGGGTACTGGGTACTGGGTACTGGGTACTGGGTACTGGGTACTGGGTACTGGGTACTGGGTACTGGGTACTGGGTACTGGGTACTGGGTACTGGGTACTGGTTACTGGGCGGAAGGTGGGACCTTACAACTCCGCCATGGCCTTACAGATTTCGTTGATGTCGTAGCGGACAATGCGATAGGAGGTACCTCGCACTACAAGGGCGCGTTGATCATCTGCCGATGAACCGATGGCCTTCGTGAGCTTCTGTTGGACATCTGGAATGGTCTTCACGGGATAGGAGTTGGCTTTATCCAGACTCGCCCACTGCACTCGGCGATTCACCGGGGCGATGTATACAAGCGAGTACCCCTTTGTCGCGCAATCATCCAGCAGCTTGCTGCCTGCAAGGTAGATCTTCACGCACGTCGCACAGCCGGTATAGTGCACCGGAACGATCACGTATGAGTCAGCCCCATACCGAAGCTTTGTGCCGGCCAATAGCTCGGGGAGGGCAGCGTGTACGGCATCATCGGCGGCCGTGATGATAGAGGTCATGAGGACAACGGTGCAGAGTACGCGAATCATAGCAAGTCACCTGAAGTGATTTGAAGCATGTTCCGAGTTAACGATCAAGAAGTCACGTTGATTGGCCACCACAGGATGTACCCCTTAGCGTCGGCTGGATTGACGGCCACTAGTCCACCTCGATCCGCGCCAGATACGGCCCGCGCTCCGGATTCTCGAAGATTCCGAGAAGGTGTTTTCGATACAAGGGGCTGTCGTTAGAGCTGATAAGGCTGAGAAGGACATCTGACTGCTCAAGCTTTACCACAGATGTCCATACAAGTCCACGTCCCGATCGATCAAGGTCGCCGATAACGATAAACTTTTCAGCTGCCGTGTTATCTGTTGTTACTCGAACAACTCGTACCGCTAGACGGCGACCACCAAATCGTACGGGTTCAATAGTCATCGTCGTTAACGAATCAGACTGAGAATGAACTGAATTCGGCAATTGATACCTTGTGAAGGTTCCATCTTGTGCATCCATGATATCAACAGCCGGAACGTTTGATATCACTCGAATACAGGAGCCCCTTTCTCCTCCCTCAAGGAGCCAATGATGTCCGCTTCTGTACCCTGCTGAATCAGCATAGCCCGGACTCTCTCGCGATAGAATGTCAATGAATCTTCCATCGCGAGAGTGTTTTGCAGAGCGAACAAATGGACCTGGATGCATACCATTCTTGAAACGGTCACGCTCATACCAGTCCCACGCGGCTACCCAGAACCCTGAATCACAGGCAACTATTGCATCGCCCTCCGTAACGAAGTTTTTCGACAACGAGACGGACATGACAACCGCTTTTCCCAACGTTGCGTTTAGTGATGTCATGTAGACGAATGTGTACGGCAAAACCGTTTGCCTTCCATATTTCCGAGGATCCTTGAGAGTATAGGGCACTCGTGCACCACTGATCACGGCAAGTGAATCGCCACTGTACGTTGTAAAACCCCTGATAGAATAACGTTGTCTGCGATAGTCGTTAGCCGGCTCATTCGGAGTTGTCACCAGTGGATTCATCTTTACACCACTACCGGTAACCTCGAGGTAACAGGCAGGAATCGTATCAGGAAACTGGTCATCCAGCTGATATCCAACTTCCGAGGGTATCTGTATGGTACGCGAAAATCTACCAGTGGTTGCATTAAAGACCTGAATGTCTCCCACGTTGTATTCCAGCACAAAGAGCATGCTGTCTCCAACGAGCCGTGATTGGGTGACGTAGCTCAGTGCCGTCGTATCTGATTCTTCTAACTGCACAATTGTTGCAATTCGTGCCGGCCGAACTGGAATTTCAGCGGGCCGGCACGAAAGCAACAGTCCAGCAAGGGTCATGACACCAGCCCACTGCCGTATTTCGAAGAGAAACGCTTCAGCTTTTCGACAGGTAACAGCAATGTTCATGGTGTCTCCTATTGTACACTATTGATACTCGGGTTGAATCACATCTCTGAGTAGTAAAGCGTCGATGGCGTCGAGTTTTCGATGTCCCGTTGTGTAACAGCACCACGAATCGGCCAGATTGTCACACCACCGTCATCATCATCCACAAGAAAACATCTCGCCGGCGCGTTCCGACAGCTAATCCGATACACAACCTCTCCGTTTTCGAGTACCCGCCCATGTGATACCGCAAATCCAGGTGCGGTATCTCCCCCTTTAGTAAAGGGCCCTGAAACTCTGATTGGTGCCGCAATCCGCTCCTCCTTTCCAGGTGTTGTGACATCCTGTGTTTGAGCTTCTAAAGGCTCAACTCCGCCCGTCTGTGAACATGCGGCGATACATAGCGAGGCCGCAGCGATAGCTAGGAACCGTTTCATATCGGCTCTCCTTATTGAATGTGAATAGAACATTGCAGAGACCGTTGTGGTATCTGCACTTCGTCTATGCTGGTGTTCGCCAGCTACGACAAACTCATATTGAACTACTTCTATCGATATGTCGGCTACCGAAGCGGGATACGTGCATCAGGTACAACGAAGTACCAGTGTCTTACTCCCACGGGGTAAACTTAGTGCGTGGAGTAGCTCGAATAAGACGCAAGAATCGGCGTTTTGAGACAACAACTTCAATCACCGTCGACCAATGCTAGCAGAGTTATCTTCGCACATGCGAGCACTTCTCCTTTCTGCCGATGGGCTATCCGTCGCCGATGTTCAGGCTCCAGAATGTGGAGCTGATGACGTCCGTATACGTCTGCGGACCGCAGCATTAAACCATCGCGATGTCTTCATCACCGAGGGTAAGTATGCCAAGATCCAGCTACCGGCAATTCTTGGATCGGATGGTTGCGGTGACGTTGTTCATGCACCGGAGGGATCCAATCTGGTTGGACGTCGGGTAATCATCGACCCGTCACTGGATTGGGGCGATGATCCCTCTGCACAGGGACCATCATTCACGGTCCTGGGGATGCCGACGCAGGGTACGCTCGCTGGGGAGATCTGCATTCACAGGAAATACGTGCATCCTGCCCCTTCGCATTTGACGCATGAAGAGGCAGCAGCACTTCCTCTTGCCGGTGTCACGGCATGGCGTGCACTGATGGTACAAGGTGGTCTCACGTCCAATCAAACGGTGCTGATCACCGGCATTGGTGGCGGTGTGGCACTCGCAGCGATGCAGTTTGCCGTAGCCGCCGGCGCTCGTGTACTTGTGAGCAGCACCTCTGACCAAAAAATCGCGCGTGCTCTCGAGATGGGAGCTCATGCAGGCTTCAATGTGAATGCTGACGGATGGAGTAGGGCAGCAGCACAGGCTGGGCCAGTCGACCTCGTCGTCGACTCCGTCGGTGGTGAATACATCAACGACTATACGCATATCGTGCGTCCGGGCGGACGTATCGCCATCTACGGAGCCTCACGTGGGATGGTGCCGAACCTGAACATCCATCGCATTTTCTGGAAACAGATCACGCTCATCGGGTCAACCATGGGAACGCCAAAGGACTTTGCAGACATGCTAACATTCGTTAACACACGGGGTATCGTCCCAGTGGTCGACTCGGTTCATTCACTCGACGAAGCGCCTGCGGCGATTGAACGGATGCGTAGCTCGCAGCAGTTTGGAAAGATAGTTATCCGATGCAGCTAGAATCCCTCCTCGGACACAGCTCCGAACTTGTGCGCATTATTCAAAAGAGCCCACAGCCCGCCGACACCATCGCATCGGAGTACTTCCGTTCGAAGAAGTATATCGGTGCAAGTGATCGCCGGTTCATCAGCGGACTTGTCTTTCATACGCTGCGCACTCGTTCGCTGTGCGAGGCAATAGCATCGCATGAAGGCATGACAGACATTGTACACGCTAGTCATGCGCTCATGGAGAAGGGGCTTGATGGCCTCGGTTCGTGGACGTCCGAGCTGCCCGAACATGTGCGCGTATGCACGCAGGACTGGCTCCTTGAGCGCACTCGGATTCGGTGGAATGATGCGGCAGCCGTTTGGCAGAGTATGACGTCGGCAGCACCACTCGTGCTGCGCGTCAACCTACGTCGGGCTACTCGTGATCGCGTGCTACAACATCTGCACTCAGAAAACATCGATGCCATAGCAGGCCAGCTCTCCCCTGCTGCGGTCATCGTCAATCAGCGTATCAATCTTCTTCAGCATCCCCTCTATAAAGGTGGCATCGTCGAGATCCAGGATGAGGGTAGTCAGCTCATCGGATATGCATGTGCTCCAGACGAAGACGACGTGATCTTGGATGCATGTGCTGGGGCAGGTGGAAAGTCCCTGCATCTGGCAGACCTACAGATGGCAAAGGGTCGGATCGTCGCCAACGATATCGAGTGGAATAGGTTGAAGGAGATCGGTCCACGCGCGAACCGTGCCGGTGTGCGGTGCATCGATGTTGAGCGTATGCAGCCAGGGGCAACAGCACAGGATCGTCGACGCTTTGACATTGTCCTCGTGGATGCACCGTGCAGTGGCTTAGGTACCGTTCGACGGATGCCGATGGCAAAGTGGCGCATCACGCCTGACACGCTGGATCGCCATGCACGCAAGCAGCGTCAGGTGCTGGAGCAATATGCTCCGCTTGTCGTTAAAGGCGGAGTTCTTGTCTACGCGACATGCAGCATCATGCCAGAGGAGAACGAACGTGTTGTCCATGGCTTCCTATCGAAGCACCCTGAGTTTTCTTTGGAGCCGCTGGCCCCCTGCTTCGACCGCTACGGTATCACGTCGAGTGTTGCATCAGATGCAACAGGAATGCTGCAGCTCGACCCATACCATCATGGTACGGATGGACTCTTCATGGCGCGGATGCGGCGAGAGCAGGCACACCGGTAATCTTCAGAGCTGTTGCGGGCACCCATCCTCCGGTGTAGACCATTTCTTGTTCAGTTGTGCCGTGGTCGTTAAAACTCCGTCGCACTGCGGGGTCGTTATTCACTCGCGCCGAAACGAAATACCACGTCTGTCCCTCTGCGTCGGTTGCAGATGCAACAACCTGACACGACATCGCTTGAGCAAGGGGCTTGCCGAACGGCCAGCTGGTGCTGGCGAGGCGAGCCGATGCGCATCCCTCATAACCAGGGGCAAAGCCCATACGGATTTCGCGAACGACCGTGGCGGTGCGAGGAAATGGCAGCCAGGTGCGCGGCGGGATCGTGCATGAGGACAGAAACGTCATCGACGACACACGATAGCGACCATCAACAACGGTATCAACGCGTGGACCTTCCCATTGATGCACCGTACTACGTGCATAGCTCGATGAGTCGGACGACTCATCAAAGATTCGCAGAGTGGGCGGATCGGTGGCATTCGGGGTCACACCCACGATCGTTCCATGCTGAAACAGAACACGGCGCATTGGACCGTACGTCATGCGAACAACTTGCACGGTTGGTCGACGTTGGTCATCAAATCCATAATTGAGAACAGTGGTTGCTTCATCGCCATTCTGTGCAAGAAGCCACATCGGCTCGATTCGTTCAATGTTCGCCAGGTGATAGGCGGCACGTCCTAGTGACCGAGAATACGGCTGCTCCTTTGTATTGATGGGCTGTAGCCCCGCGATCGGATCCTTCGTTAACCCCTTGTGCACGATACGAGCCCCCTGCACGATATCCTGCAGCGCCTGTAGCTGTGCGTCGTCGACGAAGTCACGTACATACCGTCCATCACCCGAAGGACGCACTACGAGGAGACGTCGGCGAACAGTTGTTTGCTTCACACGCTCAATGGCATCTGTCAGTGCGAGCACAACCGATGCACTGTCAGGGCCCAGACCGAGAACGTCGACCCATTCATTGCGGCCATTGATGTCATCGATAGCCGTCGCCAACGTATCGATGCCACTCTTTGTTTTGCGAAGACGGAGGAACGTTGCATCGTGATGCACATACTCACCCGCAATCGCGCGAACACGCACCATGTATGTTACGCCGCCCGTCTTTGAGATAACGACGTCCTCCACCTGGGCATGGCTGTATGCACCAGAACATATCACTGCGACGAGAAACAGAAGGAACTTATTCATGCACGAAGTTACGAGGAGTTTATGGCCGTACCGCTGATCACGGTGGGCCACAAAAGGCCTGTGCTTCCAGGTGTGCACACCTGAGAACTACGAAGAACTACAGCGTGTTCATGCGATGTTTTGGGTAGTCCTACTATTGACTTCACATTCTGACGCTTCTGGTCTGTATGTTCACGTGTTGTATCATCTCTGCTACCGACGCATGAATCGCTGCATTCTCGGAACTCTCCTGCTCGTGGCGCTGACGACGACGTCCTACGGCCAAGTCTCCCTCATCAAGAATTTTGGCGGCACTGACCGCGACGCAGGCAAGTGCATTGCCTATCGTCCCGGAGGGGGCTGGTACACCGCCAGCGATGCGGGGTCCAACGATGTCGATTTCCTCAACATGCGTCATGGATACCTCCTTGACATTGCGGTTTCAAAGTTTGCGGAAGATGGCACCGCCGAGTGGCATGCCCTCATTGGGGGAACCAATCATGAGCAGGCGTATCAAATCATACCTGATACTGATGGTGGTTGCGTCGTTGCCGGATTTTCACTGTCGGTTGATAATGATCTCGAGAATATGAGCATTGGTGCTCGCGACATCTTTGTGTTCAAGCTTGATGCCAACGGCGAAATCGTTTGGAAGCACACCTATGGCGGAAGTGGCAATGATTTAGGATTGGGGATGGCAAAGACAGGCGATGGGGGCTGGGTTGTTACCGGTACGACAAACTCCAATGACGTCGACTTCGACGGCATGGCACGTGGAGGCAACGACCTCTTCGTCATGCGTCTCAACGCTACTGGAGACCTACTTTGGACAACGGTCATCGGCGGAACACTCGACGACGTTGGCAATGACATCGATGTGCGTGATGATGGGGTGATCGCGGTGACTGGATACACGCAATCAAACGACGGTGACTTTGCGGGCATGAACAATGGTGGGGCTGACATTATCGTGATGACCCTCAACGATGATGGAACGCTTCGGTCAACTGATCTCATCGGTGGTATAGCTGATGATGTGGGTCAATCGATAAGGGCGACCGATGAAGGTGATTGGGTCTTGGCAGGTGATACCAGATCGAATGATGACGTCTTTCAGGGTATTGCAAAGGGTGGACGCGACGCCTTTGTGATGAAGATTCATGACGATGCCACAATCGCATGGACCTCAGTGATTGGCGGCACCAGTGATGATTTTGCAACGCATGTGTTGCCTGCGCTCGACGGGGGCTACGTCATGACCGGGGCCGCAGGATCAAACACGGGCGACTGGTTGGACCTGTACAAGGGTGGTGCTGCTGACATTTGTGTCGTCAAGATCGATGCCACGGGTCAGATCCAATGGAAACGCGTCATCGGTGGAGGGGGCAACGAGTATGGGAACTCCCTTGCCATCGCGGCCGATGGTCAGATCGGAGCGACCGGTATTTCGGGCTCGAACACCGGGGATTTCACAGGAATGCGTATCGGCAACTTTGACGCATTTCTCGTGCATGTCGACGATGATGTCTGTTCACTCAGTATAACATCTCAGCCGATCAGTCCGACCGTCCAAGACGGCCAACAGACGGTTCTCACTGTTACAGCAACAGCCGACGCACCAATAACCTACCAGTGGCAGCGCAAGGTTGGGTCGGCATTTGAAAATGTTCCAGACAACGCACAGTTCATGGGCGGCACAACGTCCAAGCTGACGATTGAGTCGGCGCAACTTGCCCGTAAAGGGCCGTACCGGTGCGTCGTCACATCAGGCACCTGTAATCGCAACTCCGAACCCGCTACACTCACCGTTACCTGTCAGTGTGGTCAATAATCGAACAATGTGGGATGGTGCTTGTCAGCTCACATGCCGCGCATCACATCGCATCGGCAAAGCCCCCTGCTCGAAATTTGCGGTTCGAAGCACTACGTTCACTCTCATCCAACAGAAGAACCACGAACAAAAAAGTCCTGCAATCATTGATCGCAGGACTTCGTTGTTACTGGCTTCTCGCTGGGTACTTCGTACTTGGTCATTCGTACTTCGTACTTCATCCCAGTACCTTGCACCCAACGCAGTAGTCCCGAGTGGATTCGAACCACCGACTTTCAGCTTCGGAGGCTGACGTTCTATCCAGCTGAACTACGGGACCGTGGACGGCGAATCTACGGAATTGAGGTTGAATGTGTGCGCAGACGTCGCATGATGAGACGCAATCGTATGCGGACGTGACGCCAGAGATACCGTACACCGTCACGACCGATGAAGATGGCCGCAAGCAACCAGAACAACTCTGGAAGACCGATAGAAAATGCGGCAGTGAGTGCGGCTGCTAGCCAGCCATCAGCGCCAAGGACGTAAATCAGCGGAATGAATGCCGGGAGAAATGTACCCAGCAGAAACAGACCGATTCCGACTCGACGGCGCAGCGCAGAGGTAGTGGCAAGGGGCTTGTGATTCGGTCGACCCGGTGTTTGCATCTCCACGGTGAGGAAGCTACACCGTTGGAGCGACACCTACCGGTGGCGACATCGCTGGAATCCGAGGATGGACGACACGACGCCAGAGCGGCGGGATCAGCGAGAGCAGAATCATTGCCGGGTAGCCCTGTGGTAGCTGGGGACTGCTGTCGTGAACGCGCAGTGACTGATATCTCCGCTGCGGCATGAGATGATGATCAGCATGACGCTGTAGCTTGAACAAGAAGGTATTCGATGCCACATGGCGCGACTCCCATGCATGCTGGGGTCCAAACTTCTCCGGCACCCCTGGCCGAATCTCCGAACGTACTAGGCCGTAGTGCTCGACGTAGTTAACTGCTTCAAGTAGGAAAATGGCAAACGCGCCCTGTGCCAGGAACAACCAGGCGGCAAACTGTCCAAAGATCATCGACACACCGACGGCAATGGCCGGCGTCAGTGCCATCCACCACCACATGCGGTTCCGCACGCCATACGGCAGCTTGCTGCGATTACGAAGTCGCTGGGCCTCCATTTGCCATACATGGATCCAACTTTGGGAAACACACCGTGCAATGAACGTATACACCGACTCCCCTTTGCGCGCCGTGGCCGGATCGTGCTGTAATCCCACGTTGCGGTGATGTCCCGCTACATGCTCGAGTGCAAAATGCGTGTATCCTACCTGCGCCAGGAGCACCGTACCCAAGAATCGCTCCCATGCAATGTTGCGGTGACTTAGCTCGTGGGCGATCGTAATACCCAGACCTCCCGTTACGGCACCAACGCTTATCACACTGAGTGCGATCTGCCAGCCTGTCCACGAACAAGTGCTCCAAAGCTCACATGCACGCCACAGAAGCAGCGTCTGCACAACCGCATGCAGATACAGGATGACACGATAGCTAAGAGCATCATCCAGATCAATCACCTGCTGCGCCGATGGAGATCGGTCATCGCGCCCCGTGAGAACATCAAGCAGTGGCAAACCAACAAATGCAACAACCATTCCAAGGCAGGTCCACGCATGCCCCATCTCAACGCCAGCCCATGCCGCTATCGGCAGTGCTAACGAAAGATAGAACGTTGCAGGTCCTGTGACGCCGTGGCTCTTCATGACTCAAATGTAAAACATGAGATGAATTTCACAACCTACTGTGGAGAATTCAGAACGATATCGTCTCCGTCGAAGCGAAGGGGCGAATCGGAACTTCCCAGGACGAGGACCTTCAGAACGTCGTGGTTGACGCGAAAGCCAGCCCCTTGCAGGAACTCACGACTGCCCTCGATACTCAGACGTCCGCCTTCACGACGTCGGATCTCCTCCACCAATGCCCGCTTTGCGCGAACGATCTCAAACGAATTCATGACTGCGAATCTACGTGCGGTATCTTTGCCACATGCGTTGTATCCTGATTCTGTGCCTCCTGACGGGAGCACTTTCGCTCTCTGCTCAAGTCCGTCCGACACAAGCGCCGCGCCCCCTTGCGGGAGTCATTAACGGCGATACCGTCTGGCTGGACGAGTATAGCCGTGAAATTGGACGTCGAACGGAGTATGCTCAACTCCGTGGACAGGTCGATCCACCCGAAATCATGCAGGCTGCGTGGGAGGACATCATCCGCCGACGGTTACTTCTTCGCGCATCTGTCGCAAACGGCGTCGTTGTCTCACTGTCAGATGTCGACAGCGTATTGCTCACCGCTACTCCGGAGTATATCCGCCGTGGTGTTGTTGATGAACGCGGACGGTTCGATGCAGCATTGCTCAAGTCGATGGTGCTTCGACCCGATTCGATTGTGCGGGCCAACATGGCCGGGATGCCGGCAGCTAATCAGGAGCAGGAGATCAACCAGCTCAAGGGTACGATCGCCCAGTGGAGAGAGTTCATCGGATTCGCAGAAACAGAATCTCGACTCAGGAGGAAGGTAACCTCATCGGTAACGCTGGATACAACAGGTCTGCGCGATCGCTTCCGCCGCACAGCCTCAACGGTTACGGCAGACATCGTCTTGATCCCGTGTGCGAAGGATATCCCGCAGCCGAACGTGAGTGAACTGCAGGCGTTTCACAAGGCGAATGCCTCCGCGTACACGACGCCAGACCCGATGCGTCGCCTTGCCATCCTGTCATGGCCGATGACGGCTGCACCGATCGACTCGTCGCTTGTGCTCGGCAATATCAAGCAGTTCGTCTCGCTGCTCAATAGCGCTCGTTCATCGCGCCAGAAGGACTCGATCTGGAACAGTGTAGCCTCGACAACATCGTCTGGAAGCATTCGACTCTCCCCAGATTCTGCGGCACAGTCCGAGTTCTACGGATATGTTCGTGGCAAGAAGGTCGGTTCGGCAATCGGTCCGATCCTCCACCCGACCGGCGTGCATTTACTCTTGATTGACTCGGTTACAAAGGTTAAGGGATCGAAGAATCCAACGGTCCGCGCACGCTACATCGTTACTCCGATTGATCCATCAAAGCAAACGGTCGACAGTATCCTGGCTGTTGTTAACGAGGCCGTGAGTCTCTATGAAGAGGGCATCGAGCTCGGAGCTGTCGCTGGCCGCTTCGGTAGAACCATCACTCTGTCACCCTGGTTCACCGAAAATCAAAAGCTGTACGGCTCCTATCGTCTTCCGAACGTTGCCTTCCGAACGCAAGTTGCCGCTTCGTGCGACCCGATCGATACACCCGAAAAGGGAGTGGTCATGGCAGTCGTAGTTGATAGTGTCCCTGCTGGCCCCCTACCATTTGAAGCAGCCATCCCGGCAATGTCAGAAGCTATCATGCGCTCGCGTGGCTGCGATGCACGGCGCGATCTAGCCAAGACGGTTAGGGGGCTATCCTCACGCATCGATGGTGGGACCCTCTTCCTGGCGGACCGCCCCAAGGAAGCCCAAATCGCTCGTGGACTCACCGTCACCGGTGATGGATTCTTCGGCGATGCGATGGTCGACGTAACGGCGGCCCGCGAAGTCCTCGCGAAACCAACGACCGATCTCTACGGACCATTCCTGGGTGATAACGGATGGTACATTGTCAATATTACCGGCATCAATGCTGCCAATATCGACGAGTTTCCGATGTGGTTCGAACTCAAGGAATCCGACATCCTGGAAGAGCAGCGCAGCGCTGCCTGGGACAAATTCGAACGTGACCTACGTGCGGCGGCCGTCATTGATGATCAGCGCTGGCTCTATTTCCGATACTGATCACATGTCCTCACTCTTGATCATCGATCTTGGTGGCGTGCTCTTCGATATTGATTTCGAGAAGACGCGGCAGGCCATGATGCAACTGGAGGGATACAACGGGACACCGATTGCCTTCGGTGTTGAGCAACAGGATGAGATTTTCGTCGCCTACGATCGTGGAGATGTCACTACGTCGGAGTTCCGGCATGCCCTGCGACATCGGTACGGCTTTACCGCGGACGATAGTGCAATCGATCGTGCATGGTGTGCAATTCTTGAACGCGGGTTGTTCCCGTTCGCCGTTGATGAAGTGCGACGTCTGCAGATGACCTATGCCGCTGAGCCGGGGAGTCGTACGGTTATCCTGTCGAATATTTCTGAGCTCCATTATCTGGATTGCCAGTTGCGATGCCAGCCTGTCTTTCAGCTCGTTGACCAGGTGTATCTGTCATACGTTATTCGCCGTCGCAAGCCAGATCCCCAGGCGTTCTTCCATGTCTGCGAAGATCAGGGATTCGACCCTGCGGATGCAGTCCTCGTTGATGACTCATCATCGAACTGTGCTGCTGCAGGCAGCCTTGGCATCCGCCCAATCCACGTCGTCCGCTAATACGACCCGGTTGGCTCATGGAACCTTCGGCCGTCTTCCAATTGTTGCCTTAGACACCGAAAATAGACTCGGGTCCATCTGCGTGTACCACCAGCACAAATGGACCCGAGGATACACCGAAGAATAGAACAACTATCCATCCAAGAAGCTTGTGTGCTCCTCGGCAGCAATCTGCAGTTGTTTGACTACGGTATCAATACCCACAACTGGGTAGTCGACCAGCCGGTCGGAAAAGGATTACCAAGAATCTCCCCATCAGTCTGGCAGATCAGCGCCCTTTGTCTCGCGAGCCCATACCAGCGAAATGAGACCCACAACGTAGGCAATGGCGAAGACGGAGATCGCGTTCTCATAGCCACCGAATGCATTGACGAGCAGGCCAACAAAGAATACGGTGCCAGCGGTGATTAGGCGTCCGGCATTCATGGAAATGCCTGTAGCGGAACCGCGCAGTCGGGTGGGAAAAAGCTCTGGAATGTATCCACTGAGCACACCCTGATTGATTCCAATGAACAGCGTAAGAAGAAAGGTCAAGCAAAAGAGCTCCGTACCCGGCACCTGCCCCGTATGAAAGATCAGGATGGTACTCCCGATGCAACCGACATAGGCAATGGCGGAGGCAAAACGACGTCCAAAACGCTCTGCTAAAAGTCCGCTAAACAGGCCCCCTACCACACTTCCTGCACCGAGAAGGATGTTCACGATAGCTCGATTCGTGCGGGCGACACTTGGATTCGCAATTGGATCGCTCATATGATGCACCCAGGTCGGCATCCAAGCGAAGACTGCCCAGAGACCAACGAGCATTGATCCGAAGAGGGTAACGCCAACCACAAGGTCACGCAGATATGCGCCCGAGAGCATTTCACTCAAAGAGGACCGCTCCTGACGCGCAGCGCTGGCCGACCACATATCAGATTCTCGAACAACCAGCAGGATTGCAAGGGGCAGCGAAAGAAGGACAACAGTCAGATCAAATGCCTCGCGCCAGTTCGCAACGGTATTCGCGATCAGACCGGCAACAATAAAGCCAACGGGGAACGCATTAATGAGGATGCCAACGAGAATTGAACGAAGGCCCGTATTGAATGCCTCGCTCACGAGCACCGTTGTCAATGCCAGCACGCTTCCAGCGCCAAAGCCGGTCACAAATCGAATGAGAACCAGGAGAGGGAATTCGCCGATCAGACCCGTCACCGACATGCCCGCGGTGCTCAAGAGCATGCACAAAAACAGCGCGCGACGTCGGCCTACCCGGTCAGCCACGGCACCAAGAACAAAGGCTCCCACAGCCCATCCGAGCAGAAAGGCTCCACCGGCAGCCGACCCCAGGTGCGGGATGAACTCCTTCACAGCCACTGGCCCGGCAAAGTCGGCAGCAATCAATGGAAGGTACACGCTAAAGAGCGTTGCGGCGATGCCGGAGCTCGCCGTACATACCCATGCAATGAGATAGACCCAATGTCGGTGCTGCATTCGGCAAAGATAGTCGCTGCCTATATTCGCGCTCCCGATGTGGTCACCGGCTTCGGCCGGTGCGTTGAGGGAAGCATGTGAGATTCATGCACGGTTGCGCCGCCGTAACGGAGGACGACCCGGTCTTGTCTGCGAAGGACAGCCACTGAGGACCTGGAGATGCCAGGGCTTGGGAAGGCGACTGGGAAGGTTGATTCCGAAGTCGGAATATCTACCACATCGCATTTATAACTGTGAGGTATCGTCCTCGCCGCTGCGCATCACAGCGGTCATCATGAAAGGGGCACGCAATGCGTGGTCTCGTCCTTTTTTGCGCGCTCATCGGCGCCTCCCTCATATGTGCTGCACAGCAGCGCATCGAAACACCTCTTCAGCCAGTCAACATTGTCGTGGCGGGCTCCAATGTTCACATCCTTTGCGCGCGAACCGATGTGAACTTCAACGGAAATGCTGACGCCTCCGATGTGCCAGCATCATGGCTGATCGTTGATGCCGCTACGCGCCAGGTAGTGCGGAACACCGAATTTGGATGGGGCAACGTAATGGTCTCTCGCCTCGGACACTCCCCACAACAATCTGCATTCGACATTGGCTTCAACGATGAGGTCTATCGGTTCTCGACAGCTACGCAAACAAACTCCGACATTGTATACTCCGGTACTTTCTCATCGGTTTCGACATCTCCTGACGGCAACACCGTCTGGGTTGCTCAGCGTCCAAACTTCACCGACCCAGGCACGATCGTTGAAATCAACGTCCCGAGTAAGAAGTCGACAACCTTCGCAACGGGCGTCAATCCACAGGCCCCACTTCCCTATTCGACGCCAACATCAACTGGACTTGCCGCCATCTGTGAAGGCACCTTCGGCGGCAACAATGGCAGCCTCGACCTTTGGACGGATTCGCAGGGCACACGCACGCGCACAACGATCCCGGTGGGTGACACGCCAAATCACCTGCTGGTCCACAACGACCGTGCATACGTCACCGTCAACGGATCCCATCACGTCGTTGTGGTCGATTTGATCGCGCAGAAGGCCGTCGATACCATCATTGTTGGCTCGTCAGGATATGACGGACCGCGCGAATGCGTCATCGACACCATGGGTCCAAATGGCACGCCACGGTTGTTTGTCTCAACCTTCACAAGTGACGTCCGCATCTTCGATCTCACAACGGGCCAGCGTCTCGGCACCCTATCGGTAGGTGCCAAGCCAGAAGGCTTGGCAATTTTTGGACGTGAACTGTGGGTGACTCGAGCCTTCGTTGAAGGGGGCTATGCTGCCACGAACGATGTCGTCATCTTCGACCTCAATGCTGCAACGACTGTCTCCGATATCGAATCTACACAAGCCCCATCGGCCCTCATGGCGCTCAATGGTTCAGTTCGCCTTCCATTCGCCGTGGAAAATGATGCCGTTCTCACTGATCTGACGGGCAAGACGACACCGATTTCTGCCGTAGTTTCCGACGCGCAAACCATTGATTGTCGTCACCTTCCAAGCGGAGTCTACGCCCTGCGCAGCGGAGAGCACTCCGTTACCGTCATTCGATGAAACATCTTCTGCTCTGCCTTGCCCTGATTGGTATGCCGATCATCGGCACCTCACAGACCGTCACCACCCCTTCCACCCAACAGCTCGACATTGACCTGCGTGCCATGCGTGCACGATGCATCGGCCCTTTCCGGGGCGGACGCTCGCTCGCAGTAGCGGGTCATGCCGATCTACCGAAGACCTATTACTTCGGTGCCACCGGTGGTGGTGTCTGGAAGTCCGAAGATGGCGGTGAGTCCTGGCGGAGCGTCTCCGACACAGCATTCAACTCGAGCAGCGTAGGGGCGATCACCATCGCCCCTTCCGATCCAAACGTGGTCTACGTCGGTATGGGCGAAACAGACATCCGCGGCAACATCTCGCCGGGCGATGGCATGTATAAGACCACCGACGGCGGCCTGACGTGGAAGCATATCGGACTGCGTAGTGCGCAGATGATCGCGGATATCGTTGTACATCCCGACAACCCGGACATCGTGATGGTTTCGTCGATGGGCAACGTCTTCACCGCAAATGCTGACCGGGGAATCTTCAAGTCGACCGATGGCGGCACGACGTGGAAGAAGGTGCTCTATCGCAACGATTCAACGGGCGGTATGACGTTGAAGATGGACCCAAACAATCCGCGCATCGTCTATGCTTCGCTCTGGCAGGCCTACCGCAACGCCTGGAGCATGAGCAGCGGTGGCAGCGGATGCGGGCTGTTCAAGAGCACCGACGGCGGCGACACGTGGAAGGAGATCACCTCGAACCCAGGTCTGCCCAAGGGGCTTATCGGCAAGATCAATGTGGACGTTTCTGCTGCCCAGCGCAACCTCGTCTGGGCAATGGTTGAGAGTGCCAACGGCGGACTCTTTAAGAGCACCGACGGCGGCGCTACGTGGTCGCGTACCAGCACCTCGGCCGACCTGCGACAGCGTCCGTGGTACTTCAACCACGTCTATGCGGACCCACTTGATGCTAACACTGTTTATGTGTTGAATGTTGGCTGGCATCGCAGCACCGATGGTGGTCGTACCTTCTCAGGTATGCCAACCAAGCACGGCGACCATCATGACCTGTGGATCGATCCGCGCAACCCACAACGCATGATCCTTGCTGATGATGGCGGTGTTGCCGTCACAGAGGATGGCTGGAAGCACATGACCGAGCAGGACCTGCCAACGTCGCAGTTCTATCATGTGAGCGTCGACTCGCACTTCCCTTACCGACTCTACGGAGCACAGCAGGATAACACCACGTGCTCGATTCCGAGTCGAGTGATAGGGGGCTGGTCCATCAACCGCGACGATTGGTATCCGGTTGCCGGCTTTGAAAGCGGCTACGTGATCCCCCATCCGACCGATCCGGACATCACCTTTGGCGGCAACTACTCGGGATACATCGGACGCAAGTCCAAGCTCCTCAATCAGGAGCAGGACATTAGCGTGTACCCGAACAACCCGATTGGCGAAGGCTCCAAGGACCGCGGTGAGCGCTTCCAGTGGACGTTCCCGCTGGTGTTCTCGCCCCATGACAATTCCGTCCTGTACACAACCTCCCAGCACGTTTGGCGCAGCACCAACGAAGGCATGAGCTGGACGAAGCTCAGTGGTGATCTTACGCGCAACGATACCACCAAGCAGCAACCTTCGGGAGGTCCGATCACCAAGGACAATACTGGTGTCGAGGTGTATAATACCATCTTCACCTTTGCCGAATCTCCGGTGAAGAAGGGTGTGCTATGGGCCGGCAGTGACTGTGGTCTCATCCACATCAGCACCGATAACGGCGCCACGTGGAAGAACGTCACCCCGAAGGGACTGCCCGAATCCCTCGTGAGCATGATCGCCCCCTCCCCCTTCGATGCAGGTACGGCCTTTGCCGCCATCAATCGCTACAAGCATGGTGATGACGGCGTGTACATCTTCATCACCACGGACTTCGGTGCAACGTGGAAGAAGTCAACGTCGGGGATTCCGCAAGGTGCCTTTGCCCGCGTCGTTCGTGAGGATCCATTCCGCAAGGGGCTTCTGTATGCAGGAACCGAGCGTGGACTCTACCTCTCGCTCGATGGCGGCACATCGTGGAGTCGGCTGCGTCTGAACATGCCCCTCACTCCCATCCACGATCTCGTGATACACCCCTCGGAGAAGGACCTCGTGATCGGCACGCATGGACGTTCGTTCTGGATCATCGATGATTTGTCGCCACTGCACCAGTACACGCCGACGCCGCGCAAGGGCCTGACGGCGCACGCGCCACGTCACGCGTATCGCGTCTCAGGGGGCTCATGGTCATCCCCTGCCATGGACGTTGGTGAGAATGCTCCCAACGGCGTGCTTCTCCACTACACTCTTTCAGACACAACATCCAGCGAACTGAAGCTGACGATCCGAACCGAGAAGGGTGATAGCGTTATCACGTTCTCGAGTAAGGTCGACCCAAAGGGCGAGCCGTTCAAGGTGGAGAAGGACTTCCATCTCGACTCCCTGCATCGTCCGTCATCGGACGCCCTGACACTCTTCAAGGGGCTCAACCGCTTTGTGTGGGATATGCGCTGGCCCGGTGCCGAACCACTTGAGGGCGCGCTCCTCTGGGGTGGCGGCACAGAGGGTCCAACCGCCGTGCCGGGCTGGTACACTGCCACATTCGCGCTTGGTGCCGATACGCAGACCGTGCGCTTTGAGATTCGTAAGGACCCTCGGTTGAAGACCTCGGTGGATGACTTCCAGGCTCAGTTCGATCTGCATTCGAAGATCAACGTCAAACTCAGCGAAGTTCACAAAGCCATCAAGCGTCTGCGCGAAGTCCGTACAACACTCAGTGGACTCTCCTCTCGCTGGAAGGATCTGGACACCAACACAACCAAGGACGTCAACAAGCTGAGCAAGGCCATCACCGACTCGCTCACGTCGATCGAAGACAACCTCATTCAGACCAAGGCCAAGGCCTTCCAGGATCTTCTCAACTATCCTGTCAAACTCAACAACAAGATCGCCTCACTGGCATCGGTTGCCTCGAGTGCCGACCGACGTCCGACGCAGCAGACGTTTGATCTGTTTGCAACGCTGAGTGCGAAAGCCGACGAGTATCTCGTAGCACTGCGCTCGATCGAAGTCAAGGAGATTGCTGATCTCAATGCAAAGATCAAGGACCTGAACCTTCCGGCGGTGCCAGCCTCCTCGAAGGACAAGTGACAGGGGGCTCGATGGTGAGGAATACAACAGCTCTGTCCTCTCTACGCTGGTTACTACCGGTGTTTACACTCATCACCTGCAGCATCATGTGGGTTGATGTTCCCGTCGCGCAGTGGATGCATGCCAACTCCACCGCGTGGTCACGCGCCATCGGTACTGCACTCGATCATGCAGGCCAGTCACACTGGGTGCTTGGCTACTCTGCCCTTGTTGGCATTGCACTCTGGCGCAAGCGCAATGCCATAGCGCGCAACCACCTACTCTGGTTTGCCAGTGTTGCTATTTCCGGCATCATCGCGAACATCATCAAGGTCATTGCCGGACGTCCACGTCCACCCCTTGCCATCGAAAGTGGCATCGTCTCCTGGGAACCCCTTTCCTGGCACATGGAATTCCTCTGGCATTCATTCCCCAGCGGCCACGCAACAACGGGGCTCTGTATTGCCGTCATGGGTTCGGCCCTCTACCCGCGCCTTGCCCCTCTCATGTGGACGCTTGGAATTGGCATTGCCATCTCCCGCATCGTCCTCAACGTCCACTACGTCAGCGACGTCATGGTGGGCAGTATGATCGGTGCAGCTGTTGCGATTGCGATGAAGGGGCGAATGACCCATGACCGATGACGCCCATTGCGTTCCCACGGTTCCCCGGGCCAAGGCCGGGGCTAATATTCTTCACAATATGCCATATGACGTATATTTGCACGTCATTTGTCATTCGTAACTCGTAACTATTCCATGGTCCCCATCTCCACCACCTACGGCATCATGAAGCTTAAGCTGTCGTCGATGGCTTCACATTCCTACACCTTGCTGGACGTACATCGCGACATTCAGAAAGGGTATCGGCTGTCGTGTGCGATGGCTGTGGCTGAAAGGCTCGGCATCACGGATGTTCAGCTGGCAGAGCTGCTCGGTGTGAGCATCCGCACGCTGCAGCGTGTGCCCGATGCAAAGAGTTCCTTGAATGCTCAGATGAGTGATCGACTCTATCGACTGGCGCGCATTGTTGCTATGGCCGAGTATGTTCTGGAGGGGGCTGATTCAGCTCGCACGTGGATGCACGAGCATCAGCGTGCACTTGGGGGTGCAAAGCCCCTTGACGTGATCTCCAGCGAAGCCGGATATCGGGAGGTTGAGGATCTGCTTGGACGCATCGAGTACGGAGTCTACTCCTGATGATCTGCTGGCGACTGGTAAAGTCACGACGGGCAGACCAGGTTCTCAGCGGTGATGGCGCTCGATTGTTTGGTGGCCGCTGGAACCACCCGGGGTCGCGAATCGTGTATGCGTCCTCGTCGCTTTCCCTCGCAGCACTGGAGGTCTTTGTGCACCTGCACGGATACGAGGCCAGCATGCGCTTTGCCGCCGTACAGCTCATCATTCCGGATGATGGTGTCGAAGTCCTCTCCCGTACGGAGCTTCCCAACGGCTGGCGCTCATCGCCTGCACCTGACGCGTGTAAGGACCTCGGAAGCACGTGGGCACGATCGCAGCGATCGCTCGCACTCATCGTTCCATCCATCATTGTCCCGCAAGAGACCAACATTCTCATCTGCGTCGATCATCCGCAGTTTAAGCGTATCAAGGTGTCGTCAACAGAAGAGTTTGTGTTTGATGAGAGGATGTGGGAGAAATGAGCAAGGGCTCTGGGGTCATTTCATCACACTACTGATCAGATTGAATGGCGTTTCTATCTGATGGAAGTAATCTCAGTGGTACCGGAACATTTTAGCTATTTCGCTGAGGATGATGGCGGTCAAATGTTTCACTCTTTCTGGCATCGACTTTCGGATGAGCTGACGACGCATTGGCATCCAAGCAAGGCCTCGTCGGCACAGGTCCTTATGGCTACCAACCTTCTGGTTTCGTAATGATGTTACACTTGCTTGTGACAATCTGATCCGGCAGCTGATTACAGCGCAACATCGGCCACGTAACATGGTAGACTCCGGATGCGTCCTGTTTTAAACGGTCGCTTACGCCTATTCTTTTCGGGTCTTGCGGCACATAGCCTATGATGACCCTCTTTCTAAGTTCAGTGCAGACCATCCGGATTGGCTCCCGCAGATCGGAGTCATTCGACAGCACAAGTGCTGTGTCGTAGGCATCACGCCACGCATCATTCAGCATTCTCACTGCCAGATTAACATCGCTACCCTACTCTTCTCTCGTCATTACTCGTGCATAGACCGGATTCAACGGCTTGATATCATCGTGATACGCACGTTCATGAACTGACAGATACTTTTCCGTACCGTTTGATAGGATTACCTTTTGCATCCCAGGTGGAATCGTACGTATTTGATCAAAAAGGCAGAGCGTGGTGTTTGCCCTCAGCAGTCGTTCAACCGGACGATCGATGTGCTTCCTCATGAATGAGCCGCGACAAACAGAGACACTTTCATCTGATGTTATCGCCCGAAGATACACCTGTTGCCGGATTGGCCGGAGATGATCACCGTCCCCATCGACATGTGCCGTGAAGTACGTTATCTGTTTGACAGATCCAAGATTCCAGCAGATATCATCCGTCACAATGATTGACGATTCTGGCAAAAAGCAGCGGGCCGCCCGAGGGCGGCCCGTGTACCTGCGGAACCAAGCCGCAGGCGGATGAATGACTCGAAGTTAGGTGACGTGCATGTAAATGCATCAACGCCCTGTGGAGAGCTGACAAATCGATGTATTCAGTCGACAATTGGGTATGTGAGCGCCGCGTTGAGATAGGCATTACCATAGCCATTCATGTAGCCCCCGGTCTTTGGGGAGTCTCCTACATCGCCACACAACCTGATACGTTCCGGGTCGGGCCAAAATGTCAGACACACTGTCGAGGCTGGATACGCGCATGTACACGCAACCAATGCCTGGCGCCATCATTGGTCATTCGTGATACCGCCTCGCCGAATTCGTATTCATGGTATCAGACGTATAGTTGTACGCCTTTTGTCATTCGTCATTCGTCATTCGTCATTCGTCATTTGTCATTTGTCATTCGCCCGCCCTCTTCTTCAGCTCTTCCAACCCTGGATTGCCGACACTTCCCAATGCGCTGCCGTCGATGAGGGTGGATGGGCGGACGAAGCTACCGTTCTTTAGCTCTTCTGCTACCATGCGATAGGCATCCCGAAAAGGCACGCCAGTGCGGACGAGTTCCTCGACGCGGGCGACGCTAAAGACGGGATCGTAGGATGGGTCCTGCAGGAGGTTGTGCACGGGTGTGATGTGCGGTACAACATGCAGCGCAACATCAAGCAGGAGCTGCGCCTCGTCGATAGCATCGACGATGGTGTCCTTCATGAACTGCAGGTCGCGGTGGTAGCCCGACGGAAGATTAGTGAGCATGAGCGAAAGCTCCTGCGGGAGCGACTGCAGGCGGTTGCAGCGGGCGCGCAGGACCTCGAACACATCGGGGTTGCGCTTGTGCGGCATGATGCTCGAGCCGGTGGTGAACTCCTCGGGCAACGTGATGAAGCCGTAGTTCTGACTGGCATACTGAACAACGTCGGCAGCAAAACGACCAAGAGTGGAAAGGGGCTGAGCAAGCGCAATGGCAGCGAGCTTTTCGGTACGTCCGCGCGACATCTGCGCAAACGTGCTGGTAACGTGCACGCGATCGAAGTTCAGCGCCCGCGTTGTGAGCTCACGGTCGAGCGGCAGCGACGTGCCATAGCCGGCAGCACTGCCGAGGGGATTTGCGTTGGCTGCATCAATACCCATGTCGAGCACGCGCAGGTCCTCGATGAGGGCTTCTGCATAGCCCCCTAGCCACAGACCAAAGCTCGAGGGCATGGCGATCTGAAAGTGCGTGTAGCCGGGGAGTTCAATGTTTGCATACTTCTCGGCCAGTGAGATAAGCAGCTGGGCGAGTTCTTTCACACGCAGGCGCGTGCTGCGGAGTTCGTGACGCAGAAAGAGCTTAAGGTCGACAAGGACTTGGTCATTGCGACTGCGTCCGGTGTGGATCTTCTTGCCGACATCACCAAGCTTCTGGGTGAGCACGGCCTCGACGTGGGAATGAATGTCCTCGCAGGCAGGGTCGATCACAATGCCATCACGATCGATCGCTTCGAGCAGTTCCGAGAGTGTACCCGTAAGCTGACGTCGCTCATCGTCGGTGATGAGGCCCACCGCGCCGAGCATTTCGGCATGGGCGATGGAGCCAACCACATCCCAGCGGGCAAGACGCGTATCGACATCGCGGTCACGTCCAACAGTGAACGACTCCATCAGCGCATCGATAGGAGCCCCTTTATCCCATGGCTTCATTGCAGACTCCGCATGGTTGTTTCAAGCAGGTGAATGAACGTGGCAATGCCCGACTCGACCTCGTTCGTGCCGATCCACTCGTCGGGCGTGTGCGAGCGTGCGCTGTTACCCGGACCGATCTTAAGCGACGGCACGCCCACTGGCAGAAGCGCCTGGTCGGACATCGTCGGACTGGCATAGGTCTGCATGCCGAGCGCGATGCCGGCCTGCACAAGCGGATGATCGAGAGAGATCGCCGATGAGCGCAGCCGCATTGAACGGGGCTGACAGTCGCAGCTCACATGCTCGCGGATAACCGACAGCACATCCTCGTGCGTATGAGATCCAGGGACACGCACATCAACAACAGCCGTGCACACATCAGGGACGACGTTGTGCTGCGTGCCGGCATTGATCTGCGTGACGGTCATGGATACCTCGCCGAGGTCGCTATTGGCATCGGCAAACTGATGCGTGCGGAACCACTCGATGTCTGCCAGGGCAGTGTAGATGGCATTGACGCCTTCCTTACGTGCGGCGTGACCCGTCCGTCCGTGCCATGTACAGTCGAGCACCATCAGGCCTCGCTCGGCAACCGCCATCTGCATTTGCGTGGGCTCACCCACAAGGGCGCAAGCAATCGGGTGCGCGCTGAACACCTCACGAGTAAGCAGCGCCATGCCGCCGTCACCACTGACCTCTTCCTCGGCCGTTGCGGCAAAGGCAAACAGCACGGGCGTGTCGGGCTGCGCCGACATGTGCAGGTAGGCAGCGAGCATCATGACAAGTGCACCACCGGCATCATTGGAGCCCAGACCATAGAGACGTCCGTCGATGACCGTCGGCGTGAACGGATCATGCGTCCATCCGCCCCCTGGCCGTACCGTATCGTGATGCGAGTTGAGCAGCCATACAGGACGCCCATCAGCAGAGGGCATGGAAACGACGTTGTTACCAAGGCGCATCACCGGACGTCCGGCACTTCGCAGAACATGTTCGATGATGTCGGCCGTGGCGTGCTCCTGACGCGAAAAGGACTGCGTGGCGATGAGCTGTTTGAGCAGATCGATCATACGACGCGCGTCCCATTCATCGTTCCACAATCATCGACGTGTTGGATGACAACATCAACGCCGACCTGCGCAGCACGCACCGCGTTGGTGATCTTGGGCATCATGCCCTTCGTAATCACCCCACGCTCGACAAGGCCCGCAACGTCATTGGCATGAACAGCCGGAATGACCGATGAAGGATCATCGATCGACATGAGCACGCCATGATGTTCAAAGACGTAGTGAAGCGATACACGCTCAGCGTCGCCGACAGAGGTCTTCGACAGAGCAATGGCAATCTCAGCAGCCATCGTGTCGGCGTTGGTATTCAGAAGCTGTCCGCTGCCGTCATGCGTGAGCGGGGCAACGACAACGCTCAGGCCCTGGTCAAGGAACATTCGTAGCCGCGTTGCGTCAACATGCTCGACGTCGCCCACAAAGCCGAAGTCGATCGTCGGGTGTTGACGTCGATGCGCACGAACGATGTCGGCATCAGCACCGGTCACTCCAATGCTGGGTCGCCCCTTGGCATGGAGCTCGGCAACGAGCGCCTTGTTCACGGCACCGGCATAGGCCATCACCACAATCTCGAGCGTTGCCGCGTCAGTTACGCGACGTCCCTCGACCATTGTCTGCGGCACATTCAGCTGCTCGGCAAGACGCGTAGCGATCACTCCACCGCCATGCACCAGTACGCAGGGTGTAGCAAGAGCGGCAATGGCCGTCAGCACCTGCTGGCGCAGATGCGGCGTATCGATAACGGCACCACCGATCTTGACAACGCGCATCAGCCGAGACCTTCGAGCATGTAGGAGAGAATGGTCTGGGCCGATACTACACGGTTGGCGGCCTGCGGAATGACGATTGATGTTGGCGCGTCGATCACGGCATCGTCAACGATCATATTCCGTCGCACCGGCAGGCAGTGCATGAACTTCGCATTGTTAGTGCGCGCCATAGCCTGCGACGAAACGGTCCACCGCATATCCTGTGAAAGGATAGCCCCATACGGCTCAACGGCCGACCAGTTCTTGGCGTAGACAAAATCGGCACCATCGAAGGCCGCATCACGGTCGTGCGTGATAGCTGCGTCACCGACGAAGGATGGATCAAGATCGTAGCCCTCTGGATGCGCGACCACGAGCTCAACATCTGCGTGACGCATCCACTCGACAAAGGAATTCGCAACAGCTTGTGGGAGGGCTTTGGGATGGGGCGCCCAGGTGAGAACAACCTTCGGACGCTGACGGGTTTTGTGCTGTTCGATCGTGATGAGGTCAGCAAAGCTCTGAAGCGGATGGCGCGTCGCGCTCTCAAGACTGATCACCGGAACACCGGCGTGGGCGATAAATTTTTCGAGGACAGTTTCCTGATAATCGTGCTGGCGATCGGTGAGACCGGCAAAGGTGCGCAACCCCAGCACATCGCAATACTGCCCCATCACGGCGGCGGCTTCCTTGATATGTTCCGTGGTTGACCCGTTCATCACCACCCCATCGCGTGTCTCCAGCGTCCACGAGTCGCTTCCGGCATTCAGCACGATCGTCTCGGCGCCCAACAATGAGGCCGCCTTCTGCGTGCTCATGCGCGTGCGCAGTGACGGGTTCATGAATAGCAGGCCCACAGTGCGACGCTTACCGAGGGCGTCGTTGCTCCACGGGTCCGACGCATAGCCGAGTGCACGCTTCATGGCCGCATCAAGACCGGGTCCGGCGATAAGATCGTAAACAGAAGTAAATCGTTTCATGAACGGGGCTCCTAATACACAGATGCCTTCGTACGCAGTCCGGACGTTTCCTCAAAACCGAACATCAGATTCATGTTCTGCACAGCCTGACCGCTCGCCCCCTTCAGGAGGTTATCGATCACACTCACAATGTTCAGCGCGCCGCTCGAAGCCACAATGCCGATGTGGCACATGCTGGTATTGATAACGGATTTTAGAGACGGTTCGGCGTCGACGATCTGAACGAATGGATGATTAGCAAAGCACTGGTGATATAGATCCGTCATCGCATGCACGTCCCACACACCCGGCACAACACAACTTGCATGAATACCTCTGGTAAAGGGTCCACGCACGGGCACAAAGTGCAGATCAACATCACCAAGAGTTTGCAGAATCTCGGCTTCGTGCTGGTGTGTAAACGTTTTGTATGTGCTGACGTTTGAATCGCGCCACGAGAAATGCGTGGTGTCTGATGGCTGCACGCCCGCACCGGTCGAGCCCGTGATGGCATGCACGACAACGTTGCTGGTGAGCAGCTGTGCTTCCGCTAACGGAAGCAGCGCAAGTTCGATGGCTGTTGCGAAACAGCCCGGATTGGCAATGCGCGTGGCATTGCGAATCTGATCACGGTACTTCTCAGGTAGACCATACGTGAAGTCTGGATGAGCCGAGATATCCCGATGATCGGCACTCAGATCAATGATCCGGGTTTGCGCGTGGTGCGGGTGTTCGGCTATCCAGCGGACGCTATGTCCGTGGCCGAGACACAGAAAGATGATGTCTGCTGTGTCAAACGAATCAACGCACATCACCTTCGTCCACCCTGTCAGGTCTGGATGCACCTTGGCAAGGGGCTTCCCAGCCGAGGAGCTGCTGACAGCGATCAGTCCCGACTCGCCAACCTCTGGGTGTGACAGCAGCAGACGCGCGAGTTCACCACCGGTGTATCCAGCGACGCCGACAACGGCAGCGCGGATCATCGTGATGCTCCGTTGACGGATGTCCACAGGGATGTTGCCAGCGCACTCATCGTCGAAAATCCTTTGGCATCTTCTCCGCTCCATGCCCGATTCTCTTCACCATAGGTGGCAAAGCTCGAGCGCATCAGGTCATGCGCCGACGTGATACCATCGACAGAGAACGTCCCCTCCGAGAGGCGCAGCGTGACTTCGCCCGTCACAAGCTTCTGCGTATCATCGAAAAATGCTTCGATGCTGCGCATTGCTGGCTCGAGGAACTGTCCTTCGTGCAGAAGCTGACCGTACCAGAGAGCAAGCTGATCCTTGAGATTCAATTGCCACTTTGTGAGCGTGTGCTTTTCCAGCGCGTGATGCGCCTTGATCGTCATCATCGCAGCTGGCGCTTCGAATGCCACACGTCCCTTGATGCCAAGGATGGTATCGCCCACGTGCATATCACGACCGATATGCCAGTGCGAGCCGATGTCGTTGAGTCTGCGCAGCAACGCTACCGGATCCATCGCCTCACCATCCAGGCGTGTGGGGAGCCCCTTTTCAAAGTGGATCACGAGAGTGCGCGATGCATCTGCGTTGTTCTTGGGGAATGCGCTGGATGGCCAGGCTTCGTCGGGAAGGGGCTCATGCGACGTTAACGTCTCACGTCCACCAATGGTTGTGCCCCAAATGCCCTGATTGATCGAGTAGGTCGCCTTCGTCCAGTCACCCTCGACGCCATGCTCGAGTAGATATGAGATTTCGGCCTCTCGTGAAAGGCGCTGATCACGAATCGGTGTGATGATCGGCATCTCGGGCGTCATGATCCGAAAGATGACATCAAAACGAATCTGATCGTTGCCAGCTCCTGTACTTCCGTGCGCCAAGTGTGTTGCACCGATCGACCGTGCGTGCGCAGCAATTGCCATTGCTTGAACGACGCGCTCTGCGCTAACGCTTAGTGGATAGGTGTCGTTCTTCAGAACGTTGCCGGCGATACAGTAGCGCAGCACGAGATTGAACAGGTCATGCGTACGATCCAGTGCGGTGTGCGAAGCAACGCCGCAAGCACGAGCGCGTGCTTCGATACGTGCGAGTTCGTCGGCAGAGAAGCCCCCGGTATCGACGATGACCGTGTGCACCTCCATGCCGAGATCAACTGCCAGGTAACGGGCACAGTAGGACGTATCGAGTCCACCACTAAAGGCGAGAAGAACCTTGCTCATTGCGCCTCCTGTTTGGAATCCGTGTTGGTTGCGGATGAAGCATCGGCAAGCATACCCGTGCAAAGGCACATTGCGCGCTTCGTACGTTCAAGGATGTCGTAGTTCGGACAGGATTTGCAACCACTCCAGAAGGCTTCATCCGTGGTTAACTCGGAAAAGTGTACTGGTCGATAGCCCAGCTCGGAGTTGATCTTCATCACGGCCGCGCTTGTTGTGATACCAAACAGTTTGGCATCCGGATAGCGCTGACGCGATAGTTCAAAGGCTGCCTTTTTGATGCGACGTGCAAGGTTCTGTTTTCGGTACTCGGGCTTGACGATGAGACCTGAATTGGCCACATAGCGTCCGTGTTCCCATGTCTCGATATAACAGAAACCAGCGAGCAGTCCATCTTGGGTAAGAGCGATGATGGCCTTACCCTCCGTCATTTTCTGAATGATGTATTCCGGTGTTCGACGGGCAATACCCGTGCCGCGCTGCTGTGCTGCAATGAAGATCGTTTCGCAGATTTCCTCGGCGTACCGAATGTGTGACTCGTCGGCATGGAATACCTCCACACCGACCTCAACAAGTGGGTCGCTCATGTTTGTACAAATGGTAGGGATGAAGAACGTGTTCCGACATTCACCGTCGGAACTGGTTCAGCCACGGACGGGGCTGAAGCTGGGCTTCGCTGCGAGAGGGGTCAGATCCAAATGCGGAGACGCACGATCTGCCGTTGTTCTCGCAGCGGCAGTCGTCGTCGGTCTGATCTATGGTAACGCAGGTTGGTCATTCATTACCCAATAAGGGGATGCAAACATCGATAGAATCGATGGATTATTCAACATCCCATTGTTGTGAGGTCAGCCCGTCATTCTTGGCGCGCGAAACCTCAGCCATGTGCTGCTTATATGCCACGAGTTTGCCCTGCAATTCGGGCAGCGCCAGAGAGAGGATCTCGATTGCAAGAATACCTGCATTACGTCCACCACCAATAGCTACGGTAGCCACGGGAACACCGGCGGGCATTTGAACGATGCTCAGCAGAGAGTCGAGTCCACGGAGCTGCTTGGTTGCAATCGGGACACCAATTACGGGAAGGGGCGAATAGGATGCAACCATTCCGGGAAGGTGGGCGGCACCACCGGCACCAGCGATGAGAACCTTCAGTCCACGTGAATGTGCCGTGCTCGCATAGTCGGCCATATCGGCTGGAGTACGGTGGGCACTGACAACGCGGACCTCAGATGGAACGCCGAACTCTTCGCAGACGGCAGCGGCCTCGCGCATTGTTGGATAGTCTGAGTCGCTACCCATGATAATTCCGACCAACGGTTGAGCGCTCATGCAAGCCCCTTACCATGTTCGTGAACGATTCGTTTCATACAGCCAAGAAGCTCGTGGCGGCCAAGCGTTGTTTGACTGGAAGTTGGGATCACGTCAACGAGATGTTGACATTGTGAGAGTAGATGACGCAGTTGCTCCTCACGGGCAGAGACGGCACCTGGCTTCAGTTTGTCACACTTCGTTAACACAACGACATAGGACCGATGGGCAAGCTCGAGTTCTTCGAGCATCGCAAGATCCAGTGGCTGTGGGTCATGTCGAGCATCGATTAGGACACAGGTCAGTACGAGGTTCTCACGCTTCGTGACGTACTGACGGATGATCTTCGAGAACTGCTCCCGCTGCGTCTTACTCACGCGAGCATAGCCATACCCTGGAAGGTCGACCAACATAAAGCCTGCATCGGTAATAAAGAAGTTGATCTCCTGCGTCTTACCTGGCGTATTTGAAACTCGCGCAATACCACCATGTCGAACGATTGTATTGATCAACGACGACTTGCCAACATTTGAACGACCTACCATTGCGATCTCACTCGCAGTCGAAGCGGGAAAGTGCTCCGGGGCGGTTGCCCCTTTCACGAACTCAGCATGAATATGGAGGTCGTGTGCCATTAGGATCCATTCAGTGAGAAAAACAGAAAACGCCGAATACAGGTGTATCCGGCGTTGTTGCAATCGATGTTGTTATGCTTAGGATTCAGCTGGGGCGTCTGCTGCTGAAGAGTCCGCTGGCGCATTATCCGCAGGTGCTTCTGCCGCAGGTGCTTCTGCCGCAGGTGCTTCCATTACTGGCGCTTCAACCTCTGCCTCTGGCTCAGCTGCAACTTCTTCCACAATCGGAGCTGCTACTGGTGCAGCAGCAACAGGCTTCGGAGTGAATGATGGTTTTGGCTTCGCTGGACCCTTTGCGGCTGGACGACGACGTGTTGATGACGAACGGCCATCCTGAGGATTTGACCAATCGACCAACTCGATCATCGCTGTTTCTGATGCATCGCCGCGGCGAAGACCAAGCTTGGTAATCCGCGTGTATCCACCATCACGTTCGGCGACCAATGGAGCGATCGTATCGAACAGCTCTTGGAGCACACCCTTGTTCTTGATGAATCGACCAACCATACGGCGATTATGTATGTCGACGCCAGTGATGGCACCAGACTTCTCCGAGCGGTGGGCGTTCCGGGCGCGCGTGATGAGCTGCTCAGCAAAAGGACGCAGTTCCTTGGCCTTGGCCAGCGTTGTCACGAGGCGTTTGTGCTCGAACAACGACGTCACAAGATTCGCCATCAGAGCTCGCTTGTGGCTTGCCGTGCGCTTAAGTTTCCGTCCTGCATACCCGTGTCGCATGTCTTCTACTCCTTACCTGTCATTATCAAGATTTTGCTACCTCGTCGCGGAGATACTCATCCACATTCATTCCGAAGTGGAGGCCATTCTGCACGACGACTTCTGCCAATTCCGAGAGGGACTTCCGACCAAAGTTGCGGAACTTGAGAAGGTCCGTCTCCTGGAGTCCAACAAGGTCTGCCAACGACTTAATGTTTGCGGCCTTCAGGCAGTTATGGGCACGCACACTCAGTTCCAATTCATCAACCGGCTGAAGCAGAATGCGGCGAACGCGGGCGCGCTCACGGTCTGCTTCTGAATCTGTGGCAGTTGTTTCAACAGACTCGGCGCTTACTGCAGATGGATTCACACCCAGCAGCAATGCGATGTGGGAACGAAGGATGCCAGCTGAGTGCTCAACAGCTTCTTTCGCCGTGATCGATCCGTCGGTTGATACATCCAAAACCAAACGCTCGTAATCTGTCTTCTGACCAACACGGAATGGCTCGACGTTGAACACGACGTTCTTGATCGGCGTGTAAATCGCATCAATTGGAAGCATTCCAACCGGGAAATCGGTGGTGTTCTGCTCTTCAGCTGGGACGTAGCCCTTGCCACGGCCAATGCGCAGTTCGACATCAAAGTCAACGTCGTTCGAAAGTGTCGCAATCTTCTTTGACGGATCCAGCACTTCGATAGCGCCTGCAGAAGCATCCTGAATCATTTGTGCAGTCCATACTGACTGCCCCTTGACGCGGAATGTAACACGATTTGGCGCCTTAGGGTCGACAACACGGAAGCGAACTTCCTTGAGGTTCAGAATGATTTCACACATGTCCTCGACAACGCCGGGGATGGTCTGAAACTCGTGCTGGACGTCGGAGATCTTAATACCAACAATGGCCGAACCCTGAATCGACGATAGCAATACGCGACGGAAGGCATTGCCAATCGTTGTACCGTAGCCTTCTTCAAGAGGGTTCAGAATAAAGCGTGCGTGATACGCACTTCCTAGTTCTTCGACGACGACGCCTTCCGGCATCTGCATCTGCATGTTCATGACGTTCCTTAGATCAATGTCAGACGAAAAAAAGAAGGGGGCCGATTAGACTCGGCGCTTCTTTGGAGGACGGCAACCGTTGTGCGGAAGCGGCGTCTCATCAAGAATCGAGAGAACCTCGAAACCAGCTTGCGTCAGCGCACGAATAGCTGCCTCGCGACCCGATCCCGGACCCTTGACGATGACGTCGACCTTGCGAAGTCCCATTTCATATGCCTCGCGTGCGGCCTTGTCGGCTGACACCTGCGATGCATACGGCGTGTTCTTCTTCGAGCCACGGAACCCGTTCTTGCCTGCAGATGACCATGACAACGTGTTGCCATAGGTATCTGTTACAGTTACGATGACGTTATTGAATGTTGCACGGACAAACACCTTGCCATGTACATCCGAGACGATCTTGCGCTTTACGCGTTTCTTAGCAGCTGCCATTCTAGTTCATTCCTGTATTACTTCTTCACTGCCTTCTTCTTACCGGCTACGGTCTTACGCTTACCCTTACGAGTACGAGCATTTGTCCGTGTGCGCTGACCGCGGGCTGGGAGGCCGCGACGATGGCGAAGACCACGATAGCAGCCCACGTCCATCAGACGCTTGATATTCAGCTGAATCTCCGAGCGAAGCTGACCTTCGACTTTGTAGTCGGCGATCGCTTGACGGATACGTGCAACTTCATCGTCCGTCCATGTCGACACACGCTTGTTATGATCAATGCCGGCTTTATCCAGCACCTCACTACTAACCGTGCGGCCAATGCCGAAGATGTAAGTGAGCGCGATAAGTCCGCGCTTATTTTTTGGTAGGTCGATCCCTGCGATACGAGCCACGTTGTGTCTCCTGAATTAGCCTTGGCGTTGCTTGAAGCGTGGGTTTTTCTTGTTAATCACGTACACACGACCCTTGCGGCGGACAATCTTGTCCTCCGGGCTGCGCTTCTTAACTGATGCTTGAACTTTCATTGTTTCACCTTTGAGTGAGCGTCATTACTTGTACCGATAAACGATCCGACCCTTTGACAGGTCGTACGGAGACATTTCGACGGTGACTTTATCGCCTCGAAAGATCTTGATGAAGTGCATACGCATCTTGCCTGACACGTGTGCGAGGATCTTGTGCCCGTTGTCCAGTTTAACGATAAACTGCGTGTTCGGGAGAGCCTCCTCGATCGTGCCATCGACACGTATGACGTCTTCGCGACCCATCTTGTTCTAATGTTCCTTTTACTGGTTTACCGTTCCGTCAAAATCTTCGGCATCGATCCATCAATCACCACGGTGTGTTCGAAATGCGCAGAAGGCTTTCCATCTGCAGCGTACACCGTCCAGCCATCTCGTGCCGTGTGAACATGGAACAACCCAAGATTCACCATCGGCTCGATTGCCAGCGCCATACCTGATCGCAGTTGCACGTTTGGAAAACGATTGCGATGCAACAGGCCGGGGACGAAGTTCGGGATCGGCGGTTCTTCGTGGAGGTTCTGGCCGATGCCATGACCAACGAGTTCCCGTACGACCGAAAATCCTTGATTTTCAACACACGTCTGGACAGCGCGGGCAATGTCGTACACCCGATGTCCATCAACGGCTTGCTCTATGCCGAGCTGCAGAGACTCCTGCGTGACCTCGAGCAACCGCTGTTTTTCTGCAGAGATCGCACCCACACCAAAGGTGAACGCGCTATCACCGTAGTACCCGTCTTTCTTTACTCCCACATCAACCGAAACAATCTGCCCTTCTTGTAGAGCTCGTTGTCCAGGCATACCGTGGACCACTTCTTCGTCGATGCTTACGCACAGTGTGTACGGGTAGACTTTTGTGTCGACTTCGTACCCCTTGAATGCTGGCTCTCCTCCACGCGTGCGGATAAAATCCTCAGCTATGGCATCAAGCTCAGCCGTCAATGCACCTGGCACAACATATTGCTCGAGATGACTCAGCACATCAGCAACAATGCGACATGCTGCTTCGATCTTCAAGATCGCCTCGACGTCATGAACGGGCAGGCGATTGTTGACCGGAGACATCAGCGTTAGGACGCGACTCCTGCACGCCCACGAATCTTACCGGTCTTCATGAAGCCGTCGTAATGACGCATCAAGAGATACGATTCGATTTGTTGAAGCGTGTCGAGAGCCACACCCACGACAATGAGAAGACTAGTACCGCCAAAGAACGAAGCCAATCCAGGTTGCACCGTCAACACATTCATTGCAAACGTTGGAAGAATTGCAATGATTGCGAGGAAGATTGCGCCTGGCAGCGTAATTCTCGTCAGAATGTTTTCAATGTATTCGGCCGTAGCACTTCCGGGGCGAACGCCTGGAATGAACCCGCCATTCTTCTTCATGTTATCCGACACTTCCTTCGGGTTGAAGGCAATAGCCGTATAGAAGTACGTGAAGAAGACAATCATCAATCCGTACAACACAGAGTACAACACGCCATCGGGACGCAATGCAAACTCAACCGAACGAAGGAATTCAGCGTTCGGAAAGAATGATGCGATGGTTCCCGGAATGAACAGGATCGACTGCGCAAAAATGATTGGCATCACACCAGCTGTGTTCACGCGGAGCGGGATGTACTGCGTCGTGCCGCCATATACCTTACGGCCAACGACACGCTTCGCATACTGAACTGGAATACGTCGAGCCCCTTGCGTGATGAGAATCACCACAGCAATAATGCCCAAGAGCAACGTCAGGAAGATCGCTCCAACAACAAGTTCGCGACCAACTTGACTATCGCCACCGGACGAGGTCACGAATTGCTGATAGATTCCAACTGGAAGACGTGAGATAATGCCGATGAAGATGATTAGCGAAATCCCGTTGCCGAGACCACGATCCGTGATCTGCTCACCAATCCACATGAGGCTTACCGTACCTGCGGTCATGATAAGGACGCTTGTAAGTGTCCAAAACAACCCGTGGTCAGGAATTGATGCGCCGTAGTCGTTGACCAGCTTAATCGTTACGCCCCATGCCTGGAGCGCAGCAATCGGAATGGTCAGTACGCGAGTGAGCTGATTAATCTTACGACGGCCTTCATCCCCTTCACGCTGCATCTTTTGCAACTGCGGTAGAACAACGCCACCGATCTGCAGAATGATACTTGCGGAGATGTACGGCATAATCCCCAACGCGAAAATGGCAGCGTTCTCAAACGCGCCACCCACGAAGAGGTTATAGATCTCAAAGATGCCCCCATCAGAGGCAGTCGCTTGAAGAGCCTTCAATGAGGCCGTGTCAACGCCTGGAATCGCAATGAGCGAACCAACGCGCACAGCCAACAGGGCGATCAGCGTGAAGACAATCCGATCGCGAAGCTCTTCGATCCGGAACATGTTCCGGAAAGTGGTCACGATATTAGCCATGAACGGTTACCGCTCCTCCGGCAGATTCAATCTTGTTCTTGGCGGCAGCGGAAATCTTGTCACAGGAAACGGTCAGCGATGCCGACAGATCACCATTGCCAAGGATCTTGATTGGTGCAGACTTGACACGAATCACGCCGAGTTGCAGGAGTACGTCCTTTGACACAACGCCGTTGGTGATGCGCTTCTCATCAACCAAACGCTGGAGCGTTGCGACGTTGACTTCCTGATACTCAACGCGGTTGTTGTTCGTAAAGCCAAACTTCGGGATACGGCGCGTGAGCGTCATCTGGCCGCCCTCAAAGCCACGGCTTTGATGACCACCGCTACGCGACTGGTGACCCTTGTGACCGCGCGTGGCTGTGCCACCATGGCCGGAGCCAGCACCACGACCTACACGCTTCTTCTTATGACGGGAGCCCGGAGCGGGCGAAAGATTTCCGATGTGTTTCATTTCTGGCCTCAGTCTGCGATCTCTTCAACGGTCACGAGATGGCGAACAGCGTTCACCATGCCCAAAATTTGGGGGTTCTTCGGTTTGACCGAAACGTAGTTCGGACGACCCAGCCCGAGGGCCTTGATCGTTTCCTTGTGCGCCTTCAGTGCACCGATCGATGACTTTATTTGTGTGATCTTGAGTTTCATAATTCTGTCTTCTCCTTGCTTAGCCGTGAAGGACCTTCTCGACGCTCACACCACGACGTACGGCGACTGCGCCTACGTCTTCGAGTTGCATCAACGCATCCATGGTTGCCTTGACCGTGTTGTGGGGATTTGAAGAACCCTGTGACTTTGTCAACACGTCCTTCACACCCGCGAGCTCAAGAATAGCGCGAACACCACCGGCAGCAATAACACCCGTACCCGGGGTTGCCGGGCGAATCAACACCTTTGCTGCACCGAAGCGTCCAATTACCTCGTGAGGGATTGTGCCGTTTTCGACGCGAACCTTCACGACAGACTTCTTGGCTGCTTCTGTTGCCTTCGTAACAGCATTCGACACTTCGCCAGCCTTACCAAGGCCGTATCCGACGTGTCCTTGCTCATCACCGACAACAACCATTGCCGAGAAGTTGAAACGGCGACCGCCCTTGACCACCTTAGCCGTACGGCCAACGTAGACGATCTTGTCCTTGAGGTTCAAGTCTGAGAGTTTTTGCTTTGCCACGTAACTATTCTCCGTTTCGTTCTTCGTTAGAAATCAAGCCCACCTTCACGAGCGGCATCGGCAAGAGCCTTCACGCGTCCGTGATAGAGAAAACCGTTGCGGTCGAATGCAACCGTCGAAACGTTTGCAGCCTTGGCACGCTCGGCTAGAAGACTACCGACAAGGCGGCTTTCTTCAACCTTGGTCAGACCTGCAGCCTTCGCACGGACCTCTGCATCAACCGTTGAGGCTGATACGAGCGTCGTTGCTGACACATCGTCGATAACCTGAGCATAGATGTGCTTGAGTGAGCGGAATACCGTCAGGCGTGGACGCGATGGCGTGCCATTGATGTCCTTGCGAACCCGGCGGTCGCGACGTGCGTGACGAATGTTCTTGAGCTTGATGCGATTCATGTTCTTCGTTCTCCTTACTTACCAGCCGACTTACCAGCCTTACGACGGATGTATTCACCTTCGTAGCGAATACCCTTGCCCTTGTACGGCTCAGGCGGGCGTAGCTCACGGACCTTCGCGGCCACTTCACCAACGAGATGCTTGTTAATGCCCTTTACCGCGAACACGGTCGGGGACGTAACGGCGAACTCGACACCATCAGGGGGCATGAACAGGATCGGATGCGAATATCCAAGAGAGAGAAGGAGATTCTTCCCACGCATTTCGACCTTGTAACCGACACCCTCGATCGACAAGTTCTTTGTGAACCCATTCGATACACCGTCAACCATCCAGGCAACATGGGCGCGCGTGAGACCGTGCAGGGCACGGACCTTCTTGTCATCGTTCGCACGTACAAATGTCAACGTACCGTTCTCCATTTGAGGAGTGATCGATGCGTCAATGGCGAACGTCAACTCACCCTTCGGCCCCTTGACTGCGCACATTCCACCGTCGAACTTGACCGTGACGGTGCTAGGGATTGTTATTGGCTTTTTTCCAACTCGTGACATGGTTCTTTACTCCTGCTTCTCTTCTTACCAGATCGTACACAATACCTCACCGCCAACATTTTCGCGGCGTGCCTGCTTGTCGGTCATCACACCACGCGGGGTGGAGATGATGGCGATTCCGAGACCGTTGCGAACGCGCGGCAGGCGCTCGACTGGTGCATAAATGCGGCGTCCTGGCTTGCTTACACGCTGGATCTCACGGATGACGGGCTGACCATAGTAGTAGCGAAGCTTGAGGCTCAGCACACCCTGCTTTCCATCTTCAGACTTCGAAAAGTCCTGGATGTAGCCTTGGTCCTTGAGGATCTCCGCAATAGCCATTTTCAAGTTTGATGCTGGGACATCAACACTCTTGTGCCGTGCGGCTGACGCATTTCGGATCCGCGTCAGGAAGTCTGCGATGGTATCTGTGACTGGCATAATTCGTCGTCGTTGGTCGTGTTCAAAAAAGGACGTTGGTGTTACCAGCTTGCCTTACGCATTCCTGGGATCTTGCCTTCAAGCGCAAGAAGTCGGAACATGTTTCGGCAAAGCCCGAACTTGCGATAGACACCCTTGCCGCGACCGGTGATAAGACAACGGTTGCGAACGCGTGTTGGTGAGCTGTTACGGGGCAGCTTCTGAAGGCCAACCATGTCACCGGCAGCCTTGAGGGCTGCGCGGCGCTCGGCGTACTTGGCCACCAAGCGGATACGCTTGTTGTTGCGAGCGATGATTGATGTTTTCGCCATGAGGTGTTCTCGTAGTTCAATTAGTCGCGTTTACGGAATGGGAAGCCAAACTCTTGCAGAAGCGCATGTGCCTCTTCGTCGGTCTTGGCAGAGGTAACGAACGTGATGTCCATTCCCTGGATCTTCGACACCTTATCGACATCGATTTCCGGGAAGATAATCTGCTCCTTGATGCCAATCGTGTAGTTGCCACGTCCATCAAAGCTCTTGTCGGAGAATCCACGGAAGTCGCGAATACGAGGAGCAGCAATGTTGATGAAGCGATCGAGGAACTCAAACATGTGAGCACGACGAAGTGTCACGCGAGCACCGATCGGCATGCCCTCACGAAGCTTAAAGTTCGCGATTGACTTGCGAGCGCGAGAAACGGCTGGACGCTGACCCACGATCAGTTCAAGTTCGTTGACAGCGGCTTGCAGCAGCTTGGCGTCCTGCGTTGCTTGACCAACACCGATGTTGATCGCAATCTTTTCAAGGCGCGGCACTTGCATAACGCTCGAATAATTAAAACGCTTCATCAATGCCGGAGCCACCGTTTCTTGGTAGAACGCTTGCAGACGAGCTGGTACTCGGACATCCGTAATGTCTTCGAGGCGCGGCCCTTCCGGCTTGAATTGATCCCGCTTTGTAGTTGTCTTAGCCATGATAGATGGATTCCTTCGTCAATCGTCCAGATTATTCTTCGGTTTCAGCCTTCGCCTTGGCCTTCTTGGCTGCTGTCTTCTTCGCTGGCTTGGCAGCCGGCTTCGAAGCATTGCGGCGAGAGGATGAATCAACCTTGTCAGCCAGCTGAACGTTGGAATAGTGAATTGGACCCTCCAATTCGATGATTCCACCATTCGGATACTTCGGAGATGGACGCACGGCCTTCTTGCGGATGTTTACACCCTCAACAAGTACCCGCATCGTTGACGGATGTACCACCAACACGCGCCCGCGAGCACCGCGGTTTTTCCCTGCAATGACGACAACTTCGTCGCCCTTCTTGATCTTGAGTTTCATCATCTACCTCAGAGTACCTCTGGTGCCAGCGAAATGATCTTCATAAAGGCGCGCTCACGCAATTCACGGGCGACTGGCCCGAAGATGCGGGTACCACGAGGATCGTTGTTGTTATTGATCACGACAGCAGCGTTCTCGTCAAAGCGAATGAATGAACCGTCGCGACGTCGAATTTCCTTCTTGGTGCGTACGACGACGGCCTTGACAACCTCGCCTTTTTTCACAGCACCGGCTGGAAGGGCAGCCTTCACCGAGCATACGATGATGTCGCCAACCGATGCATAGCGCTTGCCATGCCCGCCCAGGACGCGAATGCAACGAAGCTTTCGCGCGCCGGAATTGTCGGCAACAACAAGGTTGGTTTCCTCTTGAATCATTATTCTTCTCCCTTACTGCGCCCGTTCGATGATTTCAACGAGAGCCCAGCGCTTGCGAGCACTGAGTGGACGGTGTTCGATTACCTTCACCGTATCACCAATGTTACACTCGTTGTTTGGATCGTGTGCCATGACCTTCGTCGACTGCTTGAAGTACTTGCGATAGAGCGGGTGCGCTACCTGACGTTCAATGCTGACGATGATCGTCTTATCGGCCTTGTTGCTGACAACCTTGCCTACACGGACCTTGCGGCGTGTAGTTGATTGCGTTGTTGTTGATGTTTCTTCTGACATGGTTGTCTTCCGAATCAATTGGCGTTGGTGTTGCGCTCATGAAGGATCGTCTTGAGCCGAGCGATATCCTTACGCAACGTCTTGATACTTGCTGAATCTTGGAGCTGACCGAGGGCGAGCTGGAACCGAAGCCGTGTGATATTCTCAACACTCTCGGCAAGAAACGATGTGAGCTCTTCGGTGGTCAACGACCTGAGGTCGGATGCCTTACGTGCTTTCATGATCTTAGGCCTCCAAATCGACACGTTGAACGAACTTGCACTTGATCGGCAGCTTGTTAATGGCAAGGCGAACCGCCTCTTCCGCGCGTTCCTTCGTCACACCATCAATTTCGAAGATGATACGACCAGGCTTCACGACCGCTACCCAGAACTCCGGATTTCCTTTACCGGAACCCATTCGCGTTTCCGCGGGCTTCTTCGTCACCGGCTTGTCCGGGAAGATGCGAATCCACACCTTACCATCACGACGGAGGTAACGATTGATAGCAATACGGGCCGATTCAATCTGACGGTTCGTGATCCAAGCACCTTCAAGTGCCTTGAGTCCGAATGAACCAAATGCGACCGTTGAACCACGATAGGCCTTGCCACGTCGGCGACCACGCTGGGTTTTGCGGTGTTTTACTCGTTTTGGGATAAGCATTGCGTTGCCTTCTGCCTGACTTCTTTACTGTTCCTTGGTTTGTTGCTTGCCGAAGACATCTCCACGGCAAATCCATACCTTCACACCGATCGATCCGTAGACTGTCTCTGCTCGGCTTTGTGCATAGTCAATGTCCGCCCGCAGTGTGTGCAACGGAACACGACCTTCCTTGTACTGCTCCTGACGCGTCATGTCTGCCCCACCAAGTCGTCCCGAGCACATCACACGAACGCCTTCCGCACCAACTCGCATCGTGCTGCTTACAGCATTCTTCATAGCGCGGCGGAACGAGATCCGGCCTTCAAGCTGAGCTGCAATGTTGTCAGCCACCAGCTGCGCATCGAGTTCAGGACGCTTGATCTCGCTAATGAGAACCTTAACATCCTTCTTCGTGATGCGACGCAACTCTTCTTCGAGAAGCGCAATGTCCTTGCCCGAGCGACCAATGATCACGCCTGGACGCGAGGTGTTGATCGTTACTCGAAGCTGCTTCGCAGTCCGCTCAACGATGATACGAGCAACACTTGCCTTCTTGAGGCGCTCCTTGATGTAGGTGCGAACCTTGATGTCTTCCTGGAGCTTGTCGGCGATGTTCTTCTCATCGAACCAGTTGGCTTCCCACTGGCGGATGATCCCCAGACGCAGCCCGATTGGATTTGTCTTCTGACCCACGTGTCTTGACTCCGCTTACTGTTTCGTCGAAACGATGATGGTGAGATGATGCGAGCGCTTGCGAATCCGATAGGCACGGCCCATCGGTGCTGGCGAGATCCGTTTCATGGTTGGACCTGGATCGACAAAGCATTCCTTGACCATGATCGACTCAGGATCAATTCCTTGATCCTTCGCTGTAAGGTTGCTGATGGCTGACTTAAGCGTCAACTCTGCAACAGAGCCAGCGGCCTTGTCCGAAAACTGCAGGATGTTCAGAGCGTCCTGAGCAGACTTTCCGCGGATCAGATCAATCACCAACCGCATTTTGCGTGGCGAAGACCGGTTGTACCGTTTAATAGCACGAGCTTCCATCGTACGTCCTTACTTCTTTCCCGTTTTAAGATCCTTCCGGTTGCCTGCATGACCACGGTAGTTTCGCGTTGGAGCAAACTCGCCCAACTTGTGCCCTACCATGTTCTCCGTGACATAGACCGGAATGAATTTGTTGCCATTGTGCACGGCAAATGTGTGTCCCACGAAGTCCGGCGAAATTGTCGAGGCACGTGACCATGTCTTGACGACCGTCTTCTTGCCTGAATCATTCAGTGCCGTTACCTTCTTCACGAGCTTGAAGCTGACGAAGGGTTCTTTTTTAAGCGAACGAGGCATGGATTCCTAACTCCCGGTTCCGTGTTTACGAGTTTCGTTTACGAATGATCAAATCGTTCGATTTGTTCTTCTTCTTGCGTGTCTTCAGACCCTTGGCCAATTGACCCCATGGGCTGCGGAGGTGCTTACGACCACCACCAGACTTCGAGCGGCCTTCACCACCACCGTTCGGGTGATCGATCGGGTTCATGGCCATACCACGAGTCTGCGGGCGAACGCCCAACCAGCGCATACGACCTGCTTTTCCATAGCTGATGTTCTCGTGCGAACCGTTGCTAACCACACCAATTGTCGCCATGCAAACGGCCGGCACCATACGAATCTCACCTGAAGGCAACTTGATCTGCGCCTTATCACCGTCAACACCAACAAACTGTGCCGAGGTACCAGCTGAGCGGACCATTTGACCGCCCTTGCCCGGACGCATTTCGATGTTGTGGATGAAGTATCCAACAGGGATCTTGTTCAACGGAAGTGCATTGCCATCCTTCGGCTCGGCCGTCGGACCGCTCATGAGCTTCTGTCCAACCTTTACCTTATCCGGAGCGATGATATAGCGCTTTTCACCATCAGCATACTCAAGAAGAGCAATGCGACACGTACGATTTGGATCGTACTCGATGGTCTTGACCGTAGCTTCAACGCCGACCTTGTTCCGCTTAAAGTCAATGATTCGATACATCCGCTTGTGACCACCACCACGGTGCCGCGAAGTAACGCGACCTGTGTTGTTTCGTCCACCGGACTTCTTCAGAGGCTCGAGAAGGCTCTTCTCAGGCTTCGACGTTGTGATTTCGTCGAAGGTACTGATGCTGTAATAGCGCGTTCCCGGCGTGATTGGTTTGAGATTTCTGGTTGCCATGATTCTGCTTCAGTTTGTCTGGTTAGACGATCAGTCTTCGTTTCCTTCGCCGGAAACGATATCGATCGTTTGCCCTTGCTTGAGCGTGACGTAGGCTTTCTTCTTCAGATTTGTCTTTCCGACCTGCATGCCACGACGCGTCATGCGTGTCTTTACCTTACCCTTGGTGCGAACCGTGCGGACGCTGATAGCGTCAACATCGAACATTGCTTTGATTGCCTGACGGATCTGCAACTTGTTCGCCTCCGGAGCTACTTCAAACACATACTGGTTTGAGTGCCCTACCTTCGTTGCCTTCTCAGTGAGAAGGGGCTTGCGGAGAACGTTGATCATTGTGCACCTCCATCATCACCAAACGATTTCGTGATTGTTTCGATGGCACTCTTAAAGATCAACAGCTTCGCATGATTTAGCACATCGTATGCTGAAATCTTATCGGCCGGGAATGTTGATACACCGGCGATGTTCCGCGCTGAACGCGTGATCGTCTCATCTGCCTTCGGAAGCAACATCAACACCTTTGCACCCTCAAGCTTGACAGCCTTGAGCATCGTAGCGACTTCGCTCGTTTTCGGTGCTGCCATACTGAAGTCCTCAACAACAACGAGATTGTTCTCGCGTGCTCGGAGCGTCAGAGCAGACTTACGGGCAAGGCGCTTAACCTTGATCGGAAGTTCGATGGTGTAGAGATGCGGCTTCGGTCCGTGGATCTTACCACCGCCTGGCATCAGCGGCGAACGGCTTGTACCGCGACGCGCTCCACCAGTTCCCTTTTGTTTGAACGGCTTCTTGCCGCCACCCGATACCTCCGCACGCGTCTTGTTCTTGTGCGTGCCTTGGCGCCGGTTTGCCAAGTACGCTCGTACCGCTTGGTACATCGCGTGCTCGCTTGGCTCGATGCCGAAGACAGATGCCGGAAGCTCTACTGAGCCGGCCGACTTTCCATCTTTTGTGAGTACTTCCACTGTCATGGTCGTTTCTTCTTAGAGCTTGACAATTTCTACTAGTGAATTCATGGCGCCTGGAATGCTCCCCTTGATGAGGATGAGATTCTGCTCAGGCATCACACGAAGGATGGTCAGGTTACGCACCGAAATGCGTGTGCCTCCCATTCGGCCAGCCATACGCATGCCCTTAAAGACACGCGATGGATATGACGACGAACCGATCGAACCTGGGGCACGCGGACGGTCGGACTGACCGTGCGTGGCCATACCAACACCACCGAAGTGGTGGCGCCGTACGACACCCTGGAACCCCTTACCCTTGCTCGTTGCCGACACCTTGATCTTATCGCCAACTGCAAACGATTCTACAGTGACGATGTCTCCGCTCTTGACCTTGTCAACAAGCTGACGAAACTCTTTCAAGTGACGCGTTGGCGCGAGCTCATGCTTGGCAAAGTGTCCTGCCGCAGGACGATTGACCTTGCGATCTGCTATCGGCTCAAAACCGATTTGCACAGCATCGTAGCCGTCTGATTCTTTTGTTTTGATTTGGACTACTGGACACGGACCGGCTTCGATCACGGTGCAGGGTACGAAGACCCCGTCTTCCGAGAAAATGCTCGTCATGCCCAATTTTCGTCCGAGGATTGCGCTCATTGCCCTCTTACTCCTAGACTTTCACTTCAACATCAACGCCAGCCGGTAACTCGAGGCGCATAAGTGCATCGATCGTCTTCGGCGTACTGCTGAAGATGTCGATGACGCGCTTGTGAACACGGGCCTCGAACTGCTCACGCGACTTCTTGTCAACGTGTGGCGAGCGAAGCACGGTGTACACCGATCGCTCCGTCGGCAATGGAATAGGCCCGGAAACAACTGCTCCGGTTTGCTTGACCGTCCGTACGATGCGCTCTGCCGAACGATCGATCAGATTGTGATCGTACGAGCGAAGCTTGATGCGAATGCGTTGCGTTGCCACTCAGTAATTCTCCCGGAAATCTCCCACTTGGAGGTTCGTTCGGAGACAAAAACGAGGAGGGCGTTTTGAGGCCCTCCTCGCGTGTCTAATCCTGTCTGTTTCTTATTCGATGATCGACGTTACGACGCCGGCACCGACCGTACGTCCACCTTCACGGATAGCAAAGCGGAGTCCTTCTTCCATTGCCACTGGTGTGATCAGCGCAACTTCGAGGTTGTCTACGTTGTCACCAGGCATGATCATTTCAACACCAGATGGCAGCGAGAGGATACCCGTTACGTCCGTTGTACGGAAGTAGAACTGCGGGCGGTAGTTCGAGAAGAATGGCGTGTGACGTCCGCCTTCATCCTTCGTAAGAACGTATGCCTGCGCCTTGAACTTGTGGTGAGGTGTGATCGATCCTGGCTTGGCGATAACCATGCCGCGCTCGATCTCTTCCTTGTCTACACCACGGAGAAGAAGACCGCAGTTGTCGCCAGCTTGACCTTCGTCAAGAAGCTTGCGGAACATTTCAATACCTGTAACAGTCGTCTTCTTTTGGAGACCAAAGCCAACAAGTTCTACTTCTTCGTTAACCTTCACAATACCGCGCTCGATACGTCCAGTTGCAACCGTACCACGACCGGTGATCGAGAACACGTCTTCGACCGGCATGAGGAATGGCTTGTCAACATCACGCTGCGGCGTTGGGATGTAGCTATCAACGCTGCTCATGAGTTCGAAGATGCACTGCATGTCCGCGTGATCAGCTGACTGGCCACTGGCTGCTGCATCAAGTGCCTTGAGAGCTGAACCCTTGATGATTGGAATATCATCGCCTGGGAATTCATACTTGCTCAAAAGCTCACGGATTTCCATTTCAACGAGATCAACAAGCTCAGGGTCAGCAATGTCAACCTTGTTCATGAAGACTACGATACGAGGTACACCAACCTGACGCGCAAGCAGGATGTGCTCACGTGTTTGTGGCATCGGTCCGTCTGTCGCAGCAACCACGAGGATGGCGCCGTCCATCTGGGCAGCACCCGTGATCATGTTCTTCACGTAGTCAGCGTGACCTGGGCAATCAACGTGAGCATAGTGACGGTTTTCCGTCTCGTACTCCACGTGCGCCGTAGCAATCGTGATTCCACGAGCCTTCTCTTCAGGAGCATTATCGATCGAATCGAATGAACGCTTTTCTGCAAGACCCTTGCTCGCCAAACACATCGTGATGGCAGCGGTGAGTGTGGTCTTGCCGTGATCGACGTGACCGATTGTTCCAACGTTGACGTGCGGTTTATTCCGCTCAAATTTCTCTTTGGCCATTGTGCCGACTCCTCAGTTAGCCTTGATTGAGGTATGAAGAAAATTGATTGATTTTAGATGTCGTTCTTTTCTTGTCTCGCTTGTTGTCCACATGAACTTGCGTTCAAGGACAGAAAACAAAGCTACGAAACTTTTTCGACGTAAACACAAAGCGCAGCCATCCCCGACACCAAAAAAAGATATTTTTTTTGGCGGGTACGCTGCGCGCACTGTCGCAAGCCCTCTCGTTGTTCACGAGCGGCGAAGAGCCGTATCGTATCCATGAAACTTCATGGTATACGAAGCTCTCCCTTGCGAGAGCGATCGCAACTGCGTCACGTAGCCGAATAGCTGGGACAGCGGCACCAATGCCGTCACAACTTGCAGAATATCGCGCTGGGCAATGCCCTGCACCATTCCGCTTCGCGAGCTGAGGTCGGCAATGACCTCGCCCACATACTCCTCGGGCGTGACAACCTCAACCTGGAAAACTGGCTCCATAATGACGGGATTCGCCATTCTGGATGCGTCCTTTGCCGCGATTGAGCTGGCGACGGCATATGCCGTCTCCGTTGCGTCTTCTTCATTGTATGCCGCATCTACAAGGACGGCCATGATGTCAATCATGGGGTATCCTGAGACCGGACCGACCTTAAGGGCTTCTAATGAGCCCTTCTCTGCACTCTTGACGTACAACTCAGGAAGTGTCCCTGGTGCGAGCTCATTTACGAACTCGAGACCTTTTCCTGGGTCATTTGGTCGAACCTCAATTGTGACTTGACCGAATTGATTCTTTCCTGCAGCACTGCGGATGAACTTTCCTTCCGCTCGCGCTGGCGCAGTAATCGTCTCACGATAAGCGACCTGAGGCTTCCCCACTTTTACGGGGACGTTAAATTCACGTTTGAGACGGTCGACGATGATCTCCAAATGGAGCTCACCAACGCCCGAAATAATGATTTGCCCGGACTCTGCATCCGTATGAAATCGAAACGTCGGATCTTCTTCAGAGAGCCGATGTAAGGATTCCGTCAGTTTATCCTGATCTGCCAGAGTCTTCGCCTCAACCGCTTGGTTGATCACGGGGTCGGAAAACGTAATGCTTTCCAACAGAATTGGGTGCTTCGGGTCGCACAACGTGTCGCCAGTTCGCGTAAACCGCATTGCTGGAATCGCGACAATATCACCAGCAAATGCCCCCTCAAGCTCCTCACGCTTATTTGCACTCATACGAAGGATTTTTCCAGCTCGCTCCTTCTTGTCATTCGTGATGTTGAAGATCTGCTCACCCGCCGTAAGCGTGCCGGAGTAGATCCGGATAAAGGTTAGCCGACCAACAAAAGGATCGGTAATAATCTTGAATGCCAGCGCCGAAAATGGCTCAGTGTCAAGGGGCTTCCGTTCTAGTACAACATCCGCATCGTCGATTCGATGTCCAGTCGTTGTTCCAACATCAACCGGCGAGGGAAGGTAGGACACAACGCCGTCGAGAAGCTGCTGAACACCTTTGTTCTTAAAGGAGCTGCCACAAAACACCGGCGTAATTGCCAGTTTCAAGGTGGCCTGTCGAATTGCCTGTCGCAGCTCGTCAGGGGCTATCTCGTCGCCCGAAAGGTACCGCTCCAGGAGGTCGTCACGTTGCTCAGCAACGGACTCAACAAGAAGTGATCGGGCCTGTTCAGCCTCAGCGCGCAGTTCCTCGGGGATTGCTACCACCTCAAACTTCTCGCCGTTGTCGCCATCAAACATGATCGCGACACGGTCAATCAAGTCAATCACACCCTTGAATGTATCTTCAGCACCAAGGGGCAACTGAACCGCAACAGCGTTCGATCCGAGCCGACCGCGCATCATTTCCAGCACGCGCTGGAAGTTTGCGCCGATCCGGTCCATCTTGTTTACAAAAGCGATTCGTGGAACGCGATACTGGTTTGCCTGATGCCACACCGTTTCAGATTGGGGCTCAACACCAGCAACTGCACAAAACAGGGCAATTGATCCGTCCAACACACGAAGTGATCGCTGTACCTCGGCGGTAAAGTCTACGTGTCCCGGCGTGTCGATGATGTTAATCGTGTAGTCGTTCCATCGACACGAGACAGCTGCAGACGTAATCGTAATGCCACGCTCCTTCTCCTGTTCCATGTAGTCCGTAAAGGCTGTACCCTCGTGGACTTCACCCATCCGATGCAGAACACCAGTGTAGTAGAGAATTCTCTCTGTCGTCGTGGTCTTCCCAGCATCAATGTGAGCCATGATGCCGATGTTGCGGACGTGGTCAATGGAGACTGGACGCGTCATATTGTCGTCGTCGTACGTCGTAATGTTTCAAAGAACGAGGTTACCACTTACCAGCGGAAGTGCGCAAACGCACGGTTGGCATCAGCCATACGGTGCATTTCATCGCGACGCTTGATCGCTCCACCTTCGCCGTTTGCAGCGGCGAGAAGCTCGCTTGCCAACTTCGAGGCCATCGAACGATCACGGCGCTCTGATGCGTACTTCTTAATCCAACGAATTGCCAACGCTGCACGGCGCTCTTCTCGCACTTCCATCGGAACTTGATACGTCGCACCACCAACACGGCGTGGACGGATCTCGATCGCCGGAGAGGCGTTAACAATCGCCTTGCGGAAGATGTCGATCGGATCTTGCTCTGTCTTCTTGCCAACGATATCGAGGGCTTCGTACACGAGCTTCCGAGCAACATTCTTCTTGCCCTGGAGCATGATGTTGTTGACAAACTTTGCGACCATCACGTCGTTGAATCGTGGGTCTGGCATTGTCCGCCGTTTATCTGCACGCTTTTTACGCATGAGTTCTCCTTACTTCTTCTTTGCAGGTGCGGCTGCCGCACCGGCCTTTGGCTTCTTAGCGCCATACTTGGAACGAGCTTGCTTACGATTTGCCACGCCTTGCGTGTCGGCTGATCCACGGATGATGTGATAGCGCACACCCGGAAGATCCTTCACACGACCACCGCGGATCAGCACAATTGAGTGCTCCTGCAGGTTGTGTCCTTCACCCGGAATATAGGCCGTTACCTCGATGCCATTGGAGAGACGTACACGAGCAACCTTACGGAGCGCCGAGTTCGGCTTCTTCGGTGTTGTTGTGTACACGCGTGTGCAAACGCCGCGCTTCTGAGGGCATGCCTGAAGCGCCGGAGACTTGCTTTTCTCCGTGATGGCGAGACGTCCGTTGCGGACAAGTTGACTAATCGTTGGCATTGTCGTGTGCCGATAATGGGGGTTGTGTTTTCAGACAGAGGAAGGCGCCCGGGATGCCCGGACGCCAGTAGAGCCGACAAAACTATGGGCGAAAGTTGGAAATACCAAAAATCAGCGCGTTACTTTCCTTCAGCACGCTTCTTTTGATACTCCTTCACCATCTCATCCTGGATGTTGCGAGGCACCGGCTGGTACTTCTTGAACTCCATTGAGAACTCGCCCTTGCCCTGCGTTACCGAGCGGAGATCCGTCGAGTAACCGAACATTTCTGACAATGGAACCTCAGAGTCCACAGTTACGTATCCAGCATCGGAGTCCGTTCCCATGATCACGCCACGACGCTGATTGATCTGTCCAATCACCGTACCCTGGAACTCTTCTGGGACCGATACTTCGAGCTTCATGATTGGCTCGAGGATGGTTGGCTTTGCAGCCATGTAGGCTTCACGGAATGCCATGATCGAAGCCGTTTTGAATGCCATTTCTGAGGAGTCAACAGGGTGCGTAGCACCGTCGTTGATCGTCACTCGCACGCGCACAACAGGCTGGCCAATAAGTGAACCCTCTGTGATCGACTCACGGAATCCCTTATCGCAAGCAGGGACGTATTCGCGCGGGATCACACCACCGACGATATCATCAACGAACTCGTAATTCTCAATGGCATCTGATGGAAGGGGCTCGATAAAACCACCAACACGACCGAACTGGCCCGATCCACCCGTCTGCTTTTTGTGCGTGTAGTTGAACTCGGCACGCTGCGTAATTGTCTCACGGAATGCCACCTTTGGACGTCCAACGATGACCTCAGTGTTGTACTCACGCTTGATGCGCTCGATATAGATATCAAGGTGCAACTCGCCCATTCCCTTGATGATCGTCTCGCCAGACTCCTCATCACGCATAACGCGGAACGTTGGATCTTCCTTGGTGAAGCGATTGAGCGCCTTCGAGAAGTTCACCTGACCGGCTTTGTCCTTTGGCGAAACAGCCAATTCAATAACAGGCTCCGGAACAAACATCGAGGTCATGGTGTAGCGGACATTACCATCGGTAAACGTATCACCTGATGCACAGTCAACACCGAACATTGCCACGATATCGCCCGCTGATGCTTCCTCGATTTCGTGCATATCGTTCGAGTGCATACGAACCAGACGTGGCACCTTAACCTTCTTACCATTGGCAATATTGATGATCGAATCGCCCTTCTTGATCGTACCCTGATAGATACGCATGTAGGTGAGCTGACCATATCGCCCGTCTTCGAGCTTGAAGGCAAGCATCACAAGGGGCTTCGATCCATCGCTTTCGAGCACCATGCGCTGCTCGTTGTTGTCCTGGTCAAGGGCCTCGTTCTTGATATCTGTTGGTGCGGGCAGGAATGTCGCAACGCCATCAAGCAGCGTCTGAACGCCCTTGTTCTTGTATGCCGAACCGCAGAACACCGGCGTCATCTTCATCGAAAGCGTGCCCGTGCGAATCGCGCGATTCAGTTCTTCTGCACCAACCGGTTCATCACTCAGGAACTTCTCCATGAGCGAATCATCAAAATCGGCAGCTGTCTCAATCAGCTTGTGACGCAGCTCGTTCGCCTTGTCCAGCATTTCTGCCGGAATTGGGGCTTTCCGTACCGTGCTTCCGCCTTCACCATCAAAGTACTGAGCTTCCATATTCACGAGGTCTATAACACCCTCGAGCTTGTCCTCAAGACCAATCGGATAGGTTACAAAGGCGGGGTTGTGCGCAAGCTTCTCTTGCAGCTGCGCAGCAACACGGTCAGGATTCGCACCAGAACGGTCACACTTGTTGATGAAGGCCACGCGCGGAACGTTGTAGCGGCGCATCTGACGATCAACCGTGATCGACTGCGATTGCACACCGGCAACCGAGCAGAGAACCAGCACCGCGCCATCAAGAACCCGAAGCGCACGCTCCACCTCGACCGTAAAGTCGACGTGGCCCGGAGTATCGATCAGGTTGATGTTGTAGTCACCCCACGTGCAATACGTGGCAGCCGACTGAATCGTGATGCCCTTTTCGCGCTCGAGATCCATCGAGTCCATCTTGGCACCCACGCCGTCCTTGCCACGCACTTCATGAATGGCATGAATCTTACCTGTGTAAAAAAGGATTCGCTCTGAAAGCGTGGTCTTGCCCGAGTCAATGTGAGCCGAGATACCAATGTTCCGAACTTTCGACAGATCTGCCATGGCAGTGTACCGATGATGTTATGATGAGATGACGACAGTTACCTGCACGCACACCCTGCGACGAGAATCTCTAGCAAGGCCTATCGCGGCAAAGACCGCAAAACTACGAAGAAGTTTGGTACGATCGGCAAGTGGTCCGCTAGGATTTCTCGGTCGAGATCGATGCTCTTCGTAAGGGGCGATTCGTAACTGCCACTATTGCAACGATCATCAGCGTGATCACGCCCCCTACCAGTACACTCGGGACGGTACCCAGGAGTCGGGCAGCAAGCCCACTTTCGACGGCTCCAAGCTCGTTTGAGCTTGAGATAAACATGGTATTCGCGGCCGCCACACGGCCCTTCATCTCCTCTGGCGTCTCAAGCTGCAAAATGGTATGTCGAATGACAACACTCACAGCATCAAGCGCGCCAGCCACGACGAGGATGCTAAAACTGAGCCAGAACACCGTGCTAAGGGCGAAACTGACGATGCAGATTCCGAACCCAGCCACCGACCAGAGAAGCATTCGCCCCGCCCGATGGCCAATTGGATTCCATGCCACAATAAGCATCGTCACAATGCTGCCAATCCCCATTGAAGCGCGCAACAACCCTAGCCCCGCCTCATCGGTATGCAGGATATCCTGGGCAAAGACCGGCAGCAGCGCGACGACCCCCCCAAACAGCACAGCAAAAAGATCCAGCGAAAGTGCTCCGAGGATCACCGGACGCGAACGGATGAACTGTACCCCAAGCAGCAGATCCTCACGGATCGACGCCTGTCTTTGGTGATCTACTGGTGGCTTCGGTGTGATTCGAAGGACACCAAGACTGCCAAGGATCATCGTCACAAGAACAGTCATCGAGGCGATACCTATACCGAACCAGCCATAAAGTAAGCCCCCTACCACCGGCCCTAATACCATGGCCGTTTGCCAAACACCACTGTTAAACGCAGAGGCCCGTGGAATGTGCTCCCGCGCAACGATCCGGCCCAGTGAGCTAAACATCGAGGGTCCGTAGATCGCACGCGCCGATCCATTGATCACGATCATCGCTAAAAGTCCCTGCAGCACGGCATTGGATCCGAGCACCTGCGTGGCCTCCGGCCGAAGTAGGTAGGCCGTCCCAATGGCAGAGACCAGGATCATCAGCACAGCCAGACGAATACCACGTCGCTTATCCATGCGATCGACAACATACCCCATCGGCAGTGCGAGGCCGATGGCCGGTACCGCTTCCGCAAGGCCCACCAAGGCAAGCCAAAGTGGATCTCCTGTAATGGAATAGATATACCAGCTTACAATCAGGGCCTGCATATGCCATCCGATGGCAAGAAAAAAGCGCAGCTGGAGAAAGGCAAGAAACTCAGCAGAAACAAATGGCAGCATGACCGGTTCTTTAGATGATCCAGCGTGGCTACAAACGCCACACTTCCGCAAACTACCCACGTTCGGTATCTTTCCCCTCCATGCGATACATCTGCACAATCCTCGCAATGCTGTCCATCTGCTATCTGCCGACAACCGCAGAAACGGACACCGCGCCACTCACAACAGGCACTCACTTTGTTGTGGGATTTATTCATCCCGACAGAGCGGCGGGCGAATACCTGCGCGATACCGCATACTGCGTCATCGTGACCTCACGCTTTCGAGCTACGGTGAATGTGGGATCCAGAGTCTATCAGACAGTTCCCGATCAACCACTGGTCGTTTACATACCAGCAGTTGATCAAATCACTGTCAGTAGTGATATGCCAATCCAGGTTGCTAGCCGGCAACTTCTCGAAGGCAATGGCGAGCAGAGCTGGCATATCCCGGTATCATCGTGGGGCACAGAGTACCGTGCCTTTGCATGGTGGACTGATCGCCACGGTCTTGACAGCTCGGCGATATTCTACTCGACTGCAAAGCGCCGCATTATGGCCGCGTATGACGACACCCGTGTGACAGTTGAAACACTCCACGGCATCATCGATAGCGTTCTTCAGGCTGGCGAGTCGTGGCTCGTGAGCGAGCAGCTCGATACGGCTATGCTGCGCATGACATCATCTGACCCAACGGGGCTAGCAATCAGAGCTTCAAAGCCTATTGGAGTTGTTTCAGGCCACTCCAAAGCTGCCGTGTTAGCATATCCCGATGCACTACCCGCCTCCGGACCCTATGCTCGTAGCGCCAATCGATGCCGTGGGAATCTCCATGACGCAATGCTACCGGTATCAATGGCAGGCACAATGTTTGTTACTGTACCGATCATCTACACACCAACGCGCGATCGAGGACTCGATCTGCGCGATCAAGGAATAGGAGATGATCGCGGGGACGTCGTTCGATTTATCGCTCTCGAAGATTCGACAACGATCACCGCAACGACATCGAAGAGCTTCGACACCGTCGTCACCATTGACAAGGGGCAAACATGGCTTGCCTCAAGGGTTGAGGAACCAACGCTTTGGCAAACCTCCCGCCCTGCACTCTGTGCACAATACGGGAAGTCATACGGACACATCACGTCGCAGGCAACACGCCCAGAAGATGATCCATCAACCGATGCCGGCATGCCACTTCTCATGGCAGTGCCTGATGTTCGACGATGGGTCAACCATGCAACCGTTTACTCCCCACTCGAGACATTCAATGCCATTTCTGTCGTCACGTTGACTTCATCGATTGATAGCGTGCGAATTGATGGCAAAGCTCTGACATCGCTGTCAAGGCCATCGCGCATCGACCGCACTCCATACAGCACAATCACAGTCATCGTCCCGGGTGGCACACATCACGTTTCTGCTAATTCCGGGACCACGTTTGGCTGCTGGACATATGGTTCACTCGACGGGTATCAGCTTGGTCGGATATATGGATCATCCGCAGGCTTTGACCTTCGCACTGCTTGCGATGACTCCCTCGTAATTGACTTGGTCTACTCAAGTGGCATGATCAAAGCATCCGTAGGCATTGAATCATCAACTGACCCCTGTTCGAAACTTGCACTTCTCTACGTCGATCAAGCCTCCAACGTCTCATGGCAGAGGAATCAAAACGTCATTGACATCAGCCAGTCCGACGTATCAAAGCAGAGCAGCGGGGAAGTTGTCGCCGTGACTACCTCTGGTCGACTCAAACGTGAACCCTTCGTCCTGTCCACTACATCCACTTCACACGCAGATGAGCTCCATAGCCTTCGGGCACAGTACGTTCGGTCAACAAACGAGATTGTTATCGATAATCTTTTCGATCATATCGGCGCAACATTATCGCTATACTCACTGCAGGGAGAGTGCTACTTTCGTGCTGTTGTTTCCCACCAGCAGCATCGAATACCAATAGTCAATGTGGCTCCAGGTCTTGTGATCGTCCATGTTAATAACTCTGTTTTCCATGTCACAGTCTTGTAACCTTACGCATAGTATCTTGATTAAGTTATTAGGTCTTGAATACACTCTTTGTTCTCGACTTTGTTTCAGCGTCTTTACAGCCAATAAGGCTGAGACAGCAGGAAGTACTGCGGCAATCTTGCGCTCTGCACACGCAATCTGCTGCGGCAATACTTGACTACTGGTGTTTTTAGATCGACACCACTGGTATGTTGTCTAGTGTTGAGTATAGGTCGGTTGATTATCACGGAGCGTTTATCTATGTTCAAGCAGCCCGAGTGCAGTTCCTGTGGCTCGCGACTTTCAACGTGCATAATTGAGCTCGAGCCTGGCCCACTCTCAGAGCTTTCTCAGTCAAAGCACAGTCAGCTTTATTCTCGTAATTCATATGTATTTGCTGAAGGTCAGTACCCCCGAGGGGTCTATTGTATACATCGAGGCCATGTCAAGATCAGCAAGGAGAGCCCAGACGGCCGAGAACATATCGTCAGTTTCGCTGGAACGGGCGACATCATCGGCTACAGCGCCCTACTGGCGGCAGAGAAGTACGGGGTAAGCTGCATTGCTGTGCAGGATTCTTCCATATGCCTCATCCCGTCCGAGATCTTCTTCCGAAATATTCGCGATAATCCGTCCATGGCCTTGAATGTCATGCAGCGTCTGTCGTCAGAAGTTCGCTTCAGCCATCAACGCATGGTAGAGCTCGCACACAAATCAATACGAGAGCGTGTTGCCGAGGCACTACTAATCATTAAAGAGGCATTCGGTGTCGACCACGATGGCATCACGCTACTCAGCCCATTAACGCGAGAAGAGATTGCATCGATCGTTGGGACAGCTCCAGAGAGCGTCATCCGAACACTATCAGAGTTTAAATCTGATCGCCTAATTGCGACAAATGGGCGTACGATAAAACTTCTGAACCTTAAGGGCTTGCTTCACATCGCTAACATTCGAACGCCATAGGTAGTAAACCTGACGAATGTCATAATATTTAGTGATTGCAATCAGGATTTAACGTGACGAGAATCATGTAGCCGACTGATTAACATCATTTATTTCCACTACGTACGATTCGATATTGCACCCACTAACAGACGCATCAACAGCGTACGAGTTGAGCGCCCTGGTAGGAGTCACGACATCTCTTGCGGAAGCTAGCACTGCGGGATACAGCCTTGGCTCACGTCAATTCACACATATCAACTTCAAAGGACACTTAGCGATGCGTACGATTCCCAACATGCCCTACGAGTCTGCACTCGTAATGCCCGCTGAGCAGCAGCCTTCACGGGCAGCAATGCTGCGTGAGATGCGATACACCGGCGTTCTCAAGCACATTGCCGAAGATCTTGCCAAGATGGAATCTGCCCTACCTCCCGAGCACCGGATGACAGCCAAGAGACTCCAGCGAGAGGTGGGAGAGGTTCTCGAATCAGATGGATTTGCCCATGTCGAACACATCATGGACTCCATGCACGATGGATATCTGCGACGATTAGCGCAGGACTTCCCGACGCTAACGCCTACAGAACTTCGCATGGCTGCATTCCTCCGACTACCAATGCCGTCGAAAGAAATCGCGTCGCTCTTCTCGTGCTCAGTCCGAAGTGTCGAGAAACATCGTGAGAGAATGCGCAAGAAATTCCACCTGACGCCGCATGAGAGTCTAACGATGTTCCTTGCTTCCCGCGTCTGATCCGACAACGGTTCTCCCGTCGAACGTTTCTTTGTAGATTCGTCCTGCCCACGCACTCCTCTGTATGGTGATGGGCAGGATTTCTTTTTATCGAACACAGATCACCATGGCACAACAAGGCAAGCGCTCAACGTCGCAGGTAAAATCTTCATCGATTTGGTCGTCTCCTTGGAGCAAAAACAACTACACGCTCCTTGCCGCTGGTATCGGAGTAATCGTTCTTGGCTTCATCCTTCTTTCTCTTGGTATGAACCAATGGGACAATCCATTGTCCGTCAGCGTAGCTCCGGTCGTTCTCGTGATCGGGTACTGCGTTATCATTCCGCTGGCCATCATGCGAGCGGGCTCGCACGGCAATGGTTCGTCCTCAAATGAGTAATCTCGACGAACGCGACAGCCCCCTCCCACTGACTTCAATCGTAGAACTCGCCGGCACACCAGTTTTTGTGTACCGCGCAGACGTCGTTGAACGTCAGCTCAATACTCTTCGATCGGCCTTCTCCAACGCGCCAGTACGAATCATGTACGCGTGCAAGGCGCTTTCGAATCGCGCCATACTGCAACTCATGAAATCCCTGGGTACGGGGCTTGATACTGTTTCGATGCAGGAAGTCGAACTTGGTCTTCGCGCCGGGTTTGATCCCAGCCAGATACTCTTTACGCCCAGCATGATCTCGTTTGATGAGTTGAGTGCAGCGGCCAAGCTTGGCATCCAGATCAATATCGACACGATCAGCGTTCTCGAGCGGTTCGGAACGACATTCGGAGGGAGTATCCCGGTATGCATTCGTATCAACCCGCACATCATGGCGGGTGGGAATGAACGTATCAGCACAGGTCACATTGATTCGAAGTTCGGCATATCAATCCATCAGATTCGGCATGTGCTGCGCGTTGTTAGTTCGCACGGTATGACAATCAACGGATTGCACATGCATACCGGTAGTGACATTCTTGATGCTGACGTCTTTCTTCAGGGGGCGGAATTGCTCTTTGAGATTGCGGAGAGCTTCCCAGATCTCACGTTCCTAGATTTTGGTAGCGGCTTCAAAGTAGCCTACAAACCAGATGACATCGCTACAGACGTTTTCGACCTTGGCACGAAGCTTTGTCGTCGCCTAGCAGAGTTCAATGCAACACGCCAGCAACCAGTAGAGCTTTGGATAGAACCAGGCAAATTTCTCGTCAGTGAATCCGGGACATTTCTAACACGCGTGAATGTGGTCAAGCAAACGACATCCACGGTATTCGCCGGTGTTGACTCAGGCTTCAACCACCTGATACGCCCCATGCTCTACGGTGCATATCACCACATCACCAATCTATCGAACCCTGATGGGGTGCAACGTGTGTACTCGGTTGTTGGCTACATCTGCGAAACCGACACGTTTGCCTGGGATCGGAAAATCGCCGAAATCCGTGAGGGCGACATCCTCGCGTTTGCCAATGCAGGCGCGTATGGATTTACGATGGCCAGCAACTACAATGGACGACTGCGGCCAGCTGAAGTACTCATCAATCAAGATGGTACCCCAAGGCTTATTCGACGGCGCGAGACATTGGAAGACCTCTGTCGAACAGAGATCGAGTGAGAAGGCGCTGAACTTAGAATGTCAGGCTGAGGCCCACGTTCCACGAGGTGATGTTCAGCGGCGCCACCGTGTCGAACGGCCAGTTCATTTTGTCGCGTCGAAGCTCTTTGAACCCATATGCGACGGCATTCCTGACGATGAAGTTGATCACTGGTAGCGACCGAACTGATGCCCGTCCGAAGGACTTCACGATTGCTCCGGCCAGTCCGTCTGCGACACCTTCAATGATCGCACTACCGGCCCAGTACCAGAACATGTGGCGTGGCAATACCTGCGTCCACTGATAGCCGCCACGGATGCTCAGAAAGCTGCCCATCTTCCATTCAATCGTTGGCGCCATTGTGGAGCCAAAACGGAACGTGCCGGTAAAATCTCGTATCTGCTGCCATCCTGCCGTATCACCGACGGCATAGGTCTGTGGCTTGACAGATGTCCAGGTGGAATGTTCTGACACCAGGAATCGCACGGACGAATTCTCACCTATGGCGTAACCATAGCCCGACTCATTGATGAGTCCAAACACAACAACGTCGATGGATGTGTGGGCCGCAAGAGGCACGTCATCAAATGACGCCTGCAGTGTCGGCATTGTGCCATGCTGGCCAATCTGAACGAAGAGGCCATCATTCTTCACTCGAAGGATATCGCGATCGGTGAGCAGCGAACGGTACTGCTCCATCCCAATCGATCCGCCAAACATGGTAAGCCCATGGGTCATGTCGGACAGACCCGTCCGAGAAAATGTTGCCTGACCATAAAGTCCGCCGATACGGGGACTCCGCTTCGAGCGAAACAGTTTCCTCCGGGTATCGCTATTCGTGGTATCGCTGTCTTCAACGTCAAAATCATCTAGCATGTCATCGAGGACATCTCCAGAACGCTCAAACACGTCGGTAGAGTCTTCCTGTGCCATGCTCTGAGCTGGGATCGTCATGCCGATCATCAACGCAATGAGAAGTGCGATAGCAATGTTCATGGTTGCAACCTGTCAGTTATTCAGAATGTCAACAATCACCTATTCGCCTTGGACGTCACCGCCTGATGGTTTGTTTCTGCGGCTACGCATTTTTCGTTCCTTCGGTTTTGCTTCGTCGAGATTCTCGCGATAAATGTAGGCATCCGAAACATACGCTTTGGAACGATGTGCATCTTGATCCTTCCTACGAGATGCTGGTGCTCCAAAACCGCCCGCAGGTCGACGTCCACCACCACGTGGCGCTGGCGCGCCTCCTCGGCCGCGAGGCTTGCCGCCTCGGCCCCGTAGTGATGGGGACTCATTACTTAGTGGTTGACGCTCATCACCAGCGGTAAACTCACGACGGCGCTCAACGCCTCCATCACGACGCTGTGGTCTAGGCCCGCCCCCTCGCTGATCACCCCTACCTCCGCGGTCTGAGCGCTGCCCCGGACCACCTGATCTTCCGGCACCACCTGGACGACGATCATCGGAACGCCCTCCCCACCGACCTCCCTGTTCACCACTGCGGCGATCATCTGGACGTGGTCCGCGGCGATCATCTGGACGTCCACCACGACGCGCATCAGGTTGGGAGCCTGTTCTACCGCGTCCCTGACGCTGACCCGTGGTATACGGATTTTCGCTCGTCAGTGGCTGGCGCTCGTCATCAAACTGACGCGGACGCTGTGGTCCGCGATCATCCGCACCACGTCGTGGCCGGCTCGACCGTTGGGGCCGTCCGATGGCAGACTCATTTGAAAGTGGCTGACGTTCAGGGTCTTGCTCGTCTTGACGTTGGCCGGGATTACGTTTACGATTACGATCGTACATCTATTTGTTCTTCCATTTGATTGAGCATCCAATTGCTTTGGTAAGGGGCTTTGTTGGAACACCTCCTGCCAGGAGTTCCGAAACAGCGTCGCGCACAAAGAACGTCTCAACAGCATCTGCATCTGTCGCGTTATCATCGATTGCGCCTATGTACATCACACGAGCCCCTTCCTTTGTGTTTGACACAACAAAGACGTGCGGCGTTCTCTTGGCACCATATGCGAGTGCCGTTTGCTGTGAATCATCGATGAGATACGGAAACGTAAACTTCCTTTCGCTCGCTCGGATCTTCATGTTCTCGAATGAATCTTCGGGGACCTTCTCTGCATCGTTGGGATTAATGGCAATCACCGGATATCCCTTTGGCGCAAACATCTCGTGGAGCGCGATAATGCGATCCTCATACTTCACCGAGTAGGGGCAATGATTGCATGTAAAAACGATGATCGCACCTTTCTGCGAAGAATACGATGATAGGCTTACCGTGCTGCCGTCGATATTCTTCAACGAAAAACTCGGAGCCACATCACCAACAGTAACGCCATCAGTGGCCTGCGCACGGACAGCGACAGTCCATAGTAGAAGCACGAGTGCCAGACAGCGTTGAGCATGACGCATCACATCAAGAAGTCTCACGGTGATCCCTTTCGAAAGGACTGAAATGTGGAATCCAATAGTTCCTCGTTGAACTGAAACTCGCCAAACAGCTTTCTGTCACCCCGCACGAACATCGTTGCAGGGATTGATCCGCTCCACGACGGATCAACACGATCGATCCAGATGTGCGGCTTGGGTTCATTCAACAGCAAAAACCGACAATGTTGATACCCACGACGTCGGAGAAACGGCTCAACCTTCGTTGTCCGATCCCCGATAGCATCGAGACTTACGAGCAAAACGACAACAGGTTCGGCTGCATACCGCCGCGCAAGTGCTTCAAATGCTGGCAGTTCCTCAACACACGGCCTACACCAAGTTGCCCAAAAATTGACGACGTAGGTTGTATCAGAACCACGATAAATTCTCGCATGGAGCTGTGCGAGATTGAGCACCTCAACAGATGGCTCAAGCCACGACGCTACCAAGACGAGAAACGGAAATATCATTCTGAGATCACTGCACCAACAGGTTCAAGAAGTTGGGGCTCGTGACGGTTGACGCGAATCTTCGAGACTTCCCGTGTGATGGGATACGCCTGAAGTATGCCATCCTCCAGCGGACGAAGCATCGGTTGTATCTCCTCGCGGTCCTCCGCATACAACCATGCAGCACGGTCGTGCCGAGGAATGATCACCGGCATTCGCAGAGCGGAGTTGTGAACGTACGACATCAACACATTTGCTTCTGTAGTCATAATCGAAAAACTCGGCGTGCACTCTCCGGTTTCAGGGTCCACCCATTCTTCCCAGATACAACCGACTGTGAAGACCTCTGCATCACGCATGCGCACGTAATGCGGCACCTTGACCTTTCCTTCATGCCGCCATTCAACGAATCCGTTCACGGGAACAAGTCCGCGGCGCTTGCGTATCGCATCACGAAACGATGGCTTTTCGAATGCGGTCTCGGAACGCGCATTCAAGGTTCTCGAACGCATTTCGCGAGCCTGTTCTGCTGTTCTTGTCCATCGCGGCACCAAGCCCCATTCCATCATCCGGATATCAGACTCTGCGGCACAGACGGGGAGCTGCGGATGCGCAAAACCCGACACGTGAAAGAACGGCGTGTACTCTGCCTCTCCCTCAAAGGGCTGACCAAGATCAGCCTCGATGATATGCGTTTGCGAGAAAACTGAGATGGTGTAACACACAGCCTATACACCGCCCACAAGGAGGGGGCTTCGCAGACTACTTACCACGGCATGAGCACCATACCAATCAACACGACGATGCCAACCATCATGATCAAGGCGTAGTTCTGAGCAACCCCACTCTGAATTTTCCGCAACGTGCCGGCCAACACTCCCATGGATCGTGCAGAGCCGTTGACAAGTCCATCGATGGCAAGTACATCGACGATTTTCCACAGAAAATCGCGTGAAGCCGCAAGGATCGGACCAGCAATGACCATGTGATAGACTTCGTCAACAAAATACTTATTCAGGAGAAGTTTGTAGCCTCCCGACAGCTTCGAAGCAATCGCATTCGCCTTTTCCAAGCCCGAGTTGTAGATCGAGCGTGCAGCCAAGATGCCAATGATGGCGATCACGGACGAAACAGCCATCAAGGTAATTTCGATCGTTGTGTGATCCCCTCCATGCTTTGGAAGCAAGGCGTGACCGTTTGCGAAGATTGGCTCAAGCCATCCCTCGAGCAGGTTTGGAAGGTGTAGTGGGTGACCGAGCACATGAGGGATTCCGAGAAGACCACCGAACACTGAAAGTACGGCAAGCACGATCAATGGGAACGTCATCGTAGCTGGTGACTCATGTGGGTGCACATGATGGTGATCAAATCGCTCCTCGCCACTGAATGTTAGTGTTGTAAGACGCCACATGTAGAAGGCCGTCGTCAGTGCTGCGAGTGCGCCAACGCCCCACAGAACAGGACTGCCGTTCAGCCATGCAAACCACAGGATCTCATCCTTCGAGAAGAAGCCTGAGAAAAATGGGATCCCAGCAATGGCGAGTGTGCCGATGACAAACGTGCGATACGTAATTGGCATGTACTTCTTCAGGCCACCCATCTTGCGGATGTCCTGCTCTTCGTGCATACCGTGAATGACAGAGCCCGAACCAAGAAACAGGAGCGCTTTGAAAAACGCGTGCGTCATCACGTGAAACACACCTGCCGTAAAGGCGCCAACGCCCAGTGCTACAAACATGAAGCCCAGCTGTGACACTGTCGAATACGCGAGAACCTTCTTAATGTCGTTCTGCACCAAGCCCACGAGTCCAGCGAGAAGCGCTGTCGTGATGCCCACTCCGGCAACAACCGCCATTGTTGTTGGCGACATTGCGAACAGAACGTTCGTCCTGGCAATGAGGAAGATACCGGACGTCACCATGGTAGCAGCGTGGATAAGAGCCGATACCGGTGTCGGACCCGCCATCGCGTCTGGAAGCCAAACGCCGAGCGGGATCTGTGCACTCTTGCCAGTGCAACCAAGGAACAGAAGAAGCGTGATCAGTGTCGCCATCTCCGTCGAGAGAACCGTTTGTGCTCCCGAATTGATCGCACTGTACTCAAGCGTTCCGAAGTTGAGGAATAGAAGGAACATCGCAAGCAGAACACCGAAGTCACCAATACGGTTAACAACGAATGCCTTCATTGCCGCATCGCCTGTCCAGGTGATGTTGGTACCCTCAAACTTCCTGTCGTACCAGAAGCCAATCAACAGATACGAAGCCAGGCCCACCCCTTCCCAACCCAGGAAGGTGAGAAGCATGTTGTTGGCGAGCACCAAGTTCAACATCATGAACACGAACAGGTTGAGATAGGCGAAGAATCGCGGGAAGCTCTTGTCACCGTGCATATACCCAATCGAGTACACGTGAATCAAGAAGCCGATTCCAGTGATGATCAGCGTGAACAAGATCGACAGCTGATCGAACTGATAGGCGATGTTTACCGAGAAGTCACCCGTTGCAATCCACGAGTAGAGATTGACAACAACGGAACGGTCTTCCGGAGTACGAGCCGCGAGCCCGAGAAAGACGTTAATCGCCGTAACGAAGCTGGCAAGAATTGCCCCACTGGCAATGCTTCCAACGATCTTTTCGTTGTTGATCCGCCGCCCAAAGAGAGCAACGATGACGAATCCCACCAGGGGGAACAGTGGAATGAGGGCTGCGTAGTTCATCCGATTTCCGGAGCAATAGTCTCAAAATCAAGTTTCTCGACATCCATTTCAACATGATGGAACGTGATTGTCATTGTTTCGTCAATGACCATCATAGCATTTCGCTCCACCTTCATCCAATCCGCACGGCGCGCTGTGAACGGCTCCGAGGCGACAACAATCGCACTCGGCTTACCATAGGCTTGCTCCATCGTGCAGTTATCCCCCACACACCGATACTCTCGACCGTGCATGTAGTACAACGAGGCCGGCTGAACATTTGGATTGGTCGTGTACCGCACCGTGATCAAGCACGTCCCGTTTGTAACTGCCAAATTAAGATAGGAGTGCTGCCGGACGTCAGCGTCCATCAGCAAAGTATTTAAATCGGCAAACATTCCCATCATGGCCGACGTCAACTCTTCACACGTAACATGACCATAGGGATCACTGATACGATTAAGCAGCAGACCAAAAAGGTGTTCGGAATCCGTACTACCCTGGATTGCATCATAGGCTGTGTCATTGAGCATCCGCAAAAGCTTTCTACGGATCTGCTTAAATCCACCAACGACTCCATTATGCATGAACATCAGTTTGCCGCAGGCAAACGGATGAGAGTTCAACTCCTCAACTGCCAATCCTGGAGACGCAGCCCGCACATGTGCGAACATGCACGGGGAGTGAATCTTCTTGGCCAGATTCTTCAGGTTGTTATCGCTCCATGCCGGCTTGATACTGCGAAATACACACGGCTCGTTGTCGAGCTCCGGAGCGTAGAACCCAATACCAAATCCGTCCCCATTGACGGAGACCGACATCTCCCCAGCATTCATCGTCTGCGCTGTAACAAGCGAGAACTTCGGCTTGTACAGTAAGTCGTCAGCCAGGATAGATGGGCCAATGTAAGCGATGAAGCGACACATAGATGACGCTATCGGCTTAGTTCAGGGCTGCCTTCTCTGCGCACCACGTGTTGTAGACACCATCGAGAAGAAGATTGAAGGCGTCAGCGGCTTCGCGAGCGGAATCAAGAGCGGCTTGCTTTTGCTCATCCGTTTCGCACATACGAACGAGCGCCTCGCGTGTGACTGTGCGATGGATCTCGTCGGCATGCTCGTGAACAGCAAAGAACTCAAGAGCGTCCTTGGTGTCGAGATTGTACCACTTCTTGAGACCCGCAATCTTCGTTGTCGAAATTTCTGGGATCTGCGACTCATAGGCATAGAGTGCAGCAAGTCCTTCGTAGGCATTCTTGCGGCCAGCCAACTCCTTCAGGATGCGAACTGATTCCCGTGTGTGCGGCAAATAGCGACGCTCCTTCATTTCCTGACGGCTCACACCAAGGGCATCGCCAAAACGAAGCCACAATTCTGGGTGGTTGTCAGGGCCGTGCTCTTCTTCGATCAAGTTTTCGAGCAGCATCTGGCGCACGTCCATGTCGTCGCAATTTGCATGCGTAGCGCTGACATAGGTTGGGAACAGATGAACCTGATGGTAGTACTCCTTCGCATACTCGCGAAGCATGTCTAGCGTCAAAGCTCCTTCGTTCCACATGATATAGAACGGATGCTGCAACATGTGACGATCAGAAACGATCTCATCGAGCTTTTGGAGGAATTCTTCCGTGGTCATTGCAATGGTCCTCGGTTGGCGTGAATGGACTGGTGAACAGAAAACAAAGATAGGTCTTTTCGTAATTTCGCCCTGTACTTATGGCGCATAACACCACGGAATTTCTCGGAGTTTCCCAGTTTGATCAGCCCGAAGAGGTCGAAGAGGCCGTCGCGCTGGGATTCTCAGCCCGCGTCGTTCTCTTTAACGACGAGGAACACACCTTCGACGAGGTGATCGTTCAGATCATCCGGGCAACAGGCTGCTCAGTTGAGCGCGCTGAACTTCTCACACTCGAGGTGCATCACACCGGGAAGGCCATTGTCTTTGAAGGAGACGTTGTTGACTGCCTGCGGGTCTCAGGAATCCTCGAAGAAATCGCTCTCCGAACGCAGATTCAGTTTTGAGGCATATCCTCTGCCCTATGCCTACGGTTTGGGGAGCGGTGGGGGCAAGCCTGTGGTGTCTGAAGCGCCGATCACCTTGCGTTGTGTCGCCTTTAACTGATCCTGCAGGACGTTGTTGACCGATGTACCGGGACCTAACCCCGGAATCTGCGGTAAGGTAACGTTCGGACCGTTTACCTGCAGAGCATCACGGTTGTTGTCGATCAGCTGCTGCATAACACCCTTATCCTGCTCGGTAGCCCGGTTGAGAAGCTCCTTGTCAAGGTCCTTGAGCAACGTCGAATCAGATATCTCGACACCATTAAGCTTGGCCAAGGCAAACTCAACACTCGCACGCACGTCCTTGGCATATTCAGATCGCGGGTACTTTTCAATGAGCTGTCCGTAGTAAAACAGCGCACTGTCATTGCGCTTGACGTCACGCTCAAACATCCAGCCCAGAGCATAGAGTGCTTTCGGGGCGACATCACTTTGCGGGAACTTCGCGACAACAGACAAATACTGGCGAGCTGCGAATCCGTAGTCCTTGATGAGTCGAAACTTCGTTCCCGAGGCATACAACTCAGCGGCATCATCAATGCTCGCATCAGCCGTATAGCCAAGACTTGCGGAAGCTTCCTTTGCGAAGGGGCTCCTCGGCCACGTTAGCGACACCACCTCAAAGAGGGAGTCTGACACATCGGGGTCGCGATCACGCAGCATCCGCGCCTGTGCAAAGAGATATCGCCCAGCATCTTCCGACGCCGGATCGCTGCTCTGATATGCTGCTCGATAGTAATGCAGCGCGCTATCAGGAACGTCAAGTTGTTCGTGAACGCGTCCAATGGAATACAACTCTGTCGCCTTCAACCGCAGGATGGAATCCTTACGCGAGGTGTCAACGACGAGATGCTGATCAAGAATCATGACCTTTCGGCGAGAGTCATCCCATGTTCGCAGCGCGGTGTAGTATTTATTGGCCACATCATAGACGGGCGTACGAACGACCTTCGCCTTGGCGAAGTACTTAATGGCCTCGGGATAATCGCCAATCTTATAGAGCGACATTCCCTTCTGGAACGATTGCGCCATTAACTCCGGGCGCCCAACAAACGACGTGTCAGCAAAGCGCTCCCGGGCCAACAGCGTCTTGTCCTTGTTGTTTTCCTGCCGCAGGCGATCAAGCGCGAGTCTCTCTGCTTGAATGAAAGAAGCCCACTCCTGGAATGCCTTGCGCTCCTCAAGCTGCGCATACAACTCACTGGCCTCGTCAAACTGACCCTGTCGAGCTCGACAAGATGCTACGTAGAGCAGCGATTCGAACTCTCCGAGAGCATCAGGATTTTCATCGAAGACCTTGCGAAACGCCACCTCGGCGAGATCAAAGCGTCCGATTCGGTAGTAAATCGATGCAATCTCAATCTGCCATTTCGACCGTTGGAGTGCATCGTCGCACATGACCAATGCCTGTTTATAGGGCATTACGGCCTTCTCGATATCACCGTCTTCGATGGCCATCTCTGCCTGAATGCGGTATGCTTCGCTTGCCACATCGTACCGATCGCGATACCAGGCAACATCAATCGCCTTCGAGAGCATTTGTGTACCCTGCGTGACCTTGCGCTGCATGAGGTAGACCTTGGCAAGCAAAATGTGTGCATCTGGTGAGTATTCCCCTTCAGGAAATCTCTCAATCAGCTCAAGACACTTTTGCTGTGAAGGCACCCATTCCGAGCGGAAGAAGTAGGCCTCGGCCATAAGGAACAGTGCGCCTTCGATGTAGTCGGATTTCGGATGGAATGCGACGACCTTCGACCCCTTCATCAGCAGCGAATCGACTTTCTGGGCCACAGGCTGCAGCTTTGTTCGATCAATCTGGAGCGCGCGCAGGAACTGATAAATGGTATTCTTCGGAGGGCCAGAAGTCAGCTTAAGACTATCCATGCCTGGGATAAGCACACGAGGCCGATTCCGCTTGAGCTCCTCGTGATAATCGAACTCATCGATTACCTCGCCGCGGATCCTCTGCATGTTGTAGTACGTGTTGAAATAGGTGATCCGATTATCGTACCACGCACAACCGGACAATCCGCCGATAAATGACAGAAGGAAAAGAATCGATATCGTTCGAGTAGACGTCACAGATTTCGCTGCAGCCAGCGCTTGCGCATCTCCAGTTGACGCGCAGTTGGCTGCTCTATTTCATCAAGTGAAGGCATCAAACGTGGACCGACCGTGATGGTCGAACTGTACATTCTTCCGTCGCAATGCGCTGTAACCGACGTCGCCTTCCCAATTCGCATGCCAAGCACATGCTCAGCCTGAGATGGCGTCAAAATACGGATGCCGTCAATGGCAACAATTTCATCGTCAATGCCTACACCAGCCACCTGTGCTGGTGAACCATCTTCGACTCCGCGGACAACAATCTTTCCATTGGCATCTGCAATAGTCCACCCAACGTAGGGAGCTTGCGGAGTCGAAGCTGCAGGCACCTTTTCGCCGAATGTGCCAGACTCCTGCCGCTTTGGAGCAACATTCACACGATACCCAACGGCTGGAAGAATGTCATTATAGGGTAGCTCATCGGTTCCGTTCAACCAGCTCATTAAGCGCTCGCGGACCTGGACCTTCGTGGCCTGCTCGATAATCGCGATGCACTCCTGCTCGGTCATCCCGCGGCTTGGGTCCGACAAATACCGCTGCCACATAGCTCGCATCGCGTCATCCATCGAATACTTGCCGTCCGTATGGTCGATGATGTACACATCCAGCAGCATGATGATGATGCCACCCTTGAGATAGTACGAGGGGAAGCGGTTGGCACCATCTGGACTCTGCAGATACAGCTTCAACCATGCTAGGTACGAGCTATCCCGAGTCGACATGGCAAAACGCCCCTTAACATCATCAAGCTTGGCAATGTCGTCACGTGAAATCGTTTCGATGTATTCCTTCTGCGTCGTAAAGCCACAGCGATAGGCAAGGAGATTGTCGTAGTACGATGTAAGCCCCTCAGCGAGCCACAGCATCGGGGTATAGGTTTCTCGCGTATAGTCAAATGGACCAAGTTCCACTGGCCGAATGCGCTTCACATTCCAGAGATGGAAGTACTCGTGACACAGAAGCGAGAGCAGACCGATGGCCTTTGACTTGTCCAGCAACGCAGATGGGTCTACCGCATTGACACTCGATCTCGCATGCTCAAGTCCACCCCCTGCACCAGGATACGCCTGCACAATGAACACATAACGATCATATGGGGCTTTTCCGTCGAAAAGCTCCGTTTCTACCCGGACAATGCGCTGGATCCGCTCAGTGAGCCAGTCAATATCAACGTCATAATTCGTGGCAAGCGCGACCTCATGTTGCGCTCCAGCCAATGAAAACGTGCGAACGCGGTGATCCCCTATTTCAATCGGTGAGTCTGCCAGAATATCATAATTCAAAGCTCCAAGCAAGACCCCATCCGATGTCGACTCAGCCACAGGAGACAATGCGGTTGAGGTTGACGGCCAGAGCGCGCGATCATGTTTGAGCAGCACATGGTGGACCTCCTGCGTCCGACCCTCAACGTACATACAAATTGACGTGAGCATCAAGAAGGCGTGAAAGCGGTTAACATGGCTCGTCCGCACCGTTCGTTCATGGGCGTACACCACATATTCGATATCGATCGTCGACGACCCTTCGGTGGCAACAACCAGCGACGCTTTATCACGCCACTGATACGAACGACGCACACGTTGGGCCCCTTCGACGCTGTAGCACTGGACGTTACCTTGCCATCCAGCATAATCGCGAATCTTATAGCTACCCGGCGACCATGATGGCATCACAACAACAAGCTCTGGACCCTCAACACGTTCAACACGCATGCGCACCGTCACGAGATGCTGTGGAGCCCGATCGAAACTCAGCTCATAGGTTATTGCAGCGGTAGACTGACGAAGCTGCTCATCACGTTGTTCAATATTGTACATCAGCGCTGTCCAAAGTAGGTGTTCGTCATAAACTCTTCTTCAAAGGTCCGTTCGTCCTTCGATTTTGTCGGGTTTGTTCCAGGTGGGACCAATCCCTCGGTAAGCTCATTGTATCGTCGTTGAGAATCTCGCAGTTCTTTCTTCTTAACTGCAATAGCTTGCAGTAGTTCCTCACGATGGCGAATCTGCCAGCCTTCATTGCTGAGATCCTTCTCAAGGGTAAACGGCTCTTCTAATCGCAGCCGCGAAAGCTTTCGTTGCTCGAGAGCAAGGCGCTGTTCAACGGCAAGAACCTCTCGCTGCCAGCGATCGAGATCCCACATGTCGGACTCTGCTGAGTTAACATCCTCTGCGCCAAGCACAGTAAGCAGCGATCGGAGTTGCCCAGCATTCCTGTTCGCGTAGGCAGACTGTACCTGGTGCCATACCGAGGCGTCACTCGATGCCCCCTGCCCAGCGGTGGCGACATCAGGGTGAAGTTGCTTCACAAGGGTACGATACATTGTTACAAGCTCGTGATCGGAAGCTTGTCCCTGCTGGGCTCGCGCCTTTTCTTCACGCTGTCGCGCATCCATTTGGAATGCTTCCGTAATTCGCATCGTAAACCGGGCATACTCTTTGTCGACGACCTGATTGATCAAGTCGACGATTTCCCGGGTCAGCCGCTCTCCCCGCTCATGCTTGATGCTCAAGAGTTCGACGCGACGGAACATTTCTGCCGCTGCGAGAGCACTTTGCTGCATCTCGCGCTCAAGCTCACCAAACAGGGCGTTGTAGGTAGCATGCAGCCGTGGGCGGACCTCAGTTGAAAGACGATACCAATCATCAATAGCCAGCCTCAGCTCCAATCGAAGCTGTCGCAGACGATCCCGCAGGACTGCAATCTCTGGATGAATGGTTATCGACATCGCAAACAAACTTACAACGTCTCTGGAGCAGCATCACGCACGAAAAACCGGGCCACAAGCATCTCAGCAACCGCACAGAGTAACGCCAAGACCACCGATAGCGGCCATAACTCAGACCCCGTCCGTGCCGCCTGAATGGCGGAGCGCACTGACTCACCAGCAGAAATCTCTGCAACGTGGTCAGGCCGAACAACAAGCTTGTCGACCGCAGCCTTCCAATCGTTCTTCTCAAAAAAGCTCAACCGCGACTCAGCAGTTGGGACGTTTGCGGCAACAGTCATAACCGGCATGGAGTCGACCGTTGAGACAACCGTCACACCCGCATTATACTGCGCGGGAATACTCAAGAGCGTTGCTGTACTCAGGCGAATCGGCTTTGAGATCGTACTATACCCGCTTTGGTCGGCGATGACAAAGGCATCCCTTCCAGCCAGTCGCGAAGGAATCGGCACACTGATGGACTTCCCAAGTTCAACCGAGATCCCCTGATCTCGTGGCGCGACCACATAGAGCGTGCTGCGCACAAGTGCCGTCACGAAGATCCCGCTCACGGGAAATGAACCTGCGCTAAGATCCGGCGCAATCGCAAAGTAGATCACTCGACCTTGTCCCAAGGTTGCTTCTGTGATCAGTCCACCAGCACCCGTTCGGACGACATCAAAGCCACCACTGGCAGGTTGTTGACGCGTGATACGAACGCCCTCTGATCCTGCTTGCTGCATCGTGGTAGTCCGAAACACACCATCGAACAATGGATGCGACCTCTCAATAGCTGTAATGAGGAAGGGGGCTTCGTTGGTTGTTTGACTCTCAGCAAGGGGCTGCAGTCCGCATTGCGCGAGAATGACCGGTGTTGCTGGCGAAGAGAAGACAATTGCACCTCCGCCGGTCTCAACAAACTGCCGAAGGATGGAAGCATCTGACACATTGGCAGCACCTCCACACACGATAACAACGTCGACGTCGCCGAGCGAGGATGATGCAGCAGAGATTGATTCAAATGAAGAGATAGCACCAATCATCGAACTAACCCCGGGCAGGGTCAGCGCGGTTCGTACCAGCTGGGTGCGTTCGGGTGATCCAACAAGGCACAGCCGTGATGGCCGCGGAATTGTCACCCCGGCCCACCGAACATTGTCCCGATCGATGGCATCAGACTCCAGTTCAACAGATGCTGCAAAGGCCCCCTGTCGATTCGGAACTGCCGCAAGCGTGATCGTTCTCGAGCTTGCTGCAGGAACATCAATCGCTTTCTGCGCAACCCGAAGGCCATTTAACGACAGAGAGACAAGAGCACCCGCAACATCGCGTGAGCCTCCGTTACGGACAACTGCCTCAATCTCAAGAGGACGGTCGGACTGGAGAAGTTTTGTCACAACGGACATAGAGTCAACACTGAGATTCTGCTCGAGGCCACTCTCACCCTCACCAATGCGGACAAGGAACACCGTCGCATCCTTCTCAAGAACTCGACTGCTGTCGTCTTGACGTCGATACGTGAGTGCTCGTTGGGCATCGCTAATAACGTAGACCTCGCGGTGCGCATGCAGAGCCTTCTCCCAGAGGGGACGAATGCTCTTCAACGCTTCGACAACATTTGCAGAGCCATCAGCGATGCTCACTCGTTCGATCTGTTGGCGCGCGGCATCAAACGTCCGCGTAAAGTCGATACGTTGTCCAGTTGTGCCCCCTACCATTGGCACTACAACAACTTCGTCGCCATTGCGGAGGCCATTGATAATCTGCCGGGCAGCCTTTTTTGCTTGTTCAAGTCGTGGCCCTCGCCCATCGGCCGCCTCCATACTTGCCGAGTTGTCGATGAGAACAACGACGCTGGCTCGTGCCGCGGACGACAGCACCGGTAGGGGCGTCTCAATCGTTGGCCTAGCCAGAGCGAGGACGGCAAAGACGATGATCAACGTCCGCAGAATCAACAATAGGATCTGCTGGAGCTTGAGACGGCGCACCTGTTTCTGCTGCAGCTCCAGGAGGAAACGTACGCTGCCAAACTCAACAACACGCAGCTTGCGCAGGTTGAGTAAATGCAACAGAAGCGGTATTCCGGCTGCAGCAAGCCCGAGAAGGGCAAATGGATTCAGCAGGTTCATCGCGCCAAATTCACCAGACGATAGAGTTGATCAACTTCATCACGCGTCAAGTGACGATACTCGCCTCGCTTGAGGCCCCTTGTCGAAAGCCCAGCATATTCCTTCCTATCCAGACGCTTCACTTCATAACCGACGTGTTCGAAGATTCGGCGCACTTCACGGTTGCGTCCTTCCCGAATCGCAAGAGCAACACTCGTTTTGTCGTCAGGATCGATCATGACGTCACATGGCTGTGTTGGACCATCTTCAAGCTCAACTCCTGCAGCAATTTGTCGCATGTGGTCAGCTCGCAAGGGGCGATCCAATGCCGCCTTGTAGACACGCGTCACACCGTATCGAGGGTGCATGAGGCGGTTCGCCAAATCACCGTCGTTGGTAAGCAATAGCACACCAGTAGTATTGCGGTCAAGACGTCCAATGCTGAAGAGCCGCGTCTTGAGTCGAACAATATCAAACACGGTGGCACGCCCCTTTTCATCCCGTGATGTTGTGATAACATCCTTCGGCTTGTTCAGGAGGATATAGGTGAGGTGCTTTTGGCGGGTAATGGGTTCGCCATTGACGGTAACGACATCGTCGATCCCAACTCGTGTGCCGAGGTCAACAACAATCGCGCCGTTGATTCGCACACAGCCGCTACGAATCAGCTCATCAGCGCGGCGCCTGGATGCGACACCAGCATCGGCAATCGCTTTATTCAGACGAACTGGCTGCGATGGCTCGACGATGTCACTTCGGCGTTGCTTTGTTCTGGGAGCGGCCGGCTCTGCTCTTCGCCGCGATGACGAGGCAGGTGGACGTGTCGTTGTCGCAGACGATCTGCGACGATCAGTGGGTTTGTTCTTCGGACTTGGCATGGCGATTCACATCGTGAGCAAGAATGGATTGTATAGTTCGAAAGACCGTCTCAACATCAATACCGTTCATACAGTCGTGCGTACCAAGAGGACAGGCCGCACCACCGTGAGCACTGCATGGCCGACACCCTATGTCGTTGCGTTGGACAACTCGGGCACGCTCGCCGAGTGGTCCGAAACCAAACTCAGGCACCGTTGGACCAAAGATGGCAACAACCCCAACGCCTTGCAGAGAGGCAAGATGCACGGGAGCGCTGTCGTTTGCAACTACACAATCAGCCAAACCGATAATAGTTGCTGCCTGACGTAACGTTGTCTCACCGCTCAGGTCACAAACTCCCTCTACACCATCCATGCAGCCGCGAATACTTGCATCGCCAATAACTGCCACATGCATCCCTGCTTGAATCAACTGCTGCGCTAATGCGCGCATGTGTGACAGCGGCCATTGCTTTGTCGGCCATACCGTTGCAGGCGCTAGGACAATTCGCGGCGAGCCGTCCTGCGTCGCCCATGGCATGCATTGCAATGGCGCATCGTCCTCACCTAACGCGATAGGCAAGATCTCTGATACCTGAGGAAGGGGCTGTTGTGGACCCAGAAGTGGACGCAGCAACGAAAGATGTCGCTGTGCATCGTGTTCGTGCTGTGGATATGAAACAACGTCTGATGCAAACCACCGCGTCATTGCATCGTGGTAAGTCACAACCTTCTCGGCACCGATAGACCGAACAAAAAGTGCTGTTCGCAAACTTTTGTGTGGGACGAGCACGCTCGTTCTCCCCGGACCGGCAAGCGATCGAGCCAGCGAGCTCTGGCTTGCTAGCGATCGATGCCTCCCCCTTTTGTCAAAGGCAACGACCTGATCAACAATGCCAAGCCCCTTCACAAACTCCGCAGCTGCCGGAGTCGTAACAAGGACAACGTCCGTATCGGGCAACATCGTACGAATGGCAGAACACAGCGGCAGCGTCAGAATCACGTCGCCAAGGAAAGCCGTTTGCACGACAACGATGCGATCCTTCATACTCATTCGACAATCGCACCTGCCGGTGGGTCGCTCCGCCAACGGCGGTGTTGCCATGACCAAAGCCCCGGGCGTTGATGAATCGTCTCCTCGAGTCGGCGAACATGGCGCTTTGTGAGCTCCAACACTCCATTGCGATCATTCGAAAGGTCATCCATCGGAATCTCAGAGAACTCCACGACGTAGGTTCCATCTGCTCGGCGGTTACACGTCGTGTAGAAGATTGGGGCATTGAATTTCAACGCCAATGCAGCGGGCGCTTCATAGGTCGGAGTTGGGCGGCCCATGAAGGTTATCCAAGGATCCTTTTCCGGAATGCCATGCTGATCAACAATGATACCGATCGTGCCTCCGCTCGAAAGCAGTCGTACCATTGTTCGCGCAGCATTGCCCATCGGGATAAGCTCATTGCCAAACTTGGTCCGATAGCCGTTCACAATTCGATCGGCTGTGGCGTTTGATTGTGGGTGGTAAACAATCGAAATCGGCGCACCAAGAACCGCACCAGCGGCCATGGCACCGTATTCCCAATTGCCATAATGCGCCGTGAGGAGGATTGTCGGAAGCCCTTTTTTCTGTCGTTGAATGACTGGCTCAAAGCCCTTGATTTCAACTCGACGAAGCAGCTCTGCACGATCCACGGCTGGCACCGCAAGCAGCTCACTCAGTACGATGCCGAGATTCTCATACGATTCCTTCATGATGCTGAGCTGTTGCTGCCGACTCAGATGCGGAAGAGCCATTTCAATGTTCGACAACGTTATCGACGCACGCTTTGATGAGATGCGTCGAAGTACACGACCAATACGTCTACCCAAGATCTCTCGACCATTCCAGGGCAGCGCTCGTGCTACTGCACCGACAACTTGCAGGCCATATGTCGTAAGCCGATGCTCCCAGCTCATTATCGCGGAATACCTGATGTTGGGTTCACACGGTTTGGAGTTGGGCTAAAGGCCCTCGCAAAAAGCTCAAACCAGTTTGGTTGATTAACCTGACCAAGCATGGTTGAATGCACAAGCTTGTAATTCTGCTGCATCATCGTATCGACAAAGTAGAAGTACACTCCACCCTGAATGTCTTGATAGAACCAAGATTCATACGGCTTGGCGTCGGTGCTGTGATCAAAGCGCTCGATTTGCGTTGGCACACCATACTTGAGCAAGATGACCCCTCGATCGCTCTTCCACCCATCGGGATAGGTTGGGCTCTTGTAGAACGTTTGTGCGCGCTTGAAGTTTGCACGGAACTGATCGAGCCGTTCATTTGCCTGCGTGGTTTCTTCAGGATCTCGAACCTTCCAAAACCGGAAGAGATATCGCTGCTTTGCGCGTTCATCTGTACACGACTTTCGGATATCCAGCTCGGCCTTCGTCGCTAACAGATCTGACAATTCCAACTCGAGTTCCAGCTGGCTCCCAGTTGTTACGGCCCATTCAGAAATCTGAAACTGCTCATCTTCGGTGAGCATACGCCGTGATACCGGTGGCGCGTCGGGATTCAGCAAGAAGAATCGTTCTTCCTTGGTGTCGTAGACGGTTTGATGGTCCTTCGAAAGCATCTGCACACGAACGTAGTATACGCCGGAGGCGAGTCCGAGAAGTGGAAACTCTTCGCGCAAGATCAAACCGTCGCTGGCATCGGTCATTGGGATGTACGACGTGAACTGTTCCTCACGAACGTTATCAAACACCGTTACACCAACATCGAACGCACCCAACTTACCCAGCTGCGCATTGTATACTTCAGCATAGAGTGCCAATAGTGGCTCCTGACCAATTACCTCATGGCGCGGATTGGGGTCAGCTTGAACTCCGCTTCGCAAAAACTTCGCCGTCGCAGCTTTGGGCATTACGAGCATTACATCCGACAGCATCGGTCGCAAGCCACGCAGTGGAACAACAGAGGTGAAGGCTGTCGACGTCGTTCGCGTCGTGTCATTAACGTCACGAGCACTAAATTTTACCGAATACCGACCCGATGGAAGGTTTACTGATCGCAACCCGGTGAAGAACTGCTTGTGAGGGGGCTGATTTGACGAACTTGAAACCGATGCGATCCATGCATCACGATGTACGAGCCCCGTATCAACTGACAACTCGAGTTGGCAGTACAGTTCGCCGACAAAGCCTGCTGGAGCGACAACATACCGCAGCGCAGTATCAGCAAACGCATACTGGAACTCCCACTTCGTGCCGCCGTCAAGTCCGCGGAATTGTACGACATCAGCCGTGACACTCAGCTTCTCTTGTCCCTGGGTAGCGACAAACGCGGCCACGAGACCCATCAACATCCCAACGAAGCGGTTCATATGCGGATCATCAACTTTGGTGAAAAACAATAATGCCGTCGATCTCGACGATCGACGGCATCAAAACGTCTACAAATGGAGCCGGCGATCAGTCAAAGCGCATCGCGATGCTGACACGATTGATCAGACCGAGATTCACAGTTGGGCTCAACGAATAATCAATTCGACCGGAGAAGTCTTCACTGACATAGCGAAGGCCTACACCACCACTGAGTCCAAACTGATCAGAACCCATGCGATAGCCGGCGCGAAGGCTAACGAATTCCTTCCATGTGTACTCAGCGCCGAATGCAAACTGCTCCTTGACATCCGAAAACGTCTCAAAGTCAATGGCTGTGATTAGGGAGTGCTGCTGAACGCCACTTGCATCGAATTCCGGTTCGAAGAGAGCTCCCTTGCAAAGGTCTGTCGATAGACCCATGCGGAAGGACAGCGGCATATCGAATGGTGACGTCTGCATGCGCATATCGACTGGAAGCGTATTGATACCACCAATCGGATTGTTGGATCGGGCAACATCAGAGCCCGTGTATTCCATCTGCGTACCGAGTGAACTGATGCTGAATCCCAGCACAATTCCCTCGAAACCAGTGTCATAGCGCGTGCCGACATCAAACAATAGTCCACCGGCGCTCATGTTTGTAAAGCCCATGGAGATGTATTTGGCAGTAACACCGAATGCAAACTGCTCCGTGAGCTGACCGGCAAATGTCAGACCAAGGGCAACATCACTGACCTGGTAGATACCGCCAGTTCCATCCTGCTGGTCTGTCGTTGTAATCTGGATGTCACCGCTCGTGAAGTTGGTAAAGCTAGCGGCAAGACGATAGTTCTCACTCACTGGAATGACCGCAGCAGTGAAATTGTGCGACATTCCGGCGAACCAGAATGTCTGACTAAAGTCGGCGGCATACTTCTTCGTTGAAGCGATACCAGCTGGATTCCAAAAGATCGATGTCACGTCATTGGCAACGGCTGAGTACGCCCCACCCATGCCCGTTGCACGAGCACCAACACCGATTTTCAGGAACTGTCCACCCGAGAGACCCACCTTTGTGAAGTCTGTCGATGAGATGGTGGCTTGGGCGTGCGTGTTCACCACCGAGAAGCAGAACGTCAGTGCGGCTGCGGCAAGGGGCAAGATGGTACGAGTGATCTTCATGCGTCTTCTCCTTATTCTCCCTCACCAACAAATCGTGCTGGGCCGACAACAACGGCGAACTTCCGGATCACGGATGCGCCGCTCGGCGTCTCAATCTTCGCGACAAACATCTGGCTAGCTGCACGGCGCTTGCTCAGTTGGCTGCGTGTAAGGAGATCCCAAACATCTGCGCCCAGCTGAGCCCGTTCTGCTGCTTCTGCCTTCTCAACACTAACAGCGTTTGTTGGAGGGTTGAACTCATTGTGTTCAATCGTCCGGACAAGTTCACCGTTAACCGTGTAAATATTGATCGTGCAAACGCGTGGCAGACGTGTGAAGAAGATCTTGCCTTGGAACGGCGAGCTCATGCCTTCATGTGACACGTAATACGGATTCGGAACCACTTGTACCTGCTCAAGATCATCGCTTGTGTACGACTCATTCTTCGACGTCGGGTCAAACTTGTCGTAGTTGTTCACCTTGATCGTTGCCGTGGCGTTGTCGAATGGGAAGCCGAATGCACCACCAAACGTCGACACAATCACCTTGTCACCTGGCTTGAAATCCTCAGAAGGATATACCGTTGGAGGGTTCGATGACGTTGGCGCATTTGCTGCCACTGTGTTGCTCGAGGTACGACGACCACGCAGTGATGCATCCAGAACAAACTGTGCACCACCGATCGAAATCACGTTCACAAAGTCAAGCGTATCGCGGCCTGTGGTCGAAAGGTTCCGTGACTTGTAGTAGCGAAGCTGTCTACCAAGTGGACGACCGGAGTTCGTTTCGGCAGCGTAGAATCGCAGACGAGCAGGGCTCCATTCGCCATTGCGTGAATTACGCCATCCGTACGAAGCCGTGCCAAAGTTACCCGGTAGGATAAGCTCGACATTCGGGAAGTTCCGTTGGTCGGCGGCTGGTACTGTCGCGAAGTTTAGCTCCTGAGGCTTCAAGTTGAAGTCATATGTAACTGCTACGGAATCAACGGTACCATCTGGCTTTGGATCTCCGCGCTTGAACGCGTAGACATTCTTGATCTCATACTCGAGATACTCAACATCCGGGAAGGTCATCGTTGAATCCTTACCGACATCGTCTGTTGTATTCAATGCAAACTTTGTCGTCAACGTTTCACGTCCACCAGACTTAAACGTGATCTCATAGACACCAGGGCCGTTATTGTACGAGTTAGCCCATGGCACTCGTGGTACGAACCCAGGATATGGTAGCTCAATAAATCCAGGTGGTGGGTTGAGGGCATTGGTCTGGTTAAACAATCCAGCAACTGCATTCCCGATCGACGTGCTAACGTTGGCCGGTCCATTCACGACGTATGCAGTATCGGCACGGTAGGTACCACCCCACTGTTCAATAGCATAGTCGAACGCAAGACCAAGAGTCCCGAGAGCATATTTGTTCGAGAAGCAAGCAGCATCGGATGTATACGAGCCCGAGCGGATCTTCTTTTCGCGCGAATCTTCGAGACCAAACTTTACGGTATCAATGCGGTTCACGGTTGCATCACCGTTGTAGATCGTATCAACAGTAATCGTATCAACGTATGATCGTGCTTGTTCGGTGAAGTACGCAAACGGTGCTCCTTCACGAGCATCGGAAGCGCAAAGAACCGGAGGTAAGAAGCTGCTCCATTGGGCGATCTCATCATTCGTGGCCGAGTCGCGCAGCGTAAACACGGTACCATACAAACCGATCAGATCATTCTGATTGTTCTTGAATGGCCAGCCAGCCCACTGACGGTTAAACGTCAACTTCAGGGTGCGACCGCTGAAGAGTTGATTAAAGCGCTGCTCGTCGTTCACCAGAAGACGGATATTGTAAATACCGCCAAGACGCTTCTGGTTTTCGACATCCGTAGCGAGCGTGAATTCTGCCGTTTCACCCGGACGTGCACCCCGAGGAGAGGTCGTCACCGTGTTTGAACGGGCGCGGTCATTGAGCTTCGATTCGAGAGAGTTGGAGTAGTCACCCTCGTCATATGCACGAAGAGCATAGTGGTACTCAACATTGTTGATCAGTTTTTCGCTGCGCTCAGGATCTGCGAAGAATTCAACAGTTCCATTGCGATTGTCGTCACCAAGATCAACGAATGTGCGGTTGTTGGTGATCGAACGAATGTGCTTCGCAATCAGCCCCTTACGTACTTCGTTCAGTTCTTCAAATGGGCGCAACTTGACTTCGGTGACGACCGAGCCGTCAGGAAGTGTGACTTCATCAACATCCGGGAAGCGGAATGGCTCAAGCACGACCTGGCGCTTGAGAATAAAGCGAATGAGCGAGTCGGTTGCACGATTTGCCTGAACAGAATCGATCGCACCATTCGCCAAGCGTGAAACAACCGGAATGGTATCGATCTTACTGCGCATATACGCGAATTGGATCGAATCGAGACGGTCAAAATTTGGAACGCCATTCGTTTCGCCACTTGTCTTCAGCGTACCGTCCGGGTTTGTGTTATATACGACCTGACCGTTACGCAAACGACGTGGGTCGCGATTATTCTGCAACTGCGCGAAGTAGGAACCCCATGGCTCGGCAAAGCTCAGACTGCGAGCAATCAAAGCACGACGGCTATTTGGCTTTACGATGTCAACTACGCGGAACTGATCAATCTTTACACCCTCAACTGAAGGGATCGACTCACCAAACTTGACATATGGCGATGGTACAACAAACTGTGCGATCTGCTTCCAACCGAGAGGCCCCCTACGAGCATTCAGTCGAAGATCAGTGTCGAAGGTGTCAAGGTCCGTTCGGCGAGCACGGTACAAGCGATAGCCCATGAAGTCCAGACCTTGCTCGAGCGTATCAATCGAAAGCTCGGACGTTGAGTCCCATTGGATGGCGACACCGTTATTCAGTGGAATCCATCCGTCATCGCCGATCGGAAGTGCTGTCGAAGCACCCTTGCGCTGGAACTTGAAGTTAGCTTCACGAGGTGGCACCGGAGCGATAAAGTTGTTGTCGTAGACGAACTGCGCAAACTGCACCTTGCGGATAAGCTCTGCCATATCCTCAACAGTACCGTCAGCATCACCGCCCTTGGCTGTTGAGGCGAGAACGATACCAATCACGATACGAGCCGAATCACAAGGGCGCATGTTGAACGGACCCGTTGCCATCATGAGACGGCGGTCGCCAGGACCGAGGTCACCATCGCGACGCTGACTTGCGATAAAGTTATAGCGGTCTTCGTTCTCAAGTGGGTCTTCAACAATCGGCCAGTTACGCATTGTTTGCAGACCAAGTTGCTCGGAAACCGGGAACTGGCGCTTGTCATGACGAATGAACTTATCGGCATCAACGGCTGGTGATTCAAGGAAGTTGAATCCAAGATAGCCGAATCCCTGTCCTGCTTCTCCACGATCTCCATTCGTCCACTGCACAGCAAGGTTGAGGTCTGGACGTTCGCTGTAATAGCGTGCACGGTCATTAGCAGCACCCGCAGCGCTATTCGTGCGAAGAGCAATGTCCACGTCCTGCACGGCAGCCATCCAGCAATCGTAGAGCGTGTCCGGGAAGGTGCATGGGTGGATGAACAGATACTTCAGGAAGAGAATATCACCGTAGTCACCAAAGCCCCACGAGTACACGATCTGCTCGATCTGCAAACCGAGAGGAAAGCCTTCTGCACGGCGACGTGTGGCTCCACCTTCATACCGAGAAAGATCAGTGTCCTTGTAAATACAGAACACGTCTTCCCCCGAAACAAATGCCGGAGCATCCTTGCTACCGATCTTCTTCCGATTATCGATATTGTCGACGTAGTTGCCGTAGTAGTTATTCACCCGCAGGGTTTGCGTTGGGTCGTTATCCCAAATCGGCCAGTTTGGCAACTCTGGGTTCACCTTCTCAACGCCCGTCTCATCAGAGAAGTCTGTTGAGAAGTAGGTACGGTACTTATTCCGCGCTGCTTCCGATTGATCCAGCAGGGGGCCATCTGAAATCGAGCCTGGTGCCATCCATGAACGACCAGAACTCGGATTATACGTGATCATCACGCGCTTACGGAGCGTATCTGATCCTGGCGGCAGTTTCCGAGCTGCAAACCATGCGCCACCAGCAAAGAGATACTGGTTGCCACGGCCACGAGGCCAGAATGCACCGCCTTGACCATTCACCACGTCGAATCCAAAGATCCCGTAGTTGGTCGTGATGAAATCAACTTTTGACTTCGAGTTACGCTGCTGATCAAAAACGCCGGTAGGTACTCGCTGAATCTCTTCAGCTTCTCCACCCTTGCGTCCCTTGACGTCTCGATTGATGTCGGCAACAGCTGCGATCGATGTGACCACAAATGCAGCACACACAATCGATAGCCACCAAATGCGATTCATATTGGCTCCATTAAGCTTCAATGTTGTAGTCATCGTTCCATTCTCCTTTACTTAAAAGCGGAACGAAACAGCGAAGAACACGCGACGAGGGTACTGATAGTTACCCCGACGGTTAATGATCATCGCAACGTAATCCTGATAACCGCGGAAGGTTTCTTCCGGGGTAACTCGACCATCCTGGTTGAAGTCAACACGCTCCTGATACAGACGATTGCCATAGCGGTCGTACTGATTCAGCGCGATCGAACTCTTGTTCGACGGATCAGAGTCGCGGTAGAAAGTCGTTGACGGGAAGTCTGATGGACGGCGATTCAGAGCGAATCCATCTTGATCAGGGCTACGTGTCGTCGTGTAGAAAGACACCGCACCGGTATAGTTGAGAAGGTTCTCAACGTCAAGGATAAGATCAACTGCTGTGCGTCCGCCAAGGACATCCGAGAGAGGAATTGTCCGAACAAGGCGCATTTCCGAGAACCAGTTTGACGGGAAGCGCGCAGAGTTGATCTGACCCGCGATCTGTCCACGAATGTTGACTGGTGTGTATGGCAGACCTGACTGCCAGAAACCGGAGAAGTTTACCGAAAGGTTTTCCAGGATTGGAATACCAGCGATCGTTGGACCCTCATCCTTGCCCCATGCAAAACCAACAACTGCATTAATACGGTGCGGCAGGTCGTTGCTCAGTGGGAAGTCCACGATTGGGAACTGGAGGTCTCCGGTGATTGGGTCAACCGGAGGTAACTGTGTGGCGGAGTTTGCATTACCACGAACGCTGGCAATGGTGTAGTTAACGTTGAACGACCAGTTGTTGGTGAGACGCTTCATAAAGCTCATCTCAATACCACGTGACGTTCCGTACGAGGCAAGGTCATACTGGTACTTTGGACGACCCTGGAACGTATCAATGCGAATCGATGGCTGGTTCTGAATGTCGTTGTAGTATCCAGTAACCGAAAGTGCCAGCTCATCGTTCAACTGGTGATTGTAAGCAACCTGGAATTGATTCGTGCGCTGTGGCTGGAGATTCGTGTTACCAAAGAAGTCTTGGAACACCGGATCAGAGTAGACACCGTCGAAGAAGTTTGACCACGGGGCGTTCTGGTAGTAGATACCGTAGGAAAGCTGGAAGTTCTGACGCTGCGTGATCGGATACGTAACCGAAATACGAGGTCCTAAATTCAGCTTTGTCGTGGCATCTGGTGTTACGGAGTCAGGATTGCCAACGTCGAATGTCGATGCATTGGCATTCAAGTAATCCATACGAAGACCAGCCGTCAGAACAAGCCCCTTCATCATGATCTGATCTTGGATGAAGATCGATGCAGTAAGTGGGTTCCGTGCATCCCTTGTGCGAGCCGTATTTGTAACGTTCGGGCGGCCATATGACTGAGCATATTGGTCACCGCTCCATGGTGCGAGATTCGAGTAGAGTGACAGATCGAACGTCCGGAACTCGAAGCCCCCCTTGATCACGTGACGAGCATCGCCGATTTCCATGTTGTGCGTGATGTTTCCATCGAACTGATAGAACAACGACTTGCGGAACTCAACACTTGTTGTGTTGCCGTGATTGTAGAAGTAGCCAAGAAGACCGAATGGGTTATTGGTCGACTGCGCGTCAGATGTACCCTCATAGTACCCAGTAATTGGATTCCGCTTCGTCCGCTCGATAGGGTTATAACCATCGTTCGTGAACGAGTTCTGGCGCATCGACTCGTACTCATCAAGAATGGTGTTTGGCTCATTCTCAATGTATCGAATATCGTCAACGGACAGATTGTCGGTTGGCTCGTATAGCTCAATACCGGAGAGGATTCCCGGGCCTGAGTATGAGCGACGCTTGCCAACTTCCGTAACCTTCGTGTTATACGAGAATCGCAGATCAAAGAATGTGTTTTGACCGAGCGTCTGATTGTACTGCGCAAAGCCGTTGTTCGTAAACTCTTGGACGATTGGCTGCTTGGCGACACGCTCCAGAACACCATTGCCAATCATGTTGCCATTGGCATCAAGGACTGGATTACCAAAGAGATCCGTCTTGTAGCCTTGCTCGTTTGCATACAACCAAGCTGTATTCGAAAGCTCGCCAGCCAGCATTCCATAGGATCCACCAACAACCAATGCTGCATTGTCGTCAATCTGGAAGCGCATCTTACCGGTGATGTTTCGCGACCACGTGCGGTTGTTCGGAAGCTGTCCCCAATTGTTACCAATTGGATCAAGTACCTCAAGACCTGCATTGCGGTACAATTGGAAGGTGTTACGAACGGCAAGGAAGAATGTTGAACGACCCAAACCAAGAGGTCCACCAAATGTCACGTCGACAACATCTTCGTTCGGGGCACCAGCCTTAATACCATTACCTGCCGTTCCATACAAGAATGGAACGTCCTTCCGCCAGCGCAGCTGTCCTTCATAGCGGTCGGTGCGACCCGTCTTGACGACGGTATTCACAATACCAGCCACGGCATTGCCGTACTCAGCGCTGAAGCCACCCGTTTGGGCCTGAACTTCTTCTGTGGCCAAGGGGCTCGGCATTGCTGCCGAAATCGTCGAACCAACGTTTCCGAGACCACCAGTAAACTGGTCCGTCACCGTCAAGCCGTCGACCATCACCTGGGTTTCGTTGGTGCGACCACCGCGAACGATGAAGTTGTTGCCCGATGCGCGAATTCCAGCACTCAGAGACAGTGCCGAAGCAACGTTATCACGGGCCACCTTTGTGAGATCTTCGCCCTTCGTGACACGCGTTGTTCCAACATCCGTCGAACGAACCATCTCTCGCTCAGCCGAAACGTCAACAACACGCATCTGAACACCACCGGCATTCAAGGTGAAGTTGATCGTCAATGTCTGGTCGGCGACGATTGATACACGCTTTGTTACGGTATCGTATCCAACTGCCGTAACACGGACCTCGTACGAGCCCGCGTTGATGTTCACGACAGTATACTTTCCGTCGAGCTTTGTCATTGCACCCCGCGTGGTTCCGAGAACCCGCACCGTGGCACCAGCCACAGCATTGCCATCTTGGTCCGTCACTTTACCAGCAAGGATACCGGTAATACCGGCGATCGAAGCTGACGTGGCTAGACAAAGAGTGATCACAAAGAGGAGGTACCGACGTACCATGATGGTCTCCTTAAAGATCGCTTGAGATCGTAACGTTATTGAGAATTAGCGAACAACGGAAAGCGAACGCACACTGCGGCGTCCAGCTTGCTCAACGACAACATGGTACATGCCAGCGGCAAGTCCATCCGTAGGGATGACAACATCCCATGAAGCCATATTCGATGGGCTTGATGAGCTCATGATACGCTCACCAATCGACGACATAAGCGTAACGGTGATTCCTGCAGATGAGCCCGACGAGATGCGCACTGTGGTAGAACCAGCAGCAGGGTTTGGAGCGATAACAACGTCGCCGTCAAGTTCACGTGACTCTTCCTGCACACTCGTTGGCAAGAGATTCTTATCGAATGCGACCATCATGATCTTCGCCGCATCTGCCGGCGTTTCAACGTTTGTAACACGGTCGCCAGGTGTCGGACTTGCCGAATAGCCAATGTAGAGGCGTCCGTTGACAACTTCGTCACAAAGCGAAGGATACTGACAGTTGACTCCGTCTGGAGTGAGGTTGAATGGGGCTGACCATTGCGTCTGTCCAGCGCCGAGAGATGTAATCCAGATATGACCATTCAGCGCGTTAACCTGCTCAAGCGTATCTGGCTCGTTCTGCTGATTGCCACCGGTCGTGTCCGCGAGAATGCTCTTTGTGTCGCCGTTCTTCCATGATCCGTAGACGCAGTACAACTTGTTTTCGGCATCAAGACCAAGCTGTGGCCAGCGGCTGGCGTTGTCAAAGAAGCGCAGGTTCATTGGATAGCCGTTTCCATCCCATTCTCCGCCCGCCGGCTGACCCATGAAATAGATCATGTTGTCGCCTTCCTTGATATACCCAAGTCCTGACGTACGGAGATTAATGCGATCATTCAGCATAAAGATGGTACCCTGACGCGTACCGTTCGTATCCTTGCGCACGACGTGCGATGGGACAACGCCCATCACATAATGTGTAACGCCATCGCCGTCGATGATCACGTCCATGTGTCCATTTGGCGTAGGCACAGTGTCCGAACGAACTTCAAACGTGCCCCATTCATTTTCCGAAGAGTCAACGTCGGTATAGTTTGGAGCAAAAATCACGCGAGCTAGGTCTGACGGCCACGTCGCACCGCCATCGGTCGATGTCCGTGAAAGCATGCGCAGCGAGTTGTCTGTGTAGACGACAACAACCTTCTTGCCACGTGCCGTTACGGCATAGGTATCGCCACCAAGTCCCACCGGAAGGTTCCCTTCTGGTGCCGAAGCGCCAGTGAAGAGCGTTTCTTCCGACCACGAGAAACCACCGTCCGTCGAACGGCGATACGCTACCTGATTCTGTGGTTGTTGGTCGCTACCGAGGTTGTGGTTGTATATAAGGTGCGTATTACCGTCACCATCAGCTGCAGCACGCGGCCAGAGGCAGAGCTGCGAAGCATCGGTAACTTCTGTTGTCATTACTGGCTGATCGCCAACACCACCGTTGGCGAAAAAGCGAATTGGCGGGTGCGATGGCGTTCCGACGATACCATCCTTGTACTGGACAAGTGATGGCCAGCCAGAGCGCGTGTCCTCAACCTTTTGCCAATCCTCGATGCCCAACAGCGGAGAATCTGGATCGTTAACATCAAGGAACGTATAGTGTGTGCCACGGAAGTTGCCGGCAAAACCTGGGATGCGACTCGTGACATCACGTGTTGAGTCCTTCGAGACCATCCACACCATCTGAACGTACTTATCCGAGCCATCAGCGGTATAGACGAGACGGTTCGGCATTGCGCCGTTCGTTTGAAAGTCGTAGTAGGTTACGCCGACTTCAACGCCAGGAAGCTCAGCTTGCATGGCATCAACGACCTTCGGCATGCGGGTGCGGAGGACCGCACTCGAGCCGACCGGGCGCGCTTCAAGTTCGGCACGGACCGTGACTCGTGGCTCGGCAACCTGCGCGTTTGTCGGAACAAGGGTTGACGCCGACGGGGAAACGGCAATAATCGAGCGTCCTTGCTGAGCAAACAGGCTGCTGCAAGCCAGTGCAAGCAGAGAAACAGCCACAGTTGTAAGGCGTCGGGGTTGGCTCATGTGAATCCTCGCGAAATGAACGTTTTCGTGTTTCAGTTTGGGGGAAAGCCGTACAATATACAACGGATTTGAGACCTGATATTGTGATGAGTTACCCACGGGGAACAGGATTGGTATCCCACATGCATACAGGTCACGGCGAGGCGCTGCTAGCCCCCTGCAGCCCGACAATCCACCCAACAAGGGTCAGCAGACCAAAAAGAAGCCGTGTGATTAGCCATACGATGGTTCCGGTCACCACGCCAAACCTCCAGTGTAGTCCTTCCCACGTCACGAGTGCTATAGCGATGGCGATGTACTGCCATACTGAAAACAGGCTAATTCGCTGTAACCATGTGAAGAGCATCGGGGATTCTGCCGGGCGCAGAAAGACCCCGGCATGCAGCCCCGCCTGGGAGGTATGAAAGACCATATGCAGGGCACTACTCAATACCGTATCGGCAATGACCACGCCGGAAACAGCCGAGGCGGCGATGATACATTGACGGTACGTAACCGTCACATTCGTCATGAACCGGATGAGTATGAGAAACAATCCCGATACCACGGCGGTCGAAACAATTGTCACGATGAGCGCACCACCGAGTGCCCCTGTAAACTGACGTTGTGGCGTGGAGAGATCCAGCTGCGAAGTCTTCACTGGACTGGTTGCAGAATGCTGCAGGAGAATCCGGGATTCAGCGGCCAATGCAAGGTCGCCCCGCTCCCACATTGCACACCACGTATTGGTCATGGACACAAGCAGCACGGCCACGGCGAAAACCGCCGTGGCCGATGCTCGGGATATCTCTTGAATTCGTGTGGGGTCTACAAGACCGAACCACATTGCCCGAAGGGCAGAAACTACGCGCACAATAGCCCCTCTCTTACATTCCTGCCGGACGGAATGTCGACTGCTCTACTGCCGCATTCACTTCGTGCGTAAGATCAAACTCCAGCGAGAAGATGGTGTTCTGAATGACATATCGCGCGGGCAATTGCACGCCGCCCTGTAGCGAGTAGTCGGAGTATCTCTCGATGGTTGTCACATCGCCCTTTGGCGTCTTGTCATCCTTTTCCCGACGCACAAGCAGGTACGTGGACGCGTCAAGGTAATACCGCTCAACAACGCCGGCTGGCGATGTTGCTTCAATCTCAACCTGTCCGTTTCGACGCCCCTTTACATCAAGCTTATAGCCGTCGGCAACCATCGACAAGAGTGGGAACATCTTCGCCTCATGCACTACCTGATCACGCTCGTCGCCCGGAACCTCGCTCGCATCACCACCCATCAATGAGACCCATGCCGTGGGCGCATCGACCCATTGCTGTTGCTTCATCACGCCAAAATCGAGTTCTGTATACTCCTTGGTTGGAGCCATGCGAATACGAACCATCGTTCCGGGATACTCGCGGCCCTGATACACCATCTTCCCCGTCGCCGTTGTCTTGACCGTGCGGACAGAGTCTGACGCACCCAGCGCCGACTTGTGCTTCGCGATCAACTCCTCAACGCTCATTCCAATGTTTTCATATGGGGCTTCCTTCGCCGGCTCGAGATCGAGCGTAAACTCCTTGATCGCACCGAACGCCTCGAGCTTTGAGCGAACATCAGGATTGCCAACAACCACAACTCGCAGATCAAACATGCCGAGATATCGCTCAGCCGCCTGTTGGACATCTGCCGATGTCAGATTTTCAACGCGACGGGTATAGCTGATCACATCATCGATCGGCACTTCATTCAACCAAGAGTTCTGCAAGATTGACGCCACCGTCGAAGCACGTTCAAACGCAAGACGATACTGACCAACCTCCAATGCGATGCGACGAGCAAGAGCATCCTCCTCCGGACCTTCAGCTGCTAGCTTTCGAATCTCACGAAGAATCACTGTCAAGGCCGAGTCAGTTACCGAAGACCGCACCTCAGCACCACAAGCGATGCGGTTGTAGCGACGGCCGCGCGTGAGCACGGAAAAAGGCGAGTAGGTATATGAGTATGTCTCACGCAGCGTATTGAAGAGTAAGCTTCCGAAGCCTGATCCAATGTGACTGGCCATGATCGATGTTGCATCAAAGTCGTTCGCTCGTACCGGTGGTCCAGCGGCACACACGATAATCGTGCTTTGTACTGATCCCTTACGAGGAACGAAGTAGACCCCAGCTGGTTCAGTTTTGATATCCGGAATCTCAACCTCTGGCCGTACACCCTTCTCCCACGCACCGAGGTTCTTTGTCAGCAGCTGCTTCGCCTCGGCAAGGGTGATGTCGCCCACAATAGCAATTGAGGATGAGTTCGGACGGATGTACTTCGAGTGAAAATCAACAACATCTTCTCTCTTGACTGCCTTGATCGTCGCTTCAAGCGTTCGGCGCGCAAGAGGGTTGTCCATGCCATAGATCACTTTGCGAGAGAGAGCTCCAGCAATCTCCATCGGACGTGAACGACGGCTGGCGATGGATGCGACATATTGCTGCTTAAGCTTCTCGAGTTCCTTTTCATCGAAAATCGGCTCACGGAGTTGCTCACCGAAGATGTCCATCACAAGGTTGACATGCTTCTTGATGCACGATGCCGAAATAGTCATCGACTCACCAGCAGTACTAACGCTGATACCAGCCCCAACTCCATCCAGCGCCTCAGCAATCTGAAGTGCCGTACGCTTCTTTGTACCCTTTCCAAGCATATCACCGGCGATGGCTGCAGTGCCCTCCTTCCCAACTGGGTCGTAGGCTTCACCTCCGCGGATTACCATCGACATGGTAACCATTGGCTGCTCGTGATTTTCAATCACGTACACGTGCAAACCATTCGGCATGGTGAACTCCTGATACTTCGGGAATTCAAACGCCGTTGCGGCAAGGGGCGCCGGACGCACATTGAGATCCGGCTTCACATCCTGCACGACGGCTGCTTGTTCTGCAGGTTTGGGCGCCGCAGCAGCTGGCGTGCTCTTTTTGGACTTTGATGATTTCTTCTTTGACTGTTGTGCGAGTGTCGGGTAGCAAACACCTGCAGCAACAATGAGCGTAACGGCGAGACGAATGATGCTTGATCTCATGGTCCTTATCCTTTCGCAGGTACATAGGTGAGAACAATACGCTGCTTTGTGCCAAACATTCGCTTTGCGACGCGCTTGATATCTTCCGTGGTGACCTTCATATACTTCTTCATTTCCTCATTAATCGCATTCGTACCTCCGTCGAAACGATAGGCGTTTGAGAGCGAGAGAGCCTTTTGGTATACGCCCATTCGGCCTTCGACAAAGTTCATTTCCGTGATGTTCTTCGCCTTCGTCAACTCCTGTTCGGTGACCCCACCGGTCATCACCCGCTCAATCTCAGCATCAATTCCTCGTTCAACAGCCGACGGGTCCTTGCCTGGCGCAACAATGCCGACACAGAACGTCATACCGATATACTCTCGTGGAAAGAGCGACATGCTGGCCTGCACTGCAACCTGTGAACTATCGACAAGCGACTGATACATCCTCGAAGATTCGCCGTTTGACATGATTGTTGTCAGGAGATCTGCGGCATAGACATCTTCATCCGTCTGCGGCATAGATCGATATGCCATAAAGACTGCCGGGAGCTGCGCCTTGGGATCATTGACAGTTTCGCGAATCTCCTCCGTAAGCGGCGCAAGTGCGCCAACTGTAGGACGCTTCGGTTCTTGAGCACGTGGATAGCCACCGAAATAGGCATCAATGGTCTCACGAACGAGCTTCTCATCGAAATCGCCACTTACGACCAAGATGGCATTGTTTGGCTGGTAGAACTGATCGTAGAACGCTTTGAACTCTTCAATCGTTGCGCTATCAATGTGTTGCGCCGAACCGATTGGCGACCATTCATATGGCGTCCCAGCAAAGAGTGCTTTTTGCGCCTTCTCGAGCCAGCCTCCATACGGTGCATTGTCATACCGATTCTTCCGCTCTTCCTTCACCACGCCACGCTGCGTCTCAACACCGATACTATTCACTTGGAGCTTACGCATGCGTTGTGCTTCGATCCAGAGGCCGAGACGCACCTGATTTGACGGAAGCACAAAGTGATACACTGTTTGATCGTTGCTTGTGAAGGCGTTGAGTTCGCCCCCTGCCCCATTAACCATTTTATCAATCGTTGAGCGCTCAATCTTATCCGTCGATTCGAACATCAGATGCTCGAAGAAATGGGCAAAACCCGTTCGAGCCGGGTCCTCATCGCGGGATCCGACCTTGTAATGGAGGACAGTTGCCACAACAGGTGCAGAATGATCCTCGTGCAGGATCACATGGAGACCATTCGGCAGGTCATACTCCGTGAAGGCAAGGGGCTTCACCTGTGCCGTCAAACTGGCAATGGACCAGAAGAGGCATGCAAGGACCGAGAATCCTTGAACAGACGTTCGTTTCATGAGTTCATCAAGTTGTGAGAAGATTGTCGTACGGTGTCAATCCGAAGAATACGAAGCAAGGCAGGAATTCGTGCAATGATGACAGCAAGAAGCGTGATGATACCGCTGATTACCGCAATCCAATCACCATAACGCACATAGAATGTTATCGAAGAGCTGCAGCCAACGTCTGTCACATCTCCGACACGACGCTGAATCGGCAGTTCCATCACCGATGTGCCCGTTGCATCGATCACGCCCGACACACCGGAGCTTGCGCATCGGATGATAGAACGACGAGTTTCGATGGCTCGCATTTGAGCAATAAGATAATGCTGTCGAGGCCCCCACGTTCCATTATACCACGCGTCATTGGTTATCACAGAGAGAACATTCGCTCCATTGCGAACCATCTCACGCGCTACATCAGGATAGATTGACTCGATACAAATCACCGTTCCAATCATTGCCAACGTATCCTTTTCGCGCACAACCGGCAATGGGAGGCGCTCTGTACCCTTGCCCCATGCCGATATTCCAACTCCCCACTCAAACCACTTCATGGCAAATGATAGCTGGTCGGCAAACGGCAGTCTCTCAGCAAATGGAGTGAGCATCGTCTTCCGATGGACTGGTACATCATAGCGTCGCGGATTAACGATCATCGCGGCGTTGAAGTGGTCATACCGCATGGAAGGGTCCAACGCAAGCGATCGCGCCGATGCTGGAGCAGTACCCGGCTCATACAGGAAAATGTCAGCAAAACCAGTCAGCAGACTTGAACGCGTGGAATCGACCCATGACCGAAGCTGCATCCAATCGCCGATATATCGGTAGTTGCGTATCGTGTACGGAATTGCCGTTTCGCTCCACACTGTGATGTCCGTGGGACCTTCTGTTCGCAAAAGTGAATCCGACACGTTACGATGGATGAGCACCTGTTCTTGCGGTGATTGCCACTTATCCCAGGGATCAATGTTTGGCTGAATGATCCCGACTCGGATGGTTGGCTTCGAGACAATTTCTTTCTGCGCATGCTTATGCATGTTCCCCAAAACTGCCCAAGCAACGCAAACCGTAAGACTCGCTACAGCTAGCTTCCAAACAGCTTCGCGACGGAGCAGAGCCAAAACGAGGCGAAACACCAACACATTGATGAGTACAATGAGAAATGTGAGGCCGTAGACGCCGACAACATCTGCGATCTGGACAAAGGGGAGATTTACGACTGCGTATCCGAGGCTTAACCAAGGATACGACAAGTCAGTCTGACCATGAAGCCACTCAAATGCTGTAACGACGAAGGGCATCATCGACAGTGTAAACGTAATCGAGGTTCTCCGTGCGATCCACGCGATGCACAGCCACGGCATCATTAGAAAGAACGGATGCGCAAGCCACACTGCAATTCCACTTGCGAACAAATATGGATCGGTCCGCTCTTGCCAGCTACTGATCCACCAGTTTGCTACACCGTGGAATGCGAAAAAGCACACATACAAGGGCACGAGCAAACGGGTCAACGTGCTCCGGTCATCACCATCAACGAGGATGGCCCACATAAGTGGAACTAGCGCTACGAAGATGACCACCGCCGGCACACCAGTGTCAGCATTGCTATATGCAAGACCTTGGAGGAGTCCACTGAATGCGGCGAGGAGTAGACGTTGTCGGTTCATCATGGTGGTTCGAGGTGCGGCAAAACTACGAACGGCCCCTGCGCTTTCGCACAGGAGCCGTTCATTGAAACTCGACTGTAATGTGTGATCAGGTTACTTGGTAACCGTCACCGTCGAAGATACCGACATGCCGTTGCTGCGCACAACAAGAGTGTACGAACCAGAAGCAAGTGAGGTTGCGCCCAAACGGACACTGTGCTCACCAACTCCGCGGTTGTCACTCAGGAGGGTTGCGACTTCCTGACCTGCTGTGTTAAGAAGAACAACATCAACTTGGCCGGCGGTTGCCATGCCGAAGGTGATTGTTGCAGCATCAACAACAGGATTTGGTGATACTGTCGAAATCCACAGGCCTGAACCTTCGCCGTCGATTGTCACATTGACGTTCTGCGTTGATGAACGTGAACCGTCCTTATCAACGGATGTCAAGCGGTATGCATACGTTCCAGCTGCAAGGTTCTCATCTGTGATCGAGTAATCCTTACGGCTTGTTGAGGAACCGTTTGCATTTACCGTGCGAATCAGACGGAATGTCTCATCGCTCGTGATGTCGCCAGCCTTGACGGATGTCAAAGCAGCACGCTCAACTTCGAACTGACGGAGATTTGATTCCGATGATGTCGACCAGAAAACATCAACATTCTTGCCGCGAGCCTTTGCGTCAAACGAAGCGATTTGTACTGGGACAAGTCCGCCACCGTTTGTTTCAAAGAAGTCGAGAATACCACGAACAACGCGCTCGATACCAGTGCGAAGTGCGGTAGCATTCGACGAGCGGACGAAGTGACGCCAATCAACACCGAGGTATACCGTGTTTGCTGTCAGAGCAGCAGTGGCTGTACCCATGATGGAGTCTGTTGTCGAACGATCGCCACGACGATACGAGTAGGCTACGTTCACAACACCAGATGTTCGTCCGTCGGAATACATCGAAACAAGCGCCGGTGTAGGCTCGGCATCACCCGTAAATCCTGTACGCGACACTACTTCGCTGTTACCGCGTGCAATGGCACGGCCATCAATGTTACGACCACTGTAGTTCGGATTGAACGGAGTACCAGGGGCACGAAGCTGACAACGAAGCGATGTCTGAACAAAGTTCAAGTCAGAAACGATGGATGCACCGTTGTGTTGAGCTGGAACTTGCGATGCGGAAATCGCGAGGTTCTTCTTTGCTCCTGGAGCACCAGCTGCAATGAAGTTACGGATGTCGTCACGCTGGCTACGGGTCAACGGATTCAAGTCTTGCGACCAGAACATTGTTTGATAGATCGTGTAGTCAACCGAACGTGTTGCCCAGTTATAGCGATCAAGAACATCATAGTCGTAGCGGTTGCTTGCTGGATCGTTGATGTATCCAAGATCACCGAGAGCCTTTTGGAGACTGTCTGCGTTCAAACGAGCAGCAATATCATTCGTTGTTGGTGTGCCAGTTAAAATGTCAACATTTGAACCCTGAACACTCAACAGCATACGAAGATTTGACTTGCGGATGAAGAAACGCACATCCTTGCTAAAGCTGTTGTTACCGTTGAATTCATCGGCATTCACCGAAACTTCAACGCGATAGCGTGGAGTTACGTTCATGCTCATTGATGCGAACTGCGCTGGAACATCATAGCCAGGCATACCGAAGTATGGCTGTGGCGACCATGATGGGATGTTGAACTGAATATCCTTCGACTGACCCGATGACAGGTTCGTCGTAACGATACGATCAACAAGCGGGAAGCTGCTATACTGAGCAGGGTTGGCACCAGAGTTGTTTGATGCCGGTGTTTCAACGTAGACACGAACACGAACTTGTGAACGAGTCGTCGCAAGAGCACCGTTGTTACGAACACGAGCCTTGACATCAACCGGAGCGTTCGTCATGATGTACTCAGCATCGCTGTTTGGACCAACAGCATCACGGTAGGAAGCTGGGTTCAGAACGTCGATAACTTCCAGATCGCTCACGTAAAGACGACCGTTGAATTCATCGGCACCAATATCGTAACCAAGGCCAGCTTCACCACGAAGGTTGTTGTCGATGTCACGAGTGGTACCGGCAAGACGCTCACCGTTGTTGTTAAGAATCGATCCAATTGGAGCCTGTGGTGTCAGCTTGACGCGCAGACGCTGGTTAGGAGCTGTGCCAAGGAATTCATGCTCGCCGACGAAATTTCCGTACGGTGAATTGATATCCTGAGCTGTCCAGTTACGCCATTGTGCGAGCGTGGCGAATTCTGTCTGGGAACCTGCGGAAACGAGCTCGCTTGTGTGCGAGATTTCAACGACGCGGGCGATACCTGCGTTTGGTGTCCAGAAAGCATTCTTGTTCGAAACCAGCGCAGCTGGAGCGTTGGTTGGCAGATACCATGTATTCACACGGCCATTGCGGAAGATCGTTCCTTGGTAGAAGATCGCAGAGTTTGTAATTGCACCAGGATTTGCATCCGACATCAGCGCAATTGCGTTGTTCATGACGACTGGACCGTTCGCGTTTTGGAAGCCAACACCAACGATAGCGCCTGTTCCACTGATACCATCAGCGCCGATTACGATTGTATTGTTTACAACCGAATCGCCCTGCGTGAAGTAACTAGCCACATTTGGCGACAACAAAGCCGTTACCGGATCAGCTGAAGTGGCACGACGCGTATAAACGTGCACACCTGCAAGGTTTGCACTTCCTGATGTACGTGACAGACCCCAAATGGTGTTGCTTGTGACGTACGTGTGCTCTGGCTTGTTCGGGAATGTTACAACAGCTTGTGTGCGTGGACCAAAGCCCTTGTTTGCACCAGATACTGTTGTGTACTGGTTCAGAGCCTGCTCGACAGTGACACCACGCACCCACTGGGATGCCGAAACGCCGCTGATCTCGTTACGAGCAATGAACAGGTTCATGTTGTTGTAACGTCCTTCACCACCAGCCATGATACCGGCAACATTACGTGGGGTTCCACCAGTTGCCTGACCAACGTTATAGATGCGGTTACCAACAACCTGGGCACCGTCCTCATAAGCAAGGTAAATACCTGCACGACGAACGTTGAAGATCAGATTGTCGCGAATCTCCGTACCTGCATTGTAGTATGGACGGAACTCGTTCACACCACCCTTGATGAGCGAACCGATACCGATCGAAACGATACCATAGCCGAAGCCGTTGATTTCATTTCCAACGAACTTATTGTTCGTGTTGATCAGCGTATCAAGATTTCCAAGGTTGTCCGGATTAATCGTATCACGCTGCGTAATACCAGCGGTGAATGAGATCGAGTTGTTTCGTGTGTTACCCTCGAAACGGAACTGGTTTGAACCAGAATTGAACTGAACCTGTGGGAGTGAATCCGCATAGGATGGTGTCACACCAGTCGCGTTCTCAATCAACACATTGCGGATCGCGATGTTCGACGAACCTGACGACAAGTAGAAGACAGAAACAAACGGCGATGGGAAGCTAGGAACCGTGTTCTTCCGCATGGTAAAGCGAAGAGCCTTCTGCAAACCACCATCAAACGTGAAGTAACCACTCGAATTCGCGTTTTGTGCATTAGAGTAGTAAACCGCACGCTGGATAGCATAGGAGTTGGAAGGTGAGCTGTTTTGACCGAAGAGAACTCCGAGTCCAGACTCCGTAATCATGTTGATGGTTACGGAACCCTTGGCAATCGAGCGCTCTACCGACGGACGGAAGGTTACCGTGTTTGTCGGGCTCATACCGATGATGCGCGAAGAGAGGTCGATAGCCGGAGTTGTCACGCCCACCTTGCTCACGGTATACGAAGCATCGGTAAGCTCAAACACCACTGGTCCACTTACACCGCGGAAGTAAAGCACGTTGAGTGCTGAATCAATCGTTGGGAAGTTGCGTGGACCTTGTACCGTCGTGCCGATCGTATAGGTACCGCTCAAGTTTGGCTCAATCGTGCGCGTCGCGCAAAGTTCGTTGTTCGTAAGAACTGGATCGCCAGGATACTCAACACGGAAGCAGAAACGGTAGTCACCACCTTCAACTGGCGTGAACGATGGGAATGTGTAAATCGCCTTGTTAAACTGACCAGCCGCGATATCGGGAACGATACCTGTCTGGTTGTAGACGACGGTGTTAGGAAGCTTGGTAATGATCAGACGAACAGGAACGTTCGACAAATCCTGGATACCGTTGTTCTCAAACACTGCCTCTGGACGGAATGAACGGCCCTGAATCAGCGTCTGCAGGTATGAAGCAGCCGTCAATGAAGGAACAACAACCGAGTTGACCGCTGGTTCTTCATTGTAACCGATTTCGAAGATGATAGCTGGGCTTCCCGGACGCGGGATACAGTCATTGAATGTATTCTCGTCTGGGAATGGGTCGATGAGATCTGCACAGGCGACCGCCTTGTGAAGACCAACCGGGTGACCACCTGCATTTGGGTTGAAGTTTGCGAAGGTCTGCGTCAGGCGGACAGCCGGAGCAAGAGGATCGTTCACAAGAGCTGTATCAGCATACTCTTCTGCTCCACTCGGAGCATATAGGCGCGTGATACCTCGGAAGGACTTGACCGTATCGAGACCTGAATTTTGGAATACCGCTTCGATCGGAATCGGAGTAGTATTCGGGTACTTGAACTTCCGTGGTGGATCGTTCGTGGTCGGTGAACGCACCAGACGCGTCGACATGTCGCGATTCACAGCAACAGTGAATGCACGGCTGTATTCGTCAGCGCACGAGTTACCCGAAGGGATTGAACGAATCAAGAGGATGTACTCACCACCGATAGCATTTGTCGTAACAAGCGAAGCACCTGGGCCTGCAAGACGACCAGTTGCGTTTGTTGGTGATGATGTGAAGGTTTGTGGGAAGACACCCGACGATGGAGCGGTTGCAGTCCAGTCAGCTGAGTAGACCGTGTCTGTCAGTGGAAGTGGACCGTAAATACGATAGCGGAGAACTGTCTGAGCGCCAGCTGAACCTGCGCGGATGCTCACACTCGGCATTGGGCGGTTAGCGGCAGATCCATCATAAATGTTGCCACGTGGGAGAATCGCCGAGCTGTCTGGCGTGTCGTTCGGGAACGAAGCGACAAAACCACCGATGATGTCCAGGTTGTAATCTTCGCACTCACCACCAACAGCACCCGGGAACACGCAAGGGTCCGTCGGGCATGTGGCCGTGTTTGTCTGCAACATCATACGCACACGCGTACGACCTGCACGTGCAGCACAGCTCAGTGTGAGCGTGCGATTAACTGTACCTTGACCGAATGCTGTGTAAATGTCACAGAACATCCGCTCTTCCGGCTGGAAGATACCGTCCTGATCGAGGTCGATCCACATCGCAAACACCTGTGTACCGAACGTATTCGAGTTACACTGAACGGTGAGTGGAGTACCGCGAAACGCCGTGATCGACGTTGCCGTGAAATACTCGTAGCCGGACTGATTGTTGAAATCAGATGTGCCAGAGCTCCGGGAGAACGTTCCAAAACGGAAGAACGTAATACCGTTGCCCCACCACCCCGGCGCAAGCGTCGGACGGCAGTATTGCGCTGAAAGTTCTGTTCCCGTGCCGATAATGGCGACGAGCAACAAAGCCTTCCAAAGAATCGTGTAGAACCTGTTCATGGGATTCCCACAAAAAAATGAACGTAACGTGTTTTGGTTTTCAACTTCATCGTTGGGGGCCGACAACGGCTGCCACAATAGCTCTTTCGAGCCTATATGGCTTTTCACCGTCAAGTAAAATAGGTAGTCACCCTCTGAAATGCAAAGGAAAAGACTCCCTTTTTATTCACCGTCGAGACCGTCCCTTGGGGACACGTTGTGCAGGGCGTGCTTGGGGGATGGTTGCCGTCGTTGGAACCAGAATGTTGCAGCTCGACTGGCTCCGATACGCACTTCCGCAATAAACTTCAATCTTCCGCTGTTGAGTTCCCAGCTTTGCAAAAATCGACGTCACCGTCGATGGATTAACCTTGAGAACACGCACAGATGATGCCACACTGCTGTTTGGCACGTAAACCATTGCAGTTCCTTGATTTACGGCCGACACAAGTGCGAACGGCACAGATGTTTTGCCGGGATTACGAACAGAAACAAGGCCACGTGCATCATACTGGCTCACAAAGCCCGACTCAAAAAGCGTCAGCGGCTTGAATTGCCCTCCAGGGCCACCATACAGAACAAGCCCCTTGCCGGCATCGTACCGTACAACATCATCTTCGGCACCGTACATATTCCCTGTCAAAACGAGGTCTACATACTCATCCCCATTCAGGTCAACTGGCTCGATACCCATCACTGGGGCAATCTGTGCCTCAATTGGCAAGGGGCGCTGTGTAAACGTGCCATCCCCATTGTTCACGAGGACGATTGACTGCATACTGGTAACAGTGCGGTGATAGCACGTGTCGAGGTACGACGTATCGGCGATATCATAGATCGACGCAAAGGCAAAGTCGACGTAATCGTTAAACTTTCTATTCAGCGTCGGCATTTGTGTGAAAATCTTCGGACGCTCGCGGACAAGCTGCTTCTTACCATTGACGATGTATGTGATCAGCGGATCGATGCTTCCATTATCATCAAAATCGGCTGCGAAGATTTCAATTGGGGTAGTCGGCGAAGCACGATAGCGAGAGTTTTCTCCAAGATTACCGCAGATGTAGTCGATATCACCGTCATTATCGATGTCCGCCCCCATCACACTGTACCACCAACTCACGGTAGAGTCGAGACCATATGACGTGGTTGCGTTGACAAAGCCACTCGACGTGTTCCTGTAGATGGTGATTGGCATCCACTCACCCGTAAGCACGAGATCCATTCGGCTGTCGTTGTCGACATCACTCCAGAGCGCCGAGCGAACAATGCCTGCGTATCGCAAACCTGGTGCGAGACTATCGGTGGCATCGGTGAAAACTCCCTTGCCATTGTTCAAAAGCAGATAACTCCGCTCGCAGTACGGATACATGTCTGTTGCAACACCACCACCGATGAAGAGGTCCATATCGCCGTCAGCATCGAAATCACAGGCATTGAGCGTTGTTGCGTTTGTCGACACGCCAAGTGATGGGGTAGTCGTCTTTGTCAGTCGCCCCTTGCCGTCATTGATGTAGATACAAAGTCCTCGTTCCCGGTCTGTCACGGCGTACTCTGCACCACCGCCGGCGCAGACCAGATCGCGGTCGCCGTCACCGTCGATATCGATCAGCAACATGGCCTGGGTTTCATAGGTAGAGTCTACCCCGTCCAGCCCGAGTGAAAAGGGGCGAAATGTTCCTTCACCGGTTTGGACAAAGGCCGAGTGATTCATCCCCTTTGATCGTCCAAAGACAACGTCATCGAGGCCATCGGCATTGATATCGGCAACCGCAACAGCCGGACCTCCCCACGATACACGCGTCGGCATGAGACGGTATCGTTTGAAGTCATCGAAGTAATTCTCCCGATGAACAAAGTTCAAACCCGATGTTTCGGTTGCATCGACAAACACCGTTGATTCGGGCTGTGCAGGTCGGAATGGCGACACTGACGCGAATGAGGCGTCGTCCTGCCGCAGATCGACATGCGTATTGGCAGCGAGGTTCATCAAGACTTGCGTCGTGCCATCGGGCCACTGAACGATCACCGAGTCGATCGTCTCGGCACGCCCCGTTCCAATGATCATCTTGTCGTCCATCCTGGATTGGTATCCGCGAACAGGATAGTTTTCACGATACTGCGCAACGCCACCGGCAACAACGCGGACTTTGGCTCCCAGACCGCCAGTGTTGCCGGCCTTACCAAAGAAGCGAAGTGAGAGATACGACCCGCGATCTTGTTCACGCGCCAGATTTTTGTACACGAAGACGACGGTGTCAAAGTTTGGCACAACCAGGTCGAGGTCGCCGTCACCGTCAAGGTCGCCGACCGCTGTGCCGAAGGTTGAGCTTGTGTCATTCAAGCCCCATTTCCGCGTCACGTTCTCAAACCGCAGATAATCATTTTGACGAAACATGAAATTCGGCTCACGGAGTGCTCCCAGGAGTGGGATATCGGTGAGCTCGCGCCGATTCATATTATAGACGTAGTCTTGATTCGAAAGATCGGAGGTGTAGCCATTGGCGATGTACACGTCCGTCATCCCATCGAGATCGAAATCCTGCATGAGACATGCCCAACTCCAGTCCGTTGCTGCCATGCCAGTGAAGTATCCGATCTCTGAGAACTGGTCGTAGCCACGATTAAGCTGGACCATATTCCGCGAGACTTGATTTGAATCATATGTTGGATTGTAGATCGACATGTCGCCGCTCACACCAACGTTGAGTATGCGCCGTACATGCGTCTCTGGAAGCATGTCCGTGGTGACGATGTCCGGCAATCCATCGCGGTTCAGGTCGGCGATATCACTACCCATGCTGAAGACCGACGCACGACGCGTCATCTTCATCATTTTTTCGGCGAACGTCCCGTCGCCGTTGTTCATGTAGATCAGATCGGTCGAGTTGAAGTCATTGGCAACATAGATGTCTGGCCAACCGTCAAGGTTAATGTCAGCAACGGTGGCGCTGAGCCCCATTCCCCGATCTCCGATCCACGCCGGATAGGACACGTCTTCGAATCGACCATTTCCAAGATTCCGGAACAGCTTGTCGGTGTGACCCTGATGTCGGACTTCAGAGGCGGGCAATTCACGCAAACGCTGACTCTGCTCTTCGAGGATTGTTCCCGTGGCGGCTTCATACTTCGGGATAGCTTCGCCTGCACGCTGACGTCGAACGCTCTCAGCCTCGAGCACCGAATCGGGCGGACGTGGCGCCGTCCGCATGGAATACCAATTGGAGTAAGTCACCAAATAGCAGTCCAACAGTCCATCCTTGTCGTAATCAAAGAAGACGCTGTGAACAGATTCATCCTGGTAATCAAGACCGTACTCATGGGCACGCTCGACGAAACGCCCCGTTCCATTATTAATCAAGAGTCGACAGGTATTCTGCCACCGTGCGATGAACAGATCAAGGTCGCCATCGGCATCGATATCGACAAGGTTGACGCCTGCCGAAAAGAAGAGCGAATCCACTGGGATACCTATTGAATCCGTGATATCGGTGAACCGGAAATTCCCCTCATTCCGATAAAACCCGCATCCGGAGAAGCTCGAAAGAACAATATCCGGACGACCATCACCAGTAAAATCTCCAATGGCAGCACCGCAACCGGGCACCATAGAGTTGATCTTCATCAGCGAATCCCGAGAGATCACAATCTTGGTGTGCTGCTGCTTATACGTGATACCCGACGCCTCGGGCAGGACCCTCGAAAAAAGGGGCGATTCCTGTGCGAAACACTCACCACCGACAGCAGCTGCTAGCGCACAACAGAATGCAAAAGCCAAGAATGGACGGGGCATGGGTTTGCATCGGGGGATGAAAGAAAAGTGTGCTTGGAGCGGGGCTTGAACCCGCACGTCCCTTACGGGACACGAGATTTTAAGTCTCGTGCGTCTGCCAATTTCGCCATCCAAGCTCGACAGCAAATTACAATTCCTTGCGCGCCCTAACCAGCTCGTAGATCGCAGGGAGGACGCTGATGACGATAATCGCTCCAATTACCAGCGTAAAATTCTTTTTCACCGCTGGTTGGTTCCCAAAGAAGAAGCCAAGGGCAAGAAACGAAACAACCCAGATAACTGCCCCACCGATATTATACACCAGAAATTGCCTGTAGCGCATCTCCCCAATGCCCGCTACGAATGGTGCAAACGTTCGGACAATCGGCATAAATCGGGCCAGTACAATCGTTTTACCACCGTGACGCTCGTAAAACGCGTGCGCTCGCCGCAAGTGGTCAGTGTTCAGCAGCCGAGAGCTCTTTCGATTGAATACCTTCGGACCAACCCGTTTACCGATGGCGTAGTTGACGCCATCACCGATAATCGCCGCAACAATGAGCAGCCCACCAAGGAGCATAACATCCATTGTGCCAAGTGAGCAGATCGCACCTGCAGCAAAGAGCAACGAATCGCCCGGTAGAAACGGCGTCACAACCAGCCCCGTCTCGGCAAAGACAATCAAGAAGAGGATGGCATATGCCCAGGCGCCATAGCTTGACGTAATAGCAACCAGATGCACGTCAATGTGCAGGATAAAGTCGATCATGCCAGTCAGGATCTCCATAAACTACCCCTGCGCCCGGAGGTTGAGCCGTCCAAGGAGATCCGCTTCGACCTGCTCATGGGCATTCTGGGTGTACCAGGTATGGAGAAGTGGATACCAATCGGTGTTGGTCTCGTGCTCGTTCTTCCACGCAGTGACAAGGGGCTTGGCCGCATCAGGACGAGGGCCCCATACCCAAAGCTCTTCTACCGATCCGGTGGCTCCCTGCTGCGTAGCAACGACGATCGGAATTGACCGTGCACCGTTTGTCAAATAGCCCTCAATGGCGTCTGGATAGGTATCGCGATCAAGGATTCGCATCGAAATATTCGCATTCAGCGCTGCAATCATTGCCACAACTGGCAATGTCTGCGCCGAATCTCCGCACCAATCTTCGGTAATCACGACCCATGTTTGCGGTGCGTCGATCTCCGCAATCGCACGACGCATTGCATCGGAAGGGGCGTACGTTTTCATATGCCGGGACATGCGAGAAAAATTCAGCGGACGACCCGTTAAATATTTGTCGTCTGGGTCGTTGGCGTGCAGCCGCTGCTCAGCTCGCGCGATAAAATCGTCGAAGGTTAGCCCCTTCTCAAGAGCAAGCTGAACAAGTTCAGAAAGCGTCATTCTTCTTCTCCATTGCAGTTCGTACAATTCCGTTGGCGGCCTGAAGACGCACGAGCGCCTCTTCTCGTGAGCAAGCGTGCGCATGCATCACAAGGGCCGATTTCACATGCCCACCAGCTCGATCAAGGAGATCCTGAGCCTGGACCACATCTACTCCGCAGATCGAGACCACCATCCGAATGGCCCGTTGACGGAGTTTCTCATTCGTCAGTTGAAGGTCGACCATCACATTGCCATAGGTCTTCCCCAGCAGGACCATGGCACCGGTCGTGATCATATTCAACACCATCTTTTGTGCTGTGCCAGACTTCATCCGGGTTGAACCGGTGATTGGCTCTGGGCCAACCACAGGACAGATCAGGACGTCTGCCCCTTCGATGAGCTGCTCCACAACCTCACGAGGATTCGTACTAATCAGGATCGTTGCTGCTCCAAGCTCGCTTGCAGCCCGCAGCGCTCCCAACACAAAGGGGGTACGCCCCGAGGCCGAAACTCCACACACGACGTCTCGCGAACTAACTCCCGCGTCGTTGATTGCTCGTGCCCCTTCGGTTGGCGAATCTTCTGCGCCCTCGACGGACCGGAACACCGCCTGATTACCGCCTGCAATGACCCCCTGCACCATCGATGGGTCGGTCCCATAGGTAGGGGGCATTTCCGACGCATCCAGGATTCCCAACCGACCGCTCGTCCCAGCGCCGATGTACAAAAGCCTTCCACCAGCACGGAACGCCGCTGCAACAAGCTCGACGGCCCGGGCAATCTCCGCCGACTGCGTGCCAACAGCATGGGCCACACCGAGATCCTCGGCATGCAGGAGCTCTACGATTTCCTGTGCATTGGCACGATCAATCGCTGCTGTTCGGGGGTTTACCCCCTCCGTGGTGAGCAGGGAAAGTTGTTCCAGAAGGGTCATTTGCACAAAACTAGCGATTGCCTTCCTAGGGTAGCGCTTGTTTATTCACAAACCATTTCTATCTTTGCGGCCCGAAAGTTTTCAAGAAACACAGGCGCCACACTCATGGCACATCATAAGTCAGCGATCAAGCGGATCCGCCAATCACGGAAGCGCAAGATCTACAACCGTGGAAATAAAAAGGTCATGCGTGAGGCTATCAAGGCTGTGCGCACGGCAACAACTGTCGATGCAGCACAAGAGGCACTCCGCGCAGCATTCAGTATTCTCGATCGCGTCGCAGCTCGTGGCGTTATCAAGAAGAACAATGCCGCCAACAAGAAGAGCCGCCTTGCAAAGGCTGTCAAGAAGATGATGGCATAAGCCACCTGGAATATCTACGGACCCGTAGCTCAACTGGATAGAGCATCTGACTACGGATCAGAAGGTTTGGGGTTCGAATCCCTACGGGTCCGCCAAAAACGACAAAAAAAAGACCGCACATACTGTGCGGTCTTTTTTTTTGAAGACCTCTCAAGGTGCCAGCACTCAAGCCTGCTTGCGAACACCCACAACGTTGTAGCGATTGGTAACGAATTGCCAGTCAGCAAAGGTGGCATTCCCGGCTGGGTTACATCCAGTACCATGGAAATCGCTGAAGGCGGCCGACTGATTAACCCACACGAAGCTGTTGAAGTTGAAGGAGACTGGTGCTCCAGCGCCAGTAATGGCGTCTTCAGCCTTCACCATACGGTCTTGACTGGTCGTGTAGACAAGGCTACTCAATGCACCATGCTGACGGACACTGTTGACGACTTCGTTGAGCGACGCGTCAAAGGACTCCGTTTCGACGATGAAGCTGATCGGACCAAACCACTCCTTCGTGTAGACGTCCTGTTGCGAGGCATCTGTAAGGAGAACAAGGGGCGACAGTGAGCGCGACCCATCAAACCCCGGCTGTGCGATCGGCTCGCTCGGACGGACAATTTCAAAGCCCAACCCCTCAGCCTCAGCAACGCGCTGCGCTGTTCGCGGGTTCTGCACGGCACCGATTGTTCCAGGACCAGCCTTCTCATTGAATACGAGAGCATCGATTTTTTCACGAAGCTTTGCTGCGACAGTCGCGACGGGGACCTTCTCGCCCCCTACCGTCATACCGTCCTTCGCAATGAAGATATTCTGCGGTGCTGTACACATCTGACCCGAGTAGAGCGATAACGAGAATGCAAGATTCTCCAGCGCTTTATCGAGGTCATCCGTCGAGTCAAGGATCACACAGTTCACACCGGCCTTCTCGGTAAACACAACTTTTCGGTGCTCCGCGGCCAGGCGCTCAACAACGGTTCCAAACGCCGGACCTCCAGTGTAGTCAATGATGGAAACCGATGGATGCTGCGCCAGATCAAGCGTGCTCGGCTTCTCAGCTGTATCAACCGCAAGCTGAACGACATTCGGATCCATTCCAAGCTCCGTCAGCACATCGCGAAGCACAGCAACAACTATCGCAATCGGATACACAGCACCAGAGTGCGGCTTAACGATCACACTGTTACCCGTAACAAGGCCAGCAAACATTCCCGGCACGGTGTTCCAGACGGGGAAGGTAGAACATCCGATTACAAGATTGATTCCACGAGGAACAATCCGGTACGTCTTCTCAATGCTAACGCTCATCTTCCCCATCGGCTTCGACCACAGGACGTTCGATGTGAACGATGTCTGCGCGGCTAGACCAAGGGCCGTAGATTCCAGAGCACGGTCGAAGGAGTGAGGCCCCGAGGCCTGAAATGCCATCACAAAGCCCTGGCCTGTGGTATGCTGCGTAGCATATCCGATCTCAAAAAAGTGCTTTGAGCCACGCTCAAGTGCTTCGACCAGGATTGCCGCGCGGTCCGTCGGCGCCAGGGACTGCCAGGCCACCTGAGCGGCGGAGGCACGCGACACAAGCGTGTCGACCGATACAGCAGGATATGTGATACCAAGGGCAAACCCATATGGAGACGCCTCTTCACCAATCCATGCATCTGATGTGCCGAGGCGATCAAAACGATGGTTTAGCTGACTCTGAAACCGGGCCAGTCCTTCGTCATTTGCTGTCTCACCATAAATCTTACCGCTTGGCGCTTCAGGCCAGTGCGCGTGAAATATCCGTTCGGAATTCGCCGCAATGGCAGCATCGAGAGTGGCGTGATGTGCAGCGCGCAAATCAGCAAGATTCATAAGTCAACTCCGTAGTTCGTGGGCCACAAAACTACAACGACCCACTTACATGTTGTGTTTGCCACCGAAGCGATAACTGAAGCTGAGATTGAATAGCACATCGGCAAACGCGGCATCACCGATAACTTCAACTCCTCGCACCTCAGAACGCTTAACATCGATATAGCTCTGCGTTCGGTTGCGGTAGGCGGCAATTGGGGCACTGAAGAAAACAGAAATGGACGACGTAGAGTACCCAATGCCTGGCTCAAGGCTCACTGCAACGCCGGGACGACGGAATCCGGCACTACCACCAATCAGATCGGATGATGGGACGCCCTCTGCGCGACCGCCCAGATATGCCGTCCAGCCGTTGAAGAGTCCGTACATCACACCCAAGCGCACACCGAACTGATCGGCACTTGAGTACTCTGACGTATCCGACGCAGCCGTTTCACTTGCAGTCCGCAAGCGGATGCCATTCGTGTTTGTAATGTTCGCCATGTAGGAGACGTTGCTCAGAAGAACGAGGTCCGTCGACAGGGTCTGGATCCCCTGCATATCAAGCGTAACTCCAAAGCCGCCGTCACCAAGTTGAATTGACTGATCGACGACACCTGGAATCGTTTGATTCCGTTGCGGCCCCTGATTGTAAAAGTCGTCCACGACGTCATACTTACCCGTTGGCAACTTTGCACCAAGCGCCACTGAATAGTTCGACTCCGATGTCGCCGGATCGAACAGCCAGTAGCCAACAGAGAATCGCACATCACCGAGTCCAGCAGACGACGTCATACGACGATCTCCAGCCCACGTGCCGATCAGCTTTCCAGTACTATCAAACCGTGGATTTCCTCCATGCTCGTAGAGTGAAGTGCGATCGTTATAGTTCAGTGGAATCAGTACGTTCACAAAGAGCCGATCCGTTATACCATACCCCAAGGCGATATCGATCGATCCGGCGTTGTTGATCACTTCTGTGCCCTGTGCAACACGGAATGCCTCTTCGTGCGGACCGCGATAGTGTCGAAATGAACGAAAGAAGCGTGCACCGGTAATCACGTTCACTTCTCCTTCTTGGAGGTTAAACGTTGCTCCGGCATTCGTTCCACACATTGTGCCACCCCGAACAGCGACACAGCCCTGTGCGCGAAGTTCCACGGAGGCAAGTCCGATGATGGCGATCAGAATAGGAAGGGTGTAGCGTGCAAGCATGTAGGTGACTCCATGTTGATTGATGACAAACGACCAGCAACATAGGAGCATCAACAACAGCCTACAATGTTAACGAACACATGTTCCTTAATTTTCGAATAACAAATGGCAGTATCTCGCCAATCATCGCACGATGATATCAGCTTACAAACCAATAACCCACTGAACAACCGGGATGGGAAGGGGCGACCAGTCAGAGTTATCATCGAGATTGAGAAGATTCCCCTTATAACCGGCAAATCCGAACTGCCAGTATGCGTCTCCACTATACTCCCAACGAATGGCTGGGATAATGAAGATGTTCGAATATGTTTCAAAGCTTCGTGTAAAGTCGGACGCGGGATTATAGTAATCGTACGTCTCTTGACTTCGCATCCAGCGCCCATCTGGCAGCATCACTGCCCCCGAGCCACTGATCATAAATGCATCGACAACAAGGCGGACCTTTCGCGCCAGCTTGAACGACAAACCGAGTGCCGCGTAAGCACGCTGTGTCGTCATCTGATCAATACGTGCCATTGCAGCATAATCAGGGCGATCGAATGTCTCGACCTCAAGAGACGTTACACCATAGCCCCCTGTCAGAGAGAGACTGGTTGACCCAGATTGAACTGACACGGTCAGCGTCGGAGCCGCCAAAACATTGCGATCGGCTAAACTTCCTCCCCAACCAACAAAGCCCCCTGCCCCAAGCCAAACATTATCGGCAATCGGCATTCGCACCATAGCGGTCGCGATAATTGGAGCGCTGAACCAAGATGCAAGCAGACCGACGCTAAAGCGTTCCGTTGGGAATGCCTCAAGCGCCATGCCTGCGAGATTGAATTGCAATGTCGACGAACCCTTCGTACTCGGCAGGGCGCTCGATGTGATGACGTATGTCGAGGTAGGGACTGCACCCTCCTGCGTCGGCAATGAGGATGTCTGTACATCCCGAGCATGAAGCGTCCGAACGAGATGCTTGGGAAGTGATAGACGCGTGCCATCAGCCAGCATCACTGCCAGCTCACGTGCATCCATACGCATGATTCTACCCTGAAGGACACTCCCATCGTGCCGCTCAATCGTGTAGGTTGAGAGGGTGTCACTCCATGTCAACTCCTGCGCAGAGAGTGCCACACCTCCAAAGCACATAGTGAGCACGACGATAATCCAGTGCAGTCGACGCATCACATCCTCACGAAATAGCCGATGGTTGGCAAGGGAATCATCATGAGCTCGTTGCTTGCATACACAAAGGGAAACGCGACCTGAAAAGCGGAATTGCGACCCGTTGCCACCCTCAGACCAGGCATACCGAAGACCAACATGCTGGTTGTCTCCCCAGGTGAAAGGATGATGGAGTCAAACATCAGCGACACCTTCGACCACGCATGGGTGCAACCGGCAAGAGAAAAGAGTGCCCGCCCCCCGCTGTCGCCGTCATACGCCACGTATCCGTAGCCAGTAGACACCGTCACATTCGAGGCCCGCGTTCCATAGGTCAACGAGCCATATGGAAGCGCAAAGAAGATAAACTCTGGTATCCAGCCGTTCCAGCCCACAAGTGCCCCAGCGGCCACGTTTACCTGATCCGAAACACGCGTTGTCAGCTTCACCGAACCCAAGATCGGAGAACCGATGTAGGTGGTGAGAATGCCAACGGAGAGATTCTCCGAGGGGGCGAACTGGAAATCGGGTCCAATAGTTGTGAAAAGAATGTATGCCCCATCTTCCGCAATTGGAAAGCCGTTCGTCGTTATGAAGTACCGCGATGAAAATGGCATCTCGTGCGCCGCAAATCGCATAGAAGCCCGGGTTGGCGTCGTAGCTGGCAGAAGTGCACGGATAACACTGCGAGGGATCACTACCGCACCAATGGCTGTGGAGTCGATCATTACTTCCCGATCATCCGACGAAAGAAGTACGCCCACATATCGTCCACCATCCTGTTTCTCGACGGACACCCACGAGCCGAGTGGAAGCTGTTCCTGTGCGACTGCATCTGTTGAGCCAATCGAAAGAATTCCGAACAGCAGAACTACAACAGCAAGGGGTACACGCAAAACTGTAAGGGGCCACATCATCATCGCGCAAGCTAACGAAAATGGCTCCCGAGGGAGCCATTGTCGAAGTTTCATCGTATCGGCAGAAGCTGCTTACCAGCAGGCCTCCATTGGCGTATACTCCATGCCAAATGCTTCAGCAACTGCTTCGTACACAATCTTTCCATCAACCACGTTGATGCCAAGTTCGAGCTCCTTGCTGGCCTTACAAGCATCCTTCCAGCCGTGGTTTGCAAGCTGGATGGCATACGGCAGTGTAGCATTGGTCAGTGCAATCGTCGACGTGTACGGCACAGCGCCAGGCATGTTGGCAACACCATAGTGAACAACACCGTCAACAACGTATGTTGGATTTTCGTGTGTTGTCGGCTTACATGTTTCAACGCAGCCGCCTTGGTCAACCGAAACGTCAACGATCACCGAACCGGGCTTCATCGTTGAGAGCATATCGCGCGTGACAAGGTGTGGAGCTTTTGCACCAACAATTAGCACGCCGCCAACCACCAGGTCAGCTGTCTTGACAGCTTCACGAATGTTTGCCTTGGTCGACATCTGCGTAACAACATTGGCCGGCATAACATCGTTGAGATAGCGCAGACGATACAGGTTATTATCGAACAGCGTCACGCTGGCACCGAGACCAGCTGCCATTTTGGCCGCATTGGTTCCAACCACACCGCCACCGAGTACAACAACTTCCGCAGGACGTGTTCCTGGTACGCCCCCGAGGAGGATGCCCCGTCCACCCATTGGGTGCTCAAGATACTTGGCACCTTCCTGGGTTGCCATGCGGCCTGCTACTTCCGACATTGGGATCAACAGGGGAAGTGATCCATCGGCCTTCTGGACGGTTTCGTAGGCGATACACGTAGCACCGCTCTTCACCATTGCTTCCGTGAGTTCACGTGAAGCTGCAAAGTGGAAATACGTGAAGAGTGTCTGACCCTTGCGAATGAGATTATACTCCGGTGCAATCGGCTCCTTCACCTTCATGATCATGTCGGCCTTTGCATAGACTTCAGCAGCCGTCTCGATGATCGTCGCACCAGCCGCAATGTAGGCTTCGTTTGAAAAGCCGCTGCCGACGCCGGCGTTTGTTTCGACAATGACGTCATGTCCATTCGAGCGGAGCGCATCCACGCCGCCTGGCGTGAGGGCCACACGCTTTTCATTCGTCTTGATCTCCTTTGGTACGCCGATCAGCATATCCATCCTCGCTTAGTGAGTTTGTAGGGGGAAGTTCGTTGAAATGCAAGACTGCAAAACTGCGAAATCGGCAATCAATTGCCGAACAACGCCCCGGCGAGAAGTGCCAATGCAATCGATAGCATGACAAGCCTCACGGTGCGCGGCGTTGTCGAGTGGTGCCAATGTGGCAGGAGGAATAGCGCCATCAACGTTCCCAGCAGCACGTATCCGGCCAACTCCGCACCGAGCCATTGCACCCAGGAGCGGAATGGCACAATCCCCCACCATGGTCGAACCGACACCGAACCAAGCAATCCCTGAATCGCGTCACGAAGACCATACTCGGGCACAGCAACAACGCCAGCAACAACCGAAACGCCTATGGTTACGCCACCAACCCAGAGCCAATGAACATCCTGGAGGCAGCTTCGGAGCTCTCTCGACACCAAGAGAACTCCTCCGATTCCGAGCACGATGGCGTGAACGGAATACGTACGGGCCAGATGAGCAGCCGAGGGCTCGATACCGAGGATCGCTACAAGGAATCCTCCAAATGGGGCTTCGCTGAGCTCATGGCCCATGATCCGGCGGGAGATCTCTGCATAGACATCGTCGACAAGGATGCGCCCTGTCCAGCCCCCTAACAGGATGCAACCGAGGAGTAGGAGCGACCGCTTCCACGCACCTGAAGGCAGTTCATAAGCCTTGAATCCAGCAAGAGCAAGTACAAGCAGTGCTGCCGTGATCAATAACACATCGGAAATCCATCGATGCAGCGAACGAACAATCGCCCCAAATGGCGCTCGGGAGATGTCGACACGAATTGATGCCTGTGCCATACTCGGAACGACCTCACCACTGCGTTGCGGCGCGAGTCGGGGCATTGAGGGCGACGCACGAAGGGTGTCGACAAATCGGCCGACGGTATCGATTCGGAGCTGCGTTACAATGGTAAGATTCGCTCCATCTCGAGTGCGCGCAGGCTGCGACGATGGGACATACCAGAATGAGAGCAGAACCCCTGTCACGACAACAATGACAGCTAGTGTCACATTCATCGCCACGAGGTTTGCGATGCTGCGAGCGCCATATGTGGTAATCGGCTCCATCAGCCTCGTCCCCGAGAATCGATGCGCATGAAGAGTCGACCATTTTCGATGGCACACGGCACTGCAACAAGGGGTACTCGAGGGGGCCCGGCGAGCGGCTCACCGGTGAGAGCAAACGCTCCACCGTGACAGCCACATCGAATCCGGGAGGCTCTATCATCGAATGTGAGCGGACATCCGGCATGGGTGCACGCCATTGAAAGTGCACGCACAGATTCCCCTTGCCGAGCAACGAGGAAGCTTTCCCCATCGACGGTGAAGAGTCGACGCTGTCCGTCGGGCAGCACCACATCGATGGCACCGAGATCAATTGTTGATGTGCCACCGAGTTCCTCGGGGGAAAGGTACTGACGAAGCACGACGACAGATCCAGCTGCTCCGAGCAGCACCGCAATCCGATGGAGCCACGCTCGTCGGTTCATTCTCGCTAGTTTTGTATTTCCCATCTCAGACGAGAAAGTGATCGAAATGCCAGTTCCGTTGCTAGACCTCAAAATACAGTACCGCGCCTTGAAGCCAGAGATCGACGCCGCTCTTATTCGAGTGGCAGAGTCACAAGCATGCATTCTCGGGCCCGAGGTTGATGCACTTGAACGTGAACTTGAAAGCTACCTTGGCGTGCGACATGCGATTGGGGTATCGAGTGGCACCGATGCCCTCTTGATGGCACTCATGGCGCTTGGAGTAGGACCTGGAGACGAGGTAATCGTGCCGACGTTTTCGTTCTTCGCCACGGCCGGCTGTGTGTCGCGCCTAAATGCCACGCCGGTTTTTGTTGATGTTGACCATGTGACATTCAATCTTGACCCCGAGCTTACTCGCAAGGCCATCACGCCGCGCACGAAGGCAATTATACCGGTGCACCTGTTCGGTCAGGCAGCGGATATGGATGCGTTTATGTCGTTGAGCTCTGAGTTTGGCATACCGATCATCGAAGATGCGGCTCAGGCCATCGGAACACAGGCAGCAGACGGCCGTCGTGTTGGCAGTATTGGCCACATCGGCTGTTTCTCCTTCTATCCGACGAAAAATCTCGGCGCCTTTGGCGATGGGGGTCTTGTAACGACCAATGACGACGATCTCGCTGTGCGACTCAAGCAGATTCGGAATCACGGCATGGAGCCGCGCTACTACCACAAGATCATGGGTGGCAACTTCCGACTTGATGCCATGCAGGGGGCCGTCCTTCGTGTCAAGCTTCCACACCTTGCCTCGTGGCACGAGGGTCGCCGTCGCAATGCCGAGACATACTCCCGCTTGTTCGTGGAAGCAGGACTGAGCACGCAGCCCGGCGTCACAATTTTTGGTCCGAACGATCAGATTCTGCTGCCGAAGGCTGTCAATTCTGGATCCTCCCCCGACCACCACATCTTCAACCAGTTCACGATTCGTTCGGCGCATCGCAACGCTCTGCGAACGTTCTTGTCCGAGCGGGGCATTGGGAGTGAGATCTACTACCCAGTGCCGTTCCACCGTCAAGAGTGCTTTGCCGAGCTTGCTTGCGATGACAACGCATTCCCTGTGGCAAACTGCCTCGCTGCGACAGTGCTGTCGCTACCGATCTACCCTGAACTTGAAGAACATCACCTTCGCGAAGTTGTCGAAGCAATCAAGGAATTCGTCCACTCGCATTCCGAGGCAGCGTCGGAGTGCCCCGATTGCGCTGAATGCGGCACAGCTGCGTAACGGCAACACGACCCAGGGAGGTACACCATGAATCAACAGCAGTTTCAGCAAGGTTTTCGCGTTCAGTTTGGCCAACGACGCCAGAGCCTGCTCAGTCAGGTCCTCCTCGGCCTTGCAATCGCATTGTTTGGCATCGCCATGCTTCTGGATCGATTAGGTATGCCGGAGATGTATGCGATCATCTCATTGTGGTGGCCAACTGGCTTCGTGGTGTATTCCGCCGTTCGACTCATCACGGGCTCGGGCTCACCGTTCTGGTCAGGGCTCACTATCATCGTGATGACCATCATCCAGCTTAAGAAGATTGGCATTGTCGACCAGTTTTGGGGCGTGTTCTGGCCGCTGATTCTGATCCTTCTCGGAGGTTGGATTATGCTCTCTCGCATCCAGTCCCGCAAGCCGAACAAGCCCCCTACTGATATTCCGGGTGCAACCTATCACGTCGAAGACGAGACCTCTCGACCATGACCATGATTATTCGCAGTGAGCGTATCCGAAATCTCACGCCCCAGCGCCCCATACCCGAGGGGTCCGGTCCGGTCGTATACTGGATTAATCGAGACCGTCGACGCGATGACAATTGGGCCTTGCTCTACGCACAACATGTTGCCCTCGAACGCAAGGTTCCGCTGATCGCCGTCTTTTGTCTTGTTCCGACGTTTCTCGATGCGACGATACGCCAGTATGACTTTATGATCAGGGGGCTCGAGGAGCTTGAGCAGGATCTTCGTGCCGTAAACATCGACATGCAGATCCTCTTGGGTACACCAACGGACGTGCTGCTGCCCTTCCTTGCTCGCACATCGCCCTCTCTGCTCGTTACAGATTTCGAGCCACTGCGGATCAAGCGTCAATGGCTGAATGACGTTATCAATGGCTCAACAGTACCCGTTCATCAGGTCGACGCCCATAATATCGTCCCATGTTGGATTGCTTCTCCAAAGTTGGAGTTCGCAGCCTATACCATCAGACCGAAGATTACGCGGCTCTTGGAAACCTATCTGGAAGAGTTCCCTGCGGTTGTGCGACATCCGTACGGTGAACTCACGAGTGCTGTTACCGATTGGTCCGCTGTTCGATCCACTCTGCGCGTCGATACGTCGGTGGGCCCCGTGGATTGGCTCGTTCCAGGCGCGGCAGCCGGAATAGCACGGCTCACATCATTCGTCGCCAAAATCGAACAGTACGTCGATCGAAATGATCCAACGAAACCGGGCCAGAGCAATCTTTCACCCTACTTCCATTTTGGTCAGATTGCGCCACAGCGCGCTGCTCTTGCCACACCGCGCGTAGGCGAAGCCTCGGACAGTTTCCTGGAAGAGCTCATCATCCGCCGTGAGTTGAGTGATAACTTCACGCACTACAACGAGCAGTATGATTCTTTTGAGGGTCTTGCTGCATGGGCGCAGCAAACACTCAACGACCACCGCCACGATCCACGTGACTATCTCTATTCTGTCGATCAGTGGGAAGGGGCAAGCACACACGATGAACTCTGGAACGCTGCCCAGCGTGAACTCAGTCGCACTGGAAAGCTCCACGGCTTCATGCGTATGTACTGGGCAAAGAAGATTCTCGAGTGGAGCAGCTCACCGGACGAGGCTCTGGCTATTGGTATCTATCTCAACGATAAGTATGCACTCGACGGACGCGATCCTAACGGGTATGTCGGGGTTGCCTGGAGTGTTGGTGGCGTTCATGATCGTGCTTGGTTTGAGCGGCCCGTCTACGGCAAGATTCGGTACATGAACGCCAATGGCTGTGCTCGCAAATTTGATGTGAAAACCTACATTCGACGCTATGCTCAAGACACTCTTCTTTAGGGCATTTACCATGCTGATGCTGCTTGTCCTAGCAGCCACCATGTATGCTCATCAGACCTATACACTCAAGCTTGGACGAGGGTTGAAAGAGTTTGATCAGTACCTTCTCAAATCCTCCTATGAGCAACGGTCGACAACGAAGATTTATAACAACGACGTGCTTCTCGGAGACACCACAGACGTCGTGCGGATCATCATCGCCGCCCAATGCTCCGTGAGTCGCGTCACTGTGGATGGGCAGGAAAAAGAGAAGAACCTCGTGATCCGTCTATTCCAAATGCAAACCAATACCGACACGTTCGATATCCTGCCAACGGGCACGAAGGTCCGATGCTGGTTCTCCGACTCAGGTAGCGCCTATACCATTGATGGAGTGCCAGTTGCAGACTCGGCGGCGACCTATTTGAGCAACGTCGTTCTGGGTGAGGGCGGCGCCAAGACGGGCGATGTGCTTGATGCAAAGAAACCTGTTGCCGTTGGATCGACATGGAACATGAATATCGCAGCCTTAAAGCGGGTGCTTGGTCGTGAACAGGTCAAGCTCATGAAGAAACTCAACGGTACGGTACGGTTCGCATCGATTGATAGTACAAGCCCCATGCCAACGGCAATCATCACTGCGCGCGCCGAGGCCCCAAAGTTCACGATGAAGGTCGATGGTGCTTCCTTCCCGCTTGTAGGGTCGTTGGTTGCCGAGTTCCGCTATGTTGTACCTGTGGATGTGCGATTCCCCCCGACGGCTCTCACCACATCGACAACCCAGACGTATACCGCTTCGCAGGGAACTCAGCGAGCGGAGTCGTTTGTCACAACTCGTCGGACGTCTGAGTTCATTCGATGAAAAAATCGAGTCACGCGCTGGCTGTCGTCGCTCTTATCGTCTGCGCGCTGCTCTGGAGTAGCGGAGGTCTGCTTATCAAGGTGCTGCCACTGCAGCCCCTTGCCATCGCTGGACTGCGAAGCGCGATTGCATCCGTCGTGATGTTCGCATGGGTGCGCCGCTCCGGCACATTCAAACCGATTTGGTCGTCTGCCCAAATCGGAAGCATCGTCAGCTATATGTTCACGGTCGTACTCTTTGTCTGGGCCACCAAGGCAACATCTGCTGCAAACGCGATACTCCTCCAGTACACGGCTCCAGTTTGGGTAGCGCTGCTGAGCGCCGTCATCACCAAGGAGCGGCTGCAGCGTCGTGACATCGTGGTGGTAAGCGCTGTAATGGTCGGCATGGTGGTATTCTTTCTCGACGCATTAACACCGGGCGCGATGATCGGCAACCTCATCGCCATCGCGAGTGGCGTCGCCTTTGCAGGCGTTGCCCTGTTTATGCGTGCACAGAAAGGCACGTCGACTACGGAGAGCATCATCCTCGGCAATGTTCTTACGGCGCTTGTGTGTTTACCCTTTACCGGGGACTTCCCTGCTCTCTCCGTCAGTTGGGTCGTTCCGCTCTTGCTCCTCGGAATCTTCCAACTTGGTGCCTCCTACCTGCTCTACGCATGGGCGTTACGGCACGTGACTGCGTTGGAGGCCGTCCTCATCACCGTGCTTGAGCCCCTGTTAAATCCTGTCTGGGTGGGGCTGGTCCTCGGAGAAGCCCCTACAACAACGTCGATGATGGGAGGCGGAATCGTTCTCCTTGCAATTATTAGCGGGAACATTGCAAAAGGACACCAAAGGTCATGAGATATTTTCATCTTTTCGTATGTTTGCGGCTCGGCTGGCCAACTTAGCTCAGCTGGTAGAGCAGCTGATTTGTAATCAGCAGGTCGCCGGTTCAAGTCCGGCAGTTGGCTCGTAGATTTAGCGGGTGACGTCACACGATGTCATCCGCTTTTTCGTTGTATAGGCCATTCGACGTTGGGAATTCTTGTCTTTATGGACGCTTTAATCGCATACTACACCGCACAGGTGTCATATCTGTGGTCAACCATCACGACCCCGACATGGCACAATTTCTTCTGGTGGCTGGTGGGGATTTCCCTCACCGTATGGATGCTCGAGATCTTCCTTCCATGGCGCAAAAACCAGCCGATTGTTCGGAAGGATTTCTGGCTCGACTCCTGGTACATGTTCTTCAACATGTTCCTCTTTGGCGCGATCGGCTACTCTGGCATCAGCTCAGTAGTTCAGAGCTTTGTGCGAGAAACATTTCCAGTTCTCTCGGGTCTTCACAGCACGATGGCATCTCTTCCGACATGGGCGCTTCTGCTGATCATCTTCGTTGCACGCGACTTCATCCAATGGAACATTCACCGATTACTGCACGCATCACCCGTACTCTGGGAATTCCACAAGGTGCACCATAGTGTTGAGCAGATGGGCTTTGCCGCGCACCTACGGTTCCACTTTGCCGAGAACATCATCTATGGAACGCTCGAGTTCATTCCTCTGGCATTACTTGGTATCAACCTCGTTGACTTCTTCGCCGTTGGTGTGTTCGCGACAGCGATTGGCCATCTGAATCATGCCAACATTGTCTTGCCGGTCGGACCACTGAAATACGTCTTCAACACGCCGCAGATGCACATTTGGCATCACGCCAAAGATCTACCTGTTGGAGTGAAGAGTGTGAATTATGGCCTCACTCTCAGCGTGTGGGATTGGCTCTTTGGCACAGCGCACATGCCATCCTCTGGGCGCGACATTTCTCTCGGATTCGACGATGTTGAGCACTACCCCCACGGCTTCCTTCGCCAGCTGATTGCTCCGTTCCGCCGCTCCTTGTAAACTCGAGACTTGTTCATGTCTCGCTGGAGTTCCCCATGGCTGTTGCAATTGTCACTGGCGCTTCCTCAGGTATAGGAAGTGCGATCGCTCGTCGGTACGTTTCGGAGGGGGCGAGCGTTGTTCTGGCGGACATCGAAAACGAGCACGGTGAGCTCCTCGCAGCAGACCTTCAACGAGAAGGCGGTCGCGTCATCTTTGTGCACTGTGACGTATCTAATCCCGATCATCATCAGCATTGCGTTGAATCGGCGCTACGAGCATTCGGCCGACTCGATATCGCCGTCAACAACGCTGGCGTTGCTGGCCTTGGGGCGCCAACAGCATCCTATCCGGTGAGCGAGTGGAAGCGGACGATCGACATTGACCTCTCTGGCGTATTCTATGGCTTGAGGGCGCAGATTCCAGTCATGGTCGAACAAGGGGGCGGTGCAATAGTTGCAGTTTCGTCAATCCTTGGCAATGTTGCCTATGCTCAAGCACCGGCGTACTGTGCAGCAAAGCATGGAGTCGTTGGCCTCGTGCAGGCAGCTGCCCTCGACCACTCTCACCAGGGTGTGCGTATCAACGCCGTTGGGCCGGCGTTCATCGATACGCCGATGATTGCTGGCATTATGCACGACGAAGAGGCCTCACGTCAGGCAATTGCTCGTCATCCGATTGGACGTATTGGACGTCCAGAAGAAGTAGCGTCAGTCGTTGCATTCTTAACGTCCGATGATGCATCATTTATCACTGGTAGCTACATCCCGATTGATGGCGGATATCTCGCGCAATAATTAGGCCTGCTTCGCCCCTTGCAGGCTGGACCTGCTCCATGCGACGGCCACGGCGACGAGAGCTCCGACAACATTCAGCCAGAGGAAGCTTACGACATTGAAGAGCCAGAAGGCCACGACAACGATCTCGGCGATGATTGCTCCCCAAAACACGTCCGTACCATTGGCCCTCTTCACATAGAAGGCAACCAGGAAGATTCCAAGGATTGGACCGTAAAAGAGGCTGCCGAGGATATTCACGGCCTCAATCAACGACCCCATCCGTGTGGCGAGCATGCTTACGGCAACTCCGAACACTCCCCACCCAAGGGTATGCAGTTTTGCTCTGCGTACAGGATCAAATGGCTTTTCGCTTCGACTCTGCACGAGATGATGAATATCCATCATACTTGCTGTGGCTAACGAATGGAATCCGGCAGAGATACTACCCCAGGAGGCCATAATCACGATTGCAAAAATGAGTCCGACCAAGCCAGCAGGGAGCGACCGCACAAATGAGAGAAAGACATAATTGGTATCGTTCGACTCTGCGATACCAAGACTACGGACCAGACTTCGAAACTCGCTCCGTACCGAAACGGCGCTATCAACGGCAGCCTTATACCGTTGTCGTGCAGATTCAGAAAGGTCATCTCCTAGAGCTTCCTGTGCAGCCGTTGCGACCTCCCGTCGCTGTTGGTCCCAGCGCTGTGATAGTTCGCGCTCCTGCGCAGGTGCCAACGTCTTCACATTCTGTGCAATGAGCGGATTGAACGTCAAAGGCATGTCGGCCGTCGAGTAGTATGCCACTAATAGTGCGCCGATAAGCAGGATCCCAAACTGCATTGGGATCTTCACGATCCCATTCAGGAGCAGGCCTCGCCGACTTTCGCGATCATCACGTGCGGTAATGAAGCGTCCGACCTGACTTTGATCAGTGCCGAAATATGACAGCGCAAGAAAGAAGCCTCCAATGAGACCGCTCCAGAGATTGTATTTGTCATGAAGATCAAATGTTGTCGTAATCACATTCATTCGACCCGCCGCATCAGCCAGCGCAACCGCCTGCGAGAATGTCATGCCATACGGTAGCGTCTGAACGAGGTACCAGCCAGCAATGGCAATCGAAATCAGGATGATGCCGAACATCACCGTTTGAGTGTATGCCACCGAGCGCGCTCCACCGCGCATCGTGTAGATCAGGAGCAACCCTCCCACGAGGATGTTGGTGAGATAGATGTTCCAGCCGAAGAGACTTGCAACGATGATACTTGGGGCATAGATACTTACACCAGTGCTAAGTCCTCGGGAGATCAAGAACAACGCACTTGCCACAACACGTGCACGCCGATCAAATCGCTGTTCGAGATACTCATACGCCGTATACACATTGAGTCGACGGAACAGCGGAATGAACGTCACGCTGATAACGATCATCGCAAAGGGCAGTCCAAAGTAATACTGCACAAAGCGCATACCGTCAGTGAAGGCCTGCCCCGGAGCAGAGAGGAAGGTAATGGCACTTGCCTGCGTTGCCATCACACCCAGCAGCACCATGTACCAGGGCATATTCTGTCCGGCGCGCAGGTAATCATCGGCGCCTTCAAGACGCCGACCTTTCCAATACCCATACACAAGGATGCCAACTAGCGTCGATCCAAAGACCAACCAGTCGATCACACTCATCGACCGACACTCAACAAATTTGCGAGCAGGCGCATGCCTCCAGGATTACCAGCCGGGATCTGACGAAACAGCGACAATGCGCAGTACACGTAGTGTCCCTTTCCGTATCGCGCATAGAGCAGCGAGCCTGGACTCGGGGCTTCTTTGGTATCGTTCATGAGAAGGGGCATCTCATAGCGCGGATCTATCTTTTCCGGGAAGTACAAGCCCCGTTCCTGAACCCATCCTGAGAAATCGCTCATCGTGATAGCATTTGGTGAACGAAGAAGCTTGTGGTCAGGACGACTAATCGTCACCGGCGCATCTTCTTCGGTAACACGAGCACGACCAAGATTAAATGGATACGGCCCTAGCGTCGTTGTTGCCATATCCTGTGTTGTCATATAGCTCATTACCAATGTTCCGCCACGCTCAACGTACTGCATGAGTGACGGCATCAGGAACTGCATGCTCTTGCGGGTATTGATGGCTCGAATCCCGACAAGCACCGCATCGTACGACAACAACTCATCGGTCCGGAGAATTGTTTCGTCGCTGATTTCATCCACGACAACGCCAATACTTCGAAGGAACTCCGGTGTGAATTCACCTGCACCGGCAACATAGGCAACCTTGCGCGCAGTGATCTTTATCGGCTCAACAACAACACGAACCTTGGCTGGCTGCGTGTATTGGAGCGTCGGCAGATGATCGTACGAGATCACGACAACCTGCCGTGAGAAGTCCGCATCGCCGATCCGTACCGTGAAGGTAACATCGGCCGTGGACGTGAGCTGTGGCGACAGCGTAATCAGCGTATCGGTTGATGCCGACACATTGATGTTGTCAATAGTTGCAATGATGCTCGAACCTGCACGGCAAACAAGTTGCGCGCCCTTCACTGCACGAAATGCCCGCAACCGAAGTCCAATCTTGGGCGAGCCATCGGGCGCAACAATCACGCGGGCGAGCGGTTCGAGACTTACATGCGGAACCACACGAAGCTCTTCGATAACATCGCCCTTCAGCGGATCAAGACGCTTGAAACTCAGAGGCAGGATAAGAGGAATGGTATCGGTACCGAAGGCAAACCGCAAGAGAAACTTGACACTCGGCGGACTCGTCGCCTGACCCAGAAGTTTTTCGTCGGGAATCGTAAACAAAGCCCCATTGGGGTCGCGTGAAAGCCAGTACGGTTCGGTGATGGGTCCGAAAACTGCGAGCGGGACATCTTGTACCACTCTGTTCGAATCATGTGGACAGTCGATACCAGCAAGGAAGCGGCCGTCGGGATACACAATCTGTCCTATTCGAATCGTACGGCCGGCACGTGTCGTGATGCGAATCTGGGGCGAAATCGTGTCTCCTGTTACGATGGTGGGTCTGCTAACAGTTACATCTGCTGTTACCCCGATGCACGACAGGATAATCTCATGCAGTTCGGCAAGCTTGGTGGCACGCCAGTAGCGGTCTTGCACACCGATCATCATCTTTCGGATCAGCAGCAGTGCGTCAAGCGATTTCTCCGGATGCAACATGTCGAACGTCGCGATGACGCGGTCGATCGCCGCACCAATCTCTGGATGACCAACACGATTCCATGTTGTATCTATGCCATCAAACAGACTCTTGACAGGGGGCTCACCAAACAGCGTCGCAAAGAACTCCGGCTGAACACCTGGGACTTGGGGTGTGCCTGCCCCTTGACTCTTGTGGAGGCTGCGACTGATCCCAGCCAGTTCTCCATAGCCCATTCCAAGCAGTGGATCGTACTGACCGACTTCGAGACGAAACATTCCGTCCGTGATCGTACTGCGATTTCCAAATCGAAAGGCGTTGAAAAGTAACCGCTTGGGCTTCCAAAACATGAGGTCGCTCATGCACAGCTGCACAGCCTTCTCTGCGATGATCGCAGAAGCTGAGTGCTGTCCATGACCCGCCATGGAGTCCTTCGGAAAGCGACAGATGACAACGTCGGGTCGGAACTGATCGATAACACGGGCTACATCGAGCACCAGCGTCGTTTCATTCCATTGTCGAAACGTCTCTTCGGGGTTCTTCGAAAAACCGAAATCAATCGCACGTGCGAAGTATTGCTCTGCGCCATCGAGTTTTCGCGCCGCCAAAAGCTCGTGCGTTCGGATCAAGCCCAGTGGAGCCCCTTGCTCGCCTCCGATAATGTTTTGTCCACCATCGCCACGGGTGATCGAGAGATACGCTGTGCGGATGTTTCGCCCGGTGGCAAGCCATGAGAGAAGTCGTGTATTCTCATCGTCTGGATGTGCTGCAACATAAAGAACCGATGTCAGCGTCTTCAGTCGTTGCAGTTGCCCAAGGACGCGATACGACGGCGCTGGCGTGCGCTGCTGAGCTAGCACAACGGTGCTCAAAGAGATAACGGTCAAGAGCAATCGCATGATTGGCACAGTGCTTCCCTATTTCAGCGTGTTGATGAGATCCTGTGCCGACTTCGTGTATTCAGCCTGGGCACCGGTTCCGCGCACGAGCTCAATCGTCTTGTTTGCAGCTTCGCGCGCAACATCATTGCGTCCCAACTTCGCAGCGATTCTCGCCTTTAGCATTGCCAACCAGTACGCATTTGGATTCCGCTCGAGTGCTTTACCAGCATACTCCAGAGCCTTTTCCAGCTCCTGCCCAGACTCATACAGGTAGGTCGCAGCCTGCTGGTATGGAATGTTCGGATTCGTAATTGCACGATCGATGGCCTTCACGAGGCGATCTTGGTTGCTCACCAATACGGGTACCGAAACCATCGTGCGCTCCCACATGATATCGATCGTACATGAGCTGTAGGTGATGTTTGAAAACTGCAGTGTGAGAGTCTCAACGTCGCGGTCGAGTGTCTTCGCGGGAACCGTCAGCCGAACAACATCTTCGGACTTGGGAAAACCACCTGGTATCCAGCTTCCTGTCGCGCCGTTGATAATGACTTCAAATTCTGTTGCGCTAGGCACAGTGTACAGAGAGTAGGTGCCAGGCTTGATCGTACGGCCACCGATTTGCACGTCCTCAGCAAACGTGATCTTCGTAGCGGCATTTGCCCCTGTGCGCCATACCGAACCGAACGGAACAAGTTCGCCAAAAACCTTTCGACCACGCATGGACGGACGACTATAGGTCACCTCAATCTTCGACGTCGAGAACTCCTGAGTAATCGTCGAGCTCGGACTGAGCGAAGGGAGCTTGAGTTCCTGCCCAACCATCGATGTGGTGACAAGAAGTAGTACCAGTGCTTGAATGAGCGATCGCATGAATATCCTCGATACCATAGTTGATGAATCTTGTTTGCAAATACTTCTGCCGGAACCCGGAACCTATCTCCCTGCTTCAACGATCGTGTTTTCGATCATCTCACACCAAATGTGACCAACCAAGATGTGGCTTTCCTGAATACGCGCGGTCACAGACGACGGTACAACAACGCACGCATCACAGAGTTCCCGCAGAACCCCACCGGATCCACCGAGTAAACCGATTGTCTGAACGCCACGGCGCTTTGCTTCTTCAACTGCGAGAACAACATTTCGTGATGTTCCGCTTGTGGAGATGGCAATCAGCACATCATCGGCGGTTCCGAATGCTTCGACTTGGCGGCTAAAGACTCGGTCAAAGCCGTAATCATTCCCACCAGCTGACAGGATACTACTATCCGTCGTTAGTGCCAGAGCCTTAATCGCCCGACGTTCTACGGTGCTTCGGAGTCGCACAACAAGCTCTGCTGCCAGGTGCTGACTATCTGCTGCACTTCCTCCATTTCCACACAGCATGATGAGGCCATTCCTCATCGCACAATTTGAGAGCATGGTGCCCGTTATGTGGATCGCTTTAACACAGCTCTCGGCAAGCTGTTGCTTGACCGACACCGATTCGTGAATCGTGCGTGCGATCAACGATGACGAGTAATCTTCCATAAGGCAAAGCTACGGCCTGAATGCATGCCAGTGTTACTCAGCTCTACCTGAACATCCCAACGTACCCTGCTACCGAGAAGCCCCGTTCGAGGTGATTCGAACAACGTAGCATACTCCGTCTTATTTCGGCAACTTGAGCGAGCTGATCGCGGCCTTGAATCGTGGCTCATAGACGAGCCAGTTGTTGATTCCGCACTCAAAGCTGTAGGAGAATATCTCGTCCTTTCGGGCGAGAATCGCTTCGATGCGACGCTGCGTGTAGGTGTCTTTCCGAAGCTGAATGTCGATGGTTCGCACCATCCCCGACCATCCATCAATGGTGATCGATGAGCTATCAACCACATTTCGCATGTAGGGAGTAAATCCCTTCATCTGCGCTTCGAGAAACTGATCCCAGAAGCCCACCAAGAATCCAGCATTGTTGTTCTTTTCTTCAATCAGAAAAGCTTTGCTGAGCGCGCGCACCCAGCGGAAGGTTCCACCAACGGTGAACATGTCGGAGTCAGATTGGATCTCTTCCAACGTTACAAACCAATTGAGCGTCTTGCCGTCATCACGCGCTACTTGGTGCCACGATTTCGGCAGTGTTACCGAAACTGGACCAACTGGATTTGTAAAGACGCTGTCACGTATTCCTAGCGAGTCTTGCGACATCAGCGAGAGCACCCTACCGATGTTTGACTCACCACATGCTTTGGGATCGATACGGCAGAACTCACGCATGGCGAGAGATGCCTTGTCAGGACGTTCTTGACGGTAGTACCCCAGCGCTTGGAAGTACCAGCCATTGCGTTCCTGCGGCGCAATCTGCGTTAGTCGGTCGCCAGCGCGCACCATTGTTGCAAGATCATCGAGCCCTTGTGCTGCGAATCCGAGCACCTCCCATGCCTCACGTATGGAGTCGTTGAGTGCGACAGCTCTCAGGGCCCAGTCTCTTGCTTTCGTAAAGTCCTTGACATTCAGTGCCGCTATGGAGGAATCAACCTCTCGTGGACGATTCGGCTGCGTGGTTTGAGCACTCAATACCGACACAGCGCATACGAATAGGGTAACAGAGATGGTGCGAAGATTCATTGTATGCATGAGGATGGAAAGGGGCTGCAAATTTATGGATCGACCGAGAATTCGAGGGATACCAATAAAAAGTTGCTATACTTGAGACGGTGTGCATGCAGCAAGCACACTGTTTTTGTTCACTCTACTGCGGAGTCAAACCGTGTCAAAGCAAGAAATCTACGATGAGATGGTGCGCCTGTTTGGTGAGTTCACCACTGCACACAATTCGAAGTTCAAGAAAGATGCAGCCTCAGCTCGGAAGGCTGCAAGCGCTCTGAAAAAGCTTGTCACTCCTTACAATCAGGCATCGATTGCTGAAGGCAAAGCCAAGTAACTGGCATCTGTCGAATCGAACGTCTGTTCACTAGCGGACAGCAGAACAACATAACGCCTCCCTGACACAGTGTCAGGGAGGCGTTTTTTTTACAAAAATTTATCACAGTACTTCATAAACACTGCGCTTTCAAATATTACCATAACATTTTCATCACATTTATGTCATAATTGTGTGATAAATATTTGAAAACCGTGACTGCTGGGCATAAATGCACCGTATTTTGCGCAACTTTTTTAAGAGCTACGCCAACCGTGGCCTGACTCCGATACCAATTTCCATTCAGTTTTCCTGCACTACTATGATCCGTTCTGTTCTCCGCGGCATCGCCGCGTTGTTCGTCATTGGGATGTGCTGTTTAGCGCCACAGCTTCGCGCTCAGCAGGGCATTCCGCGTTTAGTCACCTATCAAGGTGTCATGGTTGACACAAGTGGTGTGCCTGTGTGCGATAGCACATGGACCATCGACTTTCAGATGTACGAAGCTGCCACGGGCGGCACGTCTGTCTGGAATGAACGTCACGACGTCGTCACCCGTGGTGGCGTGTTTGGCGTTCTCCTCGGTTCGAAGAGCCCCCTCTCGATCCCATTTAACAAGCATTACTGGATTAGCACAACGCTGAACGGTGGTCTTCCAACTACAGCACGTGTGCAGCTCGCTGCTGTGCCATATGCACTGTACGCTGATTCAGCGTCGTGGTCGGCAAAGGCAGCAGACGCAGATAAGGCAACTCTTGCAGGCAATATTGAACAGCCGGCTATCGACTCGATTTTGGCTCGCATCGGCAAGCCTGATGCGAAGATGGGCAATGTGATCATTCAAGCGATCAACAACAACGCAACGACGATCATCAACGCAAGCAAACTGCCACAGGCTGCCTCGGCCGCTGCGAGTGATGTAACGGCAACGGGTCCAATTGACCAGCTTGTTCTTGTTATCAAGGATGGCGCAGTCACTACAGCAAAGATCGCCGACGGGAATGTCACCACCGCCAAGCTTGCCGATGGTGCCGTTACAACCTCGAAGATTGGCGATGGCCAGGTCACAACCGCGAAACTTGCTGATGGCGCTGTAACAACGGACAAGATTGCCAATGGCAACGTCACGACAGAGAAGCTCGCTGATGGCGCTGTAACAACTTCAAAGATTGGCGATGGTCAGGTTACCACAGCGAAGCTGTCGGATGGTTCAGTAACTACAGCCAAGCTGGCTGACGGTGCCGTCACCACAGATAAGATTGGCGATGGCCAGGTTACCACAGCGAAGCTGGCGGATGGCGCTGTTACGGCCGAGAAGCTTGCTCCAGGAGCTATAACAAACCGTGCAATTGCGAGTGGCACAATCACTGGCGATAAGCTTGCAGATGGCACGATCCCATCGTCGAAGTTGACGCCGATGACAAACCTGACAGCTGGACTCTATGGTTCAGCAACACAGGTTCCGCAGATCCTTGTTGATCAAGCTGGCCGCATTGAGCGCGCACAGAACGTCACGATCGCAGGTGTTCAGCCGGGCGGTCCAGCTGGTGGTGACCTCACGGGCACGTATCCAAACCCTTCGATCCGCGATGGTGCTGTAACTACACCGAAGCTCGCCGACAGCGCAGTCACATCAGAGAAGATCCGCGACGGTGAAGTCCGCACGCAGGACCTTGCCGATGGTGCCGTCACCACAGCAAAGATTGGTGATGGCCAAGTAACAACTGCGAAGATGACACCATCTGGTGCCGTTCCTGGATCCTATGGCGACAACGCCACAACACCGCGCATCACGGTCGATGCATCCGGACGTATCACCTCGGTGACTCCAGTTGCCATCTTCGGCGTTCCTCCTGGAGGTCCAGCCGGCGGTCTACTGAGCGGTACATATCCAAACCCGAGCCTGAACACCGGCACAGCAGGTCCACAGATCATTGAGTCAATTCGCTCAAACAACGATCCGAACCTCTTCATCCCAGGCAACAAGCTTGTCACTCCGGCCACTGTGAGTGCTTCAGATATCACAACAACAGGTTTCCTGGATGTGATGAACATGCAAATCAAGCCAGGCGTCGTTGGTGCTGCAGAGCTTATGGATATGCCATGGCTTCCAGCAAATCAGCCGATGGGTTCTGCTACACAAGTTCCGCAGTTCGTTGTTGACGAGAACGGCCGCGTAACACAGGTCTTCAACGTCACAATCACTGGCGTTACACCAGGCGGTCCTGCTGGTGGCGACCTTGTTGGTAGCACCTACCCAAATCCAGTTCTCGCCACGGGTGTTGTCACCTCAGCCAAGATTGCCGACCTCACGGTCGCGAATAACGACCTTGCACCGAACTCCGTAACAGCCGATAAGATTGCCGACGGTACAATTGGTACAGCTGACCTGGCCTCGACGACTGTCAACGCTGGTAGCTATGGTTCGCCAACGCAAGTGCCGACATTTACGGTTGATCAGAAGGGACGTCTGACGTTCGCAGCGAACGTCACAATTTCTGGTACAACGCCGGGTGGTCCTGCTGGTGGCGACCTCACGGGAAGCTATCCAACCCCAACGATCGCCAATGGTGCAATTACCTCAGTGAAGATGGCTCCAACGGGTGTGAACGCATCGACCTATGGTAACTCAACTCAAGTTGGTTCCTTCACCGTTGATGCCGCTGGTCGCATCACTTCTGCATCCAACATCACCATTTCTGGAACATCGCCAGGCGGTGCTGCGGGTGGCGACCTTTCAGGATTCTATCCGAACCCTATGATCGCGAATGGTGCAATTACTTCAGCGAAGTATGCCCCTGCTTCTGTTGGTCCAGCTGCATTGGCACCGACGACAGTATCAGCTGGCACCTATGGCAACTCGACACAGGTTGGCTCATTCACGGTGGATGAGGATGGCCGTATCACATCAGCAACAAACGTTACGATCAGTGGTGCTTCCCCAGGTGGCGCAGCTGGTGGCGACCTTTCTGGAACCTATCCGAACCCAACGATCGCCAATGGTGCAATCACTGCAGCTAAGTATGCTGCGGGCTCTGTTGGTCCAGCAGCCCTGGCTTCGACCGGTGTAACAGCCGGATCATACGGCAACGCAACACAGGTTGGTTCCTTTACGGTCGACGAGGATGGTCGCGTCACAACAGCTGCCAATGTCACGATCAGTGGTGTAACGCCGGGCGGTAGCGCAGGTGGCGATCTTACGGGAATCTATCCGAATCCAACCATCGGCGCCGGTGCAGTCACAACAGCGAAGCTGGCCAACGGTGCAGTAACGAGCGATAAGATCCTTGACGGAACGGTTGATGCAACTGATCTGGCCTCGACTGGTGTAATAGCAAGCAGCTACGGTAACGCTACTCAAGTTGGATCCTTCACGGTCGATGAAGATGGGCGCATCAAGTCAGCCGTTAACGTCACCATCACTGGTGTTACACCAGGTGGCAATGCTACTGGAGACCTCACCGGAACGTATCCAAGCCCGACTGTTAGCAAGCTCCTTGGCCGCACGTTGTCGGTAACCCCTCCAACAAACAACCAAGTACTGACCTTCAATGCCACGACATCGCAGTGGGAGCCTCGCTCACCAAGCGGCGCAGCTACAACGATCATGGGCAAGCCAGTGAGCACGACAGACGTACCAACTGATGGTGAAGCGCTTGTATACGATGCGGCGCTGGGTCAGTGGATTGCTAAGACGATCACAGGTGGCGGGGCTGGCACCATCAATAAGCTCATTCTTACAGAAGGCGAAGCCATCGATGTAGACCTGCTCCGCGCAGGTTATCCAATCTTTGATAATGTCAACATTTCAGACAATGCATTCTTCCGCCTCGTCAACGCTTCGGCAAACACGGACATTTCGGGTATTGCCAACGGCGAGAATGGGCGTATGATATACATCATTAATCAGTCTGGAAAGAACATCACGTTTGTCGACGATGATGCCAACTCAATGCCTGAAAATCGCTTCTTGCTCGGCGTTGCAAACAAGACCATTGGTATCAACCAGAGTATCACCTTCATTTACAGCGCGACGCTCCAGCGTTGGGTGCTCGTATCGACAACGTAATCCCATGAAGAAGGTACTATTCATCCCCATCATCCTTGCGCTCATGAGTATGGCGCCGATGATGGCAACCGCACAGGTAGTGATACGCGGAGGGATTACTATCTCGGCGGTATCATTACATCGGTACTCAAATGGTTTTGCAGTCTATGGGAGCGTCGGCCAAGCCGTCACCCATACGACTGCAATCAATGACACGGCAGAAATGCAGATGGGTGTCTGGAGTCAGGCGCGCATGGTAAGCGCGTCGACAGAAAACACCAAGATCACGCTGCCGAACGTATCCGTCGAGACAGGCGACACAGTAGCATTTGATGTGCCCTACGAAGCCCCTTGTCAGTTTTTCCTGACAGAACACGTGCGTCCGTGGGCACTAACGATCTCCTTCAATCGCTCAATGATCGAGCCACTCGGCTACACGTCCATCACAGATGATGGTCAGCGGTATCACGTCACCTACACCGGTACTGCATCCGATGCAGCTGGGGTACTGGCGAAGATTCGTCTGGCAACCCGTCTGGGCAACGACACAATAACCGATCTCACCGTTGACAAGTTTGAATGGACCGATGTTCCACGTCAATTTTGGACGGCAGACAACGGTAGTGTGACGGCAACGGGGCTATGCATCACGAATGGTTCGACGCGCTTGCTCAAGGAGCGTACTCGCCCGGCCGTGCTCGTTGCTCCGAATCCATCTTCGGGATCGATGGTCTCGGTTCGTTCATATTCGGCACAGAGTGAGCGCGGCACATTGCGCGTTCTCGACCTGCAGGGAACGATCATCCGTGAACTCGTCGACGTGCCAGTTTCGCCCGAAATGCCCGTCGTTCAGGTGCCAATGGAGTACCTTCCAGCTGGCTCCTACGTTATGCAGTTGACGGTGCCAAGCGGCATGACCTCCACAATGTTCGTGAGGTTGCCATGATGACGTTTCGCATGTCAATTCTCGCGCTCACTTCGGTCATGGCTCTTGCATCGACAGGCGTCTACGCGCAAACCTCGTCGCTGAAGGATGCGAATGCTGAGCAGACGCAGAAGGTCACAACCGACACAACAGCTCGCTTTGGTGTGGCTGGGTACTGGATCTACAGCAATCATGTTGCTACGTTCCGTACACTTCCACCAATTGAAAACTGCTGTGCTGGATTTGGCAACACGAGCGGCTATGGTTTTGGTGCTGATGTCTTCGTGCGTGACATGATCGACGCACTTGGAATGCCCCTAACGGCTCGCATCGGCTATCGTCAGTACGCCGCACCGTTCACGGCAACAACGACTGAGAAAGCATTTGACGGATCGATCAAGACGGCCGATGCACTCATTGAACACACGCTCGACTTGTCATGGCACCAATTCACCTTTGGTGTCGGACTCGAGGCAAAGCTGTTCAATCCGTTGTACTTCTCATTCGGCGTCGACGCATCGTACACTGTTGATGCTACGTACAATCAGTCGGAGCGTCTCGTTTCACCGACAACGATGACCTTCGAAACCGGAACCGACACGCGCAATGTCGACGCTGGTTCACTGACGGACTACAATGCAATCAACATGCTGGTAGACCTTGGACTCCGCTTGCGGTTGTTTCAACTCAACAGCACTGATGTTGTCAAGGATCAGCAGTGGGTTGATCTTCGCGGTCGGTATTTGCTGCAGTTAACACCAACGTACAACATGCCAGCCGAAGGTATCGAGCCGTCGCGTTCGTTGCGCTCCAATCTGATTACGCTTGGACTTGAAGTGACGCTGTAAGGTTGCTTTTCAGAGCAGATCCGCAAAGGCCACGACACACACTGTGTCGTGGCCTTTTTCTTTTGCGACCATCGTGCCGTGTTAGGTAACAGAGTTGGTCTTCAAGCCCCTATGTTTGCCCACACAATGCGCCTCACCTTGTACTCTCTCGTCGTCTTTTTCATCGTTGCATGTTGTGCGGATGCGTATTCGTCGCAAGTAATTGACACCGCTCTGGTACGAATAGACCGTACCGCTCGGGATTCGACATTCCTTTCATTGCCAAGCGTAACGGTCACGGCTGGTCTCACACAGATTCAGCCTGCACGTGCCCCCTTCAGCGTTGAAGTTCTTGAAGAGGCGGACATTGCGACGTTGCCCGTTCGCTCCTTAAGTGATGCGCTTGCCTACGTGCAAGGTGTTGATCTGCGGCGGCGCGGTCCACTCGGCGTGCAATCCGATGTGACGATCCGTGGCGGCACCTTCGAACAATCTGCCGTGATGATCAATGGCATGCGCCTGAACGACGTTCAGACCGGACACAATACGTTCAGCATTCCTGTTCTACCGGCGGATATCGATCGGATTGAGGTTGTGAAAGGGGGCGCTGCACGAGCTCTTGGAGCAGGTGCGATGGACGGTGCCATCAACATTGTTCTCAAACGTCCTGGTCCTGAGCCTCGGCTGCGTGTTGGACTCATGGGCGGTGATGCCTCGTACATCGAGGGTCAACTCTCGGCATCCGTCTCCACGGGTCCCATCGTCCATCAGCTGAGCACTCAGGCATTGAAGCATGCTGGCTGGATCCCCTCGTCGGACGTTGAACAGCAGTCTCTCCTGTATACGGCCGCTACCGAGTTCGAATCTGGCCGAGTGCAGATGCTGCTCGGAATCACGAACAAATCCTTTGGCGCTAACGGATTCTACACACCACGATTCCCTGAACAGTGGGAGCATCTTACGACTTTTCTTGCCGGAGCAACGCTTGAGATGGACCTCGCTCCGAATGTGATCGTTCTCCTCCGAGGACTGAGTCGACTGAATGAGGATGAGTTCCGCCTCAAACGCTATCAACCATCATTTTATACGAACACCCATCGGACCGAGCAGATGCTACTGCAGACCGGTGTCACCCTACGATCAGAACACAACACAACGTCACTTCTTCTCGAAGGGGGCCGTGATTGGATCGCGAGTTCCAATCTTGGCACGCACAGCCGGCTTCGTGGCAGTGTCGTCATCGAGAACGCCTCGACATGGGGCCCATGGAGGGTGACGCTTGGCGGCGGACTACTCGCATTCACTGATCGGATACCGCTGCCAACAGGTGGCATTGACATCTCATATCAGCTGAGTGAACGTTCCACAGCGATCGACCTTGTGTACGCATCGGCACAAGTCAATGGTCGGATTCCAACCTATACCGATCTCTACTATCGCGATCCAGCTACGACAGGCAACCCGGACCTGAGATTGGAAACCGCCCGAACGGCTGAAGTCGGCTATCGGCACACGACGCCCACATCGATCTTCTCGGCGGCGTTGTATTTCCGTAACGGACGTGATATGATTGACTACGCAATCGATTCCTCCGGGAAGGCCAATGCTGCGAACATTTCGACAGTCAATGTTGCGGGCATCGACATCTCCACACTGTGGAGGCTTGATTGGTTATGGCTCCGCCACGTTCGTGTTGGACTCCTGTATCAACGTCTTACGTCAACATCGCCACTGCGCACCCGCTACGTTGCCGACAATCTGCGTCTCCAAGGTGTTGTCGAAACACGTTGGCAACTGCCACTGCGCATAACAGGAACGTACCTCGCACGCCTCATTGAGCGCGTGACGGATCCACAACTTCGCCTGGTGCATGATATCCGTCTTCAACGACCGATAGGCCCCCTGATCATCACCGTTGAGGCGACGAATCTGACGAGTGAGTCGTACGTCGAAACTGGATGGGTACCCGTGCCACCACGTTGGGCACGGGTAGGCGCTGATTGGAGCTTCTAGTGGGGCTGCTCTTGACCATCACGACAGTGGAGCCTCGTGTTCGTGCGAGCGCCAAAGAAGATACAGTGCAGAGCCTGCCGCAAGAAACACAACGTTCTTAAGGATGTATTGTCCGATAAGCGACAACCCAAGTGGAAACGAGATATACGACAGCTCTGGCAGCGTAACGAGCGGCATAAATGTGCCGGCCATGTGCACAAGGAACATTGCCAGTGTGAATCGCGTAATGCGCGGAATCAGGAAACAACTTGCGATGACAACTTCCCACATGCCGAGCAGAAGCGATATGCTATCAATCTGCGTCCATTGCAATGTCGCCTCGACAAGGTCATGAGCCGGCGAATTGTCAATGATCTTCAGTCCACCGAACCAACAAAACACAATTGCAAATGCTACACGCAATGACCACTGAACTCGCTGTGGCGTAATCAGTTCCGTCGATGTTGTAAGGGGGCGCACAAAACCTCGATCTCTGATTGTTCACTTCGAATCTACGGGAGTGGCTGTGATTGTTGCGGTGCACATGGATGCGGTAGTGCAGATGCTAGCTATACGATTGACTGCCAGTACAATCGTGTGTGCTCACGTAAGTGCATACATCATGCAGGTCGTGACTGAGTCTATCGACTGTACTTCCTCTGTAAACCACGAGGATTCTATCTACTGCAAAGGGACTGTCACATTCAAAAGTCAATGGCGCAACCTCATCAGGCTGCCGTGATGACCAGTACGGCCCACTCGTGATACATGGAACAGCAGCTGCACCCACATTGATCAACAATGCACGTAGTATGATGTTGCATAGAATCAACTCCGATCGAAACGGCCGAGCGTGTGAGGGAAAAACATTGATAGGAATGCAACATGTCGGACAAGTGATCGAAGCGGCGGACGGATCTCAACAAAAAACCCCACCACGCTGGTCGTGATGGGGTTATTTTCTGTGTGCTCCCTCGGGGACTCGAACCCCGGACCCACTGATTAAGAGTCAGTTGCTCTAACCAGCTGAGCTAAGGAAGCCCGCAAAGATACGGGGCTTCCGGAAAACTGCAAGGGGTTAGCGTATCATGGATGATCCTGACAGAAGAATGGTGCCTATGACACGTCCGTCAAGGCTTACGCTGTAAACGCCCCAGGACATACTTGACATGTCGATCAGAACCCATGGTGTGGACTCTACGCCGAAATGCACGGTCTGCACCGTCTCGCCTCGGACATTCGTCATCTGAAGGAGACGGCTTCCCGGAGGGACGGATACACGAAGGCGATTGTCGTCTACTGATACGGACAATTGGTGGTTACCGTCATCGACCGAGGTCAGCGTCACCAATACCGATGCACTCTTGGCTGCGCACATCCCCTCGTCGGTCCGCCGCGTCGTTACAGCATAGCGGCCTGACGCAGTCGGCACGAGATAGGACCGTATTTCATTGGGAATTGGCGCCCCCTCAAAACTCCATTCATAGAAGTCGGCTTCAGAGGCCCAAAGCGTATCACGTTCATACCGTACCGTTGGCACGGAAGGCTTGATAGAGCGAAGGTTCAGCGTTATCGTGTCCGAGGCTACCAGACAGTTTTTACTGCCATTCCAGCGCAATTGTGCGCTCACCACATAGCGTCCCGGTGTGGTGAGTTGTAGCGTTGGCGTCTCTTGACCGGTGCTCCACTGCACAGCTATCACATCCCGCATATCACCTTCGAGGGATACCTCTGCAGCCCCCGTTCCGTTGCACAGTACCGTATCGCCCTGCACACGGAGTCGGAAGGTCGGTACCTCGACGGCGCGAACCTCACGTTCTTTCGTGTCCTCACCACAACCACGTCGACTCCTCGCGGCAACTGAATACGTGCCAGCAGAGGCGATGACAATGGATTCTGTCGTATCACCGGTCGACCATACAACCGACATCGGATTATCTGGCGTAGCATTGGTGTACGCGGTAAGCGTGAGACGCTCCCCTGGGCAGATACCCTCCGAACCACCATCGATATCAACTGAAGGGGGCTCAAGAGTTCGAACAATGGTGTCGAGACGAGTCTTTGAAAAGCACGTCTCCACAATCATCGAAACACGCAGCCCTCCAAGAGGCACTCTCCGCACAATGCTTGAGGCTCGCACACTATCTGGAAGCCACACGACCTCCTTTGCAGCGCCTATGTATCGGAAACGCACCGTGTCATTGGCACACACGATCGGCGGATCAATCGTGATGTCAGAACGATGTGGGAACACCATCGTTGTCTGCACCTGAGTATTCTCAATCGTCCGCGCGAAATCATCCTGACGAGCAAGAAATGGGTAGAGGTACTGCCAGCATCGACTGAACTGTGCTTGCCTCGTGATCGTTGCCTTACAATTCAGCTCGCCGAGATTACAGGCGGAGTTTGCATCTGCAAACTGGCAATGACTCGCTCCGGGAATTACTGCGAGCACCTTACACTTGGCTGCAATCTTATCGTAGATCGGTTGCACGGTTGAAGCAAGGGGCGTAACGCAATCGACTCCGCCTGCCAGGATCAATGTTGGACATGTCACCGACGCAGCGGCCGCTGACGAGCTTGGGTTTGTTTCAGCAGGTGCAAACGCCACAAGCCCAGCAACATTCACCGATCCAGTCTGCAAAAGGTGCTTGGCTGCGAGGAACGCTGCGCCCCCTCCCATGGAATGACCCGACAGGATGGTTTCGTTACGAATGTGTCCCTTCCAGATCGAACCATCACGCCGACCCTCTCGCTGCATATACTCCGCAGCTGCAGCCATGTCGAGCGCAAACTCCTCATGACTTGGGAACAATCCCGATCCGGTCTCTGGCAGAACGATGATAAACTTCGATGTACTCTGGCACACGGTGGTCGACAGGGTCTTGTAGGCCGTTACGGGCATCTGATAGCCATGTCCGAAGACCACAACACCGAAGCTGGGGATCTTTCCTGTGCCAGTACCGGTAAGGGGCTTGTTCTCCCCGCTACTTGAGTCAGCCGGATAGATCACAGTAACGGCAATATTCCGATTGCGCGTACTATCACGAACAGTGATGCGACTGTAGCCCTCGAAGTACTGCGCTACGACGATAGAACTACTCGCACAAGCTATCAGTGCGCAGAGAATTACGGCAGCCCGGAACCGAGCCCATGAAGTGCCCATACATAACCGTATTTACCATTGAACAATGGTGGAAGATACGGCAAGATTTGTGCGACGCTTAGAACTCGATGATAATGCCGATCGACGGAGTTACGAGTGTTGATGTATTATCAAGAAAGATCGGCGTTGCATTCGAGCCATCAGGTCGGACAGGCTGTCCGTCCGTACTGACCCAGTCCGAATTGTCGGCATTGCGAGCAAAGGTGTATTGCTGCGGCGCATCAAGCGCGAAGCCAAACACATTTTGAACATCGATAAACAGGTCCAGTGACCAAGCCTGGAACGACCACTTCTTATCGATCCGGACATCAACCTGACGAAATGCGTTGAGTCGCTCCTGGTTGAGACGACGATTGTCAAGCTGCACCTGGCCGGTGAGAAGATACAGACGCCGCGACGCCGCTGTGTCGATAGCTGTAAACGGCGAGCCCCCTGCATAGCGAAACTTTCCACCAACCTCCCAGCCGTCACCGAACTTGTATCCAACGATACCGCTAACCAAATGACGGAAGTCCCACGCCGACGGGATGTACGTACTCGAATACAGACCCGTAAACTCGCTAAAGAGGAGCGTGTACGAAACAGTAGTAAAGAACTGCTCCGTAAGCTTCTTTTGGAAGAAGATCTCTGCTCCATAGGCACGTCCTGTTCCAAGACTTGCAACGGGTTCATTGCCAACAACGCCGAAGTCAGTTCCACGATTCGCCAGCGACACACTGTCGATGAGCGACACCGGATAATCGGTGTATGTCTTGTAGAATCCTTCAACGGTCATCCGAATGCTTGGCTCTGGAACAAACTCGATGCCAGCAACGAAATGTGTCGTCCCAATGTATTGCGTGTTTTGATTGACGAGCGCACCAGCAGCATCACGATAGCCAAGAATCGTGTACTGCGGGAGCTTGAAATAGCGTCCGACAGATGCGTTGATGTTCCATGAAGAATCAACAATAAACGAGGCCGACATCCGCGGAGAGATCGTTCGCCAGAACTCATTCCCCGTTGTCATGAAGGTATTGCCGTCGAATCGCAGGCCTCCTGAGAGTTGGAGTCGATTGTTGAATGCGCTTGTTGATGCATCCACGTACGCACCATAGCGGAAGAAGTCAATAGCTGATGCAAAATCGAGCACCAGCGTTGGAGAAAGCCGATTCAACGTTGCGTTGTTGTACTTGGAATACTGTGCTTGCAGACCCGCCTTCAGGGCAAGATCCTTCGCAAAGTGCTTGTACTCAATACGCCCCTTGTTCTCGATCTCTTGCGAGTTGACACGAAAACCGACCCCGACAACATTACCCGCATTGTCCTTTTCGTTCCGTAGCAACTGATTATCAAACATGTTCCGGCTCAGCGATACGAACAGCTGACCGTTGTCGAGTGCCTTCTTGAACGAGGCACCAATGGTATAGTTCCATTGGTCCACCGATGGCGCAGAGCGCAGAACGAACTCCTTCTCGGGTGTAAGCTCTCGAGGCACTCCGAATTTGAAGAAGTCGATCGCTCCCACGCCTAGCACAGTTAACGATGTTTTGTTATCAAACTGCGTCGTGGTCTTGAACTGGAAGTCCCAGAAATTTGGCCGGATGGGAAGGTCAATCGCCGTGAACAGCAGATCCAGATATGATCGACGTGCTGAAGCAATAAAGGTCGTCTTTTCGCTGATCGGTCCGTCGAATGTGAGCGCAACCTCCGTCGCACTGACGCGAATGTTGCCTTGCAAGGCTTCCTTGTTGCCCTCCTTTTGCGTCACAGCGATGACGGAGGACAGCGCATTGTCGTAGCCGCTTCCAAATGAGGACGAACTCAGGTTGACGTCCTCGATAAACGCAACGTTGAGAATACCAGCTGGACCGCCGGCACTACCCTGTGTGGCAAAGTGATTGATCTGCGGTATCTCGATGCCATCGAGGTAATAGACGTTTTCGCTCGGTCCACCACCACGAACGGTGATATCATTCCGAAAGCTCGCACCACCTGTCGCACCACCAACACCTGGCAACGCTTGCAGTGCTCGCGAGATATCGAAGTTGCCACCCGGGTTGCTTCGAATCTCTTCCGTCGTAAGACTTTGCACGGAAAGGGGCGTCTCAGAACGCTTACCAAAGGTATTGGCTTCGACGACAACTTCTTGTGCCGCCGAAAATGTTGGCTCAAGCTCCACCGTCAGATTGACGACGTTTCCGGACGTGATTACGGTATTGAAGAGCGACTTCGTCTTGTACCCCACCGAACTCACGACGACGGTGTATGACTTGGGTGGAATGTTCTTGATCGTGAACTCGCCCCGGATATTCGTAAAGGCACCAAGCTTTGTGCCTTCAATCCGGATGGTAGCACCCACGAGTGCCTCCTGGGTAGCAGAGCTCTTCACGGTACCGGTAATGGTTCCCGACGTTTGTGCGATGACACCGCTTGTTGTGCTTGCAATAATCGCAAGCATCCAAATCCATGCTGAACGCATCTGATCCTTGTGCAGAAAGATGAATGACCCGTAGAAAACAAAAAGCCCCGGCGCACGGTTCCCATGCGTCGGGGCTTCGTACATGTTCGTATCTCTTATCGAAGCAAGATGCCGCCGTTTGAGGCAAATGCACCAGCGAAGACCAAGGAGATGATCGCCATCAACTTGATAAGAATGTTGAGAGCCGGACCAGATGTGTCCTTGAATGGATCACCAACCGTGTCGCCAACAACTGCAGCCTTGTGCGTATCGGAGCCCTTACCACCGTGGACGCCTGTCTCGATATACTTCTTCGCATTGTCCCATGCGCCGCCCGAGTTTGCCATACTGATGGCAAGCATCACGCCAACGACCAGCGAGCCGATGAGAAGTCCGGCAAGCATCTGGACACCAAACAAGAAGCCGACAACGAGTGGCGAAAGGATGACAAGCAGACCTGGGGCGATCATTTCTTTGATCGAGGCTGCCGTCGAAATGTCCACGCACTTTGCATAATCCGCCTTTGCCTTGCCTTCCATAAGACCAGGGATGGTGCGGAACTGACGGCGAACTTCTTCGATCATCGCAAATGCAGCCTTACCGACGCTCTTCATCGTCATAGCGCTAAAGGCAAACGGCAGTGCGCCCCCTACCAGTAGTCCTGCGAGAACGTTTGGATCGGTGATCGCAAGATCTGTTCCTTGAACCTTTGCGCGCGTCAGAAACGCGCTTGTCAGCGCGAGTGACGTCAGCGCGGCCGAACCGATAGCAAAGCCCTTACCGATGGCTGCCGTCGTGTTTCCAGCAGCGTCAAGCGCGTCGGTGCGCTTACGGATGTCCTTGCCCATTTCGGCCATTTCAGCAATACCACCGGCATTGTCTGATGTCGGTCCATACGCGTCGATTGTAAGACCAACCGCAATCGTGCCGAGCATACCGATGGCCGTGAGTGCGATACCATACATACCGGCGAACGAATAGCCGACCACAACGCTGATGGCGATGAGCAGCATTGGAATAACTGCCGAGTTGTATCCAAGTGCAAGGCCGTAGATAATGTTTGTTGCCGAACCTGTCTTCGACGCATCAGCAACCTCACGCACAGGGTTGTAGCGGTGCGACGTGTAGAATTCGGTTACGAGACCTATCAGCAGACCAGCGACAAGTCCAACCGCCAGAGCTGTGAAGACACCCATGGCGTTCACTGACACTGTTCCAACCATGAAGGACTCACTACCGAAGGCCCAATTGGTTATTGGATACAGCGCTGCAAGCATGATTACGGTCGAAATGATGAGTGCATTCTTCAGAGCCCCTTCCACCTTTTCTTCGCTTGTTGCGCGCACAAACGGCAGAGCAAGGATCGAAGCCACAATACCAACGCCATTGACGAGCATTGGGAAGAGAACAATATTCATGTTGGCTGCACCGGCTGGCATGGCAGCATAGCTTGCCGCACCAATGACCAGAGCGGCGCAGGTCGACTCGGCAACTGATCCAAAGAGGTCAGCACCCATACCAGCAATATCGCCCACGTTGTCGCCAACGTTATCAGCGATAACGGCAGGGTTACGCGGATCGTCTTCGGGGATACCAGCTTCGACCTTACCTACTAGGTCAGCCCCAACATCGGCAGCCTTTGTGTAGATACCTCCACCAACACGGCCAAAGAGTGCAACGGCCGAACCACCAAGACCAAAGCCCGAGAGAATTTCCATCTGAATCTCGCGGCTAACGCCTGGCAGCATGGCATCGATGCCCAACCAGACGAGGATCAGGCCGACCACAGCAAGACCCGTGAGGCCAAAGCCCATGACCGCACCAGATTCAAAGGCAACAGAAAATGACTTTTGCAGCGACACACGTGCAGCAGACGCCGTGCGGACATTGCCGACGGTGGCAATTCGCATGCCGATATATCCGGCTGCAACCGACGTGGCAGCGCCACAGACAAATGCCAAGGCCGTGTGTCCTCCGTGATCGACCGTAAAGAAGATCAGGACAGCAAACAGTGCCATAAAGAGGCCGAGCACGCGATACTCGCGGCTCAGGAAGGCCATGGCACCTTCAGCGATTGCCGTAGAAATCTCCGTCAACCGTGCGAGTTCTTCCGGTGAGGAAGCCCCGTCTTCAACCTTAACCGACAGCACCCGCTGACGGAAGATGACAGCAACGATCAGGGCCAATACTCCAAGACCCAGAATCATGGAAATGATCGACATGCAGAACCTTTCTCGAGTGAGAGCAATGAATGTTCGAATGATTTTTTTAACTTCGCATCCCGTTCGGGACGCTTAGCTCAGTTGGTTAGAGCGTTACGTTGACATCGTAAAGGTCACTAGTTCGAATCTAGTAGCGTCCACCACGACATCTGCCCCCTGAGGGCACAAAGATAGAAAGCCCGTCATTTTGACGGGCTTTTTTCATTTACACACCAACTGTTTCAGGGGATCGCAACGGGTTAGGCACCCAGTTCGTCGAGCGTCAATGACTTTGGACGAACGATCGGCGACGCCATCATGCGGTTCACAACCATCTGCGAGCAGAGGCCGATTGCACGGCTAACGCCAAACATCACCGTGTAGAAATCAAACTCCGTCATGCCGTATGCGTACAGCAGTGAACCAGAGGCAGCATCGACGTTTGGCCATGGGTTCTTTGCCTTGCCGTGCTCCTTCAGGATACCTGGAACGAGGCGGAAGATCTTGTGAACGATCTGGACGTTCTCGTCGGTGAGCCCGTGCTTGACACCAAAGTCGTGGAATGCTGTAAAGCGAGGATCGGTAACACGAAGGACGGCGTGTCCGTATCCAGGGATGACCTGACCGTTGCGCAGACGATTCCAAGTGTACTCCGTCAGCTGCTCATCGCTTGGAACACCACCGAACTGTTCACGAACATCCATGATGAAGCGCAAGCACTCCTGGTTGGCAAGTCCGTGCAGGGGGCCTGCAAGACCGCACATGGCAGCCGAGACACTGTAGAATGGATCGCTCAGCGCCGAGCTGACGACGTATGATGTCATCGCACTGACGTTACCGCCTTCATGATCCGAGTGGAGCACGAGGTACAGGCGGATGAGTTCCTTCCATGACGCATCATTGCTGACGCCAAGCATGTGTGCGAAGTTGTTCGAGAGATCATTATCATCTGTCAGCGGGGCAATTACCTCGCCCTTATTGAAGCGGATACGGTAGATCGCTGCAGCGATGCCAGGAATCGAACCAATCAGGCGAACGGCATCATTCACCATCGACTGCCAGAGCACATCCTTTCCAGCCCCCTTGTCGTAGGCTGCGCGGAACTCGCTCTCGCGCTCCATAGCGAGAAGACCAACGCTGAGCATCGCCATCGGATGCGAATCCTTTGGCATTGCCTTTAGCGTATCGACGACGTACTGCGGAACGGCATAGTACTTGGCGAAGATGCCGCTGAGCTCTTTCCGCTCTTCGTCTGTTGCGCGCTTACCCGTGACCAACAGCCAGAACGTTTCCTCTGGCGTGATATCGGTCAACTCAAGGATCGGCGTATTGCGAATACGCAAACCTTCATCAGCCGAGACACTAGATGTATCGCAGACCAGAGCAGGTACACCACGCATGCCGCCGAGCACCTGTTCAATGGTCACACTGCCTAACACGGTCTCGCCGCGCTCTTTTAACAAGGCGGTGCGCTTGGCACGCAAGACTTCTGCTTGTGACGTAAGGTTCTCGTGAAGGATGCTCATGGTGACGTACTCCTGATTAATATGGCGTGCAAAACTAACACGTGCAGGTCAATGACTGCATGCGTTTTCACACAGAACAGACAACAAACCGTAACTTTGCTGTCGAAAATTCCCCAAAATCTTTGCGCTATGAGTAAAATCTCCGTCATCATCGCTCATGAGTACCTAAGCAGGGTCAAAGCAAAGTGGTTCCTCATCTCGACGTTACTTGGTCCGCTCGGCCTGGTGCTGATTATGACGATCCCGATCCTCGCTGCCGCGCTCGCCGGAGATGGCAGCCAGGGTAAGGTCGTCATCCTCGACAAGACCGACACCTTGGGCGCGTTTGTTGTTGCTGCCGACACGACGAAGTATGAACTCGCAGGTACCCGTACAGAGCAAGATCTCTCCAGAGCACTCACCGATGAGCAGATTCAGGCCTACGTCGTCATCCCTGAGACAATACTAGACAGTGCTCGCGTAACCATGTATTCGCAAGGCGGCTCTGGCATTGCCTTTGAATCCTCGATTGCATCTGACATCGAGCCCGTGGTCGTGCGCGCTCGCCTCTCACGATCCGGAGTTGACACATCAGTGATCGATCTTGTTGAGCAGGGAATCGATATCAGCTCGCTCAAGCTTACCGAGAAAGGCATCGAGGCTGATGCATCCAAGGCATCCGCAGCGATTGGCTATGTGGCTGGGTTCCTCATCTACATGCTCATCTTCTTGTATGGATCGATGGTGATGCGCGGAGTTGTCGACGAAAAGGCAAATCGCATCGTCGAGGTGCTTGCTTCATCAGTGCGCCCCTTCGAAATCATGATGGGCAAAGTTGTCGGGATTGGTCTTGTCGGATTGACACAGCTGGCCATATGGGGCCTGCTCGGTGTGGCAGCCTTTATTGGACTTGGATTCGTTCTTGGTCCACTCATGGCGCAGGATATGGCCGCACAGGCTGCAAATGGCTCCATGTCGATGCAGGGTTCGACCGACACCGCAGCATTGCTTGCAAGTCAGGGACTGACGCTGCCATCAATCCCGCTGACATCGATCGCAATGTTTGTCTTCAATTTCTTTGCCGGCTACTTTTTGTATGCTTCGCTCTTCGCTGCTGTTGGATCGGCCGTTGATCAGGAATCCGATGCACAATCGCTCACACTGCCGGTAACCATGCCGGTGATCCTGACGATGATGTTCATTGGCAACGTCATCAGCGCCCCGAATAGTGCATTCGCCACGGTCATGTCCATGATTCCACTATTCTCCCCTATTCTCATGACAGTCCGCGTTGCCGCCACAGACGTGCCTGCCTGGCAGATGCTCTTGAGCGCAGCACTAAGTATCGGGGCCTTCTTCGGAGCTGTCTGGCTTGCCTCACGTATCTACCGCATCGGCATCCTTTCGTATGGCAAAAAGCCAACGCTCAAGGAAATCGCCCGCTGGATCACTCTCCGCGTGTAATCATGAGCGGCAGCCGTGCCTGACGCCTAGCTGCGCGAACCAGGACGCTGTAGGTTCCAGCTGGCAAGGATGCAACGTCAAGAACAAGCTCCTGCGCCCCTTGCTCGAATGCCGAGCTTCCAACGACATCACCACGCAGTGTGACAATCTGGACGTCAGCTGATGAGACGTCACCAGTGCGCCGGATCGTAACTGACTCCGATGCTGGTTGTGGCATGAGCTCAATCGTCTGACCAACCGATGCGTCATCTTCTGGTGTATCAGTTGTCCGGACAATCTCTAACAAGCACCGTGAGCGCCGCCCAGTATTGACCCCGAGAAGCTGCTGGCAAGTCAATCGAATGTTCCCCTCCGCATCAGGATACAGAATCGTGTCTACCGTATCCATCGCAGCCGACCCCTCACGACGTTGCACATACACCACATTTACGGGGAGGGCTGTAAAGACTGGCCATGTTGGGTTGGTTTGTCGCTGAATTTGAGAGATAGCCACTGAAACACCCATCTGGGAGACAACCTGGTCGATCTGCAACTTCGGCCAGCCAATGCCTGTCACCCATTCAGCGAAGAACGCCTCGGTGCGCTCCCCCATCACGCCTTGCGCAGCACGACGAAAGTCGTCGGTTGTTACCGTGCCATATGCGTGATTAGCCACATACTGCTGCAGCATTGCATAGAAGGCGCTGTCGCCCACGATGGCTCTTGCCATTGCAAGAATGACTGCCCCCTTGGCGTATATCGTTCCCGGGTAGTTTGACGAAGGGGCTTTGCGCGGAAAGTCCTCAAGAGCAAACACACCTTCATTCGGAGCAATCTGCGTCATGTAACTTTTGGCTTTGCTCTGCACTGCCGAGAGATAGATATTCCATCCTCGCAGCGATTCTAGCCACGAGCATTCGCTATACGTGGCAAAACTCTCCGTCAACCATGCATACCTGAAGTCGCGAGGAGAGAGGCAATCACCAAACCACTGATGCGCCAGCTCGTGTGCGGCTGTCACATTTGCCGTGTCGCCCCGACGTGCTTCGCTTAGGGCAAGGGCAATCATCCCCTGATGCTCCATCGAGCCCTTCAGGGAGTTATAGTAGCCGACTTTATCAAATGGATACTCGCCGTAGAGCGATGAGTAAACATCAGTCATCTGCGGAATAAGCCGGTATGATCGCGAGCTGACGGCACTATCACGTCGCAGCGTATAGACTACATGCGGCACCCTACCCGAGAGCGTTAGCAATCGGAATCGAGCAGCAGCAAACGTCAACAAATAGGTAGCCACCGGCTTTTGCTCCGACCAGATATACGTAACCACTCCATCGGAACCCTTTTCGCGCGCACCTCCCAAGCCATTTGATGCCACAAGCCAAGTCGAGTCAGGCACAGTGAATCGTGCGCTAAACGTTGCTTTATCCGATGGATGATCATAGCATGGCATCCAATGTTGCGTCGCGCTCACGGATGCATTTGCAAAACCAACTCCGAGTGCGTAGAGGACGCTATCATCATAGTGTACGCCGCCCCATGGTGAAGTGCCGCCCTCATTGGTCATTGTACCGCGGTAGTATATCGAAACTGTTGTTGCGGATGCTGAGTCGTGATCTCCGGTCACAACAACACGATGATGCATTGAGTCATCTGCCGGCACACCATAGGTCTTCCATGGATACTGGCGGCCATCGATCACGATAGAGTCAATCGTGAGACCTCGAAGATGGAATCGGTATTCAGGATCGCGAAGCGCCCCCTGCCAGCGGATTCGACTGTCGACACGTCCCTCGACGTGACGCGTTGATGGCTCGGGGAAGTTGATCCGGACATCGTAGTGCTCAACGTCAAACACTTGTGGACGGTACAATGTGGGACGTGAAATTTGGGCGCTCACTGCTTGACAGAGCAGGATCACACAGATGATTAGGGTACGGGGCGTTATCATATCTCACGAATCTAATGATCGAAACGAATGAAGGGTCGTGACGTTGCGCCACGACCCTTCATGAATCATCCGACCGATTGCGATGTGTTATCGCACGATATTCAGCGGCAGAGCAAATGCCTTAGCGCCGTTCGACACATGCACCATCACCATTCCTGTTGGAAGATCTGACGTTGGCAGGCTGATCGAAACATCGCCGCCAGCAACCGTCGAGACGAGGCCAGCAAGCTCGACACCCGACATCGAGACGAGGCGCACCGTGACATCTCCTGGCTGAGCGACGAAGCGAACAACTGCGTCACCCGTGGTTGGATTTGGCCAGAGGTTCAATGAAGCGCCTACTTCGTTGACTGGAACGTCGACGCCTGTTGTGCTCGAATTCGACTGCATACCGATGGAGAGGACACGCTCCGTCGTTGTAGGATCAATTGTGACGGCCTGTACTGCTGGATCAAACTCCAAGCGGTCAGCAATAATCGTCGACGTGCCGATAGCCATTTCTGAAAGTTCAAACGCACCTTCATTTTCTGACATCGTGAAATCAATGATATCACCGTTCTCATCACGGGCAACGATCAGTGTGCCGGAGATGCCTGACTGGTTCTGAACCTTATCGCCAGCCTTGTTGACGATTCCACCGCGCTTGTCGTAGACAAAGCCACGAACACGACCCTTGCCGCGCTCACCCTTTACGGTATCGAGACGAATCTCGTATTGAACAGCAACCATCATGTCGCCGACACTCACGCGCTGGGCGTTCTTCCATTCGATCGCAGCCATCTGACCAAGGACCATCCATCCTGGGATGAATGGACGACCTGATGGCATACCCATTACGATATAGTCACCTGGCTCAAGGTCGGTGAAGAGGTAACCACCGTTGGAGTTCGTTTCAACCGTAAATGATGCCGACTTCGCCATCACCGTATCGCCCTTTTCGCCAACACGGGTGACGAAGCGATAGGCCACAACCTTACCCACAACAGGGGCACCGGTATAGTGGTTAACCATGCTTCCACCAAAACCGTTGTTGCGAGGCTGACGCTTATCCATCGGGAAGTTGATATCCTTTGTGTTCTGCGTCAGCGTCAACACCGTTGCCTTCGTTGCATCGTTGGTGTTTTCCCAGAACTCCGCCAGATACTGCGATGCATTTGGCAGATCACGTGATGGCGTTGGGCGCACCATTGCGATGTAGTTGACACCTGCTTGGACTTTCGCCTCATAGGTGCCGTCACCACGAACCTCGGCGACGACAACACGGTAGCGATCATCTGTCGCACCGACGTCCTTGCTGCGGCTCTCAAACACAACGACACCCTTCACAGGCTCGTTGGTAACGGCATCAAAGACACGGCCTTCCACGACAACAAGTACAGGCTCTGGACGAACCTTGACGCTGAAGTCGATCTTCTCTGTGGCATTGCAGGCCACAACAACATCCTTTGCATCGGCGAGCTCGACAACGTCTGCATGCCACTCAGCAAAGAAATTCTTTCCTTCAATTCGGAGTTTGTACGTGCCCTCTGGCAGAGAAATGGTGTACGCCCCATCCTTGATCTCTCCCTTGTAGACTGGACGGTACACCGAGGTCGGATTGCTGTTGTCACGCTTTACGATTTCCATGCGCCACGCTGTAACGACACCTTCAATCTTCGATGTTACCGATGGATCATCATGGGTGACCGTGCCCGTAATTGTGGCACAACCCTTTTCGGGGGTCTTTCCTTCTTTGATTTCAAGGACAAAGTTCTGCTTTACGATGGTCTCAACACCATTGATGATAGCTTTTGCAGCAATTGATACCTCATACCGTCCGGCAACAGGCTGCGTCCATGTAAGAATACCTGAGCGAGCATCAATGGACATTCCTTGAGGTCCAGCAACCAGGTAATATGTTGGCATCGTATTGACATTCAACACAACAGCACGCGCAGGATACGTATACGGCGTTCCAGCATATCCAACTTTGATTGGCTCGGTAACGAACTTCAGCGTCTGCTCAACACCACCGTTGACAACGAGAACGAATGACTGTTTTGCCTCGTACTCCTTGCCATCCTTTACAACAACCGCGCGGACAACAACTTCATATCGGCCAGCCTTGGGCTCAAGCCATTGGATCTTGCCACCATCACTAATTGTCATGCCTTCCGGACCCGCCACAATCTTGTAGGTGACGGTACCTGAGGCAGATGTTTGAATCTTCGTCTGGTAGTAGTAGGCCTTGCCAACGTTGGCACTAGTAACTGGTGCTGAAATGAAGGCAATGACTGGTGTCTCAGGGGTCTTTACCTCAAGAACGGCAATCGCTGAACGCGGCCCTTCGCCGTTTTGCCAGTATCCGCGCACAAAGAAAGTGTATGTGCCAGCCTTTACGCCCTGGAGCGTGAATGTATAGCGGTTTTCACGGTTGCCGGCATTATGCGGAACCGTACCGACCTTGGAAAACTTCGATTCATTTTCTGTCTCCCCCTCGGCGCGATACACAACGTACTTCAGCGGTGCATCAGGTCCGGCAATGCCGTTCCATGCCACGACGGCTGTGGCGAGCCCGCCGTTTTGGCCCGGAAGAGTGGTAACGGTAAGCTCAGTGGGTGTGGGTAGAGCTTGGGCCGAAAGCGACAGAACGCCGACAATGGCGAACATCACTACGGTAAAAAAGCGTTGAATCGCGTGATACTGGATCATAACGACTCTCCTGGAGAATGAAAAAAAGACGTAGAATTTCTTTTTATGGGGCTTAACCCAGGTCAAGGAAACCTCAACAGAGGATAAAGTTACACTTCAACCACACCTGTTAGAGGGCAATGGTAAATGACCCCAGTACTTGCTCCTGGCGAGCAGGACGGAAATAGTCATCTCTGTTGATAAAGAGATACAGGGTAACAGTGACGGTTCTGGGCTTCCCTGGTTCAATCGGGTGCTCCGCAATGACAATCGATGCGGTATTGGTCTTTTCGTCTGACCAGTAAGTCTGCAAGCCACCCCAAGCGGCTCCAAAGTCTGCTTGGATCTCTACTTGTCGGCGCACAAGTGGTAGGATCATCCCATCTCCTGCTGCCGAATCCAGTCGAAGTCGAAACCCATGCAAAAGTGGTTGCTTACCTGCCGTATCCTTGGCTTCCATGGCAATATCAAACCAGAATCGCATCGGCGAGACCGACGTGTCGATCTTGATTACTGGCAGCCCCTTCACTGAGAATGTCCCGTATGCTGTCACAAATGAAGCTTCATAGGATCGCGGCGTAATCTTGGGTGCCGGCGTCACTGGCACTTCTTTCCGGGGAGCATCGCTATCAAGGGGCGACGTGCAACCAATGCTCCCAAATGTCAGAGCAACAAGTGCGAGCGCAATCGTGGAGTAGGATATCAAATGTCGATACATGGTCGTATGATCCGATAGAGGAGAGTTAGAGGCGCACAAGTACGCCGTACGTCAATCCGATCTTTGTCGAGGTATACCAGGTGTTTTGGTGCGAAAAGGCCAATGCTGCCCCCTCGAAGCCCACCATAAACTGAAGTGGACCCGCCGGTGAGTAGATGATCCCGGCAGAGGCCCGTCCGAGTGGACCGAACTCTGAGCCACCTACAAGCGCCTGGGCAAAGGGAGCAAAGCCACTCGATCCAATTTCCGAGAACACATGACGGTAGCTCACTCCAGCCCATGTTGCAAGAGGTTGAAGCTCAAACTGGACAACCTGCTGATTACGCGTGCCTTGGAACACCATTGGAAATGACTCCGCGCCAACTTCAAGACCAACCGAGGTGGATGGCGACAATCGATAGCTCAACCCAACACCGACGTTCTGATACCAGGCGCTCTGCGCAGGTACGGAAAGGGGCGCAGCTTGTCCATTGAGACCACGCATGGAGAGCGAAAAGTTGGGCACCGAAAAGGACGGGGAGATTGGCTGAATTCCCATTGCGCGGATCACCCGGTTATCCGGAGAACGGGCAATCTGAATGTTCGACGTGAACTCGACAGGAGCAACTGATACTGGCCGGTCCTCAACCACAGCATCTTCCCGATCTGATTGTCCCTTTGACCGGAGTGCGGCAAGCTCAGAACGCAGTTGATCATTCTCTTCGGCAAGCTGAACATTTACGGACGATGGCCGTTCCACAATGCGCTCTACGATACGCTCGACAGTCTTGTATTCACGAGATTTTGCATCTGCAGGAACGGACCCGCTCTTCGACGATGTTGCCATCGGCGATGGTGTTTCTGCTTCTTCATACGCGGTGGGTTGCACAGCACTTGGCTGTGCCGAACCCTGCTGCTGCATTATCGTATACGTGATTCCAGCCGCAGCCAAAGCGGCCATAATCGGAACACCGATCTTGGCGAGCCATGTGCTGACGATCCCGCTCGATTGGGAGACAGCACTTGCACCAACCGCCCCGGCGAATGGTGCAGAAAAGCCCAGGCCGGCAAACACCGCACTGGTGAGTGAGATCGGAGGTACCAGCGTCGCACGATCCTGCTGGATCGCCGTGCGTATTGCCAGCTGCTGCATGAACTCCGACCGAAGCTCCGAGTCGTTCGCCATACGGCCGAACAACGTCGCCTCGCCAACGGAGTCGAGCTCCCCGTCAAGCAGGTCGTGTATGAGTTGAGAATGGGGCATGTCGGGTTTCAGGTTTGAGTTTTGAGGTTTGGAGTTTAGGGTTGTCGTTGTTGTGGAAGTGGAGATCCAGTCACCATGTGTGACTTGCCCCCTAAAGCTCATTCAAGTAGGGTTGCAGAATTTCCTTGATCCGTTGCCGCGCACGAAAGACGCGCACCTTTGCCGTATCAAGTTTGATGTTCAACAGAGCACTAATCTCATTGTAGGACAATCCATCATATTCACGCAATACAAAGACCTCACGCATATCATGCGGTAGGAGCTCCATCGCCATGGTGATGAGGCGAAGCATTTCATTTCGTTCCGACTCTCGCGATACACCGGGATTATACAGCGCATCATCAAACTCAACGTTTTGCGAAGCAAGACGCTTTTTCTCGTTCAAGCAGAGATTCCGGCAGATCGCCAGCGTATACCCCCTGACATTTTCCAGGTGGTCCATACGGTCAGACAACTGATACAGTCGCATGAAGACTTCTTGGAAAATGTCATAAGCAGCATCTCTGCTTCCGAGAACCCGCATGCAATACGCAAACACGTTGGGCGAGAGACGTGAATACAACTCACCAAAGGCCTTTTCACGATACTCTGTGCGCAGGAGCGCAAAGAGTTCGGTATCGGTATATTCGGTGAATTCGTGCTTCATCAATCCAAAGTAACTGAAGTTCGGTCAAAATGTTACCGTCGACCGAGGAACTCTCGTTTCAACTCAAGCGCAGCCGACGTCGGACTCTTGCGATCGAGATCGACCACCATGCCAACGTAATCGTCCGGGCTCCTACCTGGGTACCCTCTGGCGAAATTCAACGGTTTGTTCGGGATCGTCGAGATTGGGTTGAACAAAAGATTGCCGAAGCACATGCACGTCGGAGTATCATCCCACAACGAACTGCGCAGAATCAGCTGTATTTCCGTGGTGCACTTGTATCATGGGGCTGGCACGACGCGGAGGTAATTCTTCCCAAAGCCGTTACTGCGTCTGATGCACCGCGCTGGCTGGAACAGTGGCAACGCCGCCAAGCGCACCAGATCTTCCAGGCGATGATCGATGAGGAACTTCCTCGACTCGGTGTAGCCGCGCTTCGATTTAATGGGTTACGTCTGCGGAAAATGCGCCGTCGATGGGGTTCATGTACACGTACAGGTCATATCACTCTCAACGAACACCTCATACGAACACCTGATGCCTGCATCCGCGGCGTGGTCATCCATGAACTCTGCCACCTCGTCCACCTCAATCACGGCACAGGCTTCTACGCCCTACTCACAGACCTCTACCCAGAGCATCGGCTTACTGATACAATTCTTGGCGGCTGGACATCTGTAATCGACGCTGAATTTTAACAGATTCTCCACCACCACAAGCATAGTATTGATATTTTCTACGATAGTTATCAATACCGAACCTGTAAATATCATTTTGCGCTTTTGATTAATATATTTTACTCTACTACCTATCATATACCATGTTGTCAATCGAAGATAAAACCCAGCGTAATTATATTATTATTACGCTTTGTTTTATTTGTGCATGTAAATATTATATTAGATTCCTGATATTGAGTTTTTAATTAGCGCTTCATTATTAACCGATCAACATAAATGAATCCTATCTATTAATTAAATAAAAGAAAAGCGTAGAAATTGCATTCTTACTGCAACGTCTACGCTTTTAATTGCGTCGTTATTTACTTCTACATCTTATGAAATGATTTCATCGAATGCCGAAGTCAATGATGCGGCAATCATATCTGGCGAGCGACCTTCGATGTGGTGGCGTGGCATAAAGCCGACCAACTGGCCATCACGCAGCAAGGCAACGGCCGGACTCGAAGGGGGCATCCCCGTGAAGTAGGAGCGTGCACGCTCAGTGGCCTCAAGATCTTGGCCGGCAAAGACCGAAACGACATGGTCTGGCTTCTTGGCATGCTTCAGAGCGAGAGCTACGCCGGGACGTGCTCCACCAGCGGCACATCCACACACGGAGTTGACGACTACCATCGTGGTGCCCGGACGCTTCATCGCAGCGTCGACATCTGGTGCGGTTAAGAGTTCTTCGACACCAAGAGCGGTGAGTTCTTCGCGCATAGGTTGCACGAGCATTGGATCATACGGCATTAGAGTGTTCCTTCTTGTTCACGGAGTGCATGATTGAGGTATTCCATCGCGAGTGGTCCCGCGATCAGGGGGAAGTCAGACGAAAACTCCGCACGTTTCGTGGGATCAAGTTCAAAAGATTTCATAAGGAAAGGAACAGCCATAGCGGGTTGTCCAGCGGCACAGAGCGTCTTCGCCGTTGCGAAGTACGCCTCGGACCACAGCGGGAGCAGTCGTGTGCATTCATTGAAGCCGTGAAGAGCTTCAAGCATGTTCCCTACTTCAAGCTGCGTCGATGCATAGTCATACCAACATTCTGCATCGTCAGGCTGCAACTCTAATGCCTTTTGGTAAGCTGCAATAGACTCCTCGGTGCGTCGGAGGTTGAACAACACATCGGCCTTGGCATACCACAGATCTGCATACGTCGGCTCGAGTGCGAGGGCAGCCTCGTAGTCTGCGAGGGCCTCTTGGTGTAGTTCCAGCGCGTCATAACATGTGCCCCGGCCATAAAATGACTGCGCATGTGAGGTGTCCATGGCTAGTGCCTTGGTGAACATCTCAACTGCTTCACGGAAGTTGCCAGACTCCTCGAGTGACGATGCCAGGTTGTGAATAACCGGAATATCCGTTGGATCAGATCGATGCGCCTGTCGATATGCTTCCACTGCCTCTTCAGAGCGACCGAGGTGAGCATAGGCATTGCCCATGTTAAACCATGCATTCACAAAGTCATTACTAATCACCGTTGCCAGGTCGTAGCAACGGATTGATTCGCGGTAGGCCCCCTTCTTCCCACAAATCACGCCACGATTAAACCACGCGTTTTGATCATATGCGTCCATATCGATCAGCGTATCGTACACACCAATAGCTTCGTTGTATTGCTCCAGTGCCTCGTAGCAGATTGCCGACTCAAACAAGGCGTCACGCTCATACCCCTCTTGGCGCGAGAGGTACAGAAAGAGCCGAATTGCCTCGTCATACCGTTGACGTTTCTGAAGGATGAGGGCCTTGGTAAACAGTGCATCTCCATTGGATGGATCCGTTGAAAGGACATCGTCAACCACGCTGTATGCCTCTTCGAGCTGGCCCAGCTGCTCGAGAGCTATGGCACGATTAACCAACACGTCGGTATCACATGGGTCGAGCTGCAATGCCTTTTCATATGCCTCGAGGGCTTCATGCCACCTATTCAGGCTTCCAAATGCAATTCCAAGTTTGTGCCATGCGTCACCAGCGTAGGGGGCTTTCTCTACCCACATCCGCGCGAAGGTAACTGCGTCATCAAACTTGTTCGTTTCTAGACAGTACTGAACGATTGGCTCGAGAGCTTCCGCCGTTGGCGAGCCCTGCTGCCAATTACCACTACGCAGCGACTCCCTGAATCGCTTCAGAGTTTCGTCAAGATCCTTTCGATCCTGCTCGTCGTGTTCGTCGTCATATTCATATTCAAACATTGCAGCTCCTCCGAGAAGATATCACGGATCGCCGATCACTTCAAATACCAGGAACTTTAGGTACTGTGTTTCCGGCATTGCCAGAAGGACAGGATGGTCGGGAGCCTGCGATCCGCGGTGGACAAGACGCAAACGTTTTCTGATTCGTGCAGATTCCCGATAGAGGATATCAAGCAGATCATGCTCACTGACGAGCTGCGTGCAGGAGGATGAAACCAGCAATCCTCCCGGCTCGATCAACTTCATTGCCGTCCGATTGAGTTCTGCATAGCCAGCCAGCGCTCCTCGAATTGCGCTACGAGACTTCGCAAAGGACGGTGGATCCAGAATAATCATGTCCCAGGTCTGACCCTGCTGCACATGATCTCTGAGAAGGTCAAACACATTGGCCTGCTCAAATGTGCAGTTTGACAGGCTATTGAGCTCGGCATGCCGGATAGCCCCCTGAATCGCAACAGCCGATGAGTCGACGCCAACGGCGAGCGAAGCCCCGCCTGCGGCGGCATTCAGTGCAAATCCGCCGACGTTGCAGAAGCAATCGAGCACCCGTCTGCCGGATGCCAGAGAGCGAACAACGCGCCGATTGAGCTTTTGGTCAAGGAAGTACCCAGTTTTCTGACCTCCAACAAGGTCGATCTCGAGCTCAACGTCATTCTCTCGTACGTGCACGCGATCAGGCACGGATCCCCACACAACAGCATCAACGAGTTCGAGTCCTTCCTTCTTGCGGGTCTGGGCCGTGTTCTTCTCGATGATGCCACGTAGGTTTGGAAACAGTGCGCGCAGCGCGTCTATAATCTGTGGCTTGGCCGCATCCATGCCGGCAGCCAGCATCTGGATCGCTGCATAGTCTCCGTAGACGTCGATGATGAGACCGCTCAGAAGATCTGCTTCGCCGAAGATGAGACGATACGTCTCCTCATTCGGAAGCATCCGCCGACGAAGTTCATATGAAGATTGGAAGCGCCGATGAAAGAACTCGGTCGAGATGCTCTCGACTTCACCAGCGAGCATTCGAACGGCAATCTTCGAAAGAGGGTTGTACAGGCCCGTACCAAGAGATGACCCGTCATGAGCTACCACACGAACAAGGCTCCCCGGCGGAAGCTCTGGCACATGCACCAGTTCGTCACGAAACACCCACAAGTGTCCGTCACGAATGCGGCGTTCCTCACGCGGACGGAGGGTGAGCGTTGTCATCGGAAGGGGCAATCAGATTCGTACTACTTATCACCCTTCACGCTTGGGTATCCAGCACCAGACCAGGCGGTAAATCCACCTGTCATGTTACTGACATTCTTCCACCCCTTTTCAACCATAATCTTGCTTGCCCGGGCACTGCGGCCACCTTTGGCGCAGTACACCAACACCGGCTTCGTCTTGCTGAGCTTGGAGATCTTCGTTTCAAAGGATGGATCATTGATGTCCGCCAACACAGCCTTGTCGATGTGTCCGTTGCGAAACTCCTCCGGAGTGCGGACGTCAAGGACGACAATATCTCCCTTTGCGATGAGGGACTTTGCGGCAGCGATATCGACATCTTTGAACTGCTGTGCCTGAAGGCCCACAACCATCAAGCCGACGGCGACAACCACGATACCAACGATCGACAGAACATTCCGTTTCATGTTATTCTCCTTGTTGAATCTGCGCCATGGCACGATTAACCGACGTCCATGGACCTCCGTTGATTGCGGTATAGCCCTTCGACGCAGCGAACGACGTAGCCTGACCGCTTCTACCACCCGAGGCGCAGCAGAACACAATCGGCGTTGCTGTATTGTACTTGCTAAGACCGTCTGGCACCTGATTTAGGGGCAGGTTGATCGAGCCAGCAACGTGACCGCCTTGATACTCGGCTGGAGTCCGGACATCAATCACAATCGCACCCTGCTTGAGTGCCTCGACAAGCTCATCACCGGATCCACCGAGAAGTGAGCGAAGCATACCAATCATTCTTTTCTCCTTCACAAAAGATGTGTCTAAACCCTTTACGTGCCAGCGACCGCATGCAATCTACGACGACGCGGCGACGTGCGGGGTTCACGAAGCAGACGTCACGTTATTGTCCTTGGATGCACGAGGATGTATCTGTCAACTTCTTCAACCCTATTGAAAGATCGCCGTATGCCCCACACACACGAACTTGGTCTGCATCTGATCCTTATCCCTCGCATTGGTTCAATGCTCCCAATGGACAATCACGATGCGATCTCCAGTAGCGTCCATCGTATTGCGTATGAACACAAACTCCATTGTGCCGCTGTTCACGCACGAGAGGATCATCTCCACATTCTAACGGCAGTCGGCGGCGATGCCGATATCCCGGAGTTCATTGGATCACTTCTCGACGGACTTCGGCGCGAACTGCGCCGCACGGGCGCACACATGACGGGCTTTGAGTGGGATGAAGGCGTCCACGTAACGCTTCTTCCACCGTGGCATCTCGAGATCATGGCGAGCTTCGTCCGAGACCAGGATCGGTACCATGAGCATAAGACTCTCGAGAATGAGCTCGACGAAGTCTTTCGACCGAATAGTGCTGTAGGGCAGGCAACATCCACACCAACTGCACGAACAACAGAATCAGCCCTTTGCGTCAACTAGCACTGCTGATCCTGCGTCGCCGCGCGCGATCATCCTCATGGCTTTGGCAAATCGCTCCATCTCACCAACCGTTGTGTACACGGAAGGGGCAACCCGCAGCCCCTTGAAATCTTCATGTCCGATGGAGACCGTGAAGATGCGGTGCTTCTCCAAGAGATAGTTCGAGACCTTACCTGGATCAGTGCCATCAATGTGCACCAGACGCAGGCCACACTGGTTGGCATCATCCGTAATGTCTGTGAGGAAACGGACATTCTCCATTGACTCGAGCTGATCCGTCCAAATTGTGTGCAGGTAGCGCAGACGCGCCGCCTTTCGCTCGATACCCATTGCCTTGTTGAACGCGATTGACTCGATCAGCGCGTTGTGCATGGCCGCGGGATGGGTGCCGATCTCTTCAAACTTCCGAATGTTGGTGTCCATCTCTTTCGGCGCTGACATCAGGGGCCAGACATCTGCAATGCGGTCCTTCCTTACATACAGCATCCCCGTACCGATCGGACCCAAGAACCATTTGTGTAGCGATGTACCGAAGTACTCACATTCGAGATCCTTTTGCGTAAAGGGGAAATGCGCAAACGAGTGCGCTCCATCAACAATGCAGCGAATGTTCCGTTGTGCGGCGAGTCGACAGATGTCCCGCACTGGCAGGATTTGACCCGTGAGAAACACGACATGCGAAATGTGGATGATCTTTGTTCGCGGCGTAATTGCTGCTGCGACCGCATCAACCACATCCTGCTGACGCTTGAGTGGCGTCGGGAACCCGACCTTTTTCAGGACGATTCCGTCGCGTCGAACACGTTGCTCCCACGTTGCGAGCATGCGTGGATAGTCATGCGTGGTGGTAAGCACCTCATCACCTCGCTCGAGCTGGATCCCGAACTGCAACGTCTCGAGCGCCTCACTGGCATTTCTGGTGATGGCAATCTCCTCGGGGCTCACGGCGAACATTTCGGCAAGGCCCTCGCGGATCGTTTCGACCTGCGGCTCTTGATGACGCCACATTTCATACGCCGGCATGGTGTTGGCCTGCTCCGTATAGCGGTGGAAGGCCTGTTGCACTGAACGGGGCGAGGGGGAGACACCGCCATTATTCAGATTGATGATTGAGCGGTCGACATCAAAGGCCTGCTGAACCGTCATCCAGAAATCTTCATCCCGCGCCACGAGACCAGACGATGCAGCTGGCAGCGCTGTTGGAAGCCACTGCGTTACTGACGCGAGGGCCTCCGAGGCGAAGAGGGCTGTTGGTCCGAGCGCTGCAAGCGAGCGCAACACGGTACGACGAGATGTCATGCGGAAACTCCCTGGTGCTATGACTGGTTATATTCGCAGCTCACTTACGAAGGTACGACATGAAGACGACGAAGTTCCATGCTCTTCACACTGCCGCCGGGGCAAAAATGGTCTCGTTCGCAGGTTTTGAAATGCCGATCCAATACCCTACTGGCATCATTGCAGAACATAAAACAGTTCGCACCGGGGTTGGCATCTTCGATGTTTCGCACATGGGCGAATTCTTCATCTCCGGACCTGATGCACTGCCACTCATCCAGCAGATTACTGTTAACGATGCATCGAAGCTAGCGCCCGGGAAGGCACAGTACTCGGCATTCCCACGTCCAGACGGTGGACTCGTGGATGACCTGCTCGTATACATGCTTGGCGAGAACTCGTACCTGCTCGTTGTGAATGGGGCGAACATTGACAAGGACTGGGCATGGGTAAGCGAGCACGCTGCCAGCTTTGCAAATGTTACGATTGAGAACCGCAGTGATGACTACAGTCTCCTTGCTGTTCAAGGCCCAAAGAGCATCGAAGCACTCCAAAAGCTCACATCAACAGACCTTGCGAGCATCCCCTATTATGGTTTCGCCGAGGGCACACTCGCTGGAGTGCCAATGATTCTGTCACGCACGGGGTACACCGGCGAGATTGGATTTGAGCTCTACTTCACCGGAGACGAGTCCGTGGCAGCGAATGTCGTGGCTGCACTGTTTGATGCCGGCAGCGAGTTCAACATTGCATGGATCGGACTTGGTGCTCGCGACACCCTACGTCTTGAAAAAGGCTACTGCTTGTATGGCAATGACATCACCGATGAGACCAATCCGATTGAAGCAGGCTTGGGCTGGATCACGAAACTTGCCAAAGGTCCATTTAACGGAAGCGATGTCATTGCTGCGGTCAAGGAGCATGGACCGACGCGGAAGCTGGTCGGATTCAAAATGCTGACCGAAAAGCTTATCCCGCGAACTGGCTACCCGATTGTTCAGAACGGCGCCACGGTGGGTTCTGTCACAAGCGGCAACCAGTCACCAACGCTCAGCGTAGGTATTGGTCTCGGGTACGTGCCAACTGAACTCTCAAATCCTGGCACAACGATTGAAATCAGCGCCCGGGGAACAACGTTTCCGGCCGAGGTTATCAAGCTCCCGTTCTGCTAAACGCTACCGCGTTGGAGCCGGTACGTCATCATCCACAGGCTCGACGACGCGAACGCTGACGCGTGCCGTGCCCGAGCGGATCATATCAAGATCAATTGCCGCCTGTTTCGAGACATCGATCAGGCGGGTCTTTTTCCATGGTCCGCGATCTGTGACGCGGACGACCACACTGCGACCATTTGCGAGGTTGGTTACAAGCACCTTCGTGTTGAAGGGCAACCAGCGGTGTGCACAGGTGCGGTCGCGCATGTTAAAAACCTCGCCACTCGATGTGCGACGTCCATGGAACGCCTCGGCATAGTACGAGGCTACACCAGTATCTGCCTCGGCCTGTAGCACCATCGCTGTGATTGAGTCTGCCAGCGTCTTGCCAGAGGCAACCCTACCACCGCGATGCACCCGCACAGCCGCAGCAACATTGTTTGAATCCTGGCGTGTGTCAACAATCGATTGTGGCCCGGTATTCAGCGGCTGTAGTGTGTCGGTGATATCGATGCGCGTTAACGACTGGAGCATGAGGAGCTCCCGACGCTCATTATCGGCGACAACCTTCCGCAATGAATCACTCCTCATGCGAACCAGCATTGATTCGACACGAATGCTATCGCTTATACGCCACTGACGGTCCCATATCCTCTTCAGACTATCCGCTGCACGTCGATCGTTCTCGATCGAACGCCGCACTATGCGCAGAGCCTCAGCGGTTGAATCAGGCACACTCTGGGGCTGCGCATAGGCCGCCAATGCCGGCAGAACGCCGATCAGAAGGAGCCAAAGGAGTGCACAGTGCTTCGCCATTGAAGGGGGCTAAAAGTGCTTAGAGATTTGACGACGCCTCAGGAGCTCAACCAGATCACGAACATTTTCTGCCATTCCCCTTCGACAAATCAAGACCGACTGTTCTGTTTCGACAACGATAATGTTATCCATATCGATAACGCCGACAAGGCGGCCCGACGTGGCTGATACCAGACTGTTTGTGGTGTGGACTGCAACAACTGTGCCTTCGATGACATTGTTTTTTCCATCCTTCAACGACATCCGGTAGAGCTCGTCCCATGTTCCGAGGTCACTCCATCCAAACGCCCCCTCAACAACACCAATACTTGGGTCCCTCTCAAGTACCGCAACATCGAAGGATACTGAACGGAGCTGTCGATAGAGTGACTCCAAATGCTCAGGTCGTTGCTGCGGTGCGCGGCGTTGCCACTGTCGTAACAGCGGAGCATGATCAGGCATGAACTCATCAACAGCGCGGAGAATAGCGCGAGCAGTCCCGACAACAATTCCGCTGTTCCACACAAAGTCACCGGCATCAATGAACCGCTGTGCCGTAGCAGCATCTGGCTTTTCAGCAAAGATTTGGACGCTCTTGAGATGTCCCCGTAGCACAGGGTTATCAGTCGGCAATGGTTCACCGACCTGAATGTACCCATACCCCGTCTCGGGCCGTGTCGGCATCACGCCAATAGTCATGATACAATCACGGTCAATAGCAGCCGTACAGGCCATATCGAGAACAACCTGAAACTCACGGATGTTGTTGATTACGTGATCACTTGGAAGCACAACCAGCACGACATCGTCACCAAGACGTTCTCCAATGACGAGCGCGGACAACGCAATTGCTGGCCCGGTATTTCGTCCAAACGGCTCACAGATAATCCGATCAGCGGCAATCATCGGCAGTTGGTCTGCCACGTGGTGCTGCAGATCTGACGTCGTTACAACATAGACGTCATCTGGAGACACCATAGGTTGTAGTCGTGCAACGGTATTCTGGATGAGGGTTCCCTCCCCGAGTGCATGCACAAACTGCTTCGGCTTTCTTTCGGTGCTTCGAGGCCAAAGTCGAACCCCAAGGCCACCGGCCATGACTACCGCAACGATCTTCATATCGACGAAACTACGGAGCCCCGTATCTTCGCACTCAACTTTTCATGGAGCAAACCCATGCGCACCCCGTTCATGCTTATCGTCATGCTGTTCATGACCTTCGGTATCGTCACTGCACAAGACGAGCGATTGGATGAACTCAATTTTGACGAGGAGCCACTTCCTGAAGAAACTGTCAGCTATTCTGCAATCGGCATCGGTCCGGCAGTGAACATCTTCATGCCGAAAGTTGATGATATCAATGCCTTTGCTGCAACACAAGGTCTTGGCTCTATGGATTCTCCGATGGTGCTTGTCGGCGCGGAGTTTTTCACCGCTATCGGCATCGTTCCGAATGCTCGCATTGGGTTCTCATGGCTTACAGGTTCGGTGGGTACGATGAAGGATGTCCCAAGTGTCGGGGGGAACCCTGAAACCCGGAGTCTCGACTACTCCATTTCAACCCGCGCACTGCATCTTGAGTACGCAATCGTACCGGCTGCGAAGCTTGCTATCCTCCCTGGCGTTGCAGTTGTCTGGGGGTACTCGACGATCACCAGTTCTCGTTCGAGTGGGAATTTTGATTGGACATCGACAGCTCCGGCAGCCACGACGCAACAGGTGTTGGGGCAGAGTGCACTGAGCATCATGCCACGACTTTCCATCGAGTATGCAGTAACGCCATTCTTAAACATCCGTGCACAGGGGGCCTACAGCGCGCAGCTGTCTGCATCAGACTGGACTGCAAATACGCATGCAGGTGCAGTGAATGTTCCGACCTCAATCGCAGTGAGCGGTTTGAGCGCACAGATTGGTGTTTTTGTGGGTCTGTTCAACTAAGACTCCATGTTTCGTAAGGGCTCGTAGCTCAACGGTTAGAGCAGCGGACTCATAATCCGTTGGTTGCTGGTTCAAATCCGGCCGGGCCCACTTCTCTCCTTACCAGGGGCACTGCATCATGTCAACAGTTGATGATGCACACCGCATGCGTCAAACACGACGTTTCCTCGAAACGCGTCATCTTCTATCACACATGTTGCGCCCCCTTGCCATCCTTGGGTGTTTTCTCTCGCTATCGCTCCTTACGACCGCTGATGACACCAAGCCGCCACTGCGACACATCGCCAATGAAGCGTTTGGCTTTGGTGAACGTCTCGAGTACAATGTTGGCTACAAGTTTATCACGGCTGGCACGGCCTCCTTTACGATTGGTAAACAACCAGTCATGGTTGCCGGTCGGCCATGCTTTGACATCCGCTTCGAAGTGGCGAGTCTGAAGTCACTCGACTTTCTCTATCGAGTGCGGGATCGATATCGTACGTTCGTTGACGTTGATGGCATCTTTCCATGGAAGTTTGAGCAGAACATCCGCGAGGGCGGGTTTCGCAAGGACTTCGCAGCATCATTTGATCATATCGGTAAGACGGCCACAACAACCGAAGGATCGTTTCCGATCCCTGCCTTTGTGCACGACATTGTCTCGGCGTTTTACTACATCCGTGCTCTAGACCTTTCTCAATACAAACGTGGCGATGTGGTCTACCTTCAGAATTTTTTTGATCGCGAGACACACGACCTTGCGGTTCGCATCTTGGGACGACAGCAAATTGAGATCGAATCGGGGACGTACAAATGCATCGTCGTTGAACCGGTCATCAAGTCTGGCAGCCTCTTTAAGTTCGAGGGCAAGCTGCTGCTTTGGTTGAGCGATGACGCGCGCCGAATCCCAGTAAAGGTGAGCACGAAGATTCCAATTGGCTCAATTGATGCCGAGCTGACCGGCTATTCAGGACTCAGGGGTCCCTTCACAGCTCGCGTTTCTTCACAACGATAAGGGTTGTCAATGAAGTCGTTTCTTGCCAGAGCATCAGTCTCGGGCATCATGATTCTCACCATTGGTGTCAATACAATGCGGGCCACCGACGTGCTTGATGCATTTCATGCACGCTATCGAAGCCTGTCGTCGATTACGATGCGATTTCGGGGTACAGACGGACTTCACGGAACGCTTGCTGCGCGAAAGGGCGGGAAGTACCGTATCGACATCGGTAGTCGCACGATTGTTTGCGATGGCCGCACTGTTTGGAATGCCGATCGCGCCTCAAAGTCTGTAATCGTGAATACGTACAAGCCCCTTTCCAGCGATGTTTCCCTCGAACGAGTCTTCTTTGAGGTCATCTCGGTGTATCGTTCGGAGATCGTAGAGCGAAGCCCGAATTCGACGATAATACGATTAACGGCACCATCGCCAAATGCAATCATTGCCAACGTTTCTGCGCTTGACATCACGCTCAACCGCGCACTTATGGTGACGAGCATTAGCGTGATTTCGGGTCCTTCGCGCATTACGTATTCGATCTCCGACCTTCAACGTAATCTGCGACTTCCAGAATCAACCTTTCGCTACACACCGCCAAAGAACTGGGAAGTCATCGACGTGCGATAGTAACCTGGATAGTGACCTAATCACATTCGTACATCGGAAGTACAAACGAAAAACGGCGGCTGGGGATAATCCCCAGCCGCCGTTATCATGTTCGATGGTGTTCGGCGTTCTTAGCGAACGACGACGACTTGTTGTGTTGCGACGAACGTACCAGCTGTCATGGTGACATTGTAGACACCAGGCGTTACGTTCAGGGCGTTTGCGCTGAACGATACAGCGTGTGTGCCAGCGCTGATCGTCTCGTTGACGAGTGTCGCAAGCTCGCGGCCTGTCATATCGCTGATAACAACGCGGACGGTCTGTGCCGTTGGCAGCGTGTAGTTGATCGATGTTGCATCAACAGTTGGGTTTGGCTTGGCTGTGCTGAGAACGTATCCGTTAGCGGCGACATCCTCTGTGACACCCATGAGAACCGATGCTGTTGCAACGCGCGACTTGACCGAACCGCAGAGGTTTGAGATCTCGCAATAGTACTGGCCTTCATCGCTGCGCTTTGTGCTTGCAACCGTGTAGGTTGGCTCCGTTGCACCTGGGATCGGTGAGCCGTTCAAGAACCACTGGTAGCTGTAGATGTTGCGACCCTGAGCAAGAACCGTAAAGCTCAGCGGTGCACCTTCTGTGAAGGAAACATCAGCTGGCTGTGACTCAATTGCTGGGAGTGGCTCAACCTTCAGTTCAGCGATGCGTGATGTCTTCGTGCCGCAGGTATTCGAGATAACAACGCTGTAATAACCAGCATCATCGGCAGTAACGACCTTCGACATAGTTGCGCCGGTCTCACCTGAGAGAACTTCTGAACCCTTCATCCACTGGAACTTCAGACCTTCACCTGTGGCAACAGCCGACATCGTCATGACTTGACCTTCGCAGGCTGTTGTCATCTCTGGGCTACGAACGATCGTTGGCTCCGTACCGACTGTAACATTTACTGGATTCGACTCAAAGCTCAGAGCGCGGCCGCCAAATGACACCACGCATGTGTATGTGCCAGCTGTCGCTGCTGTAGCATTTGCGATTGAGAGCACTGGTGATGCAGCACCGCTTACACCGTTACCGTTTGCGATGGCCTTACCACCCTTGTACCACTGGCATGATGCGTTGCCTTCAGGAAGCGAAGCAACATTTGAGGCACATGAAAGCGACAGCGTTCCACCGGCGCAAAGGTTTGGCGTCATGTTCGAAGCTGCCATTGATGGCGAGAAGACACGAGCAGCACGTGAAGTGATCGTACCCTTACAGAAACCTGTGACCTGGCAGACGTACATGCCTGATGTATCAGCAGCACCGACGTTGTTGATGGTCAGAATCGAAGACTGGGATCCGTAGATGCGTCCATTGTCATTGATCGGTGTGTCGTCATAGGTGAGCGTGACTGCGTTCCATGAACGCTTCATCCACTGGTACGCAGGTACAAACTCCTGCGGGGCACCCACGGCTTCAACTGCAACCGAAAGATTGACAGTGCCACCCATGCCGACAGCAGAAGAAGACGGGTGCGTCGTGAACCGTGCTTCACGAACAACCATGATCGAAGCACCCGCTGACATCATGCTTGAGGAACCGGTGTTGCCAACGGTATCGGTCGCAGTGACCATACAGGAGTAGACACCACCAGAGTTGTAATCAGAGATTGTCAACTCCAAAAAGTTACCGACACGGCCGTTGAGCATTACGCCATCACGGAACCACTGATACTCCGTGCGGGCAGTGGCTGGTGTGTTGGCGATACAGACCAATCGGTGACTGGCACCAAAGCAAACGTATGCGCTTGCTGGATTTGAGACGAACGAGATCGACGGTTGTGCCATCACTGATGACACTCCGAAGACCATTGCCGCTAGCAAAGCGACAAACGTTGTACTGGTACGAAGCATAGCTCCTCCTGGAGTTAAAAAGATTATTTCGATTCGTGTTCGATATCAAATGAGACACGTGGCCTCTGCACTCTAGGCGGAGCCTGGAGCACATGCGCCGAAAATAGACAACCTCGGTGACTGAAACAACCGGAAAGCTCCCGTTGTTGCAAACACGTACGTAGCTTCCCGAAGCAAGAACTGCACCAATTTTCACCAATTACTTGAGTATGGGACCGAGAAGGTCCTTTTGCCATTGCTCAAGTCTCTGACTATCAACGACTTGGCGAAACACAGCCTTAAGTCGTGGTTGTTCGCAGAGAGTCGCAATAATCCCATTCGCAGTTGCGCTGAGCCGATTGTTGGTGCTCAATACTGCGGAAACCAGATGACCGGCGGCCACAGGGGTCACCGCTCCAAGGCGACGAATCGCTCCCATCGCGTTCTGACGAGTGATGAATTCCCAACCTGGACCACAGAGGTCTGACAATTCTTCGATTGCTTCAGCAGAGCCCCCTTCTGCCTCGAGTTCGAGCCGTGCGATGTGAACGCGCTCGTGCATCCCTCGAGTAGTACCGATGCGCTCGATGAACTGGCGAGCATCGTTCGGGAAAGACCGAGCCAACCTGGTCAGAGCCGTTTGAATGATTTGGTAGGAAGAATCAGCAAGCATGCGTTCCACGTCGGCACGCAACTCCTGTGGCACCACAACGAGTGCATTCAGTGCGGACTTGCGCACTTCGACGCTACGATCCGAGAGCCCCATCGAGACAATTGACCAAGCCTTTGGCGTTCCGTTTTGTGCAAGCTCAGCAGCTTGTTGGGCCGCCTCTGAGCGCATTGCATGAAATGCTTCCGTGCGCATCACCGTCGTCAGAATATCGAGCCGCTCGGTAACACGGTCAGCATCAGAACGCATCGACTCAAGCGCATCGTACCGATCAATCATGGTAGCGGCCTTGGCGAGCTGTGCACGTCGCTCGTCCCACGTCTTCTCAAACGTTACCTTCTTGAGGATGTACGAGCCTGGATCAAACAGCACAAACGCCACGGCAGCATTGTTCGCGTTTGGTACGTGGACCGTCGTCACCTGCTTCGAGACATCGCTGCGGACACGTCGCACAGACCCATCGGCGTAATACACCTCGATTTCAATCGGCATGCGGAATAGCCCCGTAAGAGCATCAGTTTGATGAATCTGCTCAATCGTGACACTCGTTGTCGACGTTAGAACACCATTGATCACCGCACTGCTTGGACCATGGCTGACCTTGTAGTGGGGCTCACCACCTTTGTAGAGCCACTGATCGAAAAACCACTCTGGTGAAATGCCCAACGTGTCTTGGAATGACTGGTAGAGATCGTTTGTCTCGACGTTTTGATACATGTGACGCATGGTATAATGCCGGATCACGCGTCGCAACGCAGAATCACCAAAGACATACCCCATCATATCAAGAATGCATGCCCCCTTGGGATAGATACGCGCCGAACCAGACGCAGGGTGAACAATTGGCAATCGGTCCTTCTCTCCCGCAGCCAGAGCGCTGCGATGCATTCCTCGACGACTCCACTGATATCCATCCTCTCCGCCGAGAGCAGGCACACGACGTGTGAACAGGTGCGGATAGAAGGTCGCGAAGCTCTCTTGCAACCAAACGGATTTCTGACTGCGAGCAGTAACAAGATCGCCGAACCATTGGTGGGTTAACTCATGGACATTCGTACCAACGTAGGACCGATCAAGCCAGCTGCGTCGATCCGTCTGGGAGAAGTCCCCAAACACCGTCGCTGTGGTGTTTTCCATCGCGCCGAAAATGTAGTCAGCAACTGGAACTTGACTATATGATTCCCATGGGTACGGAACTCCGATTTCCTTTTCCAAGAAATCCATCGATTCCACGCTGTACATGTACGTTGGATCAATCCGTTCAGGATGCTCAGGATACGAATACATATACAGTGGCACTCCACTCGCAGAACGGCGCTCTGTAATGGTGTACTTGCCAATGGCAAGCATCAACAAGTACGAAGCATGCGGCCTTGTCATCGTGTAGTGCCAGGTCTTTGTGCCATTCGCATTTTTCACAACACCAAGACGTGTGCCGTTGGACAAGACCTCGTAGGCACCGTCGAAGGTGGTGATCGTTTCCGTGATCATTTTGTCGTTCATCTCGTCGTACATCGGAATCCAATGACGGTTATCGATGCCCTGGCCCTGCGTCCAGATCTGCTTGCGCATACGATTCGACGGGTCGTTCCAGCCAATGAAGTAGATGCCCTTTCGCGGTGTTGCCTCGTACGTAAACGAGATGGAATCGCGCACATCCCATCGCAGCGCGGGCGCGAAGTACACAATCACCGATGTATCAGTGGAGCGATACCGGACCGGCTTCGTGCCGAGCTTTGCTGTTGCGATACGGATCTTGATCGCATCGAATTCAACAGAGTCCACAGTCGGCTGAAGCACACGAAACACATGTGTAACGGAGCCCATGACGAGTCCCTTTGGCGGATCAAACTGCACTCGCAGCGTCATCCGCTCCACATCAAGTGGATGCTCACGCGGCTCTGATCCTGGTGCATCAACAACCGTGTTGGTATGAATGAACGGGGCTTGTGCAAAGGCACCGACGGCGGCAACTGCAATCGTAAGAACGGCAAGGATCTTCTTCATGACGGCAAAGATATTCGAACTCTCGCGTATGTTTCGGTATGATTGATCTTGTCTATGTCATTCTTGGAGGTGCGCTCGGCAGTGGATGCCGATACCTCGTTGGACTTACGCTTCCTGAACCATCAGGGATATCGTGGGCGACGGTTATCGTTAACCTTGCCGGGTCATTTTTACTCGGCTTTCTCGTGGGACGGGGGCAGAACACTGCGAGTCAGGGACGAGCAATGATGCTCTTTCTCGGCCCTGGATTCTGTGGTGGCTTTACGACGTACTCCACATTTGCCGTTGAAACAACGGTCCTTTTGGAACGTCATGACCTCGGCGCATTGTTCACCTACGTTACAGTTACGGTCCTTGGCGGCATTGCCATGGCGTTCATCGGCTTTTTCTTGGCACGGCACACTGCATGAAATTGATCACACACCTCAGCATCCTTCTAACGGCACTACTTCCGATAGCGGTCGTGGCGGGCTGCGCCAAAGGCCAGGAAAAGCCCCCTTCCCCTCACCAACGATTCTCATCTCCTATGGATACAACACGACAACTCGAGGTTGCGACACTTGCTGGTGGTTGTTTTTGGTGCGTCGAGGCAGTCTACGAGCTCGTCGATGGCGTCATCTCCGTTGAAAGTGGCTACATCGGCGGTACGGTTGAAAACCCCACGTATAAGCAGGTATGTGACGGCACAACCGGACATGCAGAGGCCTGCAGGGTGACATTCGACCCCTCGATCATTTCTTATGCAGACGTGTTACAGGTATTCTTTGCGGCCCATGATCCGACCACTCTGAATCGACAAGGGAATGATGTTGGCACACAATACCGCAGCGCCATTTTCACGCATAGCGCTGATCAGGAGCGAATTAGCCGCGATTATATCCAGCAACTTACTGCAGCGAAGACGTGGGATGACCCGATTGTCACGGAAGTCACACCGGCAGGAGTATTCTACAAAGCCGAAGACTACCACCAGAACTACTACGAGCGTAACGGCTCCCAACCATACTGTGCATTTGTCGTTCGCCCAAAGGTTGAGAAATTCAAGAAGCAGTTCAACGAACGCTTACGTCCAGATGCCCGATAGATGAACACAAGGACTCTTGATATTTCCGGCATGCACTGCGCTGCATGCGTCGGTGCTGTCGAATCGGCGCTATTAACTATCCCGGGAATCGATTCAGCGACTGTCAATCTTGTGACCAATCGTGCGGTCGTGACCATGTCCGAGCCAGTTACCGATACAACGCTTCAATCCGCTGTCGAAGCTGCTGGGTACGGTGTCGAGGCCATTTACGCCGAACGCTCGCGCACATCCAGCGACGAGGTCCTTAGCCGTCTCGAAGCGCCAGCACACGTGTATCGTAGAGCATTGCTGATCTCGGCCCCATTCAGCACCCTCATTGTCATCATTGCGATGACGGCGATGTGGGGTAGCTACCCCACGCAGATCAACGTCCTTCTTCTGGCCTTAACAATCCCCGTCTTGTGGTCAGGACGAATGTTCTTCCGTGGAGCGTTGCAAGCGCTACGACATCGACGCGCGACGATGGATACACTTGTTGCGCTGGGTACAGGATCAGCCTTTGTCATCAGCCTACTCATGACGTTTGATGTTGCGGGGCTTCCCGTGCACGCCCATGCTGGAGCCTACTACGATTCAACGGCGACCATCATCACGCTTGTGCTTCTTGGCAAGTGGCTCGAATCGCGTGCGAAGCAGCGCACTGCAGAGACCCTTGCCCATTTGATGGAGCTGCATCCACAGACTGCAACGGTCATTCGGAATTCAGCTGAGATTTCCATCCCCGCTGCAGATGTCGTCGTTGGCGACATCTTCGTGATTCGTCCCGGTGAGCGCGTACCCGTAGATGGCGTCATCATAAGTGGTTCCGTATCGGTCGATGAGTCGATGCTGACTGGCGAAAGCCTGCCCGTAGAACGTCATGATGGCCAAGTTCTGATCGGCGGATCGATCAATACTCTTGGGACGTGCTCAGCGCGAGCCACGGCAGTTGGCAACGACACGGTTCTTGCTGGGATCATTCGTTCGGTCGAGTCGGCACAGGCCAGTAAAGCGCCCGTGCAACGTCTTGCCGACTCAATCAGCGGCGTCTTTGTGCCAATTGTTCTCGTGATTGCCATCGTCACCTACGTCGGCTGGATAGTATTTTCCTCAGATTCCGACCCGACTGGGCACGCCCTGGTTGCGGCGATCTCCGTCTTGGTAATTGCCTGTCCTTGCGCACTTGGTCTTGCCACACCAACAGCCATCATCGTCGGCACGGGTGCCGCAGCCCGACGTGGAATTCTCTTTGCCAACGCAGGAAGCTTGGAGCGCCTGGGCTCATCAAACACCATCGTGCTGGATAAGACCGGGACGCTTACGAAGGGTACACCTTGCGTAATGCGTGCCGATTTCGTTGTTCATCCAAAGCTCGAACGTCAACGTGTGCTTTCCCTGATCCTCAGTCTCGAGCACCGCTCCGAGCATCCACTTGCTCGTGCGATTGCAACTTGGTGTCAGGACCATGGAGGTTCACAGTTCGAGGTTGCGCTCGTTCAGACGCATCCGGGAAGGGGCACTACGGGCACCGTTGATGGACACCGCCTTCGGATTGGCAATGAACAGATGATGGCAGGATCACTGCTCATTATTCCTGAGCCCCTTACAACAGCACTGCACGCAAATGATCAGCAGGGGTGCTCCACCGTTCTCGTGAGTATCGACGGTGCTGTCTGCGCGGCCTTTGGCATCTCCGACGAGTTGCGGGAGGAGGCCCCACAGGTTGTGGCCGAGCTGCGATCAATCGGCCAGCGGGTGATTATGCTAACGGGTGATCGTGCAGAGGCTGCCACGGCAATTGCTGCACAGGTTGGCATAGATGAGGTAATCCACTCGGTAACTCCTGACCGCAAACGCGAAGTCATTGAAACACTACAGCGGCGCGGCTCCACTGTCGTCATGGTTGGCGATGGTATCAACGATGCCCCCTCGCTAGCGCAGGCAGATGTCGGGATTGCCCTTGGGTCGGCAACTGACGTCGCCAAATCAACCGCAGACGTCACGCTGATGCGCAACGATCTTCATGCGATTACAACAGCAATAGCGATTTCGCGGTCCACCATGCGGCTCATCCGACAGAACTTCAGCCTTGCCTTCATCTACAATGTGATTGGCATCCCTCTGGCCGCAGGACTGTTCCTGCCGCTGTTTGGCGTGCAACTCACACCCATGTATGCAGCCTTTGCCATGGCGATGAGCTCCGTTACTGTCGTCTCGAATTCCTTGCGACTTCGTTCGCTCTAGTGGGTGTGGATTATTCCTAGCAAGAATCGTGCTAAATTTTGCACGATATGATTCTGCTCGACCATTTGCTGCTCCAAGAGCAGGTACTTACGTCGTCATTCGCCTGTGATCTCAAGCGATGCAAAGGCGCTTGCTGCACTCTGAAAGGGGGCGCTGGGGCTCCTTTGCTTGAGGAGGAGATCGTCCCATTGCGGCGTGACACGGCAGCCGCGCTGCCATATCTCGACGAACGATCACGGACATGGCTCGAGCAACATGATCCTGTCATTGGCGAGCGAGGCGATCGTTCGGTGGCCTGCCTTGATGACGCTGATTGCATCTTCGTGTACTACGAGGGTGATGTTGCAAAGTGTGCACTGGAACGTGCGTGGCTCAACGGTGAATCCGAGTTTCGCAAGCCCCTTTCCTGCCATTTGTTCCCAATTCGTGTGGCGAATTTCGGCGGACCGTACTTGCACTACGAGAAGATAGACGAGTGCGAACCTGGCCGTGCTCTCGGAGAGCACCTTGGAATACCATTGGTAGAGTCGCTGAAAGAAGCTCTCACCCGCGCCTACGGCGAGACACTCTATGAACGGATCTTGAATGCTGCCAGGGGCGCTGACGAGGGGGATGCATGAAGGTCGGACTGAATCTTCAGACCGGGCTCAGTCAGTCCCTCACTCCGCAGCAGATTCAGTATCTGAAGATGTTGCAACTTCCTCTCTTGCAGCTTGAACAGCACGTCCGAATCGAACTTGAGAACAACCCGATGCTGGAGGAGGGCTCCGAGAACGATGTGCCTGCCGAGGAGTCAGAACGCGTCACGGGCGACCAGGAAGGATCTGCCGAATCAACGGCATATGCATCTCCTGCACCAGAGGTGAGCATCATTCGTGGTGACGAGAACGTTTCATCCGAGTCTCAGGAACCGGAGAAGACTGATTTCGACATGCAGGAGGCATTTGAGTTTCAGAAGCTGCTGCTTGGCGATGATTCGTCGAACTCTGGATCAGATATGCCAGCGGGCGACGACGGCGACGACGACTTCGGCTTCCAGGTTAGCGATGTTGAGACGTTGGAAGAGGACCTCCTCGATCAGCTGCGCTACCTCTCACTCACGGAGGAGGAGCACGAGTTTGGCCAGTACATCATCGGTAGCATTGACGATGACGGGTACTTGCGGCGCCCGGTAGACGAATTGGTCTCCGAGGTTAACAATCGATTTGCTGAGCACAATCTCGCTGTACATCAGATCGCTAATGGCGTGCGTGTGGCTGTCTATCAGCGAGATCTGATCCCCAACATCGACCGGCTGCTGACACCTGTTTCACTGGCACAAGCAGAGTCGGTGCTTCGGAAAGTACAGTCACTCGACCCACCGGGAATCGCCTCACGCACCGTCCAGGAGTGCCTGGTTTCACAGCTTCGCGTTGTTGCCAAGCCAAATGCCGCACAGAAGCTTGCCTTGCTCATTCTGACGAAGGCCTACGAGCCATTCGCGATGAAGCACTACCACGCCATTGAGAAGCAGCTTGGCGTTACCGAGTCGTACTTGCGGGAGGCACTGGAGGTCATCCGTCATCTGACACCTCGTCCAGGGGGCGGGACGATCAATGCCGAGTTCAACACGATTGTCCCTGACTTTACCGTTGAGATCACCGAAGATGGTTCGGACTTTCTTATCACCGTCAACGATTCTCGTCTTCCGGTACTCCGCGTGAGCACCGCTTACGAACGATTGAAAAAGGAGGCACGATTCCTCAAGTTTAATCGGGAAACGCGCGAGTTTCTGCGGAAGAAGTACGAGGATGCGAAGTTTTTGATGCAGGCCCTGCGTCAACGCAAGAACACCATGCTGCGTGTGATGACATCGATCGTTGGACTGCAGCAGGACTTCTTTCGGCATGGTCCTGAGCATCTTCGCCCCCTGATCTACAAGGATGTCTCGGAGATCACCGGGCTCGACATCTCAACAGTCTGCCGGATTGTCAATGGGAAGTATGTCCTTACCGTGTTCGGAACCTTCGAGTTGAAGTATTTTTTTAGCGAGTCTCTACTAACAGATGATGGCGAAGAAGTATCGACGCGCATCATCAAGCAAAAGATCAAAGAGATGGTGGATGCAGAGTCGAAGCTCAAGCCATTAAGCGATGAAAAAATCTGCAAGGACCTCAAGAAAGCCGGCTTTAATGTTGCCCGGCGGACAGTAGCGAAGTATCGCGAACAGCTGCGCATACCCGTAGCGCGGCTTCGCAAAGAACTGTAAAAAATCCCGTCACGTCGAGCAATCGCCTGCGTACTCTCTCCTTCGATGGATGAATGAAAGGCCCGAACACGTCGGCACGTGCCATCGGATGAGAGTGTTATTCTTCAGTGTCATTATAACTATGACAGTATATGGCATAGTGAATATCGTAGCATCGTGGATATTAATCGTAGATAAGTGTGCCTCCTATGAAGTCCCTATCGCGCCCAATGTTGATTCGCATCCGCATGATTTTGCAGCAGCTGGCAGATGGCCAGCGTGTTACTGCGTCACATATGGCGCGCACGCTCGACGTGAGCACACGAACCATCGCACGGGATTTCGACTACATGATCAACGGCCTCGACTTACCAATCCGGTATGAATATCGGCGTCGGTCGTACATCCTGTGCGGCCCCCTACCGTCAATCTTCTCCGTGGTAGCCGATGGGAAAGCCACGGCAGCGCCAATGCGCGCGAAGAAACGAACGACGTCCGGCGTCAGCACCACCCAATCACGTCGGCGATCGGTCAGTGCTGACGTGGCAAAATGAACTTCATCGAGATATCGAGAGCAACTGCACTGTGCGTGATCGCACCAACGCTGATGAAATCAACTCCGGTCTCGGCATAGTCTCGAATGTTTGAAAACGAGATGCCGCCACTGGCCTCAGTCTCGAGCTGTTGGGCAACAAGGCGGACGCCTTCGGCGACGCGTTCTGGAGTGAAATTGTCAAACATCACTCGATGAACACCTGAGCATTCAAGGATCTCGGCCACATCATCGAGATTTTGGGCTTCAACTTCAATGCGCATTGCTTTTTGTGTGCGAAGCTCATCAACAACTCGGTCGACTGCTTCACGAATACCGCCGCACGCAGTGATGTGGTTGTCTTTGATCATCACCATATCGTACAAGCCGAAACGGTGATTGCGAGCACCACCGATGCGCGTGGCATACTTGTCGAGGAGGCGCCAACCTGGAATCGTCTTTCGCGTGTCGAGTATACTAGCACTTGTTCCTGCTATGCGGTCGACGTACGACTTTGTTTTCGTTGCAACACCGCTCATCCGTTGGATAAAATTCAACGCAGTACGTTCACCCGACAACAACGCATGCGCAGGGCCTTCGACGGTTGCTACAACCGTACCTGCATCACACGTTGCCCCTTCATCAACCAGTTGATTGACGTGAACGTGATCCGACAACTGACGGAAGACGATTGGTAGAATCGGCAGGCCGCAGATAACACCAGACTCTTTGAGGATGAACCGTGCTGATGCACGTGCTGAGAGCGGGATGCACAGGTCGCTCGTAATGTCACCTGTACCGACATCCTCGTGCAGAGCGAACTGAATCAACCGGAGAACGGATGAATCAACAGGGAACTGGGCTCGTTGGTGTATCGACATCATGGCGCAAATCTACGAGGGCACAACAGACGTGAATGCAAATCGCTGTCCATCGAAGAGCCCCTTATCGCTCATTTTTAGCTGTGGAATCACAAGAAGTGCCATAAACGACAGTGTCATGAATGGGGCCCGCAATGGCGAACCGAGCTGCTTTGCCATCGCATCGAGCTCGGAATATCGTTCTGCGACGCGATACCCGTCCTCTGTGCTCATGAGACCTGCAACGGGAAGTCCGAGAACATGCGCAGTGCCATCAGCTACAACACTAATACCGCCCTGTTCCGCAATGACTGCATTGACCGCCATGGCGATCTCGTCATCTGTGCAACCCACGGCAACAATGTTGTGAGAATCATGCGCAACCGAGCTCGCAATGGCACCCTGACGTAATCCAAAGGATTTGATGTATCCGGTTGCAATCGGCGCAGGACCATACCGATTCACGACGACGATTTTCAGGACATCCTCAGATGGGAGCACAACATGTTGCTCGGTTGTAACCAGCTGACCATCGTGTGCAACAATGACTCGAACGGTCTCTCCATCGGGATAGTCTTGAATGTCCGCTGCGTTTATTGGCTCACAATGGAACTGATTGACCGACACTTCGTCGCAACGCTCAATGAGTGATACCCCATTGCGCGCGACGCAGCGTCCAGCAATCCAGGTTTCACGAACGGCAAAGTCTTGCAGATCCTCGACCACGATGAAGTCTGCTCGATCGCCTTCGCGGAGAAGGCCGACATCAAGTCCATAATGCTCAACCGGGTGAACTGAGGCTGCTCGTAGCACATCAAACATATCATAACCACGTTGGCAGCTCTCTCGAACAATTCGGTTGATATGGCCAAGCACCAGAGAATCAGGATGCATATCGTCAGTGCAGAACATCACGCTCTCCGGATGATCTGCAAGAAGGGAATGGAGTGCTTCATAATTCCGCGCAGCCGAGCCCTCACGGATGAGAATCTTCATCCCCACTGCAATCTTGTCGAGAGCTTCTTCACGTGAAAAGCACTCATGATCGGTCGTAATGCCGCGCGCGGCGTAGCGACGCGCGTCATCTCCGCGCAACCCTGGGGCGTGCCCATCAATAGGACGTCCAAACTCTTTTGCAATGGCGATCTTCTCCATCATGTCGGGATCACCGCTGAGCACACCTGGCCAATTCATCACCTCACTGAGATATCTGATTCGGGGATCAGTAAACAGGTTTCGAACATCCGCCGGAGTGATTGTTGCGCCTGCTGTTTCGAAGCTCGTTGCCGGCACGCAGGAAGGGGCTCCAAACGCTATCGTAAATGGCACCTTTGCGGCATTGGCAAGCATGTACGCAACGCCATCTACACCGAGCACGTTTCCAATCTCATGAGGATCGCTCACAGTTGCGACCGTGCCGTGGACAACGGCAAGTCGTGCAAACTCGGATGGGATCAGCATCGAGGATTCAATGTGCACGTGAGCGTCGACAAAGCCCGGCAGAATGAAGGTCGTGCACTCGACGCTAGCATCCTCCTGAATTCGTGCGACCTTCGAACCATCAAGTGTTACAGTTCCTGGATACATGCGTCGTGCATGGACATCCACAATCATCCCATGGAGACTCGTCATGTCCTTCCTCCTTCGTGCGGCAGCGGTTGTTCACCAGCAAATGGCCAACTCCCACGAATCTTCGCAACTCCAAAGAAGACACCTATTCCGACAATAGGAGCAAGAAGGCCAACGAGTTGCTGAATCGGCTTTGCCCCTGTAAAGACCCATAGCCACGCAACCATGGCAAGGAGTGCTGGCAGTGGATACAACCACATGCGCCATGGCATCTGTTGCGCACCAACACGCGAACGAAGGATCATAAGTCCGACTGCTTGCGCAACAAATTGCGTAAAGACTCGCATTGTGATGATGGACTTTATAGCATCGGTCAGCGTGAGCGTGAGGCTAAACACCACACCGATTGCTGCAAGCACAAGCAGGGCTACGTGGGGAAAGGTATGCTCCGGGTGCAGCCGTGCGAAGACGGAGAAAAAGTTGCCATCAGCCGCGGCAGCATAAGGTATTCGCGAGTAGCCAAGCATCAGACTAAACAATGATGATACGGCAACAACTAGGATCAGAGCTGTGGCAATCGAGGCCGCAAGCGGACCATAGATCCGCTCGATAAACAGACTCACAACAAATGGCGACGAAGCGACATCCGACGCGGGAATCACACTGAAAATGGCTACCTGGTAGAGCAGGTACAGAACACCGATTCCGAGGATGGAGAGCAGCATACTCCGTGGAATGGTCCGCTGTGGATCCCGGACCTCAGCTCCCAAGTGGCAAACATTGTAGTAGCCGAGATACGAATACATCGTAGGAATACTCGCTATGCCAAGAGCCGTCCACACAGAAGTTTGCATGTCATCGATCACCATTGGCTGGGATGTGATCAGCTCGATCGAGCCAACGGCAAATCCTGAACCGATAATCCAGAGGAATGTGGCAAGTACGCAAAACCAAAGCACAACGGACAGCCTGCCAACATCAGCAATACGTCGATAGAGCAGCACCGTTACCAGTATGACAAGTCCAGCCGAACCCAAGCGACTTACAAGCGGATCCAACGGTCCTGTGAGAAATGCTGCATACTTCATAAAGCCAAGTGAGGCAGAGGCAACTACCAGTGGTGCCTGAAACGAGGTCTGCCATACAAACAGAAACGCCATGAGTCTACCCCATGACTGTTCACCGTAGGATTCGCGGAGGAAGGCATACGAGCCCCCTGCCTTGGGCATTCGAGCACCGAGTTCACTCCAAACGGCTGCATCGACCAGACAGATGACAAGGCCCACGACCCATGCAACAAGTGCGAGTGGAGCTGACCCCATTGTTGCGGCAACGATCGATGTTGTCACAAAAGGACCTATCCCAACCATGTCGATCATATTGATCGCCGTGGCTTGCAACAGAGTGAGTTCGCGTTTGAGCAAGGGTGCCGCCTCGGCTACTTCGTGGTTGCGTCGACAGCCCACAAGAGCTTTTCACGGAGCAGATCGTAATACGTACTGCCGGTTCTCTTGACGAGCTTGACCAGGTGTGGACTCTTTCGGATGACGATCGACTGACCACTGACAACTGTACCAAGGATAAGTCCATCGGCAACGATCTGACCCTGGGTTGCATCAGAGAGCAACTCAATGCGCACTTCCGATGTGTCGTTGATGATCAAGGGGCGAAGCGTCAGCGTGTGCGGGGCAATGGGTGTGATGCACAACGAGCTTGTTGACGGTGCAATGATGGGTCCACCCGCAGCAAGCGAGTATGCAGTCGACCCCGTTGGTGTCGCAATGATCACGCCGTCGGCTCGGTAATCTGCTACATGATGATCATCAACCCAGGCACGCAGTGCGATCATCTTTGCCTTGGAGGATCGTTCGATCAGGATCTCGTTCAGGGCATGATTTCTTGAGTCACCAAAGTCTACCTCTAGCGTTGTCCGATCAACGAGTCGATACACGCCAGAAATCGCACGATCGATTGCATCGTCGAGGTCGGCCATTGAGAACTCAGCCAGAAACCCCAGCTTGCCGACATTGACACCCATGATTGGCACATCCGTGCCCATAAGTAGACGAGCAGCCGCAAGCAGTGTTCCGTCACCACCGAAGCTCATGACCATATCGGCGAGCTTTTGGAACTCAGCATGGTCACGCACGGAATAGGAACCCGAAAGGCTCGCATCAATCTGGTCGGCGACATCAGGCGTGACAATCACCTCCACCCCTTGGGAAGAGAATCGCTTGATGGCGCGGTGCACTCCGACAAGAGCGTCGGGCCGAGCCACGTACGCCATGATGGCGATACGACGTATCATGCCAGTTGATCGGGATTCGATGCAGAGTTCGGATTGCCGAACACTTCGACGAAATTCAGTCTCAGCGTGCTAAGAGTCTGGTCAAGAAAGCGCGATTCTTCTGCATCCAGATTGCCGGCTGTCTTTTCCTTGATGATCTCAAGCAGATCAACGACGTAGCGTGCATGGTCCTCATTCTTCGACAGCTGATTTGTCGCAGGATTCAGCATTTTCCCGAGGGCAACCATGCCCTCGAACTGATACACGTGAATGATATTCAAGAAGGTAGGTTTCATACGAGAATTGTTGCCAGTTCCATGAGATAACCAGGTACGGGTTTACGCGTTGCCCACGTTTCTGGAAGGGGCACCGTGCGCACCGAGCCAGCGACTTCGCCAATCATCACATCAGAACGACCACTCAGCAGCGCATCGACAGCGGCTGCCCCAAGACGCGAGGCGAGCACGCGATCACGGACAGTTGGTGAGCCCCCTCGTTGAATGTGTCCAAGGATTGTCACCTTCGACTCAAGGTTGTAGCGCTCTTGGATCTTTTTACTGATGCCCAAGGCGCCTCCAAGCTCGTCGCCTTCACCTACGATTACTACGGTGCGCTTATCACGTCCCTGCGTGACAATTCGTCGGTAGAGTTCATCGATGTCAGTCATTGTTTCCGGCACCGCCACATATTCTGCACCACAGGCGATTCCTACATCCATAGCAATAAAGCCAGCATGCCGACCCATCACTTCGATGAAGAACAGACGTCCGTGCGAGTCGGCAGTATCTCGAATCTTGTCGATCGCCTGTGCCGCCGTATTGATTGCAGTGTCATACCCGATCGTGTAGTCTGTCCCAGCAAGGTCGTTGTCGATCGTTCCCGGTGTGCCGACAACGGGGATGCCGTGCTCGGTCCACAATGCATGGGCACCATGGAACGTCCCATCACCACCACAGGCGATAACGCCTTCGATACCATTGCGCCTGAGCTGATCTGCAGCCACGGACCGCCCATCTGCTTCGAAAAACTCTTCACATCGAGACGTCTTGAGAATCGTGCCGCCACGATCAATGATATTTGCCGTTCGTATCCGGTCAAGGGGCTCAAAATGACCCGCAATCATTCCCGAATACCCACCGATGATTCCAATCACCTCGACGCCACGCTTTTCACCAACGCGCTCTACGGCACGGATGTGGGCGTTCATACCGGGGGCATCGCCACCACTTGTAAAGAGTGCTATTCGTTTCATCGTTTGCGAAGATACGGGGCATCGAGAAAATCCTCCATTCGGGAGCTTTACCCCAATGTTACCGAATGGTAACTCGGCGTTACGGAAGTGTTACCATACGTTTGCGCCGTAACAATTCCCTAACCATTCCGTAATACCGCGGAGTAACCATGATAGTTTTTGGACGCCTTCTCCTCTTTACGATGCTCGCCATCGGATCCCTCGTGGTACCAACGACAGTTGCCTTGGCGCAAGCGTCAACACAGTCACACGGGAGTTTCGACTTCAATTCTGACGGCGTGATTTTCCAATCGGCCGATACCAGCACTCGGGTTACGATGCGATTCCGGATGCAGAACTGGGCAATCTATACGACAAAGACCATGGGTGAGGATGATGAACTGGACCTGTCAGCTGGATCGACCGATCTCGTTACACGGCGTCTCCGCGTGCGATTCGGTGGGGCACTGGCCGATCCGCGCCTGACTTTCAACCTGCAATTGTCGTTCTCTCGGTCTGACATGGACTGGAACGACACACAGTTTCCAAACATCATCCGTGACGCGATGGTGTTTTGGAACTTCAGCCGAGACCTTCAGATCGGCTTCGGGCAAACGAAGCTTCCTGGCAACCGCCAGCGAGTTATTTCCTCTGCTGACCTTGAAATTCCCGACCGCTCGATCGTCAACGGCGCGTTCAACCTGGATCGCGACTTCGGCTTCCAAGGATTTTGGCGACCCATAACTGGAGACGTCGTAGTGAATCTTCGTGGAGCGATCTCCTCGGGAGATGGCCGCAATCAACCAGTGATTCCGGGTGGCGGCCTTGCCTACACAGCCCGCATTGAAGTGCTTCCCCTTGGAGCCTTCACCAACGGTGGCGATTACTTTGAGGGCGACATCATGCGGGAAGAGCGCCCGAAGCTGAGCGTTGGTCTCTCGGCTCAACACAACGACCGTCAAACAAAGACGCGCGGAACACTAGGCAAAGCTCTGTTCGCACAGCGCTCGTCCAACGTTCTCTATGCCGACGCGCTGTTCAAGTACCAGGGCTTCTCCTTGTACGGTGAGTATGCACAGAGAACATCGACAGATCCGATCACCTATAAAGACACGACGCGCAAGGACTATTCAGCCATCTTCGTGGGACGAGGATTCATGGTCCAGGCTTCATACATCTTCCCATCAATGTGGAATGTGGGAGCTCGCTACGCAGAGGTAAATGCCGATACGCAACTCAAGGGTCTTGCTGAATACACCAAACAGACCAACATTGCCGCGGTCATTGGATACTACGTCAATCGCCATCGCATCAAAGCGAATTTGGAGTTGGGTACGAATCGAACGATCCAGTACAACAAGAACGACGCACAGGAGGCGATGTACTACGCTCGATTTAATGTCGAGCTAGGCATCTAAACCTACCTCGGATGTTATGATCCCATAACACGCCCCCTCCCTGATCGATCATCAACCCCGTCCTCTCGATTTTTGGCAGTTCTGTTCACATTCCCATTTATCAGCATGAACATCGTTCGCCGACTCGCCCCTTTCACTGCAACATTCCTTCTGCTCACGTTTGTAGCCCTCGCATTGCCGAAGGATCGCATTACAATCAAGGGCTCAGACACCATGGTCATTCTCGTCCAGCGCTGGACGGAGATGTTCCCGGGCAAAAGCACCACCGAGTTCCAGGTCACGGGTGGTGGTTCGGGAACGGGCATTGCTGCGCTCATCAATGGAACAACCGATATCTGCTCATCATCGCGTCCCATCAAGAAGGATGAGGTCGCGCAGCTTGAAAAGAAGTTTGGGTACAAGGGGCTTGAGATTCGCGTTGCCATGGATGGTCTAGCGATCTACGTCCACAAGTCCAACCCAGTCAAGCAACTGACGATGGCACAGGTGAAGGACATCTTCACAGGAAAGATTACCAACTGGAAGGCCGTTGGTGGACCAAATAAAGCCATCCTTCTTTACTCCCGCGAAAACAATTCGGGAACATATGAGTTCTTCAAAGAGCACGTATTGAACAAGCAAGACTTCGCCGCCAATGCTCAGCACATGGCCGGCACTGCAGCGCTCATCAATGCAATCTCTAAAGATCCTTCTGGCATCGGCTTTGGAGGCGCTGCGTATGCAAAGAATGTCAAGGCCCTGCCAATTGCGAAGGATGCAGCATCAACGGCTGTTCCTGCATCGGTAGCAACGATCCATTCGGGAGAGTACCCGATTAGCCGCTTTCTGTACTTTTATCTGAATCGTAAACCAGAAGGTAGCGTCAAGAAATTCATCGACTGGGTAATTTCGGCCTCAGGTCAGAAAGTCGTGTCGGAAGTCGGATACTATCCGATCAAGAAAAAGTAAGGGGACGAGTGCCGAATCCGTTTCAACAACAGCGCAAACATCCGGGCGAGTGGATCATGGAATGGTCCATTCGCCTCGTCGCATCCGCATCGATCATTGTCATCTTCCTGATCCTGCTGTTTGTGATGCGGGAAGCAGCCACGCTCTTCGTCTCGGCATCGTCGACGACTGAATCAACCGCCACATCAACCTCGGGCTCGGCCGATCTTGCTCCGGAGTCCTACAACCCCGACTCGGGGTCCGAACCAGCGGCAACAGAACCAGATGTATACAATCCGGAAGCCGAAGATCCACAGTCGGCTCAAGCCGCTGGCGAGGAAGGTGCTCCGGGACAGTTCATTTATGCGTCGAAGAATCCGAAGTACCCGGAGATCTACAATCCTGACACTGGACTTCTACCGGCAGACATTGATGACGTGGCTGGTGTGGTCGAGTCGACACATGCTGAGAACGAGCGAGGAATCTTGGCCAAGCTCTCTGGTGATGCATGGCAGCCTGTGGGCGAGATCCCAAAGTTTGGTATCACGCCGCTCATCATTGGAACACTCAAGACGACAACGATCGCCATTCTCATTGGTGCTCCCCTCGGCATCCTCGCGGCCTTGTACGTTGCGTTCTTTGCCCGCCGCCGCATCCGTGAAGTCGTCAAGCCTGCGATCGAACTTCTCGCCGGATTCCCATCCGTCGTGATTGGCTTCTTCTGCCTTGTCACGGTGGCCTCGTTTATCCAGGACGTTACTGGAGCCCCCTACCGACTCAACGCCATTGTCGGTGGAATTGGGCTTTCACTCGCAGTTATCCCGATCGTCTTCTCGATTGCCGAAGATGCGCTGAGTGCCGTGCCGAAGACTCTCCGAGAAGCATCTCTGGCACTTGGCTCGACGGAGTGGCAGACAGCGTATCGCGTCATGCTCCCTGCGGCAGCCCCGGGCGTGTTTGCAGCAGTCCTGCTTGGTATTGGACGCGCATTTGGCGAAACGATGATCGCCATTATGGCAACAGGGAATGCCCCATTGTCGAGCCTCTCCCCATTCGAACCTGCGCGAACCGTCGCAGCCACAATTGGCAGTGAAATGGGCGAAGTTGTTTGGGGCTCGGAACATTACGGCGTACTGTTCTTCATGGGCGTTCTGCTGTTTGTCTTTTCCTTTGGACTGAATGCCGTGACTGAGCTGTATGTGAAGAAGCGTCTCATCAAGAAGTTTCAGGGTCAGTAATGCAGACGCCCACCCACCAGACACCTCTTCCAAAGCGGCTCCTTGGCTTCTTCGCGGTAACAATTGCTCTTACCGCTGCAGTTGCTGTGTTGGGAATCATCCTCGGCATGGTCGGCTCCTTCGTTGCCAATGGTGGCAGCGGTGTCACCTGGACGTTCCTTTCCGAATTCCCTCGAAACAATAACACCGAAGGGGGCATCTGGCCTGCACTCGCCGGCACGACACTGCTGGTGCTCCTGATGACCATGCTGGGCGTACCCGTTGGAACAGCGACGGCCATTTATCTCACCGAGTTTGCCAAGCAGGATTCATGGTTTGCCCGCTCCGTGCGATTTGCTGTCAATACACTTGCCGGCGTCCCTTCGATCGTCTTTGGACTCTTTGGCGTTGGGTTCTTCATCCAGTTCATGGGCAACGGGATTGACAGTTGGTTTGGGACGTCGTCATTCGGAGATGGGTCCATTCTCTGGTCGGCCGCAACACTGGCTGTGCTGACGCTTCCCGTCGTGATCGTGGCTGTTGAAGAAGCCTTGCGCGCAGTTCCAAGAGATCTTCGCGAGGCATCACTTGCTCTTGGTGCCACACGGTGGCAAACGATCACCAAGGTCGTCATCCCGAATGCTGTCACAGGAATTTTAACAGGCTCGATTCTGGCAGTGGGGCGTGGAGCCGGCGAGGTTGCAGCCATTCTGTTCGTTGGAGTAACCTACAGCTCGGAATCGATCCCAACTGCTGTGACAGAGAAGTTCATGCATCTTGGATATCACCTCTTCGTGTTGTCGACCCAGTCGCCAGACGTCGACCTTACCCTCCCGCTGCAATACGCAACAACACTTGTCCTTCTCGGACTGACGTTTCTCTTGAATCTTACGGCCATTCTCATTCGCTCTCGACTGCGAAAGCGATAAGGAGCCCCCTTACATGGCAAAAGACCTACCATTGAAAATCGAAGCGCATGACTTCAGCTTCTTCTATGGAGCCAAGCAAGCGCTGTTCAATATCACGCTTGGAATTCCCGAGCGCCGCGTGACGGCCTTTATCGGTCCATCCGGCTGCGGCAAATCGACATTCCTCCGCTCGATCAATCGTATGAACGATCTGATCGACGGAACCCGCACCGACGGCCACATGGTAGTCGATGGCGCAGATGTGTATTCCAAAGACGTGGATGTTGTCACGCTACGCCGACGCATTGGCATGGTGTTTCAGAAATCGATTCCCTTTCCGAAATCGATCTACGAAAACATCACGTACGGACTCACCCTGAACGAGAAGCCGTCAAAATCTGATCTTGATTCAATCGTCGAATCGTGCCTGCGCAAAGCTGCGCTGTGGGACGAGGTTAAGGACCGTCTCCACAATTCCGCACTCGGTCTTTCAGGCGGTCAGCAGCAGCGGCTTTGCATTGCGCGGGCGGTGGCGATCAATCCCGACATCCTGCTGATGGACGAGCCGTGTTCGGCCCTTGATCCGATCTCGACGGGAAAAGTTGAGGAATTGATCACGGAACTCAAGGATACCTACACGATTGTTCTCGTAACGCACAATATGCAGCAGGCGGGACGCGTCTCGGACTTCACCGGATTCTTTCTGATGGGATCGCTCATTGAGTTCGACCGCACGCGATCGCTGTTTACCAGTCCGTCGAAGAAAGAAACCGAAGACTACATTACTGGCCGATTTGGATAAGCTCTATGAACAGAACATTTGAAGAAGATCTCGACAAGCTCCGCACGCGACTCATCCGCATGGGATCACTTGTCGAAGAACAAGTTGAATTTGCGTTCCGCGCCCTGCGTGAAGGCAATCAGGAGCTTGCCCACATCGTCATTGGCCGCGACGATAAAGTCGACAAACTTGATCTCAAGATCGACAAGCAGTGTCAACGGATTTTTGCCCTCAACCAGCCCGTTGCTACCGATCTGCGCTTGCTGCTTGCTGCCGTCAAGATCAACAACGAGTTGGAACGTATTGGCGACATGGCCACCAACATCGCGTCAATCGTGATCGACTCACCCGACGCCGTCAAACTGGCCAATCAGATCGATCTGCATCGCATCGCGAATGCTGCCTACACAATGCTCAAGTCGAGCCTTGACGCGTTCATCAACAATGATCCAGAGCTGGCAGCACACGTCCTTCCATCGGATTCGAATGTTGATCACTTGTACGATGTGCTGCGAGGCGAACTCATCGAAATCATGAAGGACGATAGTTCGCTTGTCGCTGACGGGGCAGCGGTGCTTGTAGGCCTGTACAACCTCGAGCGCATGGCCGACCACGCGACAAACATTGCCGAGAATGTAATCTTCCTCTCAGAGGCAAAGCTCGTCCGCCACCGCGCGGTCAATGAGGATGGCGTCGACGTGATCAAAGCCATCCATGAGCGGGACAACGACTAGCCCCATTCCCTCTGCTTGAGCGTTCTGTGCGTCGCCAACCGCGAATGTCGACGTAAATTCGCCACATGACTACACGCGGCATTATCCTCGCCGGTGGGAGCGGTTCCCGGCTTTACCCTCTGACGTCTGCCTTTTCAAAGCAGCTTCAGCCGGTCTACGACAAGCCGATGATCTTCTATCCGCTCACCACGCTCATGATGGCGGGGATTCGTGATATTCTGATCATCTCTACACCGCAGGACACCCCAACATTTGAGCGTCTGCTCGGCGATGGCTCCCGCTACGGCATCAGCCTGCAGTATGCCATTCAAGACGCTCCGAGGGGGCTGGCAGATGCATTCCGCGTTGGACGTGAATTTGTTGGCAGCGATGCGGTGTCGTTGATCCTTGGCGACAACATTTTTTACGGCAAGCTCGATTTCTACCGAAGGGCTATCGCAAACAATACCGGCGCGACCGTGTTTGGATATCCGGTCACAGATCCAGAACGCTACGGTGTTGTCGAAATGGGTCCAAACGGCCGTGTCATCTCGATCGAAGAGAAACCTTCTGCACCAAAGTCAAACCTGGCAATCCCCGGTCTGTATGTCTACAACAACGAAGTTGTTGACATCGCAGCAAATCTTCAACCTGGTAAACGTGGCGAACTGGAAATCACGGACGTCCATCGCATCTACCTCGAACGTGAATCACTGAACGTCGAAATGATTGGACGGGGCGTTGCATGGCTCGATACAGGCACGCCTGAGAGTCTTCTCGATGCAAGCACATTCATTCACGCCATTGAGAAGCGACAAGGACTCAAGATCGGCTGTCCTGAAGAAGTCGCCTTGCAACAAGGCTTCCTCACGGAAGAGGAGTTTCGTGCGAGTATCGCGAAGTTGCCTAACTCCAGTTATCGTCACTACTGCGAATCCCTTATCCGCTCATGACGTCTGCACAGCGACAGTTTCAACGCGCAACCACATACATTCAGAGCTCATTTGCAGAGTTTGTTCAGCGCACAACATCGACCGGTATCACGATCCTTGTTGTTACGGCTCTTGCGCTCATCTGGACGAATTCACCGTGGCATGCCTCCTACGAGGCCTTTCTCCATACACCTGTCAAGTTTCTGCTTGGCCCCTTACACCTCGAGTTTTCGCTCGAGCACTTCGTCAATGACGGGTTAATGGTCCTCTTCTTTCTCGTCGTCGGCCTGGAGATAAAGCGTGAGCTCCTGGTTGGTGAATTGTCTTCCCGCCAGAAGGCTCTGCTGCCAATGATCGCGGCTGTATTCGGCATGATTGGTCCGGCCATCACGTATCTGCTCTTCAACGCTGGTACAGATGCAGCTCGTGGGTGGGGAGTTCCTGTCGCCACGGACATTGCCTTTGCACTCGGTGTCCTAGCCTTGCTGGGTGATCGCATCCCTAGCGGCCTTCGCGTCTTCCTTGCAGCGCTGGCAATCGTCGACGACCTTCTTGCCGTTGTCGTGATTGCGGTCTTCTATACAGCGGCCCTCAATGTCCCGATGCTTCTTCTCGCACTTGCAATCGTCGTCATTCTGTACGGTGGCAATCGGCTTGGCATCCATTCACTGTGGTTCTATGGCGTATTGGGATTCATCCTCTGGCTCGTCGTCCTCTCCAGTGGCGTGCATGCAACAATCGCTGGTGTCGCGCTGGCGATGTGTATTCCTGCGCATTCGCGGATTGATCGCATATCGTTCTTCATACGCTCCCGAGACCTTATCGAGAAGATCAGTCAGCGAACCGAATCCGACGAAGATGAAGGCAAGCAACTTGACGCTGTGCATGCATTGGAAGAAATGTGCGAACACGTTCAGACGCCTCTACATCGAATTGAGCACGGACTTGGGACTGTGGTCTCCTTTGGCATCATGCCACTGTTTGCCCTCGTCAATGCCGGCGTGGTGATTACTCCGGCGATGATTGATGGCCTCACCAGCCCCGTCGCTCTCGGCATCGCACTTGGCCTCTTTCTTGGCAAACAGGTTGGCATCACCGGGTCCGTTTGGCTCTCCGTTAAACTGGGCATCACGCGCCTGCCGTCGGGTGTGCGCATGACGCAGATGTACGGCGTGTCGCTACTCTGCGGCATTGGCTTTACCATGGCACTGTTTGTGGCCAATCTCGCCTTCATCAGCCCAGACCACCTCGAAATGGCCAAGCTCAGCATCCTTGTTGGTTCGACACTTTCTGCACTCTTGGGTGCGGTCGTTCTCACACGAATGATTCCAACCACTCGTGCAACATCATGATCATCTATCAGGTCGAAGTCACCGTCCCGAACGATCTCGTCGCGCAATGGCTCGAGTACATGACATCACATCATATCGACGATGTGCTTGCAACAGGGATGTTCAGCTCTTCGGAACTCACGCAAGTCGTTGACCCAACAGCAACTGACGTCGTCGTGTTTCGCGTGCGCTATTCGTGTGCAAGCCATGGGCACCTCGCACGCTATCGTGCTGAATTCGCACCGGCGTTGATGGCCGACCATACCCGCATCTTTGGAGATCGCGTCAATGCTGTTCGTTCAGTTACCGAACAGGTCTGGTCAAGCTCCGGTTTCCGCGGATGACCCTTCTGACAGGGGGCTATCTAGGCGGTACTCTTCAACTGGCGTTCCGCCAATAAGGTGCTCTTGAATAATGCGCTCCAGAACCTTGGGCGTGCAGGAATGATACCATACGTTATCAGGGTGGACAACGGCGATTGGACCCTTCAGGCACACTCGAAGACAATCAGCTTTCGTGCGATACACACCACCATGCTCATCGAGGTCAAGCTCCTTGAGTCGATGTTTGAGATACTCCCAGCTCTCAGCACCCTTCTCGGGCGAACAACACTTTGCCTTTGCTGGTGTTGCACAGAGGAAGATATGTCTGCGGTGAGACCCTAGTCCTCGCTCCTCCGCTTTTTTTGCCAAGTGCTGTTTGGTAGTCATGCTGCAGACGTTGCAAGGGTGATCGAGAGTTGCTGGGCAGACCGCAACATCTCAAGATGGATACGATGAAGAATTCCAGCTGATTCGTTCTGACGAGCTGCACGGATATGGAAGGTGATGGCGATCGTGATACCTACGGGCGACACTTCCCGAATTGCGACACTCATTGGTGCATCCGCCATCACGTCAGCATTGGTGCTGAGTGATGCACGAACAACCTCAACAAACTTCTCGACTGCATCCAGCGGCGTTGCTGCATCAACGGTAATCAATGTCGACATCGGATGCTTACGCTTCACGCCAACATTGTCGATCACTGCATCGGCGAGCTTTCCATTGGACAGTGTGATCAGGCTTCCCGTCGAAGTCACGATGCGTGTACTCCGAAAGCCAATCTCCTTAACGACGCCCTCCGCCCCTGGCGTCGAGATCCAGTCCCCTACCACAAATGGACGGTCAGTAATGATGACCAGTGAACCAAAAAGATTCTTGACCGTATCCTGCGACGCTAATGCCAGCGCCGCACCACCAATGGAAAGACCGGTGATGATTGCCGCCACATTGACTCCGAGATACCCCAGAACCCACATGCCACCAATCACGACAACAAGCACCTTGATGGTCGATGCAACCAATGGGGCGAGTGTTTCCGCGATCTCATGTCCATCCGTCCGCGTCCGAAGCATATGTAGAACGGCACGCGCACACACAAGGTCGACAAAGCGGTACACTGCAATCGTTAGAAACGCCAGTGCCAGCGCATCAAGCAGGGTTGCGACACGATCCGTAACAACTGAAGGCAACTGAATGAGCGGCAGCAGGAGAGCATCGCCCTCTGATACGAGCATAAATGCAAGACTGCGGGAAACGGATCGTACTAATCCGGCGTTGGGCTCCTCACGAGTGACCTTCCGGATTGATCGCTTGAGAAGGCTACCGAGGATACGGCGCAGAACCCATACCACAACAATGCTCGCGGCGAGCATCGTCACAAGCATAATCCATTGCGCCGTCGTCAACGTCATCATTTCCTCACGGCTGGTTGAGTCGCGTAAACAGCGCCTTCACATCTGCGATCTTCATTTGCCCCTTATCACCCTCACCGTGCACGCGGACAGCGGCAGCATCGTTCTCGATTTCCTTCGATCCGATGACGAGTGCATATGGGATCTTCTTCTGCTCGCTCTCAGCAACCTTTCGGTTAATCTTCTCGTTGCGCACATCACAGTGCACGCGCAGACCCATCGCCTCGAATTCGGCGGCGAGATCGCGTGCGAATGAATGATGCGCATCGGCGATTGGCAGGATGCTTACCTGTGTCGGTGCAATCCAGAACGGGAAGTTTCCGGCGTAGTGTTCGATGAGAATCGAAATGAACCGCTCCATCGATCCGAAGGGGGCTCGGTGGATGATCACCGGACGGTGCTTTGCATTATCGGCACCGACATACTCCAAATCGAATCGATCCGGCATCACATAGTCCACCTGCACCGTGCCAAGCTGCCACTTACGACCAATGGCATCACGCACGATGAAGTCGATCTTCGGACCGTAGAATGCAGCTTCACCTTCTCCGATGAAGTATTCCAGTCCCATTTCGTCGGCGACTTCCTTGATTTCGCGCTGTGCGCGCTCCCAGTACTCGAGATCGCCACCATACTTCGCAGCATTATCGTCACGGAAGGAAAGACGCGTCGACACGTCCATATCAAACGTGCGGAACACGTGCTGCGTCAGCTCAACAACATTCTTGATCTCATCCTTGAGTTGATCGTGCGTACAGTAGATGTGCGCGTCGTCCTGCGTAAAGCCACGCACACGTGAAAGACCATTCAACTCGCCCGATTGTTCGTAGCGATACACTGTTCCGAACTCGGAGAACCGCAATGGCAAATCACGGTATGAACGGGGCTTGTTGGCAAAGATCTGGTGGTGATGCGGACAGTTCATCGGCTTGAGCAGGTACTGCTCATCTTCCACCGTGATCGGATCGTACTGCGAGTCAGCGTAGTACGGGTAGTGTCCGCTGGTCTTATAAAGTTCGAGATTGCCGATGTGCGGCGTGATCACTTCCTGATATCCACGGCGCACTTGTTCATCGCGCAGGAATGCCTCCAGACGACGACGCAGCGTCGTCCCATTCGGAAGCCACACCGGCAAGCCCCCTCCCACCATTGGGGTGATCATATACAACTCGAGTTCCTTGCCGAGCTTACGGTGGTCGCGGCGCTCAGCTTCTTCACGTTGCGTGATGTATTCATCCAGCTGCGCCTTCTTTGGGAAGGAGATACCGTAGATACGCGTGAGCTGCTTGCGCTTCTCATCACCGCGCCAGTAAGCACCGGCAACGGAGAGCAACTTCGGATACTTGATGTGTCCGGTTGATGGCACGTGCGTGCCACGACAGAGATCCGTGAATTCACCCTGCTGATAGAACGTGATCTCAGATTCTTTGAGACCTTCGAGAAGCTCAAGCTTGTAATGGTCGCCCTTTTCCGTGAAGTAGGCAACGGCCTCGTCCCACGTTTTCTCAATCCGCTGATAGGGAACGTCGCGCTTGGCCAACTCTGTCATCTTGGCTTCGATCTTCGGGAGGTCTTCAACACTCAGCTTGGTGTTACCTGGAAGATCGACGTCGTAGTAGAACCCGGCTTCAATCGGCGGTCCGATGCCAAACTTCACTCCTGGATATAGCGCTTCAAGCGCCTCTGCCATCAAGTGGGCAGTCGAGTGCCAGAAGATCTCTTTACCCTCATCGTTATCGAAAGTAACGATGCGGATCTTGGCATCCTGCTCAATCGGACGTGACAGATCGTACGGTTTTTCGTTGACGATGATGCCGACGGCCATACGGGCCAGCCCATCCGAAATCGATTTAGCAACGTCCATCCCTGTGGTCCCCACAGGATACTGGCGCACGTCGCCATTGGGTAGCGTAAGTGAAATCATGGGGCAAAGTTAATCAGGTTTTAGGTGTGGGGTGTGGGGTGTCATCATCGCCACCGCAAGATCCAGCTTCATCAGATTGGATTCCCTCCCAGACAAGAATATCGATAGGTACCCCGTACCCTGTACCCAGTACCCAGTACCTAGTACCCAACATCGTATCTTTCGCCCATCAATTTCTCAGGGGTCGTAAATGTCGTCATCACAAAAGGAATTGTTCGGTCACCCGATAGGTCTTTCCTATCTCTTCTTTACGGAGATGTGGGAACGGTTTAGTTACTACGGCATGCGAGCCCTCCTGGTTCTGTACATGACGAAGTATCTGCTGATCGATCCAAGTCTGACATCCAGCGTCATTGGATTTCCTGCTCTGTCGAACTTTCTGACAACCCTCTTCGGCCCCCTGTCGAACATTGGTATGTCGTCGCAGATCTACGGTCTCTACACAGGCTTTGTGTACTTCACGCCGTTCATTGGTGGATGGTTAGCTGACCGATATCTCGGCAAGACGAACGCCGTGTACACGGGTGCGATCCTGATGGCGATCGGACACTTCCTGATGGCATTTGAGGCATACTTCCTGATTGCCCTGCTCTTTTTGATCATGGGTAATGGAATGTTCAAGCCGAATCTGACGGCGCAGGTAGGCACGCTTTATAAGCCCGGTGATTCACGTATTGATAGTGCCTATACGATCTACTACATGGGTGTAAATCTCGGAGCGTTCTTTTCACCGATCGTCTGCGGCACGCTGGGTCAGACCGTTGGCTGGCACTACGGTTTCGGTGCTGCTGGCATTGGAATGCTTGTCGGGACCGTTGTGTATTGGATGGGAACAAAACATCTGCCGCTCGAGAATCAGCGTGTTGTTACACGTTCTACCGAACCAGGTGCCAAAGAAGAAAACTGGCTTCGTCCCTTTGCTGTCATTGCCTACCTCTGCTTCGTCAACATCCTCTTCTGGGGGGTATATGAGCAACAGGGCAATACGCTTCAGGTGTGGGCCGATGAAAAAACAAACTGGACCCTTTTCGGGATGGCAATTCCCTCATCATGGTTTCAGTCACTGAACCCCATGTTCATCGTCTTCCTGGCGCCTCTACTGAGCCGCTTCTGGCGCTGGCAGAGCAGCCGAAAGGCTGAACCGAATACGGTCACGAAAATGGCTATCGGCTGTTTATTCATGGCCATCGCCTATGTGCTCATGATCTACGTGGCAGGCCTGGCGCAAGGGGGCGAGAAGCTCAACCTCATTTGGGTAACATTAGTTGTCCTGACCTTTACAATCGGAGAACTATACCTCTCCCCCATCGGTCAGGCCATGGTCTCTCGAGTGGCCCCCGTCCGCATGGTCAGCATGTTCATGGGCGTTTGGTTCCTCTCAAGCTTCTTCGGCAATTATCTGGCCGGCTTCATTGGTTCGTACTACGACCGCATGAGTAACGAAAGCTACTTCGCGATCCTCGTTGGTATGAGCCTCCTTGGTGTGGCAATGTTCATGCTTCCGCGCAAGAAGCTGGCAAGGTGGACGAGTTAGGTTTCGGGTTTCGGGTTTCGGGTTCCAGGTTCCAGGTTCCAGGTTTCGGGTTTCGGCTGAGGAGCGTGTAGGGGCGAACCGATGTGCTGGCCCATGCGTCACATCGCATTCGGCATTGTATACCCACGACGAAAGCCGTAGGCTAAAACGCATACGACATGATAGTCGTTATCGACCTCACAGCTCACACCTGAGACGTCAGTCTCAGCACGCCTCTTGGGCACACGCTCGAACACACGCCGCAGCCGACGCAGGAGGCGCGCTTAATGGTCTCGCCGCGCTCGGCGTAGGAGCGCACGTCGATACCCATTTCGCAGTAGGTGGTGCAGTTGCCGCAGGAGATGCACTGCGTTGGGTTGACCTCGATGCGGAAGCGCGAAGCCCCCTTCTGAAGGATTCCGAGCAAAGCGGCCATGGGGCATCCGAAGCGGCACCACACGCGTGAACCGAGTAGCGGGTAGAATCCGACGCCGATGACGCCGGAGAAGAGTCCACCGACGACGAAGCCATAGATGCGGTTTGCGCTGGCCGCGATCTCAGCCAGAGCTGGGTTAGGATTGGCATGCTCGTACCAGAGCAGTGCGGTGATGAGTGTGATGATCGCGAAGACAGGATAGATGATCATCTGCTCGAGCTTCCAGGAACGGTCAGAGTTTGACGAAAGATGGCGAAATGCATCCCCTGCCGTTTCCGCCAATGCACCGCAGCCACACACCCATGAGCAGTACCATCGTTTACCGTAGAGGTAGGTGAGAATCGGCGTAGCAATCACCAGTAGTGCCAGACTCCACCACGACATGAAGGCCGTCAGCGCGTCCGGACTCGACATCATCTGCGTCATTGATGACGGGAACATCACCTCGGGCTTGAGCGGCCAGAAGTAACTGAAGTAAAACTCGCCGCGTCCGCTGCGCGCGAACATCGAGGGCAGGATGTAGGCGGCAACAAGCTGCACCAACATGAGCACCAGCGTGCGATAGCGATGATACCGTTCGTGACCATCCCTGCGTAACATCCGCACGCCCATGATGAGCACGGCAAGAGTATAGACTGTTCCATAGAGGAACCACTGGTCGGCCAGACGCCCCCGCAGAAGCTGCGAGAATCCGTCAAGAGGGCGGATCACAACATCGAGCACACCGGGGAACCAGTACACGCAGACGTAGAACAACGTCATCAGCATTGCCAACGCGTAGGCACTTGCTCCTCGAGTACGCCAAGGACGCAGCATGGTACCGGACCGGGAAGCCCCCTTCGGAATCATGATGGGAATGAGCTGATGCATTCCTCAGGCCGTAACTGCTGTGAATGATGGTGTGAACTCGGCATCAAAGATTGCACTGGAGAGATTGGCGATGGCAACATTCACGTGCGTGCGGCTGCTGACCCACTGCTCGCAGACACGCTGATCGAGTCGAACGCCAAGTGCATGGATACCGACAACGCATCCGGAATCGTCATGAGCGAGGCGTATGGATCGTACACCATCACGGTCGATGAGCAATCGACTGTTTGCTGCGTCACTGCTTTGCGGCACCGTGCCGTAGGTGGACCAGTCGAGATCAAAGAACTTTGCACTGTTAAAGTCCATGGTCGGCGTGAAGTCTACATCACGACCAAGAATAACACGCGCCGCATGTTCACCGTGCTGACGTCCGGTGTACCAGAGCTGTCGCACGCCCCATGGCGGCTGTGCACAGTCGCCAATGGCCATCATTCCCTGGTGATCCGTGCAAAACGAAGCGTCAGTTAGAATGCCTGTGTCACAACGGATGCCGGCCTTGCTGGCAAGCTCCACGTTCGGGCGCACGCCGGTGGCGATCACCACGCACTCGGCAGGTATACGCCTGCCATCACTGAGCTCGACTTCGGCAACATGACCTTCGACGGCAAGCAAGCGCACAGCTTCTGTGTTGGTGAGAACGCGCACGCCATGACGCCGCAGGTGCTCGGTAACAACAATCGATTCATGGTCAGGCAAAACGTTGCCGTAGAACCCTGCTTCGCGCACCACGCAGGTGATCGTGCTCTGTGCGCGGTCTTCGATCATACACGCAAAAATCTCGGCGCATTCCGCAGCGATGAGTCCACCACCAATGATGACGGCATGGCGAGCCCCCTTCATGACGTCGTTCAAGCGCTGCACATCGGCAAGTTGCGTGTAGGTGATGACGCCTCGTAGCGATGTATCGAGGTGTGTGGGAACAGATGGCACGGACCCGGTTGCCAGCACGATTACGTCAGCCGTCAGCTGACGTCCATCATCGAGTCGACAGATACGCTGCGACGCATCGAGTGCTTCCACACGCCCATGGATGAGCGTGATCCCCTGTTCCGACCACGATGCATCGGCAAACGGCTTCGTATGCTCCAGCGTCAGCTGTCCGGTAGAGATGTACATCATTGCTGGACGCGAGAAGTGGTAGGGGGCTTCCTCGGAGATCATCGTGATGCTGCACGACGCGTGGTCGGGCTGCAACCTGCGCAGCATCCGCGCACATGACGTGCCCGCAATGCCGTTGCCGATGATCAGAACGTTCATAGTATCAAACTACGATGAAGATCAGGGCCGGGCGAAATGGAGCAGACGGTCAACAACGTCTGCATGCTCCTCAGAAGGAGCTCGTAGTGCCAGTAGATCGGCAAGCGTATCAACATCACGTCGCAGCGGCAGAAGGTGCGGGGTGAGTCCGTGCTCGGAGCAACGCGCAAGGGTTGACGTGAGCACGTCGGAGGTGCTCCACGGAATATCCTCGAACAACTCCCCGTGAACATGCTTCATTCCGATGAGGTAGTAGCCGCCGTCAACGCATGGACCGATCACCACGTCAGCGGTATCCAACGCAGCCGCTGCCTCTGTCAGAAGTGCCTCATCAACAAACGGCATGTCGGTGCCGATCACGAGCATCTTCCCTGCCAAAGGTGCATCGCACAAGGCCGAAACAATGCGTTCGCCGAGGTCCGAGCCGCGTTGGGGGAAGAAGTGCCATGTGTCATTCCCGCGAAAGCTGGAATCCAGCTCACCGCCCTCCACAAACACGGCCACATGGACATTAGCCGAGTGAAGCTGCTCGAACACGTAGTTGAGCATCCCGGTATACACATCCAGTGCTGCGTCTTGACCGATCTCGGCGGCCAGACGAGTTTTAACGAGCCCCTTGACAGGAGCCTTGCACATTACAACAACGAGTGTGTCGATGACACTCAACGCTGGTTCGTCTTCCAATACTTTGGCGTAACGAAGAACATGCCATATGCTTCACCAATGCGATGATCAACATGCTTATGATGGGCCATATGCATGCGCCATACAGCCTGCAGGTAGCGGTTCTTGGGAAGGGGCTGACGCAGAAACCGCTTATGGATGATCATGTCATGCATGACGAAGTAGGACGTACCATACACTGCAACACCGACGCCCAGCCAGAAGGGCCAGCCAATGGGATAGCCAAACCACATGAGCGACAATGCAATGCTCATGAAGAAGCCAACAAACACATCATTCAATTCCAACGGATGGTCCGTCGGACGGTGGTGCGTGATGTGGATGCGCCAGAGAAACCCATGCATAACGTAGCGATGGAAGAGCACAACGAAGAGCTCCATTCCAAAGACGCCGAGAATGACAAAAAGTGCTGAGGTCATGCGCAAAGTTCGTGATAACGAAAACACGACACCAGATGGTCGTTCACCATGCCTGTGGCCTGCATGTGGGCATACACCACGGTAGTTCCGACAAACCCAAAGCCACGCTGCTTGAGGTCCTTGCTGAGGACGTCGCTCACGCTGCTCGAAGCTGGCAGTTGCTTCAGATCGGTCCATGCGTTTATGATCGGACGTCCGTCCACGAAGCCCCATATGTACGCATCAAAGGAGCCAAACTCTTCCTGCACGCGTCGGAATGCCTGTGCATTGCGGATTGATGCTTCGATCTTCGCACGGTTGCGGATAATGCCAACGTCCTGCAGGAGCTCTTCTACCTGACGCTCGCCATAGGAGGCGACCACGTCGACGTTGAAGTTGCGGTATGCCGAACGGAAGTTCTCTCGCTTCTTCAGGATCGTGTGCCAGCTCAGTCCCGCCTGCATCGTCTCCAGGATCAGAAACTCAAACAGCATCTGATCATCATGCAAGGGGGCGCCCCATTCCTCATCGTGGTAGCGCATGTAAAGTTCGTCCTTGAGACACCATCCGCAGCGCTCGCGCATCATGCGATCTGCCCTCCGCACGAAGAGCCCGCGCCGGCCGTGCAGCCAAAGCAGTGCCGATCCACAACGATCGGACGTCCTGCAAGAGCGTCAACCGAGAAGTCCGCGATGTGCCGGGCTGACGATGCAACCGGCAGGTCGAGCATCTGATTGAAGTCGCAATCGAAGAGCTGACCGTCCCAGCCCACCGAGATCAAATCGCGGCACATCACATTCTCCGCCGCTGACGGATTAAATGCACTCACGAGAGTAGTCATATAGCGCTCGTAATTCCCCGAGTTCAGGAGGAACTCCAGAAACCGCGAGATGGGCATGTTGGTGATACAGTGCAGGGCATTGAACTCGACTCCGTGGCGCTGCATCAGGTTACGTTTGAATTCCTTCTCCAGCGAGGCCTGGGGTCCGGGCAGCAGTGCTCCCAGCGGGTTGTATACAAGGTCGATGATACGCCCCGTACCCTCTCGTCCATAGCCAACGTCATTGAGCATGCGAAGCGCGCGGATGGAATCGTCGAACACACCGCCACCGCGCTGACGGTCCGTGTGGCTGGCATCGTAGAACGGTAGTGACGAGACCACATGCACACCATGCGTGGCAAAGAACTGCGGTAAGTCATTGTATTTCGGATTGGCAACGATGATCGTCAGGTTGCACCGCACGATCACTTGCACGCCTCGTCGGGAGAGTTCCTCCACGAACCAGCGGAACTCCGGATTCATCTCCGGGGCGCCCCCTGTCAGATCGACAATACTAATGCCCGCTGCATCGACGGCATCCAGGCAGTGCTGCATCGTCTGGCGGGTCATGATCTCCTGCCGGTCGGGTCCGGCATCAACATGACAATGCTTGCAGGCCTGGTTGCACATCTTGCCAACATTCACCTGCAGCGTCGTGAGCGAGCGAGCATGCAATGGGGCATGTCCATGATCACGCAGTACCGTAGCGAACTGCGGCAGGTGCGTAATGCCCTCGTGATTACGCAGCACGCGCAGTTGTTCGGCGGTATCGGATAGAGCCGCACCGCGACGCAGAAGACTTGTTGTAGCTAACGACATTGGCCGAAAGTTACATCGATACTTCGCGAACCTTGTTCATCATTTGCACGCCGTGCACCATCGATGCACCACCGCGGATGGCTGCGGCAACGTGCACAGCCTCCATCATCATCTGCTCGGTAGCCCCCTTCTGAAGGCTGTCTGTGGTGTAGGCATCAATGCAGTACGGACACTGTACCGCATGGGCCACCGCAAGAGCGATCAGCGACTTCTCGCGCTGCGTCAGTGCGCCTTCGGCAAACACGGCTCCATACCAGTCAAAGAACTTGGCGGCCAGCTCCGGCTGGTACTCGCTAATACTGCCAAACTTGGGGAGGTCGGTGGGTTCGTAGTAGGACATGGCAGGTGTGAGGTGTGGGGTTACAGGTTTGGGGTTTGGGGTGTGGGTGTTAGCTGCAAAGATCTGGAAGGGATGACAATTGAAGCGCATGGGATCCATCCACGATTGCATGGATTGCCACTTTCCTCGTTTTCCAGCGGCTGAAGCCGTGGGCTAATGTGCAGATACAATTACGCGTCATTCATTGCGTGCCCACGTTTTCCAACGGCTGAAGCCGTGGGCTAATGTGCGGATACAATTACGCGTCGACCATTGCGTGTCGCTTGCTTCTCGCACCCCGGGCCAAGGCCCGGGGCTAATATTGATCGCTTGTCACTCGTCACTTGTCACTGTGTGGGTCGCAGCATGCTGCGACCCTACTCCTCCACCACCATTATCGGCTGCATCATTGTAACGGAGCCATCAGACACTTCGGCCATGTAGAGTCCGGCAGGGGGCTGATGCGATGGTGAAAGCGTTTCTCCGAGTGCCGACACGAGACGTCGGACGGTTTGCCGGTTCTGCTGCCATGCAGAGCGATGACCTTCCCAGGTGCGGGCTGCTCTGATGCGCTGTGCTGCGGACTGGTCGTTATCTCTGACGCTTGTAGCCGGACTCTGTTTGTATAACCCCGTCGTTGTGCAGAAGTAGATCGTCGATCCGGGGGCGTCCTGAAACATCGAGATGATCCGTACGCCGTCGGCCATTCCGCTGACCGTGTTGAGTTCCCAGTCCAGTCCTCCGTTGGTGCTCTTCAGCGTACCATCAGTTGTGGGGAGCAGCAAAGCCCCCTCATCAGTTACAACACCATTGCCGCCGATGAGTCCGAAGGCAGGCGATGACTGTTGCGTGAATACCTTGGTCCACGTAACGCCGTTGTCCGTCGATCGAATGACGTAGGCATCATTGAACTTGTGGTTCAACGTTTCGTCAATTGGTGCTAAGTCATTAGGGTCTGCTCGTAGAGTTGTATCGCGGATAACCTGCGTAACGGATGCAACAAGTGCACCCGATGGCGTGCGAATGCTGCCAAGAAAGTATGGGAACTCAATCGGCTGCTCGCTGGACGTCCACGTGCGGCCTTCGTCGGTGCTACGGAGTATTCCTCCGCAGCGCCATGGCTTGGAAGAAAGTGTTTCCTGATCCAGAACATGGAGCCCATTAACAAAGGCCAGGAGCGAACCATCGTTGGCCTGCACGAAGGAACCAATGTATCCGGCTGTTCCGCTTCCGTTGCAGATAACCGATGCCAACTCTACGGAATCTTCCTTTCCATCCGGACGCATCGTGATGATAGATGAACCGTTCCCGATGATCACCGTGCTGTCCTTCAGCCGATGTACTGCCGTAGCTGGCTGGTTTCGTAGTGTATTGATGAGTTCGCCATCACGACTGTACCGGGTAACTCGCGTGCCGGGGGAAAGGATCTCGTCTTTACCCACAAAAGGCGTCCTCAGTCCTCGTTCCGACTGGATTCGAGGACCGAATACATTCCCCATTACACCGCCCTTAATGCTCCAAATCTCGCCACGCATTGCCCATGCCTTCAGCACACCTACCCCGGTGCTCGGTACCTGCACTGCACAGTCGCTAAAGGGGACAACCAATGGTTCACCGCGGGAGTTTGTGAATCCATACTGCATGGGGGATACCGGCATGTAGTCCTGTGCCATAAATACACCATTAAGAACTTGATTCCCCACTTTGGGCGAGAACAGGCAGGTCGGTGTAGATGTACCTCTGTATAGAAGAAGACTGTAATCCGCAGAGACGTACAGCAAGCCCCTTACTCCAAGAAGGCTGGGTGCGACCCTGGTCATAATGTGCTTGTCTTCCAAGCTGTCAAGGGAAACCGTCACAAGCCGTGAGCCCTTGAAGTCGATGTAGTGCAGAATATGCTCCGTGAGGTTCGCGTTACCGTTTCTTAGGATTGTACCTTCGATTCGAGGTAAAGTATCTACCACACGCCACGAGCCGTTACGATACCGCGCGTACCAGCCTTGCCGCGAGAACATGAAGAGCGTACCGGCATAACTTGAAACAAGCTGAATTCTCTCCATGTCAACAACGTCGTTAATTCCGGATACGACAAGACTTGTATCGGAACGATATCTCGAACTGTCGCGAACGTCCGCATACCAGATCGTGTCCGGAACAGTGGACGTCCTACCTCGGCTGATCCACACAACACTGTCCTTGCCCAGAAAGGAGAAGCTCAAAAGATTGTTGTCGGATTTAAAACTGGTAGGATACGCCTTGTTACCAAGACCCGCACGAGCGAGAGAGTATCGAATCGGGTTCGACTCCCTCAGCAGAAGACCATTCACCGCATTTAACACCGGGAAGCCTGACTGCTCAAACCACGTCTCGCAACAGTCCACGGAGGCATACTGTGAGTAATTCTCTGCTGTGTCCTTCATCGTCAGCACCACGGCGCCGTTTTCTCGAAATGTAATTTCATGGATATTCCCGGAAGGCACCGCTACGGATTGTACATTTCCTTGACTATCAATACGGAAGAGTGTTCTACCAAAGAACCCGTTTTGTTTATAAAGGACGTCTCCATTGCTGCAGGTTGAGATGTAGTTACCTTCATATACTTTCCCGGCGGCAACCACCTCGACCGGCTCCGGCTTTAGAGTTACACTGTCGAGAGTGAATAGTCCTGCTCTGCTAAGCGCCATAAATAGCGGACCACCCTTGCGATGCTTGAATACCAGCGGCGTTTGATAAATAGCGGCTTCGCGCTCAGTGTATATCAGATCAGCGTTCTGGGCACGAAGTGTACTACTCGGAAACGCCATCCAGTACACAGAACTGACCAGAACAGCGGCAATACCAGTGATTATCGTGTTCATGTTACTCAGCAATTAATTACAACAAACCGGAGTTGGACATTCGATCTCAATGCATGTATTGATGCAGGAGGTCGGAGGCAAATCGCAAGTCCACGATCCAGTAAGCATGCAAGAGCCGTCAACCATCCGAGTCCACTGCCGAGCAAGTATGCAACAACCGTCTCCACACTTGCTGATGCACCCAGTAGCATTATTGACTTGAACACATTTCGGAAACAGCGTCGTCCAGCAATACAGGGAGCCGGATGCTGGTGGCACAAATGCTCCCATGATCCCTGGGTTACTACACGGGTTCCACGCACAGAGAATAGCGTCGAATGTTGCCTTGGCGTTGATTGGCAGCGGCTTGGCCCCTACGAAGCACACTCGTGTGACGGTTGTGTATTGATCCTGCCGTTGCGAACCCAGGCAAATCTCGGGCAAGTAATTCGGTGCTGTACCAACACGCTTGCATCCGTACACATCGACGATGTAATTCACACCGCCAATACATATGGATAGATCATCGGACAGGAGAATCTCCGTGTCACACTGACAATTGTCAACGTCTGCGCGAACAGGGATGCAGAAACCCATACTGCACGCAAGTACGCAAGTGGCGACCAGAAGAGTTCGCGTAAAGAAATATGAAAGCACTGAAGTGTCGGTTCGCACAAACAACTCCTGAGATTGAATGAGGATGTGACAACTATTGTCGATTCCTTTACTATCTGAATAAGATACTGTGGACGCCAGCCGCTAGTATTACCATCAAAGTTGGTCAATGTATATGCCGTATGCAACTCAATGGATAATTCGCATTCTCGTCGCGTGAACACGTTTCCCCACGTCTTCCCACGGCTGAGGCCGTGGGCTAATGTTCGGATACAATTGCGCGTCGACCATGGCGTGCCCACGTTTTTCCACGGCTGAAGCCGTGGGCTAATTTGCGGATACAATTGCGCGTCGACCATTGCGTGTCAACGTTTTCCCACGGCTGAAGCCGTGGGCTAATGTGCGGATACAATTGCGCGTCGACCATTGCGTGTCGCTTGCTTCTCGTACCCCGGGCCAAGGCCCGGGGAACACAATGTGCGATGCGGATGACGGAACGAATCTCACTACCCTAATCTGTAATCTGTAATCTGTAATCTGTCATTCGTCCTTCGCAACGACCTGGCAGATCGCCGCAATGATCGCGCATACCGGCGCGTGAATCTCGTGCGACCACGGGAAGAGCTCGGAAAGCATCATGAGCGTGATCGCTGTACCGGAGGTAATCTCGAGGACACCGCGCCGACGTCCGGAGCGAACGCGCAAGAAGTTCATAGCCATTACGCCGCTGAAACCGGCGTTGATGAAGATGAACATTAACGACAGCGCCAAATGAAGGATGACCTGTGCAGAAACGAAGTACTCTGCCAGTTCACGGTCCGCCATGCGTAAACCCGACAGGACGAGCATGAACAACCCGCAGGCCATCAGAACCCCTTGGGCAGCCTTCGCTTTGTTTGTCCCAAAAAAACGACCAGCCATATAACAGGCGTAAACACAGGCGACCACGACAGACGAGAAGATCCTCTCAAAGGGGCGCGCCGTAAAGGGATCACCATTCGAGAGAGGAATTTGGATAATCGCGGCAACCAGCGTCATTCCAATGAACGCCCGTAGCCAGGGATTAACTGTTCGTGACGATGTCAGCATGACCCACAGGCCCCTTTCTCTATCGATGATGATGACTCTACCTGAACCGTTACGTGCGAAAGCCCAAACTGCTTGTGCAGCGCTGCACGCACAGTCGCAACTACGTCATCGGTTGGCCCATCACTAACAACGTGCAGTGATGCAGAGTTCTCATGCATCCCAAGCTGCCAGATATGGATGTCGTGGACATCGATGATCCCCGGAAGAGCGGCTACCACTTCGCGAACGACAACCGGAGATATCTCAGCTGGGGCCGACTCCATGAGGATAATGCTTGACTCGCGGATAACCCGTATAGCACCCCGCGTGATCATGATGGCAATCGCAATTGAAATGAGCGGGTCGATCATTTCCCATCCGGTTAGGTCGATCACAACGGCGGCAACAATGACGCCGAAACTTGACATGAGATCCGTGAGCACGTGCAGATAGGCACTACGCGTGGTGATGTGCTCCGACCGGTGGAGGTATACAGCGCTGATGGCATTGGCAATGAATCCGATTACCGCAACAACCAGCATCATTTCCGAATCGACATGGCTGTGGCCATCGCCAAGCATGCGTCGCACGGCTTCAATGACGATGTAGATGCAGATGCCGATCAGGAGAAATCCGTTTGTTAGCGCGGCAAGGATTTCAATGCGTCGCAGACCAAACGTGTAGCGCGCATCGTGCTCGCCCCGTGCCTTTGCAGCAAACCGCAATCCGAAGAAGGCAATTAGCAGTGAGGCGAGATCCACCAGCACGTGTCCTGCGTCGGACAATAGTGCAAGACTTCCCGAAAGGAAGCCCCCAACAACTTGTGCAATGAAGACGACCGACGTGAGCGTGACGGCGATTCGCAGGGGGCGAATGTCTGCATGCTCATGGATATGATGATGGTGGTGGTGACCATGATGATGATCATGATGGTCATGCCCATGATGATGTCCCGCCATTAGCGCACTCCGAGAATCGCAATGATCTTGCTGGCGTAGAGAATGATGAAGACCACCGGCGCAGCAAAGAGCATTGAGTCAAAACGATCGAAGAGTCCGCCGTGACCAGGCAGAATGCCACTCGAATCCTTGACGACAGCGTCGCGCTTGAGCAGCGACTCCGCAAGGTCGCCAACAGGACCCACGATTCCGACGGCTACGCCGCAAATGATCGCTGTCGCAGCGTCTATTCCTGGCAACAACCACGCCCCCATCCCCCAGAATGTCAGGGTCGATGCAACAAGTCCACCGATCGCCCCTTCCCATGATTTCTTGGGACTGACGCGAGGAAAGAGCTTATGCTTTCCAATCGACATACCAACAAAGTAGGCTCCAGTATCAGCGAGCCATACCGACACAAACAGTGTCAGAACCAGCGCTGCGCCAGCCTCACCCCACATACCCTGCAGGTCGGCCCGGCTGACGTTGCGTAGGACGATGAGCGGCGTCATGCAAAGACCGATATACAGCACGCCAAATGCCGTTAGCGAGGTATTGAGAATGGCATTCTCACGAGCACGGAAGAGCTCAAAGGACAACGTCGTAATCGTGCCGGCCATAAGAAGGAGACCAACCGCACTCGCAACACCAAGAATGCCCCATTCCCCTTCACCGATCATTTGAAGGCCCACTTCAAGCATGATCGCGAGGAGCCAGACAAGACCCACAGTCTGATTGGGACTGGCATGCTTCGACTCGGCAAGGTGGTAGAATTCCCGCAGGGCTTGAAGCGCAATGAGTGTTATGGCGACGGTGAAGAACCAACCGCCCAGAAAAACAACGCCAACGGCCAACGGAATACCGACCGCGGCCACGGCAACGCGTTTTGTAAGGTTCGTCATAGTGCGAAGCTACGTAGTTTCGTGGGCGATGAATGTATACGACATCAATGACACCGACTCCGTCAACGTTTTGCTGACGGGAGACATCGACTTTGTTCTGGAGTTTGCGGGCATTCTCCGCCGCTCGGACGTGTCCTTCTCGATCCTTCCAACGATCGATGCAGTGGACGAACTCGAAATGGAAATGGAGTTCGAATCACCCGCGTTCACCAATCAAGCAGCGGAAGATTACGGTGAGTATGCCGAGCACGTTGTGTGGGATTTGCGCGCACACGCAGGAGCGTTCTCGCACATCGTTGATCTGTCCATCACAACGCAGACCGACCATCGTGTTGCCGTCGAAGTCGCTTCTTCGATCAATCCCAAAGCGACCGTGATGGTGAGTGTTCTCAACTCAACAGCCACCGAGTTTGGAATGTTTACAAACACGGCGCATCGGGTCATTGGCCTTGGACTTGCTCCGAATGTGATGTCTACTGTAACGTCAATGGACATGTCGGCCGGTCTCAACACCCAGCCCCAACATGTTGACCGCGCTCTCGAGCTGCTGCGTCGCCTCGGATACACCGTCGAGGTTGTCGAGGATCGTGTTGGCCTGGTCCAGATGCGCGTACTAGCCATGCTGATCAACGAGGCAGCCTTTGCCGTGATGGAAGGACTTGCCACGGCTGAAGACATCGACAAGGCGATGATGCTCGGCGTCAACTACCCGAAGGGGCTTCTTGCATGGGCCGATGAAATCGGCATCGGCGTGATCACCCTGATCCTTGATGGTCTGCGTCGCGAATACGAACAGGAACGCTACCGTCCATGCGTCCTGCTGAAGCAGATGATGCGTGCTGGCTGGTCTGGCAAGGCTTCCGGACGTGGTTTTTACGTGTACGAATGATGCGTCGATGACCGTACGACTGTTTATCGATTTTGATGGCACCATCAGCATCGGCGATGTCGGCGATGCTCTCGTCCAAACATTTGGGGCATTCGAACCGCTCCATTCCGATCTTCTCGCAGGACGCTATACCGTCGCCGAATATTACCGTCATGCTGCGGCAAGCTTTGTCTCCGGGGCGACATCTGCCGCGGTAGCGGACTTCGTTGCATCTCGACAGCTTGACAGCGGACTTGTGCCCTTGTTTCGCTGGTGTGGCGAGCAGTCGATCCCCATTACCGTTGTTAGCGATGGCTTCGACGTCTACATCAAGCCCCTTCTCGAGCGGGCCGGCGTGCTTGATCATGTTGAACTTGCATGCAATCATTTGCAGCACGAAGGGGGCCGGTGGACCCCGTCATTTCCGGGTGCCAGTGAGTCCTGCACGTGCTTCTGTGCATCATGCAAACGCAACGCACTCCTCACTCGTGCAGCTGATGACGACATCATCGTCTATGTCGGCGATGGTCGGTCCGATGCCTGTGCGGTGCGGTTCGCTGATATCGTCTTTGCGAAGGACACGTTGGCAGCTTCGTGCACGGCCGAAGGCATCCCCCATCATCCATACCGATCGCTGATGGAAGTCCTCATTGTGCTGCAGCGACGCGTGCAAGAGCAGGACTTCCCGCGCCGACGACAAGCGCAACTTGCCCGCAAGCGGGCGTTTGAATCCGAGTAGATTAAACCTTTGCCGGAGCTGTTGTGTCTACAGCCCGTTCCTACCCATTGGAGATTACCATGACACGCCCCCTCATTATTGCAATCACTGCGCTTCTTCTGAGCGGAGTTCTTCACGCTCAGGAATCGAAGTCGAAACGTCAAGAAGCCGTCAAGGAGCTGCGTTCCGATATGCGATCTTGGTTTGCAAGCGATGTCCTTCCAACGATGAGTCGATGGCACGCAGAATACGATGCCTCTCTGTCACGAGAAGACCTTGCGATACTCACGCGCCTGCGTGCTGACGCAAAGCGCCTCCGTGCTGACGTTCGACGTGACCTCAAATCGCTCCGCGCAGACTTCGAACGTGGTGGACGTGCAGAACTGCGCAACCGCATGAAGGATCTTCGTGAAAAGTATCAGGACTCATACAAGCAGCTACTCGAACAGCTCAAGCCGATAGCCAAACGCTCACGTACCAAGCTTCGCGAGATCTTCGATTCCAATGAAGAAACAATCGAGAAGTGGCGCGCCGATGCAAAGCGCATCATCGTCGACTGGAAGGAAGACCATGACGATCTCGATCTCAACCGCGGTAATTCCCAATTTCCACTGCTCGGTGGCAACCCTCGTCGCTCTGCCATTCGCTTCATCCTCTGGGATGGAACGATGCCGGAAGAGTGAGGTACTGGGTACTGGGTACTGGGTACTGGTTACTGGGTACTGGATGCGCTCACCGTCATCCCTGCGAACGCAGGGCACCATGCGTTTGCGTTTGAATGACTCTCCATCGCACGCTCTTCTCGATTGCGATGGTAACGTACGCAGCCATGCTCAGAGCGACAATCATCGCCCATGATGTCAGCCCTAAAGGGGCTGTGTGGAATGTGGCGTTGAAGAACGGCAGATAGGTGAAGGCGAGCTGTAAAGCAGCCATGAGCACAGCGCCATAAATAACCGCCATGTTCTCTGTGATTGGTGCACTGACTGGCGAGACGAGCGTCCGGCAATTGAAGAGATAGAACATCTGGATAAAGACAAAGGCGTTCGCAGCAGCTGTCTGCGCAACGGCCAGTGGGCTGCCAGTGGAAAGCTCCCAGAGATACATTCCAAAGCCGCTGGCAAGCAGCAGAATCGTGACAAGTCCAGTGCGCATGATGATCTCGCGACTGAAGATCGGCTGATCGGTTCTGCGCGGCACCCGCTGCATCACATCAGGTGGCATTGGCTCAAAGGCAAGCGGTAGTCCCAGCACCACCGCCGTCGTCATATTGATCCACAGGATGTGAATCGGTAGAATCGGCAGAGCCACACCGAGTGCAATTGCGAGCAGAATAACCAACCCCTCGGCAGCATTTGTTGGCACCGTCCAGATAATAAACTTCATGAGATTCTCATAGACGGTTCGACCCTCCTCAACGGCGGCAACGATCGTCGTGAAGTTGTCATCCGTCAGGATGATGTCTGCCGCATCCTTCGCAACGTCGGTTCCACTTCGCCCCATCGCAACGCCAGCATTGGCCGTACGCAGCGCTGGTGCATCATTGACACCATCACCTGTCATAGCGACGACGTGACCTCGTCGTTGAAGTGCATGGACGAGTCGGAGCTTCTGTTCTGCGGTAACGCGCGCGAAGACGGAATACTGTTCAGCGATCTGCTCCAACTCGGCATCGCTTGCCCCCTCCAGATCGCGTCCCGTCCGGACACATTCATCCGGATGCATTGCGGTGTCGACGATGCCAAGATCGCGGGCTATGGTGACCGCTGTGATAGCGTGGTCTCCTGTGATCATCTTCACCGCGATCCCTGCTGTTCGACATTCAGCGATTGAGGCGCGGACCTCTGGACGTGGCGGATCGATCATTCCGACAAGACCGACAAAGGTAAAGTCGACACCAACTGTACCAGCCTGCACCTCGTCAATGACATGGTCGAGTTCGCGCACAGCGCACGCTAACACGCGCCACCCTTCGGCGCTCATGGTGGCTACACGCTCCGTGATCGAGTCGGAATCAATCGGCATACGATCACCATTTCGCAGCAACATCGTCGAGCATCGTGGCATCACTGCCTCGAGACTGCCTTTCATGTAGATGCGTGAAGTCGATGCCGATGTGCGATGGAGCGTTGCCATAAACTGCAAGTCGCTCGAAAACGGCACCACGTCGATAAGTGGCATCAGCTCCTGCTCAACATCGCGATGAAGCGACACCTTCTGTCCAAGCACAACCAGTGCCGCCTCTGTAGGATCGCCCACAGCATGCCATGACCCATCACTTTCACGAATCGTTGCCGTCGAGCACAAAACACCAGTGCGGATAGTTTCGTGCAGCGCCATATCCAGACCGATGTGTGCCACACGTTCATGGGCTCCCGTTGCATCGCGTTGATAGAGTTCGCCCTCAGGACGATACCCCGTGCCGTGAACAACGTAGTTACTCGATGGTGTGGCAACCGCAACAACCGTCATCTGATTCTCTGTCAGTGTTCCCGTCTTATCACTGCAGATCACCGTTGTCGACCCGAGCGTTTCAACTACGGGGAGGCTTCGGACGATTGCTCTGCGCTTGGCCATACGATTCACACCAATCGCCAGGATAATCGTCACGGCTGCTGGCAGCCCCTCAGGTATCGCCCCCACGGAAAGCGCAACCGCTGCCATGAGCATATCGACTGGTTGTTCGCCACGAACGACGCCGATTGCAAACGTCGCAGCTGCCAGAAGAAGAATAGCTACCAGGATGACATTGCTGAACCGCGCAATCTGTTGCGTAAGTGGAGTCTGAAGCGAGGGGGCTGATCCTAGTAATGTCGAAATCTTTCCGACCTCGGTCGACGTCCCAGTGGCTACCACAAGCCCCATTCCTGCACCGCGCGTCACAACGGTCGACGCATATGCCATGCTCGCACGATCCGCCAGGACCGAAGAACTATCGACTGGCAACGCCTGCTTCTCCGATGGAACGCTCTCGCCGGTAAGCGCAGCCTCGGCAATGGCCATGTCCTTCACCCAGACCAGACGCAGGTCAGCCGGTACGCGGTCGCCACTATCCAAGGCCACGAGATCCCCAGGTACAAGCTCCTCCATGAGAATGTGCATTCGGACGCCGCCACGGATAACTGTCGCTGTGCCGACCACCGAATTAGCAAGACGGGATAGCGATGATATTGCCTTGCCCTCTTGAACAAAACCAATGATCGCATTCAGCAGAACCACACCAAAGATCACTGACGTATCGGTGATCCCCCCGATGATGGCCGTAACAATACCGCTGGCAATCAGAATGTAGACAAGGGGCGCATGGAACTGCCGCAGAAAGCGCAGAATTGGATGCTCGGCTCGACCTTTCGGCAAGACGTTTGGCCCATATCGCTGGCGCAGATCGGCGATTACCGATGGATCGTGGCCATTAATGCGCGACGTCTCGAGTGCTGTTTCAACAGCATCGACTGGCGAGGAGTGCCATTGTATGTGCATACGTTCTCAGCGGATGATCGACGAATCCGGGTCAGCAGCCAGTAGCAACGATCCATCACGGACGATCGTGTGCACGGCCTCCATGTCGTGATACAACACCACATCCTGCTCGGTGAAGGCAACCACGTTGCGAACGCATGTCATTACCCGCTCGAGAGGTGCAGAACTCTGCAGTGGACGGAGCATCTCAATGCCACGACTTGCGCAGAGCACCTCAATGCTCACGACCGACTCGACGTTACGCAGAACATCCCAGAGCTTGCGCGCGGCAATGCTCCCCATGGAGTTGTGATCTTCCTGATTTGCAGATGTTGGAATACTATCAACACTGGCCGGATGCGCCAAGACCTTATTCTCGCTCACAAGCGCTGCCGCCGTGTACTGCGCAATCATCATTCCCGAGTTCAAGCCCCCTTCGCGCGTCAAGAACCGCGGCAGTCCCCCCAATGCATGGTTGACAAGCCGCTCGGTGCGACGTTCGGAGATGTTTGCCAGTTCGGCGATAGCGATCGCAAGGAAATCGAGAACGAGTGCAAGGGGCTGACCATGAAAGTTGCCCCCTTGGATATGCGTGTCGTCGTCGGCAAAGATGAGCGGATTGTCCGTAGCGCTATTCATTTCACGCTCGATGACGCTCGCAGCATACTCGATCGTGTCGCGAGAGGCTCCATGCACCTGTGGCATGCAGCGCAGACTATAGGCATCCTGGACCTTTCCATCGCCGGTACGGTGCGACTCGCGAATCGCACTTCCATCAACGAGCCGACGCAGGTTTGCAGCAACTTGTCGCTGCCCTGGGTGCGGACGTACCGCATGGAGTCGATCATCAAACGCAGCATCTGTGCCACGGAGGGCATCAAGCGACAGAGCACCAGCCAGATCGCACATCCTGGCAAGACGTCGTGCACGCGCAATCGTCAAAGCTCCAAAGGCACACATCATCTGCGTACCATTGATCAGCGCCAAGCCCTCCTTCGCAGCCAATCGTACCGGCTCTATCCCATGCTGACGCAGTACCTCTGCACTTGGGCGACGCACACCGTCAACGACGCACTCGCCCCTTCCAATCAGGCACAGCGCAAGGTGTGAAAGGGGCGCAAGGTCACCACTCGAGCCCACCGAGCCCTGACTCGGTATCGCTGGAACGATGTCGGCATTCACCATGGCAACAAGCGCGTCCAACGTGCTTTCGCGCACGCCAGAACACCCCTTGGCAAGCGCATTGATCCGCAGCACCATCATCGCACGAACAATCTCCCGCGGCAGCAGCGTCCCCATGCCAGCTGAGTGCGAAATGATGAGGTTCTCCTGAAGTCGCTCGACATCATCACGCGAAATAGCGACATTGGCAAACTCGCCAAAGCCTGTATTCATGCCGTAAATCACGCGCCCTTCGTCAATCCAGCGATCAACGGCCGCACGCGAAGCTCTCACCCTTTCGCGAGCGTCAGGTGCTACGTCAACGCCAATGGCGGTGTCGAACACAACCCGCTCAAGATCTTCGATCGTGAGTGATGTACCGTCGAGACTGATGATAGACGTATGTGCCATGTGATTGCCGTTCGTCAATGTGTGTATCCGAATGGTCCTTCGCCGTCTCGCAGCTCAGGATGCAGCCAAGCTGTTTTCAATGCATCAACCCCAAACCTCAGGCCTTGCCGATGAAACTGCTCCACGCATACTCCGACGGGATGCGGCGTCCTTGCTGGGCGAGCTCGATGAGGTAGTCGGCGGTCGTTTTGAGTACCCACTGGAAGTTGTCGTCCTGCACAGAAGTACGTTCGGCATCTGGTGCCGGATTCATGTAGTCGATTGCGTAGGGGATGCCATCACGTACGGCAAACTCAACGGTGTTGAACTCATAGCCAAGCATCGTGCAAATCTTGATGCAGTACTCTTCAAGTTGTGCGAGCATCTGCGGTGACGGCGCAAAGCCGGCTTGATACCGCAGATGATGTGGGTTACGGGGCTCATATGGCATAATGCGCACGTGCTTCTTGCCAATGCAGTAGCAGCGGTAGTACTCAGTGAACTCAATGCCCTCTTGAAGGGTCATCACAATGTCTTGTGTCTCGGAATAGGCTGCAAAGAACTCATCGATGGAAGTAACCTTATAGACGTGCTTCCAGCCCCCTCCATCGAATGGCTTGAGATAGGCTGGAAAGCCTACGTGATCGAAGATTTCCTGCCAGTTGAGGGGGTACACGAGGTTTCGAAATGACTCTGCCGTGGTATCCGGTGGATGGTTCTTGCTCGGGATCAGCGCCGTGCGTGGCACGGGAATACCCACCTTATCTGCCAGGGCATAGTTGAAGTATTTATCATCGGCCGACCACCAGAATGGATTGTTGACAACACGGACACCGTTCAGCGCGGCCTGCTTGAGCATTGCGCGGTAATACGGCACATCCTGCGAGATACGATCCAGAATCACATCGTACTCGAAGAGCGACTCCAACGTCACCGCCCCGATTTTGACAAACTCTGCAGCAACGCCCGCGTGCCGGGCATTGATTTCCTCTACCAGTGCCGGCGGAAACGATTGTTCCATGCCGAACAACAGTCCGATCTTGTTCATGGGGCTTCCTTCGTGTATGTGGGGGCTACAAAAATAGCCGTCGGAGGGGAGGCATCCCCCAATTCGAGCTGAACTTCGCCCCTTTACGTGTCCGGTGAATACTCGCAAAACTGCATAAATGGCGACTTGCCACAGGGTGCGTTGCAACGTTGCCCTCTCAAGAATGCTCGTATCTTCGTCAATCGTATATCGTCATTCGTACATCGTTGTCCTTACGTCATTCGAATATTGAGAAGAACAGATATGCTCAACAGATATCAGGCGAGCGCGCGTTCACTAAACGTCGTATGTGTGGGCATCCTCCTAACGGTAGTTCTCTGGGCTCACCCACCCGGCCTACAGTCCCAGACTGGCACCCCCATATATGCTGAACGTTCCATCTGGGGATGGGTGCGGTCACACGGCGTCAGCGGCCAAATGTTCCTTGTCATGGATGGCGTTGGTGTGTTTGCTATTGACACCACCACATGGACGATGTCGGTGGTTCCCGGCGCCCCAAGAACTGCAAGGATTCTCAAAGAGATCGGCAGCGATACGAATGGGGATCTGCTCATTGTCTCGGGTCGCGACGGATCGGGGGGCGGTGGCTGGTCAAATAGGGTTCTCTATCGCATCAACAGTGCAGGCAATGGCGTTCTTATGCCATTACCAGAAGGCAAGCCAACAGCCCTCAATATCTATCCCTGTGGGGATGGCTTGGTTGTAGCGTGTGATCTAGACGGTTACTTTGGTCTAAGCAGCAACGGCGGCGCATCGTGGCTCACACCATCCGATTCGATGCGCTGCATTCTCAACCCGCCATACGCCCCAGGTCTGCTCACGCTTTCAAGCAGGACGGGAAAAGAGTTCTTGGTGGCCTCCACACGCGGAACAGAACTATTTCCGATTCAACGGGTTCCATCATTTCCCGTCCGGTTTGGGCGTGACTCCATCATGGAGGTGATCTCCAGTAGCAAGTACATACCCGACACTGGCCTGTGCAAACGTGCCATCAATGACCTAACAACCGCAATTTGTACGAAGCGGCTTACGGCGATCGACGGCACCTCCCTACCTGCGGATTCGGTTGATCTTTTATCGACATCGAATGGCAACCTCTTCGCGCTCGAACGGTGGCAACCTGGCAGGCTGTTTCACTACGTCAATGGATTCTGGCGACTCGTTGGAGAGACAAACATCACTCGTGGCGGTTTAGATGGATATCGTTCATTTCAATGGTGGAGACGTCCAGACTCGGTACTGTGCTTCCTCTACACAAAACCCAGCGACAGCACCGACATTCGCCTTAAAAGGGTTCTCATGACCCAAAACCCGAGCATATCCGATATCGACTCTGGTCGAGCAGTCAGTCTGATAACAGGATATTACAACCCGAATCCCGCCTCAGAGACATGGACCTTGTTTACGGGTCGGGAGAATAGCGAGCCATTGCTCCATTCTGCGCACCATGGATTTTTGAACCTGTCTGCGATGGCTCGGACGATTGACTTTCTACGACCGTTGCCAATTCTTTCGGGGTTTACCGATCGTCGAGGCAAGCTGCTCGTCCTTCCGTTTTCAGACTGCCTGTATGAGGTTGACGAACTCCAACGTGGCCATCTGCGCGAGCGTGGATTGCGAGGCGAGCTTTTCGGCAAACGGCTGCATGAACCCGATGGTCCTATCCTTCGTTCACCCACCGATTATGGACTGCGCCTGCCATGGGTGGATTCGACAGATGTCATGTTTCCAGGTGTCGGTACACGACGCTACTCCCGTTCCGGCGACTTCATCGAAGTCCTCGATACAGGTGTGTCATCATCGGCGGCCCGCCTGGATGATGGTACAGTGGTTCTCGGTGCGAAAGGCAAGCTCATTCTCATTCGGCCGGACAGCAAGCGTGACACCGTGGCAATCAGCGACATCAGTGGTTTCTCCCCGGCAGACACGTCCTGCATCGTCACCACCATCGTGGCACAGCCCAATGGTGGCATTGTCGCATTCTGTTCAGGCATGCAAGTGCGCGATGCCGATGATCTTCGACTTACTACGCTCCACAATGGCGGCATCGTTATCAGCAGCGACGGTGGGGGTACATGGTCCCGTGCATCAGCACCTCAATCTGACGTCTGGTTTCTCGGCGCTATGCGGCTGCCTTCAGGAACACTTGTAGCATCTGCTACCGGCGTGATCCGCGATACGTTCGTTGCAAGCACAGGCGCGACCTTCATCGAATCATCCAACCATACCATGGATGACCGGCGGATGTGGCGTTCGACAGATAATGGATTCACGTGGAAGGAAGTCCTTCGCCAGGGGGCCAGCCTGCGCTATTTCCTCGTCGGAGGCAACGGGATTGTCGGAACAGATGGCGCAGCACTGATGGTCACAGTCACTGGCCTTATGGCTTCATACGATGATGGTCAGACATGGATGGACTATGCTACCCCCACCGCCGATGGCATGGCGCAGCTCATTTCCATCTTTCGATCGGGTTTGGAGGGTCCAGTCTACTACTTCACTACAGATGGTGCTTACCGTATTGGTCCAACAACATCGGTCCACGACCGTATGCCAAGCATTCAGCCAGTTGCCATTTCCGCAACATTCCGCTCCCACCTTGATCGCTGGACACGCTTAGGTCTAACGCCAACGCAGTTCACCAACATCCTCGGCGTGATGATGTCCGTCAACGTATCGGTCCCACCAACGGCAGGTGTCTACTCTGTTATTCTCTCCAATCCCGAAGGTTCACAGGTGGAAACGGTCTGCATTCGTCCGGAAGAGTAGTGTGTAGTCTCAGGATGGACCTGTGACGAGTGACACGTAATAGAATAGGTACTTCGGCTCACATTCCACCTCAAGCGATTGGAGGATTCGGACGGATCATTCAACGTTATGAAGTTCTTTGCGGAGCCTTCGAAGATCATCAATACCGCAGCACATCCGCCGTTATTGTTACGCCGACCGTAAACGTTTCGATTCCTCTGTTGCTGAGAATATGAGCGCCAAATTCCGGACCAAAACTGATATCGTCTGAGATGGCGATCTGATAGCTAACCCATGGATTGATTCCATACTCAACAGCAGAGCTCGCAGCCCGCTCCACATCCAGCGTCCGCCAAATCGATTGCAGGTAATACATACCCAGACCGACACCAAGTTCGAATCCTTGCGAGTCCATTGACACAATAAGTAGAAGTGGAATAGCAGCTAAGCCTGCACGACCTGTTGCAATACCACTGACAAGCAGATCCTGACGTGAGAAGATTACATATCCACTCTGAATACCAACTGCCAGTCGATGGTTGGGATGCCACGCGGCGCGACCAATAAATGCACTCCCCATGAACGCCGTTGCATCACTCTGTGAGGTTGGGGGCCGAGAATACAGCGTTTCCATGATCGCACTGGTAACGCTGCATCGCACTCTAAACGTTGAGTCAGCAGCCTGTTGAGCCGACGCGAAACATCCTGACAGAATAAGCTCCAGAGCGATGAGTGTGATATATCTCAAAACCGCACACCCCGCGAATAAAACATGGCGGCCAACATTGTTGGATAGTTCGTCAGGATGCCATCGAAGACATCAGCTTCGAGGTACCTACGGACAAATGCCTCGTCATCAAGAGTCCAAACGAAGACTCGTCGACCTTCGGCCTGCATCTGCTTGACAACATCGCTCTGAATGCCAGCAGTAAATCTTGGAGCCCAGACAGATGCATTGACTTTTCGCACCGCCTCGATGTCGAGTTCACAGAGCACCGGAACGGTTCCGGCAAAGGGGCTTTCCAGGTAGCGATTCAACACTGATTCATCCGGAATACCAAAGAGTACTTCGAACTTGTTTCTCTTACCCTTCGCGTAGTCATTGATCTCCTTGGTAAGTATCAGGATTGAATCGATCACTCTCACCTGCTTAACGTCGAGCCAGACCATCGTCAGATTGGTACTGTCGACCACCGTACGGAGAACTTCACGCAGCGTCGGTATCTGTTCGCCATAGATGAGCCGAGTTGCAGAACGGATCTGCGTCAGGGTGTAATTCTCCACTGGACCGATGATGTATGAGCTTTGCACAGTACGAGAGGTAAATGTGGGATCATGAAAGATGATGGGGATACCATCCTTGGTCATCTGCACATCGATCTCAATGGCTGTGGCACCAAGGCGACTCGCGAATCGCATCATCTCTATGCTGTTTTCACTGTATCCGAGACGTTCAGAGTTTCGCCCACCTCCACGATGCGCTATGATTGTAAAGCCCCGGAGCCGTGTATTGATAAGCCCCTTCTTCACAAGTCGCACGCTTACCGTTACTCCGTTGACCTCGAGTGTGCCAATGAAGGTCAGGTCACGTCCCTGACCAACACCATTGCCAAGGTCCTTCATGCCGTCATTCGCAACGCTGCTCACGTCAAGACGTCCAACGAGCGATCCAGTAACAGCTCGATAGACAGCAAGTATCCGTGCGGTGGAATCGCGAATCCCTACAAAGCCGGAAACAAATACAACGTTGGCTGCGGAGTACATCGCAACGCGATCTCCGTCATACCGTATCGCAACAGTATCACCGAGATACACCGCACCGGCTTCAACGGCATATACACCGGTGACAACGTCCTTCTGCTTGCTCACAAGTGACTTAATGCCCAGTGCGCGCCATTCCGTTTCGACATCTGGATATACCACGGGATCGAGTGCACTAACGCACCCAGCCGCTAAGCAGACCAGGATGATCAGTGCATATCTCACAGGATGAATCCCAGGAATAGCTCAGAAGAGAAGAGTCTTTCGTTGAACGTATTGTAGATGAACCACGCTTGGTAAGGGTTGGACGAATACGAGAGGCTCACACCAAGGAGCACATGTGTGGTATGCCAGAAGGGCTGCTCAGCGACGATCGTCAACGAACCACCAGAGATCTTATCAAGACTAGTGCGTACCTCCTGGTCCTCGATGCGCTGATCAAGAGCCGTGATCATCTCCAGCTCGGCACGAGCAGTGAGCGTCAGCCTATCCAGCATTGCCGAAAGATTGACCATCGGGTAATTGATCCATCTCTGTTGCGAAGTATTAAAACCATCGATGAACGTGATGTTGCCATACACGTAGGCCGCAGAGTAGCCGACTCCTACCGAAAATGATCCGATGTCCGTTGAGATCAAGCCCCCTGCCTTCACGACTGATGTTGCAATGTTCGACCCAAATCGACCGTAGAGATTCAGACTGTACGGGGTGGCCACTCGCCATCGAAGATCAAGCATTGGAGCAGGCGTCGGATACTCGGTAAGGGGCTGAGGAAGCATCGTCAGCGATGGACCAATGGACAGGTTCACGTTGGTTGCCTGTAACGAGCGTGATGAGTATACGTAGTGCTCATCGGCATTACCCTGCTGCGCAATAACAGACATTGAACAGGAACAAACAGCAACAATAGCTGCTATTGTCACAAACAATCGGTACGGAATCAGCATCAAACTGGCGTGACTTCTATGTGTTCTAGTGAAGAATGCAATCGGCATGCTGGATGGATGAAAAGTATGATGCCCCGAAGGTGTGCAGAGTTACAGTGGTTAGGAGTTACACTTGTCACTCGTCACTGGTCTTTCAAACGCGTAGATCCCTGCTTTCACAGGGATGACGGTTCCCAGTACCCTGTACCCTGTACTCTGTACCCAGTACCCAGTACCCTGTACCCAGTACCCAGTACCTAGTACCTCATCTCAAATCCACGCTCTTCGCTGTAGATGCCGTGCGGGGAATGCTCTCCGAGCCAGTGACCTAGATTGACGTATAGTCCGTTGCCGATCGGGGTTGCTTCGGCAACGTGGCGGTGGCCCATGACCACAATATCATAGCCGTCAGCAAGGCGAGCCTCAGCAAACGCTCGAAGGCCATCGCTGCCGCCGTAGTCACGTCGTTCCGTCAGATCCCGGCTGCCATGTGAGGTGCGCGCGGCCAGACCAATGCCGATGGTTGGGTGGAGCTTCCTGTACAACCACTGCGCAGCTCGGTTACGGAGCACCGAGCGTAGCACCAGATATCCGGTGTCGTTATAAGCCTTGCCATCGCCGTGGCAGATGTAAAATCGCTTTGAACCAATCGTTGCCGTCACATCACCGCCGATGACGGGGATCCTCAGCTCGTTTTCGAAATACCGATAATGACCGAAATCATGATTGCCGATCAGATACACAACCTTCACACCTGCATCGACGATATCGTGAAGTGCTGAAAGGGGGCGCACAAAGCGTGCAGGAACCACCGATGGATAGTCAAACCAATAGTCGAACAGGTCGCCAACGATCACAATGTGCGACGACGCAGCGGCCGATGCCCGTAACACGGCGAGGAAGCGGTCCTCGCGCTCCCGGTCAGAGGCGCGATCCCCAAATCCAAGGTGCACGTCTGACAAAAACGTCACACACTTCCCCGCTGGGACCTCAAGTTTGAGGTCGACAACTGATACGACAGGCGAAAGCATGACGATAAGATAACGCCATGAAGGCCTGCGACGGCTATCTTTGCCAGTCATCATTCCTCCGACAATGTCCATTACACCTACCACCCGCAAACGTGTAACAACCCGCCGCCTGATTGATATGAAGGCAGCCGGGAAGGCAATTGCCTGCCTCACCGCCTATGATGCCATTACAGCTGGCATCCTCGATGGGGCTGGCGTCGACGTGCTGCTCGTTGGCGATTCGGTGGGGAACGTTGTGCAGGGTCATGACACAACCATACCGGTGACTCTTGAGCACATGATCTACCACACGCAGGCCGTTGTCCGCGCTGTGGAGCATGCACTCATCGTCACCGACATGCCATTTATGAGCTACCAGGTAACCCCGCAGGAAGCATTCCGCAATGCTGGACGCCTCATGAAAGAGGCCGGTAGCGGAGCGGTGAAGCTTGAAGGCGGCGAACGCATTCTCCAGGCCGTACAGCTCATGACCGAAAATGGCATCCCCGTCATGGCACACCTGGGCCTAACTCCGCAGAGCATCCATCAGTTTGGCTCGTACAAGGAGCGCGGCGTAACTACCGAAGAGGCCGATGCAATCAAACGCGATGCAGTTGCGCTGCAACAGGCCGGCGCCTTTGCCATCGTACTCGAGAAGATCCCTTCAACACTTGCCGCAGAAGTCACCAAGCTGGTCGACATTCCAACGATTGGCATTGGTGCCGGACCCCATTGCGATGGTCAGATCCTGGTCTGGACCGATATGATGGGAATGTCCACAGAGTTCCGTCCACGCTTTGTGCGGCGCTATGCCGAATTGCACGACGCGATGACGACGGCCGTCCGTTCATACGTCGCCGATGTTAAGGGGCACACATTTCCGTCGTCGGAGGAGAGCTACTGATGAGCCCCGTTCCGGCCTTCATCATTGCTCCTCTGGTGGCATTGCTTGCGCTGCTGCTCGCTGGCTGTGGCGACAACATGATCACGCAGCCCGGGGATGTGATCTTCCCCGATACAAACGTCTCGTTTCGTGCCCACGTCCAACCCTTTCTCGCCGTAAGCTGCGGAGTTGGCGGATGCCATTCTGATGTTAATCCGGCTGGACGCATTCGCTTGACGTCATATACGACGCTCATGTTTGACCGAGCCAACCTCGTTGTCCCCAATCGTCCCGACGAAAGTCTGATCATTCAAGTTCTCGATGGCGTGTTTTCGCACCCCTGGGGCCTACTCCAGGAGCGTATCAATGCCAATCACCGGCGTGGAATGCGTCAGTGGGTTCTTGAAGGGGCTCTCAATAATTGATATCGATGTTTACCTCATGGAGATGAATCGCATGTTTTCCCTTCGTGCTCTTGGACTGTCAATCATCCTGATGACCGCCCTGGCGGGATGCTCACGTAAAGCCACACCAGTCCCGATTGAGGGACTTGAACTCCGGACCGATGAAGTCCGCAAGTTTGAACTGAAGGTTCCGAAGAATTGGTTCGTCCAGCAGCGTCGCGGCGACCTGATTCTTGCCGTTTCTTCCAAGGCACACAGCTCGCGCTTTTTGTCCTTCGGTAAGGGTAAGGGCGGTGCGAAGGTCGAAATGCGCGTCATCCCGATGGACTCAACGACCACAATCGATTCGCTCGTAAAGCGCTCAAAGCTGGAGTTCGAGGACAATCTTGATCGTTACGAGCGCACGACGACAACGCTTGGCGGCAAGCCAGGACAGAAGCTCAGCGTCAAGTTCGACCAAGAAGACGGCGAGTTTCAGTCCGAAGCCTACTTTGCCGAGAACGACTCGCTGATCACGATCCTGACGTTCGCCGCATTCGGCAACACCTTTTCGGAGTACGAGAAGGAATTCAAGGAGATTCTCGCATCAGTGAAGCTCCCAGTACGTCCGGTGATCGCGCCTGCAGGACCTCAAGGCCCAAGTGCTCCTGAGCCCCCTTCCGACACGCTTCGCGCGTACAATGCTCCGGACTTCACGATCCAGATCCCGCAGAACTTCCAGGGTACCAAGGGGCAGTCGACAGGTCTCTCTTCCATGAGCTTTGCTGGCTCGCGCCTTGACTGTACGATTCAAATTGACGTCTTCGACGCAAAGGATCAGAAGAACCTCGATAAGATTATCGAGCAGAACAAGGGTCGTTACGGCGGCTCAAGTCCAACAGCAACGCAACTCTCGGGAGTGAAGGCCTACTACTTCTCGTACAACCCAGCTGCGAACATCCAATCGCGCGCCTACTTTATGGTCAAGGGCGATCGAATGGTCCGCGTGACAATGAACTGGTTCAAGCCAGAGCAGGCAGTCTACCTGCCAATCTTTGAAAAGTGCCTTGCAACTTTCAAGCTCAAGTAGGGTTCTTCGGCGCATGAATGCGCTCGCAACAGCAATACTCGTCGTCATTGCCGCGGTTTCTGCCGCGGCAATTCCGCAGTTCTCGGCTATCACCGGGAATCGCTGCTCGAACTGTCATGTCGCCCCCTCGGGTGGCGGCATCCGCAGCGACCTCGGCTGGTACAGTTGGTATGACGTTGGTCTGATTCGACGGGACTCCTCGTTTCTTGCGCCCATGTATGCCCTTGACAAGGAGAATACGTTCTTCGATGGCATGCTTACGCTTGGAATGGATGCCCGCATTCAGAACACCCGGTCATTCTCGAGTGCAGATGCGCAGCGAACAACGTTCCCGATGCAGGCCTCGCTGTATGCGGCACTAACCCCGATCAAGGCGGTCACCCTTGAAGGATCATTCAACCTTGCCGCTCTGCGTCAGGGCCCGAACAGCACCCAACGGGTCGTCTATCCGGGTCAGCGCATGGGGTCAGTTTCCGCAATCATCGCCCCCTCGCTTCAGCTTCCACAGCTGCGCGTTGGACTGTTCCGTCCGTCAATTGGCATGCGGTATGATGACCACACAATGGGTTCATACGGCTATGTTACCTCGACATCGCGACAGACGCTTGTAGCGCCGGATTGGTCGGAGTATGGGGCAGAGATCACCTATGAAGGGCTGCGCTGGCTGACCCTTCAGACGGGTGTTTTTGGATCGGAAGGACTCTCCCAGGTTCGTGTCAATGATGGCGCGCAATCCATGCCGGCAATTATTGGAAATCAGCCGACAATCACTGCACGGGCAGTGCTTTGGCCACGTGCCTTCAATGAGACCCTGAACATGTGGGTTGGCGGTTCGTTTCTTCGAAACAACGACTTTCAGCTGACGAGTGCATTTGTTGGCATCGGCCTGAGTGATCATCTCTCGTTGATGCTGGACCGCACAGCCATGAATGTTGACGATGTGATTGACACCGAGACATGGTCGGCCGAGCTCATGCTTCAGGCCACAACATGGGCGTTCCCCTATATCCGCGCCGAGCGCTATTGGACCGATCAGGTCAATGCCAACGGCTCGATCCTAACCAATGCCGCCATTCTTGGTGCCCAGATCTTCTTGGCTCCGTACGTCGAACTTCGGCCGGAATATCGAATTCTCGACACGTGGAAGGAAGGTTATACGTCACGGTGGAACATGCAATTGCACATCTTCTACTGAACATTCTTCACGGATCCACTATGCTCAATCGTTTGCTCATCATTCTCGGTATCGTCGGCATTCTTGTCGGGGGCTATGTCTGGATGCAGGATGGCCGGCACGTCTACTCGAAGGATCGTGAGGAGATCGTCAAAGAGGTCAAAGACGAACTCTTCGGCACCGTTACGCGCACAACGGAGTTTGTACCGGCATTCAAGTTTGGACTCCTACCGTTGAATGCAACATTGACAGATTTTCCCCGGTGTTATGCCTTTGTCCTCGGAGTCTGTGGAACAATGATCACGCTTGGTCTTGTTCGTCGTCGACGGTCAGCGTAATTCATTCTTCGGAGCCCCTTGCCATGTCCGCACATTCACGTCGCGATTTCCTTCGACGCGCCACCGCCTCGGTCGGCCTTGCACTGTCGGCCACAGCCATTGCCAACATTGTTGCGGGGTGTGAGCAGGATGAAACAACCCCAACTGAACCGACCGGGAAGTCGTTCACCGTGGATATTGCTGCCATCCCTGCATTGGGAGCTGTGGGCGGGATCTCGCTCACACTTGTGAGCGGACTGAACAGCGATGAACCTGTCTTCATCTCTCGAATTGATCAAACAACCTTTGCGGTGTTCACGTCCATCTGCACGCACCAGGGGTGTCCGATCGAACTCCCGGTAGATGCCCAGTCAAACTGCGTTTGTCCATGCCATCGCGCAGAATTTTCGCGTCGGGATGGATCGGTGGTACGTCAGCCGACCTCTGGCAGTGCAACAAACCTTCAGCGCTATGCATCGACGTTCGATGCACAGACAACCACTCTGACGATCCGGACATAACCAGTGCCATTACCCTCGTCGGTTCACTCCGTCGTGCGTGACTGCGTCTACGATACGCTTGCGCAGGGACGTCACCTTTCTTCAAGCATTGAGCGCGTATTCCGCGAGGTGCAGCCAACCGAAGAGCTGGCTCGCGAGCTTCGACACATCATCTTCCAAGCAGTCCGTTATGACGATGTCGAGTCGGCTCTTGCCGGCGAACTCGAAGGCATCATTGATCCACACCGGTGCGCAATGCCGCAGTGGCTTCGCCAGCGTCTCTCAACGGCCTATGGATCAGATACCGACGCTGTGATATCGAGGATGCTATCCGATGCTCCGGTGTTTGTCCGTATCAATACGCTCCGCACAACCATCGATGCCTGCCGAGCAGCACTGCACCAGCATCAGCCGACGGTGGTGAACGACCTCGTGTTGCGAATCGACCGACCATTTGGACTCTTCACCACGGAGGCATTCGCTGCCGGCTGGTTTGAGCAGCAGGATATCACCTCGGTGCGCGCGGGCCATGAACTGGGAGCGCAACCAAAGCAGCGTATCGTTGATGCCTGCGCCGGATCAGGAGGGAAAGCCCTGCTCTTTGCCGCGGCCATGCACAACCTCGGCCGCATCATTGCCGTCGATATTGTCGCCGCCAAGCTTCAAGCCCTGCGCCATCGTGCCACACGCGCGGGAGCCGACATCATCGAGACGCGCCACGCAACGACAACGAAGGTGATCAAGCGCCTTCACGATACGGCTGACGGCGTTTTTATCGATGCCCCATGCACCGGAAGCGGTGTCGTGCGACGTAATCCTGATATCCTCTTCCACCGCACAGAGGAGGGCTTTCATGAGCTTCTTACGATGCAACAACAGATCCTGCAGCGCAGTGCGCCGATCGCCAAGCCCGGTGGTCATGTCGTCTATGCCGTCTGTAGCGTCCTTCCTGAGGAAGGGGCGCAGCAGGTTGCCGCATTCTTATCGAGTGAAAAGGGGGCGGCCTTCTCGCTCGCTACCGAATGGTCAACCCTGCCCGGCGATGACGGTGGCGATGGATTCTACGTTGCCCATTTGACGCGGTCGGCGTAGCATGCCCGGCGACGCACCGATAACGGTCATCTTCGACGGCGTCTGCAAACTCTGCGATGTCACCGTCCGATATCTGCGTCGGTGGGACAGCAACCGACAGTTCCGGTATATTTCCTTCCAGTCTGAGGAAGGCACCAGAATGCTCTCCGCACGCGGCGTTTCAGGTCCGCCAGACACCGTTTACGTGATCACGCACGACCATCAGCTCGTGATCGAAGACAGGGCCATGATCTATCTGTTCTCCCGTCTGGGCACCCTCCATCGGCTGCTCTCTGTGCTGATTCGCACAATTCCCCCGCCCCTTCGCCGCTCACTCTACAAATGGGTATCCCGAAATCGATATCGGGTGTTCGGCAAGGTGACGAGTCACTAGTGACCTGACTCCAACCGAGAACCTCTTCCAGCATCTCTCGTAATACCGGTAGCCACTGATCCTCGGAAATGGAGCTCAAGCGGGAGACAAGACGTCGTATATCACCAGTAACTCCTTCTTTCTCCCTATATTTGCGGTCCGCTTTTCGTATGACTCCGGAGATCCTGTTATGAGTACTTACATCGTCAACCCTGTCAAGGTCCGCATGGACGAGTCGGCAAAGGGATCGATCTATCGTTCGATCATTGCCATGGGACTTCGCTCACGTCAGATCAACGATCAGATCAAGACGCAGATTTCCGAGCGTATGGCTGATGTCATTACGGACGCTGATGAGTCAGAAGGTCCAAATGCCGATCAGATCGCAATCAGCAAGGAATTCGACCTTCTGCCAAAGCCAACATTCATGGCGATGAAGGAAATGGTCGAAGGCCAGATCCACACGCGCTCGAATGAGCCGGCGGCACCAGCCACTGAGGAATAACATCGTTCGCATGCAGAACAGCGAGCCATCCGGAAATCCCGCGATGGCTCGTTTTGTCTTATGAATATCCTACTGGGCATAACTGGGAGTGTTTCGGCGTACAAGACGCCGTGGCTCGTGCGCGACTTGCGTCGTGCAGGCCACACCGTGCGCGTCATCATGACGCCATCGGCGCAGGAGTTTGTTGCGCCCCTTGCCCTCGAAGCTGTTAGTACCCACCATGTCATCATCGACCCCTATGACCCTGCGATTCAGGAAGGGGGCTCCTGGCATGTGCATCTTGCGCATTGGGCCGATGTGATCTGCATCGCGCCATGCTCGGCAACGACGCTTGCACGTCTGGCAACTGGGTTGTGCGATACGGCGCTCACGACGGTAGTCTGTTCACGTCCACAGAACACTCCACTGGTTGTCTTTCCAGCAATGGATACCGACATGTGGCATCAGCCAGCAACGCAGCGAAATATCGCTCAACTGCGCGCCGACGGTGTTACCGTGGTTGACCCGGAATCGGGTCAACTCGCTTCCGGACTTGTCGGACAAGGCCGCCTACCAGAACTCGAAACCATCGCCTCCATCGTCATCAGCCATGCCACAGAGCAGAGCGAGAACGGCGTGCCAGCGGACCACAGTGAGGAGAAACCACCGGTGCGTGCGGCCGGCAGACACATGGTGATTACGGCCGGACCAACCCACGAACGCATTGATGCTGTTCGCTCCATTGTGAATCATTCGACTGGCACGATGGGCTTTGCCCTGGCCGCAGCGGCACAGCGACGCGGGTACATGGTGACGCTGATCGCCGGCCCCGTAACCCTGCCAACTCCTCGGGGCGTTGAGCGCGTTGATGTGACGTCGGCAGCTGAAATGCATGCGGCAGTGCTGAACCATCGTCATGCCGACGTGGTCATCATGTCAGCAGCCGTCGCGGATTTCACACCGAGCGCACCTTCCCACCAGAAACTGAAGAAGGATACCGTCGGCAACGAGATGTCGCTGCAGCTCACGCGGACAGTCGATATCCTGGCGGAGCTCGGAGCTACAAAGCAGCCACACCAACGCATCATCGGCTTTGCACTTGAAACGGGCGATGTTGTCGGGTATGCTACCGAGAAGCTCCATCGCAAGAAGGCTGATATGATCATCGCCAATGCGGCCGATACGCCAGATTCCGGCTTCGGACCTGGCAACAACACGATCACCATCGTGACCAATGACGGGCCCCCAAGCCCCTTTCCTCCAATGTCCAAGAATGCATGCGCCGAGGTCATCCTCGACGCGATTGAACGCCTGTGATCTCTCTTTCCAACATCACCGTTGACTTCGGAACACGCGTCCTGTTTAAAGGCGTGAGCTTTCTCATCAGGCACGGAGACCGCATTGGCCTTGTTGGCCGCAACGGTGCCGGCAAGTCCACCATGCTCAGCATTATCGCCGGCGAGCGTCAGGGCACGTCCGGCGACGTATCTCGTCAGACTGGCATCAGGGTTGGCTTCCTCTCGCAGGAGCTCACGCTCGACGTCACGAAGACGCTACGTGAAACGGCGATGCAGGCCTTCGAAGAGGTACTGGCCCTGCATGCAGAGATCGACGAGATCCAACATCAGCTCGAGACGCGCACGGACTATGAGAGCGACGACTACATGAAGCTCGTGCAGCGACTCACCGACGCAAATGACCTCTATGCACGTCGCGGGGGCATGACCATGCAGGCCGACATCGAGCAGGTGCTCACCGGTCTGGGCTTCGAGCGGGAGCAGCTGGATAATCCGTTGACGATGTTCTCAGGGGGCTGGCAAATGCGTGCCGAACTCGGACGCCTGTTGTTGCAGCGACCTGACTGTTTGCTCCTCGACGAGCCGACGAATCACCTTGATATCGACTCCGTGCGCTGGCTGGAGGACTTCCTCTCGAACTATGACGGGGCCGTGGTTCTTATCTCGCACGACCGGACGTTTCTGGATAACATCACCAATCGTACGATTGAGATTACAAAGCACAAGGTCTACGACATCCCCGCGAGCTATTCCGACTACGAAGAGATTCGTGCTGAGCGCATGGAGCAGCAGAAGGCCATGGCTGCCCGTCAGAATCGTGAGCGCGATCGGATGCAGAAGTGGATCGATAAATTCAAGTACAAAGCCTCGCTTGCCTCACGCGCACAGTCACGCATCAAGGCATTGCAGCGGATGGAAGTGATCGAGGTCGATGAGCAGGACACCTCATCGATGCACTTCTCCTTCCCACCCGCCCCTCGTTCAGGCAGAGTTGTTGTCGAGTGCACGGGCATTCACAAAAGCTATGGCGATAAGAAGGTGCTGCGCGGCGTCGACTTCGTGCTCGAGCGCGGAGAAAAGATTGCCTTCATCGGCAAGAACGGTGAGGGCAAGACGACGCTCGCGAAGATCATTGCAGCTGTTGAGCCCCCTACCGCTGGAGATGTTCAGGTTGGGCATGCCACGTCGATCGGATACTATGCTCAGCATCAGGCCGACTCCATGGACGGCTTTCAAACAGTGTACGAGATCATGGAGCAAGGCGCTCCTCCGGAAATGCGCTCGCGCCTGCGTACGCTTCTTGGGGCGTTTCTGTTCAAGGGCGATGACATCCATAAGCGCGTCAGCGTTCTTAGTGGTGGCGAGAAGTCCCGTCTTGCACTTGCGCGTCTTCTTCTGCAACCGTACAACTTGCTGATTCTGGACGAGCCGACGAACCACTTGGACATGCTCTCGAAGGAAGTGCTCAAAGAAGCGCTTATGGCCTATGATGGTGCAATGATCGTGGTGTCGCACGACCGGGACTTCCTTGACGGGCTCACCGAAAAGATTATCGCCTTCCGGCAGGGAACGCTCAAGGAGTATGAAGGCGACGTTGACACATACCTCAAACTTCTTGGTGATCCAAAGCTGCAGTCAGCCCCTCCACCGCATGAGATTCCACTCGGACATGCACCAGCTGCGCAGCCTGCAAAGTCTGCTGCACAGATCCGCGAGGAACAGAAGGCATTGGAGAAGGAAAAGCGCAAAGCCGAGCGACGTATCGCCGAGATCGAGAAGCAGATCAGTATTCAGGAAAAGACGATCGCCGAATTGGAGGTCACCCTTGCTGACCCCGATCTTTACAAGGATCCTGTCAAGCAGCACAAGAGCGTCACCACCTATGAGACTGCAAAGCGTGTTCTTGCGTCCCTGATGGACGAGTGGAGTACGCTCATGGAAGTTGTTTCAGCAGAATCCTAGGAGTCCGTCATGATCCGATCCGTCATCATCGCCCTTGTTCTCGTGGCAATCCCCGTGATTGCGCAGTCGCAGTCTGAAGTGCCTCGGCCCCAGCGTCGCACAATCACCGTGAACGGAGAGGCCGAGTTAACAATGCGTCCGGATCAGGCCACGGTTATCATCGGTGTCGAGACGTGGGGCAAGAACATCATATCCATCAAGACTGACAACGGGAAACGTGTACGTTCCATCCTTGATGCTGTCAAGGGGCTTGGGATTCCCGCAAAGGATATCATGACGCGTGACCTCTCGATCCAGCCGGAGTATTCGTGGAAGGACGACCGTCGCGAGTTCATTCGCTACCGCATGCGCAACGTTGTGGTCGTCACCGTCAATGATCTCTCAAAGGTCGAAGATGTTGTCAACGCCGGTGTCAATGAATCCAGCAACGTCCTCGAGGGGGTGACATTCTCGACCAAGGATGCAAGCCGACTTCAGGATTCGCTTCAGATTCAGGCAGCTCGCAATGCTCGCGCAAAGGCCGTTGCCTTGGCAGAGGCTGTTGGCGCAACAGTCGGAGATGCCATCACGATCACAGAGTCTGCGACCTATGAGCCCCGTCCAATGTATGCCGCCAAGTCGGCCATGGCGATGGATATGGCGGCTGCTTCCACACCCATCGAGTCGGGCCAACTGACACTGAAGTCCACTATCAATATCGTGTTCGAGCTCAAATGATCAACGGCAAACGTATCGTCGTGGTCATGCCGGCCTACAATGCCGAGAAGACCCTGGAAATGACCTATCGGGAAATCCCGATGGACATCGTCGATGAGGTAATCCTGGTCGACGATCATTCCCGCGACAATACCACACAGCTCGCACATGAGCTCGGGATTGATCATGTGATCCGACATGACAATAACCGTGGATATGGTGGGAATCAAAAGACCTGTTATGCGAAGGCACTTGAATGCGGGGCCGACGTCGTGATCATGGTCCACCCGGATTATCAATACACGCCCCTTCTCATCCCTGTCATGGCATGGATGATCGCCAACGACGTGTACCCTGTCGTGCTTGCCTCACGGATCCTTGGCAATGGGGCTCGAAAGGGCGGCATGCCGCTGTACAAGTACATCGCCAATCGTGGTCTGACGTTTGTACAGAATCTTCTGGTGAGCCAGAAGCTCTCCGAATACCACACCGGCTATCGCGCGTTCTCACGCCAGGTGCTCGAGGGAATCAAGCTCGAGGCAAACAGCGATGACTTTGTCTTCGATAATCAAATGCTCTCGCAGATTATCATGGCAGGGTTCCCGATTGGCGAGGTGACCTGTCCGACGAAGTACTTCGACGATGCCTCGTCGATCAATTTCCGTCGCAGTACGATCTACGGCCTAGGAGTGCTCCTGACAAGTGTCCAGCACCGGCTCCATCGCTGGGGTCTGATCCGCAACTCCCGGTATTAAGCAGTCGTTCTTCAATGCGTAATTTCCGCCCATGATTCTTACCGACGCAGAAATCCTCGCCTGTATGCAGGCTGGTACAATCAAGATTGAGCCATTCGATCCGACTTGTCTGGGCTCCAACTCCTACGACGTGCATCTTGGTCGCATGCTTGGTGAGTATGTCGATCGTGAACTCGATGCCAAGAAGCACAACCGCATTGAACTCTATCCAATACCGGACGAGGGCATTGTGCTTCTTCCCGAGAAGTTCTATCTGGGTGTGACGGAAGAATACACCGAAACACATGCGCATGTGCCATTTCTCGAGGGCAAGTCCAGCGTTGGCCGTCTTGGCATCGATATCCATGCTACTGCGGGCAAGGGCGACATCGGATTCTGCAACTTTTGGACACTGGAGATCAGCGTAAAGCAGCCTGTGCGTGTCTATGCCGGAATGCCGATCGGTCAGCTCATTTACTTCATGGTCGAGGGAACCGTCATCAACCCATACAGCAGCAAGTCATCGGCAAAGTACAATGCCAAGGTTCAAGCTCCTGTCGAGTCGATGATGTGGAAGAACTTCCCTGAAGATGAGCGAAAGGCCTAAGTCACCTATGTGGAAGCTCATTTTCGTACTTGTGCTGTCATGTGCACTCCTATCCTGTGATGAAGAGTCAGGGGGCTCCGTGGGCGACTTTAACGAACAGGAGATTCTCGACCTTCGTGCAGAAAAGGACGAAGCATTCCGGTCGGGCAGTGACAGCCCCCTACCAGAAGAGAAGCGTTCCGCCTTTGCCGGACTGCGCTACTTTGATCCCGATCCAGACTACGTTGTTGATGCAACGTTTGCACCGAGTTCAACGCCTGACACGATTGTCATGCAGACCTCATCGAAAGAGCCACGCCAAGCCGTTCGTGCAGGAGTCTTTTCGTTCAAACTCCGTGGCTCGGCGCTGAAGCTGGCTGCCTATACATTTGCGGGAAGCGAGGGAACTTCATACTTCGTTCCGTTTACGGATAAGACCAGCGGGCATGAGACATACTACGCTGGCAGATACCTCGATATTCCCAAAGTCGACGGCACTGCCTACGTGATCGACTTTAATGAAGCCTACAATCCCTACTGCGCCTACAACGACCGCTATTCGTGTCCCCTCGTTCCCTCGGAGAACGACCTCCCAGTGGCAATTCGTGCGGGAGAGAAAAAGTGAACGTTCGGGTTCTCATTCTCCTGCTCACAGTACTCCTTCCCTCGTGCCTCTTCGTGAAGGCACCCGAGGAAAAGTTCGATGTGCAGAATGTGGCACTGAGTCCACAGCCAGAGATTCCGATGAGCGATGATCTCGTGCGTACGCGTGCGGGCGACCTCATTGCATTGCTCCCAAAGTCGTGGGTCTTTCTTGACACAAAGAATGAGGCATCAGCGGAGATTATTTCCGTGGCAGTCAATCCTGAGTACACCCTCTCGATGATTGTTTCTGCGGTTCCCGGTGCGGAAGCTTCGAAGGAATCAGCCGATGGCGATGGACTCATCAGTCTTGCCCGTGCGACGTTCCAGAAGCATCTGCGCAAAACCGGTGGTCAGGCAAAACTCATCGGATCCTATCGTATTGCTCAGCTCGGTGCACGACGATTTGCTGCGTTTGACTTCAGCACCAACGGCGGGAGCCTGCGCACGCGATGCGCCGTGTGCGTCTCTTCGATCGGAAATCACTACGAGATTGCCGTTGCGCCCCTTACCGTAACCGGAAAAGACGTCCCCGATCCACTCGAGCAGGAACGCGTCTTCCGCTCAATTCTCGCTACGGTGCAATACTGATGATGCCCATCTCTGACGAAACCGAATCCGTAATCAGCTTTCTTCATGAGGCTGTTGAAGGGGGCCTGCGCAAACGAAATGATGTAGCGATCATTCTCGAGCTTGCGATGTTGTCGGATAACTCCGAGGTCTTCAACGCAATCACGCTCTCTGGTACGGCCGCATGGAAGGTCTACGGTACGCTGCGCCGCGTTCGACCCGGCGATGAAGGATACCGGCTCCTTGAAGAAGAGTTTGCACGCCAGCTCAACACCCTGCGTGAACATCTTGCCACAGTGATGTCAAGCGCAAATGACGAAGTCCTGCGTCGGTTTGATGACATCTATTTCGGCATGTCGCAAGGCGTCATGCGCAACCTTGTCGACCTCTCACACGATCTAGCGAAGATCAAGGATTTACAGAGATAGGTGCCAGGTTTCGGTCGGCTACGTGCCGGTTGATTTCTCTCCAAACATCTTTCGTGCGCACTTAATGGCGCGTTCATGACGTTTGCGCATGCATTCGGGCGTAATGCCATCAGCCTTGGCGAGTTCTTCGAGGGTATGCCCCTCGAGATAGTGCCGCCGCAGGACATCCGCATAATGACACGGTATCCCATCGAGCACGGCCTGCGCATCAACGATCGACTCTGTAGCAGTTGCCGGCGTTGTTGCGGCACCCACGGATTCTAGTGCTTCCCAACCCGTTTCCTCGTTCCGTACGGGGCGAACGTGGCGACGTCGATACTCAATGTATCGGAGCAGCATACGATGCGCGACCACCGTCGAATATGCCTGGGCATTCCGAGGGGGTTCGCGCAATACGCTCACTTCCCAGGTGGCAACAATGGCGGACTGTACCGCGTCGTTCACCTCTTCTGCATCAACATAGCTATATCTGCGGGTGAGGTAACGGTATAATTCACTACGATCAATTTGCATATCATATCCTCTACACTGCGGTGCGCAACGTAGGCGGATGACACAAGTCCATCAATCACCGATTGACGGGAAGGTCTTGACCGTATGTAAACACGTCGACTATGCGAGTGAAGAGCAGACTTACCACGAAATGGTGATCACATCAGACCCCAAGGGGGCGGTTAACGACTTCACAGGAATCCCCGTATTGTCCGATGGGCCACCAAGGGGATCGAACTTCTGAATACCACCAAGGAATGCATGTAGCTGCGATTCGATGCGCACAGGGGTGCCGTTGATCGACGCCGACGTTGCATCGCTTCGATGCAGCAACACGCGAACAGCCTTGAAATGGGGCTTGTACGACCCCTCAGGCTTCGAGATCGTCAACAGACGCTTGGCTGCATCGTGCGTAAGGGTGCGGATGTGATACGCCCCCTTCTCATGATCATGGGAAACACCATCGTCAGTGTACCAGACAAAGCTGCGGGCAGTGCCACCCGGCCAAAGGTGAACGACGAGTGTGTCGGTTGGGGTTTCTTGCAAGGACTGAACCAGTGACTGCGCAACGACAATGCCGCCATCACGAACAAAGATTGGGAGGCGCTCCAATGGCGAGTCGACAATCACCGAGGAACCGCCGGCATATTCTTGATCATCATGAATCGAATACCACTTGCCCCCTGATGGGAAGTACACGCGGGTAAACCGTTCGTAGCTCGGCGTTGGGCAAACCATTAGGTCAGAGCCAACAGTGAACTGGTGAAGGTACTGCCAATCATATACGTTTTTATCGAACGGATTTTCGATGGCAATCGAACGCATGACCGGCATACCTGTCTTGGTCGACTCGTAGAATGCCGAATACAACGTCGGCATGATGCGGTATCGCATGGAGATGTAATTACGACAGATCTGCTCGACGCGTTCACCAAATGACCATGGCTCTTGACTCTTGTTGTCGATGGCTACGTGTGCACGGAAGAACGGCGTAAACGCGCTAATCGAGGTCCAGCGTGCAAAGAGCTCCTTTGATGGGTTTCCAGTGAAACCGCCAACATCCATGCCCACATATGGCACACCAGTCAGGCCCATGCTGTTCAGCAGGCGAACGCCAGCCATCATGTGATCATCGTTCGACTGATTATCACCTGTCCAGACGGCACTGTAGCGCTGAATACCACTATATCCGGAACGCGTAAGAATAAACGGACGCTCATTCTTGAGCAGAGCCCGTGTGCCCTCGTAGGTGGAGCGAGCCATCTGCATACCATACACATTGCGTCCGAGAAGGTGCGACGCTGGTCCGGTGCCTTCAAATCCGAACAGGATATTGTCAGGCATAAACTGACCCCATGTAGCGATCTCGTTCATGTCGTTCCAGAAGCCCCGAACACCGTCGTTGACAAGCCCCTTGAACTGATCACCCCACCAGGAGCGTGCCTTTGGCAGTGTAAAGTCTGTGAAGTGACACCAACCAGGCCATACCTGACCCTGGTACAGACTGCCATCAGAGTACTTTAGGAACATGTCTTTGGCGACGCCATCATCGTACTGTCGATACCCTTTCTCGACCTTAATGCCGGGATCAATGATCACAGTCATCTTAAAGTTGAGCTCGGCAAGTTTTTTGATAAGTCCCTTCGGGTCAGGGAATCGCGTTGAGTCCCACGTGAAGAGCTTATAGTCCTTCATGTAGTGAATGTCAAGGTAGATGACATCTGCCGGAATACCCCGCTCACGAAACGTACGCGCAACGTTCAGGACCTGCGCATCGGGATAGTAGGAGTAGCGACACTGCTGGAAGCCGAGCGACCAGAGTGGCGGCATAGGAGTTGTGCCCGTGAGGTACGAGTACGACGAAATGATGCTCGGTATCGAGGATCCAGCAATGACGTAATACCGCAAATCTCCGTCCTCAACGCCGAACGACGAGAACCGATTATTCGATGCACCGAAATTGAAACGCGTCCGCGAGGTGTTATCGAGGAACACCCCGTACATGGCCGATCCGGAATGAAGACCGATATAGAACGGTGTTGACATGTAGATAGGATCAGCACCCGATGGATAGCCGAAGAAGTCGGTGTTCCAGTGTGTATACCCATTGCCGCGACGATCAAGAGGTCCGGTCTTTTCACCAAGTCCAATAAACCGTTCATCATCACGCATGATCTTGTAGTTGGTGATGTGTGATCCAGCCCACGTAACGCCAAAGCCAGGATCATCTTCGACAAGCACAGCTCCATTGCGGTCGAACACACGAACAGCCAATGGCTGCCGATTGATGACCACCTGCAAGGAATCGGTTGAGATTGCAATGGCTTCGTCGTTCATCTTAATAGCAGGCTTGACGTCAAGGGGCTTACCCACAACGGCGTAGGACAGTGTGTCAAACGAACCCGTCTTCGACACATGCACCTTCACAACAGCTGGGGTGATGATCTCAACAAACATTGTGGCGTTCGTCGCAGTGATTTCGACACCGCGTTCGAATGTGCGCACAGCAGTTGCATTGCCTAGCCGCTCAACGGCCAGACGTTGGGCTGAGAGGGTTCCAGAGATGACGACTGCAAGCAGAAGAAGTCGGATGATGTTCATGATCACCTGCTGATGATAATTGACTGTTGCGTGGAAGAATGTGCGGTACGAAGGATTGCCCGATACATACCCGGGGCAAGATCCGATACATCGAGCGTGCAGACAGTCTCTGCCATACCACTTGATATCGTACGAACGATTTGTCCAAGGGCATCCACAAGAAGAATCTGCATTATTGGTTCTGGACTGGATACTGAAACAACCTCAGATGAAGGATTCGGATAGATACGAATTTCTTCCTCTCCGATACGATCATCGATTGAGGTCGTAAGCCCACGAAGAGGCTGGGTTGAGTACAGGCGATACTCACCGGGCAGGAGCGTCACGGTGTTGTTATCAAGGTACACGTTCACATCGGTAGATGTCGCAAACTCAAACCACCGACCCTTGCGTGTGAAGGGAATATTGACGGTCTTCGATACGACATCAAAGTTGCCGAGATATACGAGGTCGCATGAGGCATCCTTTACAACGATCGTCTTCATCGGGTCTGCTGTTTGGAGCGTTGCAGACATTTGCGCAAACACGTCATAGCGCTGTCGAGCGGCATTCAGGTCAGACACAGACTTGAGCACGCGCTGACGTCGTGGATCACGCAGATACGGGAATCCCATCGGCTTGCGACCCAGTCGACCATTTTCATTGATCGAGATTGGATAGCCCAGCTCATTGAACTGCCACAGCATCTTCGGTCCCGGGATGCACAGCATCTGCACCATCAACGCTTCGAGTCGGCGCAGAGCGATGGTCGTATCACGAGTATTGTGGGTAGCATCGACACGGCCCAAATTGACTGAGCGGTAGATGGTGCGTTCTTCGTCATGGCTTTCAACATATCCGATCAAGCCGTGTCGTGGGAAGCCCCTTCGCTGCGCGCTCATCGATGATGCGATATCCTGATTCGAGAAACTCATCACAGCCTGACTGCCTGCATAATTCGCATTAGCCCAGAGAATAGCTCCATTATCGGAAAGCTCTTTCTCTTCGTTGTTGTCGGCAAAGTGCTCGAGGATGTTGTAAAACCCGGGATCAACCGAAGTGGTTGCGGACATCATCCGCTTGAGGATTGCGATACGTGAAGCATCATAGCGCGACATCAGGCCCGCATCGCTTCCGCTGTTGAACTGGGTAAGCCCCTTTGACAGGTCGAATCGATAGCCATCGAATTTGAACTCCGCGATCCAGAACTTCAAGAATCGATCAACGTACGCCTTCGTTGCTTCACTCTCATGGTTCATGTCATATCCGACATTGAACGGATGCTTAGCCGTGACATTGAAATAGGGATTCTCTGGTGTCGGTCCAGCCACACTTCCCCAAAGATTGACAAGGGGCGACTGGCCAAACTGATGATTGAGAACGATGTCGAGAATGACGGCAATGCCCCGGCTGTGTGCTTCGTCGATAAGGCGTTTGAGATCGTTCTTGGTGCCATAGTACTTGTCGACGGCAAACTGATGGCTCACGTTGTAGCCCCACGAATCGTTGCCTTCAAACTCCGTAATCGGCATGAGCTCGATAGCAGTTACGCCAAGATTCTTGAGATACTCGAGTGAGTCGATAACGGCCTGGAATGAGCTCTTGTCCGTGAAGTCGCGCACCAACAATTCGTAGACGACTAGGCGACGAGGATCAGGCTTGACGAATGTTTGATTCTTCCACGGATACTCTGGGATCGTGGTGTTGATCACGCTGATTATCCCCGACGTCTTCCCGGTCGGGTACGACGGCAACTGTGGGAACCGCCACGATTCGATAAAGCGATCACTCGGATCACAGAGTTGCTCTGCGTAGGGATCACTGATTCGTCGATCATCATCGTAGGACCATTGCCAGAGCGTTTGCCCCTTGGCCTTGATAGGAATCGTTGTCCACCAGCGCAACCGATCTGGTGTTTGGTAACAGAAATACTCTGGCGTACGCTTCCAATCGGTCATCTCGCCCACGACATATATCTCGGATTTTCCCGGGGCATAAAGGACGACGAGTGCCGTGGTATCATCAATGATTGTTGCGCCATCACGAGCCCCCTGAGGAAGGGGCTTGAACGTAACCTTTGGGCGGACTCGCAGCGTGAATGTGTCGCGGATCTGCCCACCAAGTTCATTGTACGTGATGACGTCGATCTTTGACGTGCGTGTAACGAGGTACGTCGTCGTGATCGTATCATTCTGGGCACGAGCAATTTCGATTCCATTCGCCGAAATCTGCATGAGCGGCACGTTGTTCGATGCAATGGCCGTGATACGAACTGCCTGTCCGGAATCAACGACGCGATTTCCCGGTGTCGGCTCGAGTGTGCGGATGTAGGTGCCAGGGGCAAAGAGCTCGACGTAGATATCGGTTCCATCCTCGGCTCGTCCGACGCGAGATCCGTCAGATGAGCGGAAGACGAATGCGAGCTGACGAATCTGCTCGGTTCCTGCAACTCCGTAAAAGGCACGTGGATTTGCAATTGTCATCGAATACAGGTTTGCACCTATGCGCTGAAGCTTACATGCCGGGGTGTTCTCTGTCCACTGCGCCTTCACAAAGCGCCAGTCGGTGGGAGAAGTACTCAAAAAGGTGATGACCCCAGTGTGAGCATAGACATCGCCAGTGTAGCCAACGAGATCGCGATTACCCTTCGACGCGTCAAAGAGAACGGTGATTGTGTCCGTTTGTGATGGGAACGTCGGTGTTGTAATCACAACCTGTGCGCCAGCTGTTGTGACAACAACAAGCAACGCCAGAAGAAGAGCACGATAGATCATGAGCATCTCAGCAAGATCAATGACTTATTGGTGATTCGGCGTGGGGCAGAAAAACCAGCCCCCTCGCGATGGAAGGGGCTGGTTTCTGCATAATCGACAGAGTGTCCTTAGCGAATGATCGTCATCGGCACAACGGCCGTAGCAGTTGCCGATTGGACGTGAACCATATATGCACCAGGAGCAACGACGTTGCCGGAGAAATCGCGGCCGTTCCAAACGATTTCACCTGAGGCCGTTGTGCTGAAGAGCACCTGACCCATGTTGCTTACAACGCTTACACGAACCGCTGTCTCTGTCGGCAGCGTGATGCGTGCCATGCCAGGTGTCGGGTTCGGGAATACGTTGATCGCCGAGGCAAGCTTATCATCTTCAACCGATGTTGGCTGATCAAGTGGAATGCGAACATCTGCGCCTTGACGCGAGCCATCAGCATTACGGAACACAAGCAGGATTTCCTTGAGCTTCTTGTCAGCTGGAACCTTGTAGAGAGACACCAGGTCAGCAACGTTCCATGTGGCTGTACCATCGGCGTTCATCGTAAGCTTCAGTGATTCGTTCGTGCCAACGTTGCCCCAACCAGATACTTCGAGATAGTCACCGGTCTCAGTGAATCCGCCCGTGTAGACATACACCTGATCGACACCAACCATCTTGAACGATCCATCCTTCTTGTCGTTCCATGGATAGTATGTCACTGCGAGTGCCTTGCTTGCTGATGCATCCTTTGGTTCGGTTGTTACCGTTGGACCTGAGCCATCGCCAACCTTGAGGATCACATCGCCACCCTGCTTCGAGCCATCAGCATTCCGGAACACAAAGAGCAACTCCTTGAGGACCTTTGACTCTTCAACACCTGGGTAGAATGACCAGATCGGGCTTGGGATGTTCCAGCTGAACGTTCCATCAGCATTCTTCGTGAGCTTGAGGGCTTCGGTTGTACCAACGGCACCCCAGTCTGACTTTTGGAAGAATCCGTTCGCGTAATCGCGAGCGCCAGAGTAGGCATAGACATCATCTACGCCAACCATCTTGAACTGACCATCCTTCACGTCATTCTCTGGGTTGTACTGGATCTGTACGCCTTCGTTCTTGCTCGGTACTTCTGGTGTTGCCTTGACAATCCAGCCTTGACCAAGTGGAAGAACGTCAACGAAATCACGACCATTACCATTATCGATAAATGCGCGCAGCTTCGTCAGACCATCAGCATTGCCAAATGCAACTGCTGTCAGGTTTGTCGCACCAGGAAGTTCGATCGGGTTGAACGTGATCAGTGCCGTTGTTGCGTCACCAGCAGCCGTAACTGCCAACTTGTATGTACCGGCAGGAACCTCAACGTTGGCAACATCACCAAACTTTGCACCTGCAACCACCGGATTCGACAATGCACCGCCCGGGAGGACGGCACGAACATCAACAGCCGGTGTGGCTGGCGACCAGTGAATGAAACGAATCTTAGTGAATCCAGCCTTCGTTTCCACGTCATCGGCCAGAACCTTTGCAACATACTCGTCGCCTGAAGCGTCAGCACCGATCAGAATCGTGTACTTTCCGTCCTTGGCAAGCTTTTCTGTGACATCAGCATAGATCGGTGCTGGTGCACCAGATGCCTTAGCCTTGATTTGAACGGCATCACCGCTTGGAACTTCCTTGTACACCGAGGCCAATTGGAATTCAATCTCTGTAATCTGCGGAGCATCTGCCTGAGCAGCGATGACGTCGACCTTTGCAGCAGCAGCCACACCGTTGATTAGACGCAGACCAGCGGTTGCGGAACCACCTGCTGGATCGACGGCGACAAGGCGGTCACCACCTTGAATCGTTCCATCAACATTGCGGAACACAAACAGTAGCTCACGAACCGGCTTGTCATCAGGCACGTTGTAAAACGCCTTGATGTTGTCAATCTTGAGAGTGAAGGTTCCATCACCGTTGTTGGTGAGCTTCATCTCAGGATAGTTCTTCAGATCGTTCCAACCGTACTTCTCGTAGTACTTGGTGTTCGGATCCTGTGCAATCTGCGCTTCACGGCATCCGGTGTAGGCCCAGATCTCCGTGACTTCAGTCATTGGTGTCTTGCCATCCTTTTCATCGAGGGCAGGACGGTAGGTAATCGTAACGCCACCCGTCTCGATCGGACGAGCAGGATCTGTTTCGACCACCTTTTGAGCGAAGGCCGACGTAGCCAGCAAGAATGCTGACACGACGGTGAGAAGAAGATTCTTCATCGTAACTCCTTGGTGTAAAAATGTTGTTTGAATGTTGTTTGAATTGGGTTTACCACGACGATTACTGTCTTATGGATTTTGAATGCAAAGGGTGTTCGCATTCATTTCGATATCAGGAATCTTGAAAATCAGTCCAGCATCATTCCATGGCCGTTGCTTCAAGTTTCGACGTTGACGCTTTCGCTCAAGGAAGATGTCGCCCTCGAAGGCAAGTTCAATGTTGCGCTCACGTCGAATCGCATTTAACAACGAATTCCCCGTAAGAGTTGCAGCAAGGGGCTTTACACCGGCACGCTGACGCACAACATTCGCATCCTCGATTGCACCAGCCGGATTCCCCTGTTGTGCCCGACATTCAGCACGCGTGAGATACATCTCGGCAAGGCGAACAATCGGCGTATTCATCGCAATGCGGTCCCATTTGGCCACATATAACCGGCTGTTGCGATAGACATACAGCGACAAGCGCTTGTCGGTGGTGTCAGTGTAGATGGCATTCACGAAATCCGTGCCAGCCCAATACCGCGGCAGAGCATTATCTGCCTGACGGAAATCCCAGACGATCGAGCCAGCATTATCGACAGGAGTGTTAGCGATTTCGAAGATGACCTCCGGCGTGCTGTTCGTCATGACAACGTCTGTTACACCGGCATTCAATGCATAGACCCCACTGCCGATCACCTCGGTGCAGAGTGCTTCGGCCTTCGTCCAGTCTCCCATGTGAAAGTACACCCGCGACAGAAGGGCCTTCGCAGCCCACGATCCCATGTAAGGGGCATCCTTGGCAGGTAAAAGTGTGGCCGCTGTTGAAAGATCTGCGATGATCTGATCGTAACACTCCTTCAGCGACGCCCTGGCCTTGATCGTCCCGATATCACCAGTTGTTGGCTCGGTGCGAATGACGACACCTGGATGGGAGTTGTCGGGTGTGAACCCCCAAGGCTGTGCGAAATACATACATAGCGCCCATAGCGAAGCTCCACGCAAGGCAAGCGCACGACCGCGAAGAATCTCCTTCTGCCGGGCATCTGCAAATGGAACGGTCTCCAGCGCCTTCAGCACATTGTTCGCACGGTTGATCACTCCATACCCATCGCCCCACATGGATCGACCTTCAGGGTTGAAGATGTTCAAGTTGTAGGAGAGAATCTGCAACCGGCCAAAATCTGCACCAACATTTGATTCAACGTTGTTCGACCACAACTCGCCGATGGACATCGTGTTGCCGCCATAGAACGCACCCGATGAGAACTGATCAGCCGCACCGGTTAATGCAGCCACGATTCCGCTTGGTGTCGACAGCGCTACTTCATTGGAAATGTCAAGGGGCGGCGTCTGATTCAGCATCGAATCACAACCAAGCGTGATTACTGCGAGCCCCGTGACCACAACTGAACGCAACGAAGAGATGAGAGAAGTTTTCATGATTAGAACCCCGCGTTGATGCCGATGACAAACTGACGCGCTTGCGGTGGCGTGAGATAGGTCACGCCAGCACCGAGATTACGTCCCTGGGCGCCATCCTGGTCACGCATGATTTCCGGATCCCAGCCCGGATAGTTCGTCCAGGTCAAGAGATTCTGCCCCGTCAGATACACACGTAGACTCGACAACCCTGCGGTTTCGAGATAGTCGCCGGGAATGGTGTACCCGAGCGTTAGCTGACGAAGTCGGATAAACGAACCGTCATAGATAAACCGGTCGGTGTTGATGTCGTAGTTCTCTGTGAGCGAGAGACGTGGCACGTCCGTTACGTCGCCCTCGTTCTGCCAGCGACGGTCTGTTAGCTCCTTCACCTGGTTGAAGTTTGACCCCAGGTTTCCGACCTGACGCTTTGCAGCATCGTCGTAGATCTGATTGCCGAACTGATAGTACACCATTGCCGTTAGGTCAAAGCCCTTCCAGTTAACGGTGTTCGTAAACGATCCGAACCAGGTAGGATAGGGGTTGCCGAGAGCAACCCGATCATTGAGATCATACTGGTCGGTAATGCGACCATTGAGATTGTAGAAGAGCTGCGATCCACCAACGATCACGACTGTAGTGTCATAGAACTGACCCCAGCGAGCATCGTCCTTGGGCGTGAGGAAGGTAACCGAGTTTCCAGACCGGCGCCGCTGCACCGTAACGCTATCCGTGCGCGACTGCACACCAGCGGAGCGATTGATAAAGAAGGTACCAACTGGATAGCCAACAAGAATCCGCGTCTCGCCAGGACCGCCAATGGCATCGGGTGGAAGGCCAGCGTTGTCGAGTACCTTGTTCGTGTTATGCGCAATCGACAGATCAGTGCGCCAAGAGAACTCTCCGGAGCTCACAGGGTATGCGCTGAGGACGATTTCGACACCCGTGTTTTCAAACGATCCAACATTCTTGAGAATCGAGGAGAACCCTGTCGAGGCAGGTACGGCAACGTTGAGGAGAACATTCGAGGTCAGCTTGTGATACCACGATACCGTTGCCTGGAGTCGTCCATTCCAAAAACCAGCTTCCGTCGTAATGTCAATCTGACGCGTCTGCTCCCAACCGAGGAGCGGGTTGGCAAGACGGTCGGGACGAATACCGGGTGTTCCACCGTAATCCGCTCCAGCCTTGTAGGTGCCCTGCCATTGGTAGTCATCAATCCCGTCGGCATTCCCCGTAAGGCCAATGCTGGCGCGCAGCTTCAGAAGAGAAATCGATTCAACATCCTTCAGGAAGTCCTCCTTCGAAAGGATCCAACCAGCACCAATCGATGGGAAGAATCCATACCGGTTCTCGCTGCCGAAGCGTGACGAACCATCCATACGCCCGGTCAAACTCACGAAGTACTTATCCAGATAGTTCAGGTTCCATCGCGTGATGTAGGACAGGAACGAAAAGGCGGTCTCAAACGAGTATGCCTCTCGCACAACGGCCGATGTTGGGTTACGGAATGCTGGGTTCGGGAAGTTGCGCCCCTTTAGCCCAGTCACCAGTTGATTCGATGTTTGCGTTTCCATGGCGAGGATAGCATTGAGCTTCAACCCATCCATGATCGTGTTATCGTAGGCAAGCGTTCCGTTGAGAATGATGTTACTCACACCAACTTTGCGTGCCTCTGCTTCAGCTTCTGACTGAACAATGAGTGATGTGTAGCGACGATCTGTGAAGTTGAGCAGGTCGAAGCCCCCTTGGAGTCGAAACGAGAAATGCTCTGGCAGGGTGATCTGCGTATAGAGGTTCGTGAGCAGCCGTGTTTCACTGTTCTCAAACTGATTCTCGTTCAGCTGCGCAACCGGATTATACATCGCATACCACGGCCTCTGGGGCTCGAAATAGGTGCCATCGGCATTGTAGACCGGGAAGTATGGCAACGCAGAACTCTGCGCTGCGCCAATACCTCCAGCCCATGCCGAAGGGACGCGTGTATTAAGCGTGTAGTTCAGATTTGAACTCAATCCGATCGAGACATTCTCTGTCGCCTTGAAATCCACATTCGCACGACCGTTGATGCGCTCGAACGTATTACCGACCGCAAATGACGACTCGTTGCGATAGCCGAGACTCGTAAAGAATGTTACCGCGTTCGTACCACCCGAGGCAGTTATTGATGCGTCGGAGATCTCTCCCTTCTGCATTGTAAGGCCGAGCCAGTCAGTATTCGCATACTGGGCTGGGGTAAGTCCACCCGGAAGGGGCTTCGCAGTAAACCGCGCTGTTGGACGGAGGATCGACAAGGCGATGGAGTCCTGGCGGTTCGCCTCAGCCCACATCGAGCGGAACTCATCACCATTGAGCATCTGAACGCGATTTGTTTCCGAACTCTGTCCGCGGAACAGGCTGACGTTGAAACGTGTAGCTCCGCTCGCACCCTTCTTGGTTGTGATCAGCACAACACCATTTGAACCACGCGATCCATAAATCGCAGCGGCATCCGCATCCTTCAGGATCTCAATCGATTCAATATCATTTGGGTTGATCGACGCTAACGCATTCGTCTGCGTCGCAAGACGATCCTTGCCACCAAAATCGCCCTGCGTAACCGGCACTCCATCGATTACATACAATGGCTCGCCCGAGGCCGTGAGCGAACCCACACCACGAACGCGGATCGTCATCGCACTTCCAGCCATCCCATTCGAGTTGATCACCTGCACACCAGGAGCACGTCCAACGATGGCATTTTCGAAGTTCCCGAAGGTGTTTTGCGCAATCTCGCGTGAGTCGATCTGGGCAACCGAACCCGTCAGCTCAACACGTTGCTTTGTTCCATAGCCAACAACGACCGCTTCCTTCAGCTTGAGGTGATCCGTTTCCAGAGTAATCCGAATCGGCTCGGACGACTGCAACTCATTGGCGGAAAACGACACTTCCTTGGTCTTATACCCGAGGATGCTCACATTCAGCTTACCATCCATGGCTGAGGGAAGCTTGATCTGGAAAGCCCCTTTACTCTTCGTGTACGCGCCATACCGCGTATTCACAACACGCACGGCTGCGCCAACGATCGCCGAGCCTTTGTCATCAGACACAACACCGTTCACGACTACTTGCTGTGCAAGCATCGAGCAGGTGGAAACGACAATTGTAAAAAGAAGTAGCAATGATTTCATCGATGCGCACCCCGTGCATCAGGTTGAACATGAGATCCAGCAAAGCCGTAATAGGCGATGTAGATGTAACACGCTGCAGGAATCAAGTAGGAAGGGGCGAGTGAGCCCGTCGAATCGGCAATCATCCCCTGAATCTGAGGAATGACAGCACCGCCGAGAATAGCCGCGATCAACCAGCTCGATCCGCGGTTTGTCATCACGCCAAGATCCTTGATCGCCAGCGTAAAGATGGTTGCGAACATGATACTGTTGAATAGACCGCACGAGACAAGGAGCATACCCGAAGTCATACCATCGGTAACCGTCGACCCCAAGGTGAGAACGACATTGATGGTCGACATAACACCGAGAAGCATACCTGGTCGCACAAGCGTCAGCAGGAAAGAACCTGCGAAGCGACCAATCATGGCTCCACCCCAGTAGTAGGTCACGTATGTCGCGGCGCCCTGCTCACTCAATCCAGGGAGACGCTCCTGGAAATAGTTCACCATGAACGATCCGATGGCAACCTCTGCACCGACGTAGCAGAAGATGCTCACGACGCCCTTTAACAGGCGGGGTATCTTCAACGGCGCCATAAGCGGCACGGCCCGTTCAGCTTCTCCTTCGACCTCTGAGATTGTTGGGAGGTTCAGACGGCTCACAACAAATGCGAGAATGCCCAGCATCGCTGTCAGTACCAAATAGGGCATCTGCACGGCTTCCGATTGCGACGTCTTGTAGCTCGCAATTGCATCAGGTGTCAACTTGGCAACCTGATCGGCAGTAAGCACCGACGCACCGAGAATCAGCAATGCGCCGAGCTGTGGTGCAATCGTCGTTCCCACAGAGTTGAATGCCTGTGATAGAACCAATCGGGCCGAACTCCGTTCCGGCGGACCAAGAACAGCCACATACGGATTCATCGCCGTCTGAAGTAAGGCAAATCCTGAGGCCAAGGTGAAGAGCCCAAACAGAAACAGCGGATAGGATTGTACGATCGACGCTGGGTAGAAGAGCGCAGCCCCCACCGTTGATACCGCTAAGCCGACCACGATCGAGCGCTGATATCCAAGTCGCGAAATCAAAGCCGACGAGGGGAAAGCAATCACAAAGTAGGCTGTGAAGAAGCAGAACTGAATCAGCGCCGCCTGTGTGTATGACAGGTCGAAAACACTCTTCATATGCGGCACAAGAATGTCATTCAGACAGGTGATGAAACCAATCATGAAAAACAACATTCCCATCGCCGCGAACGGTCCACGGTAATTCGGTGTATTCATTGCGTGTTACCCCAGTATTGCGCTGGTGCAAAATTAGGTGCAACCGCGTGTTGTTACGCGGCAAAAGATACCCACACCCTATTACCCAAGACCCCGGGAAGTAGTTCCAGAACCGGGGCGTATTTTTGCTGTCGATTTCTCACCATTGCCGGAGGCGTTACCCGTGTTTTTCCAGCAGATCTATGAAACTGGCCTTGCTCACGCCTCCTACATGGTCGGCTGCCAGAAGACCGGGGAGTGCCTGGTCATCGATGCAAAGCGTGATATCGATACCTACCTGGAGATTGCTCGACGGGAGGGGCTTCGCATCACACACCTGGCAGAAACCCATATTCATGCAGACTTCCTGAGCGGAACTCGCGAACTGTCGGCCGTCACGAATGCCCCGATGTATCTCAGTGATGAAGGGGGCGACGAATGGCAGTATGAGTTCCCGCATGCGGGTGTTCGAGATGGCGACACCTTCATGGTGGGAAATATCAAGATCCAAGTGATGCACACTCCGGGTCATACGCCTGAGCATATCTGCTTTCTCGCCACCGATACGCCGGCAATTGCCGATCAGCCGATCATGATTTTCACCGGCGACTTCGTCTTTGTGGGCGACGTGGGACGTCCGGACCTTCTTGAAAAGGCTGCCGGATACCGCGGAACAATGGAAGTTGGTGCTCGCCAGATGTGGCAGTCGCTCAAGCGCTTTAAAGCGCTGCCGGACCACATTCAGGTCCACCCTGCTCACGGAGCAGGGTCAGCCTGTGGCAAGGCCCTCGGAGCAATCCCATCATCAACCGTCGGCTATGAGAAGCTTGTCAACTGGGCACTGCGCCATTCGGACGAACAGGTGTTCATCAATGAGCTTCTCTCGGGTCAGCCTGAGCCCCCTCGCTACTTCGCCATGATGAAGAAGCTCAACAAAGTGCCACGTCCGCTCCTGACCGAAGTCCCAACGGTCAAGACGCTATCACTCGACGAGCTCAGTGCAGCGGTTTCGAATCGCGAATGGATCATTGACGCCCGCTCGAAGGTCTCCTTTGCTGGTGGCCATCTGCCGGGTTCAATCAACATCCAGAACAACAAGTCCTTTTCTACCTGGGCCGGATGGATGATCCCGTATGACCGACCATTTGTGCTGATTGCACATGAGGATCACATTGAGGAGATCACCCGAAAGCTCATGCGTATCGGACTTGACAATATCGCGGGGATGTATCCAAACGTCTCAGACTGGCAAGGGGCTGGCCATGACCTTGAAACCATGCCACAAATGCCAATCGAGGAACTGCAGAAGGTCTATGCCGACCCTGCCATCACCGTGATCGATATCCGCGCATACTCGGAACACATTGCCGGACACATTCCCGGTGCTCGGCATCTCCATGGGGGATACCTACGAGACCATCTCGCAGAGATCCCCAAAGACCAGACGGTCGTGATTTCGTGTCAAGGCGGAGACCGTTCCAGTATCGCCAGTAGCTACCTTCTGCGTGAAGGATTTACCAACATTCGCAACTTCCCACAGGGATTCGGAGGCTGGAAGTCCTCCGGTGCTCCTGTTGAACTCGGAGAGTCCAAATGATAAACGAGATCCTACCAGAAGCGTTGAAGGCGCGCCTGGATGCCAACGAACGTATCGTGCTTCTTGATGTGCGTCAGCCGGAGGAGCATGCCGAAGAGAACATTCCAAACTCGATTCTGATTCCTCTTGGTGAGCTACCGGCTCGAATTGCAGAGCTCGAACCGCACCGCAACGACGAGATCATCGTGTATTGTCGATCTGGGAACCGCAGTGGTCAAGCCTGCATGCTTCTGCAGATGCTTGGCTTTACCAACCCCGTGAATCTCCACGGTGGCATGCTGGCCTGGTAAGGCCCAGTTCCTGCATGATCATACTGTCGTTCATCGCCGTTGTTATTGGCATTTCGCTCGGACTCATCGGCGCTGGTGGTGCAATTGTTGCCGTCCCTGCGCTTGTGTACATCGGTGGCATCGACCCCCGGTTGGCCAGTGGCTACGCGCTGTTTATGGTAGCTGTCTCGTCGGCCATTGCCAGCATCGATCATCTTCGGCAGCGCCGCGTCGACATCAGCGCCGTTCTCGCGTTCGGCAGTACAACGGTACTTTCGATCCTTCTTGTTCGGCGGTTCGTGGCTCCGCTCGTTCCACCGACACCGCAGATGCTGGCCTTTGCAGCCATCCTGCTGTTCGCAGCTATTCGGATGCTACGACAGAGTCAGGCTCCCGACACCAATCATCGACATCCCACGTACCTGGCCGGCTACGGCCTCGTGATCGGATCAATCAGCGGTGTTCTTGGTGTTGGAGGTGGATTCCTCATGACGCCAGCCCTTGTGCTTTGGGCGGGGCTCGACATGAAGAAGGCCGTTGCCAGCTCACTCGTCCTCATAGCGGTGAATTCGGCCATCGGTGTTGTGGCCGACGTATGGGGCGGTGTACAGTACGACTGGCCGCTGGTGCTCTCGTTTACCGGATTGACAACGATCGGCATCCTATCAGGGATGGTGATGTCACGCCGCATTGATGGCACAACGCTGCGACAGGGCTTCGGCTGGGTGGTCTTGGCGATAGGTATCGCCGTGCTGATCAAAGAAGTTCTGACGCTCCTCGCCAGCGATTAACCGCTCTTCTTGCGGAAGAGAAAGCTGATCGGCACTCCTTCAAAATCATGAATGTTCCGCAGCTGACGCTCAATAAATCGCTTGTATGAATCGGGCAACAGTTCCGGGAAGTTGAGGAAGAAGGCAAACAGAGGGGGCTCGGTGCCCACCTGCGTAACGTAGTTAATGCGTAGGTCACGACCCCGAACGCTCGGTGGAGGCGTTCGCTCGAGCATGGCGATCAACTCTTCGTTCAACTCGTGGGTTGGGATTCTCACGCAGCGGCGTGCTTGAATCTGCTTGGCCATCTCGATAAGCTTCGTGATCCGCTGCTTAGTAACAGCCGAAATCGTGATAATCGGAACGTAATCCAGCGTCCGGAGTTCCTCACGAATCTTCGTCATAAACAGATCGGCCGTCTTCGTATCCTTCTCAATGAGGTCCCACTTATTCAGGGCAATAATGATGCCCTTGCGTGCTTGTTCCACTTCATTGATGATGCGTTTATCCTGGGCTTCCAGCCCCTGTACGGCATCGATAACGACCACAGCAACATCACATCGATCAATTGCACGCGACGTGCGCATCGTGCTGTAGAGCTCGACACTTTCTTTGATCTGACTGCGTCGACGAAGGCCTGCGGTATCAATCAGAACGACCTGTTCACCGTAATACGTAAGTACGCTGTCAATCGCATCGCGCGTGGTCCCTGCTACGGGTGTCACAACCATTCGATCTCGACCCAGCAGTGCATTCGTAAGGGAGCTTTTCCCAACATTGGGTCTACCCACCACCGCAATCTTCAGGCGCGTGTCGTCAAGCTCGGCCCCCTCATCAAGATGCTCAATCACGGCATCGAGGAAGTCTCCCGTGCTACGTCCATTGAGCGCTGAGATTGGGTATGGGTCGCCAAGGCCAAGAGCATAAAACTCGGCTGAGTTCATGTCGGAGACGGCATTGTCGCACTTGTTGACAACAACAACGACGGGCTTTTGCGAGGATCGCAACATGGCTGCAATCGTCTCGTCAACGGGCGTAATGCCATCGCGGCCATCCACGGCGAAGATGATGACGTCAGCCTCGTCGATAGCAAGCATCGCCTGCTCACGAATCGCCTTCTCGAAGACGTCATCGCTCTGCGGGACTATTCCACCAGTGTCGACAATATCGAAGTGCTTTCCACCCCATTCCGCCCTGGCATACAGCCTATCCCGCGTCACTCCGGGCTCACCCTCAACGATGGCGTGCCGCTCTTCAATGATGCGATTGAACAGTGTGGATTTGCCGACGTTTGGTCGGCCAACGATAGCTACAAGACCCATAAGGATGGGAAGTTACGGACTTACGGAGTGACGAACGTTACGTCGTCACTCTGCATCAGTGCTTGAGAAGCTCTGTAACGATCCGATCCGTGGTGATGCCTTCTGCTTCAGCAGAGAAGTTTGTCACGATACGATGACGTAAGACGCTGGTTGCAACGGCATGAACATCTTCGATGTTCGGCGTATACCGACCCTGCAGCGCAGCACGACTCTTCGCACCGAGAACGAGGAATTGCGAAGCGCGCGGACCAGCACCATAGCTGATAAAGTCCTTTACCATCTTCACAGTCGTGTCGGCCGGACGGGTGGCGCGCACGAGCTTAACGGCATACTCGATCACGTTATCAGCAACGGGGATGCGTCGAACAAGCTCCTGATACGTTACAATATCATCAGCCCCCATCACGGTATTGACCGTACCTGTTGCACCGCCGGTGGTGGAGCGAACAACATCAACTTCTTCCTGGTAGGACGGATAGTCAAGACGAAGATTAAACATGAATCGGTCGAGCTGAGCTTCCGGCAACGGATACGTCCCCTCTTGCTCGATAGGATTCTGCGTAGCAAGCACAAAGAAGGGCTGTGCAAGACGATAGGTTGTGCCGGAGGCCGTTACGCTATGCTCCTGCATGGCTTCAAGAAGTGCTGCCTGCGTCTTGGGTGGCGTTCGGTTGATCTCGTCGGCAAGCACGATGTTGGCAAACACTGGACCCTTGACAAATCGAAACGTTTTCTGTCCGGTCGAAAGATTATCCTCGATGACTTCGGTACCCGTAATGTCGCCCGGCATCAGATCCGGTGTGAACTGCACACGCGAAAACGAAAGGTCGAGGGAGCTGGCTAGCGTGCGTATGAGGAGCGTCTTTGCCAAGCCTGGCACGCCAACCAGAAGGCAGTGGCCTCGGGCAAAGAGCGAAACAAGCAGTTGGTCGACAACATCATGTTGACCAACGATGACCTTTGAGATCTCCGACTTTACGGAGGAGATGTTCTCTGCAAGTTTTCCGACAAGAACGGTATCTGACATGGGGCTCGGGGGCTTTCGGAATTACATGGATCGTACAAGCTGCTCATTTGCAGCAGTCATCACAAGGTGAATAAGTCGATCGATCTCGTCTTCTGTTGTAAGACGTCCAAATGAAAATCGAACGGTGGCGTGCGCCTGGGCTTCGGACCGACCCATAGCAATGAGCGTTTGCGACGGTGTGGGCTTTGCCGAAGAGCAAGCGCTCCCCTTACTACAGGCCACTTCAGGAATGCTTGCAAGCAGTCGCTCAGCTGAGCACTCACCAAACGTGACGTTACTAATTGTCGACACTCGAGGAACATGCTGACAGTTGATCGTAACATCAGGGATGGCGGCAAGCGCAGCCTCGAACTTCATTCGAAGTCCAGCGATGCGCTCTGCCTCTTCAGACATGTGTGCCACAGCAATCGAGCCGGCAGAAGCAAGTCCGACAATACCTGGTACATTGTGGGTACCACTTCTGAGTCCATTCTCCTGTCCGCCCCCTACCAGCAGTGGCCGGATCGCGGAGATGATGCTGCGACGAACATACAATGCTCCGGCACCCTTGGGTCCATAGATCTTGTGTGCCGAGAACGTCATGATGTCGATTCCGAGCGACTCCACATCAATTGGGACCTTCCCATATGCCTGGGTGGCATCCGTCATGAAGATGGCTCCATGCCGATGCGCCAGTGCTGAAAGGGCCGCAAGATCCTGAAGTACTCCGGTTTCGTTATTCACCATCATGATGGAGACGAGCAGAACCTGATCGTCAATCAGTCGCTCAGCTTCTTCCATTACCACGCGCCCGTCATGATCCAACGGCAACCAGACAATGTCGAATCCCTCGTCACCACACCGACTGATGGCATCGCGCACGGCTGGGTGCTCGGAGCGAAGGCTAACCACCTTGCGACGCTGTCCCTGGCGCAGCTGCATGGCAGCACAGCCCTGGATCGCAATGTTTATCGCCTCGGTGGCACCTGATGTGAAAAAGACTTCGTCAAAGCCTGCGCCGATATGCCGTGCAACATCGAGCCGAGCCTTCATGACAGCCGCTTGGGCTTGCATGCCACCGGCGTGAGAGCTAGCAGCATTGAAATACACGGTGGTGAGGTACGGCATCATCGCCTCGAGCACTCTCGTGTCCAGGGGGGTGGTTGCCGCATAGTCAGCGTAGATCAGGTTCATGGGCTATAAAAATACGAGGCCGTAGAGCATGGCCGACACGAGTGCTGCTGCTAATGGCAGCCAAACGAACCGAACCAGGTCTGGCACCGGTACGTTGGTGAGCGAACTTGTGAAGTGCATCACGGCCGAAACTGGCGAGGTGGTGCGTCCAATACTCGCGCCAATGGCCCCAGCAACGCCGAGAGCAACTGCAACTCCTGTGCTCCCCATCTCAACGATAGACGGCAAGACGGCCTGTGAAAATGCTAGACTTGGGGCCGTGCCCGACCCACTCACAACGGCTAGGATTGCCGTCGAAAGTGGACTTAGCACGTGTGACAATCCTTGGTTTGCGGCAATCGCGCTCGAAACAGCCTTAATCGCACCAACGGCATCAAGTCCTGCCAGAAAGCACGTTGCTGCGATAATCACACTGATGACATTGGTGAACGCATAGCCCATGCCCGAGAAAAACTCTACCGATACCATGCTTGCATGACGTGCGAGCGAACGAAGTCCGGGTGCCGTAGCAAGAATCACGAGCCCCGTGCAGACGACCATGATGGCACTGACGGCGATGCCATTCGGCCAGATCTGCTGCACAACGGGCACGAGCGCAAATCGTGGTTGTAGCACCAGGAGCAGTATCACTGGCAAAGGGGCGAGTAGACCTCGAACAACATTGGGCGCTGGATCATCTCCTGTGCTCTGCTGTGGCTCATGCTCTGGCGTTGGCATCCACAGTCGACGTCGTTGGATCAGAATTAACAACACCACAACAGCAACACCGCAGGCTAGGAGTGTCGGCACAGACGCTACGGCAATGATATCTGCAACATTGACGCCGGTAGCAGCCTTCACAGCAACGATGTCAGGCTCACCGGGATTAAAGAGGTTACCACCGATGCTACACCCAATGAGCAGTGTTGCCGCAGCCGCCAGCGGGGCGTACCCAGCAGCGATCATCAGTGGCACCAAGATCGGCCCAACGGCAGCAGCGGCTGCCGTTTGACTGGTAATGGCCATGTTCGTAAGAAATCCAATTGCTACGCCGCCTGGCACAAGCGCCCACGCTGCCCGACGCATGGGTTGCACGAGTAGCCGCACGAGGTCTTTGTCGCACCCTGTGATACGCAACACAAAGGCATACCCCATTGCAGAACAGATGGGTCCGATGACGTCACCCTTCCCAAGAGCACTCTGGAAGGCATCAAGGATCTTCGTCGGTGTGCCGACCAGTGACGCAAGCGCCACACCGGCAACGATCAGTACCAACCGAACATCGATCCGCCTGGCAATGAGGTAAAGCGCACCAAGCACGATGACGATGGTAGCAATCTGCATCATGCGGCATCAATATCCGTCAGAGTTCCACGACTCGATGACCCCTGCAAACGGAGCAATTGCTGGTTCGATGACAGACCGAACGCCCCCTGCCCCAATCACCATGGCATCGGCACCAAACATGCGGCGCTGGACATCGAGCAGCGACTCCGGTGTGAACGACTGAATTCGCTCGATGTATCGCTCGTAATGATCAAAGGGAAGATTGAACTGCAGGATCGTGTACAAGAGCCACGCCGTTTGCTGTGGAGTTTCACAGGAACGTGCAAATGAACCGAGGATATGCTGACGCGCATTCTCGAGCTCTTCTGTCGGAATCAATTCCGTCGACAGCCGCTGAAGTTCGCTTGCAATTGTTGCCATCGTGTCAGCCGTAAACTCATTACCCACACTGGTGCTGATAATGATCGCTGAATCCAACATGCGTACGTTTGAAAACGCATACGCACCATAGGTGTATCCCTTTTCTTCACGAAGAATCGTGAAGAGTCGCGCAAGCGTATATCCGCCGAGAACCGTTGTAATAAGCTGAACGGCCGCATAATCAGCGTGCTCCATCGGGACCGAAGGCAAAATGATTCGGAATGCCGTTTGGACAGCTTCATCGTGTGCGGCAATGACGCCAATCCGCGACATCGTCGTTGGTCGCGGAGCTTCTGGAAGGGGCTCACTCAGCGGAAGAGAACCAACGCAGCGTTCCAGCACCTCAATAGCATGTTGCATTGTCACAGGCCCGGCAACGACAATCGTCCGCGGAGCACGGACGATCTTCTGGTGAACGCCCCGCAGATGGTCAACCGTCAGCATTGCAAGTGATGCCGGAGTCCCATCCTTCGAACGAGCATAGGGATGATCTCCATATGCCCCCTGTGATGCGGCACGCGCAGCCAGCCAGTCGGCATCCTTCATCTCGATCATCAGATCAGCGACAATGCGCGAACGCAGCTTGTCAAACTCCTCTGCATCAAAACGGGGTGAGGTGAGGCAGTCGGCAATAAACTGCGCTGCATCGTCAAACCATTCCGCCAGACCAGTGATCTGCAGGTTCGATGAGTCGTGATTTGTTGATGCTCGAAGCCAACATCCGCGGCGTTCTACCTCTTCGGCAAAGGCGTTTGCGTCCAGCGTATTCGTCCCCTGCTTGAGCATTTGCATCGCACACGAAACCTCACCAGGAATCGCATCATGCGTCGAGCCGATCCGCAGTGCCAGGGTTATCGTCACAATATCCTTCGTTTCGGAAGGGACGAGATAGACGGCAGTGCCATTCGAGAGCACTGCGTGCTCATACGACGGCATTCGGAATGTTAGCGGAGCACGGGATATCGATGGCGGAGATTGCATTTGATAAATTTACCACAATGAAACCAACTCATGTCGTGATTACAGGTGCCTCATCGGGCATTGGCCGTGCATGTGCAGAGGCATTTGCTGAGCAGGGTACGCATCTCGCACTTTGGGCTCGTCGCAGAGACCGACTTGAAGAGCTCGCCCAGATACTACGTCAGACGCATGGCGTTACCGTTCACAGTGATGTGGTCGACGTTCGGAACCTCGAGGACGTCGAGCGCGCTGTTGCAGCTCTGCCGGCCCCATTTCAAGCTCCTGATGTCCTTGTCAACAACGCCGGACTCTCCCGAGGCCTTGTGCCGCTCCAAGAAGGCCTTGTGGGTGACTGGGAGGAGATGATCGACACCAACATCAAGGGGCTTCTGTATGTCACACGGACCCTGCTACCTGCGATGATCGCCCGCGGGCAGGGGCTGGTGGTAAATATCGCATCGATCGCTGGCATACAGCCGTACAAGGGAGGCAATGTGTACGGAGCAACAAAAGCAGCGGTCAAGATGATCTCCGATTCACTACAGATCGATGTCAACGGAACAGGTGTTCGCGTTTGCAACATCGATCCTGGTCTGGTAGAAACAGAGTTCTCCGAGGTACGCTTTCATGGTGATCGTGAACGCGCCGCTAGCGTATACCTGGGCTATCAGCCACTGACGGGACGCGATATCGCTGAATGCGTGCTCTTTGCCGCGTCTCGTCCGCCGCACGTGAGCATTCAAGACATTCTCATTACCCCAACGGCGCAGGCCAGCGTCAACCTGGTCGACAAGCGACTCTAATCCGTTTCGCTTCGCATCCTTGCGGAATTTTAGGATGCCGTGCATTGTTCTCTCACCATCGCAAGCGCCAACCATCGTGGAAACTGTACACTACATTGTCGAGGGCCACGTTCAAGGCGTGGGCTTTCGCCGCTATACCTTGCACCATGCACACCGTCTTCATCTTCACGGGTTTGTCACCAACCTTGAGGATGGCGGTGTTGAGTGTGTGGCCCAAGGAAGCGTCGAGGCCCTCACGGAATTTGAGATGATGCTCCGGCAGGGACCGCAGTACGCAACTGTGACGTCAGTCACGTGTGCCGAACTTCCCGGGCATCGCTCGTTCCATACGTTTCGAATTTTATAATCACGCAGAGAGTTGTTTGCCATGAATCTTACCGCCTCCTCAGTCGTTGTCATCACCGGTGCCTCTTCCGGTCTTGGTGCAGCCCTTGCCCTTGATATTGCGCAGCACGGCGCCCATGTAGTTCTTGTGGCACGACGTCAGGACAAGCTCGAGGATGTGGCTGCTAGCGTAACTGAACGTGGTGGGACGGCTTCTTGCATCGTTGCCGACGTTTCGCACGAACATGAATGCCACCGTGTAATCGACACTATTCTCGCAGACCATGGACGCATCGATGTTCTGATCAACAATGCTGGACGCGGCAACATGAACAGTATCGAAGACACTCCAACGGAGCAGTGGCGTTCCATGTTTGCTGTAAATGTTGACTCCATCTTCTGGCTGACTGCGCGTGCTCTGCCGGCAATGCGTGCCGCAAATGCTGGATCAATAGTTGCCATCTCGAGTGTCGCAGGCCGCTACGGTCATCCGTTCAACGCTGCCTACGTTGCCGCCAAACATGCTGTTGTGGGCTTCATCGCAGCACTTCGTACGGAGCTTGTTGGTACAAATATTACGGCCTCTGTCATTTGCCCAGCCGGCATTACAACGTCGTGGGCTGATGTCACCGAAGGTGGTCCAATCGGAGCCTTATACGGCGAAGCGATCCCACGCTCACGAACAATTGCGAAAGAAAAGGGGCTGGCAATGGCTCCCCTCTCACGGATGATGTCAGCACACGAGTGCTCAAAACTGATCATCGATGCGATTCTCGCTGGGCGCGGAGATGATGTGTTTACGCATTCTGGTACAAAGGATATCGCCATTCAAACATTGCAAGACCGATGTGCGCAGGAAGATCGATTTGAAGCACTTTGGCTTGCCATGCGCGAGGTATACGACTCGCATCACCCGTCAGCATAAGGATCGACCTCAATGCGGGCTCTGGCATTCACTGCACTTCTTTGCCTTGCCTCGCTTTCCGCCTCGGCGCAACGCGAGCGAATTGCCCTCGTCTTGACGGGAGGGGGCGCTCGTGGTCTTTCGCAGATCGGCGTATTGAAAGTGATGGAAGAGGCAGGCCTCCGGCCCGATATCATCATCGGTTGCTCGTTTGGAAGTGTCGTGGGTGCCCTTTACAGCTCCGGACACTCGGCTGATGAAATCGACAGCATCATGCGAGGCATTGACTGGGAAGATCTTATCTCACTGCGATCAGATTCGGAGCGTCAGTTTCAATTCCTTGCTCAGAAGCAGGAGAACGACCAAAATCTTCTCAAGCTTCAGTTCGACAACTTTCGTCTTGTGCCACCAACGGCAATAGGCGGCAGTGCTCGCTTCTCTCTACTCCTGCAACAAACACTGTGGCAGAGTCCGTATGGCCATGTAACGCGCTTCGACGACCTGCATATCCCCTTGCGCGTGATTGCAACGAACCTCGCAAATGGCCGACCTGTCGTGCTTGATCAGGGTAATCTCGCTCGCGCTGTGCGTGCCAGTGCAACCTTCCCGCTGCGATACTCCCCCGTGCGATGGGCTTCGGACACGGTTCTTGTCGATGGCGGTCTCGTAGCAAATATCCCGACAGACATCGCTCGCGAGCTTGGAGCAACGCGAGTGATCGTTGTGAATACCGTAAGCCCCCTCGTCCCGACCTCGTCATTAACAACAGCTCTCTCGATCGCTGATCAAGCCCTCATGTCATCCATGAAGCTCCAGGACTCCATTCGTCTTGCTGCCGCCGATCTGGTTGTTACTCCAGATCTTGGATTTCGATCGACGTTTGACTTTGATGTTGTTGACTCACTTGTCCATGCAGGGGAGCAGGCTGCTCGACAACACCTTGATGCCTTCCGCTCACTTGCAGCAATGCAATCCGATCGGGATCGCACTCGCGTGACTTCAGTCCCGGTGCGTTTTGTCACAACCTCGGGCGATACCGCACTCACAGCGGCACTTTCAGCTACAATTCGAGATGTCGCCTCCTCGGCATCTCCAGAGATTCAGCAGCGTGAAGTGCGAACCTTGGTCCAGCGCGAACTGAGACGTCTCGGATGTGACTTTGGGTACGTTCGTCGCATTGACCGAGAAGGAGAGTATCTCATTGTGAGCGTTGATCGCGGAACACGTGTTCGAACGGAGTTTCGCGGAGATCTTGGCTTGAGTGATGGGGAGATTCGTCGAGAGCTCTTCTACGAGGACTCAGATACGCTAACACTGCAGCGGCTGGTGCGCACATGGCAGAATCTCAATGCGAGTGACGTGCTTAGCGAGGTCGACATTCGTGCCGAGCCCCATCCTGAGAGAGGAACCATAGTAACGATAGGAGCACGCAGCCAGGGCAACCAATCGGTTGGTCTGGGCTTGCGTGTTGACAATGAGCGCTACACACAAGGAAGTCTTCAGCTGACGCAAGAGGGTTTCCTCTCGACTGGCTTACGACTTATTGCTCGGGGTTCGTTAAGCGAACGTATTGGTTCGCTGACGGTTGCGCTTGAGGTTCCGCGCATTGCCGGATCATTGTGGACGACAACCTTGCGTGCCTATACGAGCTTTCGCAATGTGTGGATCTACGGAAATCAGCCAGGCAGACCCATATCGTCTCCAACTCCGCTTCGCGTCGATGAGTTTTCAGAAGACCGCAACGGCCTTCGTCTCAGCGCAGGACGTCAGCTTGAGCGAAACGGCGTCGTGCTGGCCGAGCTGCGCTATGAAGATCTTCGGTACCGGGATCTTGATGTAACCACACGGACGCGATATCAAACCATCGGAACGGTGCGTGGTATCGTCCGTTGGGACGACCGCAACCACATGGCTTTTGCAACACGAGGCCGCACCATTGACTTGTTTGTCGAGTCGTCCGTACTTCCGCTTTCGAATCAAGTCTCGTTCACAAAGGTCTCCGCATCGGTCTCCTCGATCTTTCATTATTCATGGCTGACCATTACACCGTCGGGTATGATTGGAGCTGCTGACCGCACACTTCCTCCAACCGAGCTATTCTCGCTGGGCGGACAAGACATGCTCTTTGGCATGCGCGAAGATCAGATTCGTGGTCGGCAGATCATCGTCGGGAATCTCGATCTGCGTGCAAAGCTTCCGTTTCGCCTCCTCTTCGACACCTACGTTTCTCTGCGGTACGACATTGGCGCAGTGTGGGAAAACCCCGAGTTTATCCGTATCGACGAAATGCGCCATGGCATTGGCGCAACGCTTGGGTTCGATTCGCCCCTTGGCCCAATCAACTTTTCGATTGGTAGGTGTTTTTACCAGCTTCCACAGTCGTCACGCATCGCCGTCGAACCGCTGTTGCTGTATTTCAGCGTCGGCGCCAGGTTGTAATTTGCCGCCATGGGACAGCTCTTCAATCGTTTGCGGTCGTTTGTTCGGGCGTCGGTCTCCGACAGCACCGGATCACACGGTACGTCATGGGCAAATCAGATGCTCGACGCTGACGACGAGGAGTTGCGGCGCATTATCGATGAGCTCAATGCTGATGCATCGAGCACATCTTCGCATCGCCGTCAATCGCCCCCCCGGGATAACGATCGAACGGGGCCACAACAGCAGCTGCCTCCGGATGTGCTGCGCGCCCACACGGTGTTGAACGTTCCAGCTGCGGCGGACGCCGCTACAATCAAAAGCGCTTATCGTTCATGTATCGCCCAGTGGCATCCCGATCGACACAGCCGCGCGACGCCGGAAGCGCAGGCCCATGCGCACCAACGTGCTCGTGAAATCAACGAGGCCTATGTGATACTGAAGAAGTTTTACTCGATATCGTAAGCATTATGGATCGCACCATTTTTGAACGCATCATCGCACGGGAAATTCCGTCATCCATCGAGTTCGAGGATGATGAGATCATCGCCATTCGCGATATCGCGCCCAGTGCTCCACTGCATCTTCTCATTATCCCCAAGCGCGTCATCAAAAGTGTTGATGCTCTTGAGGAGAATGATGCTCATCTCATCGGACGTGTTTTTCTTGTGGCACGCGATCTTGCTCGGAAGCACGGCGTCGCCGAGAACGGTTATCGTGTCGTCACAAACTGCAACGACCATGGCGGACAGACCGTGTTTCATCTGCATTTCCACCTCTTGGGTGGTGAACCACTTGGACGGATGAACTCATGAGTATGCTCCCAAATCCAGAACGCCGAGTTCGATATTCGATGCTCATCGACGGCGGCATTCTCATGCTCGCTGCTATCGGACTCGCAGCAGTGTTCAACTCCATGAATCCCAAGTCTATCCCATGGGTCAAGAAGGAAATTGAACGAACGCAGGCAACTGCAGAAGAGCTCGATAAGTACATCCAGCCGTCGGTGCCTGCCCAGGTTCCTGTTGCAACTCCACCAGCTGTGGTTGCTACTGAGACAGCGGGTGCTGCGACAACGAGCGCCCCTTCTTCGACTGCGCCAACGGCTCGTGGTTCGAGCCAACCAGCCGTGGTGACAACGCCAGCATTTGTTGCTGAACCGGGCATGATCCGGGAAATCGGGCATGATGCATTTGTGAAACTCATGCAGTCCGGCCCGTTCTATTTGATCGATGCGCGTGGTCCTGAGAAGTTTGCCGAAGGCCACATCCCTGGTGCGGTCAACATCTACGGTGGAGAAGCCGAATCTCGCATTCCAGATATTATGCGAGCACCACGCGATCGAGTCATCTTGATCTATTGCGACGGCGGAGAGTGCGAACTCTCGCATCATGTAGCTGATGTCCTCAAACAGTTCAACTACGGACCGATCTTCATTTACACCGGCGGCTGGGCCGAGTGGAAGACAAAGCACTAACGCACATCATGCAGGTATCCCGACAACTTCTCCGCCAGCTTGCTGTGCGCTTCGGCCTGATTGGTGAGTCACCAGGCATGGTGCAGGCCATGTCGCGTCTGCTGCAAGTTGCGCCAACTGATCTCTCCGTGTTGATCACCGGCGAAACGGGAACCGGCAAAGAGGTCTTTGCTCATGCCGTTCACGATCTGAGCCAGCGCAAGAAAGCCCCCTTCGTGAGTGTTAACTGTGGTGCTATACCCGAGACGCTCCTTGAGAGCGAGCTATTTGGAGCTGAAAAGGGGGCGTTCACTGGCTCAGTTGAACAGCGCAAAGGTTTTTTCGAGACAGCACACCGTGGCACGATCTTCCTCGATGAGATTGGCGAAATGCCAATCGCTACGCAGGTAAAGTTGTTGAGAATTCTCGAGTCGGGCGAATACTCGCGCCTCGGCTCATCAGATGTTCTGAAGGTTGATGTCCGCGTTGTTGCAGCAACAAATCGCGACCTTTCCTATGAAGTGCGCCAGGGCCGCTTCCGACAGGATCTATACTTTCGACTGAACAGCGTGAACATCCATCTGCCGCCGCTGCGACAGCACCCGGAAGATGTCGAGCATCTTGTCGAGCACTTCGCACAAAAGGCGGCCGACAAGAATCTGGTCACCTATAATGGCATCGACCCCGACGCTCTGCTCCTGCTGCAACAACAGTCATGGCCGGGAAATGTGCGTGAGCTGCGCAACATCATTGAAACGATGGTCACGCTCGAACAAGGGGCTCGCATTACCCAAGAGATGGTACTGCGCTATTTGCCTGTGGAGTCCAACGACTATCAGCAGCAACCATCGACCGCACTGATGAGTCTACCGTCGCCAAGTAGCCGACCCCAGGAATTCGACGTCCAAGTGCTCTACCGAACGCTACTGCAATTGTCAACAGACGTCGCCGAAGTGAAGTCCATTCTGCGTCATCTCCTATCAATGAGCGTACCCCACGATAGCCCAGTACCACCAGCACCGCCACAGCCGCCAATATCCGTCCCACCATCCGACCTCCTGGAGATCCGTCCACGCAGTGCCGTCCAGGCCCCTGCACCTGCATCCGATGATCAGCTCAACCTCGCGACACTCGAACGCCACGCTATCGAACACGCTCTCCGCAAGACACAGGGCAATCGACGCGATGCAGCAAAGCTTCTCGGAATCAGCGAACGCACCCTCTACCGCAAGATTGAAGAGTACGGGTTGTTGTGAATCACATGTGACTGGGTACAGGGTACCTAGCAATTCGTAATCGGACAAATGAGCATCGGACGAGAGGGGGCAGCATCACCGTGGAACGGCGCTACGTTAAACATCACGGCATAATGTCCATCGCGGATGTGGTCCGCGACATAGATGAGTTCTGTGATTGTGCAGTCCGTTCGTGGTGCATCGGGCCACTGCCAAAAACGGTGATGGGCGATTAGTGCACCAGCATCTTCCTCTCGGTCGACAGACGGAAGATCGATCATGAGGTGACGGACCCCGCGCTCCACGATAAGATTCATCGCATCAATGTGAACATATGGAGGGTTTGTGGCCGACCATCGCCTAGTGCGCTTTGATGCTTCATTGGGGAGTGTCCGAATGATCAGCGTTGAGGTAGGTGGATCACTCCAGACCGAAGCGAGGCCATCACGGGTTACGACATTATCGCCCCCTACTTCGACAAGAGGCACACTCACAAGTGTCGCGGCATCGACCAGATCGGTCATGCATTCGTCAACAGTGAACTGTCGTCCAGCAATGTGACCGACGCATTCGGTATGCGTACCGTTGCCATGCGGAGCCACAGTAACAATGTCACATCGAACCGGGCCACCCTCTTCGATGCTACCGACGAAGGAACCCGCACGCACCGGTTCGAAGCGGGCGTCCGGCAGAGAAAATGCATTCGCCGTCTCGTCAGGAGTGACCATCAGTGACAGGTCATGGACTCGACGCAGGTCATAGGTTCTTCCAGCAAGATGCAGCGTAGCCGATGGAGTGTTCGTGCTCATAAAGGCAAATCTACACGGCCCATGTCACGTTTCCCCGGTGGTCGGCATCATTGCCAGTAAAGCCCAGATATTGCGTAGTTTACAAGCAAGAGGTACCATTATGTCTCGCACCCTCAACAAAGTGATGCTTATCGGGAACGTTGGCAAGGATCCCGAGGTGAATTTTACCCCAAGCGGTGTTAAGGTCGCTCAGCTTCGCATGGCCACATCCGAAACATGGAAAGACAAGGATGGGGCGGTACAGGAGCACACAGATTGGCACACCATCATTGCATGGCGGGGACTAGCAGACGTTGTTGAACGACTTGTGCGGCGGGGTACACGTCTCTATGTCGAGGGTAAGATCCAATCCCGCTCATTCGATGATCGGGACGGCAACAAGCGGTATGTGACCGAGATCATTGCTGATAATCTCCTTCTGCTTGATGCGAAGCGTCCGGAGCATTCCAACAATCAACCAGAGACTGATTCCTCGGCTAGTACGTCATCGTCGACCAACGACGATATCCCCTTCTGAATAACCTGGAGAGTTTGGCTTGGACGTGACGCGTAGCACGGAAATTCGTGTCGGAATTGTAAGCATCTTGGCAATTGTGCTGCTCATCGGCGGCATCATGATCGGCAAAGGCATCAGCTTTGATCCAAGTCGTAAGCAGATCAAAATCCGCGTTGAATCGTCGGGAGGTGCCGAACCTGGCAGCCCCATCGTTGTCAATGGTGTTAAGCGCGGCCAAGTAACCGGAGTGCAGAATCAGAACGGAACAGTCCTGATTACAGCCGAAATCGATGACGTTTCCGATCTGCATGCCGATGCGTCGGCTCGCGTGACCATCCTGGAGATCACCGGAGGTAAGAAGATTGAGCTCACCCCAGGGGTCGGCCCAGCGGCACTCAACATCGAATCGGAGATTCCAGGTACGGTGTCAGCAGACATTGGGGGACTCGTTGCTACGCTGGGAGATGTCAGCGGGAATGCTGTCAATATCGTGCGTCGACTCGACTCGCTCAGCGGAACCCTAACGGAGCTCACACGTGACGGTCAGCTTGTAAATGACGTCAAGACGATCACCTCAGAAGGTGCCGTGTTTGTGAAGGATCTCCGAAGCTGGTTCGCGGCAAACAAAGACCCACTCGGACAGTCCATTCGTGATCTTCGGGCAATTGCCTCACAATTGCGCACAAGCATCGATAAGAACGAGCCAAAGATCTCTCGGCTTGTTGACCGGCTCGATGCCACTCTCACGTCGATTGATGGGACGATTGGACGTGCGGATCGCGCGCTGACGAATGCCGACTCGCTCATTCGTCGAGTGGACTCGGTCCTTATTGAGGTCCGCTCGAACAAGGGGCTTCTCAATGCCATCATCTACGACCAACAGTTTGCAGAACGGTTCGACAGTACGCTGTACTGGATCCGCGGAATCCTGCAGGACGCACGCAATAAAGGCGTCAACGTCAACGTCGGCCTAGGGCATGAATAAGAATGTTCCAGCACGTCTGATCGGACTCGCCCTTCTCATTGCGACGGCAACCGTTCTCTCTGGCTGCAAAGGCCCGAAGTACCTCAACCAAGATTTTGACCTTCGCGACGATGGTGAGCGCACAACGGCAATGCGGTTCACCTCAACGCGCCACATCGATTCCATCGCTGACGTTCGCACGATCACTGCAGACGTCTGGAAGCTGGAGCACTATGCGTATCCTGACTCGATCCGGATGTTCGTACGGGTGATTGACACCACGGGCTTTGTCGTCACGCACATGGCAGCCCCCTACAAAAAGCCAGACGCTCCAAACTACTTCCCATCCCTCGTAGAGCACCTAGGTCAGCGTCGACGCATCAAGGACTCCACCGTCTGGTACTACACCGTCCGTGAAGTTGGCGAGCAAGATTCGATTCCAGCGAACATCGCCCTAGCTATCGATTGCTCCGGTTCGATGAAAGGGGCGAAGCCCACGCTCGACCTCGGCACGGAGATGTTCATTGGGATGAAGCGTGCATGCGACAACATCTCCCTAACGGCCTATCACAAAGTGATTACGGAGGTATTCCCATTGTCTTCCGACACGGTGGCGATGCTTCGGGAGTTTCGGGCGTATGCCAAGAAACCGATCGGACTGTTTACGTCGACCTATGATGGGATCATGTCCTCCCTCAAGACACTCAACGACGTGCCATTGGATCAGCCCAAGGTTTGCGTGGTCTTTGCAGATGGAGATGAGAACACATCAACAGCAACCGCATCGGACATCTACGAGTACGCAACGAAGCACAACATTTCCATCTACTGTGTCGGGTTTGGATTTGCTCGCGACGAGCCCCTTCAGGATCTGTCGCTCTACACTGGCGGAAAGTACTATCGTGCCTATACGAAGCGCGACCTTCTCGCCATTTTCCAGGACATCTGGAACAGCTTGCGGAACTACTACCTCGTCACCTATCGTCCACCTCGGTTCGAAGGTCTGCATACGGCTGATCTCACAGTGAAGATTCCCGGTCGAGACACGCTCATCGCTCGCGGCGTGTATGACAAGACTCCACTCAATCCGATGATCGACTCATCGGAATTCACCAAGCGGATTCTCTTTGCCTTTGATGAGAGCATCATCGACTCGGCCTCGTATCCGATGCTCGACGAACTGGCAGATGCTCTTCAGCGGTTCGACCAAGTCGTACTCGAAATTCAGGGTCACGCCTCTCGGAATGGATCGGACGACAACCGCGCCGAATACAACCAAAAACTCTCTGAGCGTCGCGCTGAATCCGTCAAGGAAGCACTCGTTGTCCGCGGTATCGATCCAACCCGATTACGCACGCGTGGGTTCGGATTCTTTATGCCCGTGGTTCCGAATGACACTCCAGAAAACCAGGCATTGAACCGACGGACGGTCTTCAGGATCCTGCGTAGGTAAGGGCGATTGCCTTGGCGACGTTTTGACCGTCGAGCGCAGCACTAACGATGCCCCCTGCATAACCAGCTCCTTCACCGCACGGGTACAACCCCCGAACATGCGTATGCTGGTACGTGACACGATCGCGAGGAATACGCACCGGTGATGACGTGCGCGATTCAACGCCGACCATCACTGCTTCATTGGTGAGGTATCCCCGCATCGTCCGTCCAAACTCCCGAAGTCCAACCCTAAGGCGCTCATCTATAATCTCTGGAAGCACGGAGGCCATATCGATCGAGACATGTCCAGGGATGTACGATGTTTTGGGAATCGTTGCCGACACCTTGCCATCCAGGAAATCTACAAGGCGTTGGGCTGGTGCCTGCTGGCTGCCGCTTTCATTGGATGCAAAGGCGGCGTGCTCGACATGGGCTTGAAATTCCAGTGCGCCAAATACCCCATCGTAGCCGGAGCGTTTCCAATCCTCGGGCTCGACGGCAACGACTGTTCCTGAGTTTGCAAATGGCGAGTCACGCCGCGACATCGACATGCCGTTGACGACGATCTCTCCCGGTGCCGTTGCCGCCGGGACGATCAGCCCACCCGGGCACATGCAAAACGAGAACACTCCGCGTCCATCAGCCTGACACACAAGCGAGTACGATGATGCCGGTAGGTGTGGGTCACGTGGCGATTGATGATACCGTATCTCGTCAATCAACGCCTGAGGGTGTTCGATGCGAACGCCCAATGCGAAGGGTTTCGCCTCGATGGCTACTCCACGCCGCACACAGAGCGCAAAGACATCGCGGGCGCTATGCCCTGTTGCCAAGACAACGCTATCGCCCCGCACTTCCTGTCCGCTAGCGAGAACGACACCCATGATCTGCGGGTCAGCGGACGGATTGGCAATCACAAAGTCCGTCACATGAGCATCGAAGTGGACTTCACCACCAAATGCTAGAATGGACTCACGAATCTTCTGCACAACAAGCCAAAGCTTATTGGAGCCGATATGTGGGTGGGCATCAACGAGAATATCTGGTGTAGCCCCGTGCTCAACAAGCAATTGCAGGACGTCCTCAATACTTCCACGTTTATGCGAACGGGTATAGAGCTTTCCGTCGGAGTACGTGCCTGCGCCCCCTTCACCAAAACAATAGTTGGAGTGTGGGTTCACAACACCATCTTGCTGAATGGCGCGCAGATCGCGTCGTCGCGCTCGCACATCCTTGCCACGATCGATCACAATCGGCGTGATGCCATGTCGAAGGAGCTCGAGTGCTGCAAAGTACCCGGCAGGACCTGCGCCAACGATGACGACGCGGCGCGAAGGGTCGGCCGGACGCAGTACATCCATGATGCGTCCCTGTGAAGGGGGCTCGTGACCGGTAATCACCTCTGCAACGATCCGAACGCGGGGATACCGCGACCGTGCATCGATCGAGCGACGTACGAGTCGCACTTGGGCCTCGGCCCCATCGGTGTGCCCGGCCTCGCGTAGCACCTGACGTCGGAGCTCAGCAGGGTCGGCCGCCTGCGAGGGCGACAATAGCATGTCAATTCTGGTGATCACGGCACAAACTTACGGTCGTAATTTTCGACATGGACCTCTACGAGCGCATTTACGACATTGTTCGATCGATACCGCATGGCAAGGTGACCACCTATGGGCATATCGCCCATGCGATCGGAGCTCGATCTAGCGCCCGCCTGGTAGGATGGGCGCTGAACGCCGTTGCTCTCTCGGATCGGCTCGATATCCCCTGTCACCGGGTCGTGAACCGTCTTGGCGAGCTCTCGGGACGCATGCACTTTGAGACCCCGTTCGTGATGCGAGAACGCCTTGAGGCAGAACAGGTCTCCTTTATCGGTGACACGGTCGATCTTTCGCGTCATTTATGGATTCCACCAAGTGAGGGCTGACCGTATCTTTGCCGTCCTTCATCTTTTCCTAGGAAGCCCCTTTATGCGGATTCAACGCGTCCTCCCGATCCTTCTTTGCTTCGGTTTCATCTTGACCGGTTGCGATAATGGAGGTTCGGAACTCAAGACCTTTAAAGACTCGACCAGCTACGCCATCGGCGCACAGGTTGGCAAGTCCCTCATCAGCAGCAAGTTTGATGTCGACCCAGAAATCGTTGCGCAAGCCGTCACGGAAGTAATGACGTCAACATCGCAAATGTCGGACTCAGTCGTGGCCCAGATGATGGTCAAGCTCGAAGAGAGTCGTCGCAAGCAGCAGATGCAAGAAAACGAGGCAAAGGCAAAGGGCACGATTAAGGCTGGTAAGGACTTCCTTGAAGCCAATAAATCCAAGCCAGGAGTCGTCACTACAGCAAGCGGTCTGCAGTACAAGGTGATCAAAGAGGGTTCGGGGGCAAAGCCAACCTCAGCATCAACCGTGCGCATTCACTACACGGGCAAGCTGATCGACGGTACCGAGTTTGATAGCAGTATCAAGCGCGGCGAACCTGCAGAGTTTCCTGTCGGCGCAGTGATCCCTGGCTTTTCCGAGGCACTCTCGCTGATGACCGTTGGCTCAAAGTACATGGTCTACATTCCGCAGGAACTCGGCTACGGTATGCAAGCAGCTGGACCAATCCCAGCAGGTTCTGTTCTGATTTTTGAAATTGAACTTCTCGGCATCAAGTAAGAACATCACGCATTTTTCACACTTCCCGTAAACCACGTATGAATTCACGTATCATCTTCATCACTGCGATTGCAGCATTTCTCGTGACGAGCTCGCTGGGAACATTCGCACAAACCACAAAGCTTATGACGCCAAAGGACACGGCCAGCTACGCTATTGGTCTTCAGATTGGAAAGTCCCTGAAGGACCAGGGTCTGGATATCGACATCCCAACACTCTCCGCCGGCATGGCTGATTATTTTGCTGGCGCTCCGAAGCTCACACCAGATCAGATCCAGACCGTGATGATGGACCTTCAAAAGAAGGCCATGGAGCGCATGCAAGCAGAGCAAGCCAAGAAGGGCGATGAAAACGCCAAGAAGGGCGAAGCATTCCTTGCTGAAAACAAGAAGGATCCAAACGTCAAGGTTACCGCCAGCGGCCTCCAGTACAAGGTCGTCAAGGAAGGCACTGGCAAGAAGCCTACACGCGATAACGTCGTCAAGGTTCACTATACTGGCAAGCTCATCGACGGCACGGTCTTCGATAGCTCGGTCGAACGCGGCGAACCAACCGAGTTCCCACTCGGCAACGTCATCGCAGGATGGACCGAAGGCGTGCAGCTGATGTCTGTCGGTTCGAAGTTCACATTCTTCATCCCTCCAACACTTGCCTATGGCGCAAATGGTGCAGGCCAGTCAATTGGACCAAACGAAACGCTCATCTTCGAAGTCGAACTTCTCGATATCGTGAAGTAAGTCCTCTCATCCACGTCGAATACCGCAAGCGTCGGTGCGCCTCGTGCGCATCGACGCTTTTTTTTATGGGTCACAGGTTTCAGGTTTCGGGATTTCGGTTATCCGTAATTTTCGGATTCGGCAGCAAAGCTGTGATTCAAAATTTGAAACACCACACCTCACACCTCACACATTCCGTGAATCAACTCCCCATCTACGGCCTCATTGGCCTGCCCCTTGCCGCCGTCATCCTCGTTGCTTACCAGGCATGGACGGGCGACATTTCCATGTTCAACGTCGTGATGTGCATCACGGGAGTGGTGCTGACCGAGTTTGGAATCACCTTTGGGTTCCACCGGATGGTGGTTCATAAATCGTTCGAGGCACATCCTGTCGTGAAGGCCGTTGCCCTGGCTTTCGGCTCGATGGCATTTCAAGGTCCGGTGGTCCACTGGGCAAGTGTTCACACGAAACATCATGCACACAGTGATCAGGAAGGCGACCCACACTCCCCGACGATCGGCGGCTTTATTCATGCACACTTCGAGTGGCTGCTTGAGATGAACAGCACGGACCTCGAAGAGGTAGTCGAGAAGTGGGGCGGCCGCTACATGAAGGACCCCATGATCATGTGGTTTTCGAAAACCTTTCTGTTCTGGGCGGTGCTGAGTCTAATCATTCCGGCCGTCCTCGGCTTCATGGTAGGGGGCTGGCACGGCGCATGGACGGGCTTCCTCTGGGGCGGCCTGGTACGTATCTTCATCTCGTCGCACGTCACCTGGAGCGTAAACTCCGTCTGTCACTACTTCGGCGCGCGTACCTACACCACCACCGACATGAGTCGCAACAATCCTATCGTTGGACTGCTTGCATTGGGCGAAGGCTGGCACAACAATCACCACGCCTTCCCTGCTTCAGCATTCCACGGCCTGGCCTGGTGGCAGCTCGATGTTACGGGGCTAATCATCGCCCTTCTCGAGAAGCTCGGCCTCGTGTCGAAGGTAACGCGGGTTCCGGAAACGCTCATGACCAAGCGGCGGATCGACAGCGAGTCCGTGGCACTCAACGTCCAAGATCTGGCGCTCACGGAAGAGCCGACTGCAGAGGACGCGTGACGCTTTTCTCCGCCTCACAGCTTTCGAAGTCGTACTTCGAAAAGACCCTCTTCGAGAACATCTCGTTTGGTATGCAGGCGGGAGAGCGCGTCGGCATCATCGGTCGTAATGGTGCCGGTAAGACGTCGCTATTGCGCATCATCGCCGGTATCGACGAACCGGACGCTGGCGAGATTGCCTTCAACCGCGAAGCACGATTCGAATATCTTTCACAGCTGCCTGTGTTTGATGTCGACGACCTTGCGCTGACCACGGTGATGAACGCCTATGATGTCAAGCACGGTCACCTCGAAGACTGGGAGCTCGAAACCAAGGCTCGTCAGACGCTGGGCAAACTCGGCATCCATGAGCCCCATCGCAGCGTCCATGCGATGTCGGGCGGACAGCGTAAGCGCGTTGCCATTGCCCGCGCACTGATCGCTGATCCGGATCTCTTGATTCTCGACGAGCCGACAAACCACCTCGATGCGGCCAGTGTGCAGTGGCTGCAGGACACCTTGCAGAACTCCTCGCGGGCGCTCTTGCTGGTAACGCACGACAGATACTTCCTCGATGCCGTCTGCAACCGCATCGTGGAGATCGACGAGCATCGGCTGTTCTCCTATGAAGGCTCCTACGAAAAGTATCTCGAGCGCAAAGAGTCAATGATTGCCGTAGCTGATGCTACCGCCGCCCACCAGCGGAACAAGCTTCGCACCGAGCTGGCATGGCTGCAGAAAGGGGCAAAGGCACGTCGCACAAAGCAACAGAGCCGTATCGACTGGATCGAGCGCATGCAGCAGGATCAGCGCACTGAAAGCACAGAGTTTCGCGACATTGACATTGAAATCGGCGGGAAGTTTCTTGGCGGCAAGATCATCGACGCCGTGAACGTGTCATTGGAACACCTCGTAACGGACTTTACATACCGTGCAGCGCCCCTTGACAGGATCGGCATTATTGGCCCGAATGGGGCTGGAAAGACTTCACTGCTGACAATGCTGGCCGGCAGGCGTGCACCGACGGCGGGTCACGTCTCCCTGGGCGAAACCGTCAACCTCGGCTTCTTTGAGCAGGAGATCCGCGATCTGAAGGACAACGAGACCGTGCTCGCAAACGTCCGTGATGTGGCTGAGTATATCGACGTCGGTGTTGGACGCGAGCGCTACATCTCTGCGCGCGAACTCTGCGACCGCTTCGGCTTTTCTCCGAAGCAGCAGCATGCGTATGTGCACACCCTATCAGGGGGCGAGCGCCGCCGGCTGGGTCTTTTGCGCATCCTCATGTCAAACCCGAACGTTCTCTTCCTAGACGAGCCGACAAACGACTTCGACCTTGTCACCCTTGGAGCGCTCGAAGAATACCTCTCGAGTTTCAAGGGGGTACTGCTCATCGTCTCCCACGACCGGGCATTTCTTGATGCCACCGTTACCACCATCTGGGCCTTTGAAGAGGGCGGGCGCATCAAGGAGTATCCCGGCAACTATTCGGCTTATCTCGAGAAGATCGAATCGCGTCCGAAGAAGTCGAATGACGACCGAACTCCAACAGCGGATCGAAGTCCATCAGCACCGGCAATCAAGAAGAAGCTCTCCTACAAGGAGCAGCGCGAGCTTCAGTCGATCGAGCAGCAGATTCCCGAACTGGAAACGAGCATTGCCGCAATCGAAGCGAAGATGAGCTCCGGCGAGGGCTCCTATACGGACCACGCCGAATGGGCCCAACAGCATACAGACCTTACCGCTCGCATGGATGAGCTTACGCTGCGCTGGCTCGAGCTGAGTGAACGTGCCGTCTAGGCACCAGTGATACCCGGCAGATTTCCGATATTTGTAGCCCTGTTTAACAGGTTTCTACGAACGAAAATCACCTCTCTCACTTCGCATCACGGTATCACTCCATGGCAACACAAGACATCACCATGATCGAGCGCCTGTACGCGGCGCTTCCTGGAAAAGTTGACGCAGCACGGGGCTTGCTGAATCGCCCCCTGACACTTGCCGAAAAGGTGCTCTATGCCCACATGGCAGAGCTTCCGTCGGCCCCACACCAGCGCGGCAAGGCGTATGTAGACTTCAATCCCGACCGCGTCGCTATGCAGGACGCAACGGCCCAGATGGCGCTGCTGCAGTTCATGTCGGCCGGCATCCCGAAGGTTGCTGTCCCATCAACCGTGCACTGCGACCACCTGATCCGCGCTGAGCATGGGGCGAAGTCGGACCTCGACAAGTCCCTCGAAGAGAACAAGGAAGTCTTCGACTTCCTCGCTTCCGTTTCGAAGAAGTACGGCATCGGCTTCTGGAAGCCAGGGGCCGGGATCATTCACCAAGTGGTGCTTGAGAACTACGCCTTCCCAGGCGGCATGATGATCGGCACAGACTCGCACACACCGAACGCCGGCGGCATGGGCATGGTGGCCATTGGTGTTGGCGGTGCCGACGCCGTCGATGTGATGGCCGGTATGCCGTGGGAACTGCAGATGCCGAAGCTTATCGGCGTGAAGCTCACGGGCAAGATGAACGGTTGGACCAGCCCGAAGGACGTGATCCTGAAGCTGGCCGGCATCCTGACGGTAAAGGGCGGCACGGGAGCTATCGTTGAATACTTTGGCGAAGGCACCGCTTCGTTCTCAGCAACCGGCAAGGGCACCATCTGCAACATGGGTGCCGAGATCGGTGCAACCACGTCGATCTTCCCATATGACGCGTCGATGGACCGCTACCTGCGTTCGACTGACCGCAACGACGTGGCCGATCTGGCCAAGGGCGTTGCCGAGCACCTGTGTGCCGACGCCGACGTTGTGGCAAATCCGGAGAAGTACTACGACCAGGTGATCCACATCGATCTTGATGCCCTGGAGCCCCATATCAACGGTCCATTCACACCGGACCGCGCTATGGAGCTCTCCGAGTTCGTCAATGCCGTCAAGGAAAACAACTGGCCAGAAGAACTCCGCGTTGGCCTCATTGGCTCGTGCACCAACTCCTCCTACGAGGACATGAGTCGCGTTGCCGCCATTGCCGAGTATGCATCGCAGAATGGACTCAAGGCCAAGGCCGAGTTCACCATCACTCCGGGTTCGGAGCAGGTGCGTGCAACGATCGAGCGTGACGGCATCCTTGCCAAGATGGAAGCCATCGGCGGTCAGGTTCTGGCTAACGCCTGCGGTCCATGCATCGGTCAGTGGAAGCGTCACGACGTACAGCAGGGCGACAAGAACTCCATCATCACGTCTTTCAACCGCAACTTCACGGGTCGCAACGACGGCATCAAGGAAACGCACGCTTTTGTTGCTTCGCCCGAGACCGTTGCTGCCTTTGTGCTGGCTGGTAAGCTCACGCACAACTTCATCAAGGATCCGATCGACGGCGTCATGCTTCAGCCCCCTGTCGGCACAGAGCTTCCTGAAGGGGGCTTTGTCCCCGATGCAGAAGGCTTTGTCGCTCCGGCTGCTGATGGCTCCGCTGTGCAGGTGGTAATCGCCCCTGAGAGCAACCGTCTGCAGGCGCTCGAAGCCTTCAAGGCTCCGAAGAAGGAAGAGTACCAGAACATGCCGCTGCTGCTCAAGGCCAAGGGCAAGTGCACCACGGACCACATCTCGATGGCCGGACCATGGCTGCGTTTCCGGGGTCACCTCGACAATATCTCGAACAACATGTTCATCGGTGCCATCAACTACATCAACGACACCGCCAACAGCGTCAAGAACGTCTTCACCGGCGAGTATGCCGAAGTGCCGGCCACGGCACGCGACTACAAGGCACGCGGCATTGCATGGGTTGTTGTGGGCGACGAGAACTACGGCGAAGGATCATCGCGTGAGCACGCTGCCATGGAGCCCCGTTTCCTTGGTGGCAAGGCCATCATCGTGAAGAGCTTTGCTCGTATCCACGAGACCAACCTCAAGAAGCAAGGCATGCTGCCGCTAACGTTTGTGAATGCGGCCGACTACGACAAGATCCGCGAAGGCGACCGCATGTCGATCGACATCACGACGCTCGCTCCCGGCTCAAACGTCACGCTCACAGTTAAGCACGACGATGGCACCAGCGAAACGATCGAACTCAAGCACACCATGAACGAGCAACAACTCGGCTGGTTCAAGGCCGGCTCCGCGCTGAACCTCATCGCAGGCCGATAAAAAAAGGTTGAATGCCGGGAAAGTATAGCTCCCGGCATAGCATTCGAATCAAGCCCTCTACCATTCGCTGGTAGGGGGCTTTCTGTATGTTCAGACGTTAAACCAACGGGACGACCACGTAGGGTCGGCCACATAGGGTCGACCCTACGTTTCCTCGTTCCACACCGTCGACCCACACGTCATGAACGGCGTGTGTCACGTTACGTCCCCGTACGTGTACTGAATCAACCAGCGCGTCTCTTTATGGCGCACGTGATTGTGTTTCGTACGTGGAGAACATCGTGAGCAATCTCGAGAATCGGATTTGTGAACAGCGCAGCAACCCGACTGACGATGGTGTAAACAACGAACCTCTGTGTAGAGTTGAGCCTGATACGGAATTGGCGATATTTGGTGTCGCCACTACGTACACTAGCCAGCAGATACGGGCTACCACAATGAGTTCTCATCGTAACCGCCGCCGATTGTTCTTTTTCAGAGGAATGGGGTCTGCGTTCCGCCTTCACCCCAACCGATTATTCGTAGAATGGCTCGAGGATCATTCACGTAATTCTGACGTAGATCGAATGAGGCAGGATGTAGAGATGGTCGGCTCGGACATGCGGAGGGTAATAGATCAGCATGTCGAACAGTTGACTGTGAAGTAACGTAGTGGCTAGTGTGTCGGAACACCTTCATTCGGCAGAGGAACCTGATCCGAACGCCAACGTCGTAATGCAGGCAAAGCAAGTTGTGATGCACACACAACAGTGGACTGGTCCATTACCACCACCATCAGTCTTGCACCAGTACGACGAAGTGTTTCCTGGTCTTGCCGAGCGAATCGTAACCTCGATGGAACTCGAGCAACAGCACAGGCACGCATTAGATCGCAAGCTATTCGAAACGCACCGCGACGCATTTAGTCGCGGCCAATGGATCGCGGCCACCATCGCACTCGTCTGCCTGGTACTTGGATTTGTGTTGGGGTACAACGGTCACAGCGCTGCAGCTGTTGCATTTGCGACTGGCGGTCTCGGCCAAGTAGTACTTGCCTTTCTTGGTTCGCGCGATACTAGAAGTAAGGACGCGGAATAACTGGACTGTCATTCCAGAGGATGCTCGCACGCACATATCGCCCGCCTGTCTCGATCCACAACGATCACATCAAGCCCTCTACCATTCACTGGCAGGGGGCTTTTTGGTTTCGTTTTACACCGGCATATCATGTACAAGCCTGACATCATTTTGACAGCGCCGTGACGAGTTGGATGTTACGTTAAGCAACCATCAATCAGAGGCAGCAGTGGTCCTTTTAGGCACACTTTCACGTGCGCTACACCACAACATTAACGGGAGAATTATGACAGACGACAATCACAATCGCGTCACTTTCACGGGCAAGAGTGCAATTAATAGCGATAGTTTCAATCTAATAGTACAGCTATCAGTTGATGACAATCTTATCACATGCGAGTTGACTCAGGTAGTACTTCAAGATATTAATCCGGTTACACGTCTCAGTGGCATGCAAGAACAGTTTGTTGCCAATCAGAGCACACTGCTTCTCGTTATTCAGGACATGCTTGACAACGGGCATCAACCGCCCCTGACGGTTACAACGGAGCGCGTAAATGAATGGAGAAACAGAACCACCCAGTTGTAGATGATAGAGATAATGGAGATACTCCCGGGCCCATCTCCGTCGACCGTTTTTCACCAAACACCTGAAATGCCGAGCGTTTACTTGCAAGAAATCCTCACCAGCGTGTCAGCGTAGCAACCTTCTCCGTTTGGAAGATTCGCGGGCACCTTTCTAAACATTGGTTTCTAGCTCATGATCTGAGTTCTGAGACTTCATGTCAAGTGTGCTTGATAATTGCCATGTCGATAGATGATGATTATCGTGCTGAACGACTAAATGCAGCTTAGATACCTAGAACATAGACTACGATCCATGGCACAATGCCAGATACATGACTGGTTTATTGTCATCACGTGTTAGATGTGAGCCAGTCAGAATTCGAGATTGTCTGTCTGAATCAAAAGAGGCTGCTCATTAGTTCTCCGTGCCAGTCACTTGGCCTCATGCTCAACTTGGTCATACCTTCATCATGAAAGAGCAAGTAATCAACGATCTGATCTAGTAGCCGACCGATACGTTCGGGTTCATAATTCGAAGTTGTCATCCGGCTTCCGTGAACAACTTCCGACCTAACAGTGTAGGCGCGTCTAACCATTCGGTACGCTCGTTTCTTATCGAAGCCAACGATTCCAGCAAGCATGGTCGTTAGCATTGTCACTTGGAGTACCTTTTCATCCTTCCCCTCGATGGGCAGAAGATGCTCCAAGGCAGTGATCTGGTATAGCAGTCTAGTTGAGTTCTCATCTTCTGAAAGTGAACGCCCCAGCCACGATAAAGCATCAAGTAGCTTTGCTGCGACGCTACTCTGCTGTTCCTTTGAAATCTGATTGACGGTCGTAAGCATGCCATACCATTTAGAGCTAACCCACTGGGGCATATGGAGTGGAGTTTCCGTGCCGATAGTGAAACCCGCAGGTCGAACCAGGCCCCGTTCATTCTGGTCATACGCCACCACGGAGAAGGTAGGTGGAATTCGTGACTCGTTTTTCAAACTTGGTACACGCAAATGAGGAGCACCGTGATAGTCACGCATAGCACAGTAGAAAATGATTGCAAGGTCTCTGGATACAACTTGCTCAGCGGAAAGGATGGCCTCATCGACAAATCTTGCATCACACTGAAGCGTTGCTATGACGTCGAAGCCGTCACTCTGCCCTACCGCTAAGTCACTTTCGTGCGATTCGTTATTCGGAGGGTCATACTTCGAAACGAGCTCCCTGTACTTCATACTTCGATCAGGCCTTTCATACCTCACCTCGCGAAAACCAACTTGCTCATCGATCCATAGTCCATAAACGGGCAAACTCACCGTGAATGAACGCTGCTCAGCAAACAACGTCGCTGAGAGGGCACTCCGAACGATCTCATCGAGAGGCGCTGCATCATTATTCCAGCTGTGCCACAGACGTCTTGCAACACATTCGCCTATAGCCGCCTGCACAATTTTATCCGGAATGAGATAGTGCTCGCTCTTCCCCTTACTGAGGATCTCGCACACATTCTCTATGACGCCGAAAAATCCAAGCGCCACTTCGTTGATCAATCCTATGCCTTGATCGAACTCCTTATCATCGATATACAACTTGTGAATACTGAAATGCCAATGAGTAATCCCTACTCTGTCAGTCGGAAACCCGGCTTGCAACTCGGGGACTGTGGCTCGACCAAGAAAATGCTCAACGCACTCTTGGACTTGCCGCGCGATGTTGCTCATTTCACGGTTTTTTTGCCTGGACATTTTTATTCAATCGATAGTGACAGATGTCTTCGAGTCTAGACGTCTAGGATCAACTTCAAATCAGTCAATTGTCTATTCTTAAACTCGCGGAGCACAGGTGGTGCTTGATTGACTAATTCGCTGAAAGCAATCTTGCCAACTTTACGCGCAATCATCGCTTCGTGCACGACGGAAAACGAGCGCACAATCATCTGCAAGTCGTGATTGAGAAGCGGTGCGTTAATCATGTCGTTATGGAAGACGTCAACGTCATCATAGTTCGCCTTGATACGCTTCCGATAGAGATAGCTTATAACACTTGTTGGGCCAATTTTCGAGTCGCCTTCAAGCTTCTGCTCACGTGAGAGACTCTTTCTCTTAGCGCCTTTCTTCGTCATGAACCTGCTGATGTTATCAGCCTTCCACTTCTCAAATGATCCACTTCGCGTTGTGCGAAGAGCTGAACTGATATAACCCTTAACCGAGTCAACGTCAGATCTGTTTAGCCGTCTATCTGTCGTGAATTCGACATTATTGATGTAGTGGTAATGATAATCGGCATCTATTCCAGTCAAACACGGCGCAAGCGATTCCGGCAAACGCCCCTCGATTGAATCCAGTCCAAAACGACGAATTACCGTCGGGTGTGCACGATCGTAATGTCCCGCAGCGGTGCTCCATGCCATTCGAAGGGCAAAAACGGCATAATAGGTCTGCGGAAATGCCCAGTGTACAGAAAACGCGACCGCATCAGCGCCAAGATCCTTGGCGATATTCGACAGCAGGTATTCAGTGCTCCACGCGTTCGTCAACCATAATCGGACTTGCTTCAACTCTTCCGGACTTAGCTTCTTCGGTTTGGACATTCGGCCAACAAACTCCCTCGTCTCGGCCAGCACCTTGTTGTAGTCTAACCACGTAGCTATTGCACCAACTTGATCGCTAGTGACTCTTGCAGCATGCAACAGATCGATTTCCTCGGAGCTTGCTGCTTGTGTTCTCGGCTGAATACGATCTTGAAAACCCATCACTTCCTCCCCTTCATCTTCCCCCCCTCCTCTGCTCCAAACCCTTCGGTGAGCTTGCGGTAGAGCGCAAAGAGATACTCAACGCGCTCGCGCTCAGAGGTGAACGGCTCCTTACGATAGCATTGATCGACGGCTTTGTCGAGCGCTTCGTGGGCCTTGCGTAGGTCGGGGGGCATGGTGGTGGGATGATACAGGTCGGCGAGTGTTGATGTAGGATGGTTCGCACGTGCGTCGAGTACACCCTGCGCTAGAGCTTCTACGTTTTCGCGCTGTGCGTCGGTGGGTTCGGGCCAGGGGTAGTTGTTGTAGACGAGATCCTTTGAGTACCGATAGTCGGACTTAAGCCGCCCGCACACATAACGCACCCACGACATGTGCATGGTGGATGTGAGAATGCCGAAGTGGTAGATGGTGGCGTTGGGTACGATGAGGTTCAAATTCGTCGAGATAACGCTCGGCTCCATGAAGCCCATGGGAATGTAAACACGGTTTTCCGAGGATACAGATGGCACAAGAAGGTATCTCGATTCATCGTGACGTATCTCACCCCAGAGCCAGGGTGTTTTCGCCAGTTCAATAGTCGCCTTTCGTGTGCTCTCAGAACGAAGCCTTTTCACTCTCTCTATCTTGTCCAGAATGGGTTGGGGCAGCTTTCTGAGTTCAGAAGGCGATACATCACGAAGCCATATTGTGAACCTGTCTAGTCCATTGATATACTCCTCAGCTCCGAGCACCCTACGGATATGAATCTTCAACTCAGGGTATCGAGAAATCAAATCGTCGCACTCGTCCTTCGACAGGAGAAGATTGCCTCCATCATTCGGCATACTTCCGAACAGCATTGGCTTCACATCGCTGAGTGGTGATGACCTCTTACCGATAAACACATGCTCACCAGCCGTTAGGTAGCTATTGATCGCCGCAACGTCAAGCTTGGTCGCTGGACTTGTCGGGCTTGCGTAGTCAAAGAGTGTCGCGTGTGCAGCCTTACCACAACCAAATCCCACGATCACGCAGTGTACGGCGGCAACGCCCTTTGCTTCGTTGGACCAGCGAAATGTCCTGTGTGCGAAGTGGATGTTGATGTGGTACTTCTGCACCAGGTGCTTCCACAGGATACCAACCTGCTCACCTTGCGAGATGGAGTTGGTGCTTACGAAGGCGCATCGGATGTCGGTGCCTTGAATGGCTTGTGAAGCCTTCACGCACCAGCCGGTGACGAAGTCCATAACGCCCGAGCCGGGGATGTTGCCGAACAGACTTTTGATAGCACTGCGCTGCGTATCCGACATCATCTTTGATCCAATGAACGGCGGATTCCCCAGAATGAACCACTCGGCATCGGGTGCGGTGTCGAGCACGGCAGCGCGCCAGTCGGTTTCAAGGGCGTCAGCAATAAGGATGTTGGGTCCGTCGGTGAGTGGTAGTCGCACGAAGTAGCCGCCGAATGCCTTCGCGAGTTCGACGTTCATGATATGGTCGATGAGCCACAGAGCGACTTCGGCAATGCGTGCGGGAAATTCCTCGAGCTCGATGCCGAACATCGAGTGGACCGAGAGGCGCGACAGCGCCGACACATCGGTGAACTGCTGGCCCCTTCCCGAGAGCTTGCCCAGTGCATCCAGCTGCTGGAGGATCGCGATCTCGATGCGACGTAGCTCCTTGTAGGTAACGATCAGGAAGTTGCCGCAGCCACAGGCGGGGTCGAGAAAGCGCATACGTGCAATACGCTCGTGCAGAGCACGCAGCCGATGTTCAGAATTGCGGGATGCTTCAAGTTCTGCCTCGATCTCGTCGAGAAACAAACCCGAAACCACCTTCAGGATGTTCTTTTCGCTGGTGTAGTGCGCACCCAGGTTGCGGCGCTCTACATCGTTCATTACGCCCTGGAACATGGCACCGAAGACGGCCGGCGAGACAAACGTCCAGTCGAAGTTGGCGCACTCCAGCAAACGTTTGCGCATTTCGCTGTCGAAGTGGGGCGTTGGTAGTGTTTCAGCAAAGAGCTGACCGTTGACGTAGGGGAAGGCTTTGAGCTCTTCGTCGAGATTCGTCGGACGCTTATCGTCGGGAGTGTTCAGGATCTGAAACAGAAAGGAGAGTGCAGGCCCCATGTCCAGACCATCTTCACGGGTCTTCGTCTCAAGGAATCCCACAAAGGCATCGCGTCGGAAGATGCCCGTGTCGTCGCCGAACATGCAGAACAGCAGCCGGGTCAGGAACACCTCAAGCTGGTGTCCTTCGTACCCCGTTGCCTTGATCGCATCGTGCAGACGTCCCATCAGTTCAGCAGCGCGCACGTTCACCGGGTCTTCGTCGCGGAACTTGCGCGGCACGTATCCCGAGATAAAGCCAAACAGATCGATCCTGTCAGGAAGCTCCGTCAGTTGTATCTCAACATCGGTACTATCGACCAGATCATACAGGCGGATGCGGCGGAAGTCGCTCACAATCACAAAGCGCGGGAGTTCGTAGTCTTTCAGACCCGGGAAGTAGTCAATGGCCTGACCAAAGGCGCGGTCCAGATCCTTCCCTGCCGACTTGTGTTCAACGATCAGCAGGCCCGGCCAAAAAAGGTCGATGTACCCGGCCTTCGCACCGGCCTTCACCACTTGCTTTTCGTACGTGGCCACACGTCGGCGGTCCACACCAAATACCGTCAAAAACTCATCCCAGAACGACTTTGCTTCGGCGTCTTCGGAATGTTCATCTTTCCAACGAAGTACAAACGCGGATGCACGACTACGGATTTCAGATATAGATAACATTGGACGAAAATACGCGGTACTGGATATTGGGAGCTTGGATACTGATCGTCATCCCGGGCGAAGCGAGGGAACCATGCGGCTGAAGATGGATTCCCGCTCTCGCGAGAATAACATTCGCCGAATATGTTTCGATTGCTTCGTTTGTTGCGTTTATTGCGAATACACTCTACATTTGCATGTATGACAACATTCACACTTGATGCTTCTGCCGAGCGAGTGCGCGATATTGAGCTGGCACTATCGGCACTCTCGCCACTCGTCAACAAACGAGGTCGATACGTGCACCTCCAACTGGAGAGCAGCGGACAGTCTATTGCGATACCCAGAGAAGCAGTCAAGATCGTCGTGGCAGTTCTCCGACAAATGACACAGGGCGGGACGGCAGCCCTCATTCCACTCGATGAGGAACTCACCACACAGCAGGCGGCAGACATGCTTAATGTCTCCCGACCGTATCTCATTGGACTCCTCGATTCCGGTGTGATTCCATCGCGCAAGGTTGGCAAGCACCGGAGAATAAAGGCACTAGATCTTATCGCGTACAAACAAGCCGATACTTCACTACGGCAGGCACGGCTTGATGAACTCACCGCAGAGGCACAACGGCTCGGTCTTGGGTATTGAGGCCTGTGCGATCGGTCGCCAACTATGACGCGTGCGTCCTCTTTCCCGCGCCGCTGCGGGATCTGCTGATCCGGATAGCTTCCGCTGGGATCGTGCGTGCACACTGGACAGAGCAGATTCTCGAAGAGTGCTTTCGCGCCATACTTCGACAATGTACGGATCTCGACGCGAATGCTCTTGTACGTACGCGCAGTCTTCTCACGCAGGCTCTTCCTGACTGCATTGTCACTGGCTACCAACACCACATTTCGTCACTCAATCTACCCGATGAGAACGACCGAAATGTCCTAGTAGCTGCGATAGAATCCAAGGCCAGTATCATTGTCACTACCAACCTTCGCGACTTTCCTGCTGCAATTCTCAATAAGTATTCCATCACGGCTCTACACCCTGACGGTTTTGTAAGCAAGCTGATCGAGGAGCATCCAGAGGTGATCTCAACGATTGTCGTTGAGCAAGCATCCGCACTCCGCAAGCCTTCAATAACAACAGAGCAGCTGCTCAACAATCTTACCCAGTCTGGGTAGTTCCATGCAGTTACGAGATTGAAGGGACTTTGCACGTGAATTGCGATACAACATTGGCTGCTCGTCACTATGTTCCCTGATCACTTTTTCACCTTTTCTGGCAACAATGACCCCATCAAGCCAACGGACACTGACTCGCACTCAGCTCATCGCCATCATCGTTGCTTCCGCGTCATTCAGTCTGGCGGTGATCCTGGGATTGAGGGGACAAACTTCTTCAGCCTTGATGCTTGTTGTCTGTGGCCTCCTGCCGGTGGTCGTCGCGTTCCGTGGTATTCCCAAGGAATCGAAGGACAACTAAGTCATCTACGTGATAGCAGGAGATTGTGTCGCCTGCTGCGGTACATGACACACATGGGGGTATCTCGCGTATCGAGACAGCCCCCTGCCATGCGCATCCCATACTGTCAACAGCGGATGCAAGGTGCCATTGATGTTCAGGATAGCGCCCGGTCAGGGGGCTTGTAGGTATTTGCGATGTCGAAGGACCCTGGTGCAAGGGTCAGGTAGCGGACGAGAGGAGGAGCGTCAGACGAAGGTATGGTGCAATACTCCCGGCGGACGAAGAGCCGGTATTAGCGACCGTGGATGATCAGATCGATGTTGCTTTGCGAGACCACGACGCCAGCCTGATCATAGTCAGCACGCTTGGCGTTGATCACCGTACGATTCTCAGCTTCGATGCGCTCGATGTCGGCAGCGGTATACGTCGTGCCACCAGTGATGAGTCCGAGCCACATGAGGATTGAAATGAGGAGTTCCATGACTGTCTCCGAGGGAAAAGTGAAATGATGAAAACGTGTTGGGGATTGGATTCGCTACGAACATCGCACACTTTTTTCCGGTGCCAATACAGAAGAATCGGCTTTTTCAGACATTAACTTCGTATGTGAGGAAAATGTGAGAAAATGCATAGGTTTATCCACTGTGCCTGGATCCCCTGAATGACGAGAGGTTTGTACGAGAGTCTGGAGCTGGCGCTGGCCATTCAGCCAGAGCTGCTCAGTGCGGCCTATCTGCGGAGACACTTCCCTCCGCTCATTCGCCGCTGTCTCGTTGCAGTCAATGAGGCTCGACTTGGTAAGCGGCCTGAACGCGATCTATCGGTTGCGATCTATGGCAACGCAGATGTTCCCCGGTCCACACTGCAACGGCTGCTGACAAGGACCCAACGCGAGCTGGAGCAGCTTACGGTTCGGGAGGAACGCGAGGACTCCGATGCCATGAGCCGACTGCCATGGCTCTCGGTACTTCATCTCTACTCTGCTGGGGTTTCGGCCTATGTTTCATCCCACGACTATCGCAGTCGTGAGCGACTTTCCTCGGTTCTCAGTGCTGCAAAGGATCCGTTTCTGCTGCCGTTGGCAATCTCTTCGGGAGTCTTGCTAACACTGCATTTGGCGCAACACGACAAGCCGAGCAGAATGCTCGCAGCGCGCGATGCCACACGGAAGGCCGTCGAGAATTTTCTTGATTGCTGGGAGTGGATCGGCATCTATGCCGAAGTGCTTAGTCTTGCCCGCAGACGCTATGGCATGCCAACGCACATGCACCGCGTCGAGGAGATCAGCGAACTCCTCTCGCAGGTCGCACAGGGAGGACTCGATGACCTTGCGCCCCAGGCGCAGATGATCGTTGCCTACTGCGGCTACACGATCGGTCAGTTCACCGGTAATCCAGCCATGATCCTCGAATGGGCTCATGTGTACAAGCGCGCCTACCTGCTGGTGGACCGCGACTCGGCTGCCTATCAGAGCTCTTCGACGCGGATGTTCCTGCGTGCCCACATCATGAATCGAAGTCATGACCAGGTGGTGCCCCTTATCGAACAGATTCTTGCTGATGAATTCAAGGATAGCACCGCGCGCGCGCAGCCGATATATCCGACGTTTGTCTCGTGGCTAACAGACTCCCTGATGGCTCTCGGGCGCATCGAGGAGGCTCGGGAACATCTCCGTCGACTCGATGCATCGGCAATGCGCAATGCCTCAGAAAATGTCCGCCAACGACTGATCATTCAGCGATCGATCGTCTCTGGACTCTGCGATGATCTTTCGATCACACTCGACAGGAGAATCGTCCGCGTGGCAATGCTGCGCAATGAGAGCGCCTCGCGTCGAGCATCTGACCATGCATTCCGCCTCGGAGCATTGATTGCGATGCTCATCCATACCACCCTACAAGACAACTCACGCGAATACACGTCCTTAGCCGTCGCCGAAAAGCTGCTGATGTTTCTCAACATGCACGCAGCCGTCCGAAGCTGTCCGCGTACCTCTGCCGTGATTCGCCTCATTGCGATCATGGAGCAGGTGGAACATATGAGTGTGCCCCAGATTCGCCGCGCAGCAGCTATCAAGCGACAACGTTCCATTCTGGAAACAGCAACGTCGGAGTACGATTACGAGATCGTTCCCTATTCGCTTCTGATTGATCGACTCTACGGTCCCATGATCGCGGATCTGTTGCAGACAGCCCGCAAACGCACCAACCGTGCACACCACTGAATCCATGGATAGCCCCGGCAGAATGGGGTCACGGGCAAAATTTCAACGACTTCGACCCCCCTAAGTTCCTGTCCGAAAACGCCGATTCTTCATGATTTTCGATCAAAGAGACACCTGTAAGTTGCAGGTAGAAATGAGGCACGATGGTCGAGGGTTCGTGGGTGCGACGAGTCCTCGCTCAAAGGGTCGAAAAAGTGAAAACACAGTGTTGGGTCGTACTGCATCTCCCCTCTCTTGCGTACGCACACTGAATGGAAGCGGTCGGAGCGCATGCGCACTGACCGCTTCGGTTTTTTTGGGGCAATCGCTCCTCGCCTCCCGCAGCCGGATTGCTCTATAAAAAAACAGCGCCGTCAACTCGAAGTGGTTGACGGCGCTGTTGCTATTGCTCCGCAGCAGGGACTTGAACCCCGGACCCTCTGATTAACAGTCAGATGCTCTAACCAGCTGAGCTACTGCGGAGTAGACTGCGAATATAAGGTGTACAAGGATTTTGGCAAGATGGTGCCGTAACTTCATTCTGTGATTGTTACTACTGAGGCCATCGTACTCCACTCCCGTCGATTCGGAGACAGTTCCCGGATCGTGACGGTGTACGGGCGCGAGCTCGGCAAGGTTGGTCTTGTTGCCAAAGGGGCACGCACCACGAACTCATCCCTTGGGCCGGCCCTTGAGCCCCTTAGTCATGCACGGTGCACCGTCTATCACACACGAAACCGGGAACTGCACACCGTCACAAAGGCCGAGACTGCTTCCCCACGCCGGCAACTGCACCACTCCTACGAGCATCTGCAGGCCGGAATGCTGATGTGCGAACTCATCATACGCACCCAGGCGCAGGAGCAACCAGATGCAGAGATCTTCGAGCTTCTTCGGAAAGCTCTTGATGTTGCCGATACCGTGCCCGACAACCTCGTCTATTCTGTCAGCGTCGCCATGCGTCTTCGTCTGGCCGAGGTGATGGGGTTCGGCATTCAGCGGGCCCCCTACGCAGAGTCGTGGCAGAGCGTAACCATCGATGTGACTGATGGGAGCGTGCTGCATTCCGGAAATGGCATCCGACTGTCTATGGCCGCATATGCTGTCATGCACCACTCGCTTCGTGGACGATGGGGCGCAGCTGACGAGAGTGTTCGACTCGAGATCGAGGCATTTCTTAGCACGTACTTTTCCCACCACCTCGATACGCGCATCGTGTCACGAACCTTCACAGCCCTTCAGTGACGGCGTATATTGCAGCCTATGATCGGTGATATCGCGCTGACGATGTTCTTCGTGGTGCTGAACGGCTTCTTCGTTGCAGCAGAGTTTGCCATGGTGAAAGTTCGAACATCCCAGATCGAACTTCGCGCCCGGGAAGGCAACATCTTTGCTGGCGTAGCCAAGCACGTCCTTGAGCACCTCGATGCCTACCTCAGTGCTTGCCAGCTCGGCATTACCCTCGCCTCACTCGGACTTGGCTGGATTGGCGAAAGTGTGGTCTCGAAGATCGTGGCCCAGGCGGCCATGGCCCTGAACATCACTCTGCCACCTGAGGTGCTGCACACCGTTTCCATGATCATCGCCTTTGCCATCATCACGGTGCTGCACATCGTGGTTGGCGAGATCGCTCCAAAGTCCTACGCCATTCGACGTCCCGAAGCCGTCACACTTGCCGTGGCCTTCCCGATGCGTGCGTTTTATGCGGTTTTCCGTCCCGTTGTTGGCGCCCTGAACTGGATGTCAAACAGCATGCTCAGCATTGCAGGAATTCAGCATGCCGGCGATCATGACGTCCACTCCCCGGAAGAACTTCGATTCCTTATTGCCGAGTCCTCCAAGCAAGGGGCTCTCGAGGTCTCCGAGCAGGAGCTGATCGATAATGTCTTTGAGTTTACCGAGACGACAGCGTCACAGGTGATGGTGCCGCGATCAAAGATCACGGCAATCGATATCGCCATGCCGGTGGAGGATCTGCTCGAAATGGTGATGACCGAAGGGTATTCACGACTTCCCGTTTACCGTGGGACAATTGATACGATCGTTGGCATCATCTACGCGAAAGACCTTCTTACGCTTATGCACCACCGAAATCTGGTGCTCATTCACGACATCCTCCACGCCCCAACGTTTGTTCAGGAAGACGTGAAACTCAAGCGCCTACTGCGCGATATGCAGCGTGACAAGGTCCACATGGCCGTGGTCCTTGATGAGTTTGGCGGAACCGCTGGACTTCTCACGTTGGAGGACATCATTGAAGAGCTCGTCGGGAATATCCAAGACGAGTATGACGACGAGGCTCCGATGCATGCTCAACAGTCACCGGATGCCTTCGAGCTTGATGCTGCGATCCGGATCGATGAGGCCAACGAGTTTCTTCCAGAGCCACTGCCAGAATCTGAAGACTACGAGACACTCGGTGGTCTCATCAACGTCAAAGCCGGACGAATCCCAAGTCCAGGCGATGTCGTCAACATCGATGGATATTCATGTACGATCCTCGCAGCGTCGCCTCGTCGCGTCGAGCGCGTACGGCTTGCTACCCACGTCAGTGAATCATGAGATCGCTCCTGCCCCTTGCAGTCATACTCGCATTGGTCGTACTTGGGTGCTCATCCGTACCGTCACGTCTGGCACGCCTTCCTGAATACCGACAGGATCGCCCGACGGTTTCGATGAAGGTTCCCTATCCCATCATCCTGCTGCATGGGCTTGGACAGAAGGCCGATGTGTGGCATGGCAAGGCAACGAACTACTTCCGACGCGATCTCGGACTGGCCTACGGAGGTGAGCTGGGAGTCGACCGCGACGGCAACGTTCGTCGTGTCATCGCCGGATCGGGTCAGGCTGACTTCTTTACCGTCGCCTTCTCAAATCCCATCGATTCGATCAACGCCTGGCGCGACGAACTTGAGCGCTGCATTGCTGAGGTTCGCCGGACGACGGGAGCCGACAAGGTCATTCTTGTCGGATACAGCATGGGAGGGTTGGCAGCGCGCGCCTATCTGGTAAAGCGCTTTACTGATCACCACGTCAAGCGACTCATCACCATCGGAACTCCTCACCTTGGGTCGGCAATCGCCAAGGTCTGGAATGTGAGCACCACGCTGCGCGAGTGCATCAAGGACAGTAGCATACTCACACAGAAGCCATGCGAACTTGCCCTGGCGGCGATCACATCAGCACAATCTGACGTCCCGTTTGATAGCTGGGCGATCCGCGACCTCCGTCGACCAGAAGATGGAGGCGACTATCTGCGACGCCTGAGTAAGTCAGCTCACCCCCTCGATGTCGAGTATGTGAGTGTGATCGGCAAAGTCGATCTGGTCAACAACACCATCAGCAAAGGCACCCTACAGGAACTTGTTCGCAAGGCCCTGTCAGTAATTGGTGGATCTGCCGATGACTTCTTCGACACCGGCGATGGCGTCGTGAGCGCTCGAAGTCAGAACATCATGAACATCGAATGGTTCGAAAAGGAGAAGTCCCGACGGCGCACAGCGCGCGTCGTTGAACTGCCCAGCGTCCACACCAGCCAGCTCGATGCATCTACCGACGTGCAACGTGTTGTACTCGATGAAAAGCCGGTCTACCAGGGGGCTTATGTCGCGCGACGTGGGAGCTCGCCCGTTCTCGTGGTCGACTTTGTTGATCACATTCCATCCACCTGCACTGTCACGGCAGAAGTTGCTGGAACAAGCATACGTCTGGCATCGGTCTCGGAAGCTATCCAGCTGATTCCGGGTGACGATGGGATTCACGCACGGGCCGTATTGCCGCTCGAAGAACTCGACATCACCAATGAAGCCCCCTACCGCATTCGGGTAACGATTACCAACACCTTTGGCTATACAGCCTCAGCGTCACTCGACTGGTGACGCTCCTTACTTGACGACCATCATTGGTCGCGACGTCTTGAATTCGGGCGTCGAGAGGACGACGTAATACAGCGTCGACGGAAACTCCGAACCACTGACAACAATCTCGGCAGTATGGTGTCCTGCAGGGAGCTCCGCATGCAATACCGTTGCGATGGCGTTGCCGACAACGTCGAGAATACGTAACTGCACCTTGCCAGGAGTTGGCATCGAAAACCGCAGAGTAGCCTTTTCCGAAACTGGATTTGGCACAACCTCTTCCAGGAAGAATCCTGCACCCGAGGGCGTGGATGTTACACCTGGGCCGCGGCCTTCAACAACGATCCGTGCCGGTGCGGTCTGCTGCGAGACGCATGGAGTCTTGTACGTGGCGGTATAGACACCGGTAGCAAATTCCTGCGCATCACGGATGATGAGCTCGGGTCCCGATGCGCCGGGAATGAGCGAACCATCTTTGAACCATGTGATGTCGTAGTACTTGGCAGCCACCATGTTCTCAATGGTGAGTCGAATCTCACCGCCTTCTGCGACCATGACGCGAGCCGACGGCTCGAGAGCACGGGCATCCGCGCCTGCTCCAAGCATCAGACGTGCCGCATCTCCACCGTACCCGCGGTGGGTGAGCAGAAGAAAGGTCAGAAGAAAACCGATGTACTTCATAGGAGAAACCTCCGAGAACGAGACGAAATATAGCGATTTTTGAAGGCCTTCATTCCCAACGAGTATCATGTCCACCTCTTCTGCGCCTCGCATCTTTATCACGGCTGGTGAGCCTTCCGGGGACGCCCATGCGGCGCGCCTGATGCAGGCACTGCGGGTGTTGGTTCCTGATGTTGTCTTCGAGGGATTTGGAGGGCCGGCAATGGAGATGCAAGGCCTGCATTCGCTGGCATCGATCAAGGACCTGGCAGTTTCGGGATTTGTCGAGGTTGCCAAGCGCTATCGGTTCTTCACACGACTGCTTCGGCAGTGTGAACAGCATATCGTCAAAACCAAGCCCCTTGCCTTTATTCCTGTCGACTATCCAGGATTCAACCTTCGGCTTGCGGCCCGTATTCGTTCACCGCACACTCCCGTGGTATGGTATATCGCTCCACAGCTATGGGCCTGGGGTCGACGTCGTGCTCCGACCCTTGCAGGCGCGGTAGATCGCCTCTTGGTGGTCTTTCCATTCGAGGTCGAGTTTTTTTCGCAGTTCGGGATTCGGGCCGAGTATGTGGGACATCCGCTCACGGAGACGTTACGTGCAGATGTCGAACGCCAGTCCGATGGACCAATAATCCTCATGCCAGGTTCTCGTACGCAGGAAGTTTCGCGCCATGTCCCATTGCTGGCTGACACGATCCGTGAGCTTCGCCGCACGCATCGAGACATGTCCTTCTCGGTTCCTCGTGCACCCGGAATGCACAGCTCCATGCTGCAACCCTTGGTGGACGTCGGTGCTGACATCGTTGAAGACAGTGCGCTCGCGATGGACGGTGCATGGGCCGGTCTCATCAAGGCCGGGACATCAACGCTCGAAGCCACCCTTCGCGGGCTGCCGTACAGCACGTTTTACAAGACGTCGACGGTGAGCTATCATCTCAGTAAACGCCTGATCGATGTGCAATCCATCACGCTCATGAATCTTCTGCTGCAACGCAACGTGGTACGCGAGTACATTCAACATGAGGCCACACCGACGAACTTGGCACGCGAGATCGTAACGCTCTCAACTGACGTAGGACGTCGTACTGAACTCATCGATGCGATGCATCATGTCCGCAACCTTCTCTCATCGGGCGGCGCAAGCACCCGCGCTGCAGAAATTGTGGCTGAAACCATCCACCGGAGAAATCGATGAAGGCGCAGATCTTTTCAGCGCTCGTCCGTTGGCTGGCTCGCAGCTGGCGTATCCGGCTTGAAGGAGAACTCCCCGTAGGACCCTGCGTGGTAGCGTTTTGGCATGGCGAGATGCTTCCCGTGCTCGCAACCTTCGGCCCCCTTCACTCTGTGGTTCTCGTGAGTCCTAGTGACGATGGCAAGCTGCTGCAACACCTCCTACGTGACTGGGGTCACACCATCGTGCAGGGCTCCTCTTCGCGAGGGGGCAAGCAGGCTCTTGAGCAGCTGGTTGCACTGGCCCCGTCGAACATCATCCTGATCACTCCCGATGGTCCCCGAGGTCCGGCGATGAAGTCCAAAGCCGGCGCTGTCGTCACAGCACAGCGTTCTGGAGTCCCACTCGTCCTCGTGCGCGTGCGGGCAACACCTACCTACACGTTCGACCGCTCATGGGATCGGTTCCAACTTCCGCTCCCATTTGCGAACATCACACTGCATGTGTCGGAACCAATCTATCTGCCAGCGAACATGAATGAGCAGGAAACCGCGCGTGAGATTGAGCTTCTGGATGAGCGGATGCAATCCTTGGGAAGTGTTCGATGCTGAAACTGCTTTCGTATCTCTACGGACGTGGTGTCGCACGACGTAACGATCGTTATGATCGTCATACACTCCCGATCGTTCCGGTCGACAAACCCGTCATCAGTGTCGGAAATCTAACCACCGGTGGCAGCGGTAAGACGCCAACGGTGCAGATGCTGGTTCGGCTGCTACTGTCGGAAGGTCGACGCCCGGCTATCGTTATGCGTGGATATGGACGTCGATCACGGGGCTTGCTGGTGGTCCATGACGGACAGAATATCTGTGCTTCGGTCGATGCGGCTGGTGACGAAGCATTTCTCCATGCGCAAACTCTCAATGTACCCGTTGTGGTGAGCTCCGACAAGGTAGAGGCCGCAGCCTATGCTGCCGGAACGCTCCCATGTGATGTGATCGTGGTTGATGACGGTTTCCAGCATCGCGCTCTGCATCGCGACATCGACATGGTGATCGTCGATCGTTCCACGATCACCGGAACGCTGCTTCCAGCTGGGCGCCTTCGAGAGCCCCATACCTCACTATCCCGTGCCGACATCGTCCTCATCACTGAAGATGTTCACCATGGAGACGTCGAGGCATTTCTCAATCCGACGGCACATGTGTTTCGTCTTGAGCGAGCATTCACCTGTATGGCACCTACTACCGTTCCGGTTGTTGCCGTCTCGGGTATTGCGCGACCGGAACGTTTCCATGATGCTCTGCGTCAACGGGGCTATTCGATCGCAGCAACGAAGACCTTTCGCGACCATCATCGATACACGGCCTTTAACATCCGAACCATCGTGCGCGAAGCTCATGCACATCATGCCCAAATCATTACCACCGCAAAGGATGCTGTGAAGCTTCGACCCCTCTTGACATCCGATGAACGTATGCCGCAGATCAGCGTTCTTGAACTAGAGATACGGGTCCATTCGTCATCCTCATTCCTTTCAGCTGTACTTCCAAGGATTTCTCCGTGAAGATCGCCATCTCCCGTGCCAGCGGCAGCCCATCATATGAACGCTATGCTCCATGGCTCGTAACAGCCGACGACCGTGTTACCGTCGTTGATATGCACAACCTCGGTGCAGATGAGGCCAGCCGGCAGCTTGACGACTGTGATGCGCTGGTGCTCAGCGGCGGTCCGGACGTTGACCCAGCTCGCTACGATGCCGAGCACCGGCGCCCATTGTGTGCATCGATTGACGTTGAGCGGGATCAGCTTGAGCTTGCGCTGATTGAGCGAGCAAGGGACCTCAAGATGCCCGTCCTCGGTATATGCCGCGGCGCACAGATCTTGAACGTCGCCTACGGAGGTACACTCTATGCTGACCTTCCAACGGAACGACCAACGAGCGACGAACATCGTCAGATCGATGGCGTTGATGCACAGCATCGTATTGCCATCGAACCCGGGTCAATCCTGCGTCGTATCGCACGGACAATGGAGGGTGTTGTGAACTCTGCCCACCATCAAGCCGTTGAACATCTCGCCCCCTTGTTCACACCTTCCGTTGTCACCGAGGATGGACTGATTGAGGCGTTTGAATGGGGTGATGCGGCGCTTGGCGGCAAACCATTTCTCTTGGCAGTGCAATGGCATCCGGAGCGACTCGAATACGACAATCCATTCTCGCTTGCTATCGCTCAGCATTTTCTCCATGAAGCTGAGGCGTATCGCCTACTGGTAAAACCGCGTTCGTAGTGCGTTCGCGATTGAGTCGAATACCAAGGGTTGCTCGCAGCTCGGACGATGTCACATAAACACCTGAGCTGACCCGAGATTCGATACCCGTTTGCAGAGCCAGCACGGCGTGGTCTCCCGCTTCCCATTCGACGCTGAGGCTTGCTCGGCGTCCGTACCCATTCGCTACGACCATTGTCTGCAGACCAGTACTAGCGTACTCAACGAACCGTGGCGCTATGTCGAACTCTGGTGAGGCATACACGCTAAGTCGACCGCGCAGGGTAAACCGTTCGCGCATATTCCATCGAGGTTCGACCCATACAAGCGCGGCCGAGACGAATGGCGCCAGTCCACTGCGGCCGATCTGAACATCTGCGTTCATGCGGACATCAAGAGCAGAATGAATGCGGCGCTCGACGCGGCACCGAAGCGTCCATCGCAGGCGTTCATGCTGTTCACGGAGCTGAAGAGTCCGTCCCTCCTCGTCATGTCGCACACGAACCCTCCATTCAATGCGCAGGCGGTCCGTAATACGCTGTTGGACATCACCAATGAGATCAAAGGACGTGGAGGCCATTGGCAATCGGTGCGTTCTCCATGGATGTCCCATCAACGTAACCGATAGCGAGAATGTTGCCAGGTCTACGATGCGATGTCGAATCCTGATGTTTCCTCCCCAGGAGTTTGCCACCGCACCAGATGCTGCCAATAACGACCCCAAGGGAAGTTCACATTGTGGGTGAGCCCACCAGCATGCCACCGACACCGTCGTTGGCGCGAGATCATGCCGCATCACCGCTTGAACCGCAGGTCGCCCTCGATGATCGGAAACAACCTCCGCTGCCATCCGTAGCCCCTTATACCCCGCGGCAGTACTCACCGAAGCTGCCAGTAGAATCCTGTTATCATTGGTTCGCCGAGCTAGTAGGTACGCAGCTGATGATGCACCCCAACGCTGGGAGTCGATCCCAATGAGTGCGCAGCCACGCTGGTAGTCATCAACGGTGTTCCCTGCAACGAGTGTCACCACATCCCGTGATGTTGCAGCTGCCCGCGTCAGAAGTCCCCGGATGCCCCCTCTCCCGCCGCGAAAGCTTGATGCGAGTTCGCCATGGTTATTCATAACGTCTGACACATGATTCGGCATGAGCGCTGATCTTCCCATGCCATTCGAGACCGACAACAGTGTCCCAAGCGATGGCTCGACGATGCAGTCTCCAGCGGCAAGCATCCATGTTCTGCCTCCAACAATTGCCCAGCCGAGCGTTGGCAGGTCTTGCATTGGCTGATGCAGTAGCCCCAGCCGGTACCTTGGATGCTCGATTGAAACGCGAAGGTTGGCAAGCTGGCCCGCATCACCGAAGCGCAGAGAGAGTCGTGTCCCCGGAGCTGCCTGCGTGATTATCTCGTCAATCAGCGACTGCGTTGACACCTCTCGAAGCGTGTCGAGATCGACTTCCTGTGCGCATGCACACAGTGCGAGCAACACTGCCATGGCACTGGACACAACGAGGCTCTTCATTACATCGACATCGCCAGGGTGAGCGTTGTGCGCATGCCCAATGGATTCGCATACTCCATGTCAATTACGAAGTCTGTCGTCGGCGAAACACGGCACCGCAGTGCACACTCCAGAACAATTGGATACGAAGACACAGCAACCCGCCCAATCAGGTCTTCAGACATCATCACCAGGGCTGCACATCGAATTGACGCACTGGTGTTCCAGGGTACACGAAGGTCGACCATTACTCGCGTTGAATCGGCCGATCGGGCAAGCCCAGCTGTAAAGACCGGACCGTGGGATGACGCAAATGCAACAATCTTCATGAGTCCGACGCTTAGGGTCCACTCCTGCAGATGCATGCCGGCAACCAGATCAAGATCAAGCATGAGGACATCATCCATACCCTGGATGAGTAGCCACCGGAAATCTCCCGCGAGCCCCATGACATACCCGTTCATTGGCAGCCAGCGATGTCGCATCCCTACGCTGACGTCGGAAATCGTTGTGCCCGACCGGGCTGCGATGCCGACCGTGCTGTTGGCCCATGGCAGGCCGGCACAGAGCCGCGCTGTTGAGAGTCCGTCCAGACCAAATGGTCGTGGCGTCATGACCACTTCCACATCAGGCTCAACCGGTGCCAGGGGGCTTTGCAGGGCCTCCGTCTGGGTGAGGGCATCTAACGACGTCACACTCACTGGCATCATCCGTTGTGCAGTTGCACCATTCGACACCAAGAACAACCACATCGACGTCTTGACCATGGTGCGTAGATTCGCCTGTATCCTTCTTTGGAGCCCTTTCATGATGTCACTCCTTCAACGATTCGTTTTTCTCCTCGTGGCGTTTTGTGCCATCTCCGTGACGCTGGTCGCGCAGGAAATCAAGGCAACGGTCACGGTCGATATGCAGACGTTGAATCTTGATCAGCGACAAGACTTGATCAACATGGCTCGTGATGTCGAGGGCTACATCAACAACAATCGGTACCTGGACCGGGACTGGGATGGAGAGAAGATCCCCGTTGATGTGACCATCTTTATCAGCTCACGAAACGGGGCTCGTCTCAATGCGCGCCTTGCCGTTGTGAGCAAGCGCCTTATCAATGGTCAGCCAGGGACGGGATCGGGTCTGCTGCGGATCTTTGATCAGGAATGGTCCTTTGAATGGTCAATTTCGCCGACGCTCGTGTATCAGACCCTCCGCTATGATGACTTTGCAAGCGTCTTAGACTTCTATATGCTCCTGGCCATTGGTCTCGACATGGATACGTATGAGGACCTCGGTGGTACCGATGCGTATAAAATCGCTCAGCAGATTGCCCAGAATGGCAACGCCCGCGGCGTGTCCGCCTTCAGCACCATGTTCCAGCCGGGTGAGTTTTCACGGATGTCGCTTGTTTCGGAACTCATGGACATGCGGTATCAGGGATTCCGCCGTCTGATCTACGATTACCACGATGCTCTGGACACCCATGCGAAAGACAACGCGACCGGAATTACAGCATTGGAAGGGGTGATCCACGATATCGCCGAATTCAAGCGTAATAAGCTCTCGAACCGCAGCGTCCTGCTCCAAGCGTTCTTCGATGCCAAGCAGTTGGAAATCGCTGGTCTTTTCCGTGGCAACAAGAAGTCAGCAGTATGGGGCGACCTCCGCTACGTCGACCCAGGAAATACGCAGCAGTACGAGAATGCACGCGACGGCCGATAAGCATGTCTGACGTTCAGCGACGGCATGAGACATTAATGCGGGAGGCACTGCAGCTTGCCGCGGAGGCTGGTCGCGACGGCGACGTGCCGGTTGGATGCGTCATCGTCCGCAATGACGAGGTTATCGGGCGCGGCAATAATCAGATCCAAAGACGGGGCGACCCCACGCGACATGCTGAGATTGTGGCGATCGAAGATGCCGTGCGTACAATTGGTGAGAAGTTCCTCAACGACTGTACTCTGTACGTCACGCTTGAGCCCTGTTCGATGTGTGCCGGTGCCATTGTGCTGGCACGTATTCCCACAATCGTCTACGGAGCCGCCGATCCGAAGACCGGCGCCTGTCGAAGCTTGTTCGAACTTGTTGACGACCCCCGGTTGAACCACAGCGCCGTAATTCGCACAGGCATTCTCGAACAAGAATGCTCGCAAATCCTGACCGAGTTCTTCGCCGCACAGCGGACTACTCCAACGAATGAAGCACCCAATCCGACACCTGCACCGTCGGCTCCTGGTGGTGTACTGTTTCTCGTGCCGACGCCGATTGGAAATCTCGAGGACATGACCCTGCGCGCGGTGAAGACCCTACGTGAGGTTGATGTCATTGTGTGCGAGGACACCCGAACGACGGGTCCACTTCTGAAGCGCTACGACGTGCCACAGAAGCCCCTTCTCAGCTATCATGAACATAACGAGCGTGAACGTGCCCACGAGATCGTGCAGCGCGTGCGCACCGGACAGAAGGTAGCCCTCGTAAGTGATGCGGGAATGCCAGGAATCAGTGATCCAGGCTATCGGGCCGTGCGGTCATGCATTGACGCCGGACTCAACGTGTGCGCCCTTCCTGGGGCATCCGCTGGAGTTACGGCTGTTGCCGCATCCGGCTTACCCACGGATCGTATTCTGTTCGCTGGCTTTCTTCCCCACAAGAAAGGAAGAGCCGCCTCGCTTGCCGACGTGCTAGCGGCGAACGCGACGGTCGTTCTGTACGAATCTCCCTATCGAGTCGTTCAACTACTTTCGGAGATCGTTGATCTTGCCGGACCAGACCGGCCGGTCGTGCTTGCTCGCGAGATCAGCAAGCGATTTGAGGAGTATCTCCGCGGTTCGGCGCAGAACGTCCATGATGTATGTTCGCAGCGGGGATCGATCAAGGGTGAATGCGTCGTCATGATCGGTCCGCCCCAGCACCAAGGAGACTGATCGTGTTTATCTCGTTTGAAGGCATCGACGGAAGTGGCAAGAGCACGCAGCTTACGCTGCTGCGTGAGTGGTTTGAGCAGCGTGGAAGCCATGTCGTAACCATCCGAGAGCCCGGTGCGACGCTCCTGTCGGAGTCTATCCGTGAGATTCTCCTCAGTACCAAGCAGACGATCACCCCTACGGCCGAACTTCTCCTGTTCAGTGCCGCACGAACTCAGCTCGTCGAAAAAGTCATCGAACCAGCCCTTGTTGCAGGCTCGATCATCCTGTGTGATCGCTACGTCGATAGTACGACAGCCTATCAAGGCTATGGCAGGGGGCTTGACCTGAACCATGTCGATCAAATCAGTCGCATCGCTACTCGCGGCGTAATGCCGGCCCTCACGTTTTTCTTCGATGTCCGCTATGAGCAGGCCCAGCAGCGCATGCAGTTTGCCGAGGGAGCAGCCGAGCCCGATCGTATGGAGCGCGCCGGTAGTGCCTTCTTTAATCGCGTCCGAGATGGGTACCTAGCAATCGCATCGGCCGAGCCGAAACGTTTCGTTGTCATCGACGGTTATCGTGATCGTGCCGCCATTCATGACGACGTGGTTGCCGAGGTTGAACGGCGCCTCCTTGCCCCATGAGAAACCGGTAACCGCTCGGCGGCATTCCGTATCTTCGAAGCCAACAATTCACCACCTGAACGATCCGCAGGGACCCCCATGGTACGCTTTCGCTTCCACTGGCTTTTCGGTTTTGCCACAGCATTGCTTCTGGTCACATCCAGTCAAGCACAGATCCGCGTTGACACCCGCACACTCTTTGTGCCGATCACGATCGATCGCAAAGACGTCGCCGTGCAGGCATCAGCGAACCTGCGCACCGTGGCCCTTTCCCACGAAACAGCCCGGAGCATCTTCCAGTCCCAACCGCAGCGGGTTGAGCTGTCGAACTTTCCGATTCCCGGCACGGACGGCGTGACCCTGAAGCTCGAGCGCTCACGTCCGGTGGTTGATGCCAACTCGGAGATCTACACCCACACAAAGGCCGGCAAGGTCCCCGTCAAGGTTCGTCCGGTGGTTTCCTACCGTGGCACGGTCAACGGAGACCCTGCTACCATGGTGTCGCTGCACTACAGCGAAGGGGACATCACTGGCTTTGTACAGGAAAGTGATGGACACCGGATTGTGATCGGTCGTGATTTCACGATGGCACGCTCACAGTCGGCCACTCCACACATGATCGGTGAAGAAGCAGCAATGTTTGGCGTCGACCCGCTTTCACGCTTTATCTGCGGCAACGAAGCACTCCCGATCGACGATGATGCCATGCGTCGCAAGATGTCGATGCCCATTGTCCGGAAGAACGCCGAAAACGCCCAAGCCGAAGATCTGCGGGAATTCAAGATGGCCGTCGTGTTGCGTGAGGATATCGACAGTGTGATGAAGCGCCGTGGTCAGACTGATGAAGAAGTCGTCCAGTACTTCATCAAGATCGTTGCCAGCATGGCGCAGGTCTATGAGCAAGAGCTGAATGCCTACCTCTACATGGCCTACTTCGAAAAGTTTACGCTTGAAGAGCCATCAGGATACTTCTACGATGGTCGCGAGCCAGGAGAGCTTCTCGAAGAGTTCTCGAATGACTGGTCTCGCCGGATGAACAATGTCGACCGTACGGTAGCGCATCTCTACGCCTTGATCCGTCCAGTGGGTGGTGGATTCGTTGGTGGCATTGCCTATCTCGATCAGCTTTGCAACAAACGGCATAAGGGCGGTTACGGAGTGAGCACGGTCTATCTCGGCGCACCTAACGTGCCGGGCGATCCGAACCGTAACAGCGCATTTGTGTGGGATGTGTTTGTAGCCGCCCACGAAATGGGCCATAACATCGGTTCTCCACACACGCACAACTGCTACTGGAGCCCACCAGTTGATACCTGTCAGCTCGCCTTCGAAATCGATCGGACCGATGGCTGCTTCACGGACCGCTCCCTGCGCCGAGTGATTCCTGGGACCATCATGAGTTACTGTCACCTTGTGAACGGAGATCGTACTCCTCTGACCTTCGGTCCTCGCGTTTCTGAGCGCATGCGTGGATGGATCAAGGCGTCATCGTGCGTGCCCCTTATCACACGTCCCCTTGTCCAGCTCACCGAACCGCGCGGCACCGATTCATATCAGCCAGACGAAAAGATGACAATTCGCTGGAAGACCGCCCGCGTAGCTGAAGTGAATCTGCTATGGGGTGCAAATGTCAATGGTCCATGGACCAAGATTGCTGGACCACTCAACGCAGACGACGAGCTCTACACATGGTCAGTTCCTGCAAGTGTCGCTTCGGAATTCTGGGTGCGCATTGAAGATGCTGCCGATCCAAATGTCAACGACACATCACTTGCCAAGTACCGTCTCTCCGTTCCTGTTGTGCTTGATGCCCCGAAGGGTGGCGAGCGCATCGGTTCTGGTAAGACGTACCAGATCCGCTGGACACGTGCCACGGGAATCACAAATGTGAAGGTCGAGTTCGCACCCGATGGCGAGACGTTCGAAACCCTGGCTGCGTCACTCAATGCCGCGACGTTCAATTGGACCGTACCGGCAATCACGACCTCCAACGCACGGATCCGCGTCACAGCCTTGAGTGCGCCATCAACACCGGCAACCTCAGGAACCTTTGCCATCGGCACGCCACGCTTTGTTCTGGATATTCCAGAAGAGAATGCAAAGCTGTGTCGCAACCAACCGAATCAATACCGTTGGACGCATGACTACATCGAAAATGCTCGCATTCAGTACTCAACCGATGACGGAACGAACTGGCGCAGCGCAACGCAACAGTCCACCATCGATCTGTCCCAGTGGCAAGTCTTCAGCACGAACATCAACATGCGCAACGTTCCCGTCGGAACGAAGATCAAGCTGCGCGTGATCGATGCCCAAACTGAGCAGGTGTTGGCAACACGCGAGAACCTTCTGATGGATTCGTGCAGCGCACCAGTTTCAGTTGATGAGCAGGATGTCGTGGCTCCGTTTACGATCACATCTGTTCATCCGAACCCTGCATCGACATCCGTCTCGTGTCAGATTATGTCGGACCGCGAGATGGAGTCGTCAGTTGTATTGATCAGTGCAGACGGATCCGAAGTCATCCTTCGCAACTCGCACACCGTGGTTGCGGGCTCGCAGACGCTTGAGCTGCCGCTATCGAATCTTGTGGCAGGTGCCTATCGTCTTGCTGTCCGTTCAGGTTCGATGCAGTCGTCCATTCCATTGATGATCGTCCGATAAGGAGAGGCACATCTGTGAGTCTGTTTAACTCGCTTGTCGTTGCCACTCTTCCCATCATTCCGAAGAGGATCGTCAAGGCTGTAGCGCAGCGCTACATCGCCGGTGATCGATTGTCGGATGCCGTGCGTGTCACCCAGGATCTGATGCGGAAGGGGGCTTGTTCTACTATTGACGTTCTAGGAGAGTTCGTCTCTTCTCGCGAGCGCGCTACGGCTGAAACAGCCTCACAAGGCGCCGTGCTCGACGCAATTCAAGCGCATCAGTTGGATTCCTACCTCAGCGTCAAATTGACCTCGCTCGGACTGGATATCGATCAGGACTTCGCCTATGCGAACCTTCGATCCCTTGTCGAGCGTGCCAAGGCGTCGGGGCTCTTTGTTCGTATGGACATGGAGAATACGCCCTACACCGATATTACCCTGGATTTCTATCGTCGACTCCGGCGCGATGGCTTCGACAATGTTGGCGTCGTCATTCAAGCATATCTGCATCGCTCCGAAGCAGACATTCGATCGCTGCTCGAGTACACACCATCGGTTCGGCTCTGTAAGGGCATCTACGTCGAAGACGCTTCGGTGGCTATCAAGGATCCTGACGGGATTCGTGCCAACTACAAGAAACTTCTCGGCATACTGCTCTCAAATGGGGCTCGCACACACATCGCCACGCATGATGAACACCTCATCGTCGATGCTGAGCGCCAGGTTGCGGCCACGCGCCCTGATGGGGCAAACGTCGAGTTTCAAATGTTGCTTGGTGTTCGTGAGGATCGTCGGGATCAACTGATCGCCGCAGGCCATCGTGTTCGCATCTATGTCCCATTCGGTGACGATTGGTACGGGTATTCGACGCGCCGGTTGAAGGAAAACCCACAGGTTGCCGGCTACGTGGCCAAGGCCGTTCTAACGGGACGATGATGCGTACATGGACACGCCGCGCGCTGGCTATGCTCGCCCCCTGCCTGATTGGGCTATCTGCATGCCACTCACCGCGCATGGCATATCCCGACCAGGTTGTCGTCGGCACATTCAATATCGAGTGGCTCGGCGATGGAATCGATGATCTCAAGCGTCGTACAGACGACGACTATCGGCGTATTGCCGACGTGATCAATCGTTCGGGTGCCGATGTCCTTGGGCTTCAGGAGATTGAAAACACGGCTGCGATCGAAAAGGTCCTTCGGTATCTCCCTGACTATACTGGTCACATTGCAGATGTTGGCATCAAGCAGAACGTCGGCGTGATCTATCGCAAGGGGCTTGATGTTCGCGTTGTCGGTATGTATCGCGAGCTGACTTTGGGTGTTGACCGTCTGCGTCCAGGTCTGATTGTCTCCTGCCGTAAGGATGACTTTGACTGGATCATGATGGTCGTCCACTTCAAGAGTACTTCGCGTGCCGACAGCACCGATGACCTTCGTGAGGAGTCTCGGAGGATTCGCGGCAAGCAAGCCGCCATGGTGCGATCATGGGCAGACTCGGTCGTTCGTGCCGGCAAGGAAACCGATGTTCTGATTGTGGGCGATCTGAATGATTTTCCGGGGCGACGCGACAATGCAACGTTAACACCCCTGCTTGCGAGCAAAGACATGACCTTTCTCACTGGTACGCTGCGCTCATGCAAGAATCCTAATTGGTACGTGATCGATCACGTTGTTGCTTCGCATTCTGCCCAGCAGCGATTTGTTCTCGGAAGCGAGACGGTCACGGACATGCGTTCCTATCTCGACGCAAACGAGGCGTCAACTGTAAGCGATCATTGTCCTGTGACGGTGCGCTTTTCAATTGCAGACGCCGATAACGACTAAGGTCAGGCAAACACTGTAACCTTGTTTCCGCTCCGCAGGCTCACATCAAGTGCTGCCTGTGCATGTGCGATGAGATCGTCCCAATCATCACGGGGCTCGGCTTGTGCCAGGCCGATTGATGCAGTAAAGGCGAAACGCTTTCCGTGAACATCCACCGGTGTGCTTGCGATTTCACGCCGCATGGTCTCTGTCCAGTTCTGTGCTTCCTGAAGCTTATAGCCAATCAGACCGAGAGCGATTTGCTCTTCGCCGACTCGAGCAACGACATCGTAATCACGCAGTTGGTCCTTGACGAGCCGAAGCACATGCAACAGAGCATGCATGCGCTGTTCTGGAGATGCGCGCAAAGGGTCGAGGTGAAGCATACATACCGTCAGTGGGATATTATAATCCACCGATCGTGCAAACTCCTCACGAATGCGCATCTCAAAGCCATGCATGTTGAGGACACCCGTCATGTGGTCAAGCAATGCTGCACCGCGAAGCGACTCGGTTTGGTGGAGCTGCTCGAACAACGTCGCGGCATGCTCGGCGAGGGCTTCGGCGAGTGCCACGTCTTGCGATGTGAGTGATGCTTCGAGATTCTCGAGGAAGACTGCCCCAAAGCACTCCTTGCCTGTGCGGACCGGAACGGCGACAAACTGACCGAACTCTATCACTGGCTCGGCATCTACAACGCGCGTTCCTGTATACTCCTGCGTTTGCATAACCGTTTCGGCGCCGGTGATACACGCTCCGATTGCAGCTGTTTGAATGTCGACGACCGAACCAACGAGCGAACGATAATCGTCATCCATCGCCGAACGGGCATCTGTTAGTGTCCATGTCTTCTTCGCCCCATCAAAGCTGACAAGTCCAATGCGGCTAACATCCATTCGCTGAATGAGCGCGGAAAACAGAGCTCGTGTGACATTCTGAATTGAGAGCGTCGACTCACCCAGTGCTTCCCGCAATTGTTCGATGGCCTCGAGCTTCGAGGATGCATGGAGAAGATCGTACTTCGACGTGTAGGATGAGACCAGGCCGGAGATGAGCTTCGTAAACTGACCAAAGAAGCCGACCGTGATGTCGGAGTATGCGTCCTCGATAAGCGAGTCTGCACAGAGAATGCCGACAACATTGCCGCCATAGTACACAGGTACACCAATGAACGATACCGTTCCGGCTGGACGCTCGTAGTACGGCAACAGTTCCATTTCTGCGCTGGCACTGATCTGCGTGATAATCTCGGGACGACCTTCCCGCGCGATCTGACTGATCGCATCGCTTCCCATCGGGATCTTACGTTGTGGTGTAAACTCTGCCTCTGCCTCGGTGATCTTTGCTTCGACCACCAGCTGCTGACGTTCGGCGTTGACCCACAGGAACGCAGCCGTGCGTGCATTAGTCGCGGAGCGAATAACCATCAGCACACGATTGAGCAGGTAATCAAACTCACGTCGTGGCTCCTGCGAGGAAAGCTCTTCATCATTGTCATCGTTGACGAATGTTGACAGAGACACCGACGGTGACCGACGTGATGTTTCGCGCGGTGGAACGACAATAACGGCAGACTCTAAAGGCTCGGCAGCTGCATCAGCCCCCTGCAGTGCATCGTTACTGTCATCTGATTGCACCGATTCTTCGATAGGAATCGACGACGCTTCTACAGAAAGTTGCTCGTCGGCCGCTGCATCTGCATTCTCATCTGCCGGATCTACCGACGATGCGTCGACAGCTTCGATAACAAGTTCAGCCGGGGTGTCTTGTGCAGTGTCTTCGGACGTTACATTGACCGTTGTCGGGGCAGCTTCACGTGCGAGCTCAGGTTCCGGTGTTAAGGTTGTTCGGGCAGGACGAATGATGACATCTTCGGATAGCTGAATCTCCTCCGTTACCTCACCTTGGAAGGTTGGCAGAGCACCTGGTGGTGTGGTCCCTGTAGGACGTCGGTCTGTCAACTCCTGTAACTGCGCACGACGTGCTGCTTGGCGCGCTTCGCTTACCAGCGTTGGTACAGCGGGGCCTAAACTCTTTCTCGTACCTACGATGCGAACACTTGATTCTGCTTCGGAGATGAGCTCAATCGTGGGCAGTGGTTGTACTTCGGAAGGCACAGGTTCAGGACGCGCCACCACATCCTCAAACAGCGCCGTCTGATTCTCATCGAAGAATGTGGGCTCTTCTGATTCTGCCAGTCCAAAGGTCTGGCGATAGGCGTCTGGATCAAAGGTCTGTGTTCGCTTCTTCCCGTCCTGGACCGTTCGTGAGGTAATATCGGGCGTGGACGAGGGGCGTACCGGCGTGATAATTTGAAGGTCTGTCAGCCGCGGAGACACCATCATGAAGAGTGCAACACCGCCAAGAATCGCGATGCAGATGCCAATCAGGCGAACGGCCAGATTATCAAACGGTGCCACGACAGCAATGACGAGACCGACCCCGATTGCAATGAACGCAATGGAATCACTTGGGAGAAAGACTTTCCGGAGTTCGACCTTCTTCTTTGCCATACATCGTCAGGGAAGCAATTCAATCTCGTAGCGAGATGACTGCGATTGAGACACGGTTTGCTGTGGATTCTGCGGAATTCGAATGGTGGCCTTCATCGCCATCGCTATATCATTCTTCTTTGAGATTGTAAAACCTCGGTCGACATCGATAACACTTTGCGATGTTCCGCGAATCGAGGATGAATTCAACGTAACAGTAAATGGAGCCGCCTTCGGCAGCTTGACGGCGCGAACCTCGCCATCGACGGAGGCTTCAATCGCACCAAGGCGACGCTGCTTCGTCTCGTATACCTTCTTTAGCGAGTAGGTAGCAACAGTGCGCAACGTGAAGAATTCGCTCAAGGGGCTTTCCTGTTCATTCACCCATGAACCAACAGAGTCAATCTGTTGCTTTGGATATGGAACGAACTCTTGCAGCGTATACGCCGCATATACACCGGTTTTGATCTGCGAAGCCAATTGTTCGAGTGCCTGCGGCGGCACGGCCTGTGCGGATGTGCTCGTAATCTTCTTCACGATAGGCGTGACATCGCCGATCTGCTGAACCTTCCCATCTGGCGTGATGTAGACAAGAACATCCTCACCGATGAGCGATGAGAACTGGGGATACCGCCGTTTATCGGCAGAGGCTGTGTCGGATGAACGGTAGGATTGCTCGACGAGCACTATTCCTGTGTTGATGTTCTTGATCACTGCAGAAACGCTGATTGAGTCAAAACGCATCGTCGTTTCAAACGATCCGTCGGACCGCACCTGTCGCACGGTGCGCGTATACCAGTGTGTGCTCTTCGAGATCGTTCGTGCTGTATCGGGTCCCGACTCTGATTGCTGAACAACTCGATAGCGAAGGGTTTCCCCTGCTCGATATCGCAAAACAAACCCTTGTACACCAGCCGCAGCTGCAGTTTGGACCTCTGCCCCAACCGTATCAGATGCCGCACTCATCGTCGTTTCTTCTATGGGCGTGCCATCGTTTGGCGTGCAGCCAACAAGCCCTATCAGCAACAGGCCGACAACAACTGCAACGACCGATCCAAACGGCGTTACCACTGGTACTGTTTGACGAGCTTCCACGACTGAGTGGAGGTGACGTTGTGCGTGAAGATTTCTTTACCGACCTGTCCGCGGAACCATGCCCGAACATTCATGTCAAGTTCATTCAAAATCCCAGCCGTTGCCAGCTTAAGATTACTGTTGACGACGGCCTGACCTTCACGGCACGTAACAAGATCCGGGATCTCGAGAACATGCAATGGCCAGCTCGTGCGCGCAGGAATTGTGTCGTTTGTTGCGATCGTGAAGACGCCCCCTTCGTACGAAGTAAACGTCGAACGCACCGGACCTTCGTATACAACCCCATCAACGCGCAGTTGTAGCGGATGCTTCCAGGATGAATCCATAGTCCTTTTCGTACCAGGGATTATTCGCTTTTGTACGTCGCCGAGATGCTGAAGGTTTTCGTTTGAAAGCGACTGCAACCATATCGTTGAAATCAACGTGTCAAGGTCTGTCACGTTCTCGGTGATGTACTCTTTCCAATAGTCAATCTGATCACCAGTGATTTTTGTGACCTCGCCATAGGGCGAATAGGTAAGCTCATACGAGCGATTCAACGTTCCGAGGTAGTTGTTCAAATCCGGAAAGGCCTTCGGGGCAAGATCCTTTTGCGAATCGTAGGTTATGACGGTATTGCCGATAGTAAACTTATAGATGATTGAGTCGGCCGTGACAACAACACGAGAGATATTGTCGACTGATTCAATACACCGGACAGTCATGTAGGTCAACACGTCACGCTCATACATGCGCTTCGATGAATCACTATGAATTCGCTCGATCAACGTCTTTTCGCGGACTTCATAGTTCTGGGCGACGCCTGGACGATACGAGGCCTGCAAACGATATTCTTTGAATGTCGGAGGGGCAGCGGTCCGTTGTGCTTGTGCAGAAGCATCAAAAACTGCTACGAGCATCATGAACACGATGGGTGTCACGACCCGAAACGTCATTTTGAGTGCGAACATGCTGTGAATCTACGGTAAATCGTTCATAAACGGCACGGGGGCGGATCACTCCTCCCCCGTGGCTGTCATGTTCTGACGTGCCATCTGGCGATGGCGTGTATTGTGGATCAACCGTTGTTGATCAGTTCGCTTTCTGAGAAGAAGAAGGCAACCTCACGGAGGCCATTTTCGATGCTATCGGAACCGTGAACCGCATTCTCGCCCTTGCTCGTTGCATAGGCCTTGCGGATGGTGCCTTCGGCCGCTTCAGCAGGGTCCGTAGCACCGATCAGTGTGCGCCAATCGGCAATTGCATTTTCCTTTTCCAGGGCGATCGGTACGATCGGTCCGCTCGACATAAAGTTGACGAGTTCGCCGTAGAAGGGGCGCTCCTTGTGAACGGCATAGAACTCACCAGCAACGGCTGGAGAGATACGCGTAAGCTTCATGCCAAGGATGCGAAATCCGGCTGCTTGAATCATTGCAACGATATTTCCGATGTTCTGGTTGCGGACCGCGTCCGGCTTCAAAATGCAAAGTGTACGTTCCATGGTAGGTCTGGTAGTTGGGGGTTAAGGAGTCGTTAATCGTACGTGTAGTTACTTCTTCTTCGCCGTCTTCTTTGCTGCTGGCGTATGCGCATCGAGGACCTTTTTCATCGTGATGCCGATAGAAGCTGGTGACTCAACAACGTGAATGCCGCATTCGCGCATCGTTGCCATCTTGTCGGCTGCCGTGCCCTTACCACCAGAGATAATTGCACCAGCATGACCCATGCGACGTCCTGGAGGTGCAGTTTGACCGGCGATAAAACCGACAACCGGCTTCGTGACGTGCTTCTTGATGTATTCGGCTGCTTCTTCTTCGGCACTTCCACCGATCTCACCGATCATCACGATGGCCTTGGTCTCAGGATCCTCATTGAACAGTTTGATCGCATCAATGAATCGCGTACCGATAATTGGGTCACCCCCAATGCCGATGCATGTTGTTTGACCAAGACCAACGTCCGACAGCTGACGAACAGCTTCGTACGTGAGCGTTCCGGAGCGGCTCACCAATCCGACAGGTCCGCCTGGCGTAAAGATGAAGCCTGGCATGATGCCAATCTTGCACTCACCAGGTGTGATGATACCCGGACAATTGGGTCCGATCAGTCGTGTTGACGAATGCTCCAGTGCAGCCTGCACCGGGATCATATCGTTCACGGGAATACCTTCGGTGATGCAGACCACGACGTCCATTCCGGCATTGATTGACTCAAGGATCGCATCGGCGGCCATTGGCGCTGGCACGAAGATGATCGATACGTCACAGCCTGTGGCTGCGCGCGCCTCGGCAACCGTGTTGAAAACCGGCACCGGATGCGTGAATGTATCGTCGCCCTTTCCAGCGTACATTGTACCTCCCTTACCGGGAGTAACACCGCCAACGACATTGGTGCCGTAGGCAAGCATCTGCGAGGCGTGGAATGTTCCTTCACCTCCAGTGATCCCTTGGACGATGATTTTCGAGTTTTTGTTGACCAGTACGCTCATGCTGTCTTGTCCTGTATGAAATAGAGCGCGAATTTACGGAAGATGTATCACACCGGAGGATGTAAACGATGGTTGAGATAACGTTAACCTATGATGGCGACCTTCGGACGCGTGCCAGCCACGGTCCGTCAGGAACTGAACTCATCACGGACGCACCGGTTGACAATCACGGTAAAGGCGAGAGTTATTCTCCGACAGACCTCCTTGCCACAGCCCTGGGATCCTGCATGCTTACCTATGTGGGACTCGCCGCAAACAAGCACGGATGGGACGTTCGCGGGACAACCGTCACGGTCAAAAAAGAGATGATTGCCGATCCACTTCGGCGAATTGGGCGTCTCACGGTCGACATCTACGTTCCGCTGGAGCTCACCGATCAGGACCTTGCAATCATTGAGCAGGCCGTGGTCACATGCCCAGTTAAGCAGAGCATTTCCGAGCGAATTCAGGTGCCGCTATCGATCACCTGCAAGCAATCGTTCACCCTACCAGGCGCTCGGCAAGGGTCATAAGACGCTCATCGCTGAACATTGGACCCTGCAGCTGCATTCCTATGGGCAGCCCCTTGGCATCCTCTCCAAACGGTAGGCTCAGGGCAGGAATACCGGCAATGTTGGCCGAGACGGTGAAGTAATCGCTCAGCCACATACTCACGGGATCACTCTTCTCACCAAGCCGAAACGCGGTCGTTGGAGTTGTAGGGAGGGCAAATGCATCATATGCCTCGAAAACCCGGTCATACGCCTGACGAATCAACATCCGAGCCTGTTGCGCTTTCGAATAATACGCCTCACCATATCCCTTGGAGAGCGCAAACGTACCCAGCATGATCCGACGCTGCACTTCTTGACCGAAGCCCTCAGAACGGCTCGCCGTCGTGATGTCCCCATCCTCTGCATCGACACGCAAACCGTACCGTACACCATCGAAGCGGGCAAGGTTACTGGATGCTTCCGCTGTCGCGAGAATAAAGTAGGTGGGCGTCCACAGCTCAGAATACGGCAGCTCCACATCATCCACAGTGGCGCCGGTTGCAACAAGCCGTTCACGAAACGCCGCATAGGCATCAACAACCTCGGGAGCACAACCGTCAAGCTGGCGCATCGGCAATGCGGCAATGCGCGGATGATGAGCGCGATCGGGCAGCGATGGGATCTCATCGACCGACGTAGAATCCATTGGATCATGCCCGGCAACAACTCGGAACACCCCCTCCATATCGGCAATCGAATTCGAGAAGATGCCAATTTGGTCAAGCGATGAAGCAAAGGCCACTAAGCCATAGCGAGATACACGGCCATAGGTTGGTTTCAGGCCGTACAGCCCGCAAAATGCTGCTGGCTGTCGTATCGAGCCACCGGTATCGGAACCGAGCGAAACATGACACATCCCCGCTGCAACGGCTACAGCCGAACCACCCGACGACCCCCCGGGAACGCGGTCCGCATCCATCGCATGACGCACCGGTCCAAAGGCTGAAGTTTCGTTGGAGGACCCCATGGCAAATTCATCCATGTTGGTCTTCCCAACGATAACTGCACCGGCATCCTTCAGGCGCTCGATAACGGTAGCGTTGAACAGTGGCTGAAACCCCTCGAGCATACGGGAAGCACATGTAAGGGGCTGACCAACAACAGAAACATTGTCCTTGACTGCAACAAGCAGGCCCTCCAGCGGGCGTGCCAGGCCAGCGGCGAATCGTTCATCGCTCTCCGCAGCGGCGGCACGAGCCCCCTGATCATCGACATGCAGGAACGCCCCAAGATCCGAGCGCTGCTGAATCGTGGTGAGGGCCTCGGAGCATCGCTCGGCGACGCTACTCGTCCCCTGCAGGAAGGTTGTACGGTCGTTTGAATACGTCATGGTGTGGGTTTCGTATCAGTCGGTGCACCAGGGGTTGGCATAGGAGCATCTGGACTATCATCCGGTGTTGCGGCAGTTGAAGACTGCCCGGCGGATAACGAAGCATCCGGCGTATCAAGATCTGCCGGTGTATCGATAAGGGATCGGGAGACAGGAACGCCGCCCGTTGGCGGGCGCAGCACCGTCGTCGGCGTCATATCCAGCGCTTCGCGAACGGCCGCATCGGCTGAGATATCCCGAATCTGCTGTGTAAGATCTTCCTGTGCTTTTCGGAACTGCCGCAGACCCTTGCCCATCTGCCGGGCAAACTGGGGCAAGCTCTTTGGACCGAAAAGAAGCAGGATTGCGAGGACGATGACGATCAACTCCGCGCCACCAACATCAAACATGGTTCACCAGTTGATTACGTCGTCGGCGTTGTTGGCTTTGACTCATCGTCATCCGTGGCCGAAGAAGCCTTCTTGAACTCCTTGATGCCCGAGCCAAGTCCACGCATGAGTTCTGGAATCTTTCGTCCGCCGAAGAACAGCATGACAAGTAGGATGATGATCGCGATCTCCATCCAGCCTAGTCTACCCATCGGATGCTCCTAACAGAAAATTTCGTGTTCAGTGTACCAACAAACTTACGCTACGGTGGCCTTGGAATGTCGAAGAAGGCTCTCGAAGACCATCATTCCATCTGCGGATCCAAGAATTGGCTCGCATGCACGCTCGGGGTGCGGCATAAGCCCCATCACGTTGCGCTTAGCGTTGGTCACTCCGGCAATGTTGTTGAGGCTACCATTTGGATTGGCCGCTTCCGTCGGCTGACCCTCGGCCGTGACATAGCGAAAAAGCACCTGCCCGTTTTCCTCGAGCCCCGCGAGGACCTCGCTGCTGGCCGTATAGCGGCCCTCACCGTGCGCGACAGGAATTCGAAGCACCTGCCCTGGACTGCAGGCGTTGGAAAATGGAGTATCGACATTTTCAACCCGCAGATGCACATCCTTACAGACGAAGCTGAGATCACGATTACGGATCAATGCTCCGGGCAGCAACCCCGACTCACATAGGATTTGAAAGCCGTTGCAGATTCCGAACACCAGTCCTCCAGCATTTGCAAACCGGATGACCTCGTTCATGATCGGAGAGAAGCGAGCGATGGCACCGGTTCGCAGGTAGTCCCCATAGGAGAATCCACCAGGCAAAATGATCACGTCCAAGCCCGTAGGCAGAGCCGTGTCCTTGTGCCACAGGGCGTGAACTGTGGCGCCGACCAGAGAGGCCCCATAGCGGGCATCAGCATCGCAGTTCGACCCCGGAAAGGTCACAACACCAACGTTCATGCGGCCTCCGCGGTGGCCTGCTCCTGGAGCGTGAACTGGAAGTCCTCCATCACCGGGTTGGTCAGCAACTTTTCACATGCCTCGTTCACAGAAGCGGCCGCTGCAGCCTCATCGATTGCCGTGACCGTCAATTCGATGTGTTTGCCGATTCGGACGTTGCCCAGTGCCGGCATATGCAGTGAGTGAAGAGCATGTTCAACAGCCTTCCCTTGCACGTCGAGAATTGCTCGACGTAGGGTGACCGTAATGTTGGCGGTAAAGGTTTTCATAGGTCAGCGGACGGTTGAGTTACATCGTGAATGGATCGGGATCGCCCTCGTCAATCGAATCATCGCGATCGGTTCGGTCACGGACAAAAATGAAGGCGTGACGAAGCGCTCCCCCAATCAGGTACAGCATCATAAACGGAAACATCGCCTCGAGTTTGGTGACAAGGCAGAAAACCGTTCCCACGAAAAATACGGAAAAGACAATGGGGCGTTGTCGAAACGCCTTTATCGATGGTCGGGGAAGATTGTCGTACTTGATCGTACTAACCATGGCCAGACCAGTGATGATCGAAACCGCAGTAATTGCCTGCGACTGCCATTCCGCCGGGACACGAGCATGCCAGACTGCCAGGTACGAGAGAATGAGAAACGCGCCGGCAGGGATTGGCATTCCACGGAAATACAACTTGTCCTCCATGCTCGTGAGCTGCACGTTAAAACGTGCCAGTCGCAAAACGCCGGCCAATGCCGGGATCGAGCTGATGATCAAGGTCCATTGGGACGCGTGCTGCGACGCCGGATGGGACACGTACAGGAGTATCGAGGGGGCTACACCAAAGGAAACGGCATCACAGAGTGAATCCAATTCGACGCCAAACTCCGAGGTGCTCCGCGTAAGCCTTGCCACTACACCATCGAGCATGTCAAACACACCGGCGGTGATAATGAGGCCAATCGCCTCCTGCGTTCGCCCCTCAAAGGATGCAACAATCGCCGCCACCCCGCAAAAGAGATTCGCCAGGGTAAACAGGTTAGGTATGACAGAACGTGTAACCCGCATTATACTTCGCCTGCAGCCCCTTGCAATCTGGCAAGAATGTGCCGTGAGCTCACAACACGATCTCCGGGACGGACCTCAATGGTGGCATCGGCAGGAACGACCACGTCCATCCGCGAGCCGAACTTCATCATCCCAAAACGATCGCCAACCTGCACGACGTCGCCAACAGTGGTATCGTATACGATCCTGCGTGCCAGGAATCCGGTAATCTGCTGGAAGGAAATGCGTCCATGGGCAGTGCGAAGGACAAACTGCGATCGCTCATTCTCCGCACTCGATTTCGGATTAAATGCCATCAGGTATTTGCCGGGAATGTACTCGACAGACTCAATAACGCCTGAAGCCGGGTATCTGTTAACGTGGAGATTGACCGGAGAGAGGAAGATGCTGATCTGCGTCGCCGGACCCTGCAACAGCTCATCATGCTCAATCGGTATGACATTCACCACCTGACCGTCAGCCGGTGCCATCACCAGACGTGTATCCGCTGCAGCTTCAGGAAGCAGGGGGCGTTCGGCATCCCGAAAGAACCACATCGTAAACGCTCCCAGCCCAATTCCGAGGAGCCCCAAGAGCAAACTCAGAACTCCTGAAAGGAATCCGAATGCAACGGCCATCAGACAAGCACTGATACCGAGCAGAAAAAAGGCGTTGTCGTAGCCGTAAGGTGTTAATATCCTATGCATTTCAACGTTGTCTGGTCTTCTGGTGGTTCGTAGATTCGCCCGTCAAAACTAGCACATTCGAGCCTCTCGGCGCGATCTTCTTTCGGAATCCCACATGAAGTTCACCGTAGCACTGCCGGACCTGCAAAAGGCCCTGCAGAAAGTCCTGCCTGCAATCCCAGCCAAGAGTACGATTCCCGTTCTCGAACACCTCCTTGCCGAACTGCATGGGAGCGAGCTGACGTTTACCGCCACGGATCAAGAGATCATGATCTCTCTCACCACGGTGGTGGTTGGAGAACGTGATGGTGCACTGCTCATCCCAGCTCGACAGTTCAACGACCTTGTCAAGGAACTCGGATCATCAGGCTCGGTTGAAATCACTGCGAACGATCGCAACCAAACGATCTCGCTTCGCACACCAACTGGCTCCTACGAAATGAAATCGTTGGATGCCGAAGAGTTTCCATCGATCCCACCATTCCCAGAAGCCCAGTCGGCAGTCTTGCGCAAAGAAGACGTCATGCGCATGGCCAACAAAACGGTGTTTGCGGTTTCTACCGAAGAGTACCGTCCAAGCATGACGGGTGTCTTCTTCCAGTTCCGCACGGACAGCGTAACTGCTGTCGCCACAGATGGGTTTCGACTTTCTCGCGTGATCGTCGGAGCCGGCGATGCAGCGTTCCCTGATGGCCTCGAGGCGATTATTCCATCGCGCTCGGTCGACCTTCTTCGTCGCATCGAAAGTGACGTCACCATGGAAATCTCGCGCACCCATGCGCGGTTCTCGATTGGTTCCATGACGATCACTACCCGCATCATCGATGAGAAGTATCCGCCCTACCAGAACGTCATTCCAGCTGACAACGACAAGTCACTGATCGTGCATCAGCGCGAAGTACTGAGTGCAATCAAGCGCGTATCGCTGTTTGCGAACACAAATACGAAACATGTCCGCTTCCGCATTGAGCCAACATCGATGTCGGTGCACTCGGAAGACGAAGACTCTGGCAGCAAGGGAACGGAAAACATTCCGTGCGAATTCTCTGCATCAGACTTTGAGGTTGGCTTCAACTATCGCTACCTCGAAGAGGCCATCAAGAACATCAGTGCTGACGACGATCCAGAGTTGAACGTGAAGATGACGTTCTCATCGCCCGTTCGTGCTGTCTTGATCACACCGGCCTCGGGTGACGACTCGCTCCTCATGTTGGTCATGCCCGTGAAGATTTAACGGATGTTGACGTGGTGATCCGCAGCATCCATCTGCACAATGTCCGTAACCATGCAGAGACTGACATTGCCTTCGTTCCCGATGTCAACATCCTCACCGGTGGCAACGGGTCAGGCAAGACATCGGTCCTTGAGGCGCTAAGCCTTTGCGCAATTGCCCGCAGCTTTGTACCGGTTAGTGACCAGGCGCTCATCCGACATAACGAGGATGGCTGTCTGGCATCGGTCTCGTCCGAACGAGACCTGGAGATTCCCTACACGGTCAGCGTAACAGTACGCCACGGCGTTCGAAAGCGCATCACGACATCGACGCAAACATCCTGCTCGCCCCGTGACATCATTGGTGCAATTCCGATTGTGGTGCTGAGTCCAGACCACAAGAGCATCACCTTTGGTGGTCCAAGCGAACGGCGCTCGTTCATCGATGCCGTAATGGCACAGGCGAGTCGGCGCACAACCGAGCTGCTCTTCGAACATCGCCGGCTGTTTAAGCAACGCAATGCCGTCCTGGCTGCTCTCGCCGAGGGCCGCGCGACGACTGCAGACCTAGCGGTCTGGACCGAGCAATTCATCGTGATCAGCGCAGAAATCGTCGAACGACGTGCCCGCTTTCTTGCGGACATCACGCCACGTATTCGTGAGGCCTATCAGGCGGTATCGGGAGGTAATGAAGAAATCGACGTGGTGTACCAACCAGACATCCTGGATCATATTGCCGACGCTAATCTCACTGCCGTTGAGTCAATCGCTGACGCCTATCGGCTGGCAGCGCAACGACTCGCACCGCGCGAGATTGCACGGCAATCGTCGCTCTTCGGCCCACAAAAGGATGAGATTGCGCTTTTTATCAACGGTGCACTCGTGCGGGAAACGGCCTCTCAAGGGCAGCACAAGTCTCTCCTCGTCGCTCTCAAGATCGCTGAATCTCAGATTCTCCAGGAGTACGGTAACGAGCGTCCGGTGATCCTGCTTGATGACGTCTTTAGTGAATTGGATGCAGACCGCTGCCGCCGAGTCCTCGATCATATCATCTCGATGAATCTGCAGTGCTTTGTAACGACAACCGACGGGCAACAAGTTCGCAACGTGATCGACTCTGTCGAACGTCAACCAGGACGCCACGTGAGGGTTCAGCTGACAACGATTTCATCGGGTCGTGTCGTCAATACTGAACGCTCAGAATCTCGGGAGGCGGCATGATTCAGCTTTCCGATCTCTTGAAAACATTTATTCGCTCTCGTCATCTCGACGACGAGCTCGACAAGGCTCGCATTCCGAAATATTGGGAAGAGGTTGTTGGCAAGGGGCTTGCATCACGCACGGAGATTCGATCGTTTGAACACGGAGTTCTGCGTGTGCACGTCCCTGAAGCATCATGGCGCCACGAACTCACCATGCGGCGCGACGAGCTGCGTCGGTCCATCAATCATACTGCCGGTAAGGATCTCATTCGTGAGATTGTTATCCGCTAACACAACGAACATCAGAGGAGTATTCCATGTCCGACGCACAACAACAACCACTTCAACCTGGATATACCGAGGATAGCATTAAGGTCCTCGAAGGACTTGAGGCCGTCCGCAAACGTCCCGCCATGTACATTGGCGATGTTGGCGAGCGCGGCCTTCACCACCTCATCCAGGAGGTAGTCGATAATTCGATCGACGAAGCACTTGCTGGGCACTGTCGAAATATCATGATCACGCTCAACGCCGACGGATCATGCTCGGTTGCTGACGACGGTCGGGGTATTCCAGTTGGTCCGCACCCAGTAAAGAAAATCTCGACCCTTGAAGTGGTCATGTGTACCCTCCACGCTGGAGGAAAGTTCGATAAGAACACGTACAAGGTGTCAGGTGGTCTTCACGGTGTGGGCGTGAGCTGCGTCAATGCTCTTTCCACCACGATGCTTGTTACCGTTGAGCGCGACGGCAAGAAGTATGAGCAGACCTATAGCATCGGCGTTCCACAGGGTCCTGTGGTAGAAGTTGGCACCTCGAAGCGAACGGGAACCACCGTTCGTTTCTACCCTGATGCGACGATCTTCCGCACTGTTGAGTTTCGTTATGAGAAGGTTTCCGAGCGCCTTCGTGAACTCGCGTTCTTGAACCCGGATGTAACCATCACACTTGAAGACGAGCGCGATGGAAAGAAGGATGTTTTTGCGTATCGCGGTGGACTGGTCGACTTTGTTCGACATCTGGACTCCAACGCAACGGCGATCACAAAGCCGATTCTGATGAGTGGCGTCGTGGCAAATGAATCCGGTGTTGAAACCGTTGTCGATGTCTGCTTTGAGTACAATTCAGGATACAGCGAGAACCTTCTCTCCTATGTCAACAACATTAACACTGTTGAAGGGGGCACACACGTCTCGGGATTCCGTAGTGCGTTAACGCGGACGCTGAACGCCTATGCAGCCGCGAACAACATGACGAAGAAGGACATCAATCTCACAGGTGAGGATTTCCGCGAAGGCCTTACCGCCGTCGTATCTGTCAAGGTCGCCGAGCCACAGTTTGAAGGTCAAACAAAGACGAAGCTTGGTAATGGTGAGACCGAAGGTATCGTTCGTTCCATCATCAACGAAGAACTGTCAAAGTATCTCGATGCCACTCCGAGCGCGGCAAAGCACATCATCGAAAAGGCAATGCAGGCTGCCGAAGCTCGCGCTGCAGCTCGCAAGGCCAAGGATCTGATTCGCCGCAAAGGCGCGCTTGAAAGCGGCTCACTGCCGGGTAAGCTCGCGGACTGTTCGTTGCGTACGCCCGAAGACACCGAAATCTTCCTCGTCGAGGGAGACTCGGCCGGTGGATCGGCCAAGCAAGGTCGTGACCGTCGCTTCCAGGCAATTCTTCCGCTGAAGGGAAAGATCCTGAATGTTCACAAGGCACGCCTAACAAAGGTTCTCGAGAACGAGGAAGTCCGCACGATTTTTACAGCAATCGGCGCTGGATTTGGCGATGACTTTGACGTTGCGAAGGCGCGATATGGCAAGATCATCCTCATGGCTGATGCCGACGTCGACGGGTCACACATCCGTACACTATTGCTGACGTTGTTCTGGAAGCACATGCCGCAGCTAATCAACGACGGCCGACTCTACATTGCTCAGCCCCCTCTTTACAAGCTTAAGAAGGGCAAAACAGAAATCTACGCCTACAACGATGCCGAGCGTGACGAAGCTATCGCGCGCATTCGAAAGGAAAAGGCTGATAAAAAGGCTGCAAAGAACCTCGAGACAGCACCAACCGCCGAAGAGGCAGAGGTTCCGGTCGAGGAAGGGGCTACCGCTGACGGAATCGTGATCAGCCGCTTCAAAGGCCTTGGAGAAATGAACCCTGATCAGCTCTGGGCAACCACAATGAACCCGGAAACTCGGACGCTGCTTCGTGTAAGCATCGAGAATGCCGCAGAAGCGATGCATGTTTTCGAGACGCTTATGGGCGAGGCAGTAGAGCCACGCCGAGAGTTTATCGAGCGCAATGCGCAGTACGTGAAGAATCTCGACATCTGATGCAAAAAAGAAGACCCCGCATGTCTGCACTCACGCGGGGTCGGAAAGAAGAGGCATACCGAGTTGGTGCGCCTCTACTTATAGAAGGGGGAACGCACCCATGTGAGCGATAGTTCCCCACATCAACGAGGAAGGAAAGAATTCTGTGCAAATCGTCATTCGGGAGGCAAATCGTGACGATGTGGGGTCGATCCATCTCGTAGCCGCAGCTACCTGGGAACCGACATACCGCTCAATCATCTCACAGGAACAGATTCAGGAGATGTTCGAAGATCTTCTGAGCCCCCCTTCGATTGAACGTCAAATCAGCAATCGGGAGGGCACGTACGTCCTTGCGTTTCTCCAGGACCGGCCACAGGGGTTTGCCTACTTCGCGCCGAAGGACACGGAACTGGGAGTGTTCAAGCTGCACCGACTCTACGTCATCCCCGATCAGCAGCACTCCGGCGTTGGTTCTGCCTTGGTTCAGTTCGTCGAACAGTATGTTCGCAACCACAATGGCGATGCCGTTGAGCTGAACGTGAATCGGTACAACTCAGCACAGGACTTCTACCGAAAAATGGGATACGACTTTGTCGAAACTGTCGATATCCCGTATAAGACGTATTGGTTGAATGACTACGTAATGAAAAAGGCCCTGCGGTAGCAGGGCCTTTGTTGTCATGCATATGTGATTATCTCGTCGGCGACTTAGTACCGGTAGTACTCAGGCTTGTACGGCCCCTTCACTTCAACGCCGATATACTTCGCCTGCTTCTCGTTCAATACTTCCAGCTGAACATTGATCTTCTTCAGGTGCAAGCGGGCAACCTTTTCATCGAGCTTCTTTGGCAGGACGTACACCTTGTTCTCGTAGTTCTTCGCGTTCTTCCAAAGCTCGATCTGTGCGAGCGTCTGATTTGTGAAGGAGTTCGACATCACAAATGACGGGTGACCCATGGCGCAGCCAAGATTAACAAGGCGTCCTTCGGCCAGAACGATGATCTGCCGCTTGCCGATGGTGTACATGTCGACCTGTGGCTTAATCTCGACCTTTGACTTACCATGGTTCTTGTTCAGCCATGCCATATCGATTTCGTTGTCGAAGTGGCCGATGTTGCAGACAATCGCCTTGTCCTTCATGGCCTTAAAATGCTGTTCCGTGATGATGTCGCAGTTACCCGTTGCAGTAACAACGATGTCGGCTTCCTTCACAGCATCGATCATGCGCTTGACTTCGAATCCGTCCATCGCAGCCTGAAGAGCACAAATCGGATCGATTTCCGTAACAATCACGCGCACGCCAGCCCCTTGAAGAGATGCAGCAGAGCCCTTACCCACATCGCCGTATCCAGCGACAACGGCAACCTTACCTGCGAGCATGATATCTGTAGCACGACGGATAGCATCAACGAGAGACTCTTTGCAACCGTACTTGTTGTCGAACTTGCTCTTGGTAACCGAATCGTTGACATTAATCGCGGGGATTGGAAGCGTGCCAGCCTTGATGCGCTCGTACAGACGCAGCACACCCGTTGTGGTCTCTTCTGACAGACCGCGGATTTCACCGACGAGCTCAGGGTACTTATCGAGAACCATATTGGTGAGGTCGCCACCGTCGTCCAGGATCATATTGAGTGGCTTGCGATCCTTGCCAAAAAAGAGTGTCTGCTCGATACACCAGTCAAACTCTTCGTCGTTCATGCCCTTCCATGCGAATACAGGCGTGCCGGCCTTGGCGATCGCCGCGGCAGCATGGTCCTGCGTCGAGAAGATGTTGCAGCTGGACCATTGCACTTCGGCGCCAAGGTCGACGAGCGTCTCAATCAACACAGCCGTCTGAATGGTCATGTGCAAGCATCCTGCGATGCGCGCCCCCTTCAGTGGCTTCTTGCCCTTGAACTCTTCACGAAGGGCCATCAAGCCTGGCATTTCATGCTCAGCGAGCGCAATCTCTTTGCGACCCCAATCGGCCACGGCCATATCAGCAACGGCGTACGCCATTGGCTTGTGCGCAATTGTGCCCTTCGCAACACGGGCAGGTGCCTTCATCATACGATCGAGTGGACCAGCTACGTTCTTCTTTGCAGTGCCGTTCTTGTGCACTCCATTCGTGTGAACGCCATTTGCGCTCACCTTCGAGATCGACTTCTTCTTGGTAATTGTTGCCATTGCAGTAGGTGTTGGTAGTGAAAGTCTAAATGGTGAATGCCATTAGGCGAATGCTGCGGTAAACGCCGAAACCAGGTCGAGTTGTTCCCATGGAAACTCATGACGACCAAAATGGCCATAGGCAGCGGAGGCCCGATAGATCGGCCGACGCAGATTCAGGCGGGAAATAATGCCTGCTGGGGTCAAGTCGATGTTCTCTACAATGAACGCCTCGAGTGCACGTGGGTCTACCTTCGAGGTGCCATGGAGCTCCGCATTAATCGAAACTGGCTGTGCAACGCCAATAGCGTAGGCAAGTTGGATCGTGCACTCGCTGGCGATGCCTGCGGCGACGATATTCTTTGCAAGATGGCGAGCAGCATAGGCAGCTGAACGGTCAACCTTTGTCGGGTCCTTCCCGGAGAACGCACCACCACCATGCGGTGCCTTACCACCGTAGGTATCGACAATGATTTTCCGGCCAGTCAGCCCCGTATCACCGTGTGGTCCACCGATCTCAAACTTCCCGGTCGGATTCACGTGAAACTTGGTATCCTTCGTGATCAGGTGTTCAGGGACGACAGCCTTGACGACGTTCTCGATGACGTCTTCACGAATTCGACTCTGAGCATTTGGCATTGGATCGTGCTGCGTTGAGACAACGATCGTATCGACAGCGACGATCTCGCCATTGTCTCCATAGGCCACCGACACCTGAGCTTTGGCATCTGGTCGGAGGTATGGCATCAAGCCCGGGCTCGTCTTACGAATGTCGGCCAGGCGCTTTACAAGTTGGTGCGAATAGTGAATTGCGGCAGGCATCAGTTCCGGCGTCTCTTTGCATGCATATCCAAACATCATGCCTTGATCGCCAGCACCACCCGAATCCACACCTTGGGCAATGTCGGGAGACTGACCATTGATCACGTTGATCACCGAGCACGACTCTGCTTCGAAGCGGTACTCGCCGCGGTTGTAGCCAATGTCGTTGATAACGCTGCGAACCAGCTTGGGCAGGTTGAATGTATGGTCCGTCGTGATTTCACCACCGACAACAATCATACCGGTTGTTGCAAAACACTCACAGGCAACCCGACCCGTTGGGTCGTGCGTCAGCACTTCGTCGAGTACCGCATCGGAAACCTGATCACAGACCTTGTCGGGATGTCCTTCAGAAACGGACTCGGAGGTAAAGATATACTTCATCGTCAGCTGGTAATGGTGGGAATAATGTTCGTTGGAAGGGGCTATTGAGACAATCGCACAATCGATCCATCACCGATATTGATCGATGAGAAGCGGCCGGTGACTTCGGCATTTTCTCCGATGATTGATTGATCCAGAGTGATATCTGCAACGGCCGCATTGTCGCTGATGATACTGTCGCGTATAATGCTGTTTCGAACCACGGCCCCCTTCGAAATCGAAGCGTATGGTCCAATCACAGAGTGTTCAACAATGGCTGTTGGATCAACGTGAACAGGTGGTACGAGGACGCAACCCGCCGGAACAGTTGGCATCTCACCGCGCTGGGTGAGCAAGAATCGATTCGTCTGAAGCAACGTCTCAGGCTTTCCGCAGTCGTACCAGCCCTCAACGGTGAACGTGGTAAACTTCTCTCCAGAATCAACCATGATTTGCAGCGCATCTGTGAGCTGAAATTCACCCTTTGTACGGATGTTCTCAGCAATCAGGCGCTCGAGTGCGACACGAAGTCGTGACGGTTGATGGATGTAATAGAGACCAACGATCGCCATGTTCGAGACAAGTGATTCGGGCTTTTCAACAAGTCGCGTCACGAAACCGCCATCTTCGATAACCACACCAAATCGGCGTGGATCGTCAACATATTTAACACCGAGAGATGAAAACTGTCGCGTTGCCAGGATGGAGAGATCAACATCAAACACCGTATCGCCAAGGATGATCAGTGCTGGCTCTTCGCCGAGCGACTCTCGTGCCGTCCAAATTGCATGCCCGAGTCCAAGCATCTCGTCCTGCTGAACAAACTGCACATCAAGCGAATACGTTGTGCGCACATAGTCTTCCACGAGGTCGCCCTTGTATCCGGTAATGATCGTCGCGGAGGTGATCCCCTGCTCGACCAACGAATCAAGGATGTGACCCAAGATGGGCTTGCCGGCAACGTTCACAAGCACCTTTGGAAGAGAGTGCGTAAACGGCCGTAGACGAGTTCCGATTCCGGCTACCGGGATGATGGCATGCATTGCGGCAAAGATACGGGCAAGAAGCGTATGCCGAAGGGGACTAGTTGAGGCGGACTACCTGGCCAGCACGCAACACGGATGACTTCTTTAGTGATGGATTCCGCCGCCGAATCTCCGCCACTGACAGGCTAAACCGATCAGCGATCTCCGCAAGCGTGTCACCCTTACGAACCTTATAGGTTTTGGGACGCTTCCCAGCGGCAGTCGTAGACGATGCTGACGCAGCTGTGCGACGACGCGGCTGCTCAACAAGGAGGATAGTTCCAGGCTTCACTCGTGCTGTTCGCTTCATCTGATTGAGCTCGGCAAGACGTGGAACTGTCATCTGATAGAGCGCAGCCACTTGTTTCAGAGTTTCACCGCGCCGAACCGTGTGCCGCTGTGTGCGCAGGCGTGGCAGCTGCTCCACCGTCGTCGTTGTCTCCTGCGTTGGCTTGGTCTTTTGCACTCCTGACGGCGTGCCGACAATCAGAGTGTCACCAATGCGCAGCGCATCACGATCGTAGGGGATGTTGTTCCAGTTTCGCAGATCTGCAATGCGCACATTGAACTTCTGTGAAATGGCCGACAGGTTATCGCCCTTCGATACCACGTATACCGCAGCAACACCCTCTCGCATCCCGCGTGCTTGATTTCCCGGCGCTGGCGCTGGTGACGTCGTGGCTGCCACTGGCTCCGAAGCCACAACTTTCTGCGCACTATCCCCTGTCGTAGCAGGAGACACGGCAGGAGCCTGACGCGCAACGTCTGGTGCTGGCGCTGGCGTACTGACAGTCCGAACCGGCACACGCAATACAGTACCGGACTTCAACCGCGTGCGATATCCGGCGATCCCATTGATCTCCGATAACTCCACCATGGAAACGCCATAGGCTGCACTGATGCTTGAGAGCGTCTCGCCCTTCGAAACAGTATGCTTCAGGTACACTTGCTTCTCATCATCACTCAATGCTGCATAGCGACGCATGAAATCCTGCCCCATTCCAGGGTACAGCTTCAGTCGATACGGACCTTGCGGCGGGGTACAACCACGAACGAGCTCAGTGTTGAGCGCCTTCAGTGAATCAATGCTGATGGCGGCACACTTCGCGAGCGCAGCAAGGCTGACGGGTTCATTGATGGTGACCGCCTCATACTCGTAAGGACTATGGAACGACAGAGAGTCGTTTGTGAACCCGTACTTGTCGCGGTTCATCGTGATCAGCGTGGTGGCGATGTACAGTGGTACGTACTCTCGCGTTTCCTTCGGAAGAAACTCACGGATCTGCCAGAACGTCGGTTTTTCAAGACCAGACTTCCGAATGGCGCGACGCACGCCCCCTGCCCCACAGTTGTATGCGGCCAGAGCCAGATGCCAGTCGCCAAGATCGTTATAGAGATCCTTGAGGAATCGCATTGATGCCCTCGTTGCCTTTTCCGGATCACGACGCTCATCCAACCAGTAGGTCACATCGAGGTCATACTCTTCGCCCGTCGCCCGCATGAACTGCCACATTCCAACGGCTTTGGCACGCGACACGGCCTCTGGGTTCAGTGCAGACTCCATCATTGCCAGGTGAACGATTTCTTCCGGCATTTGTTCTTCCTTGGCAATCTTCCGTAGCAGCGGGAACCAACGACCTGTGCGTTCAATCCATGTCTTCATGAACCGGCGTCCACGTCCCTGCGACATAAAATTCAATTGGGGCTGAACGTACTCGTTGAACGTCAACGGTATTGTCGTAACGGGGATGTCAACGGGAGGAACAATCTTTACCGGAGCAATGGTCTCCACGGATGCCTGACGGGCATCGACTTCTTCAAAGAGTCGATCGCGGAGGATGAAGATCGATGTGTTCGGATTGAGGTTATCAATGCTTTTGACGTAGGTCTCGTAGTCTTCGATCACAGCTTGAACGAGATCGGTAAAGTCTGCGTTCGCCTCAATTTCAGGGTAGGTGGCAAGGTCATTCAACAAGGCAATAGCCGACTCAAACTCTTCGGCTGCCTTCGTGGTGTCAGACCGCTCGATCAAAGTCAACGCACCGAGATAGCGCTGCCGTGCGCGTTCCATCTGGGCCATCACGACGGGGTCCATACGGACCTTTGCCGTGTCATCTTCGTCTAACTCGCTGAACTCATCAGGAAAAACGGGACGCTTGCGGGCAGAGTCCGGAATTGATGCCGTCGGTGCTGCTGCGCCGTCTGAACGGTAGCCCCACTCTGACGCCGCAAACAACCCTGAGGCAAGAACTGCCCAGAGAAGTATGACAAGCTTGTGACGGTGAGGTGGACAGGACATGCGCACGCGACGGGAACGGGTATTGAGAGGAAAAACCGCGGTAAATATACCACGACCCGCCAAAGGACGCCAAACGCATCGTTTCATTGCCACATGAACGGAAGTTCATGATTGGCTTGATGTTACACGCAACGCCCTACTTCAGTCCGCCGTTGATCCACGCCTGAATCTGACTGATCGAGCAATCCGTCATCTTCGGTCCGGAAGGGGGCATCTTCGGATATCCACTCTTCCAGGAAATCGTACCCATCAATGAACCATTCTTGGCAAGGGCTTCAACCGTGCTCCGTGATGTAAGGTCAACCCCGCCAGATGCGGCATACCCGGTATGACATCCCGTACAGGATGACGCAAGGAGCGGAGCAATCGTTCCAACGTAGGTAACAACACTCGTGTCGCATCCACTATTCTCGCTGGAACAATCGCGATTCTTCGCCCCTTCCCTGATCCAGCGTTCAATGAGTGCAATCTGAGCATTTGTCAAGGATCGCGGTGGAGGAGGCATCCGTTCGTCGATCTCATCTTCGATCAGGGATTCATAGAGTTTCGAGCGTGATGGATTACCAGGGACGACGATGGTCTCCCGACCATTCATGATCGAGGCATAGGATGTGAGGTTAATCCCCTCCTCAGGCCGATCAACGTCATGGCACTCAGCCATTGTACAGTTGGAGATGAGGATCGGAAGAATGTCACGCGTAAAGCAAACGGACGAATCGACTGGACCCGACCCTCCGCCGTTGTTACCACCGGTCGTGTCAGTGCCGCCAGTCGTGTCATCCGTACCAGTGGTATCAGAGCTGTCTGAACGTCGCGGGTGATAGGGTCCCTCTGGAAAGTCCGCACAGGAAACCAGGATCAACCCACAGAGGACGAGAAACGAACCGATGAAGCGAAATGCCATACAAGCTCCTGACGACATGATACTGGACCGTGGTTTTACCCTTGCGGCCGTGATCGAACTTACTCAAAAATTCCCCATCAGTGTCGACCCAGGAATGCGGCATGGAGTTCATCAAGGGATGTTCGCACCAAATTTTCTTGGTCTAGCCGCATGATCAGCAGTTGCTCGCGGAGAAACCGCACTCCGGCGTTATCGCCACGTTCACGACAGGATTCTAAGAGAACTTCAAGGCGATACTGCTCCTCGGCATAGAACTCTTCAAATGCCCGCAGGCCGTTGAGTTGTTCCGTGTAGCGCTCAAAGCGCTCGATCGTTGATTGGTGCATACGATTCTCCCGAATGAAACACAGCAAAACAGTGGTTTGCGTATTGTGTCTGACAATCAGAGAAACGTGACGTGCTTACGGGATTCGTACAACAAGCGTACCGTGGGGTACCGTCCTAACGTACACACCGGGAGTAAGGACCTCATCGACGATGCGTCCAAGGTAACGTCCGAGTACATCGTACGCATCGGCAACGACGACCTGGTCTGACGCAACCTGCAAGACTATTCGGGAATTGAGGTAATCGAGCTGATAGGATAGCCCCTTCGCATCACGATCGGCCCCAGCCGACAGAGGGCCATCTTCGAGTCGACCTCGAGGGATCAATGACTTTCCAGCAAATGCGGCATAGTCAAGTCCGTAGCGATAGATCTTGAACACCATGTTATTCCGCGGTGTTTGACCCTGGGGGATGATACCAATATTCGTGACGGGGTTTACGTACCGCCATACTTCCTGACCATCCGGAGTTGACTCTATAAAGGTACCAGAGGGCCCAAGACAGGAGAGAGTATTGCCATTTGCAAGACGCGTTGCCCCGCTGATGTTCTGCCCGTAATACCGATTCGTAAGGGTCTTCGGGTACACCATCATCGGCTTGGCCGGAGAATATGCTTTACCAACCTCGCGCAGATAGGTCCCATCGCTGTTTAGAGGAAGCTCAATCTCATCAACCGACGAAGCACTCCCTCCGAAACGACCATTACCGTTGTTAAAGATCATCACGCGCCTGCCACCCTCAATCCAGCGCGCATCGTGCTGACCAAACAAAACCTGATCCTGCGGATTACCAGACTTATAATTGGCCGGGTTGCCGTAACGGTAAACGATGTCACCCGTCTTACGCGAAATGATCCATATCTCATGGAGATTATGAATGCTGATCATCACCTCGTCACGCTCGGCATTGTAGCGCACGGAATTCGCATGCAACCAGTCTGACCGCGTTCCGCCAGCATTGATATCAATTCGCTCAGGGTTATTGGCAACAACACCATAGTTCGGCTTCGAGGCATCAACATCCTGGATCATATGATCCCACGACGACCATGACCAGACTACTTCACCAGATGTTGGTCCTGTTCGGCGCACTTCGATCACGCGCTCCGACCAGAGAGCATTCTCTGTCAACCGAGATACCAACCGTCCTGCAGCAATTGCTTCATCACGGGTGTGACTCTCCCACACCAAGAGCATAATGTTCCCGTTTGGGAGAATCTCAACATCGTGGTGTTGACGCGCCGTCTGTGTCAGATGCGTATATGTCCAGACCTTCTCACCGGACCAGTCATAGAGCTCTACCATGCCACCAGATCCGCCTCCCTGCATCCATTGTGAAGGGGGCGCTGCAGTGCGCAGGAGTGAACCATCTTCGAGAAGCATGACCGCTTGACCTGGACTGTACGTGCTCTTCCACGTCTTGACAACCTGCCCGTCATTGTCAACGAGATAGGTGTTCGTGCTGGTTACCGGTGCAAACAGCGTATACCCTGGGTACGATTGTGAAGCGTCATGGTTGATCAGGCCAACTGTGCGCTGTGCAAGGCTCACAGCGGAGCCCCCGAGCAGCAGGAAAGCAAGCAAGAGGATATTCATAGAGAGAAACTACGAGAATTTCTCTGGAAGAATCCTCTATCGGAGACGTGGTGACACCACAAGCATCCTCACCCGATCAGTATCGCAGAATAGCAGCGGCTCCAGTTCGTGTGGGCATCACCTCCGACGGTAGAACGATTACTGTTCCCCCATGACGAAGTACAATACGTGCGATATCATCGAGGAGATCGTTCACATCCGGAACGCGTAAATCATCAAAGATCACCGTGCCCGTAGCCTCATCAATTTTACCTGGCAGCTCACGTGAATCCTCCACAAAGAGCGTTTCAATGCGCCCCTCAACTGCTGCATGAGCGATGGCAAAGATTCCATCGATTCCATCGGCATGACCTGCGGCTTCCTCGTATGCCTCAATCAGCATTCGACTCTCAGCTATCATATGCGGCTGCATCACTTGCCATACTCGGTCAACAAGGTCGCGAAGCTCAATCCCAAATGGATTGACCGTCAGACTTGTTTCTACAAGGCGGGGATTTCTGCTGATGCGATGAAACAACGCCGCCTGTTCAGGTAGGCTTGCAACAACTAGTGGCATACCTGAGGGACGCGATGCGATCTCCATCACAATGCGATCAACCTGTCGAAAGAAACGTTCAGTGTCTTTGTCAACCTCATCTTCTATGGTTGTATGCGGCACAATTCGATCTGTGCCACCAGAATTTGAACGCGAGAACCCCGGATCGCTGAGTTCCTCACCCAGGATCTCGTTGATGAGAAGAACCGACCCCGTCGGAAATGGCACTTCCTGTAAACCATCACGATTACCAACGAAGAGCTGCGCTGATTCACGCGTTAGGCACAATACGTGGTAATCCTCGAGCGTTTGAAGCAGTCGAAAGAGAGGCTTGACGTGAAAGTTATCAGCGACAACGGCAATCTCAGGTACTGATCGATCCAGATGCTGCGTTATAAAGACACCAGGAGCACGAAATATTGCCACACCCTGACGCCGCGTATTCCAGAACGTATCGTCGCGCTCCAGAGCACGAAAGGGCTGCATGAGGTTTGCGACCTCCTCGGCACCATAGGCCATTTCCAGCGAGTCATTTAGATGGCGCACTAACTGACGGTACCGCGTTTGATCATCCCGGCGCTCAGGCTGCGTGCGATGCGTCGGCAGATACAGGCTAAGGCACGGCTTCGACGTGATCGAAAACAGATCGTCGATCAGGGGGCTTTGGGCAACATTGAACATCATGAACTCCGTTGGTGATAGTCTGCATCGAAGCTAGTCGACACAGGCCCCCTGAGTTCATGACAAACATCATTTAGCGTACTACGGCAACTCTACCGTTGATCACTCCTACAAGGTGACGACGCTCCCCTTGCGACGCAGCATAGATACCATCTGGGAGTGCAACGTGTGTGCTGAGATCAACATCACATCCAGCTGATCTGCCATCAATCGTTACAAGATTCCACAGCCCTCCTGTCAACTCGATAGCAGAATCGTCATCGACGTCGGTCGTTGCCAACATCCAGGCAGCGGCAAAAACTGCTGCTGCTCGGTCCACACCATTCGGATCATGCACCTCATGGGCCGCACCGGGATGGAGAATAGCCTCGTGAAGATTCGCAGGGACTCCCCGTTTCTCGAGCTCCTGTTTGATGGTGCATGTTCCATTCACATATGGGTAGTTCGACGACACAATACCAATAGCATGGTATGCGCGATTTGTACCACATGGCACTACAGGGTCATCAATCTGGTGGTAACTAAATAACGGTATAAACGGGGCGCCGCCGAGGTATGCCACGTCAAACAACGCTCCAAAGATGTTCAGCACGACCTTGACTGACGGCGTTGGGACATCAAGATGCAGGTCGCCATCTGGCGTACCAAGAGCCGGACGCGGATATGTACCCGTCAATCGCACAGCATCACTTATGGCTCCAGCCGAAGCTGGGATCGGATCCTGCGCATCAAAGTATGCAGCGTGCAGAGCAATGATTGACCCGGCACTTGCGCCACCGATCACACATCGACCGGTATCAATACCATACGCTGCCGCATTCTTCACGAGAAAGCGAAGTCCACCGCGTACGTCTTGAATACCACGATAACACGCACGGATGGCTTCTGCCTCGTCGTATGCAAATGGAGGGTCCAAGAGCGACCCCACAATTCCCAGACGATACGAAATCGTCACCGCCGTGTAGCCGCGCTTGGCCCATGTTTCGGCAAGCGCATTGAAATCATTGCGACTGCCTTGGATAAAGCCCCCTCCATGAACCCACACGACGAGTGGGCGTTTGGTGGAATTATCGTTGGTTGGCACGAAGATGTTCATCTTCAACGTGTCGATTCCGCCATCGAATCGCTTTGCTGTCCCAAAGAAGACATCCTTGATAGCCCTCGTCGCATAGACCGGCTCAACAAGCGACTGCGCGGATGCACGAGAGCTTCCGACGATGAGTACCAAGGCAACAAGAAACTGTAGTGGACGATGCATATGTGCTCTCCGGATGATAGCTCAATGTCGGATGTTCTGATTGAACACTTCCTCAACACCGTTGGGTCGCTGGTTGAATGCACACCGGATCATCGTTGCAGCGATGGCCGATGCTTCAATAGCCTTATAGGCTTTCGGGATCACACCATTGAAGATCTTCATCAATACCATGCCGATTCGTTCACCAAGGCGAAACTCACGCCTGTTACCAAGGATCAGTGATGGACGTAGGATCGTCAGCAGTGGAAAGTTTAGTGCACGCAGATCTCGCTCTACGTCGGCTTTGACCTGGATGTAGAAGAAGCGTGAGTTTTCACTGATGCCGCCACTGCTCACAATCACCCAGTGCCGAGCCCCCTGCTGTCGCGCGAAGGTGGCAACCTTCATCGGGTAGGTATGATCGATGCGGCGGTAGACTTCCTTGGATCCAGCTGTCTTGATCGTTGTGCCCATAGCACAGAAAACGACATCAACGTCGTAGATGTCCTCATCGCCCGTGAGCGCATCGAAATCCTTTACCACGTTGCGGATCGTTGGATGTCCATCATATCCCACGATGGGCCGACGCGATAGCACGACAACCGACGAGAACCTCGAATCGTTCGCCAGAAGATGAACAAGCTCGGAGCCCACAAGCCCCGTAGCACCAATGATGAGCGTACGCATGGCAGAAGTTACGGAGTTACGGAGGTATGGAGGTACTATCTAGGGGCGAGACGCAGTCTCGCCCGTTCATGCGAACGCGGGATCCATACGTTGAATCATATCTTCGCGTGGTGAATCCAAAAGCTGACAGAATCCAGGAGCTGGATGTGATGCGGGGTGTAGCGCTTTGCGGCATCTTCCTCGTCAACATGGTCGACTTCAGCGGGTCGGCCTTGAGAGCCGGAACGTTTGCCTCGCGTGGCACCATGATCGACCAGGCCGTTGATCTTGCGATCGCCTGCTTTGCTCTGACCAAGTTTTATCTGCTGTTCAGCTTCCTCTTCGGAGTCGGCTTTGCCGTGCAGATGCAGCGCATGGAAGACACGGGACGTCCCTTCGTCCGGCTATATATGCAGCGACTCGGCGTATTACTGCTGATCGGCATCGCGCATTCGATCCTCCTCTGGGACGGAGATATTCTGCGACTCTATGCGGTGGCGGGCGTTTTGCTACTCATGGTTCGAAAGCTTCATACACGTGTTTTGCTGACCATCGCAGCGGTCATCTCTGTTGCTGGATCGGTCTACTTCAGCTTCGTTCCTCTTCAGAGTGCCAGCACTCTGATGTCGCCGGAGAGCATATCAGCATACTCGTCCGGCACCTATGCAGAAGTCGTCAAGCTCCGTGCTTCAGAACGCTCAATCCTCGACATTCAGATCCCCATGGTCATTGTCATGTTCCTGCTGGGTCTGGTCGTTGGTCGCGAAAAGATCATTGCCAACATTTGCCATTACGAACGCTTCCTGCAACGAGCATGGAAGGGGGCTCTCCCGCTTGGCATCCTCGGTTCGATCGCAATGCTGGTCGGATACACCACAGAGAATTCGTTCCTGGTAAGTCTCAGTACACATGTGGGAGCCCCGTTACTGAGTTTCTCCTATGTAGCCCTCATCCTTCTCAACGCCGAACGTCTCCGTCTCTTTGCCTATGCCGGAAGGATGGCTCTGACGAATTACCTCATGCATTCGGTGATCTCCACTACGTTGTTCTATGGGTACGGCTTCGGTCTCTACGACAAGCTCTCAGCAGCGGAATCAACTCTGCTCGCATTAGTAATTCTCGCCGCACAGATCGCCATCAGCAAGTGGTGGCTCTCACACCACCGCATGGGCCCGATGGAATGGCTCTGGCGCAAGTCAGCAGGCCTGGATAGCATGTAGTTATAGAGACCCGGAGTGACAAGATCATCCGTCATTGGTAACTGGTCATTGGTCATTGGTCATTGGTAACTGGTCATTGGTCATTGGTCATTGGTAATACGCTTGCGCTTTCTTCAGTTCCTGATTCAGCGCATAGGTAAAGCCCTTGTGGAGGGCGAAGGCACCGTGACGTCCCTGCTTATCGATGGCAAGAATGCCAACCTGGAAGTCCTTCCAGTTGTCGTGTTTCTTGACGATTCGTTTGATTGCCTCTTCGCAGGCTTCCTGTGGCGATGCTCCATAGCGCATGCGTTCGACGGCGACGGTGGAAGCACTGGTGCGGATGACGGATTCGCCGAGACCGGTGCAGGTTGCGCCCCCTACCTCATCATCAACGAAGAGTCCAGCACCGATGATCGGTGAGTCGCCAACACGACCGTGGATCTTGTAGGCAAGGCCGCTTGTGGTACAGGCACCGGCCATACGACCCTGCGCATCGCGTGCGAGCAACCCAATCGTGTCGTGATTCTCGATATTGATGATAGGATTATACTTCTTCTCCCTCAGCCACTTCTCCCACGCCTTCTTCGCTTCAGCAGAGAGGGTGTTCGACTTCTGCACGATGCCATTCTCACGCGCGAAGCGTTCAGCTCCGGCACCGACAAGCATCACGTGGGGCGTCTTGTCCATCACCATCCGCGCCAATGATATCGGATGCGCAATACCCTGAAGGAAGCACGCAGAACCGGCACGACCATCACCCGCCATGATGCACGCATCGAGTGTTACAATCCCGTCACGGTCCGGCAGACCCGACAGACCGACGCTAAGGTTCGTCGGGTCGGACTCAGTAACCATTACGCCCCGTTCAACAGCATCGACCACACTCCCACCGGAGGCAAGTGCTGCCAGAGCAGCCGCATTTGCAGCCATGCCGTGGTCCCATGTGGAGATGACAAGGGGCGAGTCGGATTGTGCGTGCAACTCATGCTGCGCAGGTATGACATCAGCATTGCCTGGGATAGCGAGTGCCGCTGCACCGACGGTAGTTGTTACGATAAAGGAGCGACGATCCATGGTACGGGTTCTTCTACGTGGTGAAAGCTATCGTGTGAACGTTGGCGTAAAGCCCATCTCAGACCACATGAACGAGTACTTGTCGGCTACACCTTCAAGAAGCTTCCGACGATTGACGTCGCCATGTCCCGAGCGCAGCTTTACACGCAGGAGCATTGGACGTGATCCTTTGTATACGTGCTGTAACATCGCTGCGTACTTGAAGCTATGGGCGGGAACAACTCGATCATCATGGTCGGCCGTCATCACCATTGTCGACGGATACTCAACGTCTGAACGAAGGTTGTGGTAGGGTGAGTAGGCATGCAGAGCACGAAACTCATCCGGCTTGTTAATCTCACCATAGTCGGCCTGCCAATTCCATCCGATCGTGAAGCGATGGAATCGAAGCATGTCCATCACACCGACTTCTGGGAGCGCGACGCGGAAGAGATCCGGACGCTGGTTTATCACCGCTCCCACGAGCAGGCCACCGTTCGATCGGCCGTTCAGAGCCAGCACGTCACGCGAGGTAATACCATTTGCGACGAGCCACTCGGCACATGCGATTGCATCATCAAATACATTCTGCTTCTTTAATCGCATCCCAGCCGAATGCCACTCTTCGCCGTACTCGCCCCCTCCGCGAAGATTTGCAACAGCAATCACACAGCCCTGCTCGAGCCATGGAATGTAGTTGACGTTGAAGCTTGGCGTAATCGAGATATTGAATCCACCATAGCCATAGAGCATCGTTGGACGTGGACCAGTCGTACCCTTCTTCCGAAGGATCATCATTGGTATACGCGTTCCATCCTTGCTTCGTACGAACACCTGTTCGGAAGTGAACGAGGAGGGATCAAATGGTGCAGTAATCCGTTGCCAAACGCTACTTGCACCCGAAGTGATATCATAGCGATAGATCGTTGTTGGCATCGTGTAGGACGTGAAGGTGAAGTACACCGCTGAATCGCTCGACATGCCATCAAATCCCGATACAGAGCCAATGCCGGGCAACTCGACATCAGCAATCGCATTACCATCCAGGTCCGCAACTTGAACAATGTGGTGAACGTCGGACATGTAGGTTAGAAACATCCTTCCACCACCAAACGACAGCTCATCGAGAACATCACGTCGCTCGGACACAACGGTTTCCATTGTTGCCGAGCCCATCGGGTCGTCAATTCGCACGACGCGGCCATTGGGGGACGCATCCGTACTCACACCATAGAGAACACCATCACGATCGTGTCGCGGATAAAAGGAAGAGGTGGAACTCGCATAGATTCTCTTCCACGGACCTAACGACTCGTCAAGAGGTCGGAGATAAACTTCATTGCCATCCTGATTGCCCTTCCGCACCGTGCGGATAAGATAGCGTGAATCTTCCAACACGTAGCAACCAACGAACTGCTCCGGACTCGATGGATCGGTATACACGAGTTCGTCTTGTTGTTGCGACGTTCCCAAGCGATGATACATCACGAACTGCTGAGAGTTCCGTTTCGTCAAGGACTTCTCGGCTGACGACGATGAATCGTATCGGGAGTAGAAGAAGCCGCTCTCATGCCAGCTAACGCCGGAATTCTTTACATAGCGAATGACCTCTGGCAAGAGTTTCCGGGAAGCAATGTCCATGATGTAGATGTCACGCCAATCGGAGCCCCCTTCAGACTTACCGAACGCGAGATAGCGTCCATCACGGCTTTCTGTTGCAAATGCAAGCGAGACCGTGCCATCGGCGCTGAACGTGTTAGGATCGAGCAACACTTCTACCTCGCTTGCGCCATCACGCTGCATGCAAAGAACACTATGGTTCTGACGTCCGTCATTTCGATAGAAGAATGTGATCCCAGCTCTATGCCAGGGGGCAGAACGGCGCTCAAAGGTATTCACCGCATCGAGACGATCAATGAGTGCTTCGCGATATGGAATGCGCTGAAGATGACGGTCGGCGACGGCTGCCTGCTGCTCAACCCATGATGTGACCTCAGGATCCGAATCATTCTCCAGCCATCGATATGGATCCGGAACTACGACGTCATGAATCGTATCACGAACGTCCACACGTTTTGTGTTGGGGTACACGAGCTGTGCCTTCCCTTCAATGATCAGAAGTGTTACGATAACGAGCGGGATGATTCCGAGCTTCATAGGTGTGTCAAGTGATACAAGGTCAGGTTGCAAATACCAACCACTCATACAGTGGCATACCAAGTGTGATATTCAGGGGGAATGTTACGCCGAGAGCCATTGGAATGTAGAGACCTGGATCCGCTTTGGGAACAGCTAAGCGCATCGCCGCCGGAACAGCGATATACGAAGCGCTAGCTGCAAGGATTGCGAACATGAACCGGTTACCCGGGTCGGCGGTTACGAGCTGACTTGCCACTGCTACCGTACATCCGTTCAGCAAAGGGAAGACAATACCAACGGCAACCGTAAACCATCCATGTGTTCGAAAGGACGCCAATCGATTGCCGGTGATCAGCCCCATTTCTAGGAGGAATATGGCCAAGAACCCCTTGAAGATATCCGTTGTAAAGGGCTTGATACCCATTGCGGCTCGTTCATCAGAAATGATCCCAATGATCAAACTTCCCGTGATCATCAGGACACTTCCATTCGTAAACGCATGATGAAGAACCTGTCCAAGTCGAACTGTTTGTCGACTCTCCATGTCATACATCATCACAAGGAGAATACCGACGATGATGGCCGGCGACTCCATCAATGCCATCACTGCCACCATGTGACCACCAAACGTCATTCCCTGTGCTTCGAGATAGGTCGACGCAGCCACGAACGTTACAGCACTCACCGATCCATAGGCGGCAGCAATTGCACCAGCATCAGAAATTGAAAAGTGCCGTTTCAGGATGAAGAAGCCATAAGCAGGGATGGCTGATGCGATCACCAAACCGGCAATGCATGACCAGACAATCTCGGCTGTAACCGGACTGTGTGCAAGCTCCTGACCACCCTTAAATCCAATCGAGAAGAGCAAGTAGAGGCTGATAAACTTCGCTGTGGTTGACGGAATCTCCAGATCGCTTTTCAACCGCGCAGCAAGAATGCCGAGAAGAAAGAAGAGCAGCGTGGGATTGGTCAGATTCGATATAAGGAGGGAAATGTCCATGACTTTTCGATGGCGAAGATACGGGAAGAAGAAAGGGGCGATGCACAGTGTATCGTGCATCGCCCCTTGAATTATCACCCACTAAATCTCGATGATCAGCCGACGAAGAAATCGTCACCGCCCGATGGTTCATCGCGGGGTGGACGTTCTTCGCGTGGTGCGTCGTTGCGTGGTCGGTCATCATCCCTGCGCTCTGGGCGCGGACCCTGATCGCCTCGTGGGCCGCGGTCGCGATCACCACCGCGTCCACCACGATCTCGGTCAAAGCCACGTCCGCCGCGGTCACCACCGCGGTCACCACCACGTCCGCCGCGATCACCACCGCGACCACCGCGGTCACCACCACGATCACGATCGCGTGGTGGACGTGGACGGTCCTCGTATGGCTCCATTCCCTCTGGGAGTGGTAGGAGGGCTTTGCGTGAAAGACGGATCTTTCCGTCTGGTTGTACTTCAATCACCTTTACTTCGATGATGTCGCCAACCTTGAGAACATCGGAGACGTTCTCAACACGACGGTGATCGATCTGGGAGACGTGCAGAAGGCCTTCCTTCTTCGGCTTGAGTTCCACAAAGGCTCCAAGGCCTTCGCGTACTTCCTTGACCCTACCCTTGATAACCGAGTCGAGCTCGATTGGACGCGTGATGTCGCGAATACGAGCAATCGCCGCATCAGCACTTGCCTGATCAATCGCTGCGATCGTGATCGTACCATCATCCTCGATATTGATCTCAGCACCGGTTTCCTTCACAATGCTGCGGATCATTTCGCCACCTGGTCCGATCACGGCGCCGATCGTCTCGACTGGGATCTGGATGGTGGTTAGCTTCGGTGCATATGGAGAGAGGTCCGTGTTCGGCTTGTCCATATGGGCATTCATGATGCCAAGGATGTGTAGACGTCCATCGCGGGCTTGCTGAAGGGCTGTGCGCATGATGTCGACGGACAATCCTTCGATCTTGATATCCATCTGACACGCAGTGATACCTTCGTAGGTACCCGTAACCTTAAAGTCCATGTCTCCGAGGAAGTCTTCATCGCCCAGAATGTCACTTAGGACGGCAACGCGATTATCCTCCATGATCAGACCCATGGCGATACCCGCCACAGCCTTCTTCATTGGAACACCGGCGTGAAAGAGTGCCAACGATCCCGCACAGACCGTTGCCATCGATGAAGAACCATTCGACTCGAGGATATCCGAAACAACACGGATAGTGTATGGGAACTCGTTCTCGTCCGGGATGAAGTGCTTCAGCGAACGTTCGGCAAGATCACCGTGGCCGGTTTCACGACGACTCGTGAAGCCAAAACGGCCTGTTTCGCCGGTTGAGAATGGTGGGAAGTTGTAATGCAGCATATACCGCACATCATACGTCGGCAGCAATCCATCAATGAGCTGCTGATCCTTCTTCGTTCCCAGCGTAATCGTCGTCAGTGACTGTGTTTCGCCGCGGGTAAAGAGTGCCGAGCCGTGCGTACGTGGAAGAACGCCCGTCTCAACGGTGATCGGACGAATCTGTGTCGTCGAACGACCGTCAAGTCGACGACCTTCAGCGAGGATCATCTCGCGCATTTCGCGTGCTTCGATCTTCTTGACGATGCCACCAAGCATCTTGCCGATATTGATGCCGGCATAGGCTTCTGGGTTTGCTTCAACAACCGCATTCGCAGCTGCAGTTGCCAGGCTCTTGACTTCCGTACGGAAGGCACTGCGCTGTTCCTTTGATGACTCAATGCGAATCTGCGTACGAATGCGTTCCGTGATTGCCTCCTCAACGGCGGCAACCAACTCCTGTGGGGTTTCGTTCGATACCAGCTCGCGCTTCTTGATATCGAGCATCGACATCAGCTCACGCTGCAGGGCATTGATTTCGCGAATCCAATGATGCGCAAAGTCCATCGCTGCGATGAACTCATCTTCTGAGATCTCCTTACTGGATCCCTCAACCATGACGATTGAGGAATCAGAGCCAGCAACCATGATCTCGAGATCGGACTCTTGAATCTGTGAATGCGTTGGATTGATGATGAACTCACCATTCACGCGGCCAACACGCACTTCGGCGATCGGCCCCTTGAACGGAATGTCGCTGATCATGAGTGCTGCCGAAGCACCGATCGCTGCCAACATATCCGGTTCGTTCTCCATGTCATAGGAGTAGACCGTGGCAATGACCTGCGTGTCGTTACGCCATTCCTTTGGGAACAGGGGGCGCAATGGTCGATCAAGCAGACGTGATGTGAGGATCTCAGTTGTTGTTGGACGTCCTTCGCGTCGGAAGAACCCTCCAGGAATCTTTCCTGACGATGCAAGCTTTTCGCGATACTCGCAGGTAAGGGGAAGGAAGTCGATATCAGGCTTTGGCTCTGCACTCGCATTTGCCGTAACCAGCACCATTGTCTCGCCGTAGGTGACCATCACCGAGCCGGCGGAAAGTTTGGCAAAGCGACCTGTCTCGATCGACAGTTCTTTGCCGTTAATGATCTTTTTGACCGTGTGCATACTGCACTCCATAAGTGGATGAATGCCAACCCGTCATTCGGGTTATCACGGCACCGCGGTCAGCCATCACTCCTTGTCAGGGGGCTGATGTGGAGAGCCCCCTGACAAAGAGTGCCACGATGCCATGGAAGAGTGAACAAGATGGGCGGCGACCATCCCTGATGGTCGCCGCCACAAAAGAGTAGCGTGGATTACTTGCGCAGTCCGAGCTGAGCGACGATCTCGCGATAGCGATGGACGTCGTTCTTCTGCAGATAGCCAAGAAGATTCTTGCGCTTGGCAACAAGCATGATCAAACCACGACGTGAGTGGTGATCCTTCTTGTGCTGTTCACAGTGTGCCGACAGGGCCTTGATGTGCTCTGTCAAAAGGGCAATCTGCACTTCGGGCTTACCTGTGTTCGAGGCTGCTCCGCCGTACTGGGCGATCACCTCGGCCTTGCGTTGCTTGGAGATCATCGTGTCCTCCATTCCTTTAGTTGATATTGATAGGTTGTTGTTTGAATTCTGTCTTGTTGTAGTTGCGCGAGGAATTCCTCACGCCCCGAAAATCGTTGCTCGTCGCGAATCTTCGCGATAAAGTGTACGTCAATGTCATTGTCGTAGAGATCTGCGTCAACGTCGAGGAAATGCACCTCGAGAGTTGGAAGCATATCCGTCGTGAACGTCGGTCGCACACCGATGTTTGCCATTCCCAGCCGAGGCTGTCCGTCGATCGTTGCAACCACGACATACACCCCGTTTCCGGGCATGAGCTTGTGCGGATCTTGGGACATGATATTTGCCGTGGGGATGCCGAGTTGCCGTCCACGACCATCACCACGAATCACTCTGCCACGAACCGTATACGGACGCCCAAGCATTGTGGCGGCACTTGCAACATCGCCGGTCTTGACCGCCGCACGAATCTTGGTACTGCTGACCACGACTCCATCAAATGAGAGAGGTGGTATCGGAACCACGGTAAAACCGCACGCTGGAGCTAGGCGCTGCAACAACTCTTCATTTCCACCACGATCCTTGCCAAAAACATGATCATGGCCAATGAAGAAGTGTTGTACACCAACTCCACGAACGATAATGGTCGATACAAAGTCTTCAGCCTCCGTAGCAGCGAACTCCTTCGTAAAAGGTATTACGACTGTTGTATGCACACCTTGCTGTTCGAGCAATTCGCAGCGCTCATCAATACTGGTAAGTAATCGAAGCGGCTCACGGTCAGGCCGAGCAAGCACGATCTGCGGATGAGGGTCAAAGGTGACGACGACAATGCGTTCATGATTTGCACTCGCAACCGACCGCATCAGATCAAGAATGCCTGCATGGCCAACGTGCACACCATCAAAGGTCCCCACGGTAACTGCTGATGCAGGATCAAAGGTAAGAGCGTCAACACCGTAGCGCACAATATTCACAGAGCCTCCTTTGGAAGAAGGAGGTCTTTGAGCTCATCAATACGCAGCGCATGTTCAACCGAATGCATCCCACTGGCCGTGCGTCGCAACGCCCAGACATACCCACCGCAACCGAGAGCCCGACCAAGGTCACGAGCGATACTGCGGATGTATGTTCCTCTCGAACATGTGATTGTGCACGATACCAACGGCCATTTCACTTCGACATTGAAGATGTCATAAATGGTGACCTGTCGGGTTTTCGCAACAAACTCTATGCCTTGCCGGGCGAGATCGTACTGACGGCGCCCCTGATGACGAACAGCGCTGTAGTCTGGCGGCGTCTGCTCAATGGTTCCACGAAACGACATTAGCGCAGCAATGATTTGCTCGTTGGAGCTCGGCTCACAGTCACGATCCGTACACGCACCACCGCGATCATCCGTAGTGGAGTCTGCACCGAGTCGTATTTCGACACCATAGGTCTTCGTCCCTTCTTGGAGGGACTCAATGTCTTTTGTTGCCGTACCAAAGCAGAGCACCAGGAGCCCCGTTGCAAGAGGATCCAGAGTGCCAGCATGGCCTACGCGTTTGACTCGAGTCAGATTGCGAAGTTTCGCCACACAGTCAAACGACGTCCACGTTTCTTCTTTGTCAATGAGCGCGATCGCACCATCCGTTCGTGCTGCTTCCAACCATTGCTCGATTGCCGAACTCGTCGAACGATCGAGCGTCATTCGATCATTCATTCGTTTCCGTACCATCAGGATGTGCTTCATCAACGGGACGCACTCGATCGAGGATCGCCTCAATGCGTTGCGCCCGATCGAGGGAATCATCAATGAAGAACTGTAATTGCGGAGTGTATCGTAGCCGGAGCGAAGTTGCCAAATGATGGCGGACTCGTCCCATGTAATGCTGTTCGATCTGCGTTAGCGCCTCTGCAGGCGTACACTTTCCACCGAACACGCTCAAGTAGACCCGAGCGATCTGTAAGTCTGCCGAAAGACGCACCTCGGTAACAGAGATGAATCCTGCTGCAATCTCACTAGCAATCGTACGCAAGGGGCTTGCCAGGGCCTTTTGAATCTCGCCGGCCACGCGTTCAGTACGAATTGACACGATTACGACAACTTCCGTTTCACTTCGATGGTCTTGTAGCTCTCAATGATGTCACCAACTTCTAGGTCATTGAAACCTTGAATACCAATACCGCACTCATAGCCGGTATCGACCTCACGGACATCATCCTTCACACGTTTGAGCGAGGTGAGCGTACCCTTGTAGATTTCAAATCCATCACGGAGAATGCGAACCTTGTCGTTCCGCGTAATCTTCCCGTTTTGGACGTAACATCCAGCAATTGTGCCAAGACGGCTGATCTTGAAGACGGCGCGGATTTCCACCGTTGATGTGATCTCTTCCTTAACATCCGGAGAGAGCATACCCTCGAGGGCCAACTGAACTTCATTAATACAGTCGTAGATGATCGAGTAGAGACGAATCTCGACGCTCTCACTTTCGGCAAGTTTCCGAGTAGCTGGCGGAACGTTCACCTGGAAGCCAACGATGATCGCATCGGATGCCGACGCAAGCATGATGTCGCTCTCAGAGATCGCGCCAACTCCACGATAGAGGATGCGCACTTTAACTTCAGATGTCGAAAGCTTCTGCAAGGAGTCCGTAAGAGCTTCGACCGAACCGCTTACATCGGCGCGGACGATCATGCGGAGTTCCTTCACGCCCCCTTGCTGAATTTGTGCAGAGATATCATCAAGCGTCATGTGACGCATTCCACGGAACTGCTGCTCACGACGCAACTGCTGACGTCGCGTGGCCACGTCACGTGCTTCGGCATCGGTTTCCATTTCAAGCAGGACGTCGCCCGCATTCGGCAAACCATCAAAACCTGTCACCTGGGCTGGCATCGAAGGTCCGGCAGAATCCAAACGATGACCCCGCTCATCAAACATCGCGCGAACACGGCCAGCGAACTGACCGCAGACAAAGATGTCTCCAACGTTGAGGGTTCCCTTTTGGACAATAACCGTGACAACATTTCCGCGCCCCTTATCAATGTGTGCTTCGATAACCGTTGCACGAGCATTACGATTTGGGTTCGCCTTCAATTCGAGGATGTCTGCTTCGAGAAGGATCTTCTCAAGAAGCGTTGGAATGTTCAGACCTGACTTCGCAGAGATCTCGACACACTGGAACTTACCACCCCAGTCTTCAACGAGAACTCCATGATCAGCGAGCTGCTGACGAATCCGGTCAGCATTGGCTTCCGGACGGTCAATCTTGTTGATTGCGACAACGATAGGGACACCGGCTGCTTGCGAGTGAGAAATAGCCTCAATCGTCTGGGGCATCACGCTATCATCAGCAGCAACAACGAGAACCACGATATCCGTGACCTGCGCACCACGTGCACGCATGGCCGTGAAGGCCTCGTGACCCGGAGTGTCAAGGAAGGAAATCGTCCGTCCATTCGGCAACTCAACACGGTATGCACCAATATGCTGTGTGATACCACCAGCTTCACCGGCAACCACGTTGGCGTTACGAATGTAGTCCAGCAACGAAGTCTTACCGTGGTCGACGTGACCCATGATGGTCACGATTGGCGAACGCGGCTCCAACGTCTCTGGTGCATCCTCAACTTCGGCTTCCTCTTGCTCTGCTTGTTCATCGAGGAAGGAAACCTCGAATCCGTAGTCTGACGCAATCAGTGTGATTGTGTCTTTGTCGAGACGCTGGTTGATGGAAACCATCAAACCAAGGCTCATACACTTCATGATGATGTCGGAGGCCGTCACACGCATCATGTTGGCCAAGTCGGCCGTTGTAACAAACTCGGATAGACGCAGAGTTGAACTCTCGCGGGCAAGCTCCTCTTGACGGATCGCTTCCTTCTCCTCGCGCTCAAGTCGCTTGCGCATCCGCAGCTTTGCTCGGCCACCGGCAGGAGCGAACTCCATGCCTGAGAGAGTCTGACGAATCGCGCGTTCGACGTCGGAATCCGACACCTGGGTGCGCATACCCTTTGGAGCTGTTTTCTTTTTCTTCTTGTCATCAGCCTTCTTGGCTGCTGCTGACGGGGCTGGTGGACCAAAGTCACGTCGACGATTCGCGTCAGAAGATCCTGCTCCCGAACCAGGTGCACCCGCACCGGCTGGACCACGACCTCTTGCTACCAACGCATCACCGATCGCACCACGACGACCTTCACGCGGCTCGTTTGGTCGGCGCTCATCACGCTTCGGACGCGGCGGTGGCTTCGGTGCAAGGTCGATCTTACCAACAACGGTGAGTCCACGCAGTTGCGTGTGACCACTCGGGTTGTATTCCACTTCGATCACGCCCTTACGACGACGCTTACCCTTCTTTTCATCGACATCTTCACCGGTACCTTCAGCAGCACCTTCGGCAGGTGTTGCTGCGGTTGCAGCTGCGGCCTCGGCAGGAACCGGCGTTTCGGCTGGAGTTGCAGGCTTAGGCTTAACAGCGGTTGGTTCGTAGTTCTTGCCCGCCTTTGCACCAGCAGCCTTTGCAGCCTTGTCGGCTTCTTCTTTCCGCTTTGCTTCGCGTAAGTCGATGACTGATCCCACGGAAGGTCCAACCGGTGCCGCAACAGCTACACCTGTTGGAGCTTCAGGTTGTTCCACAACAGCAGGGGCGGCCTCAACCTCCTCGATTGGGGCGGGAACGTGCAGCTCCTCTACGGCTTCTACCGGGACAGGAGCTGGTGCTGGGGCAGGTGCCTCAGCCTCGACTTCCTGGACGGCGGGAGCTTGAGCGGCCGGTTCGACGCGCTCGAGGCGCTCTTCGATTTCGCGCTCGCGCTCCTCAGCCTCAGCAATCGTCTCAATCGATACAGCACTTCCCTGCTCGATGTGACTCTTGCGAACAGCCTGCTGACGCTGAACCTTTTCACGCTGTTTCTGCGCGGACTTCAGCTCCTTGGCAAACTTCTCGATTACAAGGTCCAGTTGCTCATCGGTGAGGACCGTCGTTGCCTTATTCTCGAGTTTATGACCCTTCGAGGCAAGGTATTCGACGATCGCATCGCGCCCGATGTTGATCTGGCTTGCGACCTTAAAGAGTTTATTTCCGGTAGAACCAGCCATACTTCCTTCGATTACACTTCTTCATTTTCTGTTGATGCATCCGACGACTCTTCGGTCTCAAGGGATTCATCAACATCCATTTCATACACTTCTGGCGTATCCTCAGCATACGACTCGGCAATATCCGAGTCCTCAGCCGTCGCTGCTGGTGCTTCTGCGGCCGAGGCCGCATCTTCCAACGCGATCAAATAATGCTGATCTTCACGCTCTTCAAATTCTTCGAGAATGATGCGACGGATCCGGACAACCTTCGCCTTGTCCATAATTGCCAGGACCGTGGTTGGTTCGGCCTCGAGGAACTCACGAGCCGTATCAATTCCGGCACGAATAAGCTTCTCAAACAACTCGCGACCGAGTTCATCGCGGAACTCAATGAGTTCGATGTCTTCAGCCCCCTCCTTCACAAGAGAAAGCGAATATCCTGTCAGCTTCGATGCAAGGCGCACATTCTGACCTTGCTTGCCAATTGCCAGTGACACCTGGTCGTCCGGTACGATTACCGTTGCCGAACGCCCATCTTCGCTGATCTGGACATCACGCACCTTGGCCGGTGAAAGCGCACGGGCGATGAACAACCGTGGATCTTCGTGATACTCGATGATGTCGATGTTCTCGTTTCCTAATTCTCGAACGATCGAGTGAATACGGATCCCCTTCATACCGACGCAAGCGCCTACCGGATCAACGCGCTCGTCAAGTGACGTAACGGCCACCTTCGCGCGCTCACCTGGCTCACGAGCAATTGCCCGGATCTGGATGATATCATCAAAGATTTCTGGAATCTCCTGCTCAAACAACAGCGCCATGAATCGGTCATCGGCACGTGACAGGATCAAATCTGGAAGACCCGTAGCTCCACCGGAGCGACGAACTTCCTTCAAAATGGCCTTCACTTGCTGATTCTTCTTCAGACGTTCCGTCGGGATCTGCTCTTCCCGAGGAAGACGCATTTCCACCTTGTTATGCATCACAAGGATGTTGTTCGGTCGAACCTGGTAAATCTCACCAATGATGACCTCACCAACACGCTTCGCATACTCTTCGTAGATATTGTCCTTCTCAACGTCGCGAATACGCTGGTTGAGGTTCTGGATGGCCTGTGCAATAAGGCGCCGACCAAAGGAGTCCGCAATGTTCTCAAGGGTGATTTCCTCGATATGCTCGTCTCCAATTTCCGGCTCTTCACCTGTGACTTCGCGAACCTCTTCTGCAGAGATCTGGAGTTCAGGGTTCTCAACCTCCTCAACGATTTCACGCATGAGGTAGATTTCAATGTCGCCCTTCTCCATGTTCACGATGATGTCGAAGTTGGACTCCAATCCATACTTCTTTCGCACCATCGCCGAGAGTGTTTCTTCAACGATTCCCTGCAACAAGTCACGGTCGATGCTCTTTTCGCGCGCCATCTCATTGAAGGCATCGATGATGAGCTTCTTGTTATCGACCTGCTGTTTGACCTTTCGACGTGCCATGTGTTTCGACTCCATGACGAACAGGCAACATGCCTGTCCCCTTAAAACGTGATCCGTACCATTGCCTCTTCCACCTCGTCTGCTGGAATGCTGACAAGGGGCGAGGGATCTTTCTTCGATTGTTTTGGTTGAACGTCCAGTCCGGTATCGTCGGCACGCTGCAGAACTCCATCTACAACGACTCCATCCCTCCGACGCACCCGTACCGTGCGACCAACATGCTTCGTCAATTGCCAGAGATGCTTCACCGGTGCCTCTGCACCGGGTGAAGACACATCGACCGCCCGAAGGCGGCCGGCAAACTCATCCTCCTCTAGGCGCTCGTCGATTCCGCGGCTCACCAATCGACAGTGCTCGTGGGTGATACCATCGATCGCGTCGATGATCACGTCAAGCACCAGCTGGCGAGCTTGCCCCCTCACGACGATGTCAATGAGCGAAACCCCGGCCTGATCGCACGCTTCGGCGATAGCCGCCCGGATCCTCTCCGGCAGGGTTTCCTTCATATGACTCCGTCAGTAGATCGCAAACACAGAACCACAAACGAAAAGTGGGCGACATCGCCCACCCCTCGAATCCGATCGCAAATATAGGGAACTTTTCCCCACCCACCTACGAAAAGGCGTTCAGACCAGTAATGTCCTGTCCAAGAATGAGGGTATGCATTTCGTGGGTTCCCTCGTAGGTCTTGACCGATTCGAGGTTGGCCGCGTGGCGCATTATCGGGTACTCGTCAAGGATTCCGTTCGCCCCGTGAATCTCCCGACTCATCCGAGCAATGGTGAGCGCCATTTCACAGTTGTTACGCTTGGCCAGCGATACCTGCTGCGGTCGAAGCTGGCCGGCATCCTTAATCCGTCCAAGACGCCAACAAAGGAGCTGTGCCTTCGTGATCTCGTTGAGCATGAGTACCAGGCGCTCCTGGATCATCTGGTAGCCGGCAATTGGCTTGCCGAAAGTAATCCGTGTTTTTGCGTAGTTCAGCGACGAATCGTAGCAGGCCATGGCCGCACCGACGACACCCCAGGAGATTCCAAAGCGTGCCTGTGTGAGACAGGAAAGCGGTCCGCGAAGACCCTCAACGCCCGGGAGAATATTCTCTTCCGGCAGAAAGACATCCTGAAATACCAATTCCGAAGTCACGGAGGCCCGCAGGGAATGCTTACCCTTCATCTCCGGCGCCGTAAAACCCTTCATGCCCTTCTCGACCAAGAAGCCACGGACAACGCCGTCAAGCTTGGCCCACACCACCGCAACGTCGGCTAGGGTGCCGTTGGTAATCCACATTTTGGCACCATTGAGGATGAATCCTCCATCAACGCGCTTGGCATTGGTCACCATCGACGCTGGGTTTGATCCGGCATCCGGCTCTGTAAGTCCAAAACAACCAATGGCTTCGCCGGCAGCGAGCTTTGGGAGCCACTTGCGCCGCTGTTCTTCCGAGCCGAACGTATAGATCGGGTACATCACAAGCGAGCTCTGCACCGAAGCAAACGATCGAATGCCCGAATCACCGCGCTCTAACTCCTGCATGGCGAGTCCGTAACAGGTGCTATTGAGTCCGGCACAACCGTACTCCTGCGGCAAGGTGATCCCAAACAAGCCGATCTCGGCCATCTTCTTCACCAAATGCATCGGGAAGACGCCATCGCGAGCACTCTGTTCGATGATGGGTAGAACTTCATTGTCGACAAAATCCCGCACGGTTTGACGAACGAGCTTTTCCTCCTCGGTGAGGAGTTCGTCGATGTTGTAGTAGTCTGGATGCTGGAAGGACATAGTAGGTGTGAGGTGTGAGGTGTGAGGTGTGAGGTGTGAGGTGTGAGGTGTGAGGTAAACGCCAACAAAACTACGGTACTGGGTCGAAACAGCGTGGCTGAGCTCATGGTTCCACCGTAGTTTTGCGCGCAGGCCGCACCATCTGGCGGCCACATTGTTTCAACACAGAAGCGTCCACCATGGACAACCACTCGACGAGCGAACACCCAACACCACGTGGGAGTAAGATGCTCGCTCTCACCATCGCCGCCATCGGAGTTGTGTACGGTGATATCGGAACAAGTCCACTCTATGCGTTAAAGGAGTGCTTTTCCCCTCACTATGGCCTGACACCTGGTCGGCCCGAGGTGCTCGGAATCCTCTCTCTCATCTTCTGGTCGCTCACGATCATTATCTGCCTTAAGTACCTGGCCGTGATTCTTCGATTCGATGACAAGGGCGAAGGTGGCATCATGGCACTCATGCAGTTGATTGTTGGTGAGAAGAACGACAAGGCAAAACTGAACACCATCATTGTGCTCGGACTCTTCGGTGCAGCCATGCTCTATGGTGATGGAATCATCACTCCGGCGATCTCCGTCTTGTCTGCCGTCGAGGGCCTGCGAGTAGCCGCTCCCGCACTTGACACGTACGTCCTACCGCTGACGATTCTTATTCTCGTTGGAATTTTCAGCATCCAGAAATTTGGCACAAGCTCCGTTGGAAAAGTCTTCGGACCGTTCATGTTGGTATGGTTTACGGTTCTTGGAACCCTGGGACTGGTCAGCGCTCTGCAAACACCGGAAATCTTCAATGCCCTTAACCCGATCTATGCAATTGAGTTCTTCCAGCTTCATGGCTTTATGGGTCTGGCTGTTCTCGGGAGTGTGTTTCTGGTTGTCACCGGTGGTGAAGCGCTCTATGCCGACATGGGACATTTTGGACGCCACCCAATCATTCGTGGGTGGTTCGCTGTGGCATATCCGGCACTGGTCCTCCAATACTTCGGCCAGGGGGCTCTCCTGCTTCGGGAGGGTCACATTGCTTCGACAACGGCCAACCCATTCTTCCACCTCGTGCCGTCATGGGGTGTATTGCCACTGGTGGTGTTGGCAACGTTTGCGACGATCATCGCCTCGCAGGCAGTGATCTCTGGAGCGTTTTCTCTCACATGGCAAGCACAGCAGCTCGGCTACCTGCCTCGTTTGAAGGTGTTGCACACATCCAGTGAAGAACGCGGACAGATCTACCTCCCAACGGTGAACTGGATCCTACTGGCAAGCTGTGTCATGCTCGTGCTCGCATTTAAGACATCAGGCGCACTCGCGTCGGCATACGGTATTGCCGTAACATCCACAATGGTTCTGACGACACTGCTGGCATGGGTAGCAATGCGGAAAATTCTGCATTGGAACGTAGCGGTGGCAACGATCATATGCATCGTTTTTCTCTCGCTCGACCTTTCATTCTTCGTTGCGAATTCTCTCAAGTTTCTCGATGGTGGCTATGTGCCATTCACGATGGCAGTGGTCACCTTCCTCGTGATGGTTACCTGGAACAAGGGTCGATCTCTCTTACAGAAGCGTATTGAGCAGCGAAGCAAGCCCCTTGCTGATGCAATCCGTGAGGATATTGACCGATACACGATTGTACCGGGTACTGCGCTCTACATGACCGGCTCAACAGGTATTGCGCCACCGGCAATGATGAGCAACCTGAAGTACAATCGGGTTCACCACGAAACCGTCATCCTGCTCACCGTCTCTGTGGAAACGACGGCTCGTGTTGCTAAGCAGGATCGGATCAAAGCACGCAAACTGCGCGACGGCGTCTGGACTGTCGTCTTGCACTATGGGTTTATGGATCAGCTTGATCTCATGAATGATTTTCTGGCGTTTCCCAAGCACGACATTCTCATTGACATCACCGATGCCATCTGGGTGCTCGGACACGAAACACTCACCGTTGAAAACTCCGAAGGGATGGCCCGCTGGCGCAAGGAGCTCTTTGTGTTCCTCCATCGAAACTCACGCACTCCGGCACGCTACTTCGGCATTCCGGTCAAGCGCACGCTCGAGGTCGGCTCACATCTTTCGATTTAGGTGCGCCTCTACAGCGCAAACTCCATCGCTGCGCTCAAGCGAAGTCCACTGCCAACAAGCCAGCCCACGTATTGCGTCTTGGGTCCACCGACACGCACCCCCGGAAGTGGCACGCTGTCTGGTTGACGCAACAGGTACGCAAGATCCAGCGTCAGGCGGCCTGCGCTGGTGACGAGTACAAGCGATCCACCAACGGTGAATCCACCACCCAGCTGCGTATCGTACGTCGTAGCAACCCGCACTGGCAGGTCTCCACGGTCGAGTGTGGGAATGCCCGAGTAATCGTCTTGCTGTTCGGCACGCAAAAGGGCGTCGGCAAAGAGGCCAACAGTGAATCCGACGAAGGACCCTGCTGAATCGATACGGGCCATTGGAGCACGCAGTCCAAGCTGGACTTCGACCGAACTCGTCGACAGTGAAGAAACAACCGAGGGTCCAGCCCCTGGCGCATCAACAACGTTGATCATCCCATTGGATCCGAACGACGAAGTAGCCTTGAACGGAGACACAAACCCTCCGTCTTCGGAACGATAGGCAATCGAAGCGATCAACTCCGTCGACCGACGAACAACACCAGCGTACTTCAGGCCGTAGGAGAGCCGCGTAGGACTGCCGTACGAGGCGACATCCTCACGTGAGGTTGTGCTGAGACTATACCCGATCATTGGGCCAAGAAACGACTGAGCAGAAACGACAGACGCCGTCACCATGAACAACATGATGACGGCGCCGAGGACTTTCGTGGTGGAATTCATACACCAATCTACAAGATGTTTACAGTTCCGGCACTTCCACAGTTATTGCCTGCTTTGATCCATCAGCGTCCTTCACAACGAACATCATTCCGTCACCTGGCGACTTTGCTGATATCACCCGTTTGAGTTGCGATGGCGACGCCACCTCTTTACCATCGGCCTTGAGAATTACCGTTCCCTGACGCAATCCACGGCGAGCCATCTGCCCCATGCGGTCAACCTTCGAAACGTAAACTCCTTGCTTCACATTAAATGTTGAACGCTGCTCGGACGTCAACGCCGCTGCAGTAAATCCCAGGCCCTTGATCGTCACCGGCTCCGAATCGTCGACCGATTCCTCTTCATCACCCGAACGGACAGAACTGCTCGCAACGTCTGCGTTATCTGGCGCACGCAATGTGACCGTCTTGGAGATCTCACGACCATCGCGCCAGATCTTCAAATTCACTTTGTCGCCAGCCCGACGAAGAACAATCTCATTTTGCAGTTCACTCGAAGTCTTGACTGTTTTTCCATCAACATCAAGGATGACGTCTCCAACCTCGAGTCCGGCGGCCTCGGCTGCGCCTCCCTTGACGACCTTATTCACGCTGACGCCAGAGACTTTCGCAAGGCCAACAGCCTTAGCCGTGGCTTCATCAACACTGGTAATCTCGACACCGATATACCCACGCTCGATCTTACCATCATCGATCAGGTCTAGAACAACACTACGAACCATGTCAATCGGAATTGCAAAGCCATATCCAGCATTTACACCGGACTGCGATGCGATCGCAGTATTGATGCCGACCAGGCTGCCATTCAAATTGAAGAGACCGCCTCCTGAATTGCCAGGGTTGATAGCGGCGTCGGTCTGAATGAAGTTTTCAGCAGCATACCGATTCCGTTGATTGGTGCGTTCGTTGGTGCCCACGATGCCAATGGATCGTCCCATGGCCGAGACAATACCGGTAGTAACCGTCGACTTCAATCCCAGTGGGCTTCCCACGGCGACAACCCATTCACCAATGCGGATGTCTGAGCGCTGGGCCAAGTGGGCCGGTGAGAAGCGTCCTTCAATCTTCAGCACGGCGAGATCGGTGAGGGGATCACGACCTACGAGCTTTGCCTTGTATTGTTTTTGATCGATGGTCGTGACTGTTATGCCCCCTTCCTTTGCATTCTCGACAACATGGTTGTTGGTAACGACATATCCGTCTGGGGTAATGATCACCCCAGATCCACCAGCCTCAGCATCGGGCAGTTCCATTTCTTCATCTTCAGGACTTCCAAAGTCGGGACCAAAGAATCGGAAGAAATCCTGCGGCATCCCGCGCATTGAAACACCAGCCTTGCGCTCGGCCTTTACCGTGATGGAAACCACTGACGGCGTCACGGCGCTGGCCACGTTTGCAAACTGGTCGTTGAGGAGCTTTACGGCCGCCGGTGCAGGTGCGGGCGGTGCAGTGGCCCCCAATTGAACGTCCGCGGCGAATAGCTGCTCAATCGCATTGGACGAAAATGAAGTCATTAGGACAACACCAGCCACTACGCCAACACCAATGAGCGCGATGGCAGTGCCAAGAGATCGACGTGACATAGAATTCTCCATACGTTGCATATGGGGTAAAGTGACGAAGAAATTTCGACTGTATTGCGCGCTTAGCTGCGCTCAACAGAAAACCGAACAGCTCGCTGAAAGGTTTCTTCGAGCAAGCTCGTCCGCCGCTCTGCACTCCAGAGCTCCACATCGGGTATTCCCGTGTCGACACGGAGCGATATTTCGATCCGACTTGATGTCAGCCGCAGCTCAAGATCCTGGACAACGGACTGCTGTCGCCGATCGAGCCCTTCAGCAATGCGGAGAATCGAGGCGAGAACGACGACCAAGCGTTGTTCTGCCTCCGAAAGTGAGGCAAAGCCCACATGCTTACGTTTCGGATGACTCTTGCGGTGATACCGTGCTATACTGGCGATGAGGATGGTTTCATCACTCGTAAACCCTGGCATCACGCAGTTACGGATGATGTACTCGCTGTGTTTGTGATGCTGATCGGCGGCAATGTGATATCCGACGTCATGGAGTAGAGCCGCCGCCTCAAGCAGTTCTCGCTCCGTATCTCCCATGTTGTGCAGAGGCATCAGACCATCAAAGAGCGCAACAGCCAGATGCTTCACATGCTCGGCATGGCGTCGACGAACCTGATACAGGTCAGAGATGTGTTGAACACTCTCATACCGCAATCGTGACAAATGATGGGTCGCTTCGATATCTCTTGCATGTTGAACGGTATCAAAGACAATACCTTCACGCAACGAGTACCCCGATAGCGTAAGCAGGCGAATGTCGAGTCCAGTTACAAGCTGCTCGATTAGAAGTGCACCGGCCGTGATGACATCGGCACGTTTGGCATCGAGGCCGGGGAGTGCGAGCCTCTCCTCCATAGTCCGAGCATTCAACACCAGTTGCACACCGGAAAGCAATTCCTCCCGTGTGAATCGCATGCCATTGAGGGAGTCTGGCTGCTTACGTCCAGAATGCGCGACGATGATTGAGGCAAGCGACATAACCGTTCCGGAGCAACCGACCGCTTCGTCGAAACCGTGCGATCGATGCGCCTCAAATGCCGGCATCCACTCCCCACGAATCCAGGCGCGACACTCAGCAATCTGCTCGTTGGTAATCCGTGCGTCTGGAAAAAACTTTCGAGTCAACCGGATGTGACCCAGCTTTGCCGAGTGAATATGTACCGGCACGCCGTTATGTCCAGTTATGGTCTCGGTTGATCCGCCGCCGATGTCGAACACCACAACGCGCTTATTGGCCAGATCAAGCACATTACGAGCGCCGAGAAAAATGAGACGGCCCTCTTCGATCCCGGGAATCACCTCAATGTGCACACCGGTCTCATGAAACACCCGATCAACAAACACCTGTTTGTTCAATGCTTCACGAACGGCACTTGTCGCGATCGCACGAACCTGTGCATTGTGACGTTGTGCCTCTTCGACAAATCGAACCATAGCACGCACGCCACGATCCATCGCCTCATCTGAGAGCTTCTTCATGTCACCCGCAGACGATCCGAGGCGAACCATGTCCTTCATGCGTCCGTGGATTCGGAGCATTCCGGTATCTGTGACACTGGCGATTACCATATGGAACGAATTCGTTCCAACGTCTATCGCAGCAATCGGACGGTGTTGAGTGGCGTCGTTCATGGACTAATTGTTTCTCCTCAAAAATACCATCCATATCTTCCGAACATGCTTCAACGACCATTCATCATCATCGGAACCATCATCGTCCTGGTGATCTTCGTCGCCCCTTTCGTGATCGGTCTCTTTCGACGCATGACCGGACGCAGCCCCAAGGAGTAGCTGTATGGCACAACGCCAGCGATTTGCCTTTCTCGATGCGGCCCGTGGGATCGCCGTACTCTGGATGATCCAGGTGCACGTCACGAATGTGGTACTCGATCCCATCCTTCGTTCCACATGGTGGTTTGAGATCCTCAACATCTCAAATGGCTACGTCGCGCCTACCTTCATCTTTTGTGCCGGGTCTGGGCTCTGGATCGCTCTGTCACGTCGAGGTGAAGTCTATCTCGAAGCAGGCCCTGAGCTGTGGACCTATCTGCGACGTCTTGGGTACGTACTCTTCTGCGCCTATGTCATGCACACGCCAAGCTTCTCACTGCAACAGATGATGCAGGCTTCGTCAGAAACATGGCGATCCTGGCTCCAGCTCGACGTTTTGCACGTTATTGTCTATGCAAGCCTTGCAGCACTTGCCGTATACGCAGTTGTCGGAGATCTTCGTCGAACAACCTTCGCCTATGGAGGTATTGCGGCGGTGGTGATTATGATCACGTGGCTTGTTCCCCGAGACGGTGGTAGTCAGTTCCCCCTTTTGCCATGGGGCGGATATCTCTTTGCCGGTGCTGCCATCACGGGATGGTTTATGCATTCGCAGAACAAGAAACGTGTTGCCCGTGCATTTATCATCATCGGACTGATCGGTCCCGTGTTCCTCTTCATGAGTAAGGGGCTCGGACCGTCGATGCCGTGGGATCAAATCTGGTGGAGATCACCAGGTGGTCTCGCCTTTCGGATCTGTGCAACACTGCTGCTTCTGGGCTCCTTGTTTCAATTCGAAGAACGCATCCATGAGACGCGCGTTGGAACCCTGCTGGTGACCCTCGGCAACGAGTCGCTGTTCATGTATATCAGCCACCTACTTCTCGTGTATGGTTCGCTCGTGCCATGGCTCGACACCGTTGTTGGTGGTCATACATTCGGCATTGGTGCAACATTGGCTCTATGGATTGGAGTCACTGCCATCTTCACAGTGCTGATGTATGGCTGGAGGTGGCTGAAGCAAGAAAAGGCTGATGTCAGCGCTTGGATCATCCGACTTCAAGTAGCCGGAATTGTGCTTGGGTTTCTCTTGCTTCCATAAGGCCGCGCCACAACCGACAACGGCCAGCCCCTTACGAGGCCGGCCGCAGCGGCGTTCTGTTCACGATCGGAATCAGTGGACAACAGTGACGGGTAGCGTCATCGTGCCCTGCTGACCGGAGATCGTCAGGTAGTAGAGACCGGAAGCAAGATCCGTCGCGACGAGTCGGAACTCGTATACGCCGGACTGCTGCGCCTCATTCGTGATGAACGAGGCTGCAACGGCACCCGTTGCATCAGTCAACCGAATGGTGACAACATCATCGCTCGCCAACGTGTAGCGAACAGATGCGGTTTCCATTATCGGGTTTGGATACACCGTACCAGACATTCCGGTACGTGCATGATCATCTTCGTGCACTGACACTGGGTCCTTTGCACGATACTCGCGATTTACTGGATCGTACTCGGCCCATGGAAGATCCCAGCGTTGCATTCCAAATGCACCGCGATGAGCCACCTGCTGGAAGAAGCTATCGGAACTCTTGCCAACAAAGGCTGCCGAGTTCTCCAGCGGACTACCAGCCTTGATCGCAGGATTAAAGTCAGCATTCGTTGCAAATACGTTTTCAACCATTGCACCGGCCGGTGACGTCTTGTCGATAATGTTTCCATACTCAGCCTTTGCAAGCCATGTCGCATCGATTCCAGCCGGGGCATTTCCTCCAGCAAGAGTAAGCACAGAGCCCTTTACACCATACCAGGAGTTGTTGCGGATTTCTATCGAATCACCCGCAGCGGCGATCATTGTCGGAACCTGCGCAAACTCGAAGCCGCGGGGCCATCCGATGAAGACGGAGTTATGAATCGACTGGCGTGAGTTACGGCGAATCTGTGCAGCAGCACCATACCGTGAGCTGTATTGATTCGCGCCAGAACCGGTTGTCCATGATGTATCCTGAATCGGTCCAATCGCAGTGATGTTGCTAAACGTAGCCGATGTGAATGGCTGGTTGTAGGAGGCTTGTGCATCGTTATCGGATTCAAAAGCCTGTGATGTAGATACGTCTGCCACCGTGCGATACCGTTGAACGACTCCGAACTGCACCTTGCCTGAATACCCGTTATCCGTATCGAAGTCGTCATCAAGAATACCGGTAGAGATCAGATACTTGGCGTTCACCGTGCCGCCAAACCACTCGAATCCGTCGTCGTTACCATAGGATACTTGTACGTGCTCAATCGTAGTACCACGACCGACACCACCCATGGTCAGTGAATTCAATTCCGAGTTTGGTTGCGTTGCAATGCCTGCAAACTCGATACGGACGAAGCGCAGAACACCGCTATTATCGTCGTCATCTGTTCCACCATACCAGCCCTTACCGCCTGGTGTCTGCGATGCAACGCCTCCTTCAAGAGCAGCCTGACCGGCTGGCTGATTCACGCGAGCCTTGCCACAAATGAGAATTCCACCCCAGTCACCTCGTGCCCGCTGACCAGGAACAGAACGGGACGTAAAGATGATTGGATCCTTTGCCGTTCCTTCTGCGAGGATTTTTCCACCTCGATTGATGACAAGGGCAGAGTTGTTTCCAGGTTCATCGCCAACGATGATCGTTCCTTCCTGGATGTCGAGAATTCCACCATCATTGACATAAACATACCCCTTTAGGCCATAGATTTTTGTGTTCACAAGTCGCACCCGACCCGTGATCTCGCCCTCAAGAATAGAGTCTACGTTGATTGGTGCTGGCGCGGCAACCTCGAACGGCTGGTCATTGATATCCGTCTTTGTTGTGTCGCTCAGCAATGTCATGCGCACATATCCTGTCTTCGTTTGATCTTCCGGGCGAAAGACGATGCCACCGGCAAAGGAGCCACGACGTGTGGCACTATCGAGTACGTTCGACATGCCAGCTAGAACTTTCCATGGTCCATCGGGACTCTTGCCAAACTCAAAGCGCCAGCGCTGACGGAAGGTATTGGTTGTGTCCCAGCGAACATCAACTGACTGACCAACACGGAACACCTTGTTGTTTCCACCCGGCTCGATGAGTCGCACTGTAGGTTCCTTTACGACCGGTGCCTCGATTGAAAACGGAAAGTCTGAGATATCGAACACTGAAGGGTCACTCACCAGAGTCATTCGGAGATATCCGGTAGTTGTGACGACAGCTGGAGTGGTAAATCCATCCTTGAGAACACCTCGTGTTGCACCTTCATCCTTGATGTTCTCTGCGCCTGGAATCGGCTGCCATGGGCCTGAAGCTGATGTCGCAAACTCGAACTTGAACATGTTACCAGCGGCACCTGATGTATCCCATGTGATGTTTAGCTTCTGACCCTGCTGATACTTTTCACCGGCCACAGTGCCAGGCGACACAAGCCGAACAAGAGGCTGAGCGCGATACTCACGATTGACTGGATCGTACTCTGCCCAACCTTCATCCCAGCGCGACCCTGCAGCACTAAACGCTCCACGATAGGTCACTCGATCGAGATATGCGTCACTGATTGCCACCAATGGCGAGCCGTTTTCAAAGCTAGCAGATGCGAGATACGGCGCCACAACCAGCGGGCGTGGGTCAAACGAGTTGTCATTTGGCCATGCATTTGCGAGAAATGCATTGTTTGGATTACCACGATCGACCGTGTTGGCAAACACCTGTTTCAACAACCAGTTTGCATCCATGCCAGACGGTGGTGTTCCGCCGGCTAGCGTTAGAACTGCGCCCTTCACACCAAACCAACTATTGTTGCGGACCATTAAAGTGTCAGCATTCGCTGCAGCCATTGTTGGCGCTTGAGCAATTTCGAAACCACGTGGCCATCCTACAAACACGGCATTGAAGATGCTTGCCCGGGCATTGCGACGAATCTGTGCAGCAGCTCCATAGCGAGAGCTGTACTGATTCACTCCACCACCGGTTGTCCAGGCAGTATCCTGAAGTGGACCAATGACAGTAAAGTTGGAAAAGATCGGCGACGTCTTTGGGTTGTTGAATGAGCTCGTCGCATCGTTATCGATTTCAAACGCCTGCGATGTGGATACATCAGCAACGGTGCGGAAACGCTTTACGAGACCAAACTGCACCTTACCGGAAAATCCGTTGTCACAATCAAAGTCATCATCGAGTGTACCGTAGGCAATGAGGTGCTTTCCATTGACTGTACCACCGAACCACTCGAAAGCATCATCGTTACCATATGAGCACTGCACATACTCGATCACCGTTCCACGGCCAACACCTCCAAGGGTGAGGGAGTTGAGTTCAGAATTCGGCTGCGTTGCGATACCTGCGAACTCAATGCGGACAAAGCGTAAAATACCGCTATTGTCGTCGTCATCGGTTCCACCATACCAACCCTTGCCCCCTGCGGTTTGATCGGCAACACCGCCTTCAAGGGCGGCCTGGCCGGCAGGTTGGTTAACACGTGCTCTTCCGCAGATCAGGATTCCACCCCAGTCACCACGGGCACGCTGTCCCGGAGCAGCACGTGAAGTGAAGACAATAGGCTTTTGGCGTGTTCCATCAGCAATGAGCTTGGCACCACGATTTACGACTAATGCAGAGTTGGCTCCTGGCACGTCACCAACAATGATCGTCCCAGGCTCAATTGTGAGTGTTGCACCACTATTGACGTAGACGTACCCACTAAGGCCATACACCTTGGTGGCTCGCAGAGTGATCGACCGTGTGATCTCACCACTAATGATCGAGTCTGGCTGAACTACTCGCGGCTCTTCGATAGTGAACGGATTATCGGATATATCGAATACGTTTGTATCAGCAATAAGCTCCATCCTGATGTATCCGGATGTCGTAGCAATGTTTGGTACGCGCCAGCCCCCGCTACCTGGAACGGACTGGCCGCGAGTAGCACCTGAATCCAGGACATTCGCGGGTGCACCCGTCAATGTTGTCCATGGACCTGCCGGAGAGGTTCCAAATCGAAAGCGCCACCGTGAGCGGAATGTTCCAGCGGTGTCCCACCGCAGTTCTTGTGTCGTGCCGGGACGGAACGTCTCTCCCCCGTTGGGAAATCGAATCGTGCAAGACGATGGATTTTGCGCTGCTGCTGAATACATCCAGCACAGCAGAGGAATAAGGATAACGAATAGTCGACGCATGGATTACTCCGTGAGATTAATGATCGTCGTTACATGCGATAACCAAGGCCAAGGCTCACGCCCATGCCACGGATATTTGATTGAATGAGGGCACCATTCTGCTCCCACTTGAGTGGCTGATTGAGCAGATCGCGAATACTGAGTTTGAACTCCAATGCATCGCCTACTGGCTGGATCACCGAGAAGTCGATGACGTGTCGTGGCAGTTCGTACACGTGCGGATCGCCTTGGAAGACACCTACGAGATTGACCTGAATAATGCGACGTCCGTAGGTGTTATAGGCGAGCGTAACCGCAGTCTTCGTTGATGGGTTGAAGTAGGACAGCGTCGTGTTTACGGTGTACGGACTCTGTCCCCACATTGCCCGTTCATCGTTGACGCCAGCTTGCTGCACGATGATTCGTGAGTCGATAAATGCTGCATTGACTGAGATCAAGAAGTTGCGAAGGGGCTCACCCAAGAATGACAGTGACTTGCGCGCCTCAAGCTCTACACCAATGTTGTTGGCTGGTCCGCTTGCATTGGCATACGAACGTACAAGCTCAGACTGCTGCGGAAAGAGCGTCTCTTCAATCGCATTATCAAAGCGCTTGTAGAACACCCCTGCCGAGAGAACTTCACCAGCAGCCGGGAAGTACTCCACTCGAAGGTCATAGTTCTGAATCAGCGCCCGGACCAGATTCGGATTGCCGGCAACCGTGGCCTGCATTCCAAAGTCATAGAACTGAAACGGAGCGAATTCGCGAAGTGACGGACGCGCGAGTGTCTGTGACGCCGAAGCGCGCACATTCAACTTGTCGTTCGGTCGAACAATCAGATTGACTGCTGGAAGAATGTCAATGAGGTCGCGATTGACATACACAGCATCATCCGTAACCGTGTATGAATTGAGCCGTTGAATGTTCTTCTCAACACGTGCTCCTGCTATGACGCGCATATCGATGCCTGACACCATGAATGGCATATCCACCATGGCGTATCCTGCAACCAGGTTCTCCATCGCATCATACTGGTCACTCAGCTTTGAATCTTCCGAGTAGCTCAGTCGTTGCTTCTCCACACTGAAGTTACTGTCGGCAAAAAAGCGCCCGAGATCGGGGAACTGCTCACTATCCGTGATCGTCAGATCACTCGAGATGTCATTCTCAACTCCCTGCACAATCGTCAACGACCGAGCCTTGAAGACTCGAGACCGATTCTCGAGTAAGCCCCCTACCTTCACCTTGACATCTGTGGTGACAGGCAGAACAACGTGAAAGGAACCTGTGACGGCTTGATCGTCGAGATCAGAGAAGAATCGCCCTGCTCGTGAGCCCGCACCCTGCGGTGAAAGGTCAAATGCTGCTGTATATGGCTGCGTTGGATCAAATGCGTCGCGCAAGAACTGCAGTCGACGGAAGTCCGGTTCGGAGCGAGTCGACGAAGAAAAGCCAACCTTCCAGTCCACCAGTGCATTACCAAATTCACTGATGTTGTGCTCACCGGCAATCGTTCCGGAATACAGCTGCTTTTCGACATACTGAAAACTGAAAAGACGCTGAGCTTGGGACTGCGCAAAGTTTGTACCCCGAAGAGCAACATTTTCAAAGTCGGCTGACCTATTGTAGGCATTCTTGAAGCTTAGTCGACCGCCCGATCCTACGCGATAGGCAATGTTGAACAGTCCGCCCCAAGTCACGGAACGGGACGATTGCGTTCCATCAAAACGGAAGAGATAGTCATTTGGATTTGATAGGATTCCAGCCCGGATGATGGCATTATTCTGCCATGATGTTCCATAGTTGGCTGAGGCAACAAAACCGATCTCTTGCGTGTCACGGATGGAATACACATCTGTATAGGTCAGCGACAGACCTCCGTTTGGAGAGACCGTTGTTGCAGAGCTCTGCCAGTTGCCATTATTGAATGTCCGTCCGAAACCATCGAGCCTTGCAATGGCATCGGCATTACCCGAACGCACATCGCGCAACAGCTGGTTCATTTCCAGGCGATTCTCTGGGAAGCCTGATGGTAGTGACCGGCCAGATGCTCCCATGCCAACATTGTCGCCCGACACTGCACCTGCTTGGAAGAAACCTCCATTCTTGAAGGTTACGAAGTCATTAAACCCCTGAGAAGCCGAAACCTTGAAACCACGTCCAACTGGAAAGTCGATGGTGTTCAGTTGTACAAGTCCACCAGCAAAGTTTCCTGGAAGATCTGGCGTGAATGACTTCACAACATTGGCGTTCTCAAGCAGCTCAGTCGGGAACATGTCGAACGCAAACGCCTTGCGATCTGGCTCCGTTGATGTGAGGGCCGCACCATTCAGCGTTGTGTTGCTGTAGCGGTCGCTCACTCCACGGACATACACATACTTACCATCGAGAAGTGTAACACCCGAAACACGCTTGAGGGACTGACCAGCATCACTATCGGGCAGCTTCGACATTTCCTCACGGCCGATTCCATCCGAGACCTGCGAAGCGTTCTTCCGTTCGATGAGTAGAGCGGCCGCGTTGTCGTTGATCTTTGTTGCGGCGACAACAACCTCTTTGCCAGACCTCGCGGTTGGGACAAGTAGAATCGCAAGTGTCGTGACGCCGTCTTCAGAAACGACGACATTCTGAACAATCGTTGGTTCATATCCAACGTATGTGGCCTTAACTGCATAGGTACCAGCGTCGACCTTCTTGATACGGAACGTGCCCTTCGTATCGGAATAGGCCCCCTTTTTGGTGTTCACAATACTGATACTCGCCTGACGTAACGCCTCGCCAGTGGTAGCATCAGTAATTTTGCCTTCAATCGAGCCATTTTGCGCTTGAACGATGCTTGCTGTCATCAGTAGCAGCGTAACGATAATGGTGGGTTTCATAACGAGTACAGACCTCATGATCAAGAACAGAACGAACGTCTTCGAAACTATCGGAGGCCTGTTAGGTGGGTGTTACGCCGGTGTTACCAGTACGTTACATTGCACTGTGCGCCTGGCTATTCTGCTGGTACTCTGGGGTGCAGCATCGACATCTGCCATCTCACAGGTCCAACGGGTGATGATCGCACGCATGGACTATGACACAACCGATGTAGCCCTTCGTCATGAAACATTGATTGACGGCATTGCGCTCGCTTTTGATCTGACCAAGCAGTACAGCGTCATTCCGCTGCCCGTGCGCGACTCGATGGCGCGCCGTATCGGCGACTCGGCGACGTATCAGCGTGTAGCCGACTCATTGCGGGCAGAGATCATTGTCTTCTGTTCCGTTGCACGCCTTGCCAACCTCATTCGTTCGGAAGTTGTGATCGTTGGTGGAGATGGGTTCACCTTTTCGACCAACGGCGTTGGCTATGGAGTTACCTTCTTGCAACAAGACTCATCCGGCGCAATGGTTCACGACCCGGCCATTCTGAGTTCTATGCAGCGTGCAATCTGTGCGGCGCTGCGGGATTCAAACCTCTATGCGACTGCCGAAGAAAGCCTCCGCGCTCGGCCATCGGTCCTACTCTCCGTTGGAGGAATTGCCTTTGGCACGCAACCACCAGACTACGTCACATGGTCGACCTTCAAGGAGAAGATTGCAGCCTCGTATGATGCAGTTCAGACGGTTGTCGCATCACTGCGCTTTCATCCTGAGTACACCGTGATCGATGTTGACTCGAGAGATTCAATGTATGCCCGCGCAGGACTGTACTTCGTTGAGAATTACAATACCGTAACACTCAAGGAGCTGTCGATATTGCGAGCCTTCGACATTGGAACGATCATTACTGGACGCATTGAACGCGTGCCCGATGGTGCCGATCTCACCCTCTTTCTCCAGTCGATTGATTCGAAGGGGGCGCTCACGACGATGAAGAAGGGCACAGCACGGATACCGGTTGACTCAAAGCTGGCCCTGCAGGATGGTGTTCGTGCGTGCCTGCGTCAGATCTTCGGGACAATCACCGAACAATCGGAATCGTCGAAGTAAGCGAGCCGCGTGAATTTGATAGCACGTGCAGGATGTACGTTCCCGCGCTAAGATGCGCCACATCAAGATCGAGTTGGGAAAGCCCCTTGCCAACAACGATCCGTTGATACGAGGCAACCGTGCGTCCCAGTGCATCGACAATGTGCACGTCGACGACATCATCATCGTCAGCCTCAACGCGTATGGAGACATTCGATGACGATAGCGGCGTCGGAGACACCACACTGAACCGTGATTTGGGCGCAACGCCTATTAGAAATCGTGGGCCACAGGCATCAACGATCACATAGCCGTCATCGTGCTCAACTTGCGTGAGCTCAGGGCTCCATGCTGTTATGTCAGTAAACTGCAGTGGCGTACTATCAGGAACCGCCGAGCGCGTCGTTGTCTTCATGACCGCCAACGTACCAGCAGTGCCGAATTGCGGACCCGCACGATGCGCCGTAAAGACCACTGAGCCTCGCTGCATTCGTGCTTCCAGTCGAACATCGGGTGCGTTCCCCTTGACAATTGAATCCACATCGAGATTCACCGACTGGTACCGAATGGTCCACTGGATCGAGTCAAGCTTCGCGTCGAGCACACTCGCGCTGAGATGAATCGGAATGTCCAGTTCGATTCGAGGTAACACCGTGTATTCATCAACACGCAGTGGAATCCGATAGGTAACTGGGGCACGAGGCTCTCTGCCACGTCCCGTCAGTACCGATGCGGTAGTATCAAGGCAACCCGACCTTGACAACACAACGAGCTGTACGGTTGTCTGTTCTTCACGCAGTGGGACATACTCCACATCAACCGTGGCGCTGGAAAACGGGGTGATCACAACACCAGTGATTGACTGCGTGATTCTCCACTCTGCTGTCTGAGGAATAAGTTCAGCACTGAGAATCGTCATCGTATCAGCTGAAGGATTCTCTACGGTTATGGATCCAACGGCACGAGCACCGATCGTCACAATGCCAGCATCGAGCGGATTGGGCTGCAGGATGGGCTCAACCGGCCCCTTTGCAAAGAATTGGAATACTGTAGAATCACGCCGGCCGCAGGCGTCTTCCTGGACGTTGACAACTCCTGACACAGTGGTGTTCGGCAGATAGCTCGTTGGTATGATTGTAATCCAAACGCTGTCAACTTCTCCAGCCTTCAGCACCATGGAGCTTCTCGAAATCGTTGGTGTTCCCAACGATGTACGTACTCCAACAGTTGCAGTGTGATCGATCATCCCACTGTTTCGAATGCGTACTGGAAATGATGTGTCTGAAGCGCAAATCGAGATTTCACCGAGATCAAGCACTCGAGGTTCGGTTGCAACCGATCCAATGAGGTATTCGCCTTGAAGAGGGATCATGGCATTCATACCATCAACGGTTGTCTCGACATCCAATGTGTCGAAATACCGTCCCGGTGCCGACGGTGTAAACTCTATGGTAATGGTCTTCTGCTCACCTGGGTTCACAATGAGTGGAAACCCGGGTCCCGTAACGAAAAATGGACTTGCTGCCGAACGCTTGCGAACACTCTTTACAGTAACGGGAATGGTGCCCTTTGCAAGCACAGTTATCAGCCGCGGCTCCGAATTGTTTTCACAGCGATACGACCAGAAGACAGTGTCCGGAGTAATCTCAACTTCGTTACTGGAAACCACAAAGTGAATCTCGGACGAGGCACGCGTTGTACACGATGTGGCACCAACGACTTCGATAACACCTCGATACTCAGATGGAACAGGCGTACTGTAGGTGAGATTAACGACGATGCTATCAGTCGCAATCAATATTCGCGGAAGTGACGGCAGGGTGAAGCGCAACGCAGCTGGTAGGGGGCTTATACGGATATCCGACACGCGCACACTATCGCCACGCACCAAACGGATGACAGCACGCCCTCTCAATGTGTCGTTCGCCATTCCACTGGCGCGAACAACGGCTGGCTCGATCTGTATCAACGGGTCTTCAACAACTCCCGTCACAACGACCGGAATAATGGTGTCGCATGGTTCAATGCTGATGAAGACGGTGTCAGAGAATGGACCAGAATTCGTCGGGGTGAAGGCGACAACAATTTGTCGAGTCTGACCAGGGGGCACATCCATGATCGAGCCAGGACGTACCTCCAATGCCGCCGCATTTTCAGTAGCAGCAACCGATGCAAGTACAAGCCCACCATTCGAAACATTGATATTCCGCTCAATAACCGAACCTCGGCAGAGCGAGCCAAGATTGATGATTCGCTTATCGATCGTTATACGTGGCCTATCGGAGAGACCCTGCAAAGCAACATACCATGGCGTTTTGACTCCTCGCTTACGTGTCCTATCGTTACTGATAATCTCCAGAGTTGAAACATCTCTTCCGCGATCAGAACGATAGGCTATCAGAATGGTATCACGCTCACCTACGGGAATCATCCATGGCATGCCTTTTCGCCCGCTTGTAAACCCAACGATCGAAAATGCTGTCGATGCACTTTGATCAATCTTCAATGAGGTGATTTCTAGCGCAGCGTTGCCCGTGTTGCTTATCGGCACGCGAAGGGTATCAACAGATGAGCATCCTGCTGAAGCAAGGGCGCCGCTTGGACATGTGATTATTGGCGAAAGGCCATAGATACGGACCGTGATAATGGTATCGCGCGGGCATGGTCCAAGACGGACTCGGAATCGCGCCTGGGTCCAGCCTGTATCCTGTGGAACAGCGTTGATGTAGGTAAGTGTAACATCTGAGCGGACAATCTCTGGGTACCGTGCGGCAGTCATTGAAATCGTCGTATCGCCCCCTGCATAACTGATCGAGATAATCGATTCCAGCATACTGGATGAGGAGGAGCGCCAGACGAGCGTCTTTGCAAGGGGCTGGCCAACTGGCGCTGTAAACGTTACGACGGTATCGATCGGATTTGCTGTTGGCACACTCGGTGTACCTTCTAACTGAACAACAAGAGTTGTATCCGGCTGTTGGAACGTAACGATGAGCGCTGCGGAATGTGATGCACGTGATGTTGGACGATACTGCACGATTACATTTTGATTCGCGCACGAACCAATTGTGGTTGCCAAAGGAGCGTTCGCGATGCTGAACATTCCGGCATCAGGACCAGCTATTGTTGCTGTCCACGGTGAAGCAAACCAATTTACATTACGAAACCGGATGGTGTCTCGCGCTGTTGAATCAGGACATACCGAAAGAAACCGAACAATGGTATCAGTCTGTGTACGAAGCGCCGGGGCTGTTCGGAACAGACCCTGGCCTACAACCCAGCCGTTGTCGTCATCGACAAAGAAGATGTCATCCGTGCTTGCACCTTCAAGACCACAGGACCGCTTTACCCATGTCTGTCCGGCGTCCGAGGTGTAGTAAACGGCTTCACTCTGTCCAGCTGCCCAGCCACGCTGAGCATCATGGAGAAACGTGCCATACATGGGCACACCCGTAGCGAAGTTTCGCCACGTCTGTCCACGGTCAGGACTAAATCGCATTCCTGGGTTAACCGGAGGGCTGCCGCATCGCTCGCGGTCATTGGGAATCAGCACTGACTGGCCAACCATGGCAAGTTCCTCATGCCATGGAGAGTTTGTACCGGTATATGCGTGAACCTGCCAGGTGTCGCCATAGTCGTCTGAGCGCCACAGCGTTCCGCTGCCAATTGCAAACACTTCACCGGGAGCCATGTCGGCTGCCCAGTAGGGATCAGTAAGGATCGACCGTTTTATTGTTGTGTCGGTGACGGTGGTGAATGTTGCCCCACCATCTGTCGTCTTGAGAAACGTACACGAACCACATCCGCCCCCTGTAAACCACCCTTCCGTGGCAGACCTAAACCAGCCGCCCCATATAAGCGGAGAACCAGCTGGCTTGATGCTCGACCATGTTGCTCCACCGTCCGTGGATTTGAACATGCCACATGGGCCGGAGCAGTAGCCGACATTCGCATCGAGGAATTGGATGTATTCGAGATGGCAACTCCCGCCGCCAAGCACGGTTGTCCCCCGCCATGAGGCTCCGCCGTCGGTTGTCCGCACCACGTAACCTTGATTCTGGTCACAGGCCCAACCGAGGTTAGGATTGCTCGGCAAGAAGAAAATGTCGAGGTAGTATCCGCCGTCATACGGCGCGGGCAATGCAACCTTCTTCCATCGTTGGGCCATTTGAGCAGAGGCACCAATGATGCTGAGGGCAAGTGCAAGAATGGAAAGGATAGATCGCATGGGTTTCCGACTGGGAACATACCAAATCATTGGCATCTAGTCCCTAAACCCCTTCTGCTGGGAAACGTTCCCTACGACCTAGCGCCGAAAGGTGTCTTCACGGGCTGGGCTCGTCGACACCCAGGTAACTTGCACACCAAGAAGCTGCTCAAGGGCGGCAACGTAATTCTGGGCAGTCTGCGGCAGGTCGGAGAAGTTTCGGATACCCTCGAGGGATGACTTCCATCCATGGAACGTTTCATAGGTGCAGGTGACCTTTTCAAGGGTGGCAACATCAGCCGGAAAGCTCTTCACTGGCTTGCCGTCCACGAGGTACCCTGTGCAGACCTTGATCTCATCAAGTACGCCGAGGACATCCAGCTTTGTCAATGCGATTTCCGAGATACCATTCACCATGATGGAATAGCGGAGTGCTGGAACATCAAGCCAACCACAACGACGACTGCGTCCGGTTGTGGCACCGAACTCGTGTCCTTCACTGCGAAGAAGCTCGCCTGTCGCATCGAGCAACTCCGTGGGGAACGGACCATTACCAACGCGAGTACTATACGCTTTGACAACGCCCATGACCGAGTTGATCGACGTCGGGGGAATTCCCAGCCCTGTGCACGCACCACCTGATGTTGGATTAGAACTCGTCACAAACGGATACGTACCGTGGTCCAGGTCTAGCAGCGCCCCTTGAGCGCCTTCTGCAAGAACGCGCTTGCCCTCGGCAATCGCAGCATTCAACAGGACCGTCGTATCGGTGATATACGGGTCGATTTGTGAGTCGAACGCAACATATTCTTCGATCATCGCATCGACGTCAAGGGGCTCAGCACCGTAGAGTGACTGGAGGATGCGATTCTTTTCTTCGAGGTTGACGCGAATCTTATCGCGCAGCAGTTCACGATCGAGAAGATCAACAATTCGAATGCCGGTGCGGAGCGCCTTATCATAATAGGCTGGTCCAATTCCCCGTCCTGTTGTACCAATAGAACCCGCACCTCGCTCACGCGCCGCGTCCATCATCTTGTGGTACGGCATGATCAAGTGGGCTTTGTGCGAGATGTGGAGACGTCCGGCAACTTCGATGCCCATCGATTCGAGCATGCGAATCTCATCCATCAATGCAACGGGGTCAATGACCACACCGTTGCCGATGACGCACGTTGTCTCAGGATGGAGGATCCCAGAAGGTATCAGGTGCAGGACAAACTTCTTACCATCAAACACGATGGTATGTCCAGCATTGGCGCCCCCTTGATATCGGGCAACAATGTCAGCCTGCTCTGAGAGAAGGTCGACAATCTTCCCTTTGCCTTCATCGCCCCACTGAGCTCCAACAATAATGGAAACGCTCATGCAGAGAACCGATCAGGCTTCGGTATGCGCAACTGAGCCAACGTTCTTATGCTTAACGCGCTCAGTGTACCAGATCAAGAATGAAGAAGCAACGTAGATCGACGAGTAGGTACCAACGATGATGCCGATGAACATCGTGAAGGCAAAACCTTCAAGCACGTCACCACCCATGAAGACCATCACCAACAACGCAGCAAGAACCGACACGCCCGTGATGAGCGTACGACTCAATGTTTCGTTGAGCGAGAGATTCACGAGCTCTGCAAGGGGCATTCCACGATGGCGCTCACGGTTCTCACGGATCCGGTCGAACACCACCACCTTATCGTTGATCGAGTATCCAAGGATCGTCAGATACGCCGCAAGCGAGTTGATGGAAAGCTCCAGGTTGAGGATGCCGAGCTTGTTCACCAGAACCGAAATCACGAATGCCATTGTCACGTCGTGTGCAAGAGCAACGATGGCAGAAATACCATAGACGAACTCGAAACGAAACGCAACGTAGAGAAGGATGATGACCGTTGCAATGATCAGCGAGATAATCGCATCAGTGGCCAACTCCGACGAGACCTTGGCACCAACGTTATCTGCACCGAGAAGGATGACGGCCTTCTCGCCGTTCTTCGAAAATGCTGAATTCAGCTTCGTAACGAGGTCAGCAGAGACCTTGGAGGCTTCATCCTTGAAATCATTAATCCGGATCAGGAAGTCTCCATCCTTACCAAACGTCTTGATTTCTGCGCTAGTATAGCCAGCCTTCGCCAGGGCTTGGCGGACATCTTCTGCCGACGTGGCCGTGTTGGCGAACGACACGGTGGTTTGCGTACCACCCGTGAAGTCGATACCTGGCTCGATCAGCTTCGGAAGGCCCAAACCAGGAACCTGCGGAAGGAGAATCACGATCAGACCGATAACGCTGGCCATGATCGACAAGCGCAGGAAAAAGTTGCGCTTTGTGACAAAGTCAATATTCGTCTTTTTAATCAGGTCCATGTTAGGCCGTCCTCTTCTGTCCAATGTTGAGGGTTGTGGCACCACCGGCAATCAGCAGCTGGAACATCGCCCGGGTGACAACCACGGCCGTGAACAGAGTGATGATGGCACCGACGAGAAGGGTAATAGCGAATCCCTTGATTGGTCCGGAACCCCAGACAATCAGCGGGATAGCGCCGGCGATATTCGTCAGGTTCGAGTCAAGAATGGCGCTCCATGCGCGGCTGAAGCCCTGCTCGACAGCACTCTTGAGTGTTTTGCCAGCATATATCTCTTCGCGCATGCGCTCGAAGATCAGGATGTTGGCATCCACCGCCATTGCTACCGAAAGGATCAAACCAGCAATACCAGGAAGCGTCATCGTACCGCCGAATGCAGCCAAACCTGCAACCGTCAGCAAGATGTTCATGAGAAGTGCAACGTCAGCGATAGCACCACCGATGGCATAATATGCCAGCATGAACAGGATGATCAATGCAAACGAGATTCCCGTACTTGTGAGACCACGACGAATCGAATCTTCTCCAAGGGAAGGACCGACCACTCGCTCTTCGATAATCTTCACCGGAGCCTTCAGGGCACCGGCCTTCAGGACGACAGCGAGACGCATTGCATCTTCCGGCTTGAACGAGCCCGTAATCTGGGAAGAACCATTCGGGATCTTGTTCTGCACCGTAGGAGCAGACCAAACACGATCGTCGAGAACAACGGCAATGCGCTTACCAATGTTGGCTCCCGTGATGCGGGCCCACTCATCGGAACCTTCTGCATTCATGTTCATGAGCACGATTGGCTGGTTCGAGTTATCGAAGCTCGGATAGGCATCTTCGATGACGTCGCCCGTCAGATCTGCCTCACGTGCCACACCGTACACGTCGTAGACTTCTGGCTGCGCACCAGGCTTGCTTGCATCACCGCTTGCCGACACAACGATGTCGACATCAGCCGGCATTGCGCTGCGAACGGCAGGGATGCTCAAAATCTTCAAGAACTCTTGGAGTTTCTCAGCAGGAATACGGAATCCGTAGATGCCGGTTTCGGGAAGCTTGTCGGGAGTGATATCGTTAATCTTCAGGCCAACCATGTCGAACTGCTGTGGCTGCGACTGCTCGTTTGCAGCAACGCTTCCGAAGATCATGTAGCTGAATGGGAAGTCAGCCTTAATGCGACGGGCTTTTTCGTCGTCACTGAGCCCCTTATATGGGTCCTTTGGACCCTTCGCTGTGTCAGCCTTGGCCTTCGATGTATCGGCCTTCGCCGTGTCGGCCTTGGTTGTCTTGGCAGCGACATCCGTCTTCTTGCTTGAGTCTACAACTGCGGTGTCCACAACTGGGGCCACGGCTGGCATGCCGGACTTCACGTTGCGGTAGGCAGCGTCGATAGCATAGAAGGTGCTGATCAAGTTGCGATCGGTCATGACGCGCTTGAACTCCAGACGTGCCGTCTGCTGGAGCAATTCTCGCATCTGCACAGTATCCTTTTCATCAGGAAGCTCGATAACCAAGCGCCGAGCGCCCTGCTTTTGGATGCTGACTTCTGACACACCGTACTTGTTGATACGTTGTGAGAGAACCTCCATGGCCTGATCGACAGACCCGGCGGCATCACGACGCAGCTTCTCCTCAACCGCTTGCTCTGTAAGCTCGGAGGCTGGGAAGTAGTTCACGAGCTGTTTGCCCTTGGCACGGAACTTCTCCAGGAACACCGTCAGCACGTCGAGATCGGAGTTGTCCGTTGCTTGGCGCGTCTCCTCGATGATGGCGCGGAAGTCATCGTCGACTGCTGAGGCATCAGCAGACGATTCGATCAGCTTCAGGACGTCCACTTCGAGGGTCAGATACGCACCACCGCGGAGGTCAAGTCCGAGCTTGATCCGTCCGGCACGGGCGTTGTCAAACTCCTCCTTGTTCTCAGCATCCCATCGAGCTAGCGCCTCGCGGCCGGCACGCGACGTGTCGGCTTCAAGTTCTGCCCGTTCAGACGAGAGAAGGGAGTAATTGATCGTTGGCCATAGCAACAGAAACGCTGCTGCGAGCGGCAACACAATGAGCAGCCATTTGCCCAGATTTTTCGAACTCAAGAGTCCTCCACAACATACTATCGGCAAAGCCCTCCCTCCCCGTTTCGGCGGTCGGAAGAACGGCGAATATACGGAATGGTACATTTGTAGCACGTATGGATAGACGTCAAACAGAATCTCCGCAAATAGACTGGGCGAAATACCCGATTCCGCGCGTGCGACACCATGCTAACCCACAGGTGTATATGCCGGCGTCGCAGCAGCATATTATCGCCCCGTGGTACCCCCCAACACGCGACCAAGCCCAATGGGCTGAATGGTTTAGCTCGGGTCAGCCGGCTAACGTGCTCGACCTTGGGTGTGGCCGGGGTGCGTTTCTCCTGCAACATGCGGCGGCGTTCCCAGACCGAAATATTTTGGGCATCGAGGTTCGCTCCGTCCTGGCCGACTATATAAATGAGGTCGCACGGGGTGAAGGTCTTGGCAATGCCCACGCCGAATGGTACACCCTCGCAAACGGTCTCGACTGGATCGAACCCCAGTCAATTGACTACGCAGTGTACCTCTTTCCGGACCCCTGGCCGAAGAAGCGACACCACAAGCGACGTGCCTTTACACCGGAGTTCCTTGCGATGATCCACCGGGTGCTCCGTCCGGATGGACGTTTGTGGCTAGCTACTGATCGACCCGACGTTGATGTCTATCAGCGCGAAGTGCTTCGTGCGTCGCCACTGTTTGATCTGGAAAACGACGCCGATGACACGACATGGCCATTCCCGTTTCGAACCGACCAGCAACTCTTCTGCGACGCAAAGGGCATCCCTTACGTCCGATACTCGGCAAAGAGGGTCGAGGATCGTGCTTGATCCCCACCTTGTTTTGATGGGATATCAGCGTGGCTTCTTTCCCATGGGAGATGAAGACGATGGTCAGGTCTATTGGCACCGCCCTCCCGAACGCGCCATCATCCCGTTAGAGGCTGTCCACATTCCGCGCTCGGTCGCGAAGGAGGTCCGGAAAGGGCGTCTTCGGACCACAATAAATCAGGCGTTCTCTACGGTTATATTACGGTGTTCGCAGCGCGACCAAACCTGGATCACAAGCGATATTATCGACACCTACCTCGAACTCCACGACATGGGCTATGCTCACAGCGTGGAAACGTGGAGTGACGACAACATTGTTGGTGGACTCTATGGCGTGGCCATTCATGCTGCCTTCTTCGGAGAGTCGATGTTCTCCACGCAATCAAACGCCTCGAAGGTGGCCTTCGCCAGACTCGTTGATCATCTTCGTGACCACAATTTCCTCCTGCTGGATACCCAGTACATTAATGATTTTACGGCCTCGCTTGGTGCCATTGAGATTCCCGACGCAGATTACATTACCATTCTGCAAACGGCGCTCGCGCGCACTGACGTTGCATTTCTCTAGGTCTGTCGCAGTGGCATTGCTCGCAGTTCTGAGCGCCTGCTCATTGCCACGCTACTCCCGACACGCCGAACCGCCGCCACCACCACCCCCACCGCCACGATGTGAGGCACGTCCGCCTCGAGACAGTACCTTGCGATTCGACGCGCAATCATGGGCGTTTCGACGCGTGAATGGGGCGAGCACTCCCGACCAAGAGTATGGGCTTTTGCCGCTCAACTCATCATCAGCACTCGGCATCGTCGGGATAGCACCTCGAGATGCACAGACAGTGGTGTGGCATCGAACTGATGATAGCACCGTTACAGCAGCAACACCAACCGACTACCCGATCAACGGCATTGTGGCAATGGTCACCGCGCAACAGCCACTGCGTACAATGGGCGATGCTGGAATCTATCGATCAACGTTTCGTGCGGACACCACGACGATTGAGTCCACGCCTCTTATTGATGAGGCAATCTCGTGGGATGGACACCCGAGCGTAACTCCCGATGGTCGGTGGATCATCTTTTCCTCGGATCGGGCTGCAGAACCAGGCGGTGCAGATATCTGGTATTGCCGGCTCCACAATGGCAGGATCAGCCAACCGCGTCCACTGGTCGCAGCAAATACTCCCTGTGACGAACTTTCTCCATGGGTGACCTCGCAGAACACGCTCTTGTTCAGCTCACCAGGGCACACCTCATATGGCGGCTACGACATTCACGAAGCGCAACTGCTCGAGGAAGCCGACTCACTCCGAATCGGCCCAGTGCGCAACGTTGGGATGCCAATCAACTCCTCGGCGGATGAGATCTTCCCGGCCTTGACCAACGACTCGACGTGGTACGTGGCATCAAATCGCCCAACGGGTCGTCGTGCTGAGCGTCAGGACTTTGATGTCTGGTCACTCACACGCACGAATACCCCTGCGACTGCAAGCCCCGTTAACCCTCCTGTTGCGACAATAGACATCGAGAGTGCTACACTCGTCGGCCGGGTCATCAACACCACCACCAACCGACCCATCATCAATGCTGAAGTCCTAGCACGACTTCCTGAATCCACGGAGATTCTCTCCCGCACAGAAACGGACAGCACCGGAGAGTATCGACTTCGTATACCAACAGGCAAGCCCGTCGAGATTACAGCACAGAATCGTGAGCTCTTTTTCGACAATTTTGTAACGGTTGTCCCGGCTAGTGCGCGCGATGCAATCGTGAATGCCGAGAAGCCCCTTGGCCTTTCTCCAACCTTTGTGTTGCGTGTGAATTTTCCAACATCGGTCTTTGATGTTCCATACGAAGGGACACTTGATTCGAATGGTATCGAGCAGGACCGATCGTGGAAACGAGACGTTCAGGATCTCGTCACCAATGTTTTGTCCAGCAACGGGAACGTGCGAAAGCTCGTACTCACAGGTCACACCGATGATGTCGATACCGATGAGAACAATCTTCTCCTTGGGAAGAAACGTGTTGACTTTATCATCCAGCGCCTTATCGATGGAGGACTGCCGGCAACGATTCTCGAAGGTCGCTCACAAGGTGAACGAGAGCTCCTGCCGCGTCGGCCCGATGAATCCGCTGAATCATGGCGCAAGCGCTGTCGTCGCGTTGAATTGGTAAAGGTCCAGTAGTTCTATGTCTCTGCTCTCCATCATTACCCCCTCTCGTGTTGCCCGTATTGCGGGCATCACCCTCGTCGTCGGCACCCTGGTGATTGTCGGCACAATCTGGTATTCGTTGAGCAGCGGCCTTCCAACGCTTGAGCAGCTTGAAAACCCACCGCAAGAACTTGCAACGCAGGTGTATAGTGCCGATGGCGTAATGCTCGACCTTTACGCCACGACGCGCCGAACTAACATTGGGTACGATTCGATACCGCCAGCATTTATTCATGCATTGATCGCCACAGAAGATCGCGCATTCTACGACCATTGGGGTGTGCACATGACGCGGATCTTCAAGGCGGCCGTAAAGAACCTCTTTGCCCTCAGGGCAAAGGAGGGGGCTTCAACGCTCACGCAACAACTGGCGCGCAACCTCTACTTCACGAGGGAGCAGACCCTTTCGCGCAAGATTCGCGAGGCCTGGACCGCACTGCAGATTGAACGTGCGTACACGAAGAACGAAATCCTCGAGATGTACGCCAACACGGTGTACTACGGACGAGGGGCCTATGGACTGCGGGTGGCCGCCCACTCATACTTCAACAAGGCACCAATGCAACTCACGACAGCTGAGTGCGCATATCTCGTTGGACTCTTCAAGGCACCTGAGAAATATGGGTCTGACGACTCGCTTGGTATTGAACGTCGTAACCTCATCCTCGGGATGATGCTAGACCAAGGCTTCCTCGACGAATCTCGATGGGCCGAGGCGACGTCGGAGGGACTCCGAAAGCCAGCTATTGCGTCGGTCTTTCGTGGAATCGCACCGCATTTCGTTGAGATGATCCGTCAGCAGTTGCGAAGCAATGATGAACTCAGTCGTGCTCTTGAGGGACACGATGTCTATCGCGACGGACTGGTCATTCATACTACTCTGGACTCACGAGTGCAGAAGGCTGCGAACGACGCAGTAAGCGAACATCTGAATGAGTTCCAGCGTCAGTTTGATGCTTCGTGGTCGTGGCGCGGACGAAGCCCACTCCTCAGTGAGTTTGTCGAGCGCGCTGTTCGACGACATCCATCCTACATCGGCGCACGAAGCGAACGGCGCTCAGGAATCGCCGATCGATTGCGCAATGACCGTCGATTTGTCGACAGTGTAAAGCGCATCGTCACAACCATTCAGACAGGACTGGTCGTGATCGAGCCACGCACTGGAAAGATCGTCGCGATGGTTGGTGCATCACCACAGAGCATGCGATTGAATGCAGCATCTCGCTATTCCCTGAATCACGTAACGCAGATCCGTCGTCAGCCGGGCTCGTCCTTCAAGCCGTTTGTCTATGCAAGTGCCCTTGAGCAACAACCAGAGCTCACGCCAGAGTCAATGATTGATGCGGGACCCTTTAGCTGGACATTGGGCGACGGGACCGTCTGGGCGCCGAATGGATCACGCAAAGGTGGTGGTATGATTCCTCTGAGAACAGCTCTCAAGTTCTCGACGAATACCGTAGCTGCGCGCCTTGTTACTATGCCGGGATACACAACTCCGGAAAATGTCGTTGAACTCTGCCGTAAGCTTGGCATCACATCTCCCATGCAAGCAGTCCCATCGATTGCGCTTGGCTCCGTTGAGGTTTCACCACTTGAGATCACCTCGGCCTACGGTTGCTTTATCAATCAGGGATTGCACTCCTCTTCGACCTTCATCACAAGGATTGAAGATCGGATGGGGAACATTTTATACGAAGACAAGCCATCTCGTCGGATCGTAACCGAAGCATGCTCACCGCAAGTTGCCGAAACGATGGTGTCAATGATGCGCGGCGTTGTCGACGGTGGAACAGCTTCAACCATACGCCGCTTCTTCAATGGCGAGGCCGCTGGTAAAACAGGAACGACTAATGACTTTGCGGATGCCTGGTTTGTTGGAATGACGCCGCAACTCGTCTGCGGTGTTTGGGTCGGCTTTGACGATCAACGCGTACGTTTCACCGGCGATTATGGTCAGGGTGGACGCGCAGCAGCCCCGATATGGGGTAGACTTATGCAGAAAGTCTATGCTGATCCTCTTATCCCCTATCGGCGGCGCTCCTTTGCAATGCTCTCAGACTCTCTCGACCAGGTCACCGAGATTGATATACTCAACCCTGCACGCGAAGAGATTTCAGACTCACTTCCTGCTACACAGAACTAGTCGTTACCATGACACCACACTGGACCTTCAGCGATGGCCGCACGCTCCCCGTTGGCACCATGTACTGCATTGGTCGAAACTATGCCGACCATGCGCGCGAGATGGGGGCGGAAATCGTTGATGATCCAATCGTGTTCATCAAGCCCCCTGCTGCCTATCTGCCCAATGGCGCAGACATCAACCTTCCAGATTTTTCCCGGGAAGTCCACCACGAAGTTGAGCTCGTTGTTGTGATTGGAGATTCGCGAAGCCACACCCAAGCAACGTCGCCGTGGAATCGAATCGCTGGCATTGGTGTTGGCCTCGACCTCACGGCACGTGATGTTCAAGCGACGGCAAAGCGCATGGGGCACCCATGGGCAGTAGCAAAGTCATGGAAAGGCTCAGCTCCCGTCAGCCCTATCATCCCGGTAGAAGATGCTGGAAGGGGCCCGTGGACGATTGAGCTCTTCGTCAATGATCAACTCCGACAGACCGGATCTACTGCAGACATGGAGCGGTCCGTTGAAGCTCTTGTCGCATATGTTGAATCCGTGTTTTCGCTTCAGCCCGGCGACTGCATCTTCACGGGCACACCAAGCGGCGTCGGTCCCATCACCTCTGGTGATCGCCTTCGTGCAACACTCAATGGCCAGCCACTTCTTCAGTGTGTATGCCGATGACCATCGTGCGCACTTCATCATTGCTGCTCGCGAGCGTTGTTCTTTCGCTGCTGATTGGCTGCGGGAGTATCACACGAACCGAACGCGACATCTACAGCACCACAACATTTGATTCCGTCATCACACAACGTGTTACCAATCCTCCTGGCGAACGTGATAATGGAATCATCGCACCAAGCTCGAGAGTTGAGAATCGTGTACGCACGATGAAGTACTCCGACAGTATCACTGTTCGAGAATACCCGAACTTTATTCGCTGGTCCTTGTTCGAAGGAATCGGGTTGCTTGGCTCAGCGATCGATGGTTCATCAAGTACACGAACTGGACTGTTTGGTCTCTACTACGACATCAATGAGCTTCTGCTCAATAGTCGCTCAATTGATTCATCAGCTGTCTTCGATGGCTACCTCTTTCGATTTGGTCAAATCGAATGGAAGCTGAATTGGTTTGACAGTGCGCCCAACTGGACATGGGGCGTTACCGGATATGAAAAGATCGCAGCCGATACGGATCACTCGCTGTCGGGTATTGGCGTTTTAAACATTAGCAAACGATTCTATCTCCGTGATAGGATTCCCTATGCCGCCATTCGGCCGTCAATCTCGTTTGCAATCTTTCCGTCACAGTACGTCAACGCCTCTGTATCAGCTGACCTTGGAAGTATCGGCGGAGTGAACCTACGCGCCTATACGGGGTGCGCCGTAGGGGGCGACCTCTTGAGTTCACCGGCAGAGGTCAATACGGTCCCCTATGCTGGAATCGGCGTATCGGTCATGGACTTTCTGAATCGTGAAGAGGAACTCCACACAGAATGGAAATTCCACGAGCATTCTTCTTGGGAGGTTGGACTTGCCGAATTCGTGATTCTCGGAAGTGAAGCCGATCGATCCATCTTTTCGACACGTCGCACTGGCTCCGATGCCCCTTCCATCAAAGGCGTAACAGCTCGTCTCGCGGTCGCAGATGTCGCACTGCCAGTGTTTGACCACCATCTCTCACTCGGCACGTCACTCGTCAACATGGTGTTTCTCGGTTCGACCGAGTTTGGAGTCGGCATTCTTCCGCTGCGGCTGACCTACCATTGGATGCCGTTGACATCAACCCTTCGCATCGAACCATTCGCTGAGGTCAACATTGCCCCATCGACGTTCTTCCATGCTGGCGTGCGCGCTGTTCTTCCAGTAGCAGATCAAATGGGGATCCACATCACAGCTGGCTGGGCAAATGGCAATACCGGCTCGCGCGTTCCTGGTAGGGAATCGTTTGGGTATTCGATTGATGGACGACGCATTGTCGACCCCCACTTTGGTGCGATCTACATCGGTGTTGGCGCTTCGCTCTTCGATCGCTTGTTTGGTCGAAGCGACCTTCGCTATGGCAAGGGCTATCCGCATGAATAAACTGGCACGTTGCTGCATCGGAGGGAGTTCAGCCCAACACGGTGTACTACTTCTTGTATCACTCATGGGGCTCTTAACCCTCTCGTGTTCGAGTCATCGGTTCACGATGCAGGACCAGTATGCATATCCTGTGCGTGCCGTCATCCTGACGCACCCCACAAGCGTCAATCGAACCCATGATAACGGGTTTGAGATGCGCGGCCCAGCTCGGGTTGCAATGCGCGCCGAGCGCATCACACACGGCATGTTCACAACAGAGATCACGCGCACATCAACGAGCCCGCTGATCATCCAACTTCGGACAACGCCCTATGAAGACTCGGTATTGCACCGACGGGGGATGGTGATCTCAATCATCGGCGACTCAACTACGATCGAAACTTCGGATAATCGTTCTGTGTTCTTCACGCCACTGCCGATTGGACGTCCGTTTCTCGTGGATGTCCGAAGTGTTGGCTGGAGCACTCACGTACGCATCGGGCATACCGACTGTGGCGTGATACGAAGCCAATTACCATGCACTGAATGGGTCATCCTTTCCCTTAAGGATTCCACGTCCGTTATGGTTGGCGATCCGTGGTTTGATGTTTCGATATAATCCTCAAGGCAACAGCGTTTATGGGAAAGACAATTACGATTATCGGCGGTGGACTTGTGGGTTCGCTCCTTGCAACGCTTCTGGCTCAGCGTGGTCATACCGTGCGCCTTGTGGAGCGTCGTCCCGACATGCGTGCGGCGACAATCTCCGCGGGCCGTTCAATCAATCTTGCGATGTCAGATCGTGGTCTTCGCGCGCTGTCGTTAGCTGGACTTGATGATGACATTCGTGCAATCGCCATCCCGATGCATGGACGCATGATGCATGATCAGGCTGGGCTGCAGACGTACCAGCCCTACGGCAAGGATGGGCAGTTCATCAACAGCGTCTCCCGTGGTGAATTGAACAAGACGCTTCTCAATGCAGCTGAGCGCCATGGTGTTGAGATCATTTTCAACGCCAGATGCACGGACATCAATCTCGAGACAGCTAGTTCGGAATTCGTACGCCCCTCAGGTGAAACGCTACGCCTTGATGCCGACCTCCTGTTTGGTGCCGATGGTGCCTACAGCGCCGTGCGCAGTCGTCTGCAGATCACGGACAGGTTCAACTACTCACAGTCGTACATCGAACACAGTTACAAAGAACTTCACATCCCACCCGATGCGACGGGCGACTTTCGTTTGGAAAAGAACGTTCTGCACATCTGGCCACGTCGGAGCTTCATGATGATCGGTCTTCCGAACATCGATGGAAGCTTCACATGTACACTCTTCCTTGCACACAAGGGATCTCCTTCGTTTCAGGAGTTGAACCATGCCGAAGAGGTCTCGAAGTTCTTTGAAGAACAATTCCCGAATGCTGTACCACTGATGCCGAGCTTACTGGAGGATTTCAGATCAAATCCTGAGGCTTCACTGGTAACAGTACGGTGCTTCCCATGGGTCTTTAACGATCGTGTTGCGCTCATCGGTGATGCAGCGCACGCTATCGTCCCATTCTATGGCCAAGGCATGAACTGCGGCTTTGAAGATTGTCGCATCCTCATGGAGTGCCTCGATGCCTTCAACAATGATTGGCCTGCAGCACTCAAAGAGTATGAACGACTTCGCAAGCCTGCCGGCGATGGCATTGCCGACCTTGCACTTGAGAACTTTGTCGAAATGCGTGACAAGGTTGCCGATGCACGGTTCCTCTGGCGAAAGAAGATCGAAGCGTGGATCTATGCGGAATATCCATCGAAGTTCATCCCACTGTATACCATGGTCACATTCTCGAGCGACATACCCTACAACGAGGCGCTTCGAGTGGGACGCGAGCAAGATGACCTCATGGAACAGATCATGTCTGTGCCAGAGGTGATCTCGGATTGGACTTCCGATGCCTCTTTGGCCACCATCCGGAAGATCATGGAGTCGCGACCTGACATCACGCTGGCATCAGGTTCGCCCCTTCATCGATAAATCGTAACCATTCGAGTAATCATCGAACCGCCGGACACGACTTGCACGAGGTAGTGTCCCGCTGGCAGAAGCTGCGTCGAGATGTGCAGGCCATCAGCGGTACTCACGCCAGAACCCTTGAGATACAGCTCGCCTGAAAGGCCGAAGATCGACCATTCAAGGGGCATGTGAACATCAGCTGGCGTTGTGATGACAACGACATCCCCATCGCTCTGCGAGCGAATGGATACTGGGGTGCCTGCGAGAAAACGCACTGCACGTCGTGATTCAAAGCAGGGCATTCCAACCGTGATTCGCCCCGTGTCGGAACGCCACACCGGACTTCCCTGCTGTCGCGTCCATCGCGCGCGCTCGATAGCGATGGCAGATGCCCCTGTGTCTGCAAGGAGGCCACGTCCCCGCACAATGGTCAACACCTCATCTGTTGACGTGACATCAACGGAATCGCATTCGATCTCGAGACGCATCAATCCCGTTACTGGGTCATACGTCCGACTCAAGATCTGCCCTTCACTAATCTGCTCTGCCGTGAAGAGATCTCCGTTGAACGCCAACACAAAACGCACGCGAGCATCTGTGATAGGAGGTGTCGGTGAGTCCATTCGAACTCGGATCGGCAGTTCTCCTGAAAGCCCCGGATAGTCGATATCAACACGCGGCAGCAGAAACTGCACACGCTCTCCTGTTACTGTTGCTCGCGTCATTGCAACTGCCCAACCGCTGCATGGTACGTTCACATCGATACGAATCGTGTCCACATGCTCCATCACTCTCGGCGCCTCAAACTCAAGCAGGATATAAACGCTGTCGTTCGCCGGAACAACAAATGGCGGCAAGGGGCTCACGAGTCGCACATCACTCGGGATAGTAACATTCGATACGATGAATGTATCAAGACCAGCATTTCGGACGCACCACTGTGCACGCAGGGGGAGACCAACTTCAGTTGTTCCAAAAAGGACGTCAGGATCAGCATTCACGACCACACGACGCACGGTAACATCAGTCGAGACCTGCGGTCGGGCACATCCAGCACTATCGGTTGCTGCAACACGATACTGTCCGCTCGTCTTGACCCAGATCCGACGTGTTTGCTCACCAGTGCTCCATAGATAGGAGGCAAATCCCTCGGATGCGATAAGCTCGAGTGAATCACCTTCGCAAATCACACCTGAACCAGCTACAGACAAGGTTGGGTTGGAAACGCTTCGCCATGTGAAGTTTTGAACGACACTGCCAGAGTCTCCAGGACGTGCGCCCCACGGACGCTGGAAGACATTCGCTCCTGTTTGCCACCATACGTGCACACCAGGAGTACCACCTCGCGCTAACGCAATCACTGTTGGGTGTGGTTTTGTCAATGCGATGACGCCTCCGCCACCTCCACCGCCGGGACCAGCGGGTTGGTAGCGTGCACCAACGTGACCGCCGTTGCCGCCCCGTACGTCAATAGTGAGAGGTCCGATCACGCGCTCAGCTTGCAGCATCACGCTACCACCAGCACCGCCGCCACCAGCACCGTCGCCCGGGTCAAGCCCTTGTCCCCTATTCCATGCTGACGTATCAGGAACACCCTCGCCCCCACTCATGATTCGACCCTGCGGGGCAATGATATTCGTTGCTCGGATCATGACGATGCCACCACCGCGTCGACCAGATGTTCCTTGAGAGTTGTTTTGATGTCCGCCACCACCGCCACCGCCCATGAAGAGGCGCTGCTGCTCGACGACTGCGGCTAACGACCTACCACCACGTCCACCAGCACCTACGTAGGTTGGGCACTTATCATTTGCATCACCGCCGTTTCCACCAGCTCCGCCATTTGCACCACCAGCACCGCCAGCATTTGCACCATTGCCACCACCTCCCCCGTTGGCGGGAGCACCCTTTGCAGCGGAGGCTTGTTGTGCTGTCAGCAGAGCTATCCCTTCGCCCTTTTCACCGGCCTCTCCCGAGGAAAATGGGATACTCCATAATCCTCCATCGCAGTTGTCTTTAAGCTCGGAGACGCGACCGCCGCGAAATCCCATCCCGGATGCTGAGATGTCGGCATCCATCACGAGGGTGCGCTCGATATCAAGCGCAACGATACCACCGGTGCGACCATCCCACGGTTGTGGAACGACGGTACCAACAACATGCGCTTCATCGTAGACAGCTACACGTACGAGCTGCACAATACCACTCACGTCATAGTTGTGAACCCATGGTCCAGCGAACACAATGGTGTCGCCACTGATTCGGTCGATCACGAGATAGTCAACAGCTCCAGCTCCACGGAGATCACGAACATCACCGTACGTCGAGTCACCCTGCTCCGAAACAATGGCCCCCTTCATTTGTACGAGGAGAACTCGATCACCAACCGAAAATGAGGATGGCTGAGCACCAACACGGATCGTACGAAGACACGGTGTTACCTCTACAACAGGGAGGTAGCTATTAACGACACCGCTGATGTCTTCAGTCGTGGGGGCAACAACGGCGGCATGACCATCCTGGCTAGATGCTAGGATGCAGAGAAGCAGAGTCGTTGCGTAGAGGAATGAGGACATCTTGTAGAATAGCGCAAATTACCCAACTTGGGTTCCCATGAAGATCCGTCGACCAGCCGCCTTACCGAAGAATGCGACAATTGGCATCATCTCGCCATCGTCACCACAGCGCGATCCATCGCGTCTTGATCGCGGCATTCGGTATCTCGAATCACTGGGATACTCTGTGAAGTTGGGTCGACACGTCCACTCCACGCACGCCGGCTACCTAGCCGGGACTGATAATGAGCGTGTGGAGGATCTTCATTCGATGTTTGAGGATTCACAGGTCTCCGCAATCTTTTGCGCACGAGGCGGCTATGGATGCGCTCGCCTTTTGCAGCATATTGACTTCTCGATCATCCGCCGCAATCCCAAGATCTTTGTTGGATTCAGCGACGTTACGGTTCTACAGTTAGCAATACTGCAACGGGCTGGCTTGGTCACCTTCAGTGGTGCAATGCCGAGTGTCGACATGGCCGATGGATTCCACACCGAGTCCGAGGAGCAATTCTGGAGGGTTATCACATCACGTCGTCCACTCGGCGTGCTTCGGCAACCTTGGCCGTTAGACGTCATCCGTCGTGGCGAGGCGGAGGGTCTGTTGCTTGGCGGCAACCTGAGCGTTCTCGTCAGCCTGCTAGGGACCCCATATCTACCCAGCATGCGCAACTCGATTCTCGCACTGGAAGATATCGGCGAGGCCACATATCGGATCGATCGAATGTTGGTACACCTTGCAATGGCAACGCGAACTGCACCTGCTGCAGGTGTTGTCTATGGATCATGGTCACAGGCCACACAACCTGCTGGAACAACACCACATCGTGACGTGAACGATGTCCTGCGCGAACGCGAGGATATCGCAACGGGGCCGATCATTGCCAACCTGATGTATGGTCATCAACAAGAGAAGTTTACGTTACCGATTGGTATTCGAGCTCGGCTTCGCAGTGCACGAGGTGGAACGCTTTCGCTTGTCGAGGCAGCTGTCGAGTAAGTTCGAGGATCGCGTTTCTACTCGAAGCGAAGGTTGCCAGCTCGATCAACCTGCGATGCCACTGCGGTAATCACATCTTCAACGTGCACAAGAGGCCGGGATGCATAGCGCTCAACAAGTGCTTTGTAGGTGGCATTCTGAAACAAGGAGCCATAGATGGACACAGGCACGTCATGCGGGACACGACTCAAAAGGAGAGCAAGCTCACGAGCCCCCTCATCACGAATATCGATTGCCACAGCGTCGAGTTCATCGGCATACGACAACACCGCAGCACCGATCTTCGCAAACGCAGGCGCCGTCGTGGTTCGTAGCGCCGTCCGAACGGCCTCATGATCGGCCTCATCAACTCGTAGATATGCTGCAACGGGTCGCATCAATAGTGTCGACGGCCCCCTACCATCGAGCATCCGCGCAACTGCAGCACACGCCGTGCGACCGAGCCAGTAGCCGCTTCCGGCGTCATCAATCTGCGGACCCCACCCTCCTGAGCGCACAAGCTGATGTTGCGAGTCTCGTAGAAGCATAATGGAACCGGTTCCACCAATCAGCACCGCACCCGGAGCGAAGCCATGGGCGGCAACCAGGGCAAGCTCAACATCTGATAGAATGACGAGTTGAATCGGATTCGGCGAGACGTATGTCATCCACGACTCCGTCATTGACTGAGCGTAGGAGTAGCGTTCCCGCGGAGACCACACCCCTGCCATTCCGAGAATGACAGCAGCAACCGGCGATTCCGATGAATCGTCAATCGGGCTCGTGGCGAGGAATGTGCCGAGCATACGACACAGGTCGTCGGTCTTCAGATCTGCCGGTGTCGGTTTAACAGACGGTAGGATGGACCGCGAAACGACGTGGTGTTGATCACAGATCGCGACATCTGTGCTAGTTCCACCACCATCAATGATCAACAACCGCATTCTTAAGATTCAGCGCGAGGGGGCTGCCAGGAACCCCGCTTCCATGATTGAAGCTCGATCGTAACCGAGCCAACATAGACTTTCATCTTGGCCTTGATCGGAACACGAGCGGCATCGTCACTGAACCATCCTTCAAAGTTTCCGCTCAGTCCGTAGATACCTGTCCAGTTTGCTACACCATCCAGATACAACGTCTTCACTGGGTACTTCAGAGCATCAATCTCGACACTGCTTTTGGTGCCGCGACAGTTTACAACGGTACTTACCGTATCGTCCATGATGATCGTTGGAAGACGTAGTGTCTTCTTTGCACTCACCAACGTGCGAGCTGCATACAAGATGGAGCTCCCGTCGTTGTACTTCTTGCCGATTGCATAAGATTTGCTCGCCACCTTCTGCTTCTCACGAAACTTCTCCATCACGAGCGAACGCGCAGGATAGTCCAAAACGTATTGGTCAAACTCCCACTTTCCATTATCGATTTCCGTATTGGCCGTGAAATGACGTGAGTACGTCACTGAGGTATCCATCCACGACTCATAGATCGAATTCAACGACACGAACGGAATATTCGGACTTGATTTAATAAACACCTTTACCTTGGCAACTCGCTCGCCATTGCGCGTCGTGTAGCCTTCGGTGACCGTTCGGATTGTACCAAGGGTGATGTTGAGGTATGAAACGCGATAGAGCATCTCTTCACCCGGAAAGATCACATCCTGTGCAAAACTCTGCGAAGGGATGCCGAGGGCAAGAGCGAGAACAACGACAAAAAGAAACTTCATAACACAGACCTTCGATCAGTAAACAGTTCCCGAGTACAACGGCACATTAACGGAGCTTCGCAATTCGCGCAGCCTCAGGGAAGAGCGTCAGCGCCTTTTTGACTTGCTTATCCATGCTGAGCATTACCGATGTAAATCCGTTGTTGTTAAAGACAGATCGGCCGATGTAGGCCTTGATAGCAAGTCTGAGATATTCAGCATCCTGCTTGTATTCGTCATCATTCCACTCCACAGACTTTGTCTTCGCAAGTGCTTTAAGTGACGCAACATCTTCATCGGTGATCGAGAACTCGCGGATAAACTTCTTCATATCACCCGAATAGGTCGCGCGAATCTCCTTGCCACGCACGCGCATGATCTGATCCGCAGTTTCCCAGAAGAGATTCTTTGCCCGAAGCTTCCGAGCCAGCACAGCGATCGTATCCTGCTTGACGAAGTAGTCTGGGGTTATACCTCCACCACCGTAGACGGTACGTCCACCAGCTGTTTTGAACTTTGGGCGGGACTTCGTAGAGTCATCATTTTCGTGATTGATATTGTCCCCCTCTTCGCCATCTTCACGACCTTCGCCCTTATAGTACTTTTCCTTGTCGGAATACGGACGCTGAATCAACCTCCCCGATGGCGTGTAGTAGCGCGAGATCGTCAGTCGGAATGCCGAGCCGTCGCCTAATGGGTACTGACGTTGCACCAGCCCCTTACCAAATGACGTCTCGCCGACAACAAGACCACGGTCGAGATCTTGAATAGCTCCGGAGACAATTTCACTGGCAGAGGCCGAACCTCCGTTGATCAACACGATCAGAGGAATGTTCTCCAAAGATCCACCGCCCGACGACCAGAAGTCCTCGTCAAACTCGGGACGACGCCCCTTGGTGTAGACGAGCTTCTTACCGTCAGAAATGAATTCGTCGGAAATCTTGAATGCTTGATCCAGGTATCCACCCGGGTTATATCGCAGGTCGAACAGCAACTTCTTCATGCCTTGACCACGCAACACCTGCACAGCATTCATCACTTCATCATGTGTGGTAGCCATAAAACGGTTAACCGTGATATAGCCGACATCGGTACCCTCGATCATGAAAAAGGCATCAACGGAGTTGACGGGAATCTTATCACGAGTGACCTCGAACACCAAGAGATCTGATTCACCAGAGCGCTTGATGTGCAGCTTGACAACTGTGCCTTTGGGTCCGCGGAGCTTTTTCGGCACCTGCTCGCGAGTGGTCTTCACTGAGGACGTATCGTTGATCTTCACAATCTTGTCGCCAGCAACGATGCCGAGTGCTTCGCTTGGACCACCAATGATCGGCGTGACAACAGTGATCGTATCGTTGATCACGTCGAACTCGACACCAATGCCCTCGAAGGAACCGCGGAAGTCTTCTTCCACCTTCACCATTTCCTTCGCAGTGATATACACAGAGTGTGGATCGAGCTCTTCAAGCATACCTCGGATGGCTGCTTCTGTGAGCTTCTGCGTGTCAACTTCCTCGACATAGTTCTTCACGGCCATCGAGAGGACATCCGAGAACTTTCTCGTTTGGTCCATAACGGAGTCGCCCGACATAACGGGTTGGACGATAAATCCGATACCGACACCGAGAGCAACCGCCAGTGCGACAAGCACCGACAAACGAACAGATAGCTTTTTCATGTTTGGTCCGACCTGGAGGAAGTCGCAAAACTACGGAATGACGACCTCACCAATGACGGACTGCTACCGTCTGGAGTGTGAGTTAACGGGCAATAATCAATGGGAGCACGTCGACGGAATCCGTCACGATCTGACAGGTATAATGCCCATTGGGAACATCCGGGCACTCAACACGAATGGCCGAAGTTGCCGATCCGGCCCATGATCGTTCAAGCACCACATTGCCCCAAAGATCGATCAAACGGACGGTGCACGCTTGGATCTCATTCTGTGCGAAGCTGACAACAAAGCCGTCCGACACCGGATTCGGGGCAATCAAGGGGCGTCCCAGCTCGCGAACAGTCACATTGATAGGAACATCGCAGCGGCCCACACCCTGGTACTTCAGGCCCTTGCCGCGCCCTGTGAGGATCACCCGTCGAATGAGGCAGTTCGCCTGAACATCAATCGTGTCCGACACATCTCGTGTCGTATCAGCAATAAGTGGCGTGAAACAAACAATCAGGGACTGCTCACCGGACGGCTGCAGCGTCATCCCAAACTGCGACTGCGGGACGCTGAATAATGTGTTGCCATAGAGATACACATTTTCAAAATCCAGCGTCGTGATACCGAAGTTCTTCAACGGTAGGGTGTCACAGACAACTGTACCAAGCTCATGCACACCGAAGTCGAAGCGGACGATTGGACCGAGCGAACCGGCTATCGACATCAAAAAACCCGGAATAGTATCAATGCGGACAGAACGGTTACCAACCGAATCCACAGCTTCGAATCCGTAGACAACGTCACGATAGCGATCGATGGCGCTGATACGATACCTCTTTATCAGCGGTTGATTAAGAACCTGCTCTACTCGACAGTTCGCAAGAACCGAATCAAGAATGCGGACTGTCAGAAGGCCAATATCTGATGAGCGCTCATCAGACATCTCAACAACCAGTACCGAATCACACTGGTCGCCAAGGAGCTCGATCTCAGGACCAAGCTTGTCCTCGCGCTCCTCAAAGACCATCTCCGCAACTGGCCTCCTTGTGCAGGAGTCAACAAAGACCAATGTGTCCGTAACCGTCTGCGTTGTTGTTCCAGTCCTGCAGTATCTGAGCATACGGCGCTCACCTGGAGCAAGCGTAAGGGGCTGTGGGGCATCCACGCGAGATGCACCCGTAAAGGACGCCACGAAGGTGTGCGAATACCGACCATAGTTTTCGATCTCGATCGAATCACAACGCTCCCGTCCGACAGCCACGACGGACTGCCGAGGCACGAGCGACGGGTCCTGCCGCAACCCACGTATCGAAACCGTAAAGCCAGGGATGTCAATCTTCTGTCGATTTTTCTGCGCAACGCCATCGATCGCCTCAAGCGTGATACTTCCATCGAGATATGGATCGCGAAGGCGCACTGAGAACGGCACTACCGACTGCGGTGGTGCAAATTGATCGAGCAGCAAGACTGTATTCGTATCCGAATTCGGGATGGTGTTGATGAACCGCACCTTCGTATCGGCAATCACCGAGTCAGCAATGCGACCTGTAAATCCGTCGCAACTGTAGGACCCCAAGTAGACCGGTGGGTACACATCCAATGGTCGGAAGGCCATACCACCGATGTACCCGTACGACACCGCAGCGCCGTAGCCGTACACGTAGATTCCGAACAACGTGTCCGCCAAGATCTCATGAACACCGTCACGCATTGGAACCTGCGCGAAGCTGTACCCCGACGTGCCGATCTGCGAAAACCGTCCTGCAGGAATCGGAGCACCATCGAGTCTCAGGGATGCAATACGCTCCGTTGGTATCACGACATTGAGCCACTGCTCCTTGTATACCGAGTCTACCACACGAATCTGATTGAAGAATTGCTCGTACTGGTACGATTGGATACTAATGAATCGATACGAGGTCATGAACTGCTCGGCCGGTGGGACCAACATCATGAACGGATCTGCATATTCAGAGGTGTCGGTAACGCCACCAGGCACCCCTGATGACTTTTTAAACTGAGCGGTCAGAGACGGACGCGATGTCGTGATCTCATACGCACCAACGAGCTTCTCTTCATAGTACTCTCCTTCCATGAGAACTTTTCGCAACTGTCCATCAACGTACACCTCGGTGGAGTCGAAGGCTGCAACAACGCGATAGAGATCATAGCCAATGTCCCGGTCATCCGTTGGACTTGCCAACGGCGTCACAAAGGCGCTCTTGCCCCATGTCTGAACGGGGCTCATCTGCTCGATGAGACAATCGCGCGAGGTAAGCTCGGCTCGGAGCTCAATGGGAATGGTCGCTCGTGTATGACCGGCAAATACGGCCACGGGCTTGGTTGCACGCACGATCGATCCCGTAACATCGCCGCGGTTATCACGTCGTGGGTCCGCCTGTACGAGATAGGAATCGCCCTGCTGCAACAGAACCGTGTCTGGACTGGCCGTCGGATTCTTGATCGTTGGTACCGATGGTCGAATCACCACCACCGTGCTATCCTCGGTGGCCACGACAGCAAACTGAGACGGGGTCGTGTTCTGGTTCGTGGTTTGCGTCGACGAGGGGCCGATATCAGTGGTGTATGACATCACGACATAGTCGTCACCAAGCGCATCCTTGGGCAGCACGAGAAAGGCCTCACTGGTAAGGGGCGCTTGATTTAGTGCATATACCGTCACATCATCTTCGGATTGAATGTGAAAATGCTGCGGTGCGACAACTTCATTTTGCGAATTGTTGAAATCGAGTGGTGCACCGCTGCGAGAAAACCCTCGCAGCTCAATGTCCTGATAGAATATTGCAAATCGATGCAGGACACGGATGTCGGTAATGACGAACGGCTGTGATTGCGTTGACCCATCGATTCTTCGCCAGGTGATGGTTCCCCGTGTTGGTCGCTCGGCACCGATATAAATCTGTAACTCGTGCTCCTTGCGGCTTACCTGATCATTGAGTCCTGTGCTCTCCCCATTGTGAAAGTTGGGAAGGAAGGTCAGCCAAAAATCTCGCCCCTTACTATCGGGCACATCTTGGCCATAGCTCGCCGGACCTGCCAGTAGCAGCATGAGGCATAGGAGGGAGATGACAGGCTGGCGATAATTCACAGGGCAAAACGTCCTTTGCGTGTTCCAATGGAATCGAAGAGTTCGACGGAAAGTTCCCCAGCACCCGAGCGCACAAGGGCAAAACCACCGCCAGTATAGGCCGCCAGAGAGTGCTTACCAGCGTGTGCCGCGCGCTCGCCACCCCCTCCGCCAGAGACAAGACACGCAAACCGGTCCTCCGGATGACGTATCAATTGGATGTCGTGATCATGTCCGCAGAGATAAAGACGCACCCCGTGTCGATCGAGCAGCGGTTTAAGATGCTTCACCAATACCGAACTGTCACCATAATGACCGTAACTACGCAACGGATGATGTCCAACAACCACAGGCACAGCCGCCGGTTCGGTCGCCAATGAGGCATCGAGCCAGGAAAGCTGTTGTTGCCATCCAGAGGCCCCTTGCATAATTGGCGTTGTATCAAGAGCCAGAATCGAGAGATTGGTTACACCATCTACGACAACATTTTTTCTCCAGTTCCGACCAGGCATGTTCCAGCGGGGATTCTTTGCTGAATACGCAATCTGTGCGTCCGGACTCCCCCGATGATCGTGATTGCCCAGAACAGCCCACCAGGGTAATGCAAGCTGCTGATAGATGCGCTCAAACTTTGTTGACCATTGCGGATCATCGACTGAGGTCACACCATTCGGGTAGATGTTATCACCAGTGCTCAAAACAAAGGACGCTTGTGATGCCGTGGCAACAGTAGCCATTGCATTGGCCACTCGACGTTGCAGCGCACCACCAGTACCCCAATCGCCAACCACGAGAAAGGCGGTTTCCGCAGGTGCAAGCACGCGAGATAGGGCCCGCATGCTTAGAGGAAAGCCAACGACACTGTTCGCTATGAATTGCCGACGGTTCATGCAGCGGCAAAGTACGATATTCGCATGTGCGCAAGCTCACACACGACGAACTCGTTCAGCGGAGACTCTCTCCGGAAGCCGCCAGCTCGGGGGTACGACATCCGATTTCGGTGGTCCTTCATGACATTCGCAGTCTGTATAACGTGGGTTCGATCTTTCGAACCTGTGACGCATTTGCCGTTCAACACGTGTACTTGACAGGCTTTACCCCATCTCCGCCCCGTCCGGAGATCTCAAAAACCGCACTTGGTGCCGAGCGGGTTGTACCCCACTCCACATTTGCCTCAACGGTCGAAGTCATCGACCACCTTCGCAGCATGGGCACCACGATTGCAGCTGCAGAGATCACCGATACGTCCCGTCGGGCAGAGAGCCTACAAATCAGTGAGTTCCCGTTGGCGGTAATCCTCGGCAACGAGCTCACGGGTGTTCCAGACGACATCTTAGCGATGTGCGACTTTGCTTTGGAAATCCCGATGTACGGCACAAAACATTCGCTGAACGTCTCCGTCGCTGCCGGCGTTCTCCTTTCATCGACCACCTCCCGATACCTCGAGGTTCACCAATGACCATTGCCACCCCAACACTTGAACTGGCCCGCCCCCTGCTCGAAAACATCGAAGCGGTGTGTGCTCGTCAAGGCATTACCATCCGAACATGCTCCCTCGAGGAATGTGGCGAGCTTCTGAACAACAATCTTGTTCAGGCAGCACTCGTTTCGCCACAGGGCTACGGCATGGGTGTTGGAAAGGTTGACTTTCGCATTGTGGCCGGACCATGTCTCGCCCTTCAAGACTTCACAAACACCTACGGCGCGTCATTCGCAGAAGGTCGTGCCGAGCTTTCGACATTCTACGCACCTGAGCCGACATTGTTCATGTCCAGGATGATGCGCATGATCATGTCGGAAAAGTTTGACGTTGCAATGCAGTCCGTAGCGGTGGCAGATGATGCCGACTGTCGCATGGGGCCCCCAATAAGCGGAACCAGCCATACGCTCGATCTGGGTGAGGAGTGGTTCGATATCGCCGAAGCGCCGCTCCCAGTTGCGCTATGGGTTGTTCGAGTCGACAGCGAGATCGAAGCCTTTGATCAACTCGTCCGTGATGCTGCCGGTGGTCCAATTGCTGACAAACCTGTTAGCGAGCTCCCTTCGATGCATTCTGATCATACTCCACGTGAGGGCACCATTCTGTATCAGTGGTCCGACGCCGTTGAAGAAGGACTGGTTGCGACGCTCAATGCCCTGTACTTTCATCAATCCCTCCCGGAGATTCCCGCCGTGAAAGTCTACGGCCGGGACTAACATCACGTATTTTTGACCGCACTACTATTGGAGCGAAGAAATCATGCAGATCTATGTAGACAGCGCCAACCTGAAAGAGATTCAGCACGCCGCCTCGATGGGCTTCATCAGCGGCGTGACAACCAACCCATCACTTCTGGCCAAAGAGGATCCGTCAACGAACATTCGTGACCTCATCCGTACGATTCACGAATCGGTCGGCGGACATACCAGCGTCGAGGTGATCAGCACTGATACCGATGGCATGCTGCGCGAGGCTGATGAAATTCTTACGTGGTTTCCAGATGCAACCATCAAGATCCCGTTCATTCCTGCTGGCCTGACAGCAGTTCGCAAACTCAGCGATCAGAATATTCCAACGAATGTCACCTTGCTGTTCACGGCAAACCAAGCGCTTATCGCCGCAAATGCCGGCGCGACATATGTCAGCTTGTTCATGGGTCGACTTGATGACATCGGAACCGATAGTCTCGTCGCACTGCACGACACGTGTGAAATCTGGGATGCGCAAGGTCTGGATGCACAAATCATCGCAGCATCGATCCGCACACCAATTCATCTTCTTGAGTGCGCAAAAGCTGGGGCCCATATCGCTACTGTGCCATACAAGGTTCTCATGCAGTCAATGAAGCACCCCCTCACTGATGCTGGCTTGGAGTCCTTCCTCAAGGATGCTGCCAAGTTCACCATGTGAGGCGTATGAAGAGTCTTGCGTTCGTTGTGATCGCACTGATCGCAACAATTTCTGCTGTCGGCATCTCGAGCGACCGAGCGATCGGTAAAAAGGCAAAAGACTTCACGCTACTCGATCAATTCGAGAATGAGTGGACGTGGTCGAAACACTGTAAGGGGCGACCCACGATTATGGTGTTAAGCGATTGGAAGGGCAGCGATTATACGGCCGCCTGGACCGATCCCCTTGTTGGCCGGTTCAAGGATCGCGTGCAGTTTGTTGCACTCGCCGATGTCTCTTTAGCTCCCGGGTTTCTTGAGGGATACCTGCGATCACGCTTCCGCGATGCCTATAAGACACCAATCCTGCTCGACTTTGAGGGTGAAGTGTTCGAGTACTACCAATTCGTTTCTGGTATTCCAAACGTACTCTTCATTGACGCAAACGGCGTGGTTCGACTCCATACCTGGGGGAAGGGTGCACCGGACCGCGTAAGCGATTTTTCCGACAACGTTGCGAAGCTGCTGCAATAGGAATTCCAACGTCATGCCTGCCATTGTCGACAAAGCCGCCAAGCGCGCCCAGATTGTCAGTCACGCAGCTGAGGTATTCTCACAGACAGGATACCACGCATCCAAGATGGCCGACATTGCAAGTGCAGCGGGAATTGGCAAAGGCACGATCTACGAATACTTCGCTACAAAGGAAGAGCTGTTTCTCGCCGTCTATGATGCCTGGATGGGGCAGTATGAGCGTCTCGTTCGCGAGCGCGTCGACCAGGCCCAAGATGCCCTCGGCCGGGTGGATGCAGTTCGTGATAGTGCTGTTGAGTTTTACGAATCCCGAGCTTCACAAGCTCCACTCTTGCTCGAGTTTTGGGCACATGCGCTGCGAGCAGACAATCCGGCGTTTCTCGACCGCATCAATGCAACACGCGAGTTTCTGCGTGCAATCGGACGGGAGATCACTCGCGACCTCGTCCGCTCAGGTTGGTTTCGTGAGGTCGACACCAATGCGTTTACTGAACTCGAGGCTGGAATCTCTGACGGTATCTTTCTCGCATGGGTCCTTGATGGCCGTGCCTTCCCACTCGACAAAGCCTTCACCTTTCGTCAGAGCGTCATCGGTCTTGGACTCCTCGCACCGGAATCGCGGGTCTTGCTCGAAGAACGGCTCGGAACAAAGTTGAAAAAGGGCTTTGGGCCTACCACGCGATCACGAACATCACGATAAGCGCTGCAACAAGCACCTGCCGGACGCGCCGTCGTGTACTGTCCGTTAGTGCCGCCCCCTGATAGCGATCAATGAGCCATGCGAGCACAAGGGTTGAGCACAGAATCAGCACCATCCATCCTATCCCACTTGCAAGGGGTACGGACTTGCTTCGAGTTCTTCCTACACCATCCCACCACGGCGTGCCAAAGAGCAGCACAACATGGATGACGTAGATGTAGAGCGACTTCGCGCCAAAGAGTACATAGGCTGAGCGCAGTCGCCACGTTAACCGCAACACCTGAACTGCACCGGCGAACACAACCAGCACAGCGCCAAATCGGGCACAGACCAGAAGCACACTGTTGGGATTGTCAATGTCTGACTGTGGAACCCCCATTGCAACAAGACCATACAACAGGCCATACCCCACAATAGTCAACGGAAGTCCAATGCGCACGGCCAAGCGTACCAGTGTCGCATCGCGCTCTTCTGACGGCTTGGCGTGGAGATACGAGCCAACAATCACACCAAGAAAGAGATAACTGCCAACGGGAAAGAACGGGAACAGCGATCCACGCTCTGCGCTGAGGTACGGACTCAGCCAAGCTGGCAGGGCGTTCACAACAGCATCCATATGAGCAAGGGGCGAGCAGGCTAGGATCAGTGCTGCCGTAATTGCGGCACGGCGACCCATGTTCTTGACTGAACGCGTTGATTCCATGACGACAACAAACAGCATCATGGTTACGCCCACGAGCTGAAGGATGTTCACGGCAAAGAACGCAGTCCATCCCGATGGCGGCACATATGGTAGATCAATGATGCGCTTACCAGGGAACACCAAGGCATAACCGATCACAAGAATGGTTATCGCCCATCGCAGTCGACGCTCGATGGTCGTCGAAGGTATGCGACCTTCTGCATCTCTCTTTGCCGCAAAAACATGCACAGCGCCAGAGACAGTTAGAAACACTGGAGCTGTTAGCCCCCTGATCCAATTCCATATACTCCACGGGGCATGCGAAATATCAAGCTCCGATGGCATGACCAGCGCATCGAGAACGTGCCCCTGGATCATCAGAAGCATCGCGACGAAGCGTGCGAGGTCGAGTGCATACAAGCGTGACATTTCGCAAAAATGGGTCTTTCCCACGGAACCCTCTCATGTGGCCCGTATGTTTGTCCCCTACGCATTGTCCATCGAAAGAGAGAGCATCGTGAAAGTCATCGTCATCGGAAGTGGTTTTGGGGGGCTCACCGCAGCAATCCGGTTGCAGGCTAAAGGCTTCGACGTCGAGATTGTCGAAAAGCGCGACAAGCCAGGTGGGCGAGCCTACGTGTACGAGCAGGATGGCTTCGTTTTTGACGGAGGTCCGACGATCATCACCGCTCCATGGCTGATTCACGATCTCTTTGAGCTCTGTGGCAAAAAGACCGACGACTACGTACAAATCGTACCAATCGATCCGTTCTACAACGTCCGCTTTCAAGACGGCACGGTGTTTCGTTACAATGGCAAGCGTGAAGAAGTCATCGAGCAGATCCGTTCATTCAATCCAGACGATGTGAAGGGATACGAGCGCTTCTACGCGAAGACCGCCGACATCTTCAAAGCTGGATTCAACCTTATTGACCAGCCCTTCACGAATCTGACAGACATGCTCAAGGTGCTGCCAGACCTCATCCGCCTTCGTTCCGATCGAAGTGTTGCAGCCTTTGTCAACTCGCATATCAAAGACCCTCGCCTGCGTCAGGTCTTTTCCTTCCACCCACTTCTTGTTGGTGGAAATCCATTTCAGACCACAAGCATCTATGCCCTGATTCACAAGCTTGAACAGGAATGGGGCGTCTGGTTTGCAATGGGTGGTACGGGAGCTCTTGTCAAGGGGCTCGTTCGGCTCTTTCAGGACATTGGAGGTACAATCCGCTACTCCAGTGAAGTCGATGAAATTCTGATCGACGAGAACCAAGCGACACCCCGTGCCTGTGGGGTTCGACTCAAGAGTGGCGAAGAACTCGCTGCCAGCGTGGTCGTCTGCAACGCCGACGTAGCGCAGGCGTATCTCTCGCTCATTCCGTCGAAGCATCGACGTCATAACACTGATGCAAAGATCAAGAAGACGCGCTACTCGATGTCCCTCTTCGTGATGTACTTCGGCACCGATCGACAGTATCCAAACATGGCCCACCACGAAATCCTCATGGGGCCACGATATAAGGACCTTGTCGAAGACATCTTCACAAAGAAGCACCTTGCAGATGACTTTTCGCTGTATCTGCATCGTCCGACTGCCACAGACCCATCACTCGCACCAGCGGGCTGTGATTCATGGTACGTGCTCTCACCGGTACCACACCTCGAGTCGCCAACTGATTGGAATGCGATGCGCTCGGTATATCGCGACCGTATCGTAGCTGAGCTCGAGAAGCGGTATATGCCGGAGCTTTCAAAGCACATCGTCACCGAGCACATCATCGACCCTCTCCACTTTAAAGAAACTCTCAACTCGTACCTCGGCAGTGCATTCTCCGTCGAGCCGATTCTCTTTCAAAGTGCTTGGTGGCGTCCGCACAACAAGAGCGAGGATGTCGATGCCTTGTATTTCGTCGGCGCTGGAACACATCCGGGAGCCGGCCTCCCAGGCGTCATGAGTAGCGGGACAATCGCCTCACGGATGATCGCATCCTAATCCCGCCAGACGGTATCAAAGAGGAGTGCGCCAACGACGCTAACGATGCCGGTATGGGCAACCATTAGGCCAATATCGCTCGCCGCATCGGCAAGGGGCATTCCAGCGAACGCCATGAGCGTTGCTTGCACACCAGGCATAATCAGCGGCAATAACACTGGGAACGCCAAAATGGGCAACAGGGCTTGCTTGGCACCTGCCTTGGCAACAATTGCTGAGGTGATCGTGGTAACGGCTGCGAGACCTATGCTCGCGACAACGACGACGACAAGCAGGAGCGCGATCGACCCGATCGTTAGTGATGGCAACAAAAGAGCCATCAAAATGATGACAAGAAAGTTTGACGTCGTCGACAAAAGGACATTGCCGACGAGCTTACCGACATACACGGACATCGGCGGCGCACTCAGCCGAAGATAGAGCGACGTCCCACGCTCTTCTTCAGCAACAAAGCCTCGCGCAAGACCAGTAATGGCCGTAAAGAACAGGACCACCCAGACCATGGCAGCATGAACGGGCCGCGGCACAACCTCATCAGCAGTCGAAAGAGCAATAAGTGTTACGGTGGTAACAACGAAGAGCGTTAGCGACGTTACTCCATAGCGGGTCCTCGCCTCAGAGAGGAGATCTTTGCGGAGAACAGCAATCCACTGCACGCCCATGACGGGAACCTTAGAAGCGGTAGCGGGCACCGGCCCGAATGCCAAACGTTTCAAGCGTCCAAGGCGATTCGATGGCAATATCCTGTATCGTCTGCGTGTAGCGCGCCTCTGCAAATACCGATACGCGATAGCTGACCGGATACAGAAGTCCAACGGTTCCGTACAGTGAGCCAACGAAATCCTGCAGCGATGGCAAGGACGTCACGTCACGTTGTTGTGATCGGCTACCATCGGCATAGCTCCATTCGGACGGACGAAGGATAACTCGCTCACTAACGATCGACTTGGAAAGCAGCATCGACAGCTGAAATCCTGCACCGACATAAAAGTACTTCCGTGGGAAGTACTCAAGGCCAAGGCTGGCGTGAGCATATGGAAGCGATAGCGTGACCTTTTCGGACTCTTGAAAGAGGCGATACGAGTTTGAGGTCGTGTCGAAGACCGAAGCAATCACAGTATCCGGCGCATACAGCGTGCCGGTGACCGAAGTATAACTCAGTGTTCCGGTAAAAATCAGTGATTCATTCGGCCGATACCCCACGATAGCGCCAACTCCAAAATTTGTTCCTTGGGCATCACTATTGAACTCACGTTGTGAAGGTATTACCGCAAATCTTGTATTGATGCGATGAAATGCACTTCCGGAGTTGATGAATGCACCCGCATGCCAAGCTCCACCGCCTCGGCACTCCTGTCCATTCCATTCCGACACCTCATACACATACTTCGAGGTAAGGTTGTCGTAAAGATGACACACGGAGAAGATCTTGGTATTACCATCGACATCAACGGCCTTCACCACAAGCTGCGAAGCGTCGGATCCAGCTATGCGACGAATAGGAATCAGCACCTGAGGAGCCCCCTCGTCAACATGGGGAATCGTCGCCTCAAGACCGCGTGATTGGACGATTGTGACAGATTTCAGTCCCTTATCTGTGGGGCGATCGTCTCGTACGATCACTTGATACTGCTCACCAACATACCGGTCATCAGCCTCTGGCGCCAGCGAGTCGTTCTGTTCGCGCGTCTCGTAGAAGGACTGTCCGGCCATGTTACCATATGCATCGAATGCCGCACGGAGGAATCCGAACCCATACGAGTACAAACCGAACGGCACTTTGCTCTTGATGACGTGCGTTCCAAATGGCACTTGCACCTGACCAATGGCATACCGACTCTCACCGAATCGCTGAAACAGGTTCGAATCAACGGGTCGACCATTGAGTCGGATTTCACGAATGCTTTCTTTTGGCGCAATCACGTTGATGTAATGATGCCAGTCACCATTGATCGGTGTCGCAAACCGATACTCCGTCCGAAACTGCTGCGTTGGCGTTACGAGAATCATCATCGGATCACCTACGCTATCACCGTTGCGGTACCCTTGCGCGAACTGTGCAACAAGCACCGGCTTGGTTGCGGTAATCTGCGTGTTCTTGACGGCATTGAGATTTTCATAGAACTCACCTGCACGCAGAATGGCAATGAGCTTTGAGTCAGCAAAGACCTTCGTACTGTCGGCCGAAGCAATAACGCGATAGGTATACCGTGAACGTTCCTTCAACATCCCGAGGTAGTACTGCTTGCCCCATGCAGAAACTGGAGGCATCTGTTCAACAAGGTGGTTACATGCTTCCACCTTGGGGGGGATGTAGGCACAGGCATGTCCACTGAAAACGGAGATCTTCTTGTTGGCTCGAATCTGCGTGCCCGTTAGGTCACAGATGCCAGCAACTTCCCATTTGGCAACTACGGTGTAGACATCACCTTTCGACAGACGAACGGTAAATGGGACATTCGCTGGACGGCCAGTCGAAGTGATGGCCCGCGGGACAATGGTCACTTCTGTGCCATCCTCGGTTGCCACGATGGATATTCCCGAGAGCATCTCCGGTGACTGCTGGATCTTTGTGTAGCAGACGGCACGGTACTCCGTACCGAGAATGTTAACTGGAAGTCCGAGGTAGGTATCAGTGGTCTGTGTACGACTACTCAGTCCGTACACACTTATGGGCTGGTCTGCTGTAATGTGAACTGCACGACGTTCGGCATTTTCTTGAAATGAGAGCTGTGCCGAGGCGGGAATTGAGACATTCACCACGGTGTTCGCCTTAACACTAACCGTGTTATCAAACTCAATACCATCAATCTCAATGCGAACGTTCGCGTCAAAGCTACTCGTGATAAACAGCTGCAGACGGAGTCCACCTTGCCGTCCAGCTTGATCCGCAATACCGGCCTCACGGAAATTCTTCATGAAGCAGAGCCAGAATTCTTTCCCCTCTGAGCTGGTCCGTTCTATCTCGAATTGTGCGTGGGCAGTTCCAAAGCCGATGAGAATCAACAGAAGTGGTAGCAGTCTGGCAATCATGGCTTCACCCGCATGCTATGATAGGCTACACCATGTGTCGACTCAAGCGTGAGGATGTACATCCCCGAGGCAGCATCAGATGGCAAGAATGTCAGATCGTATGCATTCTCACCAGCGACTGCGTCTACTGACCATGTTTTAACAACTCGACCTTGGATGGTTCGCATTGAAAGCCGAACGGTCTCTTCCTTTGGAACAACAAACACGACCCGTGTTCGTTCGGCAAAGGGATTCGGATAGTTGCCCGTAATAGCGAGACTTGGTGACGCACCAGTTGTAATGATCCCTGTTCGTACAACCATGCCACCACTGACACGCGTCACCTGATAGCTAGAATCTTCGGCAATCACAGAATCAACAGTAATCTGCCCTCCTGTGCTCGCCCCACCAACGCCCTCGATCGTCACAAAGCACACCGTGTCGTTGACCGCTGGTCGACTAAAGGGGCAGCTCAACGTTGCCAGCGCGGTGTCGGAGGAAATGATGTTCGTCGATATCGCGATGATGTCGCAGAACTGGCTCGATGTTGCACCTCCCCGAGCAGAGAGAATCCTCACCACTGAGGGCGTATACCGGAGTTGGATCCGAGTTCTACCGCCAGCTTCGATTGTACCACGTAGAGCAATCTCGCGACGCTCTCCTGGAGCAATGCGAATGGTATCTGGCAGGTCGAATTCCGCAGCACGAGCTACAACACCCAACGTACAGAGTGCCGCCTGCAGAAGGAGGATGCGCAGGACGGTGGTGAAAGACATGGACATTGAAGGCATATGCTAACAAATATATCGCATGAGCGGTGAACGCATCCCCAATGGAAATGCACCGAGCAATGTCGCGTTACGGCCAATCAGGGCCTAAAACTCTTGCAAAACGATGACATCATATCCGTCGGCTTTACTGCCGAGCACAATCAACGTGAAGTTGTTGCCTAACGTGGCCAAACGAACCGGAAGAGTGTAGACCTGTTCGCGGGTTTCGGCATTGAAAAAGAAATACGTTCCGCGGCGGTCCTGACTGCTTTGCATTGGTTCCGACATTGCACCGCTCGCCACAGAACGAGCTAACATATCGGCTGCCTCACTGGTAGCAATCGAGTCGACGGACACCGACAACAATGGTACATCCTTGGTGGCATTCACGACACGTCGTATCGTCGTTCCTACCTTGGGCAGAAGAGGCAGTGTTCGGAATTGTAAGACTTGAGGTGTTCCACTGGCAGCGCTATAGACAACCAGTGTGCGGTCCGCGTTGCGAACCGTGAGCTGACCTGTGATGCCATCAATTGAAAAGGCGTTATCCGACTGTTCCAGACACGTTGAGACGGTGTTGCCGTAATACAATCGCCCATCAGAGATGGCCGACCCCAGAGAAACAGGTATAGCACCTCGGCCTGTTGCACCATGAACAAAGGTTACCAGAGCAGCCTCTGTGAGCAGTTCGACTGGTCGCTGGGCAACCTCTTGCTCAATCAGCGTTACCTCCAGGGCACCTAATCGGTCGTGAAGGATGAGGTCATACGAACGGTCCGCCTGCACATTCAACGTCGTTGCACGCAGGAGCGTTGTCGGTGTCGATTCGGAGGTGATCGTCAGTGGGACACTTCCTGCGTCGATGGCAACTGGTGCAGAGATGTCCTTCGAACCAAGGTCTCGAGCGAGTGTCACTGCCGGCTGGATCCCGCTACCATTCGTAGTAGACGACCGCGAGCTCGTTGAAACCCGGACGCGCGGAGTTCCAGCAGAGGCATGGATGACGCGAACCACGGCTTTACCACCTACGCCAAGAGGACGTTGGATCATCGGAGCGATCATCATCTTTCCGCCTGCACCAGAATCGGCAACGATAACGGTGAAGAGATTTCGGACGACCAGCGACGCACTGTCAACAAGCGTTGCTCCCGAAGACAACCGCACCTCGACGCGGTCGGGCCGCCGTTCTTCGCACGTTGATACAGCCACCCGTGCACCAATCTGACGGGATGCAAGCCCCTTTGCAAGGTTGATCGACAATCGTGGCATGTCGACGTCAATAGCGCCAGCAGTAAGATTGACGACACGCAGATCCGCAGTACGACTCGAGACAACTGTAAAGGGTCGACGAGCAGTATTGGAGAGGTCAGTCTCCTCCACAAACATCAGTTGCGGAGCATCACCAGCTTCTGATTCATGGAGGACGAGTGAGTAGGCGCCGCGCTCGCGAAGCTGCGTCTCAAATGTCCCAAGATTCAGTACCCGTCCCTCGCGGTATTCGATGAGTGAGAACACGGCACTGCCCGGAAACACCTCTCGAAACTGTGAGATCTGCCGGTGCACCGTGGGTTGACTAATCACCGGAGGTCCACTCGGACAGCCCAGACGTAACTCGTACGACCGATTGGGATCGGCATGCATATTCACAAGCCGCACTTGAGCATACCCCAGTGCAGAGCCGGGAGTGTTGGCATTGGTCAGCACAATCGTGTCGAATCGTCGCTGGTTCTCTCGTCCTGCAACCGCGTAGACGTTATACGAGGTATTAGGTACGAATGGCACCCGCCGTGGTGAGCGATACTCGCGTTGGTCACCACGCGTGATTTCGAGAAACGTTGAATCACCGGGGGATTGGACGGTATCACCGATGGAGAACATCGGAACATCTGTCGAGGCGAAGCCCTCCTCCATTACGAGACGTCGCGCTTGGCCATCCGGAATCAGGTTGTAGAGCCGCATCGTGATGCGCCTTCCACCCGATATGGGGTTGACGATACTGTCGTCCTCTTCAGCGCATCCGGAGAGAATTCCCGAGACGATGATGAGAGCGCAGAAAAAACGCAGTCGAGTCATGACAGCAAGTTGCGATATTTTTGTCTGTGGAAGAACGCCTGCATAGCCTGATCGACCGATTTGCCGAGGTCGAACAATCCCTTAACGATCCGAACACCGTGAACAACCCGACCTTGCTCCGTGAGGCAAGTCGTGAGTACAAAAGCTTGCTTCCCGTGATAACGGTTGGCCGCGAGTACTTGGATGTTGTGCAACAGGTACGATCGAACAGGGATCTTATTGATGATCCATCGACCGATTCCGAACTGCGGGACATGGCCTATGAGGATACGCACCGCCTCGACGAGCGGCGTGCCGTCCTTGAGGAACAACTCACCGTCCTACTGATCCCCCGAGACCCGAACGATCTGAAAGATTGTATCATGGAGCTTCGTGCGGGAACGGGTGGTGATGAAGCTGCCCTGTTCGTCGGCGATCTCTTCCGGATGTACCAACGCTTCTGTGAGCGCAAAGGCTGGACAATCGAAACCATCGACACCACCGAGAGCGAGCGAGGGGGCTTTAAGGAAATCACCTTTGAGGTACACGGTGACGAAGCCTACGGAGTTCTGAAGTATGAAAGTGGTGTTCATCGCGTCCAACGCGTTCCAGAAACCGAAGCCCAAGGACGAATTCATACGTCTGCAGCAACAGTTGCCGTACTTCCCGAGGCCGAAGAGGTTGACGTGCAGATCAACGAGTCAGACCTGCGCATCGACATTTTCCGATCAGGGGGCAAAGGTGGGCAGAACGTCAACAAGGTTGAGACCGCGGTTCGCCTCGTCCATATTCCAACTGGGATCGTTGTGCAATGTCAGGACGAACGCTCACAGTTGAAGAACAAGGATAAAGCGATGAAGGTGCTTCGTGCACGCCTCTACGAGTTGGAGCTCGAGCGCCAGCAAGCAGCGATCGCTGGTGCTCGCAAGGACATGGTGCGCACTGGAGACCGATCGGAGAAGATCAGAACATACAACTGGCCGCAAAATCGGGTAACAGACCACCGACTTGAGGGCGACGCCAAGAACCACCCCCTCCAATCTGTCGTCGATGGCGATCTCGACGAAATCATCACCGCTCTCAGAGTAGCCGACAACGCAGGATAGGATATGGCACTCAAGGATCGTCTTAAGCAGCAGAAGTTCAGCTCAGTTCAGCAACAAGCCATGCTCGGCATTTTGACGTGTGCTGATGTTCTCAACCGTCACATGGAGGATCTCATCGCCCCATTTGGCATCACCGCCGCGCAGTACAACGTGCTTCGTATTCTTCGTGGCGTGTATCCAGAGGGTCACCCGCGCGGCGAGATCACCTCACGTATGATTCAGATTGCTCCCGATGTCACTCGTCTCATCGATCGACTCGAGCGTCAGCAACTTGTCGTCAGAGGTAAGAGCACATCCGATGGTCGCCTGTCGATGACCTTTATCACGGATAAGGGGCTAAACCTTCTGAACGAGATTGACCCTCAGATCAAAAAATTCGACCAGCACCTTCGGAAACACTTCCCCGACATTGATGCTGTTGCACTTGCCACACTTAGTGATAAATTGAGAGAGTGTTTGTAAGGCACCGTAATATCTCGGCTGCCTTCAATGTGCCACATAGTTCTTGGGGGGATGCATGAACTTTCCAAACCTCGTCGTAGGGCGAATTCTCTTTGCGCTACCGTTTCTCATCTTTGGTCTCTTTCACTTCACCGGTGCCGATTCCATGGCTGGCATGGTTCCAGGCTGGCTTCCAGGTGGGGTTCTTTGGGTTTATCTCACAGGCATAGGCCTTGTGGCTGCGCCAATCGCCGTTCTTACCGGGAAGAAGGCGGCCCTGGCTTGTCAGCTTCTTGCGGTCATGCTCATCGCATTTGTCCTTACGGTGCATGTGCCCGGCTTCATGGCTGGTGGCGAAGGTGCACTTCTCTCACTGATTAGCATCCTTAAGGATACCTCAATGGCTGGTGGCGCTCTGCTGATGGCGCACCTGTCGAAGTAACGTCAACATCTTTGCGCGCACACGCATAGATGGCATTGAAGAATCTAACGTCATGCCACCCCCGCATACGCGGGGGTGGCCGTTCAGTACAGTCTTCTTCAGGCGCGACTTACAGCGGAATGTTTCCGTGCTTCTTCCACGGATTCGACTCCGTCTTTGTGTGCAGACGGCGCAGTGCCTTGATGAGCTCATGGCGAGTCTGCTGCGGTTCAATGACATCATCGATGTAACCACGCTCCGCAGCCTCGTAGGGATTCGCAAACTCCTGATTGTATTGGTCCTGGAGTTCCTGCATGCGTTCGGCTTTGTTATCAGCCTTATCGATGTCCTTTCGATACAGAATCTCGACAGCCCCCTTTGCACCCATGACGGCAATCTCGGCCGACGGCCAGGCAATGTTGTAGTCACCCCGAATGTGCTTGGAGTTCATCACGTCGTAGGCCCCACCGTATGCCTTCCGCGTGATAACGGTCATCTTGGGAACGGTTGCTTCACAGAACGCGTACAGAAGTTTCGCTCCGTGGCGAATAATTCCACGCCACTCCTGGTCCGTTCCTGGCAAGAAGCCAGGGACATCCTCAAACACAACGAGAGGAATGTTAAAGGCGTCACAGAAGCGAACGAAGCGAGCCCCCTTCACTGAGCTATTGATATCGAGTACGCCAGCGAGCGACGCCGGCTGGTTAGCGACGATGCCAACTGGATTACCATCGAGGGTTGCAAAGCCGCAGATGAGATTGGTTGCAAACTCTGCGTGGACTTCAAAGAAGTCTGCCTCATCCACCACCTCACGGATGACATCCTTCATATCGTATGGATGGTTGGGATTAGCCGGAATGATATTGCGCAATCGATCACACGAACGATTGGCAGGATCATGCGTTGGGCGGACAGGGGGCTTCTCTCGATTATTCAGCGGTACATACGTCATCATCTTTCGCACAGCAAGGAGCGTTTCGATTTCATTTTCGAACGCAAAGTGTGCTACACCGCTTCGCGAGGCATGTGTTTCAGCTCCGCCGAGTTCTTCAAAGGTTACTTCTTCATGCGTTACGGTCTTCACAACCTCTGGTCCCGTAACGAACATGTACGAGGTCCCCTTGGTCATAAACACAAAATCCGTCAGCGCCGGCGAGTACACGGCACCTCCCGCGCACGGACCCAAGATCACGCTGAGTTGTGGCACCACTCCGCTGGCCATTGTATTGCGAAGAAAGATGTCGGCATATCCTCCGAGAGCTACCACACCTTCCTGAATGCGGGCACCGCCAGAATCATTCAGCCCAATCACGGGCGCACCAATCTTCATCGCAAGATCGAGCAGCTTACAGATCTTTTCAGCGTGCACCTCTCCAAGTGAACCACCGAACGTTGTGAAGTCCTGAGAAAACACGCACACCGTGCGACCATGAATCTCACCCGTCCCTGTGACAACACCGTCGCCAAGCGGACGTTGCTGATCAAGCCCGAACTTTGAAGAACGGTGTCGGGCCAGCATGTCCATTTCGGTAAACGACCCTTCGTCAAGCAGAACGTCGAGCCGTTCACGCGCCGTAAGCTTGCCCTTTGCATGCTGGGCCGCAATACGCGCAGCTCCACCCCCTAAGAGTGCCTCTGCCTTCAATGCCCGAAGTTGATCGATCTTCTCGTTCACGGTATTCTCCTGGTAACAGACGGCTCGAAAATAGGCCGTTGTCCGGACAGCAGCGAATCTTTCGCTAGCGCATCGACAATTCGCTGGCGTATCGGGCTGGGGACGACAAGACCGTCTGCTTCGATACGTGACGCATGGCGTTGGGCATCTCGAGGACGTCCAGCATCAAGGCAGACAAGCAACAAGTTGTTTGCTGCCATTTGATCAAGGGGCTCGAGCTGTCGATAGCGCTCAAGTAAACGTTGGCCTTCAGCAAGGTCACGTCGTTCAATTGCACATTGTGCAAGCTTGATATTGAGTTCAGCCCAAGTTGGTTTTCTTCGGTACTCTGCCCTGAGGAATGGTTCAGACTCGAGCAGCTTGCCCTGTCTCCAAAGCAATTGTGCCATGTAGTAGTTGATGAATGGCCGCGTCGAGTCAATGGCATAGGCCCGACGAATCAGCTCTGCACCCTCCGCCTGGCGCGAGGATGTCAGATCCGACATGTAGGTTGAGCCAAGGTTCATCAGACAAAAGGCTGACTGTGGCGACCCCTCGACGGCAGCCGTCCAGAATACCTCCCGGTTACGAAAGGCATCCATCCGAGTGTAACTCACGGCGAAAAGAGCAACAGCAGCCGACACCCCAATGATCAATTGTGTGCGCTCCGCCCAGCGACGAAAGAGGTCTGTGTGCAGAAGAAATATGATGCATCCCATAATGGGGATGTAGAGACGATGCTCATACGTTTCCTGATTCAGGGACCGCGGCACAATTAATACCGGGAGCAAAAAGACAAGGAACCAAATCACTGCGGTCGACAGGATACCCCATGGACGTTCACGTGTCATGGCCACAAGGCCCGCGACGATCACAAGTGCTATAACTCCGAAGACAATTGATGTTTGCTCCTGATATGGAACAACGTTCAGGTTTACTGGGATGACAATCTTTCCAAGGTATTGCACGACGAGTGGGAGACGAGCCACCATGTTCTCAATCAGAGAAGTTGCACCGAGATCTTGGTTCTGAACCGTCGCATTGGATCGAGCAAGAACCCACAAGGCACCGCTAGCTAGCCACGTACCACCGAGGATCATCAGACGTTTGTCTTTCCAGTGCACCTCACGCACTCGTATCAAAATGGCCAAGAGGACGACTGAAGCGATTAGGCCCGTTTCTTTCGTAAAAGCAGCAGCCAAATACAACATTGCTTGCGCCAGGATCCACATAGGCTTACCTGAGTCAACATACCGCAAGGCGGTCAGGAAGAATGCAAGCGTGAACACAGCGAGTAGGGTATCATTCCGACCCGGAATCCAAGCGATCGCCTGCACCAGTACCGGGTGAACAGCTACAATGAGAGCACCAACAAAGGCTAGAACACGACGTACCCCAAGATGTTGCAGGAACACGAAAAACAACACAACCGCAACAACGTGGAGCAGCACGTTGGTCCAGTGATAGGTCGCAATGGAATCGCTCACTTGATCCGCGGAATGCAGCAGCACATTGCGCTTCCCTTCCCGATATCGATCAACAGCAAACGAGGCAAGGAGCAAGGGACGATAGTAGGTGTCTGTGGTCTCTCCAAAGACACCTCGTTTGAATGCATGCCGAAAGGCAGTATCGGACTTGTTAAAGGACTCGAGCTCACGGATGAAGATGCCGTCATCAAGACCGACGTAAGTGTACGATGTTGTCTGGGCATAGAGGAGGATACAAATCCCCGACAGGATCACAGATAACACCCACGAACGCTTCCACCAAGATTCGCGTTGCTCTGATTTCATGGTTCTTTTCATGGTCATCCGTCTGTTTACCATGAGAAATTACCGAGTTGCTCATCGCTAACAATGCTCGATGCGACAACCATGTGTGATAGAATGCCGACACTGAACAGTATTTTGCCCTTCTATGACGCACCGCCTTATCCTCATGCTGTCGGCTATCTTTCTGATGTTCGCCGTTTTTGGATTCATCTTTGCCCTCGGAGCCGATATCGGCGACAACGATGATATTGCCTCTGGAAATCTATCGCTGGGCTTGATCATGATCGGAGCGTCGATCATCACCCTACTCGTTGGTATGCGCATGCAACGTCGGTTTGACGCTCGTGTGGACGCAACGATCAGCGAACTAGGACATGCTACCGGGTCCTTTGAAGCATCGGACTTTGCCAATGCACTGGCGATCTCCGTCGATGACGCACGTGACGTCCTCGAAAAGAAGGCTCGAACCGCTGGATGGATTTGCGAAGAGCTCGAGCAATACAACGCTCGCTACACTATGCAACCCTGAGTAGGATGCGACTCGACCGCGGCCCTGGCGTGGGCGACGTCCGCTTGCGGGGTGGTGTCTTGTTAGGGGTGCCACCTTCATGGAAGCGACGGTCTTGTTCGTGAAAATGTCGCGACTCTCCACGTAACAAACCGAGCACCTTTGTATCACACGACCTCCCAATCTCATTCGCTGCTACATCATCATACCGGCTCTGAATGAGGAGCAATCTATTGGCCATGTGATCGATTCTGTCCGCGATGCGGCCGATTGCATCATTGTTGTCGACAACGGATCGACGGATCGAACCGTTGAGATAGCCAGCCAGCATGGCGCAACCGTTACGCATGAACCACAGCGAGGGTATGGCGCTGCGTGCCTGCGTGGCCTACAAGAGCTACGAGCATTTCGAACCTCATTAGCCGACTCCGACATCGTCCTCTTTCTCGATGCCGATGCCAGCGATCATCCCGACGATGTCAGGTCTATCATCGAAGTCATGCGATCATCAACTGTGGGGATGTGTATTGGAAGTCGAACTACGGGGCTTGCAGATCCCGGTGCATTGACGCCTCAGCAGCGCTTTGGGAACTGGCTGTCAACAACGCTCATCCACCTGATCTGGCAGACCCGGTATACCGACCTCGGTCCTCTACGAGCCATTCGATGGGATGTGCTTGAAGGGCTGCAAATGGAGGACCGCACCTGGGGTTGGACGGTCGAGATGCAGATCAAGATCGCCAAGCGCGGCATTTCCTTCACGGAGATTCCAGTGCGGTATCGCCGTCGTATTGGACAGTCAAAGATTTCCGGAACCGTCGTAGGTTCCATCCGTGCAGGCATTCGAATTCTCTCAACCATCGCCCAGCTGGCCATTCGTCGCTAAGTGTTCTCTTGCGATCATTCTCGTGTGCATGATCGCAATTGGAACAGGCATTGATGAGACGCTCTCTGCACGACAACCAGTAGAAATCTCCTACCTGCTCTCAATTGCATGGTTGATGTTTGCCATCGCCTACGTCCGTTCCAGCGCTCCACAGCGTGACAATGTTCGAAGCCATGCTACCGTTGTTGCAATCATCGCGATCTGCTTCACCGCGCTGCCATACGGTCTCTTTAGCGACGACCTTCTCCGCTATCAATGGGATGGATGGCTTAGCGCACATGGCATCAGCCCCTTTGCATTTACCCCCGACAATTCCTCACTGCAGAATCTCCGTGTTGACACCGGTGCTGGAATCTTGCCAGATGTCCTTCCGTATTCCAACATGCGGACGATCTATCCACCGGGTGCCCAAATGCTCATGATGTGTGCAAGTGCTGTCTCAGGTGGCCAGGCACAGTTGTTTAAGCTTGCGCTATGGTGCTTCAGTGTTCTACTGGCTTCAATAACATGGCGTACGTCAACGGGAGCACATCGCGAATGGCTTCTTCTCGGCGCACTTTCGCCAGTAGTACTTCTACACGGCTTTACCGACGCGCACCTCGACCTGTTGATGGCACTAATGATGATGCTCTCGATCACCGCACGACACCGTGATCAAATCATCCTTAGTGGTGTGCTTCTCGGTGTCGCCATAAGTATCAAGTATCTGCCAATCCTTGCTCTACCTGCTGTCCTTCATGGACTTGATCGACCACGCAAGACACAGCTTGCGCTCAGTATGACCGTAGCACTTACGCTGCTGTACGCGCCATTTGTCGGATCTCACCTGCTTGGTTCACTCGGTACATTCACGTCGACATGGCAAACCAATTCTGCCATCTATACGGCTATTGCCGCTGGTGTTCCTGAACCGATTATCCGCCCCCTGCTACTTGGTCTGGCTGTGGCGTGCGTAATCGTTGTTGTGAAGCGCTGGCATCATCACGCAATGGTCGCTCTTGCCATGACCATCATGACCGTGTTTCTGTTCTCACCCGTGGTTCATCCATGGTATCTCATCACACCAATCATACTTCATCCGTGGGCACCACTTCGATCCACAATCGTTTGGACAGCATCCGTTGCGATATATGGCCTGGGGCTATCAAACTACAAGGGCAGCGGTGTTTGGTTGGAACACCCCGCTGCCCTTGCTATTGAGTACTTACCTGTTTACGCCGCAGCCGTCATCGACGTTCGACGTGGGCCGTTAACGCTTTTGGAGAAGAATCGTTCGTGATTCTCCGTTTGAGCGAAGCGTAACAGCATACATACCAGCCGCTCCATCCAGAACGACAGTCTCCATCGCTGATGCAGCACTAAGAACTGAAACAACACGCCCCATTACATCACGCACCGTTACTTCTACACCCTCAGCACCAGCAATCGTAAAGGCCCCTGATGTTGGGTTCGGGTAGATCGCAATAGTCGTGCCTTCCAAGAGGTCGTTAACGCTCGTTGTTCCAACGAGGAAGTTCTCAGACCAGCGCTCACATCCTGCAGTGTCAGAGATCAACACACGATAGTTGCCCTCACCCTGAACCTTCACCGAGCGCGATGTTGCTCCGTTGATCTTCTGACCTTCACGATACCATTGGTAATTCACCCGGTCAGCACTACATGTGAGATCATCGCCACTGCGTGTGATTGTTGGGACGGGAAGGCCTGGCGTCACAACAACGGTGATCGTGTCGGTGTTCTTGATGCACTCGTCATGACCTTTGATACGACAGTATACTTTATAGGTTCCCACCTTCAATGTGCGTGTCTGGAAGATGTTCCGCGATTCAGCATCCTTTGTGTCGTTGACATACCATTCATACGAAGGGTATCCCAAACGAGCAGTGATTGGCCGATCCATTCCTTCACAGAATTTGATCTCTGGAGCATTGGGACGCAAAAGCGTACTTGGTCCGCAGTCCAACGCAGCAACAAATCCATCATCAAAACCTTCACCTTCAACACGCTGGTCATCGAAGTATGCGTAGGTGTCGAAGTTTCCAGCGATGTACGGAATTCCACGAGCATCAATACCGACAGCAGTAACGACATCATCATAAGGGCCACCATATCCACGAACCCAGTCAAGATCACCGTTGGATAGAATGCGCATGACAAAGCCATCGTTCTGACCTTGCGACTCCTGCTGGAAGGATTCCATGATCGTTGTGCTGTCGAAGCTTCCACCAACGAACATATTCCCACGGGCATCGGCTACAATGCAGCGTGGAATCTCTGAGAAGATGTCACCATAACGTCGAAGCAGTTCAAATGAACCTTCTTGATTCAAACGTGCAACGAACGCATCGGGATCATTCTCACCATTTGCCTTGAGTGTTTGCGTGTCGAACGTCGTGGTCTTGTGCATTGCGCCAGCAATCACCAGCCTGCCGTCACGCGTCGTATTGGCACCGATATAAATGTCTGCTTCACTCGAACCAATGCGCTTGCACCAGAGGGGCTGACCTGAGGCGTTCAGGGCACGAACGAAAAAGTCCGACTTACCGGCAAAGCTCTCAATTGCATTACTACCGAAGTTGACCAAACCAATGAACGTACCAACTGCATAGACACGGTCACCATTGGCTGTCACGTGCACGTGGAGCGTCTGATCGTTATCCGACGAACCAGCACCCTGAACCCAGAGGAAATCTCCAGCTGCGTTCATCTTTGCCACAAAGGCGTCGAGCTTACCAACGGCCTTGTAGGACTTTGTACCGAATTGACCTGTTCCCCCAACTCCACCAGCGACGTAGACAAATCCAGCGGAATCGACCGCAACGGAGGGGGCTCCTTCATCGTAGGTGGGTGATCCGAACACCTTTACCCACTGCAGAATTCCTTCTTTGCTGATCTTGGCAACGAACATGTCCGTGCTTGTAGCTGATAAGCCTTCGATCTGCTCGCCGGCCACAACAGCCAAATCGATGAATGAGCCAGCGAAGTAGGTGTTCCCCTTATTGTCGACAACAATAGAACGTCCCTCATCGGCATCGAAACTTCCGTGCGATGAAGCAGTTACAGGATTCCCTTTTCCACTAAATCGCGCTGTAAAGATGTCGTATGTGCCAACGGCTTGGAGCACAATGCCATCAACGCTCATCGAATCGGAGAAGGTGCCAATAAGGTTGCACGTACCATCTGGAGATACAACCATGCCCTCGACCATGTCGAACGTTGGTCCGACGAGGGTCTTGACCCACGATACGCGTTGTGCCTGCATCGGCTGAATACTGCACATGAAAACCATGGCAACGAGAATCGTCGTCAAGCGTGTCATTGAGTGACTCATAACGTCCCTCCTGGTCAGGGCTGCAAGCCCCTTCCCGATTTCTTAATAGAATCCGTTGATTTCAGTTCTTCGATGATAGCATCAAGGATGCCATTGATAAACGTTCCACTCTTATCCGTGGAGTAGCGCTTTGCCAACTCGATCACTTCATTGATGGTAACCTTAATCGGGATTTCCTGGCATGCCACGAGTTCGGCGACCGCCAAGCGCATAAGGATGATGTCGAGTGCAGCGATGCGATCAAAGTCCCAATTCTGCGCATGCTTGCGAATCAGCTCTGTGCTCGACTGCTTACCCTCGAGGGCAGCCGCGATGACTCTGCGGGCATACTCTACGTCGTCATTATTCCACGAGATTGGCACGTCTGCTTCGAGCTCGTGGACTTCATCAGGATGCAGGATCCGCGAACCTTCTGGCGCCTCTTTTGGGTCGAATGTAAACTGCCGATAGAACACATGGCGGAACGCAACATCGATTTCGGCGTCACCACCATCGATTGCCGCCAATATTTGAAGGACCTTTTCCCGAGCAAGATGCCGTGATCCGCGGAGTGTGGTCTTCCGGCTTACTGGGAAATCGCTCGGTTTTGATGAATCTGTCAAAGGAACTCCGACGTATTAGACGCCACGAATGGTTGGACTACCAACATACGAACCATGAACGTGACGCACCTGACGAAGCCGCTCTTCAGCAATGGCATTCGAGGCCTCAATCGTCAGCAAGTTTCGCTCTCCTGCGATGCGGATAATGTTCGCTGTGATGTCGTAGACACCTTCAGCCTGGCGCATCACCTTTGCACGGTCATACCCTTCAACCTCGGAAGCAACATTCATCAAGCCACCGGAGTTGACAACATAATCAGGAGCATAGAGGATGCCCTTCTCACGAAGCATTTCTGCGTGCTTCTTCTCGTCTTTCAATTGATTGTTCGCACCACCGCAGACGATCGAGCAAGAAAGTCCCGGAATTGTGTCGTCGTTGAGGATCGCTCCCAGCGCGTTTGGTGAGAACACATCGCATGGGGTTGTGTAGACGGCATCGGGTGCGATTACCTCTGCACCCGTGCGGGTAGCAAGTGCACGAACCTTATCGTCATAGATGTCGGAAACAAGCACGCGAGCACCATCTTTGACCAAGTGTTCGACGAGATACGTCGCAACGTTGCCCGCTCCTTGCACGACAACGGTTTTACCGGCAAGGGAATCTGTGCCCCAGGTTGCCTTTGCCGATGCACGCATGCCAGAGTAGACACCAAGGGCAGTAACAGGACTTGGGTCACCAGAACCTCCTGGACCTCCAATACCTGTCACATACTTCGTTTCCATCCGAATCCACTCCATGTCACGCACGCTTGTGCCAACATCCTCAGCCGTGATGTAGCGACCACGCAGACTCTCCACCATCCGACCAAAGGCGCGGAACAGTCCTTCACTCTTATCCGTCCGGGGGTCGCCGATAATCACAGCCTTGCCTCCACCGAGGTTCACACCACTGACGGCGGCCTTGTAGGTCATACCCCGAGACAGGCGAAGCACATCAGTGATCGCAGCCTCATCGGAGTCGTACTTCCAGAATCGTGTGCCGCCCAGGGACGGACCGAGGGATGTGTTATGAATACCGATGACGGCGCGAAGGCCAGTTATTGGGTCAGAGCACAGAACAACTTGTTCGTGGCCCATCTGGGTAATCGTGTCGAAGATTTGCATGAGGATGCAGTCGCCAATGTTGGGGGGAAGATGTTTACCCCAAACCGACGGGTAAGGGGCAGGCAGGGCGCAAAATACGAACGGCCACCCTTATGGGGTGGCCGTTGCAGCTCATGATCACTATTCGTTGATCAATGGCGAGGACCGCGGTCCGAACGCATTGGACGCTCATCACGTGGACGAGCTTCGTTGACCACAAGTGGACGTCCGCCAAGATTGCGGCCGTTCATCGCCTCGATCGCTTGGTTGCCAGCGGCAGCGTCCGGCATTTCAACAAAACCGAACCCGCGCGAACGCCCCGTGAACTTGTCCTTCACAACGGAAGCGGACTGCACGGCGCCGAACTCTGCGAATGACGCGCGAAGCTCATTGTCATCCATCGAGTACGGCAAGTTGCCTACATAGATATTCATACATCGACCCTTTGCGGAACAATTGGACGACTTCGGTGTTGAACCACTGATTTATCTCGACCCGAAGTCACCGGAAAGCTATCCCGCCTGCGTCCCGGCAAGTGCAAGTTAGTGCCAAAACCCATTGAAACAAGGAGTTTTCCACATCCATCAAAAAAATCTTTCGTATTCACGAAAAAATTACGTCACCGACGCAACGAGGCCAGATTGGCTGAAACGGCATTCCAGTTGACCACATTCCACCATGCATTGACGTAGTCGGCACGCTTGTTCTGGTACTTCAGGTAATAGGCATGCTCCCACACATCAATGCCGAGGATTGGCGTGGCACCCCATGACGATAGTTTATGCTGGTTTTCAGCCTGCATCACCAAGAGTCGGCCATCATCGTGACGGTAATGCAACAGAGCCCATCCGCTGCCCTCGACTGCTGCTGCTGCTGCGGAAAACTGCTTCTTGAAAGCTGAAAATGAACCGAAACTCTCGTTCAGCGTCGCCATGAGCTCGCCCGTGGGCTCGCCCCCTCCTTGTGAACCCGGTGCGCCCATGACCTTCCAGAACATGGAATGGAGCCAATGCCCACCACCATGAAATGCCACCTGTTTTGACCAATGCTGAATGAGCGCAAAATCATCCGCTGCACGGGCCTTTGCCAGCTCCTCTTCCGCCTTGTTTAATCCATTGACATACGCCATGTGATGTTTGCCATGATGGATTAGCATCGTCTGTGCGTCAATGAACGGTTCGAGTGCTTCTGCTGGGTAGGGCAATGCTGGCAGCTCGTGCTTACCAGGAGCTAATGGAGGTTCAAAACCAATGGCGTGTATGACCGGTGCGGCAGATGCAAGCGCAGCGGCTCCGGCTACAGCCGTCGTGAGAAATGTACGTCGGTTATGCATGACAAAATCCTGAAATACGTGATCGGACCGAACGAATCTACGGCTGAGCCGCCGCACGGAGGAACTGCTCCACCTCAAGAACGTCATCAGGACTTCCCATGAAGCATGGAATTCGCTGGTGCAGCGATGTCGGCTGCACATCCAAAATGCGGTTCACCCCATCCGTGGCACGTCCACCGGCCTGCTCAACAAGGAACGCCATGGGGTTGACCTCATAGACGAGGCGCAACTTTCCATCTGGCATTCGTGCATCTCCCGGGTAGAGAAATATTCCTCCATAATGCAACGTTCTGTGCACATCGGCGACCATGGTGCCAACGTAGCGTAGCGAATACGGACGAATACCATCATCCGACGGACGCAACAGCCACGATACGTAATCACGGATGCCCTGCGGCCAAATGTGCGCATTCCCAGAATTCACGGAGTAGATCTTCCCGCGCTTCGGGATTCGAATCTTCTCGTACGTCAAGAGAAACTCGCCGATCGTCGGATCGAACGTGAAGACATCAACTCCATTGCCGCTGGAATAGACCAGCTGGGTGCTGGACCCATACATGCAGTACCCTGCGGCTACCTGCTTCCAACCCGGCTGCAGGCAGTCGTCAATGTCACCGTCGGTTACCAGCGTCGGATCGAGCCGCTTGTAGATCGAAAAGATTGTTCCGATTGTAACGTTGACGTCAATATTCGATGATCCATCGAGTGGATCGAACACAAGGACGTACTTACCACGCCGATACTCTTGTGGAATTCGAATAAGACCGTCGGACTCTTCCGAAGCCATAACGCAGAGGTGGCCTCCATGATCCATTGCGCGGAAGATGACATCGTTGGCATGCAGGTCGAGACGCTTTACCCGCTCACCATGAACATTTGTTCCGTCCGTTGACCCAAGAACATCATTCAGTCCGGCACGACGCACATCTCTTGCCAGGATGCGCATTGCGAGCGTAAAGTCTCGTAGCAAGTGGGAGAATTCACCGGTAGCATCGGGGTGCATCGCCCCCTCCTCGGTGATGTGTCGCTCAATCGTGATGAGCTTCGACGTCTTTACTATTGGCATAGGCTCAAGATGTATGCTCGAGTCGAACCGAAAGAACTGGACATGGTGCTTTGCGCAGCACCCGTTCCGTCGTGCTACCAAACAGGAAGTGCTCAAGCCCGCCCCGTCCGTGCGTACCGATGGCGATCATACTCACTGCATGATCCTTTGCATAGGCACAGATCTCTTCACTGGCACGTCCACGCAGAATAGCTGTCTCCACCGTGAAGCCCTGCTTCTGAAGCCCATCCGCAAGGATGTTGAGCTCTTTCTGCATCGTTGTCTCAAGCTCCTTCTCCAAATCGGCAAACCCAACTTGAGCATACGACCAGTCGGCAGGATACACAACTGGCTCGACGACGTGAACAATGTGGAGTTTTGCGTTCGTGCCCCGCGCGAGCTCTTTGGCAAGTTCAAGCGCTTTGGCGGCATTTTCGGAGAAGTCCGTAGGGACAAGGATCGACGATACCGTAAACATGGCATTTGGTAGTTTGTGACTATGCAGCGCAATGTAGCAATACCCCTTGGAAACCCGCCACAACCGAAGCGCGGTGATTTCACCACCCTGATGATTCCGATCATCTGCATCATTCTTGTCGCCTGCCTCGCACCCGAGGCTACAGGCCAGACACCTCAACCAGTGCCAACAACAGCAACGGTTACCACCTGGTCAGTCGTCGGTCCCTTTCCGAACGTCGGCGGTAGCCAGATCTCAACTTCAACCATCGTTGAGGAATCTGACGATACAACCTCGACATTCGAAAACATGTGGGGCGGGCAATCGCGTTGGCAAACCTATCATGCCACAGATTTGCTCGGGTGGGTAAACCTTACAAACCATGCACCTACCCCATCATGCATGTTCGTCGCGCGCACATTTGTGTCATCTCCCGTCGAGCAACGCGTTCATTTGCGGGTTGGATTGATTGGTGCGGCGCGTGTCTATTTGAACGACTCTCTCATCTTGGCCATTGATGACGACGTATTTGCCAGTTCAACGTCGATTACTGTTGCATGTAATCTGTCAAGGGGCTGGAACAAGCTCCACGTCCGCATCGGTCGCGATGTGATGCCCCTTCTCTCCTTCATGATCAGCCCTTTGGACCAATCTGGCAATCCACTCGCGAACCTTCAGTTTTCGACACAGCCGCAGAAGATCACGCGCGTTTCACCAAACGCCGTAGTTGTCGATCGACGCCGTTCGGAGATCGACACGCTGTTCCAGCGCAATCCCGAAATCATCGCAACGCTCCGCAATGTTGCCGAAGCAGACACCTCCGGCGTACGCTTGATGAGTCAGCGCGCTTGGGAGGCCTATCAACGAGGCGACACAGCGCTAAGTGCACGCTACTGTGCTCGGATTCACGATGTGGTGCAAGAGCATGCTGCAACATGGCATCTTCGTGCTCTCCTGCATCGGTCGGCTGGACGTATGGATTCAGCAACTGTATGCATCGAGCGGGCACTTACACACGACCCTGGCTTTCTCGCCGCTTGGAAGAGCGCATTTGAGTTTGGTATCCGAACAAATCCACTTACATCAATTTCAACTATCAACGTTGACAGTCTCGCAGAAGCAGCACTCAGTGAGCCTATCGTCGACACCACTGCAATCGAAACGATCGTCACGGACATCCATCACGCATTTCTCTTCGGAAGTACAACGCTGAAACGCGTTCAAGCGGTCTTTCGAATCCACCGTGCCGAGTCAACCGCACCATTGCCGCTACCAGAGCAGCGAACGACAGATGCACTCGCAATGCAGTCGCTTACGATTTTCTCATTAGGCAACAAACCACGCGTGGTCAATCTTGCTGATTCGTCATCGAGTCTCGACAACGTGGGTCCAGGCGACGTTATCGTCTACCGCGCCGAACGGTTTGTGCGAGATTCGTCATTCCCTCGCTTCGGAAACGCTAAGCTTGGGTTTTCGACATTCGGCCCCGTTCGACGTGCCCGAATCTGCTTTTCTGTTCCTCTCACCGACTATTATCAATCGCGACTCCACAACTTCTCTCCGGACTATTCTGAGGCGGAAGTGGGCAACTCCATGGTCTACACATGGGAGGCTCGCAACCTAGCAGCCATCCGGCCCGAGCCATTTATGCCCCCTGCTCAAGATTTCATGCCGAGCGTTGAGGTTGGTACGTGCTCGAGCTGGCTCACCATCATCAACCATGTGAAAGCTGCATTCAGTCGCCGGATGCAATCCTGCGACGACCTGAAGGCAACAGTTGATCGACTGCTGCCAACTGATGGGAAGTGGAGTCGTGAAACAGCAATCCAAACAATCACCCGTTGGGCAATCGACTCAATTGCACTGATTCCATCACAAGGTCTAGCCATTGCACCACAGCGTGCCTGCGACGTGCTCGCACTGCGCTCTGGCACCCTCGTCGACAAAGTCATCCTTGTTTCAACGATGCTGGCTGAACGCAATGTCCAGGCCATCCCAACACTCGTCAACACCGAGTCAAGCGTTTACTCAGCGGATCCTGTTCCCTCGTTCCCGTTCGATCACATCATCCTGCTGTTTCCAGGAGATTCAACTCTTGCTCTGTGTGATCTCTCGGTGCGGAGTATGCCCTTCCGCATCGCACCTCGCAACCTTGAGGAACGGTTCGCCCTCCCAATTGATCCAAGGCTACGTGATGCCGGCCGTCTGTTCCGTCGGTACTTCGGCAAGCGTTCGTTTCACACGACAATTCGCCTCACATTCGAGGGCGATTCAGTATCACGGTCAGCGATCACCATCCAGGCGAGCGATCTCGACTCTGCTGCGATTCGCATTCTCCAGCAAACCTTCTCACAGCCCATGGGTGAGGATCAGGGGGCAGCACGGATGTACGATACGGCATGGATCGCACCAACAAAGGGGCAGCCGTCGACACCGACTCTTCATCTCACTGCACGCCACTCCGTCATGGCTGATTCAGCAGGCGACACCATCACGATCCGGCCGCGCTGGATGAGCATGCCAAGCTATCCCATGATGCCCTACGAGCAAGAGACGCGATCATTCCCCCTTGATCTTCAGACTAATCACGACTCTGTAACAGCCGACATCACCATCACGGCACCGAAGGGCTATGTCTTTGTAAAGCCCCTTCCATCAACAACGATTACTCTCCCGGCGATGAGCTACTCACTCACCGCGACGCTGAAAGGTTCGACGCTCCGACTACGACGAACCGTTGCACAGCGCGCCTCAAGCATCGTACCAGCCGACTATCCGGCATTTCGTCGCGCACACCGCGAAATGCTCTTGATGGATACCAGCGTTCTGCGTCTCGTCCGTAAGCGAGGATCATCACGACGATGACAATGGGATTCCCAAAACGCGTGGTGTGCCTTACCGAGGAAACCACGGAAACACTTTATGCGATCGGTGCTGACGATTTGATTGTTGGCATTTCCGGGTTTACTGTTCGCCCACCGCATGCGCGGAAAGAGAAGCCGAAGGTTTCAACATATCTCGACGCACGATTTGACGACATCCTCGCTCTTCGACCTGATGTTGTTGTCGCATGGTCTGACCTTCAGGCAGACATTAGTGCAGAGTTGATTCGTCGAGGTATTGAGGTGATCTGTTTCAACCATCGTTCGGTCGATGGAATTCTCGCAATGATCACGCGACTTAGTGCATTCATCGGTCGCGGCTCAGCCGGTCACGCCTACATGCTCACATTGCAACAACATGTTGCCGACATGGCCGAGCGTGGGGCGCGTCGATCTGTGCGGCCTCGTGTGTATTTCGAAGAGTGGTACGACCCACTCATATCAGGAATCTGTTGGGTTAGTGAGATCATCGAGATATGCGGCGGCGTTGATGTTTATGCCGAGAACAGAGCGCACCCGGATGCCAAGGGGCGGATCATAGCAGATACGACAGACCCAGTCAATCGGAATCCGGATATCATGATCGCCTCGTGGTGTGGAAAGATGCTCAAGCCCGATCGCGTTATATCGAGAGAGGGGTGGAACAACTTCCGCCCATATCACACAGGGTTCTTGCGAGAAATCGCATCACCGGTCATCCTTCAGCCAGGTCCCGCAGCACTTACCGATGGGATCGATGCGATGATGCAAGTGTTCGATGAGTGGGAGCGTGCAGGATGTCCGTAACACACCTTCTCCAAACCAACGAACGCATTGATGCTGTTCTTTTTCTTAACGGAATATTGCCCGAGCGCACCCTCCTCGAAGCATATGCATCGGTACCGTTTATCGCGGCAGACGGGGCAGCTAATGCACTTATGGACATGGGCATTGTTCCCGATATTCTCTGCGGCGATCTCGACTCTGTCAACGACCATGTCCTGGATGCCGTCCGCTCGCATGGTACGATCATCGTCGACCCGAACCAGGATGATAACGACTTCGAGAAAGCACTGCGCGTTGCGTCAAACTCTCTTTGGAATGCCGTTCTCATTGTTGGGATACATGGCGGTGAACTCGAACACACGCTGAATAACTGGTCTGTGCTCATGCGTCACGGCCGCACCATGCGCCTCCTTGCACTCGATGGTGACCGTGTCGGCATCCCTGTCTACGACAGCTTCACCTACACGGCCCTTCCCGAAGAGATCATCTCGATTATCCCACAACCACGCGTCCGACTAACAACGGAGGGTTTGCAGTGGCAACTCCGAGATGAGATTCTCGAACTCGGTACACGCGAGGGGGCGCGCAATCGCGCTGTGCAATCGGATGTTACTATCACTGTGCACGAGGGCTCGGCCCTTGTCTTTGTTAGTGCTCGATCGCATCAGTAACTCCATTGCTCGAGTCGCTCCGTAGATTTGCGGCCATGCGCAGAGACATCACCTCCTGGTACAGCCCACGCCTCGACAAGCAGATGGAAATCTGCTGCTATGGTCACTATGGCACTCCAATCCTGATGTTTCCGAGCGCAGCGGCCGACTACCTTGAATACGAACGCTTTCACCTCATCGAAAGCATTACGGAGCCCCTTGAACAGGGCTTGATCAAAGTATTTTCGGTGAACAGCATCAACAGTGAGGCGTGGCTCAACGACCAGCTCGAAGGACCACAAAAGTCCCTGCGGCATCAACAGTACAATACCTACATTGTCGACGAAGTGGTTCCGTTCATCCACAACGACTGTGCGGGATCAGTACCGATTATTACATCTGGCGTTTCACTGGGTGCATTCCATGCAGTGAACACGATGTTCCGGCGTCCCGATCTCTTTGGAGGAACGCTCGCTATGAGCGGCGTGTATGACTTGAAGGCCTACTCGAAGGGCTACTTCGATGAGGACTGCTACTTTAATTCACCGATGGACTATTTGCCCAACCTGAAAGAAGGTGCAATCCTTGATCTTCTGCGATCGGAAAAGCACATTCATATCGCAACGGGCAGTGGTGCATATGAAGACCCCTCGGCAAGTGTCCGCTTCGGAGAGGTGCTCTCTGCGCTGGCAATACCGCACACGGTTGACATCTGGTCAAATGAATGGACACATGACTGGCCAACGTGGCGCGCGATGCTACCCCAAATGATTGGGCGGCTCTGCGATTTGTGATCTGCTAAAATCCGGAATGTGCACCTGACATACGCAAACACATTTTGTTTGCGCACAGGCTATTGCTTACCTTAAAGCTCCTTTCAGTACACCCAACACTAATTGACGTAGTTCGGACGGCATTGTGCTATCCGCTTTTGTTTATTTATGTGAAGGGAACCCCGTATGAAACGGTGTTTTGTAACTGAACGATGGGCAGATATCTCTGCCCTAGGGGGATTGCACAGGTTCATCCCCAGCGATACACGTCGATGGATACTGCATTCGGTTGCGTTGCTTGTGGTGGTTCTAGGGTCCACCGCCACCGGGTTTGCAGGAACAATTCACACTGCGGGTCAGGTGCGAATACCCAATCTTGCGTGTCATCCCAATTTCACCATCAGGCAGGATGGCGAGGAGGTCAAGTACACGCACTGCTATGTGAAGCAGGAAAATTGTCAGGTGCGATGTATCATCTATTGCTATTCAGATGGACTGCGTATGGCATCGACGACGTACTGTGGGTACACACAGTGCGAGAGCCCAAGCATGTGTCTCTGGAACAAAGTTGCGAAGCAGTACACTCGCGCAACCGTTTGTGAGTATCCAGCCGCTCGGGCATGTTCTAATCAATGGGGTGACGAATGTGCGTCGGTTGCGATCATGAAGCAGTCGTGCCTTCGGGATCGCTTTCAGACACCATGCGCCGATACTGACGGAGTGGAGGTGTGCTGTGAGTCTATCTAATATCGCAACCGGCACCAACCAACGTAAAGCATGTTTTACATCTGCCTTTATCTTCATCTGCGCAGTCGGTTTGTTTGCCCAAGAAGTCGCAGAGCCCTTAAGACCTTCATTTTGGAAGGAGTATGCACGCCATAACTGGCTCGCATCCCTATCGAATGATTTCGATTCAACACAGGTTGAATGGTCATACGGTGAAGTCCGAATCGATTATCCCAATGACACGCAGTTTGTCTTCCTGGAGTTGACGCAACAGGAGTTTTTCAGCGGCGGTTGGTGCTGTTCGAACAGAGGTGTCGGCCTGCAGGGGGCAGATGTAAGCCTTGGTGAATCAGCACGTACCCGTCCATTCACCTACAAAGAAGGGGCGGAAGTCGCCTTCGTACGATTCGTTGAGTCATACACGCAGGCAAGTGTGCATCTTACAGATTCGCATGAACCGAAAGCCAGATTGTGGAGGGACTTCTTTTGTCTGACCAAGCCCGACGAGGTTCGAGACACTGTCGATGTCGTACTTGAACTCGTAGATGCGGCATCCAGACAACGCCTCGTCGTTCTTGATTCAATTCGAATTCTGGCACGCCCCGGCAAGATGATCCTTGAGCGAACAGGAACCGAACCCGATAAATCTGTGCGGCGATTACGTCTACCCACAGAGTATGCCGGGAGGGCTGTCTATGTGCGCCCATTGCCCTACCGTTGGGGTCCTTCGCCGTACGGTCTGCTGCAAAAGAAAATGCAGAACGAGAACAACATTGCTCATATGCTGTACGACGAGCATCGTACATCCCTTAAGAACCTTCATCGGACATTTCGACATCCAACCTGGTATCCTGATGGTACAACACCGTATGATACCGTCGAGGCCTCAACTCGTGTAGAGTACCTTCGGTTCCTTCGCGTCAACTATCAACGCGATTCCTGCCTCCCACCGTTGTTCTATCGGGCTGGCGTGATTGGTTTGACCAGTGATGAAATCAAAGCGGAAATGGCTGCGATGAACTTGTTGCGATATTCCTCGACATGCTATCAATCGACGCAAGCTGATACAGCATGGATAGTGTCGACCCTTCTGCCAACTTCGTTAGAAAAGGAAGCACTGGCAGGTTCCTCACCGACGAGTATCCGGCCATCGCTCAATCTTACATGGGACGGCACGACCATTAGGGTGGCACTTCATGGTACAAAGAGTGCACGAAACAAATTCATTGCCTACGATATTGCTGGTGCTGAGCTGTTTCGTGGAACATTTCCGCCCGCACCATTTGATGGCATTGAACTACCAGTACCGAATTCGGCGCGTGGCAACATCTTCATACGATGTATCCTAGCTGACGGAATTGAAGTGAATGGGCTTGTGTCGCGTGGTAGATAGCCACGAAATCACTTGTACAGTAGGATGTCTGAAGTTGGGGAGGTTGCACACAAGCGGCCTCCCCGATATTTTTCAACGTGGCATCACTGTTTCCATACCGTTGACCATCCGGGTACAATCAGCTTCCGACTGCACTTCCATACGGGAATCTGGCCCCTAAGAAATGAGGTATATGAAGACCAAAGAGTCGCGGGCACAATGGTTGTACCCTGTACCCTGCCCCCAGCTCCCCTACCCTTCGAGCTCGTCGAAATTAATCTCGTCATCATCGACGCTTGATCCACCGATCTCGCCATCGAAGGTAGCGGCATCGTATATCTCGCGTGCCTCGTCGAGATCGTCTTCAAACACGGAAAGCTTAAAGCCATCCGCCTTACTATCCTGGAGTTTATAATCAATCCCTGCTGCTTTTAGCTTTGAGGCAAGAAGCTCAGCTTCAAGTTCACTCGTAAACATTGCGAGAACGATCATTGGAGCACCTGTTATTTCTTCGGCTGAAGGTATTTCTTTGCCTTTTCTGGATTAGCGTCCATCCAGCGCTGGGCTTCTTGATTGACAATCTCAAATGTGCGCTTCTGGTGAGCCTGTTTGAGTTCAGAGACGGGATTAGCAAATGACCAGATCATCACCCAGTCATTCGATACAAACAGATCGTCTTTGGTATCGGCACCAAGAGGCTTTTCGTCTTTTCCATAGAGAATTCGACAGATCGCACGTCGCGCATCTGCAGGCAACGGCTTGCTCCAGCGCATATACAGAATCACGCCACCTTCCTTACCGCTATACCCCTGCAGAATCTTCTGTGACGGCGCACCGAACTCAGGCAAAACGCCGGCCCATGATGTCCAAAGTTTACGAGCAGCTGGCGTAGCGGCTTTCATCGTCGTCGAGGCCTTGTAACCAGCCGGTTGTTCGCCAGGGAGGTATTGAAATCGCTCGAATGGCATTGGGATCTCGCGCGATAGCGCGGAGAAGTCATATCGTGTAGTGACGCTCTTTACCGTGACATTATCACCAAACTGCTTGCGAAGTTGTTCCTTCGAAGGCTGAGCCATGGCAGTAGAGGCGAGCAAGCTCGCCGCAATTGAAGCAGAGGTGATGATGGTACGCCATGTCATATCAATCACGGGTCAGCTTTCTGTACGAAATACGGTGTGGCCGTTCAGCCTCGATTCCCAAACGCTTGCGCCGATCTTCTTCGTACTGCGAGTAATTGCCATCAAACCAGACAACCTGGCTATCACCCTCAAACGCAAGAATGTGCGTGGCGATGCGGTCAAGGAACCAGCGGTCGTGACTGATGACGACTGCGCAACCTGCGAAGTTGAGAAGGGCCTCCTCTAGTGCACGAAGAGTGTTAACGTCGAGGTCATTTGTCGGCTCGTCCAACAGGAGCACGTTTGCCCCTTCCTTCAGCATTTTGGCTAAGTGGACGCGATTGCGTTCACCCCCCGAGAGCTGGGTAACCTTCTTCTGTTGATCACTGCCGCTGAAGTTAAAACGGGCAACATAGGCTCGCGAGTTTACCTCGCGCGTACCGATCTGCACGACGTCGAGTCCATCCGAGATCTCTTCCCAGATCGTTTTGTCTGGATCAAGGGGGCGATTCTGATCGATATACCCCAGCTTTACAGTATCTCCAACCTGAAAAGAACCCTGATCTGGTTGAAGTTGATCCGCGATCATCTTGAAGAGCGTGGTTTTACCGGCACCGTTTGGACCAATAATCCCAATGATACCACCCGGCGGCAACGAGAACGAAAGATGTTCGTAGAGAAGTTTATCACCGAAGGACTTAGCAACATCCACGGCATCAACAACTTTGTCGCCAAGGCGAGGTCCAGCGGGGATGAAGATCTCCATCTCCTCATTTCGCTTCACGGACTCTTCTTCCAGCATCTTTTCATAAGCTGAAATACGAGCCTTACTCTTCGCGTGACGGCCCTTCGGATTCATGCGAACCCATTCGAGCTCTTCCTTGAGAGCCTTCTGACGCTTTGACTCTTGCTTTTCTTCGAGGGCTAAGCGGGCCTGCTTTTGTTCAAGCCAGTTCGTGTAATTCCCTTCAAACGGAATACCATGACCATTATCAAGCTCCAGGATCCAGCCTGCAACGTTGTCCAGGAAGTATCGGTCGTGCGTGACGGCAATGACAGTGCCCTCATAATCGTGGAGATGTCGTTCCAACCACGCGACACTCTCTGCGTCAAGGTGGTTTGTAGGCTCATCCAAAAGAAGGACATCCGGCTTTTGCAAAAGGAGACGGACAAGAGCAACACGTCGACGTTCACCACCAGAGATAACGTTTACCGGTGTATCAGGATGCGGACAGCGCAGGGCGTCCATTGCCATTTCCAACTTCGAATCAATGTCCCACGCACCCAGAGCATCAATCTTCTCCTGCAGCTTTGCCTGCTTTTCGAGAAGCTTATCGAAATCGGCATCTGGATCACTGAATTGCTCGCTGATCGCGTTATAATCCTTCAGCAATTGAACAGCCTCGTGAGCCCCTTCCTCAACGACCTCGCGAACCGTCTTGCTCGGATCGAGCTCCGGCTCCTGAGAAAGATACCCGAAGGTCACATCCTTATTCTTGGTGATTTGACCAACATATTCATCGTCCAATCCGGCAATGATTTTCAGGAGCGTCGACTTACCGGAGCCGTTCAGACCGAGAACTCCGATCTTGGCGCCGTAGAAAAAGCTCAGATAGATGTCGCGTAATACCTGGCGGTTTGGCTTATAGATCTTGCCAACACCGACCATGCTAAAGATGATTTTTTGTGGTTCTTGTTGTGCCATGGTGCGAAAATACGACGGGATGGGGACTGGGTACGGGTGCTGGGTACTGGGTACTGGGTACTAGTTACCAATTACCAATGACCAATGACCAATGACCAATGACCAATCACCAATGGCCTGGGTCTTGGTGGTTAGCGGTGGTCGGGCTCGTGGGCTGACGCAAAGCCGTGGAAGACGTTCCAGATCATTGCTGCGGCGAGTTTGGCCGTGCGGCCATCGACATCAAATCTTGGGTTGCACTCGACAACATCGAATGCGGCGAGTGAACCGCTGCGAGCTGATTGAAAGAGAAGTGAACCGATGTCGTGGGGTGTAAAGCCATCGGCGGCGGGAGCACTGACGCCTGGTGCATAGGCAGAGGCAAAGGAGTCCATGTCGAGGGAGAGATACACTCTGTGTGATGCCGCGCATTTGCTCCAAGCTTGATCCCATGCAGCAGGAACTCCAACATGACGGACCTCGTCGAGCATTACGACTTTCATACCGGCATCACGGACAAATGTCAAGTGGGCTTCAGCCACACTGTTGTGTTGGAGTCCGAACTCAACAAAGCCCCCTGGCAGCAGACGCGACTCTGACATCGTCAGAAGCTGGTAAAACGGCGACCCTGAGTGGGCCCTTCCTTCTTTGAGGGGGCGAACATCGGCGTGTGCGTCGATATTGATGACTCCGTAGGGCAGTCGTGTGGTTTCCATTGCGCGTATCGTAGGCCATGCACAATCGTGTCCTCCTCCGAGAACAACAGGGACGTACCCGGCTCGAAGGACCTCGGCAACAACATCGTGCAGTTCATCGTGAATCTGCTCAAGTGTCTTGCCATCTGTGTCGATATCACCCGCATCCGCGATTCGCAGTCGTCCTTCAGATAGCGCTGGATAGAGCCCACCAGTTGCCATCTTCGTGAGCGCACGACGGATTGATTCTGGTGCGGAAGCAGAACCAGCGCGACCACCATTGCGTTCGACACCAATGTCTTGAGGGACGCCGATAAGAACACACACCACTGCCGCATCGGCTGGAATATGTGCGGTCGTAATGAGTACGTCACCGATCCGTGGATCCTGTGGATCATTGGATCGGAAAACAACATCCGCTGCTGGCGGACGCATCGAGCGATCAAGCTTCATTGTTCGATCAGCGTGTGACCACAAACGGGGTTGTGACGCGCGTGGCATCAGTCTCGATGCTTACGATGTACGAGCCCCCTGCCAATGTTGACGGGAGTTCGAAGACTTGTTCGCCAAACGCCAAGCTGCCCTGATGCACTACTGCTACCGTTCGACCCATAATGTCGCGAACCACAACGGAACACGACCGCAAGAGGTCCTCACGGAAGACGTTAAGACGAACCACGCCATTATCCATCACTGGGTTCGGAACAACAGTTACTGCGACTGCTGAGGTAAGATCCTCTTCTTCGTCGACCGAGGTGCTTGTGCCAGCAACGCCAACCAAGCGAACGAGTCGAGCCACGTTCCGTTCATCGTTACAGTAGATCCTTGCTGAACCTGATGTCGTGCCGGCATCGGGACGATCAAACGCCAAGGTCACGATCAATGAGTCACCCGGCTCAATCGATGCTGGTAGTGGTATTGACGTCGAGACGACACTAAAGTGCTTGCGAACCGAGAAGATCCCAATACTGTCAACACGGAGCCCAGCACTATTTGCCGCCCGAACAACAAACGTCCGTTCGACGCGCGAAGGACTCGGGGTCTCAAACCGAACGGTATCTGTAGTAACAAGAATTGTTGGCTTGACTGCGACGACGAATTGCATCCATGCCGTATTGCCGAAGTCTGCCTCGAAGGTCTTAATGGTGTTGCCACCGGACTTAAACAACAGGCTACCAGAGCCGAGCTGATCACGTAAGAACCAGAAGTCCAAACCATACCCGGCACGATTCACCAATTCGAAGTCGTAGCATCCAGGTTCGAGTTGAAGATCATAGGTAAAGAGCTTTTCGCTTTCCAGTTGCTCAACCTCTTGCACAACAGTTCCATCAGCCTTTCGCAAACGCCAGCTGTATTGGTCCTCCGCCTGGCGATTCGTGCGGAGTACAATTTGAAGGTCGCTGTAGTAGGAAGGGGGCATCACAAACGAAGAACTGCGCGCGTTGTTTGCTGCATACTCATCATTTGGCATGCTAACAGACACCTCGAACCTCTGAGCTCCAGACGACGTTGGCCATTCTGGAACGGGCAGGACAACCGTATCCTTGGCGAGGAATCCAAGTCTGCCCTTCCACGTATATGTCGAAGCCTTCGCCCCTTGCGCGCCATAGGTGATGGTGCACTGTGTAAGCTCATTGGCTCCAGTATTCTGGATGACGACTTCGGGGCTGCCGCAGATCGGATTCATGCGGCTGTAATACTCCCACGAATTGGGCTTGCGGATATCTGTAATAGCGACATCATTCGTGAAGTTTGGAGCACCGTAGCCGATAAGCTGTGTTGAAACTTCCCACCGACCCCAGTTCTCTTCTGCTGCTTCTTTCTTCACACCGTAATCAATCGTGATGCTGGACTTGCCAGCAGCGAACGGCGTCGCATCAAAGTCATAGAGATCCACCATCTCGCCTGGACACCATCCCGTGCGGTCGATGAGCCACGTGCCACCCTGCGGAAATACAGGATTGTCACCACACTCCTTCCATAAGCGCCAAGTGAAACGCTCCGTGCCGTCGATCGAAAGAAAGTGATTTCGCGGACAGAATTCGGCGCAGTTTGTCGCGTTGCTGAATTCGTGACCAGAGGTAACGGCCTTCAGGCGAAACATCTTTGCATCCGGGTTCAGCGCCACAGTAACTGGAGCGATAGCCTTGTTCGTAATCACGTCTGGATACCACGCACCACGCTCATATACGACCTGGTCGATCTGCTTCACGTCACGAGGGGGCGTACCCTTGATAAACATGAACGTCAAATCGATCAACTCCTGCTGGTTGCCGGCCGAAAGAGTGACGTTATTTCGAAGCAATGGGGCGAAATCCGTGACATCATACTCCCAGCGAAAGCCCTTCGGACCGAGATCGAGACCAATGCCATATGGCGTGATATAGCGACTAATCTCAAAGTCAACAATTGGGCTGAAATAGGGCGACATCACCTTACGAATTGTCGTCTGCGATGGAACGATAATTGAGTCGACCTTCACACCCACCTCATTGAACACCGGCAATACGCCGGCCTCCTGAACGACCAAGGTGTCTGTTGCGATAGACGGATGATCTTCAGCATCTGGTCGGTAGATACGAGGCTGAACGGGGCGAGCAAACCGAACAAGAGATGTGCGACGAGGTTCGATATCGATGTCAACATCACCACGACCTGCCGTTACTGCAAGGTTCGCACCCACTTCGAATGAAACGACAGGACGCGACGAGCTCACTTCTGTCATGTGTCCAAGCTGATCGCCGGCCAACCGATGAAGTGTTGGCATTCCGAAAAGTGTTCCATTAAAACCGCTCAACGACTGGTCCAACGCGACTGTCGGCGATGCCGTGTGTTCTGCACGGTAATAGCCGACAAGCTTCGTATAAAGAGGATGTTGATCTGTGATTGCACGATTCATCCACGCCTTGATTGTCGTCGAATCAAGTGCGACATTCCATACCTGGAATTCATCGAGGAGTCCCTCGTACGATGCCGAGCCCCCTGATCCGATGACAAATCGCGTGATGCCTTGCATCTTCCGAACCTTCCCATTGCCCTCATGAAAGAGAGAGCCATTGAGGAAGATTCTCATCAGGCCAGACTTCGCGGACTTCGTGAAGACCCAGTGATTCCAACGACCCTCGGTTGACTCGACCGGCGCCCCCTTCTCGATGCGATCATAGGCGCCGTTCTTCGGATCGATACCACAATCCCAGTAGGCTACTTGATTTTCCCATGGTAAGTGAATATTCACGACGCGTCGACCCTGTGCATCGTAAGCTTCCATCGTATTGTGCGAGCGTGGCATACGATTGGGGTCACCCCAACACCAGAACGAAATCGAAATCTCCTCATTAATCGTCTCTCCGATCGAGCCAGGAAGAGTGATTGCATCACCAGCTGTAAATGCATAGGCCCGTCGCGAACCATCATCCACGGATCCGTTATTCGGGGCAGGTCCTGACGAAATTCCAATGGTTGACGACGAACTCATACAGGAGAAGTCTATGACGATATCTGATGTACCATCCCAAATGAACGGGGTGGAAAATGGCAGATGATTGTCGCCCTTGACTACCGCGACATTTCGACGGACAACCGTTTGCAGGTCAGTGCCGTTGTCAAGAAAACGCTCGACGTTCCTGCCACTGGTGGCATACGTTACATGCTTCATTCGCACGGTCATGAGCGTCACATCGCCTGCAGCTAGCGCATTCATCGAAAGACCGTGGATCGGACCTGCAGAAAGACCCGCTTCCTTCAGCTCTGATGCCCTCCACACAAAGCGGCCGCGCCCGCCACTACCCTTAAGGATGGAGTTGTTGCCCTCACTACCCGAACCAATCTTTTTGAATTCACCAACGGTGCTTCCCTGACGCGTCACCGGCGTCGTCTGGTAGCGCATCCGAGGCGTCACCACCGTCGTTGTGTACGAGAACGAATCCGGCGTTGCCCCCCTCACCCGAAAGTTTGGTTGCATCATCCGCGTTGAGTCGAACTCCCCCGTTGAGTCACGCAACATTGTGTACGTGAGATAATCCCACTCTCCACAATCAAATCTGTCTTGCGTGGTCGCAGGATCACACTTTAACGTGTAGAGCATCACCACCTTTTCGTAGCGCCCAGGGGGCGGGAACAACCACGTACCCGACCGCTTCGTGGTATCCTTGAATGTCAAGGTCTTTACAATGATGGTGTCGCCCTGTTGCGCCAACCCAGCATGCAGTGTACAAAGAAGCGCAACAGCAACGCAAAACAGTCTCGATACGGGACGCATAGACAGACTTCCTGAGTGATGATCAGCCGGGAAAATAGTCAGGTTTCGGGTTCCGGGTTCCGGGTTCCGGGTTTCAGGTGCCGGGGTACTTCGTCATTGGTCATTGGTCATTCGTCATTGGCACTTCGTCATTGGCACTTCGTCATTGGTACTTCGTCATTGGTACTTCGTCATTGGCACTTCGTCATTGGTACTTCGTCATTGGTACTTCGTCATTGGTACCCAGTACCCAGTACCTCGTGCCTAGTGCCGCGCTACTCCACCATCGACATTGATGGTCTGGCCTGTGATGATACCGGAGGCAGGCAAGGCGAGGAAGGCCACGACGTTGGCAATATCCTCGGGTTCATCGGCGCGGTGAACGGCCTGTGTGGGGAGGATACTCTCCAACAGTGGTCGCATTTCGGGCGACATGCCAACGCTCTGCGTTGCGGTAAGGCCGACGGTAATGGTGTTGATCGTGATTCCGTAGCTCCCGACTTCGGCGGCCAGAGATCGGGTGAATCCAATCACACCCATTTTTGCCGTGACATAGTGCGTCAGGTATGGCGTACCGAGCCACACAGTATCACTTGAAAATGTGATAATGCGTCCAAAGCCCTCTCTCTTCATGTGTGGCAACACAGCTCGAACCACATGGAAAAGCGAGTCGAGGGTGATCTCAAGGGTGCGCTTCCACTGATCAAACGATAACAGGTGGAAGGGCTCTTCGTGGTAGTAGCCAACGTTGTGAACCAGAATGTCAACGCGGCCAAAGTGCTCAATCGCTGCAGCAACGACGCGATCGACGTCAGCGGGGTTTGTCATATCGCCCGTAATGCTCACGACATCGCCGCCCAGCGCACGCACGGCTTGTTCGGTCTCCGTCGCTGGGGCTAGATCGGCAATGACCAAGCGAGCCCCTTCCTCTGCGAGACGCTCACAAAATGCACGGCCGCTGCCAACGGCTGCTCCAGTGACAATGGCGACACGGTCGTGTAGACCACGCTCAAACCGAGTAATCTGCATGGATGCGAGCGGCCCTTATGCCGAAAGGAGACCGAGTTCGATGCCGACCTCATGGAACACATTCAGGATTGCATCGAGATGCTCATCCTCGTGCGTTGCCATGTAGCTCGTCCGCATCATCGACATATTTGGTGGGACTCCCGGTGGGATGAACGCATTCACAAACACTCCCTTATCGTAGAGCTTCCGCCAGAAGACCATCGCCAACTCTGCATCTCCAACGATAACAGGGACAATACCTGTTTCGGAATCGATGACGTTGAAACCCATCGCCGCAAACCCCTTCCGCATCTTGTCGGCATTGGCGATCAGACGGTCAATACGCTCAGGCTCACGCTCAAGGATTGTCAATGCTGCAAGTGCCGATGCAACAGAGGCTGGCGTTGGCGATGCACTGAAGATCAGGGCCGGTGAGTGGTGCTTGATGTAGTTCATCACGCGCTCTGGACCGGCTACAAAACCACCGAGCGAGGCAAAGGTCTTCGAAAACGTTCCCATCGTCAGGTCGGTCTCGTGAACAAGGTCGTAATACGAGGCTGTACCACGTCCGCCCTTTCCAACAACGCCGGTTGCATGGGCGTCATCGACGAGAACGCGAGCACCATACTTCTTTGCAACAGTGATCAGATCGGGCAGATTTACGAGCTCGCCACTGACAGAGAAAACACCATCGGTGACGATCAGTTTTCCTGCGTCAGCTGGCACACGTGAGAGAACGCGCTCAAGGTCGTTCATGTCGTTGTGCTTGTATCGCACGAACTCGGCGAAACCGGCCTTGGCAAGCATACAGCCATTAATGATACAGGCATGGTTCTCTTTGTCCGAGATCACATAATCACCCCGCTGTACGAGGGCAGAGATCACACCCAACGACGTCTGGTAGCCAGTGGAGAAGAGAAGGACATCTTCTGTGCCAAGGTAGGCCGCAAGACGCTTTTCCAGCTCGATATGGAGGCTGATGGTGCCTGTCAGATACCGCGATCCTGAGCAACCCGTACCATACTTCTCGATCGCAGCGATGGCGGCAGCCTTCACTTCAGGATGGGCCGTCAATCCAAGGTAATTGTTGGATCCTGCCATGATGATCTTCCGACCTTCAATTTGAACGACAGGTCCCTCATTTTCCTCGACCGGACGGAAATATGGGTAGAGCCCGGCTGCCTTGACATCGTCAGCACGGGTGAAATCGATACACTTCTGAAAAAGATCCACTGGAACTCCAGGATTAAATGCGGTTGGATGCAATTGCAAATATCGTGAAAGGAATGGGGCTAACGCAGGTTCTCCACTTGAACTGGAATACCCAGCTCAGCGCTCTGTACCAACTTGATGGCCGCTTGCAGGTCATCCTTGCTTTTGCCCGTTACGCGTACCTTCTCATCGACGATCTGCGTGGTAACCTTGAGCTTTGCATCCTTGATGGTTGTTGTGATTTTCTTCGCTTCGTCACGTTCAAAACCAGCTTTAAGCTTCACATTCTGTCGAACACTTTTCCCTCCAAGGAGCTCAACGGGCTGCTCATCAAGGGCAAGTACGCTAATTCCCCGCTTGATCATCTTCTGCTTGATAATCTCCAAGGCAGCTGTCACAAAGTGCTCGCCATCTGCTCGAATTTGGAACAGTTTATCGGCACGACGCAGTTCCACGGTACAATTCGACCCGCGCAGATCGTACCGGTGCTCAATTTCCTTTACGGCTTGATTAATGGCGTTGTCCGCCTCTTGCATATCGACTTCGCAGACGAAGTCAAAAGAGTATGTTGACATAATGTGAACCTCGTGCACAAACTTAGCACGAACGGATGCCTTCATGACTAACTTCGTCACCACATGCGCCACCTGATCAGCATACCATCGCTTCGATGGGCGTCCAAAGACGTTCCGGCTGGAGTCGTGGTCTTTCTCGTAGCATTACCGCTATGCCTCGGTATCGCCCTGGCCTCTGGAGCTCCGCTCTTTGCCGGGGTCATTGCTGGGGTCATCGGCGGCCTGATCATATCGGTGTTCTCTGGCTCTGAACTCAGCGTTTCTGGACCAGCAGCTGGCCTCGCCTCGGTCGTTGCCGCCTCGATCATTTCGCTTGGAAGTTTTGAGGTATTCCTGACGTCCGTTGTTCTCGCTGGAATCCTGCAATTGGTGATTGCGGCAGTTCGTGCGGGTTCACTTGGGAATTTCATCCCCCATAGTGTGATCAAAGGCATGCTGGCCGCGATCGGGATAACCATCATCCTCAAGCAAATCCCGCATGCTGTGGGTTACGACCATGGATTCACTGACGAGGAAAAGGCATTTGCAGGCGCTGAATGGTTCGACATCTTTCTCGATCCGATCCGCGCCTTCAATGCGGATATCATTCAGCCAGGGGCAATCGTCATCTCAGCCATATGCCTGTCGATCCTCCTGGTGTGGGATTCGCCCCTGCTGCGTCGTCAAAGCTGGACGCGCATCGTTCCGGGAGCGCTTATTTGTGTCATCCTCGCAGCAGTAATCAATCAACTCTTCGGCGCTTGGAACCCAGCATGGATGCTCAAGGCAGAAGACAGTCACATGGTCAGCCTACCTGTGGCGACATCCCTGGCATCATTTCTCGCTGAATTCCGACTACCCGACCTCTCTGCTATCGGCCGTATCGATGTTTGGACGATCGCCTTGACAATTGCCGCTATCGGGTCGATTGAATCCATACTATCCGTCGAGGCAGCCGACAAAATGGATCCGCAGCGACGCATCTCCGACGTCAACCGTGAGCTCTTTGCCCAGGGCATTGGAAACACCATTAGTGGATTGATCGGCGGTCTCCCGGTCACATCCGTAATCGTTCGTTCGTCGGCGAACGTGTATGCCGGCGCTCAAACCCGAACAGCTTCATTCATTCATGGTGCACTCCTCGCTGGAGCAGTCGTCATGGTCCCATGGGCCCTGAACCTCATTCCTCTTGCGTGCCTTGCTTGTGTGCTCCTGGTTGTGGGTTACAAGCTATCCTCGGTGTCCCTCATCCGATCAATGTGGAAGGAAGGCATCAGCCAGTTTCTTCCATTCATCGTGACGTGCGTCGTGGTGGTTGCTACAGACATCCTTCTTGGTGTCGCGGCTGGACTTATCGTCAGTACATTCTTCGTCATCCGATCATATCACCGAACATCAATCACCCTTGTCAACGACGGTAAAACCTATCTCCTTCGATTCAACAAGGACATGACGTTCGTGCAAAAGGCATCGTTGAAGCAGACGCTTGCAACAGTTCCAGACAATACCACACTGATCATAGATGGAACAAAGGCTCTGTACATTGATCATGACGTCTACGAAACCATCGATGACTTCCGGCAATCTGCGGAGCACCGCAACATCACGCTGGACTACTATCACTTCTTTGGCAAACAAGGGGCGTATTCATCATGACAGATTATTCTCGCCTACTCCTGAACAACAAAGCTTGGGTTGTTGACAAGCTGAATCTCGATCCCAACTTCTTTGCCCACACTGCTTCTGAGCAACACCCAGACTATCTGTGGATCGGGTGCTCTGACAGTCGAGTGCCCGCCGAAGATGTCACTGGTACTGTTCCAGGTGAGCTTTTTGTGCACCGCAACGTAGCGAACATGGTAATTCATACAGACTTCAACATGCTCAGCGTGTTGCAGTATGCTGTGCAGGTGCTCAAGGTCAAGCATATCATTGTCTGCGGCCACTACGGGTGCGGCGGTATCAAAACGGCGATGTCACGAAAGGACCTTGGCCTGATCAACAAGTGGCTTCGGCACATTAAAGATGTCTACCGGTTCCACGCTAGCGAACTCGACGCCATTAGCGACGAGGACGAACGCACGAATCGTCTCGTTGAGCTCAATGTTATTGAACAGGTTCATCATCTTGCCGACATCTCATTCGTTCAGAGGGCCTGGCAAAAAGATCAGCGGCCAATGCTCCATGGCTGGATCTATGACATGAATTCGGGCCTGCTCAAGGAACTCATCAAGGTCGATCCGGGCGAACACGCCCACGACATCTACGAGTATCAATTTGAGGAGTAGTGATTTCTCTGTTATCGAATGATGCAGGTTACAACCGACTGCTGTTGCGCAGCCCCATCATCCCGCAGGACCACTACATAGCAGCCGACCGCAAGACCATCGACGCGAGCCGGAGCACCTTCAAGCTTCGCACCCCCAACACGCCGCCCGTTCAGATCAAAGACATCGGCCGAACCACGAAGCCCAAGAATCACAATCGCACCATCCTCAGCCCGTACGGTGCTGCTCAGGAAACCGTCAGCCATCCGCGCATCATCATCCACACCCACAACAATCACATTGGCGTTGAGATCAACCGTATAGGGCACAGAGCACGAGTCGACGAGATACAATAGCTTGCCCGTCACTGGGCCATCAACGAGGATATCTTTCGGATCCAGTGTCACCGACACATTTGTCACCCGGTTGTTTGGCAACTGTAATCCTACCTTCATCGACGTGGTGAAGGGGCTTGTAATCTCGACATACTGCACTGTTGCCGTCGTTGTGCCGGTGAGTGTCGCGGTGATCGGCAGCGTCCGAACGATCGGCTTCGAGCTAGTCTTGACAGAGTCAAATGAGATTGCCGCTGGTTGTGCAATTACTGCTGATGAAACCCCGAATGTCAAGGGTACACGGAACGACCCTTCACAACTCTCACTCTCATATGTCAGCGTTAGGGTGTCGACATATGATCCCACAGGAAGATCTGTTGTCAAGAAGATGACAACAGGACGCTCTGCACCAGGTGCTATAGTAAACGGAGTGCGCTCAAGTCTTACAGCGGTCTTCGCTTCTTGACAGTAGACAGCTGAAATGGAAAGCGGGAAGGACGTTGAATTGGCAATGTTGATAGGTATCATCCTTGGTGTGACCGAGTCACATTGAATCTTTGTTCCGAGCTGCACCGGAAGCGTCGACTGCACACGTGCCGTGCTGCGACTTCCGGTAATCGATCCACGGAAACGCCAGCGACATCGATTTTCTAAAAAGGCGATGTCCTCGCGAATTGTTCCAGTCTTGAAAACTGAAATCGTGAGTGGGGTTTTGACATAGGCGCCTGGTGCAAGTAGGATAGGCAGATTGCCGACAACCTTAACGCCGGGTCCATGCACGATTGAATCAATCACGATCGTATCGGCACCGATATTGGTTAGCGTATACTCCTGAATAAAGCTGTTCTTACAGGCTGGCAACGATGGCAGTGAAAGGGTCGATGGAGAGAATGTAAGTTGGATATCATACGTCCGTATCTCTACCTGTGCCGAATCGACACAGCCGTTACTATCGGCGACGATTACAGTAAATCGTGTTGGCTCGTCGATTCGCTGTGCGTAAAACTCCGTCAGATTGTTGATCGGTACACCATTGCGAAGCCACTGATAGGTATACGGTGGCTTTCCACCCGTCACCTCACACAGAATATCAGCGCTCTTTCCTGAGCACACCTTGATCGACTCTGTGACGAGCGTAGCATTGGGCGACTCTAAGCGACGCATCACACAGGTATCCGAAGCAGCATTTCCGACCGCATCACGGACGTCCACGTAGAATGTGTAATTGCCAGGCTGTCGTACGAGGAAGCTGTTCGTGGTTGTTGTAGTATCAAAGAATGCACTATACCACCTGTAGGTATACGGCTCTGCTCCTGCGGTAGCAATAGCTGATACTCTCACGACACCATTTTGACACGCACGGATCGTATCTGGCATTTCTACGCGCAGTTCATACGTAAGGGGCGTGCATGCATCGTTCAAGAGCTGCGACTTTAGCAGATCTTGAACACGCGGATGAAAGTTGAGGTTTGTGCCTTGCGCGGTAAGGTGACAATACGACATGATCGTACCCTTGACGGCCTTGGTTCCGGTATAGCACGAACCACCCTCAGCATTCACACAGGAATCGATCGGAGGATTCCACCAACAGTTAAAGGTGTGTGGCGAACCGATATTATGACCTGTTTCGTGCGAAAAGACATCCGTATCCCATACATAACCAGCCGCTGGGTAGGTGATGTTGTTGTTGAGTCCACTTACGGCATACCCAAACTGTTTATCGCAGAGAACATCGAGATAAGCAACCCCACCAAGGCCATTGATTCCCGAGAGTAGATGCGCAAGAGTTCTATCAACTGTGCCAAAGTTTTGCGACCAGCGACTCGTAAACTGATTGAGCAACGTTGATGATGTCGTTCCAGGATACGGGTCCGCTGTGGTCCAAACCGTTAGCTGTGAAACAACAAATGTTGCCAGCACGTCGCGCTCGTACACTGCGCTCGAGGCAGCAACTACAGATTCGGCATACTGCGTTGCCTTGTTGAGATTTCGCCCATGATCAATGTAGTACGGTTCGTCGCATTCAATGGCAATCTTCAGCTTGCGATAGCGGACCTGCGTTGTTTCCGACGATTTGTCCTTACGAAGCCGAACAGGCAATTTCTCTGGGTCTTTGGTATGACACGCCCATTCGTTGCGGGCGGGCACGGACGATTGATCGTAGACAATCATGACAGGTTGGGCGGAGCTCACTTCTAACGGACTCATTTGAAAGGTCCGATCACCCTGAGCTTCCCCTGTCGTGATCATTGCCGTGGCCCAGTCCGGATAGATGGCGGCAATCACTGTTGACCCTTTCATCGAAGGAATCGTTCCGCGGACAAGGACGCTCTGAGGCGGCGGGATCCGCACTGGTCCGTTGGAGGTCATCGCCAGCAGCTCCGTGGATTCGTCAATGACGCGATACCGGGCAACAACAGCCTCGACAACACCAATCGTCGGGAGATCAAACGTCATCGTAAACGGAACGTTGTCTTCAATCTGACGTGCAACTGAAAATGCTTGCCGGTCGATTGAAACGAAGGTCGCTGGGTGGCGCACCGTGAACCCTTCTGGGGATGCCGTCGGAGCAAGCATCTGGTGCATATCACGTCGGATTGGCCGATTTCCAAACCGACCCAGGATATCCTGGGCACTGGCATGCATGTACATGGTAGCGACCAGGGCAAAAAGAGCAATGGCACGCATCATAGATGTTCTCCAGAAGAGGGAATACAGTCGTACGGTCAAAATACGGACGCCGACAACCGGATGAACATCGAACGTCGTAGTTTCGTTCTGCGGTGCGGCTTCGACCGTGTCGTGTCGAACTAAAACAACGCGTCTAGTTGTTACCCCTTCGAAGGTTATACCGTGATAACTCAAGGATCATCGCTGTGAAACTCCGAATCCTCGCCCTCCTACTGTTCGTTTCATCGTCCGCTTTGGCAACGGATATCACGCTCGTCATTGAGTCGATGATTGGAAATGCCCCGTTTCGTCTTGGATCGGTGTATCCTGGCATTCGCTCCGGATCTTTTTACCGCCCTGAGCTCCTGCGCTACTACATCTCCGGCATCACCATCCATCACGACGGTTCCAAGAGCACACCCGTGCCCGATGTCTATTTGCTGGTTGACGTAAAGAATGCCGAACAGCGGTACCCTATCGCCAATCTTGATATCAGTTCGGTGGATTCGCTCACCTTCCATATCGGTGTGGATCGACTGCGAAATCATCTCGACCCCACCACCTATCCCGACTGGCACCCATTGGCGCTCCAAGTACCCTCAATGCATTGGGGTTGGACATCTGGATATCGCTTTGTGACGTATGAGGGAATGGCCGGGACGTCAGCCACGAAGCTGACAGCAAACTTTCAGATCCACACGTTGGATAACGCCCTGTACACGCGCGTCGCGACTCCAGCATCGTCAACGCGTACGGCGACAGGCATCGACATTCTCGTCCGCGCGGATTATGGTCGACTCCTCGATGGCCTCGATGTTTCGCGCGGACTCATCATGCATGGCAGCACCGACGAGGCCATCACATTGATGAAGAACATCGGCTCGGTGGTCTATTCGCAAAGCACCACCACGTCTGTTGACGAGCAAGAACGTTCACTTCCGGCGTTGTGGCCAAACCCCGCCACCGACATCGTCAACCTCACACCAGGGACGATTAGCGCTCGGGTCGTCGACATCTCAGGCACGACCGTGCTGGAAGCGGAACTGCATGCAGACGCGCCCCTTCTCTCGATCGGCAGCCTTGCTCAAGGCACCTATGGCGTAGTCCTCCGGACCATCGACGGCTCTGTGCGATATGAGAACTTGGTTGTCCTACGATAACATTCGACGGCTGCAATGGGCACAGCTGATGTTCGGCATCCTTGCCGTCATTGCAGGGTGCACGTCCGAAGCCACTACGCCTATTGATGATGGTATACTGATCGATCAACCACCGGGCTTTCCCGCGCAGGCATTTCCGACTGACAACGTCCCAACTCTAGATCGTGTCGAGCTTGGGAAACGACTCTTTTTCGATAAACGCTTATCTGCCGGCGTCGACGTTTCATGTGCTACATGTCACGAACCAACCCTGGCGTTTAGTGATGGACGGCCAACATCACGTGGGACATTTGGACGTGTTGGCTTCCGTAACTCTCCCTCTCTAGCCAATGTTGGCTACCTGCCCGCGCTGATGCGTGAAGGGGGCGTCCCCACGCTCGAGATGCAGATCCTCGTACCTGTTCAGGAGCATGCTGAATTCGACCTCCAAGGCCCCCTCCTCGTTGAGCGACTGTCGACCGATTCCGTTCTTCAATCCATGAGTCAAACTGCCTACGGGCGTCGATTGGATATGTGGGTGATCACCCGAGCGATCGCATCATTTGAGCGTACTCTTGTCAGCGGTCGATCACGCGTCGACCAAGGCAACCTTTCTGCTTCGGAACGTCGGGGTCAGCAGCTCTTTTCCTCCAAAGGTTGCGATCAATGTCATGGTGGGTATCTCTACACCAGTAATCGCTTTGCGTGTAATGGTCTTCTTGAGCAGTATTCGGACAAGGGGCGGGCGCGCCTCACAAATAATCCTGCTGACGAGGCTGTTTTTCGAATCCCATCGCTGCGGAACGTGGCGCTGACAGCGCCCTACCTCCACAACGGGTCCATCGCAACCCTCAGAGAAGTTCTGCTCCGATACAACGCCGGCGGCTTCCCACATCCTAATAAAGACACCATTCTGCGTCCACTCAATCTGACGCCTTTTGAGTGTGATGATCTCGAGGCATTTTTGCAAGCACTCACCGACGAGCGATTCACCACAAATCCTCGGCTCCGACCATGAACAACCTTCGCTCAGTTCTTCTTCTCTGTCTGCTCATCACAGCAATTGGGTGCACGGATCCCGAAGTACCTGTCACGCTCGATGAGACCCCCTACCCATTTCGGACAGAGAGTCTGCCCGATCCAATACTGCCTGAGGATTATCCACTCACGCAACAGCGGGTAAACCTCGGACGTTTTCTATTCCATGATGGCTTGCTCTCGCGCACTGGAACGCAGAGCTGTGCCACATGTCACTCACAGTCGGCTGCATTTTCCGATAATCGGAAGTATAGCATCGGCGTACGCGGCATCCCCGGTACACGCCAAGCGATGGCACTCGTTAACCTCGCCTGGACCGAACGTGGGTTCTTCTGGGATGGTCGCTCACCAACATTACGGGAGCAAGCACTTCATCCGATCATCGATACATTGGAAATGGATGACAAACTCGAGAATGTTGTCAAGAAACTCTCGGCCTCGAGCCTGTATCGCAACATGTTTACGAGAGCTTTTGGGTCTGATACCGTTACGCCGGAGCGCATCGGTATCGCACTTGAGCAGTTTATGCTCACTCTTGTATCGGGACAAAGCAAGTTCGATCGCGCCCTAGCTGGTTGGGCCGTCTTATCGGAATCGGAAGAGCGCGGACGCCAGCTTTTTATGCGTGAGTTTGATCCAACGTATAAGACGAAGGGGGCGGAATGCTTCCATTGTCATGCACCTCCATTTTTCACGAATGATCGGTTCATGAACAACGGCCTTGATGATGATGCCTCATTCACAGACCTTGGTCGTGAACGTGTTACGGGCCTGGCATCAGACCGAGCTCGTTTCCGTGTTCCAACACTTCGAAATATTGCCCGAACAGCCCCCTACATGCATGATGGCCGGTTCATGACCCTGGAAGAGGTAGTGGACTTCTACGACTCCGGCGTACGACGCTCGTCAACGGTCGACCCGCTCATGCAGTTCAATCTCGCTCCAGGCCTGCGACTAAGTCCGCAGGACAAAGCTGACCTTGTCGCGTTTCTCAAGACCCTGACGGATGATCAGTTCCTGACCAACCCGCTCCTACGCCGTCCATAACCAGACATAGCCACGCCTCCCCAGGCACGTGTCGCGTCGGCGCCCCAGCTCGTTGTCTCGTTTTCGCCATGACCTTCAGCCCGGGGTTGTCATGCTCTTCGGTCAATCATTAGAGGACGGATACCTCTTTAGAACTCAGACTTGGTGCGGTAGTTGAATGGCAAGAGAGCGAGTGCGAAGAGAAGTGCTCCGACGAGTTCGAATGTGACGTAGAACCAAACCCCATCGTCAGGAAATGCAGCCAGCACAGTCTGGTCACGGAAGGGGTCCATGGGGTCAAGGAATCCGTAATTAGACTTCGTAAGACTATTTACAACGATAGCAGAAATGAAGTATATCTGAGAAGCAGCCACAACTCGGAACCATGCACCAGGTCGCGGCTGTATGCGCAAGCCGAAGACTACCGTGACAACGGCGGTGATTAGACCTGTGTGGCCAACCACAAAGTAAATGAATGGTATCTCGGGAAATGGATTATCGAGTTGTGGGGTAATCAGGGCATTGACGCTACCAGTCATCACCCAGCACCATGCGATCTCGGCGTAGAGCGGCTTTTGCGTGACCAATGCCAGCGCCGTCACGAGATTGGCCCATGCACACAAGTGCATTGGCAGGTCGGTCGCTACCGACCAATACCCAGCTGCAATGCGGTAGGTTTGGTAGACAACGATATTGGCAACAAGGATGATCGCGAGGAGGTATCGTACTCCATCCGCAGACGTTGGGGATCGTCGCACGATGTATGGCATGAACACACAGAGAACGAGCGTACTCACCATCATCACCCAATGTTCGACTGAGAACATCTCCATGAAATTCTATCCTGAGGATTCGTTGTGCCGAGATTGCGGATGTGAAACTTAAACCATTCAAGTCGAGTCGCCATCAAAGCCGAGTTCATTCACCAAGCCCCCTACCCTATGCTTCTTCGGTACATCATCGGATTACTTGCTGCAACGAGCCTCCTTGCGCAACCTCTGTATTTCCCTAGTAGCAATGAAACGTGGGAACGATTGTCGCGCACTGAACTTGGTTGGTGCCCCGACGCCATCGACTCTCTCGTGACGTATTTACAGGAAAGTGATACACGAGCCTTTATCATCCTCAAGGATGGGAAGATTGCAATGGAGCGGTACTTCGGCACCTTCACAGCCGATAGCGCCTGGTACTGGGCCTCAGCAGGCAAGACCGTAACCGCGGCTCTCGTAGGAATCGCACAGGCTGAAGGGAAGCTCGACATTAGCAGGCCAAGCTCCAGATACCTCGGAAACGGCTGGTCGTCATGCACTCCATCGCAGGAGGCCAACATTCTCGTGCGACATCACTTGACCATGACAACGGGGATCGGATTTGATCGGGGCAACGACAACTGTACGACGCCCGACTGCCTACGGTATCGAGCAACTCCAGGGACACTGTGGGATTATCACAATGCCACATACCTACTGCTGCAGAACATGGTGGCGAACGCCGCGGGAATGTCCTATCAAGCCTACTACAGTCGCAAGCTTGCACAGCCGGTGGGTATGCCGGGACTATGGATTAACGGCGTTTTGTGGTCAAAGCCAATTGCCATGGCTCGTTTTGGTCTCCTTCTCCTTGCACGCGGTGTATGGAACGGGGATACGATCATCAGGGATGAGTCATACTTCGATGCCATGATCAACACGTCACAAGACCTGAACCGCTCATACGGATACCTGTTCTGGCTAAATGGCAAGGGCAGCTTTATGCAGCCCCAGATTCCATTTGTGATTCCCCGTGACCTTGTGCCACCGGCTCCTAAGGACATGTTTGCAGGCATGGGCAAGAACGATCAACGGTTGTACGTCGTCCCGAGTCAACGTCTCGTCGTTGTTCGCATGGGCGATCCAGCCGATACTATAGCGGCAGCTATCAGCGGATTCGACGATGAGTTATGGAAACGAATCAATGCTCTACCATGCGCTACTTCGGTATCAGGCGGCGTGAATTCATCACCAAACGCATGGCCGAATCCGGCAAGTACATCTCTCTCATTTGACGGGGACCATGCCGATTTGTACGATGTACTTGGCACATTGGTGGCACGGGGCGAGCACGGCAGATGCGATGTTTCACATCTGCCACGGGGCACCTACTATCTTGTTCTCCGCGGCACAACGTCATCATCATGCTCAACGGTTGTCCTCGACTAAACAACTAGCTCTCCTACCGAGCTATCGCATCCCACAACTCGATACGGTGCTGTAGGGCTGTTCGAGCGGCAACAAGTGCCTGCTTGAATTTTTGCTCGTCGTTGTTGATGACCTGTTCTACCATTTGCAGTGCCAACGGCCCATGGTGATCACCATCAACATCGATATGCCGCTGGAGATAGTATCGCAAGTCATCAAGCCTGGTAGCGTCATCCGTCGGAACATGATCGAGCATACCAAGGAACATGTTCGGTATCACGTCTTCGCGACCAAATGTGAATACAGCTGCAACCTCGTGTAGAGCACCTGTAGTGACCACATCCATTGTAGCAGAGACAAAGCGTGCCGAGGCGGCTGGTGCCTGCGCTTCTGCGAGGGCCGCGCGCACGTCCATGCCATTTGCGACGTTCAATACAAAGCCGTCAATCGATGCCGTCGATGCTCCAAGACATCGCATCGCGCCGCAGTACATCTCAAAGTGACTCATGCGAACGCCATGACGGTTGACGTCACTTTCCTCGCCAATCACAATCTCGTTGATCAGATAACGGGTATCTGGATTTCCACGGGGCACCCATGGAAGCTCGACGCATGTAAATCCCCGTTGCAATGCCTTCAGCAAGGACATGAAGTCCCAAACAGCGTACACGTGATGCTCCATGAACGTCGCGATGCGTCCGACACTCGTCAGCGTTCTATAGAGTGGGTGGTTACTGAGCTGATCACGCAGATCTGCTGTTTCGTCGACCAATCGATTTGTTATCATGCCACGAAAACCTTTACCGTACGACAAGGGTTCCCTCTACGATGAATGTTGGCGGATTGACATGAATCCAGCAACTTTGTCGAACTGGGTTCGTATTTCACGTACTTTATCAATGGACCATACACCATGAAGCGACTTCTCAACTTCACCGTCGCTGCGGCAATTGCTATGAGCGCAGCCTCAGCCCAAGAGATTGACCTTGGCCCGTCAATTGGCGTCAAGGGGACGGTAAACACAGCAGTACCGGGCGAGGGGCTTAAGACTGGCTTTGCCATTAATAGCCTTCCTGACTTCGGCCTCACCACTCGCATTCTATTCTCGCCGAATTCCGGGATCGGCATGCTTCTGGATCTCGAGATGTCCGGGTACGGCTATCTGATGCGTCCAGAGAACGAAGATGTTGCCGACGACGACAACTCATTCATTACGCGACATAGCTACGTTACTGTTGCACCGTCACTCAATCTTGGTGGTCTTACTCTTGGGGTTGGAATCTCGTTCCCAACCGGCCAGACGACCACGGAAGTTGATGGTGATCAATCTTGGAGTCCTACAGGAACGCAGGCAAGCCCCGTACTTGATGCGCGTCTCGGCGCAATGATTCCACTCTATCGTGGCAAGGGTGGCGAGTTCAACATGGTGATTCGCGCCAGTTATATGCTCGGTGGACACTACACCACCGAAATCCGGACCTATCCATTGTCTCCTAATACGAGCAACCCACAAAGTGCCGGTCTCGTTGTTGGATTCAACTACCTCTTCCGCGTGCTTGAGTAAGAAAACGCGATCATCGTTATAGCGATGATTTCACTACTCTGAATATGAAAAGCGCTCCCCTCGGGGAGCGCTTTTTGCATTTCTAGTATCGCATGCCTTCGCGATAGATGCGCTCAGCTTGACGTCGTTTGTGGACGTTGAGTTTTGAATAGATATTCCGAACATGTGTTCGCACTGTATCGAGGCTAATAAACAGCTCTTCAGCGATTTCTCGGTACTGTCGACGGTCCGAGATCCGACGCAGCACCTCCATCTCACGATCGGTCAGCTCATCCAACTTACTCGGCTTTGGAAGACCCGCCATGTACTCAAGAATTGTACGCGCAATATGACTCGTCATTGGTGCGCCCCCTTCATGAATCTCCTGAAGTGCGTCAAGGAGCTTTGATGGCGGAGTCGTCTTCAGAAGATATCCTCGTGCACCACCAAAGACCGAGAGACGGATCCGCTCGTGATCCTCAAAGTTGGTCAGCATCAACACCTGGGCTGTTTCATTCCGCTGCCGGATATGCTCGATGCCGTCGATGCCGCTCATACCTGGCAATCCGATGTCGAGCAGGAAGACATCTACAACATCAAGGTCGTTAAATGAGAGAAGCTCCTCAATGCTCGCTACGGCATGGCGACATTCGAACCGAGAATCGGAACTAATGTTCGAGGAAATGCCCGAGCGAATGACAGTGTCATCTTCGACAATGGCAATACGAATAGGTCGTTGATCCATGACAGGGGGAATCGCGATGATGGTGAGGGGACATGGAATTTGAATGAAAAACTTCGTCAGAACAATGTGGTCATTTGCGTATTTGTCTGTGTTGCACGATTAACTCTTCAACGGAACGGTCAGCGTGATCTGCGTGCCCCCTTCCGAGAGGCGTTGAATCTCAAATCGTCCGTCGACTTCTCGCATTCGCACACGCATATTCTCGATACCATTCGAATGGTCTGAGCCAACCTTCGAATACCCAATTCCATTATCGATGAAGGTAATCAGCACATTCTTTCGCTCAACCGTCACTGCCATCGTAACCGCGGTTGCCTTGCTGTGCCGAATGATGTTTGCGATGATTTCCTGACTTGCCAGGATGACGTTTCGGCGAGCCAAGATGGATAAGGGGCTTACCGGTAACACCTCTGGGGCACGGAATTCCAGACGAATACCCCTGTCGGCTAGGACATCATCCGCCTTGTCGCGAATGAACTTGACAGTATTGCGAAGTGAGGTATCAGTGGTCTTAATCACCCATACGATTGACCGCACACTCTCGATTGCGGTTCGAGCCATGTCTGAGATCCGACTGATATCCGCCCCGGGCACGGACCCACGGCTTGCCAATTCGTCGGCAACGATCACAATTCGCGTCAGCCCCGCACCAACATCATCATGGAGGTCTCGGGCTATTCGTTCGCGTTCTTGGTTTAAGAGTTGTTCACGTTCAACAGCCCGTTGCGCACTACGACGGTTGACAAGAGTCGTTCCACCAACAACCCCTGCAGTGATGGAGCTTCCAACAAGAAGTATAAACCACCATTTCTCCCAAAAGTGAGGCATCACAACGATAGGTATGGTCAGACGCGCACCCCAACTCCCAACGGCAAACGACGACTCGATCTCCAGTTGTTGTTCACCAGTCGTGATTTGATTAAACATGAGAAACGGCAGGGTCGTGTAGGTCCAGGTCGAGTCGCCCGGCAGCAACCGATATCGATAGGATATTGTCGAAGGTCGGGAGGTAGCTATGCTACCGAACGAAATGGAGAGGCTTTTCTGTCCCGGATTCATTTGGATGTGCTGGCCTATGCCCTGATTTGCCAGCTTCAGTTGAACGCCGTCAATTCGCACATCATGGAGGTACATTGACGGGGCAGCTCGCAGCTGCGGCGTGAAATCTGCGGGCAGCGCGTTAAATCCATTTACGCCACCCAACAGGATAGTTCCATCGCTGAGAACACGCCATGCACCAGTGTTGAATTCACTGGCTTGCGCACCTTGCTCAACACCATATACAATGACCTTCCATTGCGGTGTTATGTAGAGGATTCCGGCGTTGCTCGAAGCCAAAAACGACCCATCCTTGCGTGGGATGACAGCATACACCGTGTTGTTTGGCAGACCATGTCGGGTATCAAACACCGTCTCGCGCCATGATGGGAGATGGAACTTGCGGATACCGCCACCCCATGTTCCTACATAAAGCGTATCACCCATCCGTTGTGCCAGACGCAGGATGTTGACGTTTGGGTAGGTCGCAGAAGTGTCCGCGCAGCGTACGAATTGAAAGCCTGAGCGGAATGTTCCGCGGAAAAGTCCAATGTCGCTTGATATCACCAGCTCGCCGGTCTCCTCGATGCGATAGATGCTCGAGATCGGTTGTGTTGTTGTCGAGTCCCCATTGACAAATGGTCCCTTGTACCACACTGGACGTCGTTCACGGATATCAACCATTGCAATCATCGCAATCGATCCAATTGCAAGCGTGTCTCGACCAAGTTCCGTAAATGAGGCCACTCGTATCGGACGTCCATTGATCATCCAATCTGGTCCTCGTAACCAGCGAATCGAGCCATGAGAAGCCTCGAGAATGCCAAGGCCATTTCGCTCGGTACCGATCCACAGATTATCGTATCGGTCTACATATAGCGCCTGCACCGCGCCATAGGACCTATTGGCCGTTGCCCAACTCGCAACGAATTCCCTGGAACGTCGGCGCTTGTCGTATCGGACGATTCCTGTGCGCGTTCCGACGTACAAAGAACCTTTTGAATCGACAGCGAAGCATCGGACGTAGTCGTTTTCTCGAGGGTCCGTATGGTGACTCCAGCGATACAGTTGAATCTTACTGCGGGAAGGGTCCCAGAAGCTAAGACCGCCACCATATGTACCAACCCACATCACACCTGAACCATCACGATAGATCGTTCGAATGATGTTACTCGGGATGGAATACCGATTATCAGCATCAAAGACGAGAGTTGTTGAGATCGTCTCTCCATCCACAATGGCAACACCTCCACCGTTCGTCCCAATCCAGATGCGACCACGTGAATCTTCTTCAATCGACCATACTTCATTCACAGCAAGCTGATAACCGCTTGGTTGATCACGTGCATATTGAGTCGTGCGCCCAGTCTTTGGATCAACGCGTAAAGCCCCCTGCGTGCGCGTACCCCGCCAGCGTCGACCCCTGGAATCTGTTAATTCATAGAGAACGTCAGAGGGATATCCCGGATCCGCCGGGTCATATTCTTTGTACCCAACCGGTCGTGATCCAGGCACAAAGTCATGGTATCTCTTACGGTAGATAAACCATAGACCACCACTTGTAAGAGCCAGATTGCCAGAGTCAAGACGGATCAGATTCCGGATGCTATTGGTCTGAATTCTGGTCTGTAGTTGCTGCGATTGGCGCAGAACATCAATGCGCATCCCGTCAAATCGACACAGCCCATCCTGCGTGGCGATCCATATGAACCCATCTGTCGATTGGGTGATTGCTTGGACGTCTGCCTGTGGAAGCCCCTGTTCAAGGCCAACACGCTGAAACAGAAACTGCTCTGTAGACAATGCCGAAGCACATACCCACAGCAGTGTTGCAAGAATGAACAGAGATGATTTCATAGCTGATGGAATGGCAACATAAAGATTTGCGCGGTCCTGTCTGCATTCATACGGCATCGCTGCACAGGTATCGATGCCGTACGCTGTTGAGCTCTAGCATGCTTGAATTTTGCTGAACACCTGTCGGAAGTATCATGTTGATCATCCTATTTGCTGCATCGACCTTGCTGATGGCCCCCGCTCATCGCAATGGAGAAGTTCCATTACACACGGTGGCATTCCTTTCTCAGGATCGGTTTCGACCCGACACCCCCTTTGACCAGGACGCGATCATTCACCACGTCAACGATCTTCGACGAAGACCCGATGCGTGGCAGCGACTTGTCGACACGATGATCACCTTATGGGAGGAAGGCAGGCCACCACGAATGCTGCAGCATCTTCTTGGTTCGGAAGGTTCAAGTCTTCTCTATGAGGTCCGTTCCGCGTTAGATAGTGCACGCCCCTTACCGACACTCTCGATTCGTCCCTGTCTTGAGAAGGTTGCCATTCGCCACGCCCGCGACGTCGCTGCACATCCGCGTTCCAGGCCGCATCACTCATCGAATGGTACAACCCTTACCCAACGAATCCAGCAACACTGTCAGCAAGTGCGGCAATTTGCCGAATGTGTCGACCACCTTTCGCCGCAGGCATCGACGGTAGTTCTGCGACTGCTGTTCGACCCAGATGTTCCCGATCGTGGACACCGCAGAACACTCCTCGACCCAACCCTACGGTATGTTGGCGCAGGTGGATCGCCATGTTCCCAACATCCAATTCTTGGCAACGGCTATGTTGTGGTCCTCACCTTTGGCGGGGATTGAGCTTACTAACGAACTTGGACGCTGGTACTCAGAACCGACTCGGCTCCCGAGCTGCATACCACTTTGATGGCGTACGTTGATCCTCGACCAGCATCAACGAGATCGGTGTACTCCCTAGCGCGCGAATCCTTGATCATCGCATACGCTTGGAGTCCAGATGATGTTCGCTTATACACGATAAAGCTATGTGGCTCATCGAGCGGCTCGTACCTCCAGCGCAGCGTCACCTGCTTCTTCGTTGAATCAAAGTCAGCAACCACATCGCTCACAGCAGGTCGGACCATATTGTCGACGCGCTTGATACTGACAATGTTCGAAAGGGGCGACTTGTTACCAGCGCTATCATACGCAACGACGGCATACTGATACGTTTGGGATCGTGCCGGCGACCTATCTTCAACGACACTGTCACGCCGTCCTGCACGTTGCAGCGAATCCCACAGCACTTGGTCCGGATTTCCAAGAACAAGCACACGGCGGAGTACAACGTGATTCCGTACGTCGCGACTTGAGCTAGGTACAACATCAAGAGATATCGCGGAATCTGTTACTACATAGTCACGAATCACGGGAGCAACTGGCGGAATAACGTCTGGGCGGGGCACGGCAAGAATATTGCTGACAACCGCTTCATTAAAGTGATAGTCCAGTGCAACAACCTGATAGTAGGCATACTTCGTCAGCGTCCGAACCTGAACCGTGTCGATGATGATCGTGTCGTTTCGACGAAATGCAGAGTCCTGATCAAACAACTCCCGGCGTACGGTGAATTCATGCGATGGATCATTGGCGTGAAGCAGTCGGTACCCCATCAGATCACCATCTTGTGGATGCTGCACAACAATGCGAACAACACCGTTTGTGTCCATCGATCCCTTTACGAGGATCCCAGGACTTGGTGGAACACTATCAGCAAATGCCACGTAGGCCGGGAATGAACGAACAGCATTCTTCGCTGTATCGATAGCAACAACCTGATAGTAATAGGTCCCCCCAAGAACAACATTCCGATCGAGATAGCTGCGCGCCCCCATCTCAAGAGGCGTTGTGGTGATAGCACGCTCAAATGTTCCATCAACAGCTGTATCGCGCATGACAAGGAACCCGGCCAGATCACCATCAAGCGGCTGTGGCATTTCCCAGGTTACCATCACATCACGAATACCCTCATGCACAGCCTTCACGGCGACTGGCATTGTAGGGGGCGTCACATCTCGAGGCATAGCCTTGACGATACCGAGGACATCGGCCTCCGCAAAGGCGTTGTTGCCGACGATCTTGTAATAGTAGACCGTATAGTTTGTCAGGTTTGTGTCAAGGAAGCTATTTGATGCTGGAGTTGCACCATTGCGGAGCGTCAACATGGGTGACTCTGTGAGCTTTACATACGTAAGGCCATCGATCGAACGGAAGACATCATAGGTGGAATGAGTGTTGGAGTTGCTCCATTTAAGCAGAATCGAACGATCAAGCTCATCAACGGACAACCCAACATTGTCGATCATACTCTTCGTCGGATCTGGACCAACATCAACCGTTCCAGCTTCAACAGTGTAAGGCTTCGTATCACCCAAGAGTGTTACACGATATCGGTAGGCAATGCCGGTCCGTGCAGTCTTGTCAACCAATCGCATACCAAGACCCGTTGCAGCATCACGACTGCGCTCAGCTGCAAGCATTGCCATTCCATACGTCATTTCGAAGCGACTCCGAGCTTCGCGCAATGCATCGACTTGCCCTGGATCGTTCGTCGGATAATCAGCTGGATCCATGGCGACATCTGAAAGCAACGCGGCAACAGTCACGGGCCCCATCACATCCATATTCGTGCTCGGGTTCTTAGCAGCGTACTGATCCCATTCCGATGGCGTCCATGGTCGCACCGGATCAGCTGTAAGTAGTGTGTATGGTCCAGCACTTGAGCCCTGTATCTCTGCTCGTTCTATCCGATATCCAGAAGTCTTCGATTTGACCCAGAGGGCAGAGGTACTCGGTGCCCATCGCAACACCACCGAGTCGGCATAGCGTTTTGCGATAACACCAACACGCTGTTCAAGTGCACGATCCAGGTCCTTTGGTGTTTGTCCTACGGCAATCGCATGGACAAGGCACGAGGTGATCGCGAGCATCAACAGGGATTTCATCGTTGTGGTCTTCATGGTGATGGTCCTCATTCCGTCGTGATCACTTGTTGGAGTTAACTGGTTTGACATCTTTTGAAACAGCTGTCAGGTCGATAGGCGTCGAAAAATTCTGAACCACGGTCTGCTTTACATCTTGATTCGTCGTTCTGTCTTTTGCGACAACCCAGCTGCCATTGATCAACTCCCACAGCGTGCCGACAACTGTGACACGATAGACCTTTGACTCTTCCCAATCTGCCGTCGCAGAAATGAAATTTTGCGTTCCATTGTTATCGAAACTGAAGTTGTCGTTTTCAACTGGCTGTTGCGGTGTGGCTGGGTCGATGATGAAGGTACCCTTCGGCTTGCTTGGCGTTGCAACACCAACGCTCGGCGAGCTTGGTGGTGGCGACGGCGGCTGCACCACCTGCGCTGTGTATTTAACACCACCAACAGTGATGCCGGATGGCGCTGGTGCTGACGGCGCACCGCCCTTCGTCGACGACACTGCACCAACCGTACCAGCCCCCTTCACCATACCTGACGGAGTAGTCGTTGACGTGATAATGATCGACTTCTTCTTCCGAAAGAGATTTGCTCCAAGCGCATCCTTTGTTGACTGCAGTGTAAGGGGCTTCCACGCGGCACCATCCTTCTCCTCAATTCCAACCGTATACGTTACCTGGAACGTACGGTTAACCGTGTTGCCAGATGCACCGCCCGTCATCTCCTGAAGTTCAAAACTCTGTCCAGGCACGAAGTTGTAGAGAACTGCTACCGGCTCCTTTACCGACACATTGTAGGCGGGTACAGACGGTGTAATTGACTTCACCAATTGGTTCTTCTGCTCTGCAGCAACATCTTGAGCTGCAGTTGTTGTGGCAGCTGGCGCGGCCGGATAACAGGTCGACCCCATGTTGAAATCAACATTGAAGCTACCTTCAAAGGCACCACTCAGGAAGCTAAACGATCCTGCTGCTTGCCCCTGGACCCAGGAAGGATTCGGGAAACCAGCCTGTGCCCAAGCACCGGCCTTGAGATTAGCGAGGTTCCAATAGCATCCATCCTTACATGGCCACTTCCCACCCGTCACCTGAATACCACACGATGCAATTGCCCATGCAGCAGCATTGGCACGGAAGTACCACATGTTATATCCGTTCTGTCCACAGAGCGTTCCATCAGGATAGCGAAGGAATGAAGCATTGAATTCCATTCCTCCTCCGAAGCGCCACTTTACATTAACGCGACCAAAGAGGTGTTTCAGTCGGTCACCCGTATCGAAGCCCATATCTGTGCCGCCAGCGAAGCCATTCCCTGCAATGGCATCAGACGTGCCAGCAACGCTTGGCGACATGCCGTAACAGCCTACTGAAGCGAGTCCATTGTTTGTTCGCGCCGTGAAACCGGCTGGTGGGGCGATGTTCTTTCCGAACATGAAGTAGGAGTTCGCACTGATACTCGTACCAAATACATTTACGTTCACAACATTTCGATTCACCGGATCACCAAGCTTCACCCACCAGATACCAGTCTTCCCCTCAATGTGAATGTTGAGATTGGCATTCCCAGTTACTGGTGCTTTATTCACGATGACGCCGGCATTGAGGTCGAAGATCTTCGTCGTAAAGTCATAGACGATGTTCAGCGTCCCCTTGACTGGAGCATTCGCTCGCTCAGTCAGCTTCGCCTGGAGCCACAAATCACCTGAGAGACCGATATAGCTCATACCGCCAGACGTGTTGAATTGCCCAAACAAGGCGATATCAGCATTCATCTTCTTTGAGTCTGGTGTCGTTCCCAACACGGCGAGCGCCTTGAAACCAAACGCGACGGTGCGATCCGGTGTCATGACTGCACCACTCGTTGCTGATGACGACGAGCTGCCAGCAGCGGCAACCGCATTAATGTTCGGCTGTGCTGGAAGCATATTCACATTCACCTTTCGCCATGCCGCTACACCAAAACCATAGAAGGCATAACCCGGCATAAAGACAATGCCAGGAGGGGGCAGGATAGCCTTCGCACTTACGTACCAGTATCGATAGCGTTCATTGTTGTCGACTTTCGAACCAAAACGCGCTGCCGCATCGAGCTGCATTTGAATCTCTTTGAACTTCGCCGAGATCGTCGCCGCAAATCCATTGCCCCATGTTGGGTCACTATTATAGAACTGGAGCTCACCGTTCATCTGTACCGCAGGAAGCGTCGCAAAGACGGTGATCTTGCCGACGTTGAAATCAACAAACTTTGGTTTGAATTTGAAGTTTGCATTCGATGTCGTCTTCTCGATGGCACCGATTACCTCAAACGAGCCCCTTCCACCAATACGGTTTGAATCGAGTGCTACAACAACATCAAAGCCGAGCTTCCCACGGAACAGCTCGTTTCCTTGCGGAGTTGCCTGATCAAATTTGACCTTATCGATCGTGATTGGAAACTTGGCCAGCTTCTTCTGCGGGCTGGCAAAGCTCCAATCACCTGCATCATACCCAAACGGCTTGGCCAAGGAGTCGTCGTAGAACATCCGCATGTTCTCGAAATCAGGAGCAAGGTCGAGTGTAATCGTCTTTGATCCGACTTGCAGCGTCGCATCGCTCCATCCGGCCTCACCGTTGAGGTTGATCATGAACTTCTTACGTCCCTTTTTCAAGTTCATGGTCAGCGTCGATGTTGGTTCAATCTTCAGCTTCGCGTTGCCGAACAACTTCATCTCAATGTCATTCTGCGGCTGCATTGAGAAGTCAAACGTCTTTTGAACATTATTGAAAAGCGCCTTGTACGTAATGGCGTTCTGGGGTGTTGAATCAGAGACTGGCAAGAGCAGCCGTCCTCGCATGTAGGCCTGTGTGAGTGCGTTGTTGAGCATCACAACCTTGACCGTATCAACGCTGCCGCCGAGACGATTCAGATTCATGGCAGGAAACATCACAACATTTGCTGCCATGAGCGTGCCAGTGAATCCGTTCTTGTTGATGATCAGATTCTGCGCGATGAACTGAGGGGCGGCATTTGAGTCCGCGAACGTCCGCCAGCCATCAGGCATAAACATCTTTATCTGCTTGGCATAGAAACCATTGAAGGTGGCGTCCTGAATCCCCACATAATTTGGCGGGAAGGTCATGCCTGCAGCATTCTCAAGGTCACTGAAATCAAAGGTCATGGTATCGATCTGCAACCCAAGTCCATTCGTTCCAGAAAATGTGCTCGCTGTTAGATTGCCAATGAGCATCCACTCTTTCCAATCGATCGTCTTTCCACGAAGTGTTGCAATCGACTGTTTCGTTGTATCCACATCTGGACGCGGAGTCATCCAGTCGCGTGGGAACATGATGTCGATATCCAACGATAGCGTATCTGAGTTGTTGTCACATCCCCAGGTGATGTAACAGCCCGGACGTGTTGGCGAGACGGCTTTCGCTGCAATGGCAAAGGTTGGCTGACCTGATGTCACACCGCGGATATCGATGTCTTGCAGTAGCTCCAAGCGACCTGACTTACCGATCCCCTGTGGACAGATTGGCAACTGCTTTAGACCAAAGCTTAACGTGTCATCAAGCTTTGTTAATGGAATCGTTGCAACTGAGGCCATGACGGCCTCTTTCGGCATAAACCTCATCTCAGAGATACAGATGGTGTATCCCTTAACGTTGTTGAATCCCAAAGGAAGCTTCAGCGGCGTATTGAGACCATTTACCTGCTTGACGAGCTGTCCGTTGGCTTTAACCCATTGATCAACAGCAGCGACGGTATTCTTAACCCAATTCCAACTCGTTACCTGATTGATTGCCCACTGTTGCGGATACTGTGGTGCAGAGGCATCAACCTCGCCATTGACCTGACCAGCAACAACCTGACGCGCAGCATTCACTACGATATTGTCGAATACCACCTGAACACGAGCGAGCAACCATGGAATAATGATCTCACCCTTTCCTGCTGCACTTCCTGAAGAGGCATTTGTCACCTGTGTAACCTTCATTATGAATGTTCCTACAGTCAAGGAATCATTCACGGCAACAGGCTGACTGCCAGCTGTCGAATCGGTAATCAACACCCCTGCGCTGCATGCCCCACACGGCTGTCCTGGTGGATTTGGATCTATTGTCGTCGTGTCGACACCCTGGTTGCCTGTACCGGTCGACTTGGTTTTATTACCAGTGCCAGTATCCTCTCCGCCACCACCTGACTTTTTCGCGAAGGTCGTATCGCCTCCAGTCGAGGTTGTTTCTGACCCACCGTCCTTCGCACCCGGGGCACGTGGAACACTAAAGGTAAAGGGCGTTGCATATCCATCAGGTTCGCCGATAGGAGCCCCCTTTTCATCGGTAGCACGAACAGTCCAAATGTACTGTTGACCTGCCCGTGGCAATTCATAGTCAGGGGGCCACAGTAGCTGGGTTCCCGTAAGATCCGGCTCATCCAGGATGGGACGATTTACGCGCAAGGCATTGATCGGTGTCTGGCCAGAGTATACCTCAAACACTTGAACTCGATACGTCAATCCAAAGTCAGGTCGCGGATTGACTGCGGTCCATCGCATCATCGGTCGAGCGCCAACAGCTACCTCGCTCTTGTCTGCCGGCAACATGAGAATCGGCGCCTGGTAGCTCTTCATGGTGAAGTTGCGGCAGACTGGTTGCGAAATGACGGCATTCGTAGTTGGATTGAGCAATCCAACGCAAAACTCATACAGACCAGCAGGAAGCATACCTGTCCGAATTGCTGTTTGGTCAGCTCCCCCCGTCACACTCATCGCCTCCAACGGCACCAGATCTTCACCATAGTACTGCGAGACACCCGGCGGTATTGAGAGCACAGTCATCTTCTCTGGCTTCGTTCGCGCCAGCAATGAGCCGTCTTTGTTTACCCGGCAATCGAACTTTGCCTGAACTTCGTTGCCAGTCGAATTGACAACGGTTACCACGACAACATCCTGGCGTTGGGCCCAGTTTGAGAGATATGGATCAGGACGTGAACTCAGGTTGACGCTCACTTTCAGCTGTGACAGGGCGTATTCACTGCCGCTGACAAGAAACGTCAGGACAATCAACGAGCGTAGAAGTTGTTTCATAATGCGAGCCCCTTTATTCATGTTCATGATCGGTGTCAGAACGTCGTCGAAAGCGAGAGTTGAAGCATGTGCTCGGTAAAACCGGTACCTCTCGTTGCAGTATCACCATATGAATAGGCATTTATGCCATAGTTCACGGCCATCGTCATCGTCTTCACGGGTTTCCATCGTAATCCTGTTTTCACGAATGTCTGCGTATCGGTAGCATCACGTGCAAAGGCCGATTGTGATCGTGTCAGCGAGATCGTTGGTGTGAGAGCCCCAGATAGCATTCGATAGGACGCATTAACGCCCATGGAACTCACCGTTAGCGTCCCGATGGAAAGAGCATTCTCAAGCAGGCTTGCTGTAAGGCCCACAGTAAGGGGCATTGTCTGGAACACTCCTGTGTAGGTCAGCAGTGCACTACGCGTATTGTTTGAGCTTGCGACGCCACTGACCAGGTTGAAATCGTCATAGCGGTCGATCGATAATCCAACATTGAACGTATGCATCATCTCGGCAGCTGAGAATACAATCATTGGGTCGATGCTGAATGTCTCGCTCACGTTCTGCACACGCGCCGAATCGAAGGCATCCTGACGATTGTTTCGAATGCCAAAGTTTGAATACGTCGACGTGATGGAAAGGACCTCGGAGAAACGTACAGCGAGTTGACCATTCGCGATTGTTTGCGTGAGGCGTTCGCCCTTTGTTTCCGAGAGGTTGTTCACACGCTGCCCGATTGTCCCTGAAAATGTCAGGTCGCCATTCAACAGGTTCAGCATCGGCGATACCTTCAGATCCATTCGATCAGTCTGTTGAAATGGATATCCAAGAGGCTGAAATCCAGCGCCCATATACAGTCCCGACAACGAGATGCCCCACGATGCATAGCGAAATGCGAGCGTTGCATTCGCAGCGCCATCAAACCGTGTTGAGGTGCGTGCAGTAAAGAGTCCAGACAGCGGATTATCGGATGGGTCGAGTACATTTGATCCGATATCACGCGTGAACGCCGATATCGCCCCTTCAGCCGCTATCGTCACTCCATCTGCGATTCGAGTTTTCATATCAACAGATGCAATAGCACCCTCTTCAGCACGAAGACGGATCGTATCAGCTGGTAGGATGACAGATGGGTCGCCCTCGAACGGACCAGAGGGCACGATTGATACGATGGAACTCCTCAGGGACGTGGGATCATCACTCGCATAGACGAGATTGACGCCAACCGACGTTGTGTCTGGATTTCCAACGGCGATACGTCCCATCGTCATCGTGCGACGATACGCGCCATTGATTCCGCGACTTGCATCCGGTTCGACCGCACGTTGTATGATCCCTCTCGAAGCTGATGCCTGGAAGATTCCAGGCGTTAGGTCAACACCCACACCAAAGAGCTGCAAGTCGCCCCCTGACAATTCCGATAGCTGCGGCGTGTGTGATCCAAGGTGGAGCTGCGCCCAGCCGATCTTCGGTGAGAAACTTGACAGACCAAGAGCATTTGCCGGATTTGTAAACAATTCCATCAACGACGGCGCCGTGATCGAAGGCGTTGTGGTGTTCGTCTCTGGATACGTGATCATCACGTTCAGCGGCAGCGTGACGATGCCGGCTATGGTGATCGTTGGCGCAAACACCAGGCGATGCAACACAGCAGGACGTCGGCCTTTCTGCGCGATCGAGGGATCAGACGTCAACTCGTAGAAATCAGAGGTGACAGATGCGCTGCCACTGACGCGCACCAGTGGTTCACTGTCCGTACTGTCACCAGGAACACTATCCTGAGCACACAGTGTCTCGGCGCACCCGAGTGTGCAGCACACGATGAACAGGCACAGTACTGTTCGCATGGCACCTTCCCCAAAAAATCCCCTTGGTTCAATATAGGGGGCTAATCGGGGTTTCCAACAGACGCCACTACGGCATCACTTCAGGCGCAGTCCTGCATCCAGGAGGGAATTCACCATGTCGAGGGACAGAGCTTCTGCATAGAAGCGCACCAGGGGCTCGGTGCCGGAGGCACGAATGAGCAACCAACCGTCCTTCACATAGAACTTAAACCCATCACGCGTGTCGAGGCGTTCAACGGGATAGCCACCGATGGACGTCGGCTTCTTGGCGCAGGCTGAAAGAATTGCCTGTTTTACCTCATTTGTCACGTGCACATCGCGACGGCGATAACGGTGCGGTCCAAACTCGGCATCCAAGTCGTCACAGAGCTGCTTGAGTGACTTCTTTGTAACGGCCATCATTTCCAGCAGAAGCAAGCCGTTGAAGACTCCATCGCGCTCAGGGATATGAAGCGACGTCCCAAGTCCACCCGACTCTTCGCCCCCTATCAGGATCTTCTCTTCGTTCATCAGCTTGGCGACATACTTAAAGCCAACTGGCGTTTCATGGACCTTGATCTTGTTTTTGGCGCAATACGCGCTCACCATTGACGTGAGGGATACGGTCTTCACAACGGCTCCACGGCGCTTCTTGTGCTCGTAGAGGTACTTCATGAGCAGCATGAAGATCCGATGCGGATCGACGAAGGCTCCTGTATGGTCTACAGCGCCAACACGGTCGGCATCACCGTCCGTGGCAAGCCCCATATCGGCCTTCTTCTTGCGCACAGCAATAGAAAGGGGCTCGAGACATTCGGCAATCGGCTCAGGGTGGTCGACCTCACCAAACGATGGGTTGTATTCACCGTGGATCTCGTGGACACCATCAAAGAGACGATGCATGAAGTCGATACCAGCACCGTGCATTGGATCATAGACAAACTTGACGCCACTCTTGCGGATTGCATCAAAGTCGATCTTCTTTCGCAGGTCGGCGATATAGGCCTCTTTGGCATCAAACAACTTGATCTTTTTGGCCTTGACGTATGCATCGAATGATTCGACCTTGAGCTTTGGTGCGACACCATGCAACTTGGCAAGCTCCTTCTCGACTTCAGCGATCTGCTCAGGAAGCGCTGGACCGCCAAAGGAGCCCTTCAGCTTGAAACCATTGTACTGAGCAGGATTGTGGGACGCTGTAATAACGACACCCAGCTGGGCCTTCTTTTTCTTGGTGTGGAATGACACCTGCGGCGTGCTGGAGATCGTATCGCTCAGGTAAACCGTGATTCCATGCGCTGCAAGAACACACGCTGTTTCGATAGCAAACTCGCGCGATAGAAATCGCGTGTCGTGTCCAACGACAACGGAAGCCCCTTCCCGTTTCAGCTTCTTAACGTACTTCGCCGTCGCATGAGCAACAAGCGCAAGGTTATCGAATGTATAGTCGCGGGCGATAACGCCACGCCATCCATCGGTGCCGAAGACAATGCTCATGGGACAGGATATAGAGTTACAGAGTGATGAATTTGTAGAAGTGAAAAGGTGCCTCATTCCCGCGAAGGCGGGGATCCAGTCTTAGGAAATCAGCATATCCCCGGCATACTCAGCTGAGTCACCGAGAATCTGTTCAATGCGAAGCAGCTGATTGTACTTTGCTACACGATCCGTGCGGCATGGAGCACCCGTCTTAATCTGTCCGGCTCCAAGTGCAACGGCGATGTCTGCTATGGTAGCGTCCTCGGTTTCACCAGAGCGATGAGAGAGCACCGCAGAGTATCCAAAGCGCTGCGCAAGTGCAACAGCATCAAAGGTTTCGGTGAGCGTGCCGATCTGATTAACCTTCACCAGGATTGAATTGGCGACGCCCTCAGCGATACCCTTTGTCAGGAAGTTGACATTCGTAACAAACAGGTCATCACCAACGAGTTGAACTTTATCGCCAATGGCATCTGTTAGCGCCTTCCATCCGTCCCAGTCATTCTCACCCATACCGTCTTCAATCGAAACAATCGGGTACGTTTCGACAAGTGACGCATACCATTCGACCATTTGTGCGGCAGACTTCTTCTCTTGGGTGCTCTTGTACATCACGTACGAGCCATCCTTCACCATTTCACTTGCAGCAACATCAAGAGCAAGCACGATATCGTCACCAGCGGTATAACCTGCCTTTGCAATGGCTTCGAGGATCACATCGAGTGCTTGCTCGTTTGATGATAGCGAGGGGGCGAAACCACCCTCATCGCCGATACTGGTATTCAGCCCCTTACTCTTGAGGACACTTTTCAGAGCGTGATACGTTTCCGTCCCCATGCGAAGTGCGTCAGAGAACGACTCTGCCTTGACAGGCATGATCATGAACTCCTGAATATCAACATTGTTATCAGCATGACGTCCTCCGTTGAGGATATTCATCATTGGTGTTGGCAGCAAGGTTGCCCGAACTCCCCCCAGGTATTGGAAGAGCGGCAATCCATGGAACTCTGCTGCGGCCTTGGCAACAGCCATCGAGGCGCCGAGCATTGCATTGGCGCCCAGCGCGGACTTCGTCTCAGTTCCATCGAGTGCAATCAGAATGGAATCGATCTGACGTTGGTCAGTGGCATCCATACCGATGAGCGCCTCTGCAATCGGGCCATCCACATTTTCGACGGCCTTTGTCACCCCTTTGCCGAGATAGCGATCAGCATCACCGTCGCGCAACTCTACAGCTTCATGTTCGCCGGTGCTCGCTCCCGAGGGAACTGCGGCGCGACCGAATGAGCCATCTTCGAGGATGACATCGACTTCTACTGTTGGATTTCCTCGTGAGTCAAGAATTTCACGGGCAAAGACATCGGTAATTGTTGACATTGGGCAATATCAGGAAGTGACGTGGGACTAGAGGTATTAGAACGACCAATAAGGGGCGAATTACGCGCCGCTTCCGATCGTGTTGAACTTCAGCTCGTCAATACGTTTGGCGAGTTGGATATCAAGAATGGTGATACCACCTTGATCGTGTGTACTGAGGATGAAACGGACCTTGTTCCACCCAAAGACATTGATATCGGGGTGGTGGTCCATGCGTTCGGCGAGGATCGCTGCGGCATTGACGAGCCCGATGGCGGCAGCAAAGTCTGATGTGGGTATCTCACGAACAAGTGTGGCGCCCTCGAGGCGCCACAATGGAATGTCTGCGAGATGATCATGCAGCTCTTGCTCACGAAGCGGAGTTGGACGAGGCATGGCGTAGTACTGCTCAGTTCATTTGAGCGTTGAGCTTCTCGGTGATATACGCCTTTGGTACAGCACCAACGATCGTATCGACAACCTTGCCACCCTTGAAGATCAGCAGGGCTGGGATCGAACGAATACCGAACTCCATTGCTGTGCGTGGGTTGTTGTCGACATCTACCTTGGCGATGGTGGCCTTGCCGGCATATTCAACGGCAAGCTCATCGACGATTGGAGCGATAGCGCGACACGGCCCGCACCAAGCGGCCCAGAAATCAACCAGTACGACGCGTCCCGAGTTAATCTCGGCGTGGAAGGTTTCATCGGTGAGATGTGCGGCGTGTGCCATGGGAACCAAGTCCTTGAACGAATTGAAGATTATGGTGCGCGAATTTACGGACTGTCGTCGTCATCCCGCCATCGCTTCGATGACCATGGCCACGGTTTGCGTCGCCCTTTTCAGATCCTCGAGTGTGCCGGTATTCTCAATGACGAAATCGGCCAGACCACGCTTTTCCTCAGGGGAAAGCTGTTCGGCCATTCGACGTTCGACATCCTCACGTGTCAGTCCCGAGCGTGCAATGACGCGCTCAAGACAACTCTCATGTGGAGCATCAACGACGATGATGTAGTCAAACCCCTCCTCAAGGTCGATCTCATAGATCAAGGCGCTCTCAATCGCAACAAACTTCGAGCCACGTTGCTCTTCCCGCTCGATCGCCTGCATGTGGATGTCGAGCACACGCGGATGGACGATTCCATTGAGTCGAGCAAGGCGCTGACCGTGTTCTGGGGTCGGCCCAAACACCATCGAAGAGAGCACCTTTGCGTCAACGCCACCTTCCGTAAGTACATGCGCACCAAAGGCTTCTGCCAATTCACGCCGCACCTCGGCATCCTCTGCCATGACCTTCTTCGCCGTTTCATCCGAGGCAAAGACAACCCAGCCCCGTTCCCGCAGCAATGAAGCCACAGAAGACTTCCCTGTACCGATACCACCGGTGATTCCAACTAAAACCATGTTGCAAAGGTATGTGTATTCCCAAACCTTCGTATATTCGCCGCTCTGATTTATCAGATGCACCGTTCGTCTAGGGGTTAGGACACCGCTCTTTCACAGCGGTAACACGGGTTCAATTCCCGTACGGTGTACCAAAAAGTCCCATTTCACATTGTGATCTGGGACTTTTTTCGTTTTTGACCACTCCTGAATTCAAAGGATATAGAGCGATCGTGGCAGTTTGTTAAATCTAGTTTTTCAGTAGCTGTAGTTTGTGAAAGTAAACGTACGACACGGTCAAGATCCCCAAGACGATCAGTGGGAAGAACGTTTGCCCAATGAGTCCATCCACCGCGCCGTGGCTGATAGTCGCAAAAATGAAGTTGAAAGCGAAACCTGCATACGCCCATTCCTTCATCCGTGCCGGAACGCGCGGAACGACCAGTGCCAACACGCCGAGAATCTTACAAACGACAAGAGCGTTTCCGAAGTACTCCGGATACCCCAAGTGTCGAATGCCTTCCTTTGCTAATTCTAAGTGCGAAGTCAGCGCAGGCATGACCCCTTCAATAAGCGCAATCATTGAAGTTGCTGACCAATAGATCGTTTGTTCTCTTTTCATGTATTTGCTTTGTCCTAGCCTCGTGATGTCAAATGTTCGCCATTGCCTTGCTCTGCAAATGTCCGCTATTCAGACGTTGTTTTCGGCGTAGCGTTTGAAGTTGTCTAGGATCGCCTGCCAGCCGTTACGTTGGAGTTCAATTGGATTCTGCGTTTCAGGGTCAAAAGTCACCGTGACTGTTACCTGACCGTCTTCACCAGCAAACGAAACAGTCGCATACCGGCCACCAAATTCATACGTGATACTCTCTCCAATGGCAACGTCGGTATAGGTAGCATCGAAGTCAAACCCGAAGCTTCCATCTCTAGCTTCCATCCGAGCAACGTATCGTCCCCCTACCTGGAGATCGTTCGTTGCTGTTGGACAGTGCCAGCTGGGATCAGCAAAGTTCCACTGCGTAATGTGTTCGGGACTCGTGTAGTAATCCCATGCCCTTTTCCTATCGACTGATACGGTAGCGGTGATCGTGATTCTTTCTTGTGGCATTCGCAGTGCTCCTGGGTTGATTACTGATTCAGGCAAGAGACCTTTGGCACAAAAAGGCCCCGCACGGTAATTATGAAAGTACGGACATCATCCGTCGCATCGGGAAGGGGGGCATCATCAGTTCATCGAACAATGACTATCGATGCAATTCAACGTGGTGTCAAGATGGGAAGACCACGCGTGAAGGTTGTAGAGTGTTCACCGAAGACTATCCCAAAGATGGAGAAACAGCATCCAGACTCGCGCTTGAAACAAAAATCGGAGTCCCCGATGCATGCATCTGGGAACTCCGAAACGTTCAAACAGTAGGGGCTCGATATCCGAGATTACTTCATGCTGTCAAACCACGGTTTTGTTTCGACCAGCGCCCGGACGTAGACGCTTCGGTGATCAGCACTATCTCCGGCATTGTGACTCGTTGCATTGGTCTTACCTACACTCGTCTGGTAGATCACAGCAGCGGTGCCCAACTCCTGCGGTATCACTTCATCGCGATTGCTATAGTACTGTCGTAGCGGAGCCTTGCTCAGCCAGAGGTATGACTCTGCTTGACTGAGCAATTCCCAGAACCTATGCGACTTGGTTTTACCGGTTTCAAAAAACTTTGGAGTAAAGACGTTCTCAAGCAGGTAGCCACCGGCATTGAGATATGCGGTTGCGTTAATCTTGAAATCATAGAATGCTCGTGCCGTGTCGTACATATTGGGCTTGATGAACTCCTTCGAAAGGCCCGTAAGTCCGAAGTACGTTTCGTAAGAGAATATAACGTTCGTCAGTGACGGTGGCCCCCAGGGAGCGTCAAACGGCCTCGGTGCATAGAGTCCGCGTGTAATCAATTGAAAGGGGCTTGCAGGTCCAGATGCCGTTACTGCTGCAGTCACAGGGATGTTGGCCCCCTCCAGCATCCGGAAATGCAGCATCGTGTTGTAGCCCCCTTGTGACCAGCCGAGGAGGAAGAGCTTGCCGGGCTGAATGTTCTTCGTTTTGAGGAACTCGAGCGATGCCGTGTGCATGTCAAACATGGCCTGCTCTGTGCTGCGCTTGAGGAAGTAGGTGTTCGGTACCGAACTCAGTGGACCATTCCCGAAATAGTCTGCAGCAACGACGATGTACCCTTGTGAGGCAAACTGCAAAAGTGCTAGGCGTGTCTCTGAGGATTCTTCGGGATTCGATGGTGCTTCTTCCTTACCAAAGGTTGTTCCGTGTTGGTATGACAATATCGGAGTGCCAGAAGTTGCTCCCTCAGGAATGGCAACAAGGCCATATGCAATGACCTTCTGATTGTTCAATTCGGGAATCACAGATTCATAGGCAATCCGATACAAGGCGACGTTCTTGTAGGTAGACGGGAATCCTCCACGGAAGTCGCTCGCAGTCATCGTTGACCGAAAGAAAAAGTTGTCCAAGTCAACAGTCCGGATTCGCTCAAAGGCCTGACTGTCATACGTCTTGATCGAATCATGACTGATCAGCTTACCCGGTACTGCCGGGGTAAGAGGAGTAGAATCTGAGCCACAGCCGATCGCAAAAGCTGCAACAAGGGCCAGTGTGATTGATGTCACCACCGACCTGATGCTGAGTGTGAAGCGAGTCATCATAGTGTATGTCCTGTCGTGAAAGAGCATGCTGCTAGCACATGAATGGAAGGAACAAAACTAACCATGAAGTTCGTAAACGATGGTGTGTTGCAGTGCTGCGACTGCGCAAGCAATAATCATGTTCGCGTGAATGATCGATCACGATGTTGTTTCTCACCCATGAGCCAGGCAACCCGCACCTCCACATTTTAGAAAGTTGGTAAGTTCGTTGGTCTTTTTGTAACCATACCGTTAGCCCCAATGAACACGATACTCTCTCGCACGGCGACCATGTTTCTCCTCGTGGCATTGTCGTCTTTGTACTTGACGTCATGCAGCTCTGATACTACAAATGGGCCAGCTGAAACTGGACCCCTGATCAAGTATGACTCTATCGGGTATTACACGAAGGGGCGGGTAGATGCCATTGTCGACAGTGTACTTGATGAATTCATGGTACGCCGCACATTGCCGTCATCCACCTTCAAGACGCGACTACTGCGTGGTCGGCATGGTGTGAGCCTCTACAAGATTGCCTACACATCTGTCATCCCTGAACGCAACAACCAAGTAGCAACGGTGTATGGGCTTCTTGCGATTCCTGATAGCATCCTACCAGGAGCACCAATCGTCAGCTACCAGCATGGCACCATCTTCGATCGCGGATCGGTTCCATCGAACCCCAATGGCTCGGATGAGGTTCAGTTCCAGCTATCACAGTTTGCCTCACAAGGCTACATCGTTATCGCCTCCGATTACTTTGGTACAACCGCTGGCACGCAGGTGCCAAACAGTTACGGCACGTCTGCCGCTGTTGCACAGGCGTGTTTGGACATGCTGCGGGCATCAAAGCAAGTGCTGGCAACAAAGAACATTACACCGGGCAAGCTCTTCCTATCGGGATGGTCACAAGGTGGCGCAGCTACGAATGCGTTTCTCCAGCGACTCGAACGCGAACAGATAGCTGTTGCAGGAACCGTAACAGCATCAGGGCCAGCAAACCTTGTCGGATTCCTTCAGAAGACAATCAACGAACCAACACCGTTTGTTGCCCCCTACTTTCCAGCCGTAATCACCAGTATGCTGTTCACCTTTGAATCATTTTTCGGATTGGATGGTCTGCCAGAGGAATCGATCAACCCCCAATTCCTCGATGCCGCGCGGAAGCTGCATGCGTTTGAGATGTCGTTTTTAGAATATGCTGATACAGTGCTGGTATCCAAGGACACGGAAGGTGGCAGACTTCGCACAATGAACGAGATCTTCACAACGAAGTTTTTGGATGAGAGCAAGTCGGCAACAACGCAGTTCTGGAAATTACTCGACGACATGAATGGATATCGTCAGCTGCTGCGCTCGCCCTATCGCTGTTTCTATAGCTATCGCGACGAAGCGGTTATGGCAGACGTAGCGAAGATCATTGTTGACCACCAAAAGAGCATTGGCAATACCACGATCGAAGGCTTTGATGCGGGACCAAATGCCGATCACGGCTGTGTGTATCTCGAGTCACTCATCAACGCCAAGCCGTGGTTTGACAGCATGCGGTAAGCATTAGAGTTCGACAGATATCGGGACACCCGCATGAACATCCTATCACCGTTAGGAATCCACGGATACGCTGGATTCTATGTCGCGCTTGCGCGTAGCATACAGCGTGAGCGCTGCGCTCAGGACAGCGAAGACGGCCAGCAGAAAAAAGGCAGTGTTTGTCCCATACGATGATGACCGAACACGCCCGATAAGTTCCGGTCCGAAGTACCCACCAAGATTGGTGATTGAGACCATCATGGCAATGCCAGCAGCCGCAGCTGTTCCCCGCAGGAGGGTCGTTGGCAGATTCCAGAACAGGCAACAGAATGACAACGAACCAGCTGTCAGGACTGACAGCACAATGATCGCAAGGGGGCTATCCGCGGGGGTAACACCCAAGACGAGCAATCCTGCAGCTGCCACAAGGATCGATACTGCCGTGTGCCAGCGGCGCTCATTCGTTCGGTCACTTCGTGTGGCCATTGCTACCATAGCAATGCCCCCTGCCCCCCAGGGTATCATTGAAATAAGGCCAACCTTGAGATACTCGCCAGATTGTATGTCCATTTCACTGATGATCGTCGGCATCCAGAAGTTGACAGCGTACATCACCATTACGCCTAACATGTTCGCAATACTCAGTTGCCACACGCGGGGATTGGTAAATGCCTCTCGCATCGTATGACTTTCTACGAGGTGTGCGCTCTTCGTTGCGCATTCGGTAACGGTGTCGGCGACGATCTTTCGCTGCTCATCCGACAACCACTTCGCTTCATGTGGACCATTCGGTAGAAGCAAGAATGTAACAACACCCATGATCACCGATGGAGTGGCTTCGATAATGAACAGCCATCGCCATCCATGCCATTCGCCGGCACCATGGAGATACTCCATGAGAAACCCCGAGAGCGGTCCGCCGATAACGTTGGCGATTGCAATGCCGGTCATAAACCACGCGATAATGCGCCCCCTTCGTTCCGCTGGGTACCAGTATGTCAGGTAGAGAATGATACCAGGAAAGAAGCCGGCTTCAGCAACTCCGAGAAGGAATCGAAGCGTGTAGAGACCAAAGACATTCGGCGAGAGGTTGAAAAGTTCTGGAAAGGGGCCCCATGGAATCACGTCGACAAATGCAAAGAGTGCCGAGATGACTCCCCAGGTGATCATGATGCGTGAAAGCCATATCCGCGGCCCTACTCGCAGGAGAATGAGATTACTGGGTACCTCGAAGATGAAGTAGCCAAGGAAAAACACACCCGCACCGAATCCATAGACTGCATCCGAGAACCCCAACTCACCTGCCATCTGCAGCTTTGCAAAACCGATGTTGACGCGGTCGAGAAACGAGGCGATGTAGCTGATCATCATCAACGGAAGGATCTTCCGTGTGACAAGCTTGTAGGTGGCATCCTTGGTCGACATATCCGTGTACGCTATTGGAACATCATGCTGGCAACGCGAAAGATACCTAACCGCTGGCCTGCGCCTTTCAGGGTTACATTTGACCAATCCATTCAGACAATCCAACACCCCGGCTCTTCGGGTAGGACTACGCCATGGAATCGCATTGTACGGCCAAATCAACGCTCACACCACTGCTTCTTACGCTTGCACTGATTGGCACGTTGGCCACCGGTTGTGGCTCGGAATCAACTCCTCTTTCGCCAGCAGAACCGGGCAAGTTGATCAGTCATGACTCGATCAAGACGTATGACAGTCAGGCCTTTGAGCGAATCCGGACTGTTGACCTGGAGAACTTTTTCTTTCGGTCCACGATGACAGCCAGCGACTTTCGTGGCGGATTTCCAACGACCTACAAGAACGTAGCGCTGTACCGGATAGCCTATGAATCTGTTATTCCAGAGTTGAACAATCAGAAGGTCATCGCATATGGCCTCGTTGCCATTCCTGAGGGAGCAACTACTGGCACGCCGATACTGTCATACCAGCACGGGGCGATCTTTGAGAAGAGTGCTGTGCCATCGAGTCCCGACGAATCCTCTGAGACACGCCTAGCACTGTTGCAGTATGCCTCACAAGGGTACATCGTCGTAGCTACAGACTATTTCGGGAATGGTCCACTGAGTTCGGTTGCAAACTCATACCTCCTGCGGCGTAGTGCAGAGCAGGCCATGTTTGACATGCACACGGCATCGCTCGAGTTCCTCAAAACGAAGAACATTCAGCCCGGCAAGCTCTTCCTCCTCGGCTGGTCACAAGGGGGCTATAACACGATGCTGCATTTCCGAATGCTCGAGGGGGCCAACGTCCCTGTGACTGCAGTGGCAACAGCATCTGGACCTGCAAGCCCCTTTGAACTCATCGCGCGTGCACTGTATGCACCGCGGTCATTTGATGCTCCGTGGGCGGCACCGATAATCACGAACACCATCTTTGCCTACGAGTCCTACTTCGGACTTACGGGCCTTTCGAAGGAGTTTATCAAGCCCAGTATGTACGACACGGCCAGAGCGTTCTATGATTTCAAGATTGACGCAACCGCGTATCTCAATGCTGGTGGCTATCTGTTTGAAAACGTCTTTAGTCCGAAGTTTTTTGAAACCGGCAAAACCAAGTCGCATAGGTTCTGGGAATTGCTCAGTCAAGCAGAGTCATACCTCTGGCTGAGCAAAGCTCCGCTCCGTCAGTATTACAGCAATCGCGATGAAGGTGTACCGCAGGAACTGGGTACTGCCGGTGTTACCTACCAGACGAGTGTTGGCAAGACCAATGCGACGAGTCACAATGCCGGAGATAGTGCTGATCACCGAAGTGTCTACATCCGTTCGCTGGTCGATACAAAACCATGGTTTGACAGTATGAAGTAGGCTCGTTTGTGTGTTGCTCTTGCATTAAGGCACACGCCACATTAGAGTTCTTCAATACATTCTCGAATCTGCTTTTTCATGTTTCGGAGTTCCTTGATGCGTTCATCAAGCACTCCAATTTTGTTTTCAAGAATCGCACGTTTCTGCTCCACACTATAGAGGTCGCCGTACCATGCATCTAGGATTTCGGCGATCTCCTGCAGAGTAAAGCCGACACTCTTTGCGTCTATGACGAGCTCAAGTTTTGCGACCGCTTCCTCATCATAGTGGAAGTAGTTATTGGTTGTTGAAGCATTGCGCCGTCCTTGGATGAATCCATATCGCTCATAAAAGCGAATCGTGTGAATGGACAGCCCCGTTCGTTTCGCGAGCTCGTTGATCAGCATGGCACTTCCGTGTGGATAACTAAACATTAACCGTAGACTATACTCTACTGTTGATGGACGAGCAATATCCCTCTAGTTTCGGATACGAACAAGAGCCATCTCGATAAATATTGAACGGAGTCCCCACCATGCAACACAACGTCATCCTGATCACCGGTGCAAGCAGTGGAATTGGTCGTGCAACAGCACTTCACTTTGCAAAGCAGGGCTGGAAAGTTGCCGCCACAATGCGCAACATTGAACATGGGGCTGGCCTCAAAGACAACGCGAATATTCGCGTCTATCAGTTGGATGTCACGAACCCCGAGTCGATTGCGAAGGCATTTGATTCGGTAATCCGCGACTTCGGCGCCATCGACGCTGTCGTGAACAACGCGGGGTACGGATTGGTTGGCGTGTTTGAGGCGATCACCGACAATGCCCTTCAGCGGCAAATCGATACGAATGTCCTTGGACTCATGCGCGTTACACGTCATGCTATTGAACACATGCGACCACGTCGGAAGGGCTCAATCGTTCAAATATCCAGTGTAGGTGGTCGCATCACCTTTCCCTTGTATTCCCCCTATCACGCCACAAAGTGGGCTGTCGAGGGCTTCTCAGAGTCTCTCCATTTTGAGCTCGAGCAATTCAACATCAAGATGAAGATTGTTGAACCGGGCATCATTAAGACAGACTTTGCCGGCCGCAGCCTGGAGATGGTTACGCCAACCACGACGAAGGACTACGATTCGTATGTGAACACGTTCGTTGCGGCCTCAGAGAACGCCATCAAGGATGCTGTGAGCCCCGAGGTCGTCGCCCAAGAGATCTTTACGGCGGTTACCGATGGCAAAAAGCAGTTGCGCTATCCGGTTGGAAAGCCAGCTCCGATGATGGTTCGGTTGCGTCGACTTCTTTCTGACTCCGCATTCTTTAGCCTTGTAAAGAAAGCATACGGTATCTAAGTGCGGGGTGGTCCACGGATTACGCATTACTCGTAATGAATGATCGCATGCTGACACTACCAAGGTCGATTGAATCGTTGAAGAAGACAATCTCTTCATTGTGTTCTACTAAAGCCAGAGAGTACAGCATTGGCAGGTAGTGCTCTGGCGTAGGAATAGCCAGTTGTGCTGCGCGGCCCAGCGCAGTGTAGTTCGCCAATGCATTCAAGTCCCGAGATATGATTAGGTCACGCGAGCGCGCATCGAACTCCTGCGCCCATGGCAGAGCCTCACCGCGCCACTGCATAAGGCCGAGGTTGTGAACGATGTTGCCACTGCCGACGATCACAACACCGCGTCGACGTAGTTCATGCAATTCACGCGCAAGCTCGATATGCTGCATGGGGCTTTTTGTGACGTCGAGGCTGAGTTGTAGTACTGGGATATTCGCTGCAGGAAACATGCGCTTGAGCACACTCCACGCCCCATGATCAAGACCCCATTCATGGTCGTGCATGATTGTTTTATGCGTGAGTCGTGAGATTTGTGCTGCGAGCTCAGGATTTCCGGGGGCTGGATACTGCACGCGAAACAACTCATCGGGGAAGCCACCAAAGTCATGGATCGTCTTGGGGTTCTCCATAGCAGTAACCATGGTTCCCCTCGTTTCCCAGTGTGCGCTTACACACAGGATAGCACGAGGATGCAGGTCCCGACCGATCCGTTCCCACTCTTTGGCAAATGCATTGGTCGTGATGGCATTCATCGGATTACCATGACCGACAAAGAGAACTGGCATCAGTGGCGTAGTCGTTGACTTGGCATCGATAAGAGACGTCAGAGCACGAGCCGAAGCTCCTAGTGAAATTGCTGATGTAAGCATAGAGAGTACTTCGCGACGATTCATGACGTAGTCGATAGTGATACTGGGGTCACAAATGTGTGTACGATGAACGGGACACGCCTGAAACAAACCTACACATCTGTGTTATAACACACAAGATCGGCGCAATCAGTTTTCTGATTCTCCTCCGTCACGTTGCAGTGACTGTGACATCAATCATCGAACAATGTGAACAAGCACGCTCTGGATGCCATCGGAGACTACGTACACTCCTGTTGGAAGCGAATCAAAAGGAACGACGGTGCCGGACTCGACATTGCTTCGCTTAAGAACGACCTCCCCTGCAGCGTTGGTGATTGTCAGCGTCTCGATCCGACCTGTCGGAGAAAGGACCGTGACTTGCGAGTCAGCTGGGTTGGGGAAGACCTTGAGCGAAGGACTTTCTACCTCTTCAACACCTGTAGTACCTCGGACAACATAATTCTGCATCATCCCCTCATCCTCATGCTCGAGGTTGTGACAATGGAAAAGAAACATGCCCTCGTACTCTGAGTGGTGGACGAGCACGCGAACCGTCTCTTGCGCAGAAACAAGAACGGTGTCCTTAAGCCCGAGATCGGTGGGTGCCAGCGTGCCCCCCGACCGACTCAGTATGCGAAACTGCCGACCGTGGATATGCATGGGATGCACCATCGCATTTTCCGTATTCCGAAATTCCCAGATCTCATAACTATTAGCAGCAACCTCAAAGTCAACGCGGTTAATATCATATGTCCGTCCATTGATAGTTGGACGCATTCCCATTCCCATCCCGCGACTCATTGCTAGTGCAATTGGACGTGAGACGAGACCACTAACATTCGGCATTTCAGGAAATGTTGAAAGTCGGGCAGGAATCTGATACTGTATTCCTGGATCAGCAGAAATAGAAAAGCGAAGAATATCGAGAGCAATCCCTTGTGGATATACCGGAGCCATCATCTCAACAGGCGCGGTGAAAGGGGCGCTGACCAGTCGAATGTCGGAGCCCGCAACAGCATTTTGAAAGTCAACAAGGATATCAAGTCGCTCCGCCGGGGAGAACAGTACACTTGTTACCGTTTGCGGTGTCTCAAGTAAGCCTCCATCAACACCGATGATTGTGAAAGCTTGATTGTTTGAAAACTGGAGTTTGTACATCCGTGCATTCGACCCATTGACAAGCCGTAGTCGATACATACCACGCTTGACATTGCAGAAGGTATTCGGTGTTCCATTGACGAGAACGCGATTCCCCATCCAGCCATTCATCATATCATTCATGGTTGGGGTGTAGGCAACCTGACCCTGCGGGTCTACACGCACATCCTGGATCATCATCGGAATCTCATACTCCCCGCTCGGCAAGTTGAGTGCTCGCTCTTCATCATCTCGAACAATCATCAAACCCGCCAATCCGAGATACACTTCGCGCGCAGTGGCCATGTGCGAGTGCGAGTGGAAGAAGTAGAGACCAGCACGATTCTTCACAGGAAACGCATACTCCTTCGTTACTCCGCTTGAGAATGCATCTTTCGGATGACCATCCATATCAGCGGGTACATCAAGGCCATGCCAGTGTATTGATATCGGCGACGTTGTACGATTAACAATAGGTATACGAGCAATATCCCCTGTCTGATACTCGAACGCGAACAGACTAGCACCACCGATGAGAAACCGAGGCGTCTGTGCATCTGGCCATACTGCTATACGCCCACTTTCAACAGCAACAGCACCACCCGGATAGATTGTGGGACGACGCAGGGCAACAGGACTCTCATCCAGCATGAGTGGCGCCGCCATGGACGAAAGTGAAGGAGCAACCACAAGCCCCATTGCCAATGCACCAGTACGCTCAAGAAACTGTCGTCGGGTAGTAGCCATTACGATCAATGGTGATGTGGTAGAATAGCCGTCTTGATTCGACTCGCGTCGAAATCACATTACGGCTTCAGAATAACCTGTCCTGTCATCGTGCATGTTGTACCTGAGGCGGAGACAATGCCAATTGAACCAATTGTACCAGTAACTGTTTCCGTTATACTCGTCCTTGACGGGGTAAACGAATATCGTTTGAGCACAGATGGTGGATCAAGGGGCGAGAGTGATTTACCGTAGATGATAACGGCGACTTCGCCACTGGTGAACGACGTGCTCGAAAAGGTCACGAGCGAGACGTGATCCTCGGCACCGGGATCATTAATCGAGCTACGAGTGCTACCACCCGAATTCTGCTTCACGACAATGACATTCACGGTGTCGCTACCTCTGCCCTGGGAAATCACCACAGAGTCGATCTCAGGAAGGGTTGGTGTCGGATCGAGCTGCGATTCCGAATCCGAACAAGAAACAAGGAATACTCCAAGAACCACCGTGAAGATCATGAATAAACGCATGTAGACTCCTAGTATGTAAGACTGTGAAAGAAGCACCATTCGTGGTGCAACCGATCCTCTAAAACGTTACCGAACAACAACTATTGGAACGCTTCCAGCTAGACCAACGGCATCGGTAACAACCACTGTGTAATGACCCGGGGCGAGGTTTGATGTCTCGAACGATACTCCCTGCATGCCGGTCTCGATCACCCCTGCGTACAATGTTGAAACTTCACGTCCGAGGTGATCAACAAGACGCACAGTGATCCGTGTTGGCTTCTGGACAGCAAGTGGCACGACGCATGCGTCACGAACCGGATTGGGTGCCGGATCCAGTACTTGGATCCGGTAACGGAGAGATGCCTCAAGCTGATCTGTTGCTGATTCATCAACAGACGTCGGTGCATTTCCGAACGGACGAGCGACAACCTCACCTGCGTCCGTGTATTGGAAGGCACGTATAACAGCATTACACCGTGCTGGACCGAGCTGCAGGCCTGATCCGTAGGTCTGCTGATTACCGCGTAGACTATCGAGCTCCTGCGTCGCCACATAGAGCGTCTTGGCTGGACCAATCACTGCCGACATCGACCAGATATCACGGTCGGCTGGGCTAACAACCGATGTATTTCGGAATACTCGCCATGATGATGGTGAATCATTGATCGATCCAATGCATGCAATCACGTTATGATTCAGTTGCGATGTCGATGTTTGATCAAACCCATCAATCATTGCAAAGAAGGTTCCATCTTCATGAAGGTCGGCCTGCACATGTCGAAGAATACCACGCCCCATACCTGGATCGACTTCGACACTTTCCGACCACGAACCATCACGATACCGAGCAACAAGTAATGATCGGTCATTCTCTGTATCGTCGCTGTTTGCAGACGAACTAAACAGCAGCACTGCATCCGTACCGTTACCCACCATTTTGATGTCTGACGCAATAGTACGCTCAGGCATCGTTGCCACAACAGTGATCCGAGAACTACCGTCTCTTGTCACTGTAGCACTCATAACCTTTACTTCTCCTTGGTCCGGACCGTTATTGAGCCACGAAACAACGTACGAGCCGTCGTTCATGGCCACGATGTGCACAGCCCGGTCAACCCCCGGAAGACGAATGATACGTCGCATTGGACCGTACGTCCATGCTCCACTCTCACGGGTAAGGGGGCGAACAAACACATCAGCAAACGAGACATCGTCTCCCATGGCATGCCATGCAGCCATTGCATGCATCGTATCCCGATCAACTGCAACAACTGGTGATGCGTCAAAAAGCGAGGCACTCTGATCGTCAAGCTTCGGAAGATGCTGCAACGTCTGTGTTGTCGCATCATAGAACGACAGGTACGCATTCTCATACCGAAGTAACTCCACGATATCATCAGAGCCATAGGTAGCGGATGCCAATCCATCGTTCTGTGCCCATCCGATAAATACACTTCCCCCATTACCGCAGAGGGACACATTGGGATCATGGATCGCATTACGGTTGTCCGCGACGACCGTTGTCGGAAGAAGCGAGTGCGTCGTTGTATCCAGATGTGAGAGTACAATGCGACCACTGTTACCAAGAAGCGTCTGTTCAAGGTGCGCTGATACAAGAACATTGTCATTACCATCAAGTGCCGGTGCCGGGCGATAGACAGGCATCTCCTGTGGGAGCTTGCCAATCTGAGTGACATTCAAGGGGCTCTCCCCTCGTTTCTCCATGACGCTCTTTTTGAAGATCGATCCAATGCCTTCGCCAAACACCAGGAATGACGGCATGAGGCGCGGGTCGTATACATGGAGATAGCGTCCGTGGAACAACTCAACACGAACGATCCCGAAGAAGAGAGACAATTCAATGTTAAACCACTGACTTACATCAATCGCCATTGGATAGTATTGTGATGTCCGCTCCAGAACCGACCCCGCAAACGTTGTCCCGGATCCGAACAAATAGTCCTGAGAAACTCCAACACCGAGACCGATCAAACCGATAAAGCTCACATCAACACCACCACCGCCAGTAATGGTAAAGCCCATCGCATGACTTGTCGGAAATTCATTTGGCTCGGTATCCTTTGTTGGTGGCTCCTCGGCACCGAGGAATAGAATTGAACCTTCTTTTTCTGTACCGATATTGTTGATCGCAAGGTGCTGTACCGAAGCGTCAAGGACGAAGTATGGCTCGACCCACAACAATCCTCCTGTAGCTGCCGCTGAGCCAAGCTTGGCAATGTCACCGATCGTTTTAGCAAGCCCCTTAACCCAACGAATAGCACCAATAGGGCCGCTGTAGCTCGATGTGTACAAGGAGCGCAAGCGCAGCTCTCGGTTGTCGACCGTATCGGAATTGTCGGCAAGGGGCGAGCGCTCAAAACGATAGAGCGCTTCGAACTCACCTGATTTCTTGCCATCCTCCGCGACATTCTCATAGTTGATGTTGGCACCACCGAAGAGCGACACTGAAGGCGTCCATAGTGCGCTCGCATTCGGACGGCCAACCATGGTGAACTGCCGTGTTGTCGGATTGTATGTAGCGCGCACCGAGAGCGGTGTCGTCTTTGTGAGATCCTGTGGACCAACTCCAAAACGCACCGTATCGAACATCGGAGGGTTAACCTCATACCATGATGACGGCAATGGGATCGACACGTTCAGCGGTATGGATGTTGCCGTTGCCGCTCCGTCAAGTGTCGCAACAGTGCCATTGAGCCAGTCAGCTCGTGGCAGAATTGAAATTGCTGTTTTCTGAATCTTCGTTGGCTTGGTCGCCCCTTCGAACTGATATCCAATTTCGATGTTGACCTTCTCACGCTCACGAGCGATGTATGGCCAAGGATATTGGGCAACATCATGTTTCATCTCGAAGAGCGACGTCTGCTCTGCAGTGTTGCGTGAGACCGGTACGATTGAAACAGTGTCCAGGACGTGCTCCGTCGTACTCAGCATCGTGAACTGAAGACGATTAATGCTCGACGACTGTGGTCGCATCGTGAAGTCGTAGAGACTTTCCATAACACGCGAACCCGATGATCCTGCAAGTACCGACTGTTCATAGCCTTCCGTTTCAGCCTCGATTGGCTGGTCTGGGAATGGCAGCATCGTGATAGGATAGCGCAGGAGCGTATCAAGAGTCAATCGCACTCCATCGAGGTTTCGACGAAGCCATTTAACGCGGAGAGTAACAAACGACGCGGTATCAAACGGTGTGAGATTAAGCGGCGAGCTTACTCGGATCGACCGAGGAAGCGGAGTAAGAAGGGGGAAGGAGAACTTCTGCGGAACATCCGGTGTGAAGATCTTCGCCGCGGCACTCCACCCGACAACACTTACTTCAAGACTGTCAGCAATACCAGCCCGATTTGTAATCAAGGCCGCTGGGTTCAGACTGGCGACAATTTGGGTTGTCGTTGGCCGACCTTGCTGGAATGGACCCCATCCTTTGGAGGAATAGATCCAGTTGCTCGTAGCCGGAGTATCTGCAATTCGTGGTACTGTGATCGTAGCAAGGATAATCGTCGACGCCTGAGCGCGTGAACACGTGGATGTGTTTACGAGGGCTCGCAATGTGTAGGGTGAATTCTCCGGAGACAGCGTGTTGAAATTGAACTCAGGAACACGAATGGTGTCGCCCTGGGGGGTGAGCATCGAATATCGGAGAGCACTACCACGGGCACTCTCCAATTCGAGTACCTCAACCGACGTCACACCATCGAGGTTGGTGATGATCATCTGCTGATTCAAGTCGCCCGTTGTTGTGTCATTTACTCGATACGTGGGATATGATGTACCCAAGGGAATATGAACAATCGGGTTTGTTTGAAGGGACAATGGGGCGGAGTATACCATGCCTGTTGCCGGCAGTGTAAGACTCTTCGAATAGAGACGGTAGATCACGCGAGTCGTTGAAAGAGGAAGCTTTCGAACTGGGTAAAGCGTATCGGCAATGATTCCACCACTCTGCACCGCCGGATGCGGTGTGATCAACCGACTGTCAAGAATGTTTTCCGCACAATCACGAATCTCCATCCGCACAGAATCGATCTTGAGAGAGCTCGCATATCCGCTTGGACTCGTAGTGTTATACTGACTCCAGCGCATCTTAATTGCGACAACATCCCCTGATCCCTGCAGGACTGATGAAGAGTCTATCGACGGCGGGCTTGTCTGCAGGTTCATCTTCTCCACCTGGACCATACCAGGACGATAGTACCCTGTCTTAATGCCATAGTTGTACCGCAGTCCGCCCACGGGACCACCATCAGACGTATACCGTACCTGGAGAGATGCTGTGTTCATTGTGCGGAAGGTGAAATCTGTTTCGACCTTCAGCAAGGGGTCATACTTCGTCCTGTACGCAACAGGAACAGAAACCGAGTCGATCACTCCACCCTGATCGTCGTAGGAAAGAATCTCAACCGTACGTGTCTGCGCGGGGATCTTTGTGAACGTCAACTTCGATGTGAATGGATCAACTCCAGTAATCAATTGCGTCGCAGGGTCAAGCTTCCAGTCCATCACCAACTGATCGATCGGTGGAATAGCAGTCATTGACAGTACATCAGGCGTGGTGTTGATGATCTTGGTAATGCTTGCTCCAACGTCATTAGCGAGTGGGGTGATCACCGATACAACAACCTTGGCGTTGACTGGTAATAGTCCGGCGTCAACAGACCACGAGACGGAAGACTGACCGACCGTGCGAGGAACAATCTGCTCGACAACAGGATCGGGATCTTTCATTCCCAAGATAGAGAACCGAACTGCTGTTGCCTCTGGCACGATATCTGACAACGTCATGGTAAGGGGCTGATTGCGCGTCACGATAAACGTGGTGTCCAAGCGCGGGGTCGTTGTCAGTGTTCCCGGTGATGGAACGATGTACACAGGATGGTCCAGCAACTGATCCCGCGTGGTATCGGAACCCCGCACGATGAGTCGCTCAAATCGGACGTGCGTTGTGAATGGCAAGTTGATGGTCTGGAAACGTACGCGACGGTACCGTGCGTCACCAATTACGTACGATGAGTCAGGACAGTACACAACGGTATCGCGCGATCGTACACCGGAGAGGTCAACTGGAACGGACACATAGAGTGGACGCGTAGGGTTCAGGGTATCGATGAGCATAAATCGACCCAGCACCTTATCGGGCTTTTGACCAACGACTGGACGAACATCGGTTATTGCCGGTGTGAACGTTCCTGAATCTCCTCGAACAAACGGCCCCCATGTATCAGCCACGAGGAAGAACTTGCTCGTATCCCGAACATCAAATCCATAGAAGTAATCCGGTCCATCATCTTTAAAATCATTCAGTGCACGGACGCGCACGACATATGTACCGAGCGAGAGGTCTCGACGATTGATAGGAATCGACGCAGATCGAATGTAGGCCGGTGCAATTCGAGAAACATTGACCTCGCGCACATTCGCGCCTGACCCAGAAGTGAGGATCATCTTCACGTTCAATGTGCGTGGGGGCAAACTGTCGATGACCACCGTGTCAATACCATCCACACCGGGGACAATTGGCAGCGAACCAGCAAAGCGAAAGCGTGGCTCTGGCCGATCGACCATTAGTGGATACGCCCGTTGGACGAGCGGCAGATACTGTCCGTAACGTGCTGTAACGAGCAGAACCGACCGAGGGCTGATATCACGCATGTTGAGGACAAGGTGCATACTGTCCTTCCCACCATCATAGCCCCTGGAGATCTGGACCGGAGTACGAACAAGACCGTTATCTGTCTCGTACTGCACCGTCCATCGCACAGAGTCACAGAGCGGACCGAGCCCCTTTACAACAAACGTGTTCAACTGATCAACACCAGCCTTAAAGGGACCGAATCCCAGCGATGCTTCAACGACTGGAGCAGGAATTGAATCCGGAATGATAGTCTCAACAGTATACCCATCTGCCGGTCCACCATCGTAGAACACGGTACCGCGCAGACGTCGGCCACCTGGCCACTTGAGCGAGTACGCGGTGTCCAAAATTGCCTGCGACAGGTATGGTGTCCCAACAAGCTCCTGCCGCTTCAGCGTGTCACCCTTGGGTCCAAGCTGAAGCAGTATTGACCTCGTCGTTTTCGGCTGGACATTGTAGATGCTGTAGATCTGCCCTTGTTCCTTACCCACGATCAACGGTGTAAGAGATTCACTGATGTTCCATCCTCGAACCTCAACGATTTTAATGTTCGCATCGACAAAGCGAAGGGGCATTACTTGCGACAGCGTAAAGGCGGTGCCGCTGTACTTATGCCGAACGCGCACGACCACCGAGAGCATCGGTTCGGGAACAGGTGGGAGATTTAACATATCAATCCAGATCCACCAGTTCGGGCCGACCTGCGACTGCAATGTTCGCGTACCGGCTCCATCCTGCACATAGAGCTGAAAGTTGTACTCTTCAGCTGTCAGGTTGGGATCGAGGATCTTCGCCTGAAAGGCAAGAGGATCGTTCGGTCGGTAGTTCTTTTTGATAAACGGCCCATTGGGCTGGATAACGAGTTGCGACGTTGCGGTGCCAACACAGGCTACCATGGCAAGAAGCAATACCAGAATTCTTTTCATCATCTCCCCTTTTACATCGGGCACGCGGCCCATTGGGTGCAAATTTGCAGAACTCCATCATCGAATCACTCACATGGTTGCCCATCTCAAGAAACTCGTTGTATCAATGTCCTTCGGGATGAAGTGTGTTACCGCACTCCTCCTGGGTATTGCAGTGGCATTTGTCATTCCACAGTACTGCTACCTATGGGCGCCCGCTGGCACCATCTTTCTGCGTGCGTCTCAGCTCGTGACAATGCCGTTCATCATGCTCGAGCTTCTTTGCTCGCTCGGCGAGTTGAGTAACTCTTCCCTACGGACCCTTGTCCGTGCTGGTGGTGCTGCACTCCTCTTCCTGTTCATTGCTGCAGGAGCTGCCGTCGTACTCGTACCGACTTGGCTTCCACCGATTGTCGCGTCGACCTTCTTTACACCTTCGATGCTGGATTCTCCAGAGCCGGTAAACCTGCTCGAGAAGTTCATTCCCTTTAACATCTTCGGAGCAATGGCGGAGGACAACTTCCCCGCTGTCGTACTCTTTAGTTGCTTTGCTGGATTTGCGCTGCAACGGCTTCCAAACAATGCGGTACTCCTAGCCCCACTCAATAGCGCACGTGATCTGTTTCGGTCACTGAACAAGATTGTGATTCGCATGACGCCAATCGCTGTGTTCGCTCTCGTATCAACAACAATTTCCGGCTCTGATCATTCAGAGCTTCTGCGTCTTCATGCATTGCCTGTGATCGGGCTACTTGGCCTGCTTCTTCTTTCGGTATTCGTAGTGAGCATGACGATGAGTGTAAGCGCGCTCACATGGCATGAGTTGTGGCAAATCCTCAAAGCTCCGCTCATTTTGACCGCATCAACCTCGAGTCTCATCATCAGCCTCCCAACCCTTGTGACCACGTTGCAGGAGGTTCTCGCCGAGAAGTTCAAGGATCGCAACCCTGACGTCCTTGAGACTTGTCGCGAACAGATTGGTGCGGCTGTGCCTGTTGGGTTTGCCCTCCCAACGTTGGGTCAGGTGTATATGCTCTTCATCACACCGTTCATAGGCTGGTATGTCAACCAACCATTCACTCTTTCCGAGAAGTTTCGACTGCTGGCTACTGGCATTCCGGGTTCACTTGGAGGGATTCGTTCGGCTGTTCGCCAAGAACTCGCCGAAGCGGGTCTGCCCGAGCACTTACTCAACATTGTCTTCCTCAACACGGAATGGATCTATCGGTCTGAGAAGACACTCTCACTTATTGGTCTGGTTGTATTGGCATTGATTGTCGTTGGTGCGACAACGGGAACTCTTCGACTGCACAAACGTCGCCTTGTGGGATCACTCCTTGTTTCCGGTATCCTTGGGCTTGGTCTTACCTTCGGCGTCAACGCACTTCTTTCTCATACCCTTGCAAACTCGTACAATAGAGATACGGTACTTCGTGCTCGCACTGCTCTCATAAAGCCGACATCTTCATTACGACAGATTGGAAGCCTCACAACTGTCGATCAGGCATCATTGGATACGTATCCCTCACAACCTGTTGTTCTCGACTCCATTCGACAACGGAGCTATATACGCGTTGGCGTGCGCAGTGGCGAGTATCCGTGGGCCTATTCCAATGCATCAGGAGGTCTCGTTGGCTATGATATCGACGTACTCCAAGCGGCTGCTAACTTTAGTGGTCTTGAGTTCCGCCTTGTTATCGCACCTGCCGAGGTTCTTGAAACAATGCTCGAACGCCAGCAGATCGATCTCGCTATTGGGGGCATCGAAGAAAACCTCTATCGCTCAGTGAAGGTCTACGCAACCCAGGGTTACCAACTTGTTCACAAAGCACTCCTCGTCCATCAGGATCGCACCCAGCTTGTTCAGAGCGCAGAGTCGCATCGACTTGGTCGCCCCCTTCGTATCGCCGTAGCTGAATCATTTCTTCCCTCCTCGGTCCTGAAGGACCACATCGAGGAAGATCTCGGCAATCCCGGTCCACCGGTGGGTGTGTCCTTTGCTCGTATTTCTTCGACTCGTCAATTCCTGGATGATTCTTCCGGCACGCGGTACGATGCGCTCCTGACAACAGCGGAGGGGGGCTCGTCGTGGTCAGTCCTATATCCAGAAACGAACGTTCTAACGGTCTTTGGACGTGATCTGCCCAACCAGATGGTGATGCTCCTCGGTGGCAAGGATCCGCAGTGGCTCACCTTTCTTAATCAGTGGATATCTGTTCAGGAGGCTGAAGGATTGTTCCGCCGACTCTACAACCACTGGATTCTCGTCGAGAACTAACAGCGACGTTAGTAGGTGCACGATCAGTGTTGATGCGCCTCCCATGATGTGAGCTCCATCGTGCCGTCGAGCTTCGACCAGACGGTAGCGTAGGCATGCTCCATTTGTCCGCCACGATTGACGATCATGGTGATCTTGGTGTTCGTTCCTGCGACAACCTGTCGTTGTGCCGATTCGATCGACACGAGGCGCACAGAACCCGCCGGCTGCTGCTGTTGAACTGCATATTGGGCACAGGCTACAACGGCGGAATCACGCACGTCGACGAGAGAGTATCCTCCAACGATCAGCACATCCGATGCCTGATCTGTGGATGTCGTGCTTGGAACCGTTGAGCGACAGGCCACAAGCATGCCCACACAAGCAATGATGACGGAGAGGCTGATTTTCATCCTCAAAGATATTGCCGTTTCCTGTGGTGCCGATGGAATTCATGATGAAATTTGTGGAACTCCATTCAACTCAACATTCGTCATCCGCGTTATGCACTATGAATCATACACGTTGACAAAAACACAGCGTAGAGCGTTGTCGCTCGCTGAGATCGGTTCAAATCGCTGTGTCGCGTATCGACTCGAGGGAACAGTCGATCCCAATCAGTTCGTCGCCGCAGCAAATGCCGTCATGCAACGAATCTCTGTTCTTTCGTATCGCTACCTCCGCGTCGACGGGGAGTATCGAATCTTTCAGGTCGACGATCATTCTTCCGCCATCAGCGTAAGGTCCACGGCTACGTGGGCAATCGAAGACATTCACGCGACGATTGAGAATATCTGCGCAAGCCCCTTACGCCTCGATGGTGGAGCACCATATCGGATCACGCTTCTTCATGGGACATCCACCCATTATGTGGTTTTCGCCTGCCATTCGGCTCTCATAGACCAACATTCGCTCTTCATTGTGCTCAACGCACTTGCCCGTGCCTACAATGGCGAAGAGATATCGCAGGAGCTTGGCATTCCTCAAGCGGACCTCCTCAACTTCGAACATGAGCGTGTGTCGTCACTGCTTTATGATGACAACCTCCGATTCTGGTTAAAGCTTGCCCACGACACAAGCTTCGAGTGGAAACCGGCGCGCGACGAGTCCGTCATCGATGGGACCCAGTACTTTGAATGCCAGCTCTCTGTTGATGCGACGTCAGCCCTTGCCGACTGTGCAGCATCCCTGTCAATGGGTCTGCCCGAATTGCTGACGACTGCATTTCATGTCTTCCTGGGACGCCTTCTCCGCACCGATACCGTTGCAACTATTCGGAATCACCGTCTCTATGCCTCAAGGACGCAGGGTGTTGGCTACAGCGAGCATCGCATTTTTCACAAGTCTGTCATTGAGCCGGGCGAACCCCTCCGTAGAATTCTTCATCGATCCAAGGCACTGTACGATCGTGCGAGCTATCGCGCAGACATTCCTGCCGACGATGTGTTTGAAGAATTGCTCCGCAAGGATCCTGCGTTTACGCACGTCACCAAGGTGCTCTTCGACAAAAGCGTCCTTCCTTTTGCAACATCCTACTCGAATGGCCTCCACACCACCATCCTTCCACGTCATACCGTGAAACTTGGTGTGGAGGATGTATCGATCCTATTCGATCACCATGACCAGCTCACGTTTGCATGCATGACGCGGTCGGCACAGGATGCTGCTGGCGTACGTCAGGCAATGGAGCAATTCTTGGTCATGTTGCAACATCTCCCCAATGAGCTCGACACACCGGTTGAATTCCTGACCGTTACTACCGAGGAACATCGTACTCGAGCTCTGGCTCTTGCTGATGGCGGGCCTCTTCCTCGTGCGGCTGAAGATGTGCTCGTCAACTTCGCTGCCTCGGCTCGCGCAAACCCCACGGCACCGGCCCTTCGTTGTGGAGATCGGTCCCTGACGTATGAAGAGGTTGCTCTTGATGTTGGGTCAATAGCCCATCATCTACAGCCGATTGTGAAGGGCGTAGCCGAACCCCTTGTCGGTATCTGTCTCTCGCGCAGTGAGAAGATGGTAGAAGCACTCTACGGTGTCCTTGCTGCCGGCGCTGGATACCTTCCACTTGATCCGACAATGCCAGCAGAGCGCTTACGCTTCATCGCTAGCGACTCCAAGCTTGCCGCTGTTCTTATCGACCCGACAACAGCGCACGTGGCAGAAATCATGCCGGAGGTTCCTGCGCTCGATATCGATGCAATTCTTGCAAGTCCGCAACCAATCCCGACACCCAAGCCCCTTACAGATGTCCAATCACAAACAGCCTATGTGATTTATACATCCGGCACCACAGGCAAGCCGAAGGGCGTTGTCCTCGAGCGCGGCATGCTTGCCCATTTCGATGCTATGCTGCACGGACAATGGGATCGTGGACACGGCACTCGTTGGATGCAGTTTGCATCGATCAACTTTGATGCGAGTATCCTTGAACTCTTTTCACCGCTGGTACACGGCGGCGAACTCGTTGTTGCGCAGAGTGAGGAACGTACCGATCCTGAAGCCGTCTTTGCACTCCTCCGTAATCAGCGCATTACGCATGCGTTTCTTCCACCGGCAATGCTTCGCTTGTTGCCACGCCGGCCCCTTCCAGATCTTCAAGTCGTCTTTGCAGGGGGCGAAGCAATGGATGAAGAGACGGTGCGATACTGGTCGAAGATGGTAACACTGATCAACATCTATGGGCCAACAGAAGCTACCGTGTTCTGCAACGCCAATCACATGCAGGGATATAAGGCTTCGAATCAACTTGGCCGGCCGGTACCGGGGTACACCACCTACATTCTCGATGACAACGAGCAGCTCTGTCCGATCGGCGGTATCGGTGAGATCGTCATTGGAGGTCCTGCCGTTGCGAGAGAGTATCTCGGTCGCGAAGAGCTGACGGCAACAAAGTTTCGTCCGAATCCATACGGGCCGGGGCGTATGTACCATACGGGCGATCTCGGACGCTTCCTCCCGAATGGCGAGGTTGAGTTTCTTGGACGGATGGACTTTCAAGTCAAGATCCGTGGATTTAGGATCGAGTTGGGCGACATTGAGTCGATGATCGGCGAACAGCCCGAGGTACGTGGAGTCTTTGTTGGTGCCTTTGATATTCGGGGTCAGAAATCACTCGTTGCTTGGTACCTCTCGAACACTCTTGCACCCGACATCCTGCGGGATCGACTTGCCAAGAAGCTTCCACCGTACATGGTGCCTTCGTACTTAGTACCTATTGACGAATTCCCTGTTAACGTTAGTGGCAAGGTTGATCGAACACGACTACCAATGCCGACAGGCGATGTAGTGCAAGCCAGTGAGCGCGAGCTGGATGAAATGGAGCAGATCATCCGAGATGTGTGGTCACGATATCTCAACATCGCTTCAGAACAGATAGGCCCGAACAGCAACTTCTTCCACATCGGTGGACATTCACTCATAGCAGCACTGGTCTGCAATGCACTATCCAAACAGCTTGGTACAGACATCCGGCCCAAGCAATTGTTTGAAGCCCCCTCGCTGTCTGCATTTGCACTGGTTGTCCGAGGTGCTCCTGTTTCAAAGTCAGAGTTGCCACCGCTTGAACCTGCCGGTACATCGAATGCGCCCCTTCACAACAGACTGGTAGATATCATCTACAGTCGTTCACTGCATTTCGCTGGGGACACGACGTACAACATTGTTGTTCGTATTGACTTCTCAACCGACATCAATCCACTGCACCTGCGCACGGCCCTTTGTGACGTGCTTGATGCGAACCCGATTTTCCGAACCGCCTTTGAATCACGGGACGGCCATACGTGGATTATGACGCAAGAAGCACCCCCTGCCTCTGTGTCATTCATCGATGGAACGCGAGAGCAGATCGAACTGCGTGCAGAAGCGTTGCGGAGTCATGTCTTCGATCTTGGCAATGCTCCTCTGTGGACCGCAGAAATCATCTGCACGCCGAGTGATGGATCAACGATCCTGCTGAATATTCATCATGCCATCTTCGATGGATGGTCATTGAATGTATTTCTCGATGAACTCACGCGTCGCTACCAGGGCGAATCGTTCCCTGAGCGCATCACGTGGACGGACTATCACGCATGGTCCAAACACCTCGTCCGTAGCGATTCCTATCGTGAGTCCATTCAATACTGGCAGTCGAAGCTCAAGAATCTTGACGCCTATACCGAGCTGCCATTTGACTATCGGCAGCGTGTACCGGGGTCAAATGCTTCGCTACCAATACGGATTCATCCAACGATCGTAGCAGCTCTCAAAGCCTATGCAGATCGACATTCTGTTACGCTGCCTCCCGTCTTGTTTGCGCTCTACCTGACCTGGTTATGGCGCGTCTGTGGTAAGCAGGATCTTGTCTGTACATATCCCTATGCTGGTCGCGACGTGCCGGGTAGTGAGTCGATCTATGGCATGTTCGTCTCGATGGGTATTCTCACCCAATCGATCAATCCGAAGGGGTCACTGCACGATCTCATCATGTCTATTCATCAGCAGATGCTTGAGGATAAGGAGCACCTCCTGGCAAGTCCACACGATGCAGATGTAAGTGGGCTCGAAAAGATCAATGTGACGTTCAGTCTGCAAAATGGAATCGGCTTAGAGGGGGCAATTGGTGCTGGATCGTTTAAGGCCGACGAGCTACCATCCAAGACTTCGAAGTCCGACATTACCGGCATCTTCTATCAAGCGTTAGACGGTGGAATCGAGGGACGTATCGAATACGACGCTTCGCTCTTCCGTAGCGATAGCATCGCCAACTTCATCGATGTGTTCACGACTCTCGTCACATCGGCTTCTGGTGATGCGACGGCTCGTGTTTGTGACCTATCCTACATGACAGATGCACAGCGCAACCGCGTCATGTCAATGGCGGTGGGTCCACACATGGATCTGCCTGATCAGTCGATCACGCAGCGCTTTGCTGAAATGGCGGCCACATATCCTGACAATGTTGCCGTGATCTTTGAAGAGCGACGTGTAACCTATCGCGAACTTGATGAGAGAAGCTCTGCAATTGCTTCAGGTCTGCTTCAAAATGTCAAGCCCGGGGATCGAGTTGGTTTGAGTCTGCAGAAGAGCGACACGCTCATCGCTGCGATGCTCGGAATTCTCAAAACTGGCTGTGCCTATGTACCACTTGATTCGAACTATCCAGTCGATCGCGTACAGTACTTCGTTGCGAATGCAGCTGTTCAAACGGTTGTCTGTGACGACCCCTCTCGGGCAAAGCTCGTTGAAATGGATCTTGGACATCTCACCTTTGTTGATCCTGTCGAGCTACAAGCAGAGCCGCACCGGCAGCTTCCACTGGTCGACCCGACGACGATGGCATACATCATCCACACATCCGGATCGACTGGTCTGCCAAAAGGTGTGATGATCGAGCACCACTCTGTCGTGCGTATGGTGGTCGGGTCAAGTGTCCCGCTCGAGTATGATAGCACCTCGATCGGCACGCTTGGTGCATCGATGAACTTTGATGCAAGCGTCCTACAGATCTTCTCATGCCTGCTCATGGGTGGCGCGCTCGTCGTGATTTCCGAAGAGGGCATGAAAGATCCCGTCCTCATGCACGCGACGCTCCGCAAGGAGAAGGTCACGCATACGATGATTGCGCCGGTGATCCTCCAGAACATGCCCCGCGAGCCCCTTCCATCAATGAAGCTGCTCGGGTATGGTGGTGATGTGCTCGAAGAGCAAACTGCTGCCTATTGGTCGCAGCAAACTCGACTCTTCACGCTGTATGGTCCGACGGAAACCACCGTCATGTCATCGGGGGGACACATCCCGCCTGGAGCGAACCATCGGGTGATCGGTAAGACACTGCCAGGGTACACAATGTACATCCTCAACAGTCTCCGTCAGCCTGTTCCAGAGGGGGCTATCGGCGAGATCTGTATTGGCGGAAAGAACATGGCGCGAGGGTATCTCAACCGTCCCGATACCACTATAGAGCGGTTCATCAGCGACCCGTTCTCCGCGTCAACCTATGCGCTGATGTATTCATCAGGCGACCTTGGGCGCTTCCTTCCCGATGGAACGATAGAGTTCTTTGGACGGAATGATTCACAGATCAAGCTTCGTGGCTTCCGCATTGAGCTTGGCGAGATTGAGAGCTGCTTAGAAAAGGTACCTGGCATCCTTCAAGTTGTCTGCGCTGTTAAAGGTGACGGCGAGGCAAAGTATCTCGCAGCCTATTATCGCGCTGATCAGGAGCTCGACATCGAGAGCCTGCGCTCCCATGCCGGAAGCTTCTTACCCGAATACATGGTACCAACGTTCTTTGTGCGTGTGGACGAGATTCCTGCCTCACCAAGTGGGAAGATCGACCGTAAGGCACTGCCTGAAGTATCCGGCACAGCCTCGATCAACCCACCACACGATGGTCTTGAGCGCCAGATCGCCGACATCTGGGAAGAGATCCTCAAATTCCGCGGCATTGATCGCGATACGAGCTTCTTCCGTGTGGGTGGCAACTCGCTCCTGGCCGTACGAATGATTTCTGAACTCAGGAAGCGACTCGATCTCAGCGTCAGCATTACTTCCTTCTATGCTTCTCCAACCATCGAGGCACTTGCACGTGGCCATGAGGTTGATAGCATTGAACTTGCTGTGCGCGACGCGCAACAGCAAGTTATCGTTGCCAATCCAGCAGATGCGAGCACTCTGACAGCATCACCGCGCTCTATTCTGCTCACTGGGGCAAGGGGCTTCCTTGGAATCTACCTCTTGCGCGAGCTCACACAGCGATGTGACAACGTTGTATGTCTGTTGCGGTCTGCAACCGAGGAAGATGGCTATGCGCAACTGCGCAATAGTGCGACAGAGGCTGGAATCTCGATCGATCTCGCCCGTGTCAACATTGTCTGTGGCGATCTCGCAGAGCCTCGACTTGGACTCGACGAGACCGTGTTTGCATCGCTTGCATCTGATATCGATGCAGTTCTGCATTGTGGGGCGTTCGTCCACCACTTGCACAGCTACCAGACAATGAAGGCTGCCAACGTCGAGAGTACACGTACACTGTTAGAGTTTGCATTGACGTCGAAGCGCAAGCACTTCTGTTTCGTCTCCACGGAGTCCGTCGCCAGCGCTATCAGTGGGATCAGCATCTCCAAGGAGGAGATCATCGACAACCGGCCAGCGACCGACAACGGGTACATTCTGACAAAGTGGACAGCGGAGCAGATTGTTGCTTCATGCGCCAAGGAGTATGGACTGCCAGCGGTGATCGCTCGAGCAGGCAACATCACTGGTGACTCAGCAACAGGCTACAGCAACTACCAGAATAATCACTTCTGGATGTTTACCAAGGGTTGCTGGGAACTCGGTACGTATCCGGATATGCCACAAATGATTGAGATGACGCCCGTTGATGTCCTTGCCCGATCAATTGCAACACTGACGCTTGAAGCTCCATCGTCACTCTTTGTTGCGAATCTCTCGAACCCAAACACGATTACATGGGGCGAGTTCTTTACACTCTTGTCCAGTCACGGAGTCTCGGCGTCTGAAGAAGATTGGAGAGTCTGGCAAAGCCGCTTACAAACGATCGATCCTTCGAACGGACTGTCACAGATCAAAGACTTTTACATGGGCGATCTCTCGCATGAGGCCATTCCTGTCGAGCACGGAGCAACCGTCGCGTATCTCCGCTCAAAGGGAGTGGATGTTGTCGGAATGTATCCGCGATGGGTAGCAACCTATGTTGCGTTTCTGCGACAGAGTGGGTTCTTTGCCTAGATGCATTTGCCGTTTCGCGATATCGTAATTGAGAAGTGCGACGATGTTGTCATCGTCGCACTTCCTATTTCGGCCGTAGATCTTGATCACCCCTACGTCCCGATTCCACCACGCCTTAAGTCCTCCACCATTCTTCGTCAACGTGAGTATGTCGCAGGACGCCTCTGTGCGCAGGCGGCGATTCTGCGTCGAACAGGTAGAACAGTCGATGTGGGTCAGGATGAGCGTGGACTGCCGATCTGGCCTTCCAATATTATCGGGTCGATCGCGCACAGTACCGGCATCGCATGTGCTGCAGTCGTTGAACAATCACCAAACCGCCGCATTGGCATTGATATCGAGGGAATTCTGCCGCACGACCAGGTAGATGAGGTCCTTGATGTGTGTGCGTCACCCGAAGAACGCAGATCGTACTCAACACCAATTGGTGCAACAACATTGTTCTCAGTAAAGGAGTCCTTCTACAAGGCCTTTGCCGAGGATCTCGGGACTGCGATTGAATTTACCGATGTCGTTGCAGGCCCCCTCGCATCCAATGGCGTCGTACAACTGACATTGCGAACGGCTATTGGTTCTCTCTCTCAAGCGCACAGTGCAGAAGCATTTGTCGTAGTCGAACACGATGTCGTCGTTACGCTCGTACGGCATTGAACGACACCGCGCCCATTGAAGTAGAAGCTTACGTAGCTTGCTGTAACGTTCGTTACAGGAGGGCACACAGATGTCCAGCATCTTTACTTGGTCGTATTGGCAATCTGTCCTTGTCTCATTGACAAAGACGCTTCGTTTGTTTCCACGGGAGTTGGCAATGGCTGCCGTAACGGCTGGTGCGGCAATCCTCCACGTCGAATCAGAAGCATCCGAGGTGACGGTATACGTACGAATCGCGCTTGCGAGCGTGATATCGATGAACCTGGCGTTTGCACTACACATTATCCGTCGTGCCGGACGTATCAATGCAATTGTCGACACGTGCCTATGGATTGTCGGTTCTGGAGTTCTTGGCTGGTACGTGTATGGATTAGAGATTACAGAGGTGCGTGGGATTGCATCGTATGCTTTTTTGATCATCGCAATTCACGCTCTTGTGTCCAGCAGCTGGCTGGCCTTCGGCTCGGCGCACCGGTTTTGGAACGCAAATGTGCGAATGTTCACGAAGGGTCTTCTTGCTCTCCTGTTCACAAACGTCAGCGAGACAGGCGTTACCCTGGCCGTGGTTTCCTTTCGCGTCCTCTTTCAGGTCGAGTGGGCACCTAATCTCGAAATACACCTGAATCTTATCTGTTTATTGTTCCTCTCGGTGCTGTTCTTTCTTCACGCCCATCAGGATCTCGACAACATCGATCAGGTGCCAACAGTCGGTAAAGTTCTTGATGTGTTTGTTCGTTTCGTGCTTCTTCCGCTGATCCTGCTCTTTACGACCATTCTTGGCGCCTATGGTGTGAGGCTCTTAACGACGGAAATCGTACCCGAAATGGCCTATTATGTGCTGTGGCTTAATGGTGTAACACTATTCTCGGCTGCCCTATCGTGGCCGGAACGCAACAACAGTTCGCTACCCTGGAGATTTCTTCACCGCTACGCATTGCCGTCACAACTCCCACTCATCGGTCTTGCCATTTGGGCCTGGTCACAACATCTCTTCCAGGCCGGTATCTCCTATGATGGATTTACGACAGCGGCTCTTCTTACGATTGCAACCGTCGCGAGCGTCATTGCCAGCATTCGTCGAGAACTAGATCCTCGTATCGTGCCCGTCGTCGGCCTTCTCATCTTCGCATCAACCACAGCTGGCCCCTTTGGCATCTCGTCTGTTGTAGGGCGATCGCTGACGGCTCGTGGCAAGGCAGACAATCTTGATGAATGGTCAGCTGTAGGACAGCCAGTCTACCGTGTGGCGCGCTCTGCTCGGACGCTCCAGTCATCGCTTGTGGATGGCGTCTGGCAAGGGGCGTTCAACATCGGCAACTATGGTGATGATCCCGTTGTCAATGTGTCCGACAGTGCCGGGTCGGTAATCCGAATCAGATCGCGCTCCACACGTGTTATGCTCTGGGCTCCACAGCTTGGTGACACCATCGCATTCGATGCTGCACGATGCTTCGCATCAGGGTCCGACTCGTTGCGCCCCCTGATTATCTCAGACTCTCTTCGCACGATCTCCGTAGTCTGTTCAGAACTAACGCTGAAGCGTCAACCAACGGATAGTGTGTGGTCGATAAACGCCATCAGCGCATCGGTCACGGTGATTCCTCGACGGTAGGCCGCAGACGAGTGTCGCAGCTATGACCAAGTTCGAACGAAGAGATGCTCGTTACTGAAACAACCAGGTCTGCGACACGCGCTCGTAGGTGCCGGCCTCTCCGAGAAGTGCATTTACGACTGGGATACTGACGGCGACAACAAGTGTCGCTGCTGCTAGCACAATTATTGCCAGTATGACAAGACAGGAGTTCACGGGCGGCACCCGATATCCGGTGGATGCATCCGCAGCTTCTGCATTTCGCCAGCCCCATGTTGCGAGAAAAGCTATGGCACCTATTGGCAACAATAACCATAGAAAGGACTGTGCAGTAGAGCTCCGCTTTTTCCGAACACCATCTATGGAGACACGACTCAAGGTTTTCGTCGGCACGACAACCACCCGCGATGTATCACTTCGCGATCGAAACACCGTGTACTCTGGTGTAATGCGCTTAACCACCACTCCCCGGTACGTCGTTTGCATACGCTCTGTGTCGACAGTGTATGTGACCGGAACAGTTGTATCCTTTGGATATCCCGCAACAACAATGTCGGCGGGCATCGTGTCGATGTAGTTCTGAAGGCCTTCCAGATCAGAGCGATACGATGCGTCTGTACTCCGCATGTTTGATCGTGGCACGGACACCGAGCTACAACTGTTCGCGATAACGGCCATCAGGAGTATCGCGGCAAGCAGAGCGAATTTCGATCCACTACTGTTCATTGTATCCCCTCCCCTCATGAATTGCAGGTATTGACCGCTCTATCCGTGTTGTTCGAGTCGATGATTGTTTTGCCGAAGAAAAATGCAGAAGATATCCTCGCCGACGTCCAGGCGTGAGTGCTTCAAATGCCTCGCGAAGCCCCTTGTGCTGCGAAAATGCGTGCTCAAGCTCCGGGGGAATCTCTCGTTCATTGATGGACTTGAGCGCCACCTTCCTACCGGATCGTTCCACTTCGATCGCCTGCTGAAGAAGATCACGAATGACCGGTGATAGTCGTTGGATATCATCAACGCTGCGAAGTCGAATGACACGTCCAGCTTGCGAGTTGGGGCCCGGTGCCTCGAGCACAGAATGAGCGTCCGTGAGTAAAGCCCCCTTAAAGAACGACAGCACACAGCAGTCTTTAAGCCGGCCGATGATGGCAACGTTCTTTCCACCGAGTGTATAGCAGGGTTGATACCATTTGAGTTCTTCAGAGAGCTCGGTTTCCAGGAGGATCTCTCGAAGCGCACAGATCTCTGCACGCCAAGTCTTCGCGCGTTCAAACAGTGGTGTAACGGTGGGATTCATCGCTTCAAGTGACCGTAATCACGACAACTTACAAGAGCCTCGTGGAATATTGTGACACCAGAGTACTGTGGCAGCGTACGCATGGTTTCGGTCATCATCACATTATTGATTTCAACGGGCACCGTTGCCACGGCTCAGGATTCAACATCTCAAGCGTGCATCGATGCCCCCATTGCTGCACAGGAAGAGACCAGCGCCACAGCGTGATTCTTCGCAGGTTGCATGCCGAAGGGTTAGCCACAGCAACGAACAACGAGCCCCAACCTGATGCGACTGCTCTCGTGGGCAAGCAGACGGAGTATGTTGTCGGGTACAATGAATGCTATCAGCTGGAAGCTCGAACGATCCGCCGCGCGGTGCTCGGCTTTGCCGGAGGCCGCCTCGTTGTGACGGTTGTAAACTCACGGTCTCTTACGATGCTGTTGTCAAACAGATACGGCGGGGTGAATAATCTGAGCAATTCGAAGGGCACTTCGACGGATTAGGCATTGTACATCTCGTTGTATATTGCAGGAGAAATGTCGTACCGGCAACAACACTGTTGAACTCGATGTGCGACTGGCTACATCTCTCATCATCGGAGTGCCCCCTGATGTCGTTCTTTCGGAATGCAAAGTTTGTGCAGGTTATTGCTACCGTAGCACTGTTCTGTGTGGTGTTCGCGACAACATCAACAAAGGTTGTTGCACAAGACCCTTGCTTTGAGGGCAAGGCCTTGGCAAGTGAAAAAACCAATGGCTGTATTTGGTTTTCGGCCGGCTGTCTATTGAGTGGCTTGGGTGTGGTTGGTGCCTATGTAATTAAGCCAGACCCACCAATGACAGCGGTGGTCGGGAAGGACGCTGCATACGTCGCCCAGCTGACAGATTGTTATAAGGATGAAGCGGTAGGGATTCAGACAAAGTGGGCCTGGATTGGCTGTGGTGCCGCGTTGGTGCCATACATTATCTACGTTGTCGCCTTTGCTGCGGCAGCTTCGTCCATGTAACGCCAACGATACATAGCATCATTCACAGCAGGGGCTCAGCCCCTGCTGCTATTTTGAGCAGAATCAACGCGATCAATTAAACCCTCATGCGCTCACGAGTAACGATCTTTGTCGCCTTGATGTTTCTTGCCACGGCAGCTCTCAACGCAGCGGGCACTGGTTTTCTCCGAGTAGGATTTACCCGAAGTGTGTATCAGCCGTCAGGGGGTGCTCCCGACGTCGTCCAGGGCAATATGTATTACACCCCTAATGGGGTTGTACATATCGAAGTGACGTCTCCTGTATCACAGTTGATCTCTCTCACGGGCACGCAGATGAGTATCTACTACCCTAAGGAGCGCAAAGCGTTCATCTTTGAATCTAAGAATCCTCTCACGCTGCCATTTGCGAGTGCATTTCTCGGCTCAACGCGGGAGAGCTTTGGTCTACCGGATCTTGGTTTCACCGCAGCCAGCGTTACGCAGCGCGGCGACTCTGTGATTTCAACCTGGAACCCACCATCAGTCACAAAGCAGGCTGTTGATCGGGTCGTGCTCACGGAGGTCAACGGCGACATCGTCCTCACGGAGTCATACACCTCAAAGGGTTCTCTCTCGACACGTGCGACCTTTAAGAGGTACATCTCTATCAAGCAGGGTCGTGTTCCGCTCGAGATCTACAATGGCTGGCAAACATCGAAGGGATGGACCAAGGAGGTTCTACTCTTTGCCAGTCCAAGCACAATCCCTACGCTTCCAGCTCATCTCAACAACTTCACTATTCCGTCGGATGTTGTACCCCGGAAGGTCCAGTGGTGAGACTACTCCTCATATTCACGCTGTGTACCATCACCGCCATTTCTGTGGTGGCACAAGAAGCGGCGGTCTTGAGAGATATCGCTCGCACGCAGCAGTTGAAGTCCGAGAGACCAGTTCCTCGAGGGGCGAATTTTTTCCGTCGTGAAGAAACATCCGAGCTTCGATTTCTCCTCTCCGGCGTGGTACGTGTATACCAGCTGTTGATCTCCTCGCAGGACACCGACGTGTGTGCATACGAACCATCCTGTTCGCGTTTTGGAATGCTTTCCATGCAGCGATTTGGTGTGGTGCGTGGTTTCCTACTTACGGCCGACAGACTCAATCGATGTAATGGCCTCACTGACAGTCAGCATGATCGAAATCTCGAAACGGGGAAAATGATTGACCCTGTTGAGGGCTACGATCAGTACCTGCATACCCATCGATGAACTATCGGTCTTCCACATATCGCCTCCGCTCTCTGGTCGCCTTCCTCGTCATCATGACCGTCAGTGTGGCTGCGCAAGATGCCAGCGTCATGTCGGCATATGGCATCGAGGGGTTTGCGACCTATCTCGAAACAATTGGTGAGCCACGACGCGCCGCGAATGAACTCGAACGTCTTCTGATCACACGTCGCGATACGTCCAATCGCCTGGTGCTTCGAATAAGCAGACTCTACCTGCAAGCAGAGTCCTTTCAACAAGCAGCGCAGACTCTTCGCCATGCCATCGTAAGCGGCCCGTCTCCGACAGATCCATTCCTTCGGTATCGTCTGGCGGAAGCACTCTACCGACAGAATGATATGCCGTCTGCTCTCGACGAGTTGCAGACGGCTGTTACATACGCATCACCACAGGATACGTCATCTCTTCTCCGATCAGCCCTGCTATTCCGGGCTCTGTGTTTCGCTGAACAGCGCCAATGGGATTCTGCTCAGAGTTCTCTTGACCAGTCACTCCCGCTCTCAAAGTCCGAAGAGCAGAAGACAAGCACCGCTGCTCTCCGCACCATCCTTGATGCGTCTGCCAATCTGCCGCAAAAGAGCCCCCTACTCGCCGGCATACTCAGTACGATCGTACCGGGACTTGGAAAGGTGTACACGGGACATACCGTCGATGGTGTGCTGTCGTTCGTCTCAATCGCAACGCTAACATATGCCGCTGTTGACGGCTTCATCAGTGAAGGCTCCGGTTCTGTTCGGGGCTACATCTACGGATGTCTCGCTGGTGGACTCTACCTTGGAAATATCTACGGCTCTGCGTTGTCTGCGTCAATCGTGCGTGAAGAGTCAACACGTCTTCTCCATACACGACTTCGTGCGGCCTTCCGCCTCGCAGGAATCCCATGATTGGCATCGTGCTACCGGTCGTGCTGATGGTCTTCTGCCTGTTGACGACGATTGGTAGGGGGCTCGCACAATCTGCTCCGCAGCATCCCCTTCTTGAACTTGCCGACAGCTATCGTCTACACGGCAACCTTGATGCGGCAATCACGGAGTACTACCGCTACATCTACCTTCATCAAGAAGACGACAGGTTGTTTGATATCTATTCCAAACTTGGTGTTGCCTGTCGTGAAGCTGGACAACAGCAGGCCTGTATTCGGGCATTTTCATCGGCACTCGAGCGCTGTCAAACATCTGAAGATCGCACGACTGTTCGACTGGAACTGGCAACATCTCTTCTTGTATTTGATCAGCCATTGCAGGCGCAGCTTGTCCTCATGCGAGTATTGTCTCGACCACCACAAGACTCCGCACAGCAGGCAATAATGCATGCCCTCCTGGGAGTGTCATCCCTCATGACCGGTCAGTGGTCTGCTGCAGCTGGACACGTACAACAGTGGACAGGGTATCTACCGAATGGTACCACGGTGGCACAGGAGATGTCGACATTGTTCGCAGACACAGCAGCAATACCCCACCGCAACCCTACGGTAGCGACGGTCATGTCTGCTATTGTTCCGGGCCTTGGTCAGATGTATTGCGGAGAATATCTCGACGGAGTAAATGCTCTAGCACTGAATGGTGCTCTCCTTTGGAGCGTCGTCACCCAGGTGGAACGTCAACGGTATCTCGCTGCCGTCATGGTAGGCGTTCCGTTGGTAGGCCGCTATTACATGGGCAACCTTGATCATGCGGCGATGTATGCTAATCTTTTTAACGAGCGCGGACAGCGGGCCTTTGCTGCGCGGATGATTGAGAAGATTGCCTCCATACAGTCATCACGAATGCCAACTGCTAGCGCTCGATAACGAACCGTATCGACTTGCGTCCAACCGAAAGGACATACCCACCTGACGAAAGCGCGGATACATCAATGGTCCGATGGGACGGACCCGATGGTAGTGATACACGCGAAATGAGATCACCCGATACCGAGGTGATGATAGCCTCTGTCTCGTTCGCACAGTGACAATTGATCGTCAACACATCTGTTGCTGGATTCGGATACATCGCCAGATGATACTGCAGATGATCATCACCGGCAATACCGGTTGTTGTTGTCGTGTCAACAACCCTGAATGACCTCCATCCACTCCACTTGCCCCATCCCGATGCATTGCGCGCCTGAACGCGCCACCGATACCAAATTCCGGTGTCTGGTTGAGGTACGCTCACTGAGAGCTCCGCTGTCGTTGAATCCGACATCAGGAGTATACTGTCACGAGCAACCTCAAACCGATAGGCAGTCACTTCAGGAATTGCTGCTTTCCAGGTGAGCACAGGCTGCACGTTCACGAGACGTGCACTGTCAGCTGGTGATGTCAACTCCACCGCATCCGGCAGAGGCAGGTAACGGAACTGTCGGTGTGACGTCCATGGACTCCATCCGGAGACGTTCTTTGCCCGCACGCGCCACCGATATGTTGCTCCGCTGCGAAGTCCACGCAGGGTACGCGTGGTATCGCGCACAATCGAATCGGAAACGAATGCAGCACCATTGTTAAGAACTTCAACGTGATACCATTCGACCAGTGGTGTCGAGCTCGACCATACAAGTACCGTCGAATCGATAGTAGTCAGATTCTGATCGACCGGAGAGTGCAGTGTGACAGCGCTCGGGAATGCTACGGTGGAAAAGGACCAGGTCGGACTCCACTCGCCCCATCCAGAAACGTTTCTCGCAGCCACACGCCAGGTATACGTTCGAGCCGGCAATAATGATCGTGAATATGTGGTGTCGAGAAGAACCGTGTCAACGAGAGTTGTGCCAGACTCCGTCAGCACCGTAAGTCGGTATTGCATGATGTCCGGCTGACTCTTTCTCCAGCGAAGAGTAACGGCATTTGACCGCAGCTTTTCCGTGTTGGATGGTGCAGCAAGAGCCACACGATCCGGATACGGCACGGTGCGGAAACTTCGCATATCACTCCACGGACCCCATCCACTGGCATTCTTTGCGCGCACGCGCCAGATCGGCTGGCTGGCAGGGGGCAGGTTGGGAACGATGACGATCGTATCGATGCGTGACGTATCCCGGTAGACGATGCTCCCATTCACGGAAAGCTCCACATGGTACGCCGTGACTGAAGGCGTTGAAGAAAACCAGCGCAGTGTGGCATCATTCAGTCGTAACTGTTCGTTGCTCGTTGGTGTTTGGAGCACGACCTTCTCAGGAACCGGGAGCGACGGCGGACCAAATAGCGCGCCGTACACATCGGCGTAGTCGTACACGCCACGGTTGAGCGTTGTCGCATCCCAGTTGATCGACCACGTCATCATACCACGGAGATCGGCGTACCCTCCGGCAGTCGCCAATGTATACGTTCCGGGCTTGGGCCCCGTACCGAGCAGATACTTCATAGCTGCGGAGATCGTTGTCGAATCCACATAGCCCCCTCCCGCAGCATTTACGCTAGCGGGCAGCCCCACTGCTACTTTCGAGGCAGGGATACCAGCAAACGTTCCACCTTGCGTAGTAAATCCCTTTATTACTGCCTCGGTCATCGCAACGATGAAGTCAGCCGTACCCTGCGCATAAATGTTTCGATCTATGCCATACATCGTTCCGCTGTTATAGAGCTGAACGTGTATCAGATCCAACGAGTCGCGCAGGGCATCTACGATGGGAAGGTATCCACCCCAGATGCTGCCGTACCCCGACTGGCCGCCCTGAATGTATGCGGTCTCGGGGGCAAATGTCAGCAGCATCTTTCGACCAAAGTCAGTGCGGTACTGCACCATGATTGATTTGATCGCATCGATGAGGTTCTTCTGCGCTGCCGATTGCGGGTTGGAGATTGTACCTCCATTGACCACGATGGATGCTCCATGTTCGATGTCGATATCCATACCATCAAAGCCGAATGTCTTAAGGAGATTCGACATTGACGTTACGAAGGCGTCACGGTTCTGCGTTGTTGAGAGGTCGATTGATGCCGTTGCTCCACCAACACTGAGAATAACCTTCTTACCCGTCTGCTGGACCCGTTGAATGCGGTTGATGAACTCCTGATTCGATCCACGATCAGGAACAAACGTCATTCGCATATCGGTTGTTGATACAGGAATGGCAAACGCCACCGTTATGACGTTATAGCGACTATCAACGGAATCAATGTACCGGTATGGGGCGTTCGGATCACTCCAGTTGTGCCAGTATCCCACAAGTGCAGGATTCGGGAGTTGTGCCCTTGTCGGCAACGCAAACCCGGCGATCAACAGAGTGCAAACAACGAGGAAATGGAGCTTCACGAAGGGCCCTGAGCAAATGGGTTGAATGCATGGTGCAGCGATGTTGCAATTTCATGATTTCGTTACATTTCCGATACATCAACTCCTCGTATACTCGGACGATGAACATCCTTTTTCTTTGCACCGGCAACTCTTGTCGCTCCCAAATGGCTGAGGGGTGGGGGCGTGCACTGGCCCCATCGACCTTCCGAATTCATTCTGCGGGCGTCGAGGCACATGGTCTTAATCCACTGGCTATTGAGGTGATGCGCGAAGTAGGTGTGGACATCACGACCCATACGTCGCAAGTCGTCGATGAATTAGATGGCATTCCTTGGGACATCGTTGTCACCGTATGTGATTCGGCAAAAGAGCGCTGTCCGTATCTACCGGGCACACACCGCCTGATACACCATAGTTTTGACGATCCGCCACGCCTTGCCGCCGGACTCTCCCACGAGGAAGCGCTTCCAATCTATCGACGCGTCCGCGACGAGATCAAAACGTTCGTGGAGGACCTGATCAACGATACGCAGCAATGGCAGCACACATGAACATCATCGACTCCTACCTCTCCGTATGGATCATCGCCGCAATGATTATCGGCGTTGCCCTGGGTGCTATCGTACCTGAATTTCCGGCGATGCTCGAATCCATGCAGTCGGGCACGACCAACATTCCGTTGGCTATTGGCCTGATCCTGATGATGTATCCGCCCCTTGCCAAGGTTCGATACGAAAAGATGGGAGAAGCGTTCCGCGATCGCAAGGTGCTGGTTCTTTCGCTCGTTCAGAACTGGCTGATCGGGCCGGTGCTCATGTTCGGACTTGCCATCCTGCTCCTGCCGGATAAACCCGAGTACGTTCAGGGTTTGATCATGATCGGTCTTGCACGGTGTATCGCCATGGTAATCGTATGGAACGACCTCGCCTGCGGTGATCGCGAGTATGCCGCTGGTTTGGTTGCATTCAACAGTCTCTTCCAGGTGGTGTTCTACAGCGTCTATGCATGGTTCTTCATGACCTGGCTGCCGCCGCTGATCGGCCTGGGCGGCGTGGAGGTGAACATCTCCATGTGGCAGATCGCCGAAAGCGTCGCCATCTATCTCGGGGTGCCACTCGCTGGAGGATACCTAACACGTCGAGTGCTCACCGCCTCGAAGGGGGCCGAGTGGTACGACTCCGTCTTCGCACCGCGCATCGGACGTGTTACGCTCATCGCGCTGGTCGGCACGATCATCATCATGTTCAGTATGAAGGCAACCAGCATCATTGCGCTTCCGCTGGATGCGGTACGTATTGCCATCCCGCTGACGCTGTACTTCATCATCATGTTTGCCGTAAGCTGGTGGATGAGTCGGCGCATGGGTACCGACTATGAGCGCACCACCACGCTCTCGTTTACGGCCGCCTCCAACAACTTCGAACTGGCCATCGCGGTCGCCATCGCTGTGTTTGGCCTTTCGTCCGACCAGGCCTTTGCCGCCGTGATTGGCCCCCTGATCGAGGTCCCGGTCATGCTTGCCCTGGTCAACGTGGCTCTGAAACGACGCTAAAGTCCTCAAAACCTCGCAATTCTTGCAACTCTGTAATTCTTTGCTTCCCGACCTACCGCGCTACCACCCGCCGAGATTCCGGGTGGCACAGCTCCCATGAATGCAGGTATTCCTGATACGCCTGAACGCGTACGAGCCTCTATCACTTACGACGGCCGCTCATACAACGTCATTTAAGGCTCCATAGGATACCGGTGTTGGCATCGGTCATTGTCATCGTATCAAACGGGGTGAGGCGGAGGAGTATTGATTTAGGGTGAAGTAGAGGCAATCTTTGATTTCACAACTGAGTAAATACAATGACCTCCATCAACTGGTTTGAAATACCAACCGAAGATTTCGACCGTGCAGTTACGTTCTACGAGATCATCTTCCAGCGCACGATGCATCGCATGGAGATTCCGGGAGCACAGCAGCCCATCCCGATGGCTGTCTTTCCATCCGACGGCGAGGGGGTTGGTGGAGCCCTCGTCTATCTTCCAGAACATCGTCCTGCTGCGGCAGGTCCGTTGATCTACCTTAACGCGAACCCTGATCTCAACGACGTCCTTGATCGCGTTGTACCTGCCGGCGGACGGTTGATAATGTCGAAGACCCAGCTGCCAAATGGCTTTGGGTACATGGCCCTCTTCTTCGACAGCGAGGGCAATCACATGGCGCTCCATTCGATGGGGTAGTCAGTCGTTACCACCTCTGTTGATTACTGCTCGACACTCACCCTCTTGCAGAAGGACGAGCCATCCCGCGCTTTGCACTTCTGTGCGAGCATGAACGACATAGATGCCATCGGACAACATCGATGTTGGGGTTGTGACGCGCTGACTTCCGCTTGAGGAACAGAATGTCGTTCCATCGAGACCCATCAGCGAAACATCGACCCAAGCCTCGGTAGCACTGGTTTGAATGTTGAGCAAGCCGGGTTGTGCCATGAGGTGCAAGGAAGAATTCGCACGAACGTCATCAACGCTGGTAACTCCAGCAACCTGGAAGCGAAGGACGACCTCATTATCAAGAATGATATTGTTCGACCATATGAACTTCGCATCGGCGGCAGGATTGTCGAACACGTCCGTAAAGTTGGTGTAGGCCGGCTTGTTGTCTACGCCCACCGTCTGATTCGCGAACTCCGATGCATTGGGCCACTGAGAGTCATCAAGGTCTTTCGACATCCAGTCACTGGGAAGGGGCCAGTGCAGCGCATACGCGTTTGATCCATCAATCACGTCAGTAGTCGCACAGCGTTCTGATTTCCGAAGCTGTCCCTGCTCCGCAGGACACGTAAGGTCATAGATCGGTGACGTATAGAATGTTTGTGCCCTCCAATCGCCGTTGGTCGTGGCGAGGATCTCCCCACGTTCATTCTGAAACACGGCCACCAGACCGCCATCACCGGCATGATATGGCGAGCCACTCTGCTCTGTGCCAAGTCCGAGGTTCTCTTCCCAGTCAACCGCATGAATGGCAATTGTAAAAGGGCGTTTCACACGGAATTGCAGCAAGGATGAGTTAAACTGTGTGTATGGAACATTGTCCTTTCCTATTAGCACTCCGTTGATCGCCATCTCAAAGTAGTTATCGGCGAAGATGAAGCAGGTTACCAGCTCTCCATCTTCATCGATCGTCACAATCTTCGACGGTACAAGGGCCGCCACAGCCTGTGCAGAGGTTGAATACACCACGCCTGTGCAGAGGTTGTGCAGATCCGAAGATGCCGGAACGGTCGGATCAGTAAAGCGCACGGCTGCTGGCATCATCCACGTTGTGCCGTCATTTGCTGTGACCACCCCGAGACTTGTTACGCGCCCCTTGGGACATGAATAGAGGTTTTGAACAGTGGTACGTGCTCGTCCCTGTGAAACGGAAGCCGAGCCTGTATACTGCGCTTGAAGACGAACCGATTGGATCACCAGTACCATGATCATCGCAAGAACCGTGATGGAATGCGGCAAAACACTCTCCAGTAAGTTGTACGATGGAGAAATCCGCGAGCTCTTACTTCGTTTCAAGTGTCACGGTAGCAGCGATGATATCTACCCGTAGCACCCCGTAAAGCCAATCCGATTCAGGGCAAGCTGACGTCTGGTTTTGGTAAGGAAGAATGTAAGGGTAACCAATAGGCCGAACTTTTCATTGACGTTGAGTCCGGTAATGATGAAGCCGGCTTTGAGCTTTGGAACAATCACAGCATTGTTCGCCGTGTGGTGCGTTGATATAATCCGCTGGTATCCCAAGGATCGGGCATGCTCGATAATGATTGGTAGCAGCGCCGTGTAAAGCCCCTTGCCCCGATGTACCGGATCGATCGCAGTATTTCGCATTGTCAGGGTATCGTGATCTGACTGCTGCGCAAACGTCCAGCCTATCAATTCCTCTCCGCAGTAGACCCCCCACTGAAATCCCTCTACATTGGGATACGAAGCACGTCGAGCTGCAACGAGTCGAGACTCTTCCTCCGACAAACCTGCATCGATATCATCTCGGGTGCTTGCCTTGAAGTACAAGGCTTCACGTTCGCGATACACCGCCGAGAATGCTTCCATTGTGAGCTCTCGGAATGTGTAGCCAGGTAGAAGGTCTCCGTTCATTCGACGAATCTACACTGTTGAACAGTTACAAAGCACGATGAAACTTTTTCGTGCATTCGACGTCTTTGCGGTCCGCTCGGAATACTACTCATCGCTTGGAGAATGATTCATGGCTACTACACAGCCGATTACCCTCATTGTTGGAGCCACCTCCGGAACCGGACTCATCGCCGCTCAAAAGCTCCTTCAACGTAACGAAACGGTACGCATCATCGGACGTAACCGCCTCAAGACTGTCCAACTATTTGGTGCAAGCAACGCCGAGATTATCATTAGCGACATCACCAAGCCGGACGAACAGCTTACCCGTGCGTTTGAGGGTGTACATCGCGTCATTTATACCGCTGCTGTGCCGCCTCGTCGAGCGAGCGAAGACGAGATTCGCAGCGTTGATTATGAAGGACTTCTCAACGTTCTCACAGCAGCAAAGCGCGCTGGGTTTACAGGGCGCTTTGTGTATCTGACCACTATGGGATTGACACACAAGTCGCTTCTCATGTCGATACTTGGGATGATCAAGCCAGGCATCGTTCAATGGAGAACGGCGGCCATCGAGGCCCTCCGTGAAAGTGGCCTCACCCATTCGATCATCCGTGCCGGACTCTTTACGAACGCCTCAGCTGGAAAGAAGACAACGGTTCTTCTTGAACAGGACAGCCCCCTGAAGTTCTCAGCCGTGATCAGTCGGAAGGATGTCGCCGACGTGTTGATTTCTGAATCGAAACGAACAGATCCTGCAAATACAGATGTTGTTGCTGTATGGGGCAAGGCTGCATCCTAGAACGCAGTCGCGTCGCTAGAAGTGTTCGCTCTCACATGAGCACTCGTGACCTTTTGCTTTTGCAAAGCACTCGCGGCCTTCGGAAATGCTAAACCAAAGAATTGCCGCGGCACCGACGACATCGGCATACGCAAATGAGGTCAGCTCATAGATCAGCGCTGAGACAAGAACAGAGACACTCATGAAGATGCAAACAAGCGTACAGTTGGCATCGGCCATGAGCGGAGCACTCTTGAGCTCACGAGCAATGTGACGCTTTCGAGTAACAAGCCAACTCATTGCTGCAATACTTGTCAGACCAATGATCACGCCCCAACGGGTCGACTCCGGCTCGTGTCCGGCAACGACGGATGCGACAATGGACAGCACAAGCATCGCCGATAGGACATAGAATGCAACACCCGTGATACGCAACGCAGAGATCTCAGCCTCCGTTCGCCGTGTAGCGCCGTGCTGCTGAATGCGACGGATCATCAGAAGTACACCAACGCCGGAGATGGACTCGATGAAGCTGTCGATTCCGAATCCGAACAGCGCAAGCGTCTCATCGTCCGCGCCGAAGTACGTCGAGACGCCCCCTTCAACAAGGTTGTAGATAACCGTGAAAAGGGCAAGCAATCGGGCGGTTGCGTAGCTGAGCATGTGAGAGGCGATCGCGCTCATAGACCACGAATATACGGTGGGCACTGAAGATGGATGCTCGTATACATGGGAATGACAACCTCACACCCCACACCCCACACCTCAAACCTGAAACCGGCGTGCAGCGCCTACCACACCACCTGGTATTGCATGACTACCTGGGTGCGGCGTGGACCGTCGACAAGTGCGCCGAATGGGGATTCAATCGTCGACAAACCGTACGTCGGTCTGTTCTGGATATCCAGTGTCAATCTGCTCTTGAGTCCATCCAGCAAGAGCGAGCAGCCGGCATGGTAGATATCAGTGCGGCGGCCATCCAGGCGTTGGTACCATGCCTGTGTGGTGCTAACGTAGGGCATGAGGCCGTTCGGCCCGATCGCCTTTGGGAAATAGACGCCAAGGTGAGAGTAGATGACGGTTCCAGTTCCAAACATCGGGAAGGCATTGCCGAAGGATGGTCCAAAGGAAGCAAGGGGCCTTACCTGCGTGCTATCGAGTCCACTCACGTTTGCTGTACCCGGATTCATCACGCCATTGTACCGCAGGTAGTTCCGACCGTAATCATTACTGAATACGCCGGCATATGCACTGAGTGTTACCCCATTGCCCGTGATCGGTGCATCGAACATCGTTTCAACAGCCATCAACGTCATGTCTTCGTAGACGGTGTCGCCCCCTACCGCACGCCACATTGCACGTGGTTGATGCATGAAGCCGGCTGCGATGTTGAAGATGTTGCGCTGACCATAATACGTCCCAGCCATATTCGAAACTTGGTGAGGCTCATGATCACGAAACTGGTAGATCACATAGGCCTGCTGCTGCAGACTGTGTCCGACTTGCGCAAAGTTCGCAGATGTCCCCAGAGGCTGTTGCGGGTTACCATTTGTCGTGATTGGAAACGGATCAGACAGAGCAACACGGTAGTCGATCGGACCGATCTGTCCGCGCGCCGTCAAGCTGAGCTTCCGTCCAAAGATGTCAATCTGCTCCACCGTTGCTTGGCCGAACACTGGAATATCAGCAGTTGGCATCGCGATGACAGCTGGCTGAGAGAAGCGGCTCAGTCCGTTCACAAAGGCAAGGCCAGCGCCGAGTTTCATCTCGTTCTTGTCAAACACCCGATACTCAGCAAAAACATCGTGGAAGAACGCCTGGATCTTCCTGTTGCCAGCTGAGGCAAAGTTGGTGTTCATGTTATTGAAACCGTAATGCAGGAAAAGCGTCGTACGGTCGTTGACGGTACAGAACGCCTGCACACGGGCTCGTCGGATTCCCAGGTCAAACGTATTCTCGACAGGAGCCCCCTGCTGAAGGGTATTGGGATTGCTCTCGTTATAGCGCGCCCAGAACTGTCCGAAGATTTGGAGCTTGATCGATCGCGATGAATCGGCGATCTCCTCACCAAACATAGTGGCCACTCCTCCCGGAATAGAGAGGAGGATGTAACACAATGCCCCAAATACAGTCTTTTGCATCGGGGAGAATTTAGGGAATCCGATGCTTACAGTCCTGTTGGTTTCCTTCCTACTCGGGATCGCGCAGACACCCGTTGCGGAAGGGGGCAACCTGTCGCCAAAGCAGCTCGCCGAAATGCTGCGTCGCGACACTACACTTATTGTTGTCGATGTGCGAACTCCGGAAGAGCACAAGCAAGGACACCTGCGCAATAGTCGATTGATCGACTTTTACAACGCAGAGTTCCATGCAAAACTTCAGACGCTTCCTACGAACAGGACCATTGTGTTGTATTGTCGCTCTGGTCGACGCAGCGAAGAAGCCATGAAGTTTTTGACGTCAATTGGGTATTCTCGCGTGTATCATCTGCACGGAGGGATTCTCGCATGGAAAAAGGAACGGCTCACAGTCGTTGGTCCGTAGGGGCGTTGAGCTTTGCACTCGTCATCGCCAGCGTCGTTATGGCATGTAATCAGAAGACCACCAGTGACGCGTCCGTTGTCACTAAGCAGCAGCGCGACTCCATCTTTAGTCCCCCAGATACCTCAACGATACCCGACAACGCTACCGGCGAGATGATCCGGTATGGTCGTGAACTCCTTGTGAATTTTCCCTACTATCTCGGTCCAAGGGGTACCGTTGGAAAGTTTGGTGGCAACGGTCTTGGCTGTCAGAACTGTCACCTCGAGGCTGGCACACGGCCCTATGGCTTAAACTATTTCTCGGCGCACGCGCGCTACCCTCAGTATCGAGCTCGTGAAGGGAAGATTCTCACACTTGCCGATCGCGTGAACAACTGCGTTGAGCGTCCATTGAATGGTCGCCCCCTACCACTTGACAGCAAGGAAATGGTCGCCATTGTCACCTACATGCAGTGGCTCGGGAAGAATGTTCCCGTTGGTGGCAACGTGGAAGGTGATCGCCTCAAAGAGATTGCGCTTCTCGATCGTCCTGCCGATCCAATCAAGGGTCGCGTTGTCTATGAAAAGCACTGCATGCGCTGCCATGGCGATGATGGACAGGGTGTCCTGAAGGAGGATGGCATTGCCTACATCTACCCACCTCTCTGGGGCAAACTCTCCTATCAGCCGGGATCCTCAATGCACCGTCTGATCAAGGCGGCACAGTTCATCAAGTACAACATGCCCAACGATATGGCTCGATGGGACAAACCGGTCCTCACCGACGAGGAAGCGTTTGACGTTGCCGCGTACGTCAACGATGATAAACTTCATGAGCGTCCACAGCCGAACCTGGATAGGGAGTATCCTGTGCTGAAGGAGAAACCCATCGATTACTACTGGCCTCCATTTGCGGATGCGTTTACGCCTGAGCAGCACAAGTATGGGCCATTCAAGCCGATCATGGAATGGCGTAAGAAGAATGGGCACCCGACGGGATATTAAGCGCGTCGTGGTTAGTGATTAACGACAACGCGGTGTCGGAACGACCGTCCGAGATAGTCTTCTACCAGTACAATGTACATGCCGTTCGGAAGCTCGCGCACATCAATCTCGCGACGTGTTCCGTCACACTGCACAACAGCGACCTGCTCTCCTGTCGATGCAAACAGACGCACCTGACGCAGTCCCGAGCCCACGTTGCTCACGAAGAGCACGTCCTGCGCTGGTTGGGGCACCACAGACACTGGAGATGGTGCAAGAACTTCTTCGTCAACACCTGTGAAGGTCACAATCTCAACAAGGCTTGTTGTCGTCGAGGTAATCCCTGTGTACGGGGCTTCACGGGGCGTGATTCGGATCTGATAGTTCTTTGATATCGGGGTTGATACTGGCACCTTCCATAGGAAGCCTTGCGCCGAAGCCGGCACAGAGTCCTTGATGGTAACAATCACATAGTCGCCAAGCATGAGGTCAATCTGAACACTACCGCGGAGGTTTGTCTGCCAGGTGATCGCGTACGAACTATCGTGCATCCAACGGACATCCTGATCCGGCTTCGCAATCGTCAGGTACGGGCCGGCAATCTGAAAGCTATCGACCGTGGACCATTCGCCCCATCCTGTCTGCGTTTGAGCGCGAGCACGCCAGTAATATCGGCCCGGCGCGCCCCCTGCCGGGAGCATCACCCGATCATCGGCATTGATACTATCAAGCAGCACCGATGAAAACGATGACGTTGTTGATACCTGAACGTGGAGACGATCGCTTCGTCCAGGAACGGCGACGCGTAATGGGTATGCGGAATCAGCGAGCACTCGCTTGTCAGCAATCGGGTCAACCAAGCGCGGTTGTTGCGGTGCACCGGGATTTGGAGCGGGAATACCGAATGCAAACTCGCCGGCTTGGGCGTTTTCGACGACAAGTTCACGCGTTGCAGCATCAAAGCTCGTTTGCAACATCACAAACCGACCGCTATCGATCTGCGGACGATAATACACCATGCACTTCTCGGCATTACGCCCGAGCATCAACGTGTCAACATGAAAGCGCATCGTCATGCGATGCTCGGTTATACCATCCACCGTCAGGTCTATGCGAGCCTGCTTCAGCAAGGGGGCTTCCCCTTCCCAGAGCGGATTCTTTGGCGACCATTGGAAACGGCGTGCTGTGGTGGTGTTGTAAAAGAATGACGTCAGTTTGGTGAACTCAACACGCAGACCCACAAATTGATTGACGCGATAGTATCGATACGTCTCCCCTTGAAGGACATCTCGTGCCACCGCAGTTGCACTGGCACGTCCCGTGGGCCATGTCGGAATCTTGGTTGCACGATACACAAACATCTGCTTCGGATAGTATGCCTCGAATACCACGTTGCCAAGTGAGTCCACCTCTGTAACACCTGGCGATCCATTCGACGCAGCACTTCCCCATCCTAGCAATCGATGACCGTTCTCCAAGTTCTGGAGGCCCCCTTGAATACCTACGTAGATGTCGGGCTGGGGACGATACTCCCACACCATCCGTGCGACCTTGTTGACCTCGTCGAGTTGATACTCAACACCGCGGGAGTATTGCGGTGTGTGTTGCGTACCGTTGTCGAACAGCGAGAGGTTTCCATTCGGTTGACGTCGCGCATCGTGCTGATAGCTGAAGTAGGTTGGCGCAAGTTCTGGATGGTCACCAATAACCGTGAATTGGTTGCTCTTACCGCCCAAAATCCACATCACCTCGCCAGTGAGACGATTGACCTTGATCACCTGTGACATGTGGCGCATCGAAACGATCCAGTTCCCATCGTCATCAATCCAGAGCGAGTTGTTATGGCAGTATCGAATGGCCGGCGCTGTGAGATCTTCGTAGGAATCAGTGATCGGAAGGTGATCAAGTGCACGCCATTGTACAACAACATTCCCGTTACCATCGAGTTCTTGAATGACAGCCTGAACAACATTGGCGGCTGGATGCCCTCCAGGCACAACTGCACTCATATCGACCGTGACATCTTCCGCGCCGAGAAGAAGGCGGTGGCCATTCGGCAGCATATGCATGTCATGTTGTGTTGTCAGGTATCCCGTTCTCTTCTGTTCAAGGCGCTCCTGCTCTGCAAACAGCGTGTCGACGATATAGACACCAGCTGGGACAGAGGCACCCGAGAACACGACAAGCTCCGAGTATCCGAGACGTCCATCTGGAAAGACCTTGAACTCGAACGGATAGTTTACGGTCTTACCTGTCTTGATCACTGCACCGTTGACGTTATACGCACCCAGATACGAACCGTAGGGTCGCGGTGATATTCTGCAATTGGGCGCCAGCAAGAGATATCCCGGTGTGGGAGTAGTATTCGTAGTGACCTTCAGTGGTGCAAGATCCGATTGCGCCCAAAGGACGGCGGATGTCATCACAAACACAAGAAGGATATAGAGGCGTCGGACCATCACAAGAAATTACGCACCGACTCGATCACGTCACCGCAGAATCATCGATCGAGACGATGGCGCACGAGATACTGTCGAATGGTGGAGAGTCCGCTCTCAATGCCTCGCATCCGCATCCGCAGTTCCGTCTCAGCCTTGAGAGAGATTAAGCCAAGCTTCAGTGGACGTCTGGCGGGCTGCGCAAGCTCAGCTGTTGTTACGCGTGCGATGATCGATGGATCATGCTTAAAAAACTCTGCGATGCGCATTGCAAAGTCGTAGCGCGATACGAAGTCCGCGCCACCAACATGATACATTCCCGTGCGCTTGCTCAGCGCAAGGCGCATGATCACCTCAGCAAGGTCATCAACGTAGGTTGGATTACCTATCTGGTCGTCGACAACACGGATTGGCGTTCGTGACTCGAGCGCATCGAGCACCCAGCGGACGAAGTCTGGTCGTTCTCGAGGTGGTCCGTAGATGATGTTTGTTCGAACGATCACCGCGTTAGTGTTCCCCGCCATACAGACGTTTTCACCAGCAAGCTTTGACTTGCCATAATAGCTGATCGGATTGGGGACGGACGTTTCCGAATATGGACCCTTCGTTCCATCGAAGACGTAGTCCGTCGAGATCTGCACAAGCTTGGCATCAATTGTCCGGGTGAGTCGGGCCAGGTTCTCTACCAGCGTAACATTCATATCCCAGGCCGTCTGACGGTCGGATTCACACTTGTCAACATTCGTCATCGCCGCAAGGTTGATGACCGTGTGTGGCATTGCCGCCATTACCGTCTGCTTGAGAAGATTCTTGTCGCGAATGTTTACCACATGCGTTTGGATCCGCACATCGTTGTATGCAAGCTCGCGTGATGAGAGCAGCTGGAGCGTTTCGTCCGTCTCCTCAAGTAGCATGGGAATCAGGGCAGACCCTGTGGTGCTGCCAGCGCCGACGATAGTGATCATGGTTGGCGAAGATAGACCAATCTATCGTCATCCTCCCCACCCAGCGCGGTCAAGACTACGATACTGTATTGCCTCTTTGACATGGTCCGCATGAATCTCATCAGCTTGGGCTAAGTCCGCAATCGTTCGAGCAACCTTGATGATCCGTGTATAGGCTCGCGCCGAAAGCCGTAGCGCATTCATTGCAAGACGTAGCATCGTGGCCGAATCCGGATCAAGTGAACAGAACTGTTCAACCTCCTTACTCGACATGTCAGCATTCTTGAAGAGATGATCACGGCCCATAAAGCGAGATGCCTGACGTTGACGTGCGGCATCAACACGTTGACGCACGACGTGTGACGTCTCTCCGGTTTCAGCTGATGCCAAGTCTTCAACATGAACGGCGGGGACATCAACATGAAGATCAATACGGTCCAGCAAGGGTCCCGAGATCTTCGCCATGTATCGTTGCACATCCTGCATAGAGCACGTACACTGACGTCGAACACTCCCATAGTGTCCGCATGGGCAGGGATTCATTGAGCAAACAAGCATGACATTGGCTGGATAGTCAACGGTCATTCGCGTTCGCGAAATCCGTATGCACCGCTCTTCAAGGGGCTGGCGTAGGACTTCAAGCACATTCCGCTGGAACTCTGGAACTTCATCGAGAAAGAGAACACCATGATGTGCCAACGTTACCTCACCGGGGCGTACCACTCCAACGCCCCCTCCAACAAGCGCCGCATCACTAATTGTATGATGCGGTGCGCGGAAGGGGCGCTGCGTCACCAAGGGCTGCCCTGGGGGGAGAAGGCCGGCGACAGAGTGGATGGTGGTGGTCTCTAACGCCTCTGTGAGGTTCAAAGGCGGTAGAATGGTGGCAAGTCGTTTGGCGAGCATGGTCTTTCCGGCACCTGGCGGACCAATCATGATCATGTTATGTCCGCCCGCGGCAGCAATCTCCATTGCCCGCTTGACGGCGAGTTGCCCTTTGACATCGGACATATCGACGGCATGTCGTGCCGACTCGGCACGAAAGACTTCGTCAACATTGAGACGGTGGGGTTGTAGTGGTGCCGAACCGAGGAGGTGCATCACTGCTTCTCGCAAGGTGCTCACACCATAGACGTCGACCCCATCGACAACCGCCCCCTCGTCAGCATTCTTCATTGGAACAATCAGTCGCTTCACGCCTCGACGTCGAGCCATCATCGCTACGGGCAGGATTCCCCGCGACGGTCGTACCTGTCCATCAAAGGCCAGCTCCCCAAGCATCACCGTGTCGCTGATATCGATCGGGGCCATGAGATCAAGTGCTTGAAGGATGCCAACGGCGATCGGCATATCAAACGCACTGCCTTCCTTGCGCATGTCCGCCGGGGCGAGGTTCACCGTAATGCGACGCGGATCCCACGCATATCCCGAATGATGTAATGCTGCCACGACACGCTCTCGTGATTCCCGCACAGAGCTGTCGGGCAGACCCACGATGTTGAATGACGGCAACCCCGTCTCAACCGTTACTTCGATTTCAACGGGAAAGGCACCAATGCCAAACACCGAAGCCGAATGCGTAGCCGCATACATAGAAGACCTCTCGCGATGATATGTGGTGGCCGAACAGACTGTTCAAGCCCCGTACGAGAGTCTATGTGCGAGATGTCAGGTACAACGTGACACAGAGCTTGGTAACAATGGCGAAACCAGCCGCGGTCAGAGGTGCTAGCGCACGATAATGAATGGAACTACCTGGAGTACGCCACGTTCTGTTCGCAGGCGACACCCATAGATACCCGGCTGCAGGTAGTCGACATTGACCTTGACGGTATTGCTTCCCACGTTGATTCCACGGCTGAGCACACTCTCCCCTTCAGACGTCAGAATGTCCAGAGTGCTTGGCTCGGCGGTCTCAGCTGTGATTTCGACAGCCGTTGAGGCTGGTGTTGGATGGATGTGCACAAGTCGCGACGATGATCGACGACCAACCAACTGCGGCCCTCCATCGCTCTCTTCACGTACCTTTGTGTCCGATGGCAGCAGTTAAGAAACCAAAATGGTACGTGGTATGGGTAGGTCATGCACCGGGAGTGTACACCACGTGGGCATTGGCCGAGAAGCAGATCCATGGTTTCCCGGGCGCACGATACCGTTCGTATGAATCGAAGGAAGAGGCAGAGAGCGCGTTTTCTGCCGGACCCGAACCCCTTTCCCCACGGAAACAGGCAACGAAGGCTGTCGCAAAATCACATCGTGCAAAGCTTCCTAGCATCTCCGTCGATGCCGCGTGTGATATGACAACCGGTGTGATGGAGTATCGCGGTGTGGATACCGAAACACAGCGAGAGCTGTTTCGTATGGGACCATATCAGGGTTCGTCGAATAATCACGGGGAGTTCCTCGCGATCGTCCACGCACTTGCTTTGTGCCAGCAACATGGCTGGGTGTTGCCCATCTATACCGATTCCCGCACAGCACTATCGTGGGTACGCAACAAACGGATCAAATCAACCGTTCAGCGAACCCGAGAGAACGCTCCGGTGTTTGACCTGATCGACCGCGCCGAGCGCTGGCTCGCAAGCAACACCTATGCGAACCCCGTTTTGAAGTGGGAGACCTCCGATTGGGGCGAAAACCCCGCTGATTTTGGACGCAAATAATCATTGAAGCAGTATGACAATCCCAATTCAGATTCTTGACCACGCACAGGGGCTGCCCCTTCCCTTCTATGCCACAGAGGGATCGGCTGGAATGGATATTCATGCGGCCGTGCATGAGTCCCTTACACTTGCTGCTGGAAAGGTTGCACTTGTTCCAACCGGACTGTGCGTTGCGATACCACACGGGTTTGAGATCCAAGTGCGTTCTCGAAGTGGTCTGGCAGCCAAGAACGGCGTGTTTGCGCTGAATGCTCCCGGCACCATCGATAGCGATTATCGTGGTGAGATTAAGGTGATTCTCGCAAACTTCTCGGATACAGACTTTGTGATTGAACGGGGCTTGCGCATCGCCCAGCTCGTCGTTGCAAAACATGAACACGTCACGTGGACCACAGTTGAACACCTCGACGAGACAACGCGGGCTGCGGGTGGTTTTGGAAGCACTGGAGAACGATCATGACCATATCAATTGGATCCGATCACGCGGGCTACGCGTACAAAGAGTCGATCAAGACCATGCTTGAGGAACAGGGGCATACTGTTCTCGACGTTGGCACGACATCCGAAGACTCTGTTGACTACCCTGATTACGGCAAGGCTGCCGCTGAATTGGTGCGTTCCGGTGCAGCGCAGTTTGGCGTTCTTGTATGTGGTAGTGGCATTGGAATCTCCATCGCCGCAAACAAGTTGCCCGGAATCCGCGCTGCGAATTGCACAAATACCACGATGGCCCAGTTGGCTCGACAGCACAACGATGCCAATATGGTTGCTGTTGGACAGCGTCTCGTGTCGATCGATGAGGCACGTGCCATCGTGACAGCCTTTCTTGAGACAGCGTTTGAAGGTGGACGCCATCAGCGTCGCGTTGAGAAGATCGACCATTCCGGAGACGCGTCATGAGCCACACCGTATTGGTCGTCTGTGCCCATCCGGACGACGTAGAGCTCGCATGTGCGGGTACCGTGAAAAAGTTGACTGATGAGGGACACCGCGTTGTGTTTATCGAGTGTACCCATGCGGAACTCTCTACACGTGGAACGCCACAACTGCGTGCCCAAGAGGCAGAGGTTGCGGCGCAGTTGCTCGGCGTTGTCGACAAAGAGAACCTCGACATGCCAGATGGTGCACTTGAAAACACGCTTGAGTATGCGATGCGTATTGTCGGCGCAATCCGTCACTGGCAACCTACCCTCATGCTCATCCCCTCTCCCTTCGAACGTCATCCAGATCACGAAGCCGTCCACGCGCTATCACGACGTGCTGCGTTTTTATCTGGATTAGCGCGCATTGAAACATCTCGGGGTGGCACGCCGCAACAACCATGGAGGCCACAGCGGATGCTGTGCTACCAGCAACAGTATGACTTTCCGCGCCTACCGGACATCTATGTCGACGTCACATCGGTCTTTGACGTCAAAATGGCATCCATACGAGCCTTTGCGTCACAGTTTCACGTTCCCGGCACGTACACCTCGGATGAACCCGAGACGTTCATCTCCCGTCCTGGGTTCCTGGAAGAGATTGAAGCACGCGCGCGATACTATGGGGGTCGGATAGGAACGACCTATGCCGAAGCGTTTCTTGCTGTAGAGCCACTTGCTGTTGCAAGTCTTAGCGCGCTGCTCCCGAACGACTAGCGTCGTTTGTCGATACGACGACGTATGCTATCCAGGTGTTGCTTACGCGTCTTGCGCACTTCTTCTGGTGTTATCACAACATCTCGATGGCCGATCTGCTGCATGGTATACATCGTCACCAGTGCGATTTCTTCGTCATTATACGGGGCCGGTGGCATCGCCCGATGATAACCGTTGGATTTGGAGGATGGGCCGCGGGCACCAAATGCAATGATGCGAACAAGGGCCGAGGGTTCCTTCGACCAGATCGGGTTTTGTACGATGTTAACGGTGCCGGCTCCGTTTGCTCCGTGACATCGGAGGCAGTAGTTACGGAAAAGGGTCGCTCCTTTGATCTGCGTGCTATCGTTGGTTCGTGCCAACGTAACTATTGCTGAAACAAGGAGCGTTCCGAGGAGCAGTAGCTGTGCAGAGCTGTGCTTCATGCGAACGAATAGGAATTAGAAAAATCGCTGACGTCAAAGGTACAAAGATCACGGCTCAAGCACGGAATAGAACACGATTGAAAGGGGCTCAAGGGATATTTCTTGGAAAAGTGTAACAGGTTGCTGACGAAGGACATCCGTTACCGAACGACGCCCCCGGAGGAGATCATCAAGTCGCGAAGTCACGAGTCTTCGTTGCTGTTCGTCGGCATTGACGATACAGATGATTGTTTCCTGTTCATTCGTTCGCATCACGCAGTACACACCATCCTGTGGAGTGATGTGAAACATACGTCCGGTCGACATCGCCGAATGCTGACGTCGAACGCGAAGGAGCGAGCGCAGCCATTGATCGATTCCTGTTTGCTTCGTGAACGCATTCTGACCGAACTGCGAGGAATCATCAGGCCAGCCCCCTGGCATATCCTCGCGTATCGTCCCATGGTCTGTTGTACTCGCAAAGCCACACTCAGTTCCGTAGGTCAAACACGGGATGCCACGAAGCATCATGAGAAGTCCAAGACCTATTCGTAGCCGTTGAACGTTACCCTGCACAAGGCCTGCAATACGCGGAAGGTCATGGTTATCAAGAAAAGTCACGAGCGTGTTCGGCTGACGATAGAGATAGTCTGCCGTAAGGGTTCGATAGAGTTTTCCCGTTCCTGAATCCCAACCAGAAGGTTGCGTCAGAACCTCCCGCAAGGCTCCGTAGAGTTGGAAGTCCGTCACCGATTCGAGTTGAGAAGCGGTGTTGAACGGGAAGCTCTCGAGATAGTACGCTTGGGATGGGTGCGAGTCGACCCACGTTTCACCGAAGATGAAGATCCCGGGAAATGTCTTCCGCACCTTGGACGTCCACTCGTGCATGAATGTCTGATCAGGGTACGTATACGTATCGACGCGCAGCGCGTCAACGTCTGCCTCCTCAATCCACCAGAGCGTGTTTTGGATGAGGTATCGGACGACATGAGGGTTGGTCGTATTCAAGTCTGGCATCGACCGATCAAACCATCCTTGCCGAAATCGACGTTTATCCTGTTCTGTGGCATAGGGATCAAAGTTGGTATTCTCCCGACCGCTCGTTGGTGTGTATTCGGGCCACCAGTTTATCCATGTTCGATCGGGCGGATTCGTAACGAATCGATGATGATCGCCTACATGGTTCAGTACGACGTCCTTCACCAGGCGCATTGATCGACGGTGAAGATCTTCTGATAGCAAACGATAGTCATCAATGGAACCTAGTCGCGCATCCATCGCATAGTGATCGGTGATTGCATATCCATGATAACTTGAACGGGGCTGGTCGTTTTCAAGAACGGGACACAGCCACACGGCACGAATTCCGAGGGAGTCGAGATACCCAATGTGCTGGCGCACACCGGCGATATCTCCACCATGACGTCCATACGGAGCACGTCGATCACATCGCGTCTCGCGCATTGATTCCACCACATCATTCGACGTGTCGGCATTCGAGAACCGATCCGCCATGATGAGCATCATGACATCTTCTTGGTCAAGCCCAATCCGTTGGTGGTGCTGGGGGTTTCGTTCCTTCAACGGAAACTCAAACGTATCGCTTGATGCCCCTTCGGCGATGAGTCTGATGGTTTGTGCTGGTGCAGTGGCATCAAGTACAATCGTGAGATACCGATAGCCGGGGTGTTGGGCCGCTGTGTTTGCAAGCAGTCGCACTCCACGGCCATCAATCCGAATGGGTGCGGTGGTAAGTTCGCGACCTTCCACGAGGAGCTCAAGCGTGTCAACGCCCATGCCCGACCACCAATGTGGCGGATCAACACGGTCAATACGTGGCCCGTCAAACACCACCACGACGGCGAGCAACAGATGGACGATACCAATCATGGTGGAAAAATTCGGCAATTTCCGTCTATGGCACGCGTAGAAGCCGATGTTTATCATGTCCCCGTGATGCTTCAAGAGTGTCTTGAAGCCCTGCAGATCGTTCCTCATGGAACCTATGTTGACGGGACGTTGGGAGGGGGCGGACACACGTCCGCAATCCTCAATTGCCTCAATGAACGCGGACGGCTGATCTCATTCGACGCCGACGATGTTGCTATCGGCCACTGTGAGGCTCGCTTCGCCGACGAGCTCGCCAAAGATTCTTCCTCGCGCCTTCGCCTTGTGCATGCGAACTTCTCGACCATGGCTGAACACCTCGAACCTGGTTCGATCAATGGCATACTGCTCGACTTAGGGGTATCGTCGTACCAATTCGATCATCATGAACGGGGGTTCAGCTTCCGACTCAAGGCACCGCTCGACATGCGCTTTATGGCTGTTGGAGAAACCGCAGCAGACATCCTCAACACCCGTCGTGAAGAGGAATTGTCCACGCTCTTCTTCACCTATGGGGATGAGCCACAATCGCGCCGCCTTGCCAAGGCCGTCGTTCAGCGTCGTGCTCTTGCCCCATTCCGAACGACGATTGATTTGCGCGACCTGGTTGTGCAGCAGATACCTCCCCATCACCAAGCAAAGACACTTGCACGACTGTTTCAAGCACTTCGCATAGCAGTTAACGACGAGCTGGGTCGGCTCGAACGAACGCTCGTCGAGTGTATTCCGCTCCTTGCATCTGGTGGACGCATTGTGGTGATGAGTTATCACAGTGGTGAAGACCGGATCGTGAAGAACGTCTTCAGGGGTCATGGTGATACGCTGACAGTGGTGACCAAGAAGTCCATAGAGGCATCCACGGAGGAGCAACACAGAAATCCTCGCTCTCGGAGCGCACGCCTGCGCGTTGCCGAGCGACGGGCTGAGTAGTTTTGTACCTCTGTCACAGATTACACGCCATCTCATGACCAATACGGCTACGTTTACCCACGCCGACCTCGTCGCCATGTTTGGCGCCGCCGCTGAGACGCTTCCGCCCGGATTGATTGTTCGTGGTATCAGCACCGATACACGAACACTCAAACCAGGGAATGCCTTTGTCGCTCTGCGTGGGGAGCGGTTTGACGGACACGATAAAATCGACGAGGCGATCAAAAAGGGGGCGACGCTCATTCTCACCGAGGATGCCACTCGCGTCCCATCGTCTCGAGCATCGATCACGTGCGCGTCGACGCTCCACGCTCTTGGAACCTTTGCCTGGTATCATCGCCGACGGTTTTCGATTCCGGTGATCGCTATTGCCGGTGCTGCTGGCAAGACGTCGACAAAGGACATGGTCGCACACGTCTTGTCATCGACGATGTCCGTGCTGAAGACCGATGCGAACTATAACAACCAAGTTGGTACTCCTTTAACGCTCCTGCAGATGACGGAATCGCATGAGTGTGCTGTGATTGAGATCGGTACAAATGAGCCGGGAGAAATTGAAATCCTCTCGGCGATGGTGCAGCCAACCCACGGTTTGATTACCAACATTGGGAAGGAGCACCTCGAGAAACTCATCGATCTTGACGGTGTCGAGCGGGAGGAAACAGCCCTGTTTGACTACATCCGTGATCATCATGGCCTGGCCTTTGTTAACGCAGACGATGATCGTCTCGCACCCTACGCGTCGAGCTTTTCACGCTGTATTTCCTTTGGCGTAGAAACAGGTGCAGACATCCACCCGACCGTGTCGTTTGATAATGAGGTTCGTCCGGCGCTGAGCATCGTCCATGGATCCTTCACCCTGCGGGCCCAGCTTCAAACCCACGGGCTGGCGTCGGCGTATAATGCAACGTGTGCGCTTGCCATTGCATGGTCACTCCATATTCCGGCAGCGCACGTGCAACACGCACTCGCCTCATATCAGCCCCCTGCCGCCCATGGATATGGTCGAATGGTTGTCCAGCGAGCCGGCGACGTGACAATCTTGAACGATAGTTACAACGCCAACCCGGCTTCTATGCTCATGGCACTACGTACCCTACAGAAGTTCCCAGCCACCAAGCATGTCGCGGTGTTAGGCGACATGCGGGAATTGGGAGCCGCCGCACAGGAAGAACACCTTCATGTGCTTGGCGAAGCTCATGAAATGGCAGACTTGGTGATTACAATGGGTGAGGAATTTCGGCGTGCCTCCGAGATTCTCAACCTTCCACACGTAGTCCATGTGGAGACGGTGCACGGCTGTCGCGACCTCCTCCGGGAGGTTGCGGGTCGGGGCTGTGTTGTTCTTGTGAAAGGTTCCCGCGGGATGGCGATGGAACAGGTCATAGATTTGCTCTCCGTGGGGAACGGGGAGTAACACATGTTGTATCAGCTAGCACTCTGGATTCGGTCGATTACCGACGTACCAGGGATCAATCTCTTTAGTTATGTGACCTTTCGTGCGGCAGCAGCGGCAATCTTCGCGCTGCTGATATCGTTCATCGTAGGGCCGCGAATCATCAAGCTACTCAAGCGTCGTCAAGTTGGTGAGCAGGCAAAGCAGGAGTTGCAATCTGTTGGACTCCACGTCAACAAGGCTGGCACTCCAACAATGGGGGGCTTGATCGTCCTCGCTGCGGTTATTGTGCCCACGCTCCTTTGGGCGAATGTTCAGAACATGTACATCATCCTTGCGGTCTTCACCACAGCGGCCCTTGGTGGAGTGGGGTTCTTGGACGACTATCTCAAGGTTGTGAGGAAGTATCCCAAGGGGCTCATTGGGAAGTACAAGATCGTCGGACAAGTTAGTGTTGGTCTGATTGTCGGTAGTTGCCTCATGTGGGCACCAGATTGGTTTGGACTCACCCCATCTACGGCGACACTTACAACCATTCCGTTTCAAAAGATGTCGCACTTCGATTTCGGCATCTTCTACATTCCCCTTGTCATCTTCATCATTACAGCCACCTCCAATGCTGTTAACCTTACCGACGGGCTTGATGGGTTGTGTATCGGAACGGTGGGCATAAGTGCACTTACGCTGGCTGTTATCGCCTACTTCAGTGGCAATGCGTTCTTTGCTGACTACCTCAACATTGTCCATCTGCGTGGAACAGATGAGCTAGCAATCTTTTGCGCAGCGATGGTTGGAGCGTCGCTCGGATTTCTCTGGTACAACGCCTATCCTGCACAGGTCTTCATGGGCGATACAGGATCGCTTGCTCTTGGTGGTGCAATTGGCGTGCTGTGTGTGCTGATCAAAAAGGAGTTTCTCCTGCCAATCGTTGGCGGCGTTTTCTTTGCGGAAACCGTGTCTGTTATCCTTCAGGTGACGTGGTTTAAGTACACAAAGAAGAAGTATGGCGAAGGGCGGCGAATATTTCGAATTGCTCCGCTTCACCACCACTTCGAAAAAAGCGGGTGGCATGAATCGAAGATTGTCACCCGATTCTACATCATCGCTGTACTGCTCGCCATCATTACGATGGCATCCTTCAAGGTCCGATGAGTACCTCACTGCGTGTTGGCGTCGTTATTCCATCCGGGGGCCGTGGAACGCGGTTCGGTGGAGAGCAACCCAAACAGTATCTGTTGGTTGATGGTGTTCCGATCCTGATTCGATCGCTCAGAACCGCTCTTGCTGCCAGTGGAGTCACCCATGTGATCGTCGCAATGCAACCCGAGGAGTTTCCTACGGTACAGGAAATGCTCGAGACATACCACTGCACAGACGCGCGGATTGTATTTGTGGAAGGGGGCTCGGAGCGCGTGTATTCGGTTGCTCGAGGACTCGCCCATCCGTCGCTAGATGACGTTGATGTGGTTCTTATCCACGATGCGGTGCGCCCCTTTGCCACGGTGGACTTATTTGATAGGATTGCTCTGGCAGCATCTGAACAGGGAGCCGTCATTCCGGTATTGGCGGTAACTGACACCCTGAAACGTGTTGATTCTTCGGGATGTATTGTCGAAACGATCGATCGGTCTCAGATTCGACGCGCTCAAACTCCGCAGGGGTTTCGCTCGTCCCTTATTCGTGACGTCTATGCCAACGCCATTGCGAGGAACGTAGTCGGAACCGACTGTGCTTCGCTCTGCGAGGTAGCTGGGTTCACGGTCCACACCGTCAGCGGAGAGGAACAGAACATCAAAATCACAACTCCGTTTGATCTGGCGCTGGGGGTGTTTCTTCTGGATCGGGATTCGTCGGCTAGCACGTAACTACCTACCCCTTGTCTTGTTCTTTTGCGTCGATAGGCGTGTGCGTGTATATTCGCGCCGCTCACCTTATCCTCACTGTTGAATCAAGGAACAACGAATGTTTTGGACGCCTGAACTTGCCACGTATCTCGAGGATGCACCGTGGCCCGCGACAAAAGAAGAGTTGATCGATTACTGTAATCGAACAGGTGCTCCGTTGCAGGTTATTGAGAACCTAACGGAACTTGATGACTCTGACGAGATTACCTATGAGGGAATTGAGGATCTCTGGCCCGAGTACGAAGAAGGGTCAGACGATATGTTCTTCAGTGAAGACGATGAGGGATACGAGTCCTAACAGCCGTTCCTTCTGACTATGTAATGCACGCCCTGCTTGCTTCTGCACGCAGGGCGTTGTTGTATCATTCTGCGTATCCGGGCGGTAACTTGCACTCTGTGATCACCAAGCGTCAAAACTGCGCTTCGATGGTATGGTTCCTTGGTATTCTTGGAATCCTGCTTGCATCGTGGTCTCCTGCACGCTCCCAGGATACATATCGCGATAGTATGGAGTTGGCCGGAGAGCGATCTCGTGTGCTGCAATTGACAGAGCTACGCGCAGTGGAGATTGTCGGTTGCGAGCAGACATCACCAGAAGATCTTCGTGCTATCATCTCTTCGCGACAGAGTGAGTACCCATTAGGCCGCAAGCTCACCATGTTCTTTGAGCAAGCATTGCGGCGCAACCCTGCCTCGCCACAAACAATTCTGCGTCGCCTCTCTTCGATCCGAAAGAACTACGACGAAGAGCGGATCTTCTTCGAAAGTGCCGTTGCACGCGATGATAGTTCGACGCTGCAGACCTATCTGGTGCAAAACGGGTATCACAATGCGACGGTTCGATACGGGTACGGGTACGAACCATCGACACGGTTGTTTACGCTGAGGTTTGTGATCAACGAGGGGAAGCGGGCGGTCATCGATACCTTCATCGTACGCGGACTTGAAACAGTTGATCCAGAGGTTCGCCAGGCTGCACTCCTCCAGATTCCTGTGCGCTCTGGTAGCCCCTTCTCTGAAGCTCGCATTGAAGAGGGCGTACGAACCATCGTGGGTGCGCTGCAGAACAATGGATACTATAAAGCCACCTACGAGCGCCCAATTGTTGGCATCAGCAAAGATGGACTTCACGACACCGTCATTGTTGTGATTGCACCAGGACGCAGAGTAAAGGTCGACAGTGTTGAGTTCGTGGAATACCGCGATGGGTATCCACACGTGAATCTCTCAACGCGGGAACGCCAGCTTGATTTCATCAAGGGCGACTGGTACAACAAAGAGTTGATTGAGCAGTCACGCGCCAACCTCATGGGACTGGGTACGTTCGAGGTTGTTCTTATCGATACCATCGCACACGATTCGGTATATCGTGGATCTGATTCTGCTGTGCGTATTCGTGTTTTCACGAGAAACTCTAAACCACATGATGTTGGCGTAAGCTTCGGACCATATCAGACAGCTATCGATAACTTTTTGAACTTTGGTATTGGAGCCACCGCCCAGTACCGAAACACCTTCGGTGGTGCACAGGTCACGTCGTTATCACTCCAGTACATTCTTCAGGACGTCTCGCGCTTTGCTCAAGGTCAGCAGCTCGAGAGAGAGTTTATCGGTTCCCTGGTGGTTGCCTGGCCAAATCTGGGCCGTCTGTTTTCACAGCGCGTCGGTTTAACAACGTCAACGTACTACTCGAACCGGCAACTGATTACTCCATTCCGACTCGAGGCTTCGGGCTTTAGTGCGCAAGCACCCATCGCGTTCTACTCCCATACGTTCTTCAATGCGATTGATCTCAGCGTCGGTGTTGATCGACAGATTCCGATCAACTTTGATTTCGCCATCAACTCTGCGCTCAACGAAGCCCAGACACCAGAGGACACCGCATATGTCCGTAGCACATATAACCAGTTTCTGGTGTTGAACAGTTACCTGAAAACAACCAGCACGTTCTTTACAGGACTTACCGCTGGTTTTACACTTCGTGGCGATCATCGAAACAGCCAGATCAATCCTACCCAAGGGACGCTTTCAAGTATCTCCTTTGAATGGGGCTGGGGCGCAGGAAAGTACATACGCGGTCAGGCCTTCTTTTCCACTGCCTTTCCTGTTGGCAACCGTCTTGTGGCGGCGTCGAAGGTGAAGCTCGGTCATATTGAGCTTCTCGATTTTGTGCGTGGTGATTCAATTCGCAACAACACCTACGTTCCTCTTGACCGACAGTTCTTCGCTGGTGGACCCGCCAGTATCCGGTCGTTTGCATCACGCCGACTTCACGATCCAAACTCGGGGACCATTCGCAATGTCGACCCCGACGAGTCGATTGTGCTCTCAAACGTGATTGGCTCTGGATCGCTGATTGAACTGGGGTTTGAGCTTCGCTACACCTTCCCCCGCCCACGGGGCGTAGATGAATTGTGGGCGTCTATCATCGAACGCAGTGGGTTGACCCTGTTTACGGATGTTGGTAATGCGTTCAATCGCTTCACGACAGAGCTCTACGGAAGTGTAACTCCGCGAGACCTCGTTAACGGAAGCGTCGTTGCGGTCGGACTCGGGTATCGTTTCGAAACCCCTGTTGGCCCCTTCCGAATTGACTATGCAACTAGTGTCTATGATCCAACCAGATCAACGGGGCAATGGATTACCGATCGTGTTGGTGTGCTGCAAACATCAAACTGGCAGCTTAGTATTGGTATCGGCCACGCATTCTAAGCCCGTGATTACGCACGTTGTGGATCTTCACAGCTAGCAACGATCCGATGACCAAATGCATCGATCGAAGCGCGATACATGCCACTTGTGTTGAATGGCATCGCTATCCGGCCATGGCGATCAACAACGATGATGCCACCCTGACCGCCCATTGCTTCAATCTCCTGAAGGATCGATGTTGAAGCAGCTAGGGCCTCTTCGTGCAGGTATTCCATCCGCCCAATTATTCGAGACGCTGCACTTGCACGAAGAAAGAACTCACCAACGCCGGTGCAGGAGACTCCGCCTACAGTATTGTCTGCATATGTCCCAGCGCCAATGACTGGTGTGTCACCAATCCGTCCGGCTCGTTTCCGCAACGTTCCACCTGTCGAGGTTGCGGCAACGATCTCACCGTGGAGATCAAGCACGACAACGCCAACCGTACCGGAAGATGGAAGGGCTGCCCCTATCACATCACAAGGAACGAAGTACTCAGTCGATACAACAGCACAATTCGCGACCTCGGCTAACACTTCCGCCTCACTACCAGCGAGCATCACGGTCGGAGAACCCATAAGGTGTGCTGCCACCCGGATGGGATTCTTGAGATTGCAAACAACAGCGACAGATCCAGCGGCCTTATCGCTCCCACGCATGATCGACGCATCCATTTCGACACGACCATTGGTGGTTGGTGAGGATCCCTTACCTGCATGGAACAGACCACAATCCTCGAGTAGCTCGACCGTAGACATGGCAACATCGAAGGCCGATGTACCGGCTTTTAACCGAGCGTACATCTGATCGACGAGTGTACCCAGAAGCTGTTCAGCTTCCTGGAGACGTCCTGTTCCACGGTAACGTGCGAGGTTGCCTGCACCGCCGTGTATTGCGATGGCTGGATTCATCGTATCCTACCTAGTTCGGGAGTTTTCCTATGATCGAGTCTTGAAGGTTCTCACGTGTTGCACGTGAAAGGAGAGAAAGAATTCCCTCGGTCACAATGTTTGGTCGGTGCTCAATTGAAATGCCAAGAGCATTCAGACCTTCGACGACGGCATGTGACTCGCCCCCTGTGAGAATTACTGGAGGGTTGGCAACCCCCATCTCCTTTGTAAAGCTCTCGATTGCAGAGCGAATCCCTCCGATTACCGACATGGTAATTCCCGACATCAAACACTGTGCTGTATTGATGCCAATTGTAGCGACAGGGGGCGTGTAGGGCATTTCGGGAATCGCCGCTGTCTGTTTGGCAAGACCAAAGAGCTGTGTTGAAAAACCGGCAAAGATTATACCACCAAGAAATTGTCGAGTACCCGAGATCGCATTGACGGTAACCGCTGTTCCACAGTCAACGGTGATGAGTGGGGCTTTTTGGTATTCCTGTGCACCGATCGCGCCAAGCATTCGGTCGATTCCTGCATTTTCGATGTGCTCCAACGAAAGTTCGTTTTGATTTCGCATCAAGAGCGTGTGCGCGTTCAGTACGAGGTGTCCAGGTATCCGTTGTAGGACCTTCACAATTGCGGTTGTTTGCTTGTGGTTGACACTCGAAAGGCCAATCAGGTATCGGCCGTGAACGTGATCACGAAAGTGAATCTGGACGTTCTTCTTCCACTCCTTGTCATAGGGAAACGAGAGGTGAACATCGTCATGATGGATCTTTACACGGCTATTACCGACATCGATAGCAGCAATGCGATACGTGACGTTGTTGAGTTCAATCGATGTATCGAATGGAGTCGCCATCATCTATGGTCCTTCGTGTTCCGTCGTTAAGATTTTCGAGTATCAGTCGACCATCGTCTTCAAGGCGTATCGCACGCCATGTATCACCTGATCCGTTTACAGTCACATGCGTATTCCCGATCTCCAGTGCGGACGACCATAGACGGAAGATCTGATTCGCGTCCATCTGAACAGTTAACTCAAGACTGGGGATGAGCGCCTTCAACAGCGTGGTGGGCAGAACATCCTTTCCGAGCCTACGTAATGACGTACATGGTTGTGTGATAGTCTCTGGAAAGTCGGTCTGGAGAATATTTATGCCAATTCCGATTATTGATGCATCACACCTGCCCCCTATCCATTCATGTTCGACGAGTACCCCTGCGATTTTGCACCATCGGTTTGTATCGTACGCCTGAACATCGTTCGGGTATTTGCACCGATAGATACTTCGCGGGAGATATTCTCCAAGAACGTCAAAGACAGCGAGTGTTCCACGTGCCATGTCTGCTGCTGCTTCGCGCAGACCGTGCTCTTGCGTATGGCGAATACCGAACGATACAAGAACATTCTGTCCGTAAGCATCCTGCCATTGGCGTCCACAACGTCCTCTACCCCGAGTCTGATGATTTGTCGACACAACGATTGCCTCATGGTCACGGAGAAACTCGCGCGCCACATCGTTGGTTGATTCTACTTCGTCGAGATGTACGTGATGCCGAAAGAGCATTGTAAAAATAAAAAAATTTACAACAAGGGGTTGGCACTGTGTTTGTTTCCACAAGAATACCGCCATTTTGATTTCGCCTCTGCTATTTTGTACCAAATCCATGGTAGACCTTACATCAGACACGATCTGTGCACTAGCCACCCCACCGGGTGTTGCTGGCCTTGCGGTTGTGCGCGTCAGCGGTCCATCAGCATTTGTTGTGTGTGATCGATTCTTCCGTGGATCCACAACAATGGTTGATGCAGCGGACCATTCGATTGTCTTTGGGTGGTGGGGAGATTCCGATCACCGTGTCGATTCTGTGACGATGATGGTGTATCGTACGCCGCGATCCTACACCGGTGAAGATGTGATCGAGATCGGCTGCCATGGCGGGGTTTTTGTTTCTGATCACATCATCTCAGATTTGATCGGTGTGGGTGCGCGACTCGCCGAACCAGGCGAATTCACACGTCGGGCGTTTCTTAACAAGAAGCTCGACCTCGTTCAGGTTGAGGCAGTTGCCGACATTATTCATGCGGCATCGCACCGAGGCACGCAAACCGCGGCACGTCAACTCGCGGGTGGTTTTACGCGACGCCTCGAGAACATCCGATCTGGCCTTATCGAGGTTATGGGGCTTGTCGAGCTCGAATTGGATTTTGCTGAGGAGGATGTCGAGTTTGTTTCGCGGGCTGCCTTTCGGGATCGTCTGGTATCAATCCTCGACGAGATAGCATCAACTGCAAACTCTGCACACGCAGCAAGTGTTCTCCGGTCTGGCTTCCGAGTCGCGGTTGTAGGGTATCCGAACGCCGGAAAAAGCTCACTCTTCAACGCATTGTTGTTGCGAGATCGTGCGATCGTCAGCGATGTAGCTGGCACTACGCGGGACTACCTCGAAGAATCGTTATTGATCGAGGGATACACAGTGCATCTCGTCGACACGGCGGGTTTACGTTTGACTGAGGATGCTATAGAACTCCAAGGGATCGCGATTACGCAATCACTAGTCGAGCAAGCAGATCTGGTTATCGTCCTTAATGACCTTACACTGGGTGTTGCGCACTCGGACAGCCTCGTCGAGGATCTACGGTTGAGATTTCCTTCGATCGAGATTATCGTCGTTCAGAATAAGATCGATCAAGTTCCAGAGATGGCTCAAGAGAATGTTCCACTGACAATTTCCGCTAAAACCGGGGTAGGTATTGATCAGCTGCGAACGCATATCCTGAGTGCTGTAAAATCCAGCACCAGCGCCATCACCGACGTGCTCGTCAATGCGCGTCAAGCCAAACTCTTGTTGAGTATCGCTGACAACCTCCGAAGCGTTCTCAGCGGTATTGAGCGCGGTGCTGGTAGCGATGAAATCGCTGTGGACTTGCGCCAGTCGATCCGAACCCTCGGTGAAATCACTGGTGAGACATGGAATCCCGACGTTTTAGACTCTGTTTTTTCTCGTTTTTGTATTGGGAAGTAGCAGCATGATTCCCGACATCTCCATCCGACCCCTCGAAATCGATGATTTCCCTCTCTTTTTGGACATCCAGCGCGAGGCGCTGCTACAGTCCCCAGAGGTGTTTGGTTCGGACTACGAGTGGTTTGAGAGCCTCTCGATTCTCTCGAAAGAGCAACGCTACGAGAAGTACATGAACTATCCGTATCAGTACATCCTGGGTGCCTTCGATTCGAATGGTGGAATCATTGGGATGATCGGGTATTCGAGTCAAGATTCGTCGAAAACTCGACATAAAGGGAACCTCTGGGGTCTCTTCGTACGACCAGAATTCCGCGGTAAGGGGCTTGCTACCCTCCTCATTCAGTCAATTCTCGAGACGGCGCACGACCTTCTCGATGTTGAACAAGTTCAACTTGCAGTTAGTACACAAAATGCTGCCTCCTACGGACTCTACCTTCGCCTGGGCTTTACGGTGTTTGGAACCGAAATTCACGCCATGAAGATTGGTATTTCGTACGTTGATGAATACCACATGGTGAAGTTTTTGAAATAGTGTTCCACGTGAAACACTGGTTTTGCGTTTCTACGTCGACTAACACCTCATTTTGAAATGTTCCACGTGGAACATTTTTACTTTAGGGTGTGGTTTGGATTCTCCATATACAAACCCTATGAATAATCGCTTTGATATCCTCGTAATTGGGGGTGGTCACGCCGGAATAGAGGCAAGCTCGATTGCTTCTCGGATGGGACTACTGGTCGGTCTCCTGTCAATGGATGCATCAACCATTGGTCGTCTATCCTGCAATCCGTCTATCGGCGGAAGTGCGAAAGGACACCTTGCCATTGAGATCGACGCCTTGGGCGGTGTTATGCCTCGGATTGCGGATGCGAGTGGGATCCAATTCAAACTCCTCAACACCTCAAAGGGTCCAGCAGTCTGGTCACCCCGTTCCCAAAACGACAAAGACTTGTATCCCCTCTTTGCGCAACATCTTCTGCGTCAAAACCCACGAATCACCATCATCGCAGAAACAGCTACTGAAATTCTGATGCGGGGCGACCGGGTTTGCGGGGTTCGTACAGCGACCAACGAAGAGATTCTTGCTTCGGCGGTTATACTTTGTTCAGGAACCTTCCTCAATGGTGTGATGTGGACTGGTGACACCTGTACACCTGGTGGACGTGTGGGTGAGCGGTCCGCGGAAAAAATCTCCGACATCCTGTCTAGCCGCGGCTTGGAAAAGGGAAGACTTAAAACGGGGACTCCCCCACGTGTATCAATGGAGTCAATCAACCTCCATGGGCTCGAACCACACAATGGGGATGAACAACCAAAACCTTTTTCGATTCATACAGCAAGCGTGCGGAATCAACTCGCTTGTTTTGCGACGACAACAAGCCCGTCAACGCATGATATTCTTCGGGAAGGGTTCTCACGTTCGCCGATGTTCACGGGTCGTATTCAAGGGGCTGGTCCACGATACTGTCCTTCTATTGAAGACAAGATCGACCGTTTCTCCGATAAGAGCTCCCATACTATCGTTTTGGAGCCAGAGGGGTTAAACACCAATACCGTGTATGTAAACGGTTTCTCAACTAGTTTACCAATTGATATTCAGGAACGTGGTCTACGAACCATACCTGGACTCGAACGGTGTGAGATTCTACGATATGGCTACGCAGTCGAATATGATTTCTTCTTCCCCTACCAGCTGACGTTCGGACTCGAGACAAAAGCAATCAAGGGACTCTTCTTTGCTGGACAGATAAACGGAACGTCTGGATATGAAGAAGCCGCTGCACAAGGGCTAATAGCTGGTATCAACGCGGCTCTATCTGTTCGAGGTGAAGGAACATTTACGCTCAAGCGTTCCGAGGCATACATCGGGGTGATGATCGATGATCTCGTAAACAAGAACACCGAAGAACCCTATCGAGTATTCACGTCGTTGGCTGAGTATCGACTACTACTCAGGATCGATACAGCGTATCGCCGTCTTTCGCCGCTCGCGCGAACAATGGGTTTACTCGACAGTTCCACATGGAACAAGATCGAGCGCAAAAACACACTGCAGGAACAACTTCTGACGTACACTACAACAAAGAAGGTATCGCCGGACCTCGCAAATACGGTTCTCGATACAGTGGGTGAAGATCGCATCACGGAGACAACCACCCTTCGTAACCTGATTCGTCGTCCGAATGTTTCGTTGTCTCATTTTCTCACGAGCGACGATTCATCTCTCAACATCTATCAAGAACATCCTGATGTCGTGCATCAGGTTGATACAGAGATCCGGTATGAAGGCTACATTGAGAAACTTCATCGCGATATCGAACGCTTTCGACTGCAAGAGTCGATGATGATTCCAGAGACGTTTAACTACCAGGGTGTGCAGAGTCTCTCGACTGAAGGACGTGAGAAGCTAAGTCGAATCCGACCAGCCTCACTCGGACAAGCCTCTCGTATTCCTGGTGTGTCGGCGTCCGACATCTCAATACTGGCCCTCTACCTTCGATGACACTTCCTACCGAACGATCGCGAGTGTTCGGACTTGTAGTATTTGTGGACCAGATAGAAGAACGGTATACGTGCCTGAAGGTAAATGGTGCACCGGAACGATAACACCTGTCCCGTTGATTGTTTGACTAGCAACCAACGCACCTGTGAGATCAAATACCTGAACTGACGATAATCCCTCTGAGCCCCCTATCATCACGATATCTGTTGCTGGGTTGGGAGCTACCATAACGTCCGTGATGCGGACATCTTCGACAGATGTCTCTTCATCAATGGTGATATTCTCTCTCGTCTCATCACCTATCGATTCCGAACCACTACCGAGCGAACGAATACGGATACTATATCCCGAACCGGTTGGCACCGTCACCGGTACTCGCCACAAGAAGCCTCGTGCTTGAGCCAGGACACTATCGGATACGATCGTCTCGTTGTCCTTCACCAAAACAATCCTCACCTTCCCTGAGAGGTTTGTCTTCCACGATATTGGATAGGAGCGATCGCGGAACCAGCGCTGTGTAACAGTGGGTGAATCAATAGCAACATATGGTGCAGCCACCACAAACGTGTCGATGGATGAAGATTCTGATTGTGCGACGACGTCACCTGATGGTGTCAGCAACAGCGAACGTACGCTCCACGTATACGTACCAAATGGTAGTGTTCGGCCTATTGTGACTTTGTCCGTTGTAACCAGCGTATCTGAGCCACAGACAAACTTCAGATGGGTATACCGACCTCGTGGAGATGCACGAAGGGTTGGCGTTTGCCCAACGATCTCACTTCCCTTTGGTGATAAGGCGATGGGCGTTTCAAGTGTGTCTTGAATATCCGAAAGGGGTGTACCGAAACAGAACTCCCCGACCTCTGATGTATCTACTACGAGCTCGCGTGTGTTGGGATTAAATCGTGTTCGTAGCGGATAGAAGTTGCCTTGTCCAATAACAGGACGGTAATAAACGACGGTATTTGAAGGATCAGTTATTCTGAATTGGTCCACTTTGAATCGGAACTCGGCACCATGACTCTCCATTCCCTCTTGTGTAATGGTCATCCGTGTGGGATAGACCTTGTGCGGAGCACGAACCTTTTGCGCGTTTGATCCCTTCTGTGCAACAAACCGCGGATTCTCAGGAGCCCACATATACCGTCGTGCTGTGGTTGTGTTATAGAAGAAGGAAATGAGGGTGTGATAGGTCACCGAGACACCAACGGTGTCTGTTCCACGCGTGTACACGTAGGTGTTTGTCGGGAGAATCTCATCTATGAGAACATCTGCGGTATGCACACCAGTTGGATATGGATGGCGCTCAGCTTTGTATGGATACATCATACTCGGAAGTTCTGCCTCGAATACGATTTCTCCCGACGAATTGACTTCCGTAACTAATGTGCGCGAATTCGAAATCGCAGATCCCCAAGCGATGACACGATTCCCATTCTGCAGCGTTTGAACTGCCCCCTGCACACCTGCATAGAGATCTGGTGATTTTCGATACTGCCAAACGAGCCGACATACCTTGTTTTGTTCATCCAGTTGATACTCGACTGCTCGTGACCACTGTGGGGTTCGTTGTGTTCCGTTGTCAAAGAGTGAGATGTTTCCATTCGGCAAACGTCGAATGTCATGTTGATACGAGAACTCCGCAGAAATAGATGGATCGATAGCATTCACAAAGCTAAATTGGTTTAGTTTTCCGCCTAACACCCAAAGAACCGCACCTGTTGTTCGATGAATCTTTGCAACCAAAGATGCATGTCGTGCACTGATGAGGAAGTTTCCATCGGTATCTACATCGACAGCATTCAGATGAAAGTAGCGGATAGCTGGTGCTGTTAAATCTTCATACGAGACCGTTACTGGGAAGTGGTCCAATGACCGCCATTGAAAGATGATGTTTCCATCAATATCAATCTCTTGAAGTAACATCTGTTGTACCGATGCCGCCGGGTGTCCTCCTGGTACGACAGATCGCATATCCATGGTGACATTCTCCTGCATAATGACTACTCGATTGCCATTCGGGAGGAGGAGAAAACCATGCATCGCAAGATTGTACCCATTAGCCCCTTGGAGGGAATCTTTAGTTGTTAGTGTGGTATCAACCACATAGATACTCGATGATTCTCGTGGTCCGGTTCCAGCTGATTGAAAGATGCTATAACCAAGACGTCCGTCTGCAAGCACCCGAAAATCGAACGCATACTCTTTCAACACTCGTGAAGCGAGTGGCTTACCGTCATTTCCTACGATAAGCAGAGAGGGGGCAAATGGAGGGTTAGCAACGCGACTATTTGGAGCGATATAGAGAGCGCCAGGTCCTGGTGCTGTACTGGTCCGGACGGTTACAGGGGGGAGAATTTGAGAAAACAAAACCCCGGAACTACAAAGAAGACAACCGAGGAGAACGAGAATATTCATCATAATCTAGTGGTGGTGATTGATGCCGAATAATGGGTAGAAAGAACCATCAATCCGTGGTTTGGTAACACCGGAATGACAGGAACCACAGGAATCGGACCGTAAATTTGCTTCATGATAGACATAAAAACCATCCGAGAACAACCTGAGGTTGTTCAACAGAACTGCATTAACAAGAACGATACCAGCGATATCGGCCTGATCGTTGAGCTTGATCGTCAACGCCGTTTGATTATTCAGACGGTAGAAGAACTCAAGAACACCCGAAATGTGGTGTCGAATGAGATATCAGCTATGAAGAAGAGTGGAGCCGATGCCACTGATAAAATAGCAGCTATGCGGGATGTTGGAGATCGAATCAAGTCTCTCGATGAAGAGCTTCGAGGAATAGAACAAGAGATTGAAGATCGAATGCTAGTCGTCCCGAACATAGCGCACACAACGGTACCTGTGGGCGCTACGGCTGAAGAGAATGTCGAGATCCGACGTGTTGGTGATTGTGAGGACCGGGGTGACCGGGTGGACCACATCGCTATTTCACAAAAGTTGGGAATACTCGACTTCGAGCGTGGTGCAAAGGTTACAGGTTCAGGGTTTGGGTTTTATGTTGGCAAAGGGGCTCGTCTCGAGCGAGCACTCATCAATTTCTTCCTAGACGTGAATACCAACGAATCGGGGTATCAGGAAATGATACCTCCATTTCTCGTCAACGCTGCCTCTTGTCGTGGTACAGGACAACTCCCGAAGAGTCAAGAGGACATGTATCATGCAGAGCGTGACGACCTATATCTTGTCCCTACGGCAGAAGTACCTATCACGAACTATCACCGTGATGAGATTATTCCAACCACCGACCTACCGATACGTTATGCCGGGTACTCGGCGTGTTTCCGACGTGAAGCCGGTAGTCATGGCAAGGACACACGGGGATTTCTCAGGGTCCATCAATTCAACAAGGTCGAACTGGTCAAATTTGTTCGTCCTGAGACGTCCTATGACGAACTGGAGTCTCTTGTCGGAAACGTAGAGACGATCCTCCAACGTCTTGGACTCACCTATCGAGTGTTGCTGCTCTGTACAGGGGATATGACATTTGGTGGATCGAAGACCTACGATCTTGAAGTGTGGTCACCTGTTGAGCAGAAATGGCTCGAGGTGAGTTCCTGCACAAACTTTGAGTCGTTCCAAGCACGGAGGGCAAACATCCGTTACCGGGTAGAAGAGACGGGTAAACTTGATTTCGTGCATACCCTCAACGGGAGCGGACTAGCTACATCGCGGATTATGGTTGCTCTTCTCGAGAAGTATCAGACACCAGATGGGCGTATTCTGATTCCAGAATGTTTGCAGTCGTATTGTGGGTTCAGCGAGATCTGAGATTCAAACATCGACAACCGTCGAGAGTTATCAAATTCCCACTACTTCTCTTCTATAATCTCTTCTTCTTTCTTTCTAGGAATTAAAGAACACAATACATGGGTATGATATGATGTGGAGAACAGGGAAAGAAAACACTTGAAATCGAGAAAAGCCCCGTAATGAAGGGGCTTTTTTCATATTCGGAACAACACACCTCTACTAAAACCTTGGGGATTGTGGAGGAAGAAAAAACCATCTATCCTCATAACCACCTCAAACAATACTCTTGCAATCCACACCCCGGTGGACGAAAGACAACATATTGGAATCTTATCCACTCGAAAACACCCGAATCGTTGATATTTCGAGGAACACCACGAGTTGCATTTTTCAAAACCTCGTAACCCCAATAAAACCGATAATCCACATCACGTGAATTGTGAATATCCGGTTGATGATTAGGTGGATATCACGATTGTTGCCCATACGCATCGATATATGCCATACACAGGTCTATTGTCGCTGCGATACCATCGACGTGTGCACGTTCCATTCCATGTGATGCAGCAACACCCGGCCCTATCAACCCCACACGTACATCTGCACCGGCCCGCCATGCAGCTGTTCCATCTGAACTGTAAAAGGGGTATACATCAATCGCGTGCGGAATATTTCTTTGTTCAGCTAACCGAACGAGTTCCTTCCGTACGTGGTAATCGTATGGACCGCCAGAGTCCTTCGCACAAATGGAACATCGCGTTTCATCACCATCGCACGAATCCCCTACAACACCCATATCGATCACGATAAGATCTTCGATTGTTACGGAAAGCTCTGGAGCCCCTCCGTGTCCTACCTCCTCATATGTGGAGAAGAACAACTCTACGGGCAGTGGTGTTGTTGCAGCCGAAGCACGTCTGGCAATCTCAAACAACACATAGCACCCTGCTTTGTTGTCGAGAAAATGACTCTTGATGAACCCATTACTAAGAAGCTGTGTCTTTGGATCAAATGCGATAATGTCGCCAACACGAATACCGAGTCCGCGCACGTCCTCTTTCTTCGCCACCCGTTCATCGATACGAATGTGCATCGTCGAAACGCTCCGCTCTTTCGTCGAAGCAGTGTTGTTCGCGTGTGTCGAGGGGTCATTCAGCAGCAGTGTTCCCGTATACACACGATTTTCCAATGTGTGAATACGCACATAACCCCCTTCAAAACTCGGCAACAGCGGCCCTCCAAGCAGGGAAAACCGTAGTGTGCCATTACTATTGATGCCCGACACAATTGCACCCAGAGTATCAGTGTGGGCAGCAAAGGCGATACTAGGATTTGCTCCTAATGCACATCGGAGAGCACCTTTTGTTGTGCGTTGCGGCGAATACCCCAGAGAACGCAGATACTCGTCGATCATATCAATAGCTGCGTGGGTATATCCTGTCGGTGAATCGATCGACAGGAGTTTTTCGAGGAGATGAATCGTTTCCATGGGCGTAGGTTTGTAGTGAAGAAACAAACATACCAACCCATATGGCACACGTACATCCTTTTGACACTACCCTTGGAAACGGACTGCGCGTTGTTGTCTGTCCTGACCATTCAGCGCCGGTTGCTAATGTCACGGTCATGTACCGCGTTGGGTCTCACGATGAGCATCGCGGTAAGACTGGACTAGCACACCTCTTCGAACACCTGATGTTCGACAACGCTGCACCCGAGAACGACAAGCAATACGATCTCTATTGCACCAAGGCAGGCGGCACGAACAATGCATACACAACCTTTGATTATACCACCTATCATATCGATTTGCCTTCGCACAATATCGAAATGGGGTTTTGGCTGGAGTCAGAGCGGATGCGGTCGTTTCGTATCACCCAGCATGCCCTCCAGACACAACGGAGTGTAGTGGTTGAAGAGATCAACCAAAATGTTCTGAATCAACCATATGGAATCTGGAGGCGTGCTCAACAGGAGTCGGCATTCGCCCCCGATAGCTCCTATTCGTGGGATGTGTATGGTTATGAATCGGATGTTTCGGGCGTATCGATTGACGACGCGCGAAGCTTTTTTGAGCGTTACTACCGTCCCTCGAATGCTGTACTATGTGTTGCTGGAGACATCACACCAGACCGTGCTGTTGAATTAGCACAACGCTACTTTGGCGACATTCCCAACACGACAGATCCGATTGTGCGAAACCGTTTTCTACCTGAGCAAAAGATCTATGGATCACACCGTGTGGTTGATGATGCGGTGCCGATGCCGGCTGTCTTTCTTGCAGCACACGCGCAGGGCTTTGCGCAAAGTGAACTTCTCGACCTTGAAATCTTGTCCACGATCATAGGCACCGGGACGAGTTCAATCTTGTACCGTGAACTGGTCTCAAACACTCGAATCGCCTCTATGGCCGGAGCCTTTGTCGACCGTCGGGCAAATGCATCACTCTTCACCATGTACGCATATGCAGCGGAACCGTCGATCTCGGCAGATCAAATAGTGCATGCTATTCATACCGCACTTCGTTCAGCTGATATCACACAGAGGCACCTCGAGGCTGCAATTAACAAATTGCGCACCGGACATGCTGCCGAGTTACAGAAGGTAAATGGTGTTGCTGATTCTGTTGCCTGGACCACGCTGTTTTGGAACGACCCGGAGCGAATGAACACCATTCTCGATGACTATCGCAACGTGAAACTCGAACAGATAATTGAGCTCCGTGATTCGCTGATGAGCGAAGAGCGCATGCTTCGGCTTGACATCGTTCCACGATCAGCGGACGCTACGTAATCGATCAGCGGCGGCGATCAGCGTCTCGTCTGTCTTTGCAAAACACACTCGTAACACACGATCTGTTTGCGTCGTTACGTCGCTGTAAAACGGAGACAACGGAATACAAGCAACCCCATGTTGCTCCACAATGCGTTTCGCAAAGTCTACGTCGTTCTCGTTGCTGATGTTCTCGTATCCTATCAGCTGAAAGTACGATCCGTTGCATGGCCGTATGGTCCACAGCGACCCATCCATCTTTTCCCGGAACAACGCACGCTTGCGTTCAAAGAACGCCGGAAGTTGTTGGTATCTCGTGGGCACCGACATATACGCAGCGAGTGCGTGTTGTGCAGGAGCATTTACGCAGAACGAGATATACTGGTGTGCCTTTCGAAACTCTGAGGTCAACGCAGGCGACGCAACACACGCCCCTACCTTCCATCCTGTTATGTGGAAGGTCTTTCCAAATGACGTTATCACGAACGTTCGATCACGCAGCGCAGGGTGCATCAAGGGACTCGCATGGCACACACCGTCGAACGTAATGAGTTCGTACACCTCATCGCTAATGACAACAAGGTTGTGTTCCACACACATCTCAGCCAATATGTTGATGTCCTGCTGTGACAGGACACTTCCACATGGATTATGAGGTGTGTTGATCATGATCGCACGCGTACGCCCGGTAATTCGGCGTCGTACAGCATCCCAATCTGGTGTGTAGGAAGGTTGTGAAAGTCGTACAGGAACAACAACGCCCCCTACCATCTGGATTGCAGGACCATAGGAGTCATAGCACGGCTCTAGGACGATCACTTCATCACCTGGGTGCACAAGACACGCAAGGGCAGAAAAGATCGCAGCAGTACCACCAGGCGTGATGGTGATTTCACGTTCTGGATCGACCATGCAACCATGTACGAGTCTGTACTTTTCGGATACACACTCCCGAAGATGCAGCAATCCCGGCATTGGGGCATATTGATTCTGCCCCTCTCGTGCGGCCTTCTCGAGAAACGCGACAAGTTCCGAATCGATTGGATAGTCAGGGAACCCCTGTGAAACGTTAACAGCCCCTACCTGTTGGGCAAGAGCTGTCATCACAGAGAAAATTGTTGTACCGACGTTTGGAAGTTTTGAAGCGATCATGCGTCAATCTGCATCATCGAGAGCTTCATCTTCAAAAATCAACTTCACACGTTTCGCAACTTCTTCACCATCACGGTTAAAGCCTATTGTGAAGTCGACAGGATCACCCTCGCGGAGGTCTGGAAACTCTGCATTCAAGAGGTCTGACGAGTGGAAGAACAGATTGTTCGGTGGATACTTGATGAAGCCGTAACCGTTCTTGAGTGCTAGGACATAGGATTCAAAACGCTCCCCCTCTTCCTCTTCTTCAACATCGATTCTTGGGGACCGGCCCTCGGTTAACTCCTGAAATTCGCGGGGATCGCGGGGGGGACGTGGCTGTGCATCATCACGGCGAACAAAGAGATTTTGAACTAGCTCATTGCTTTCCGCCTGACGGGATTCGATGAGCTGGTGCATTTGTACTGGGTAGGTAACCTCTTCGAGGAGTTCCTGTGAGGTTCGCGTAATGATGTGCTTGCCTTCGTTGTCGACAAACTCAAAGTCCCACGACAAAACCATTACTCGTGCACCAAGGTTGTTGATCTTCCGGACCAACGGAACATAGTTACCATCGGATGTGATCAACACCACAACATCAAACTTCTTTAACAGTGTAAGCTCGTATGCTTCAAGAGCCATCCAAACATCGATTCCCTTCTCTTCACGGCGTCCACCGCTGTGTCGCAATGGGAGATAGTGTGTGATGACACCTTCCCACATAAGTATGTCTTCAAACACACGATCGTAGTAAAGAAGATTGCCACGCTGTTGTGCCTCGTTAGCCGAGATCCGGCCACGGAAGAAGTGACTATCAACGATCTGTGTAAGATGAACCTCTGTATTCTCTTCTGCTGCAATACGGTGCCGTATGAACTCGTGAAGTCCGCGAAGACTGATCCGGCTATTTCGAGGATGATTGAACGCGTAGTAGTTGCTGACATGAAGGAAGTAATTCCCATCATAGAAGAGGGCTATCCTCGTCAGCTTTGTGTGGCTGTGGGAGCTCATTTGGTGGTACAGGTTGTGTAAGTAAGAACGACTTTAGAATGACACTATATGTCATAGTAAACGGCACGAGGATGCGCTTTAATACGCGGCTCCTGCGCTTTCCAATATGCGAATTATTGTCTTTCGTCGATTCAGTGTCGCATATGTCAGAGCGGTTCTTCCTGTATGGTCAACCGCATGTAAGTCGGGCTTATGTCGCAGGAGAATTCGAAGCATTTCATCTTCTCCAAGAACTGCGAGAAGCATCAACGGCGTACGTCCGTAGTAATCACGAGTGTTGACGTCCGCACCCTTCTCAAGGAGCTCCTCGACCGCACCCAGGTGGCGATTACCGCAAGCAAGCATGAGGGGGCTATTCCCGTCGCGGTCGCGTAATTCTAGGTATGCCCGTGCATCACACAGCTGCGTCACAACATTGGTATTCCCCAGCCGTGCGGCCACATGGAGGGGTGAGCGTCCTCTATCATCCAGAACATTAGGATCGGCGCCTGCTGCGATGATCATCGGACTACAGCGATCTCTACCATGAAATGCTGCTGCATGCAACGCCGTCATGCCACCAGCTGCCGCAATCGTCGGATCTGCATGGTACGAGATGAGGAGCTCAACCATAGCACTATCATTTGCGAGGGTGGCAAGAATCAGTGGGGTAATCCCACGACCATCTTGCTCATCAATCCGTGATGTGGACTTCCGCAGAATCTTCTTTACCGCTTGCGTGTTTCCCGTCTGGACAGCCTCGAGCACTGATTGTGCCTGCAGACTATTCAGGACGCCAACACAGAGGAAACAAAGCAGAGTACAGAGAAGACGCTGAAGAAACATGTGTCAAAACCCCTGCTTCTGCAGAAAGATCCCCTTGTCCACCTTGGCAAAAAAGTCCTGGTAGAACTTCGGATCATTAATCACGTACACTTCAACGGGGTTGCCCGTATTATCAAGTACCTTCGCCTGGAAGTTTGCACGCACACGTGTGCGCCGACCAAGCTCAGAAACGTTGATGCTTACTTCGATATTCTTGAACTTGCTATACCGATGATCTTGTTGCTGCTGATTACGCGACCCCTGAGTATTGCGACCCGTAAGCAACGCTCCAAACGCTTCGGTCCAATAGGAATCGCTTGCCGTCGGGCGTGCATTGAGTTGAATCTCTTTGTTTGCCGTCAATAACCCAAGATCTACGACGGCGTTCTTGACAACAAAACCATCATCCTGCAGCACATTGAGCATCGCCTTCATCACAAGCTTTACGTCGTTGGTATCAAACTCCCGGGTTTGAAACTCGCGCGTTTGCAGCTGTGTTTGTGGGGGCTGCACTTGAGGTAGCCGATTGATGATGGTGCATGACGACAGCACCACCGTGAGTGAAATTCCGAGCAGACTCAGTGTTTTCCAGTGCTGACCCATGATCAAAACTTGCTCTGGTGGTAGTTGAAGTTGAGAACCTTACCGTCCTTGTCAAACGTAATAATAACCGTCAGGGTGCGCTGTGTTGTCGCAGCCGCCCCGCTTTGGTTAGAGATTCCCCCAATGATGAGAAAGAGAGCACTCTGGCTTTGTGAGTAAGATGCTTCTGTTGCAATCTTGTCATACACCCATACTTCACGACCATCATCTTCAGTGCGTGTGATGTTTGGTGAACCCAGTGCCTGGGCAACCTCAGCTACCCCCATTCCCTTTTTGATTTCTCGACGGACGATACCAGCGGTCAACTCCCGTTCCTGCGATGAATGAAGATCATTGCGATGATCCTGCACCGTTCGACATGATGGTGCAATCAGAGAGATGGTTGCGAGGGCAACAAGGGTCAGATGTTGATGGCTTTTCATGGCATGTGCTCCATGACTCCCATAGGAGTCTAAAGTTGAAATGTTATTCCAAGTCGAAACATGATCATCACGGGTCGCTCGACCACAGAAGTGCGGATCTCTGAGTCTAATGAAGACTCATCGATCAAATCAGCGTACGACACTTCCGCGGCCGTGCCTGTGATATAACGAAGACGAACGTCGATTAATGTCCGCTGCAGGGTGTGTGGTAGCGTTATGACGTCGGCAACCTTGATGGCAACTCCAACACCAACGCCGTAGTTCCAGTTGAAATCACCCTCTCCCTCGGAATCGGTCGTTGTATCAGAATCAAAAATCGTACGTCGTGTGACGTCCGATGAGTGGACCGTAAAGCCCCCTACCAACTCAGCGTATGGGTATACCCAGTTTTCAATGCTTGGCTGGAAGCGTATCGTAGCCAGGACCGGCAAGATGAAGTTTGACGTTTCCACCGTAAAGCTTCGTCGTGAAGAAGCCTTAATGGTTCGATCCTTCGAGGGATAGAACATCACTCCAGCCTCACCACCCACAAAGAGCGGAATTGGATCGAAGTATTGACCAATCTCAAATCCAAATCCGTAGCCTGTTGCGGGCGCAGAGATTCCTTCGAGTGAATCCCGCAGAGCCCCCTGGGCAATGCTTTGCATAAATGACAGGGTCCACTGCATCGGCAGAGCCTGGTTCTTGATGAGCGCGATTGTTGCCTCGTCGGGATCGGCTTGTGCTGCTGGTGGCGGAGCAGGACTCGACCCCCCAGTGACCTGCGCAGGAAGAAGCCGTACCCCCAAGAAGAGGAATGTCGCAATGAGCAAAACGCGCATAGCACGAAGTTACCATCGTTTAATGACCCCATTGCAAAGAGATGATAACTCGGATGAACAATTCTAACCATCGATGTTCGCAGGTGTTGAAACCAGGGGGTATACATATGTCGACATGTATGTCGCGACGCACCTTTGTACAGGCAGCTATCATGGCATCCGGTACAATTATGGCTGGGGGCCTTCCGTTGCATGCTCTCTCAGGCGCAACAACGGAGACAATCTATCGAGCGCCACGACTCGACCTTGCAAACCAGTGCGCTGTGTGGGCTTGCTGGATCGGACAGTCCACGGTCTTGCTGAAGATGGGGTCAACCTGGGTTCTTACCGACCCGGTATTCTCTGATGTCGTTGGACTAAACCTTCTAGGATTGCGCATTGGTCCACGACGCATAACACCTCCAGCCCTCCAGATCGATGAGATTCCACGACCAGACATCATTGTTCTGTCACACGCGCACATGGATCACCTTGATCTTCCAACATTGGATGCGCTTACCTCGAGGTGGCCAGGACAAATCACGGTTCTGACGCCACCAAACACCTCTGATCTTCTCCAAGAGTTTCCTTGGAAGAGCGTTGGAGAGATTGATTGGAATGAAACATCCATGACAGAAGGCGTAGTGATCAAAGCACTCCAAGTCACACACAATGGGTGGAGACTGCCTGGAGAGCCATGTCGTGCAGCGGGAAATCGGCGGCACGGTCGCAGTTACAACGGGTATCTCCTTGATGTTGATGGCATTCGTGTGGTCTTCGGTGGTGACACCGCCTACACGACAGCATTCCGAGAGATCTCGGGCGAGGTCGACCTTGCAATCATGCCGATCGGTGCGTATCAGGGCTTCGAAGACCTCCACTGTACACCAGAACAAGCACTCGAAATGTCGACCATGATGCGCGCACGATCGATGATGCCCATCCACCACCTGACCTTCAAGCAGAGTGCCGAACCAATCATCGAACCTATCCAGCGACTCCAGAAGAAAGCGCGCGAGCTCGATGTTGTTCTAGCAGCCCGTCTTCCAGGGAGCACGTACTCCATGCTTGGGTGATATCCACACGTTGTGCCCATCAGGTGAAAACGTGTATGTTGCCCGAACGCTATGGAATCCCTTTTTCCCGAAGAGACCGCATCATCTCCACAGTCAGATGCATCACGACCGCTTTCAGAACGGGTACGCCCGACCACGCTTGACGAGGTAACAGGTCAGGAACACCTCCTTGGAGAAGGGGCTCCGCTGCGACGATATGTTGAGCACGGTGAACTCCCTTCAATGATCCTATGGGGTCCGCCAGGAACCGGAAAGACCACGCTTGCCACTATACTAGCGGCATCCGTTGGCGCAGACATCGAACGTCTATCTGCCGTGGATTCGGGCGTCAAGGAGCTGCGTGAGGCCCTACGTCGCGCAGAGCAAGCACGCCGTCGTGGACGAAAGACGATTGTCTTTATCGATGAGATTCATCGGTTTACCAAATCGCAACAGGACGCGCTACTGCATGCCGTAGAACGAGGCGACATTGTGTTGGTGGGCGCAACAACTGAGAATCCATCGTTCGAAATCAACGCCGCGCTCTTGTCGCGTTGTCACGTCTATGTTCTGCGGTCCCTTTCGAACGAACATATCGAACAGATCATCCAGCGTGCGATCAGAGATCTTCGGACAAACGGTATCGATGTTGTCCTCGATGATTGGCCGGCGCTACAATTGATCTCTGGTGGTGATGCGCGCAAGGCGCTCAATGCTTTGGAAGCAGCAGTAATGTTGCGACCAAGAACGACGACCGAACCATTTCACGTGACCGCTGATGTTTTATCTGCTGCGGTCCAGCAGCGAGTTCTGCGGTACGACAAACACGGGGACAATCACTACGATACCGTTTCTGCCTTTATCAAATCGATGCGTGGAAGTGATCCCGATGCTGCTGTTATGTATCTCGCGATCATGATCGATGCAGGAGAGGATCCAACCTTTATTGCGCGTCGCATGATCATCTTCGCCAGTGAGGATATTGGGAACGCGGATCCCAATGCACTCACTCTCGCTGTCAACGTCTTTCAGGCTATCGAGCGCATTGGAATGCCCGAGGGGCGGATTGTCCTTGCGCAAGGAGTTACATACCTTGCCACCGCGCCCAAATCAAATGCGTCCTACAACGCCATCAACGCCGCTATTGCAGAGCTTCATACCGGCAAGACGATTGTGATACCACAGCATCTTCGTAACGCCCCCACGCCCCTTCTGCGAGATCAGGGAAATGCCTTGGGTTATCAGTACCCCCATGACTACCCTGGTCACTTTGTTGCTACCACGTATCTACCGGATACACACACAGGATTCCAGGTCTACCACCCCACAGACCAAGGTGCAGAGGCAGAGATCCGGGAGCGACATTATCAGCGGTGGCCAGAACGCAAACCCGACTAGGGTTGCTTTGATGGTGTAGACGTCTTCTGTGCTGCGGCACGCTTTGCAGCTGCAGCCTTCTTCGCCCTGCGCTCGTTGTAGTTGATGCTCTCAAGTAGCTTTACGTGTTGTCGAATCACACCCCGTGCTCGCAAAACACTATCTGCCGTGAGATACCGCTTTAGGTTGCGGAGCGAGCCACGGCTGTCCTTGGGAACCTGGGAGATCGGAATGAGCGCTTCTTCAACGGCCATTGGATCGGTAGGCAAATCCTTCACTGTCGGCTCGTTTGTTGCAAGCTCTAACCATGGTCCACCTCGACGGCGGGAGAAATCAAAAACATCAAGGATAATGACTGGCGTCCCAGAGAGTGGAATGTAGACATGTCGCACAGAGTCTTTCCGAGCAACACGAACCCATCGAAAGAGCCACTCTGCATCCTCGATAAACTGCCGCACACATGAATGTGATACGGGGCGACCCGGCATGTCAAACTGATGAAAGGCGCTCCCGGCCTGCAGGTGAAAATTCACCGTGAACGGCAGTTTCCATTCATCGTTAAGCGAGCTGATTCGTAGACGTTGCCGCCAATACACGGCGTATCGACCTGGGAACGAGGGTTTCCGCTCCTCACCCGTGTTACATGCGGCAAATCGCACCAACTCGCCGTATTCATAGCAGGCATATGACTGCCATCTATTGCTGACAAGGATGATCTTTGGAATGGTGTCGCCCCCCGACCAATACTGTGGAAAGACCGAGTATGCTCGAAGGTCAGAAACGACAGTATCAGCCATCACCAAGGTGTCACCAACGCGCACATACTGAAGATCTTTTCTGTTCAACAGCCGCATCATCCGATAGGCGGCCACCGTGCTGTCACCACGTCCGCAAGCTTGACGAATACTGTCGAGGACATTCTTAGATCCCACCACCACCCGGTGATAGCTGATACGCGGAAAACGCCGCAAGAGGCTATCCCGACGGAGACGCCTTACCTCTTCTTGTCTGAGATGCCGTTCGGATGATGACTCATCCATTGGTGCGTACGAACCACCCCGAAACCCATCATTGTAAATGAAGGCAATGGTCGAGATGAAGATGATCCCGGAGACACCGAGAAGAACGAATGGAAAGAGGCGACGTCGAGGCATGGGAGTATGGATGATCAGTCAGAGACAAAACTCGCTAGATTCGTCCACTGATGATGATGTCACGTTGGATTTTCCATAGCATTATTTGTGCCATGCTTGTCGCTTGCTCCACTGAGCGAGCAGATGACCTGCGCCAACCGCCCTCGAACGAAAAGGTTGTCGAGCCGGGTGCCCAGCGGTATGGGTATCGGGTAGCTGAGGTATTGCCCCATGATGATCAGGCCTTCACACAGGGGCTTGTTGTGTACAAAGGGGCGTTTCTTGAAAGCACAGGACAGTATGGATTTTCGAGCTTACGACGTGCTGCGATCAAAAATGGGGTTGTTCAACGTTCCGAAAAGGTCGATGCACGATACTTCGCGGAAGGAATTGCCGTCCTGCAAGATCGTGTCTATATGCTTACCTGGCTGAATCAGCAAGGGTTCATCTATGATGCAAAGACCTTGGCCAAAGTCGGGGACTTTTCCTATCAGGGTGAGGGATGGGGACTGACAACGGATGGAATGCACTTGTACATGAGCAATGGTACAAGTACAATCAGTGTGCACGACCCTAACGGATTTCGACGTATCCGTTCGTTTGATGTCCTTCTCGACGGAGTACCGCTGAATAACCTGAATGAACTAGAGTGGATCCACGGCGAAATATGGGCGAATGTATGGCAGTCCGAAACCGTTGTTCGAATCAACCCAACAACAGGACGTGTGGTTGGTGTTGTTGATTTCACGGGGATCCTTCCACAGTCGAAACGATCTCCTTCCACAGATGTCATGAACGGTATCGCCTGGGATTCCGTTTCTCAACATCTTTACGTAACAGGAAAGCACTGGCCGAACGTGTTTCGCGTTGAAGTCCAATAGCGTCACGTTTTTCCTGATATCTGCACAACCACCGATACGGACGCCGCAGTGGCGTCCATGATGTTTCTCATCTATCGGAGGTCGCCATGCAGAGTTTGTCCATACTGATTGGCCTATTGTTGACAGCGTCAATGCTACGTGCGCAGAATGACGTGCTGTTTACCAACCCGTATGATGGTCAGGTAGACGTTTCTCCGTCAACGTCAATTCGTGTGCGAGCCCCGTCTCCTATTGAGGCCTCTTCTGTTGTACCACAGTATCCACAGGCAGCACGACAGCTTGCTGTTGAGCCGACTATACTCGTGGTGCGATCGTCTGTCACAACGACCATGAAACGAGAACAATGGTCTCGACATGGAATCGTTGGCACCGTAACGCTTGTAGATCCGACGACACTTGAATGGACGCCGCGAAGGCTTCTGCCAAACACGACATATCACTGCATTGTTCAGGGACTCGTGATGGCAACGGGACTCGGAGGAGTCGCTATTCCGACATACGAGTTTGATTTTACAACGGCGGCTGATGTGCCGAGGTTGGCCGGATCGACGTTCGACACGATTGATGTTTTGCGCTGCAACGCAATTGTTTGGTTCCGCACCACACAGCCCATCCCTTATGATGTATCGGTCAATCAGCTTCTTGAGATACAACAACCAACGGCAGGTGGCGTGTGGGCGCCTTCGCAGCAGGCACTTGTTCAACGCGTTTCCGACACGCTACTGTGTGTTGTGCCACAACAACGATGGAATACTGGTGTACCATTACGGATTGATGTCCGAATGTCGCAGATCACTGGTAACCCAGATGACGACCGGCAGCTTGAGGCAACTGTTCGCGGTGCAGCACCGACCCACATTGCCGTCGTTTCTGAGGATGGACGCCCGGTACCTCAGGAGCTACAGGACATCGCGCAAAGTGCTTCGGCCATTGTGCCCGCTGATGGGAACATCTCCATTGCAATGCCACCCTACTTCGGTGAACGCTGGCGATTCATTCGCTGGCGATCATCATCATTATCGTGGGCAGATACCGTGCGTACCTCAACGATCCGTGGACCTGTATCGTGTGAGGAGCTTGCAAAACCTATTATGCTGTCCGCAGAATATGCATTTGTAGATACCATCGACGTCGTCATCACAACAGATACACTGGGAGTGGTATCGGTAACCGATCAGGATGGTCGACATCTAGCGACAGTGCGAGATTCAACGACGCTCCGGCTAGATACCTCCATTCAGCAAATCTTCGTCGTTGCTTCAGCCACCACCGGAGCGGCGTTTCTATCGTGGTCAGCATCTGCAAGCGGCTGCTCTGGGTCAACAGCCCCATCGCTCAACCTGCCTGTGTCTACGTTGATACTATCGGCAATGCCTCCGGGTACCCCATCGCAATTCAATCCAGGTGGAGGTGCATCTTCAAATCAGCCTCATGTCTTTCTGAATCCGCGCTTTCAAAAGCTCACGCCTGTTGTCGGTGATCGATATCGTCTGCGAGCACGGTTGATGAATGCGCAGCCTGATGAACTACAGACTATCGCTGAGCACGTGCAATTCACAACCCCTAATGAGTTCGAAGAGACGAGACCGCAGACGCGTACGGTGTGTGTGATTGCGGATGAGTACTGGGAAGTCATCGGTTATCATGATGCGTCCACTGGTCCACCCGTGTGGTTTGATAGGGGGCGACACGAACTCTGCATTGATGCCCCACTTCTCGATCCCGAGAACACCCTTGTCATCTTCGGTCGTCGTGTTCCCATTGATCTTCGACTCGAGCGCGTACTCTTAGGCAGCGATCACGATGACGATGTGCTCCTCGATCGTCGACCGCACCCGGAGACTCGTACAGATGTTGAAACACTTGTTCGAGTTGATGGTATTGAACACTGGTTTCCAGTACCAACCTCAACATGCGTCGTCAACGGTATTGAAAGCCAGCGTGCTGGTCTACGCTGCGGAGACAAGGTGCGCATCGTTGTGTCTCCAGCAGCACATCGAGGAGAGGACTGGCGATGGTGGTCAAATCTTCCACGCTATGTTCAGCCTCGTGCGGCTGACTCGGTCGATGGACATCCTGCGTACCATCTGACGATGAAACCCGAACTCACATCAGGTGATGCAAAATCCTGTGATGGAGAGGAACTCGAACATCGCGAGATATCTCTTCGGGCCGCGTTTCGGAAACGGTTCACGGTCGAGTCCATCGCACTGCGTGTCCGCGTCAATGCCCGCGGTGATCGCTGGCGATCATTCTTTGAGGAGCGATGGTTTGATCCGCTCACGTATTACGACAAAGCTGACGACGAGCCTCGAGGAGGACGTCAACTTGAGTACATCCCACGGCGCGGCACCAGTGTGAAATTGAAGTTCTCAAGACCCGTCGATGCGACGACCATCTATGAGGGTGGAATATCTGCCGAGAGCTTTGCGAATGTATTGATAACGGACCCGCAGGAGAAGAACCTCGACTTTATTACAGCGAGCTCTGGTCGCGGGAATGCACAACTCTTTTCGACAACAGGTCAGTACCTCGACATCGTCGAATTCTCGGTGTACGAGCCGGGAACCACACCAATCAAGCAGGCGCTTCACACAGGGATGATTGATCTGACCTGTTCAACGTCGATCAGGTCGGCTGATGATGAGCCCCTTCTCTCAAGCAGGTTTTTTGCGCTGCGACGTATGGAGATTCCCGGATATGGCATGCGCATGACTGATGCAGTGTTTGCATTCGACGGTGACACGGACTGGTTGCCATGGGAAGATTCAGGAGAGATGTATCACGCACTCTACGGCATCAACATCGCAGCAAGCGGTGCAGCAAATCAGGCTGATGGATTCCATCGATATCCCGACTGTCAGCAACAACAGACTTGGTCGGGTGATTGTACGAGAGACTGCGGCGACGAAGGCGATGTCTTTTCGTTCGGAGACCATCCCATCTGGCTACAAACAGCATGGATGGACATCGATGATCGGGCCTTTGCGCGCATTGGATCCTGGGATGAAGACTGTAAGAGCAACGATCAATGTCTTGTGAATCGACTGCAGGACGTCCTCGATACGTTGCGTGGCAAGGCTGAGCAGTACAAACGCGACCAGGTGAATAACGATAACAACAAACTGATCGGCGACTTAGTCTCTCTTGGCGCAACCTTAATCAAAGCCCTTCTTCCAATCGAAGAGCAAGACGATCCCCTTGCCGAGGTAACGGTTCTCGAAGACTCGCAGACACTTTGGGGAATGTCAACTCCGACGGCTCCGCGTATTCTGGTGAATACGGAAAATGCCGACTATCGCCTGCGTGGACAGTGGTTCGTCAGCCGATCCGTTGTCCGATAGTCCCACCCTGTCAATCACCTTGTGGAGGTCATGTCATGACACAATGTATGATCATGCTCTTGCTGTTTGCAGGTGTTAGCACCGCGAACGCACAACCGAGTCCAATCGGTGCGAGTTGTCTCGAGTCTTCGATTCGATTACCCGGAAGTGGGTCTTGGGGAGGGTATATCCCCTATTGTATGGATACGCTTATCGTTGAGCGGCGAAATACACTCCCCCCATCAGGAGCCCTTGGTGTTGGACTGTGCGCAGAGCTATTCGAGGTCCATATGGAAGGAGGCCAGCGGCTACGGCGGCGCGTTTCAACGACAAACCTTTGTGACAATCCAGAGTACATCATGGTGGTTCCCCATGAGAAGCTTCAGGCGCAATTCGCACTCGATAGCGTGCGGATATATGAGCTTCATATGTACTGTCAATATTGGCTTGGAGCCGATCGAGATGATACCAGCGTGATCGAGTTTCAAGTAGCACGGGGATTCAATGCGTACGCTCAGGCAATCGATGAAGAGACAGGTAAAGAGATCACTGGCGGACAATTAGTCGAGCCGACAAAGGATCATCGATCATATCTCAACACCGGGGAGTTTCGACTCAATGCGTGGGATGGCTTTGGGTATACGTTTCAACGGTGGAAGTGTGATGTGCCAGGAGTACCATTGGACGCCAGCAGTCGATCACAAACGTTAGACTTTCGGTGTTGGCCGATCAACACAACAACCGTTTTTACGGCGGAGTACAGACGGTTGCTTTCAGATGTGGGTGCTCATTTCGAGCAGCACGTAGAGATTCGACAGCAAGGTTCCAAACTTCTCGTGCGTCGACCTTCGGATAACCCAGCTACGCTGATGCTGTTCGATGTCACAGGACAGACCATCTACCACGAGCAAATCCATGACAGTACGACAGAGTTGTCATTGGGTACGCTACCCTGCGGAGTATACCTCTGCACGATTGTTGGTGAACACGCACCAACCACTTCCATCATTCACTACACAGAGGAGACCAAATGATGACGAACAACTGCTTCACTACGAGAGATACACCATATCCAGGCGGTGTGCGGATCGCGCGCATGGTTGTCAGCCTTTTTCTCACACTCATCCCTGTTATCGTTTGGGCTGACGTTAGCGTTCGGGCTCCACATGCATCAACCGTGTATGCGCCAGGGACGCCCCTTACGATTGAATGGACGGATGATCTTGAGGCGCCTCGTGTTACCGTCGAGGTATGGGATGGACAACGTCAAACCACCACAGTGATCGCTAACGACGTGGCCGCACCGCAGCGTTCGGTCAATTGGACAGTTCCCGATAACATGAGCACAGGAACGCGATATCGGTTTGTTGTTCGCGATGCACGGCGGCGTCATCGCGCGGTGTTTAGTCCCGGCTTTTACACGGTTGCGCCACTAGCACCTACACTGACCTCAGCGACGGAGCCCGATGTCGATATGTCGGAACTTTCCATTATGCCTACCCCTGCTGGTGAACGGGCTGTTGTTTCTTGGGCAGAGCCCGTTACAATCATCAGCGTCGTAAATATCCACGGCGAAGAGGTTCGGACGATCCGTCCTACCGGGGAGGCTTCGACATGTTCGGTCAACGTTGAAGATCTGGCGCCTGGTACCTATTCGGTAAACGCACAGGCGCTATCGCAAAAGGTCCTTCGTAGCCAATTGATCATTTATCGATGATCCTGCGAGCTGGTAGGAAACCCCGTGTCTGGGAATGATGATTCGGGTTCCTGGCAGTCGCTCATGAATATCAAGGGCAAGGTTTTCACAGGCCTCAACATCGCCATGCGTGATCACCACGGTATTGGGTTTGACATCAACGGCGAACTCAACGAGGTGTTCACGAGACGCGTGGCCGCTGAAGCGGAACCGTTCGACATCGCAGACGCGCGAACATCGTGCTGAACCGAAGTCGAACGGTTTCTTCTTCTCAGACATGAGAAGTCCATGTCCAGGTGTGGAGGGATCCTGGTATCCAACAAATGCGATCCCAAACTCTTTTCGAGTGAACCACTGTCGAGCCAGAGTGTGTGACATTGTTCCCACATTCATCATTCCGGATGACGCAACCACGATCGAGGGCTCTCGGAAGTAGTTACCGTTTATGAGTTCATCACGGCGAAGACGCTCCTGGGGGATATCTGATACCTCGAACCCCGGTCGCTTCATTGGGTCGCTGTAGCAGTATTGGTCGTAAACCTTATTCATCCGGACGCCAATTCCACCGGTGTAGATCGGCATGTGGGGAATGCTGCCCTTGCGCATGAGCGAGTAGAGCAATGGGATCATCTCCTGGAGTTTGCCGAGGGCGAAGCACGGTATCAACACCGATCCATTGCGCGTTGCCACCGTGTTAATGAATGCTGCCAGCCGGCGGGCTTCTTCAGGGAAGGTGGGGATGTTCTCTGTTCCAGCGTTGGTAGCTTCCGTAATGAGAACGTCGACATGTGTTCGAGGGATCCGTGCCTTCGGAAGGACAACCTGGTCGTTGAACATGACGTCGGCTGTGTGGAGAATGGAAAGCCCCTTGCATTGCAGTGAAACACTGGCCGATCCTAGGATATGACCTGACCAATGAAACTGCAGATCAACAACTGAGCGTCCGGAGTAGCCCCGCAGAGGCAGAGCCTCGTCGTACAATAGTGCTTCAAACGCGTACCGAATGGCTTCGATGTTCTCACGATCGTAGAACTCGAGCCATTCCTTCGGAAACGTCGAGGCGATGTCCGTTCGAAGAAGTCGTGCACCATTATGAAGGACGAGCTGACTGAGATCGCGCGTAGCTGATGTCATAATGGGGCGAACATGTGGAAGTCGCCGCATCACATACGGTAGAGCGCCGATGTGGTCGGAATGGGCATGGGTTACAACCAGGACGTCCGTTGGTCTATCACCCAGCGCGTCGATGTCCGGAAACGCCTTGGCGGTCCGATCCCGAGGATGAAGCCCGGCATCAATGATGATACCGGTTCCGTTAATATCGAGGTAGCACGAATTGGCACCAATCTCCTCGGCGCCACCGAGCATGATCAGCTCAGCGTTCAATGGGTAGGGTTAATGTGATGTTTTGCACGTAGAAATACCGAAAACGGTATACAGGCCGCGTCGAGTGTTCCAATGTTCTTGTTCATTGGGAGAACCCGTTGTCGATGTTCAAACTCTTGACGCGTCAGATGGGGCCAATATGCAACGGTATGAAGCAAATCCATTCACATGGACGTGATGAGCCCTGTTACACGGGCGAACCCCGTATCCTGTGTAGTTTTGCGGCGTTGTCCACACACACCTGGCGTTTTCTCGCATGCAACAGCAAGCCCCATACACGCCCTCTACAACGGTCCGCGTCGTAACCGCAGCATCCCTGTTTGATGGCCACGATGCCGCTATCAACGTCATGCGGCGCATTATTCAGGCCACCGGTTGTGAGGTCATTCATCTTGGCCACAACCGATCGGTCAAGGAGGTTGTGGATTGTGCAATCCAAGAGGATGCACAGGCCATCGCCATGACGTCGTATCAAGGCGGACACGTTGAGTATCTCACATACATGCGTCAGCTGCTTGATGAGCAAGGGGCGCACCACATCCGCATTTTCGCTGGTGGTGGCGGGACGATTCTCCCGAGCGAGATTACAGAGTTGCACGCTGCAGGGGTTACACGTGTGTACTCCCCAGATGATGGTCGCGCAATGGGGCTTCAAGGGATGATTAATGATCTTGTGGAGAAGAGCGACTTTGTGCCTCCGGTCGATGATGTTGAGTTGTTGGCAGACCGTGTCAAGCTCCGTCAACCGAGGGCCATCGCCCAGGCAATCTCATGCGCAGAGCGCGGACGGACCGATCTCATTGCCTTTGCTAATGGTGGCGTTCGTGTTCCTGTTCTCGGAATCACTGGCACGGGTGGAGCTGGCAAGTCGTCCCTCACCGACGAGATCGTGCGTCGGTTCTTGTTGGACCAGCCAGATCGCCGCATCGCCGTCCTAAGTGTCGACCCATCAAAGAGAAAAACCGGTGGTGCGCTGCTTGGAGACCGTATCCGAATGAATGCCGTGAGCAACGACCGGGTGTATATGCGTTCGTTTGCGACAAGGGAGGCAAACGTTGCTCTGAACCCGCACGTCGCTGATGCTATCCGCATTCTATCGTATGCTGAGTTCGACCTTATCATCGTTGAGACAGCGGGTATTGGTCAGAGCGACAGCCAAATCACGGATGTATGCGACGTGTCGATGTATGTGATGACGCCAGAGTTTGGAGCTGCAACGCAGCTCGAGAAGATCGACATGATCGATTATGCCGACCTCATTGCCCTCAACAAGTTTGACAAGCGCGGTGCACTTGATGCACTCCGTGATGTGCGGAAGCAATATCAGCGGAGCCGGCAGCGCTTCACAGAGCCCCTTGAGAACATGCCGGTATACGGTACCATCGCGTCACAGTTCAACGACCCAGGGACGAACACCCTGTACAGGGCAATCATCGACGCGCTTCGCTCACGCTGTGCGCTTGACTGGTCGTCTTCGTATGAGGTTACGAATGAGATGAGCGAGAAGATCTACATCATCCCACCAGATCGTACACGATACCTAGCGGAGCTCGTCGAAGAAAACAAACGCTATGATGTTCACGTGCAAAAGCAGGCATCGATAGCCAGGGCGCTCTGGCAGGTTCAGGGAACAATAGCGCAATTGGAATCCACACGCTCTTCTGAGAGGAAAGCGCGGTGAGTGCCACGATCCGACGCAACGGCTACAGCCTCGTACTGCTGGTACTTGCCATCATTGTGGCATCCTGCAGTAGTGGCAGCGATGTCACCAACCCGACATCAACCACCGCAACGGTGCGGCTGTATAACGGGATGACTCCCTCCTCAACACCACGATTGAATATTGGCTCCACACCGTATGGATCGGTGATCCCTTCTGGTGATAGGGGGCCTGCCATTGAAATTCCTGAAGCTCCCGACAGTGCGATTGTTGCAGTCGATAACGGAACAACGTCGACCGTCTATGCGCGAACAACGGCCAAGTTCCCTGGATCATCACGATCGAGCATCGTTGTATTTCCTTCAACAACGGCGTTCGGCTCGACACGATACCCAGATACCATTCTGGTTATCCGAGATTCAGGAAGTGTAATGGCAGGAATGGCTCGGCTGCGCGTTGTGAATGCAACAGATGCTGGAACATTCACAACGGGTGAACTTGGTATCTACCGCAACGACACTCGACTCATTGCATCATCTGCCCTTCCGATCCGCACGATCTCTCCCTGGTACAACGTCGAACCGGGTCCGCAACAGATTCGCATTGTTCGAGAGTGGCAAACACCATATGATGCGGCTACACGCACGGTCGACCTTGAATCAGGTGTCTCGTACACACTCTTGTTGACAGGCACTCTTGATCTCGCTGATTCTTGGCTGTTCCGCGCACGGCTCTTTGCCGAGTCTGATCAGGGCACGGTTACCGATTTCTTGATTCCGCCGGACGTTGGAAACTTTCAAGTTGTGAACGCTGTGATCGGCATTCGTAACATCGATGTGAAGATCGATGGACGCGCCGTACCGGAGATGGCAAAGCTGCCATTCCCGAACGCCTCAGGCTATGTCGACTTAGAACTCGGGACACACACACTGGAGGTAACCGCAAATGGATCGCCCCTGGTAAACAACATCCGCACGTTGTCGACACTTCGTAGCCGCAAGACGATGTTCGTCTCCGGCACTCTTGTGCCACCCAACATTGTCGGTCTGGAGTTGTCGGAGCCAGAGCGTGCTCAGGACCCACTAGCAACGTCCCTGCGAGTACTTCATCTGAGTCCTGACAGCCCCTTGCTTGACATTGCTATCCTTCGTGATACCACCGAGGAAGCGCCTGCTGCCTTCCGAGGACTCGAGTTTCGGGAAACCAGCACGGTTCCGGGCACAACGAATCAATTCGTCACAGTTGCTCCGGGCGTGGTAAAGGTCGTTGGGTATCGGGCCGGGACGAAGACGGTTGTTCTACCGCCCACAGACGTCGTCCTTGAGGCCGGTCAGGTCCGCACCCTATGGGTTGGCGGCCTACTATCCTCCATCGGTTTGCATTCGGTCATTCATTCCAAGTGAGTTCATGGACATCCATAACCCAACAACGGCAACCGGAGAAGTCTCTGACACAGACGCAACGCGTATTGCAATCGACACGTTGCGTCGCACAGCCGAGGATCTCGATCAACAGTTAGATCGAGAGGTGCGCCACCTTCTGGCAACGTGGGAGGCCAAAAAGGCGCTCTACCAGGGAGAGCACTACACCTATACGGTCCGAGGTCGCGAGATCAAGGTTGAGAACTACACGGAATCCCTTGCACACACCCGCATCCCGAAAATTGCGCTTCCCCGATTTCAAGATTGGGGCGAGATCGTCCGTTGGTGTATGCAGGAGAATGTGCCGGGAGAATTCCCGTATACCGCTGGTGTGTATCCCTTCAAGAGAACCAATGAAGACCCCACGCGAATGTTTGCAGGCGAGGGTGGACCAGAGCGAACGAATAAGCGATTTCATTACCTCTCCAGCGGCATGCCAGCTGCTCGCCTCTCAACAGCATTTGACAGTGTGACGTTGTATGGGGAGGACCCAGACCATCGTCCCGACATCTATGGAAAGATTGGGAACTCAGGGGTTAGCATTGCGTCGCTCGATGATGCGAAGAAGCTGTACTCGGGCTTTGATCTCTGCGCGCCATCCACATCTGTTTCGATGACCATCAACGGTCCAGCTCCAATGCTCTTGGCGTTTTTCATGAATGCCGCCATTGACCAGGAGTGCGAGAAGTTCATCCATGAACATGGACTTCGTGAGCAGGTTGAACAGAAGATCGATGCGCTCTTTGCAGCAAAGGGGCTTCATCGTCCACAGTACCGTCATGGTGATGGTTCGACAGAATTACCAGACGGCAACAACGGTCTTGGCCTGCTTCTACTGGGGATCACGGGTGACAAGGTGCTTACACCAGAGCAGTATGAGGAATGTCGATCACGGGCACTCAAAAGCGTTCGGGGAACGGTTCAGGCTGACATTCTCAAAGAGGATCAAGCGCAAAACACCTGCATCTTTTCGACCGAGTTTGCCTTGCGAATGATGGGCGATGTGCAGGAATACTTCATCGAGGAAGGTGTTCGCAATTTCTACTCGGTGTCTATTTCGGGATATCATATCGCCGAAGCCGGTGCAAACCCCATCACGCAACTTGCCTTTACCCTCGCCAACGGCTTTACGTACGTGGAGTATTACCTCTCGCGTGGGATGAACATTGACGACTTTGCACCAAACCTTTCGTTCTTCTTCTCGAATGGTGTCGACCCTGAGTACAGCGTGATTGGCCGCGTGGCGAGACGCATCTGGGCTAAGGCAATGAAGAACGTCTACGGCGGGAATGAACGCTCACAGATGTTGAAGTACCACATCCAAACATCGGGTCGTTCTCTCCACGCACAGGAGATAGACTTCAACGATATCCGCACAACGTTGCAAGCACTGTATGCGATCTATGACAACTGCAACTCCCTTCATACGAATGCGTATGATGAGGCCATAACGACTCCAACCGAGGAGAGCGTTCGCCGAGCCGTTGCTATCCAGTTGATTATCAATCGCGAGCTTGGACTCGCAAAAAATGAGAACCCCATTCAGGGGTCGTTCATCATTGAAGAGCTGACAGATCTTGTCGAAGAAGCTGTCTGCACGGAGTTTCGACGGATCTCCGACCGAGGCGGCGTTCTGGGTGCGATGGAGAACATGTACCAGCGCAATAAGATCCAGGAAGAATCGCTGTACTACGAAACACTCAAGCATACAGGTCAGTATCCAATCGTCGGTGTCAACACCTTCCTGAGCTCAAAGGGCTCACCCACTGTCATCCCAGACGAAGTCATACGTTCGACGACAGACGAGAAGGAACAACAAATCAACAACGTAACCTCTGTTAAGAAGCGAGGGGGCGAAGAGGCACACGCTGCTCTGGATACACTTCGAATGACGGCGATCCAGAATGGCAACATCTTCAGTGCTCTTATGGAAGCCGCAAAGGTGTGTTCGTTGGGACAGATGACCCAAGCGCTGTATGATGTTGGTGGACAGTATCGACGCAACATGTAGGAAGTTGTGGTTGACCTTCAGGACATCCGGAGTGCGGCATCCCGCATAGCCCCATACGTTCATCGGACACCGGTGATGACCTCAACCGCGATCAATATGATCTTCGGTGGCGAGCTATTCTTCAAGTGTGAAAACCTGCAGAAGGTTGGAGCATTCAAAGCCCGTGGGGCCGTCAATGCGGTCCTACAGCTTACAGATGACCAAGCGCAGCCCGGGGTGATCACCCATTCCAGTGGGAATCACGCTCAGGCGCTGGCGTATGCCGCGGCGCTTCGGGGTATTCCCTGCACGATTGTCATGCCCCGCACCGCACCATCGGTCAAACGGGCCGCTGTTCAAGGCTATGGTGCCGAGATCGTGTTGTGCGAGCCGACATTGGAGTCACGGCTTGCGACCATGCAGGCAATCGTCGATCGCACGGGGGCCCATATCGTGCCGCCATACAACGATGATCGCGTAATCGCGGGCCAGGGCACAGCTGGGTTGGAGCTCTGTGAGCAGGTTGACAGCCTCGACATTGTTATGGCGCCCGTTGGTGGGGGTGGCCTCCTCAGTGGAGTCGCAACTGCTGTTCGCGGCATGCAGCCTGGCGCCCGGATCATCGGCGCGGAGCCAGAGATTGCAGCAGACGCAAAGGAGTCGATGGCTACGGGTGTTTTGCAGCCCCCATCAAACAGCATGACCATAGCAGACGGTCTTCGGACTGGACTCGGGGATCGCACGTTTGCTCACATGCAGGCAGCCGCAGTTGAAATTGAGACGGCATCCGAGGATCAAATCCGTGAGGGTACCTTCTTGGTGATGGAGCGCCTGAAGCTCGTGATTGAACCGAGTGCCGGTGTGAGTCTTGGTGTTCTGTTGGCGAATCCTGGTCTGGCCCGTGGACGCCGGGTTGGAATCATCCTGTGTGGAGGAAATGTCGACCTGCGAAGTGTCGTCTTTGGGTAACATCGCGGAAGTGGCCCCGCGGAGAGCCCTTTTTCCGTAATTTTGTCGTCCTTTGGACACGTCCGCACCATCCTCGAACCTCGCCTACGAAGCTGTCATCGGCCTCGAGGTACACGCACAGCTGACAACGGCATCGAAGGCCTTCTGTAGCTGTTCCACAGCCTATGGCGCCCAGCCGAATGTGAACGTGTGTCCGATCTGCCTCGGCCACCCCGGGGTCCTGCCGGTATTGAACGAGAACCTCGTAGCGTTTGCCGTCCGGATGGGGCTGGCAACGAACTGTCAGATCCGCAGAATGTCGACGTTTTCTCGCAAGAACTACTACTATCCGGATCTTCCGAAGGGGTATCAGATCACGCAGTATGCCGACCCGATCTGCCATGACGGCTCGATTGAAATCGAGACGCAGGAAGGTGTGAAGGCCATCGGTATAACCCGGATTCACATGGAAGAAGACTCCGGCAAGAGCATCCACGATCTTGATATTGATACGCTTGTGGATCTGAATCGCGCTGGTGTTCCACTCATAGAAATCGTCAGCGAGCCCGATATCCGCACGCCACACGAGGCGTATCAGTACCTGCAGCAGATGCGCCAGACGCTGATCTATTTGGGGATCTGCGACGGCAACCTCGAAGAAGGCAGCATGCGGTGTGATGCAAACGTTTCGGTCCGCCGAAAAGGGGCATCCAGCTTTGGAACGAAGCGCGAGGTGAAGAACCTCAACTCGTTCCGCAACGTTGAGAAGGCCATTGAATACGAGATTAACGACCAGATCGCGCTTCTGGAGCGTGGTGAGACGGTCGTGCAGCAAACACGGATGTGGGATGCCGGCGCTCAGGCTACCAAGGTGATGCGCTCGAAGGAGCAGGCGCACGATTATCGGTATTTCCCAGAGCCGGATTTAGGCCCTGTAATTGTCGACCACGAGTGGCTTGAGGAACTGCGCGGCACAATCCCTGAGTTGTCGCTTGCCAAAAAGCGCAGGTTCATTGCCCAGTACCAACTTCCGGCATACGATGCGGGAATCTTCGTCGATGACGTGGCTGTTGCTGCATTCTATGAAGAGGCGTGCGCGCTGTTGGCATCAAAGAAGTCAGAGACCTTCAAGCTTGTGAGCAACTGGATCATGACGGAAATCTTGCGCATCATGGGTGAGCGCAAGTGCTCGGTCGGCGAGGTTGGTATCACGGCCCGACAGCTTGCATCGCTTGTTGATGTAATCGAAGATGGAACCATCAGTAGCAAGGTTGCCAAAGACCTCTTTCCCGATATGATCGGTACGGGACGTCTTGCGCAGGAGTATGTCGAGGAGCGGGGTCTTACCCAGGTTTCTGACCCATCGGCGCTTGCGGCTCTGGTGCAGAGTGTCATTCAGGCCAATCCCGACAATGTGCAGAAGTACAGGGGGGGGAAGACCAACTTGCTTGGGTTCTTTGTCGGCCAGGTGCTGAAAGCCTCTGGTGGTACGGCAAACCCGGCGATGGTGACCGACCTTATGAAGAATGCCTTAGAATCGTCAACGGCCCCTTAACAGAATTTGCTGGAGAGACCATGCCAATTACGCCAACAAAGACGATATGGAAGAATGGGACCTTTATCCCATTCGAGAAGGCGACCATACACGTGCTCTCACACGTCATCCATTATGGCTCGTCGTGGTTTGAGGGTATTCGTTGTTATGAAACGGAGCATGGCACGGCCATTTTTCGTCTTCACGACCACATGCGACGTCTGCATCAGTCGCTCAAGGTCTACCGCACTCAGCTTCCGTTCTCCGTCGATGAACTCTCCGAGGCAGCCGTTGACCTTGTGCGACGGAACAAGCTCCGGCAGTGTTACATCCGCCCCTTTGCTCTCCGGGGCTTTGGCGATATGGGTGTGTACGGGCTTCGTTGTCCGGTAGAGGTCTACATCGCTGCTTGGGAATGGGGTGCCTACTTGGGTGACGATGCGGCCCAGAATGGCGTGGATGTGTGCATCTCCTCGTGGGATCGCATTACGCCCAATTCTCTGCCGTCGATGGCAAAGGCTGGTGGGAACTATATGAACTCACAGCTGGTAAAGATGGAGGCCGTTGAAAACGGCTATGCAGAGGGAATCTGTCTCGACGCATATGGAAACATCGCAGAGGGTTCGGGAGAGAACGTTTTTGTTGTTGTCAACGATGAGCTTATCACGCCGCCGGCTGCCAGTTCCTTGCTTCCGGGTATCACGCGCGATACGGTGATCACCCTGGCAGACGAGCTTGGAGTAACAGTTCGGGAGCAGAACATCCCTCGTGCAATGTTGTACAGTTGTGATGAGATGTTCCTCACGGGCACGGCTGTCGAAATCACCCCGGTCAAGTCCGTTGATCGAATTGCCGTAGGGCGCGGCAAGGTCGGGCCAGTTACGCGTGCGCTTCAACAGGCGTTTCATCGTATCACCGTGAGTGGCGAGGATCCATACGGATGGCTCACGTTTCTCCGGAAGCCCGGAACGAAGTAATACTAGAATTCTACATCAGGAAGACCACCATTATGGCCAAGACCACGAAGGCAAAACCAGTAGCAAAGAAGGCACCGGCAGCAACATCACAGCAGCGGACGGATCTTTTTGACATTAAGGGGTTCACGAAGGACACCCTGATTGATTGGTACCGGACGCAGCACCTTGGACGACGGTTGGACGAAAAGGCTGCCAACTACCTCAAGATGGCAAAGGGCTGGTCCTATCACGCCCCGTTTGCTGGTCATGATGGCATCCAACTTGCTCTCGGTAAAGTGTTCCGACCAGGAAAGGACTTCCTCTTCCCGTACTACCGCGATATGCTTACGTCGCTGGCCGCTGGAGTAACGGTTGAGGAGATTATCGCCAATGGTCTCTCAAAAGACGTCGATGTCGCCGGTGGTGGCCGCCACATGAGCAACCACTTTGCCAAGATTTCGATCAACCTCCAAAACTCGTCATCATGTACGGGCAACCATTCGCAACAGGCGGTGGGTACGGCACGGTCGATTCGGAAGTTCAAGGGTGACGAAGTGGTGTACTGCTCAACGGGCGAGAGTACCACGTCTGAAGGCTACTATTACGAGGCCGTCAACGGCGCTGATCGCGAAAAGTTGCCCGTGGTCTTTGTGATCCAGAACAACAAGTACGGCATCAGTGTACCGGTGCGTGAGCAGACGTTTAACCCTGTTGTTGCTGAGAACTTCAGTGGATTCAAGAACCTGAAGATCATTTATTGCGATGGGCGTAATCCAATGGATTCGTTCCGCGCTATGGAAGAAGCTCGTGATTACGCGCTCAGCGGTAAGGGGCCGGTGATGGTGCATGCAGACTGTGACCGTATCGGGTCACACTCCAACTCCGATAATCACGAGTTGTATCGTGAGCCGGAGGATCTGCAGGCGATGAAGGACCGTGATCCGCTTCCGCGAATGCGCGCCACGCTGATTGCCAACGGTATTGCTACAGAGCAGGAGCTTGCGGAGATTGAAGAGGCAAACAAGAACGCCATTTTTGCTGCCGCGGATGCTGTTGAGCCCCTTCCCGACCCAGATCCGGCTTCGTATGCCGATTTCGTGATTCCTGAGCCGGTTGTTGGATATCACGACACCGCCGAGTCCACGTATACTCCATCGCCAGACGCGCCGATCGTGACCTTCCGTGAGGGCATTGTCAACGCGATGCACGAGGAGTTCCGGCGCAATCCGGCCACGTTCCTCTTCGGTCAGGACGTTGCCTCCTTCAAAAAGCAGGGCATTTTCAACGTCTGTAAGGGGATGTTGGACGAGTTTGGAAATGACCGGGTATTCAACGCCCCGATTGCGGAGGACTTCATTGTTGGTACTGCGAATGGCATGACGCGGTACAGGGACGACATTCGTGTGGTGGTCGAGGGTGCCGAGTTTGCCGACTACTTCTGGCCGGCAATGGAGCAACTTATCGAGTGTACCCATGACTATTGGCGTACAAAGGGCCAGTTCTCGCCAGCCATGGTGATTCGTTTGGCTTCTGGTGGATACATTCAGGGTGGCTTGTACCACTCACAGAACCTTGAGGGCACGTTTACGACCCTGCCTGGTCTTCGTGTTGTGTGTCCATCCTTTGCAGACGATGCTGTTGGCTTGATGCGAAACGCCATCCGGTCCCGCGGAACCACCATGTTCCTCGAGCCCAAATTCCTCTACAATTACCGTCCAACATCGGCCCCCATGCCGTCGGAAGACTTTATCATCCCATTTGGCAAGGCCAAGGTCCGTCGCGCAGGTACACATCTAACGATTGTCACCTATGGAACAGCTGTCCACTGGAGTCTGCAGGCTGCTGAACAACTCTCGACAGAAGGCATAGACGTCGAGGTTATCGACCTTCGATCACTTGCTCCGTGGGACAGAGAAATGGTGTTCGAACACGTGCGTGCAACCGGACGTTGCGTTGTGGCACATGAGGACAAGAAAACGGGTGGTTTTGGTGGTGAAATCGCCTCGGCAATTGGAGAAGAGCTATTCCGATACCTTGACGCGCCCGTGGCCCGGGTTGGATCAAAGGACACGCCGGTTGGCTTTGCCAAGAGCCTTGAACAGGCAGTCCTGTTGAATGTTCAGGATATCATGCAGGCCGTTCGTTCGACGATGCGCTTCTAGTGGTGTTGATAAGCCGGCCCATCGCCGTGTGGATAACCCATCTAACCACCAAACAGGTCTTGGCTTAGCCGCGAGGTTCCTGTTCATATTTCTAGTTGTCGGGTAACCCCTCCGGCGGTATATTTGCACGTCTGGTTAAATAGGCTCACCGTGTGCGGCCTCGCACATGGTGTTTCCTATATGTTGGAGACTGGTGTTTTTCGCGGTGTGCAGGAGTTCTGCGCCGTGATTTTGTTGGACAAGTGAGGAGTGCATGAGCACAGGGTTACCACACGAAAACCTCGAAACATCCGGGCTTCCGGCCTCTACGGCCGAAGCTTCGGGCAACGTTGTCGAGTTCATCAATAGTCAAATGAAGGTACTTGTTGGCATCATCGGGGCGTGTGTTCTGATTGTTGCCGGATACTTCTATTACGACTATCAGCAACAGGAACTCAATCTGGAGGGGTTGACACACCTCTCACGTGTGAGAAACGTGTACGACATGGGTGCGTATGACCAAGCGCTCACCGGCAAGGGTCTCCCTCCGGTTGGAACTGAGGCTGTCAAGGGGCTTGTCGCTATCAGCGATGAGTATGAAGGAACCCCAGCTGGCGAACAAGCCGCGTTGATGGCTGGCAATGCATACGTGAACTTGGGTAAGGCGTCTGAGGCCGCACAACAGTTTGAGCGCGCCGCCGGATCAAGCTCAATACTTGTACAAGTCGGTGCCAAGCAAGGACTTGCATCGGTACAAGAGCTTCAAAAGAATTTTGCTGAGGCGGCTACGATGTATGAAGAAGCCGCAACATTGGCAGACAAAACGGGTTTGGAGGACCAGATTCTTTACCGTGCTGCTGCGTGTTACGAAGAAGCAAAGAACAACAATAAGGCCTCGGAATTGTATCGTCTCGTCGTGAAAAAATTCGAAATGTCGGAGGTCTCCGCCTCCGCAAAGTCGGGTCTTGCGCGTCTTGGCACGGCAATTGATTAGGATTTCGAGTCCTGTGGACTTTTTACCCAATGATAGATTCTGAAAACGTGAAAAGAGAGCTAAAGAATAAGGTTTTTACAACTGGAGGTTGTATGCAACGTTGGTTTCGTTTGAGCAGCTTGCTGCTAGCGTTAACCGCGATTTTTAACGTAGCGCACGCGCAATTCGTTGAGGTTCGCGGTAGTCTTCCACCTGGAAGCGTACGCATTTTCGTTCGTGACACGATCTACCGGATCAGTGGCACGTACACCATTGGTGGTACGCTCGTTATTGAGCCTGGCACTCGGGTGGAGTTCCTTCCGAACGGTCGTCTGATCGACTCGACCGGTGGTCGAATCATCGCCGACGGTCGGGCATCTGCTACATATAATGCAGGTGCTGTGAATCCGCTGGTTCCGCCGTACATCGGTTATGATGATTTGAACTACTACGGCGCAGCCGGAGTGGTGACATCCACCATAGAAACCGAGCCGACTATTAGTCCGGCAAAGTATGGTACGATCTTCAATGTGGATCTCGGTTCGAATGCGAACCTGCAGAACCTGACGCCTGCAAAGGCGATCATGTATCGTGCAGCTCGCCTCGATCTCGGTTCCGTGATTTCGGCTATCCGCCTGAATCCATGGTTCCGTCTTTCTGGTCGTCCAATCAACGTGTCGCCAGCGCGCATCACGTTTACGGCAGACCGGGTAAACAACTTCTCGCGTGAATGGGGACACATTGTTGTTCTCCCAGGCGCACGTGCAGCATTCTTCCGTGACGTCGACTTCGTGAACTTCCGCAAGGACACGACAGTTGACAACCGTCCGGTCTACTTGGCTAACAACGCTGGTCAGACATTTACAGCGGCACAAGCAGAAACAGCCAACCAGGCGCTTCTCACCATGACAAATGGTGGTGGTGGTGCAATCACGACGTTCTCGTCACGTACCTGGATTGTTGGTTGTAACTTCCGCAACAACATGTCGCGCTACCGCGGCGGTGCTCTTCAGATCCTTCAAGCCCCGCAGGATGTATTTGCAGGTTCGAACCTCCAACTCTATCCAACGGTAAACGCAGGTGCTCTTCCGACCTTCCCAAATGCAGTCAACCCATTCCTGACAAGCAACCAAACGGCTACGCCGCTTGTTCCTACAGTTCGGATGATTGATAATGCATTTGAAGCAAACGCAGAACCGATGACCGATGCAAACCGTCAGGCAGTCGACGACGCTCGTATTGCTGTCATGCTCGGTCGCATTCGTCAGTCACGCTTCACCGGAAACCACACGCTTCTTGCTGATGTCGATACAATCCGTATTGGACCAGCTCGTATCGTGACAGATGTTTCAGCTCGTGCAGCAACAACGTTTGGTGCAACCACACGTTCACAGCGAAACGAGTCGTACGGTGGTGCTATCTATATCAGTGGTCGTGACAAGATGACCATCGGTATCGGTATCAATGACTTCCAAGGCAAGGACACGATGGAATTCAACGGCAACTATGCCGAGAACCGTCAGAATTCAACGCCAGTTGGAAATCAAATCTCCGCTGGTGCGCGTGGTGGTGCTGTGTACGTTGGAGATAACACAAGCGTCATTTTCGCTGGTCGTTATGCTTCAAATAAGACAGTCACTCCATTCATCACAACGCTATCGTCATCGAGCGCAACATCGGTTGGAAACTTCTCCAAGGGTGGTGCTATCTACTCGAGCACAACAGCTGGTGTGGTCGAAGTACGCGGCAACTTGGATAACAATCCAGCTACGCACTTCATCGGCAACGAGTCCGGTCGCGGTGGTGCCATCTTTGTTGAGCGCAACGGTGTAGATCGTGCGCTTTCACCATGGATCGGTGGATCCGACGGAATCATTGAAGCTCGCAACTATGGTTTCAATATCAAGTTCCGCGATAACAAGGCATCTGTCGAAGGTGGTGCCATCTATACCAATCGTAACATGTATGTCTATGGTGCTGGTGGCTACTCCGGTACACTGTGGCAGTATGGCGCGAACTATGGTGTTGAGTTCAACAACAACACATCCAACTTCTCGGGTGGCGCTATCAGTGTCCAGATTCCACAGAATCTGCCAGTGAATGAGCGCGGCTTGCGTTTTGTACGTGCACACTTCATCAACAACCGAACAGGTCAAGTTCCAGCAGCTAACCTTGCTGGTGATGTTCGCGGTGGTGGTGGTCTTTATGTAATCAATGCTGATCTTAACCTTGTTAAGGGTGTTGAATTCCGTGCCAACAAGGTATGGAATGCAAACGGTGGTGCTGTGGCGATCGTCACACCAGATACTGTTACCCGCAAGCGTTACATGGTCACCGATATTGATGATGTAACATTTGATGGAAACGGAATTGCCACCGGTTACACACCGCGCAATGACGTATTTACATGGAATGGTGGAGCACTTCGCGCTGATGAGCGTATGCTTACGCGTTTCTACGAAAACGAAGCATATCCAAACGATGCACGTCAAGGTTCAGGTACAACACAGCGCGGTGATATTCGCGTAACACACCCTGGCACGACTCTCCGTGAAAACGGAACAGGTCTTGGTGGTGCTGTTTATATCCTTGACAGCATCCGTGTTCGTGTTGACACCTTCTCATTTGATCGCGTTCGTTTCCAAAACAACGTTGCACACAGCGGTGCAGCGATGTATTCAGACAACTATGATCTTAAGCTCGCTTTTGCGCGCTGCTTGGTGACAGGTAATAAGGCTACATCAACGACAGGTCGTCAAAATGACAGCATCGTTGGCCCATATCTTGCTGTAAACAACGAAAACCCAGCTTCAAGTGATCTCGCAGGTGCAGTTCTGTACGGTGAAATCACTGGTCCACTTCCATGGAACACGTTCAGCACAGCTGCTAACTCGATCTATGACAACGACGCCCGTTTTGTTATCCGTCTTCCAGACGCTCAAGACACCAAGGGTGTTCTTGCTGGCACAACGGGAATTGGTTTCGGTGGTGTTGACACGCTTCGTGGTAACTATTGGGGACGTACAGAAGCAAATGTGAACACGATCCTTCCAGTTTCAGCTGGTTCAACGTTCGGTCGTATCCAAGAGACATTCTTCATTGCTGGTAATGGCAAGACGCACATGCGTTTCGTTCGCGGTGCAACGTCGAACCCAACTGAGCAAGGTCCATTCGAATCAGCTTGGCGCTATGATTATACGCCAATTCCTTCATGGCAGATCCCTGATACGCTTCTCATGCAGGGTCGTATCTATGATATCTTCGATAAGGGTACAGACATTAAGACAGCTGACTACTCAGCACGTCGCATGTCTCCAATCGAAGACTTTGCTGTCGGTGTTCCTCCAACACTCAAACTCTATGCAGATCCATTGCAGCCATCGTTTAACAAGTATGTTAAGCGCATGACCCGCAATCCATATGATGCTGATCGTTTTGCCGATATCGCAGCAGTACAAACGGAATTCGTTGGTGATCATCCTATTGGTTACCCACTGTTCCTCGAAGCTCGTGCCGATTACTCTGGTACGGCAGAAGTTGCGAACAACGATGCACGTTCGATTAACGAAACAGTATTCTTCGTTATCAACGAGCGCACTGGTGACTTTATCCGCATCAACATGGCCCAACGCACGAACACGGATACAATCTTCCGCGGTCGTGTAGAATTTGTACCAGACTCAACCAACGGTGGAGATCCAAACATCCGTCGTGCGTATGAAGGACTGGCTACATACGGTACAGGTGCAACCCTTCTGTCAAACATCGTTCGCAACGCGATTGCCGAAGATTCAGCAGCCCTTGCTGGTCGTCGTTGGGAAGGTTCGACAACGCTTGGTGAACTGGGTGGTGCCGACTTCCGTCTGGGTAATCGTCCGTCACTCCCAACATCGAACACTGTTGGTGCTGATGGTGGTAAGGAAACGTATTATGCTGGTGAGCGTTATCGCGCACTGCCGGTTCAAAACGGCGACCCTATCACGATCATTTCTCGTACTGCTCTCTGGAAGGATGGAGTCGTTAACGCTCTGAACGGTGCACTTACCTTCACAATTGGCAACAACACGAATCCTCCAGTCTTCACAGGTGCCGCCGATACTCTTGGCAAGTCACCATTGCTCCACCCAGAGTTCCGCAACCGTGTATTTGTGACAGAGAATCGTCTCTACACACCGATCACGGCAGCTAATTCATCACGTGGCCCACGTAGTGGTAGTTGGTTCAACGAACCATCAAGCTATCCAGCAGACGCACTCAACAATCCAATTCCAGGTTTGGATTGGACGGAGCGTGACTCGATCTTCTCGATCACAGCAGTAGATATCAACAAGTTCTATGATCCACGCGTTGTACGTGATCCAAACTTCAATGCTGAGCTGTCATACTTCTGGCAGATCCGTACCGGTAACTCCGGCCTTCAGTATTGGTTGCGTGATACGCTGGTGTATGCAGGTTCAGCAACGAACAATGTTAGCTGGAGTGCACGTGGTTACCGCTTCTTCCGCGGTCGTCCAATCAATCCATATATCGTCCCTGGCGGCGAGCTTGTTGAGGTGGTTGCAAAGAACTTCCCACCAAGCGTCGAGATGGTCGATACTCTTCGTAAGTCTGGTTGGTCAGAAGAAGAAATCGGTCGCTGGATTTATCTCTACCCATCATACTTCCATGCAGAAGAGTATGACAACAATGCTCTTCCACTCGGTCAGCGTGACCCAAGCAATACGAACGCTCGCTTCCTCCAGCAGGATACAGTGAACTTCGGTTGGTTGGATTCAACATCGTACCAGTTCCGTATCCATGTTGTCGACTCGATGCCACGATTCCTTTGGAATCATCGTTCAACGGGTCCAGCAGCTGTCACATTCCAGAATATGTGGAAGGGTGATACGACAATCGTTCTCGATCCTACAACAACGGATCCAGAAGTTTACGATAAGGCAACTGGCACATACCTCGATACACTTCGCATGACAAATACGACAAGCCGTGTCGCGCGTCGCTTTGCTCCTGCACCTGCAAACACACCAAACAACATTTTGGATGAGATCTATAACAACCCGGCTAACAGCCAGGCTGATACTCTCAACATCCATTTCGTTGCCAACCTGACAGACTCACTCCGTTTCCGTGCTGACATCAACACAGACGATGAGTTTGAGGATATTGCAGCTGCTGATCAAAATCGTGCAGTCGTGAAGAAGTATGGTGCATGGGATTATCGCTACGGCAAGACATCCTACGGATTCCTTTCAACGTCGATCCGTGAAACTCCTGCCGATACATCTATCGACAACATCATTCAAGCTCGTCCAAGCTGGATGGCTTCACGCTACATGCGTCGTTACGAAGCTGCCGGTACTCCAGACCCGCTTGGTGAAGACTTTACGTCACGTGGTCGTATTGAAATTCGTATCGCTCGTGATGTTGCGAATGAACTTCTTCAGCCGATCAACGACTATGATCCAGGACGTCCATTTAACGACGATCGTAACACAGATACTGTGATGTCGGTTATCGTAAATGATGGTCACGGCGGGTTGAATACACTTACACGTCGTCTCTTCGTCAACTATCAGCCAAGTCTGCTTGATGCAAACCTTGTTGATGCCATCGAAGATGAAGACTATAACACGCAGCTCATCGATAGCGCACGTCGTATCAAGGTGTATGACCCTAACTTCGGTCAGGCACAGGCATATGAACTGATCTACATCGATGAGATTCGTGACAGTGTAGCAGTTGACCCGTACTTCGAAGAAGCCGGTTCAATCAAGTTTGATGCAGCTCGCAAGACGACTCCAAAGTGGTTGCGCATTAATCCAACGTCTGGCATCCTTTACGGTACACCACGCGTTACGGATCTTCCTTACGCAGACACAACGGTTCAGGTTACTGTTCTTGTTACCGACGCCGGTGGTCTTCGCGACATCAAGACATATGATCTCACGATCCGTGCTAAGAACCACAACCCAGTTCTTCTCCAGTCACCAGTCATCCGCTGTGTTGAAGCCGGTAAGCCTTACAGCGACACAATTCGCGTAACGGACATCGACCTTGCACGCAAACAAGCTGGAAATGAAGAGTTGACGTTTGAAGTTGTTGAACCAGCAGGTTCGTGGACGTTCACACCAGCTAAGCTTTCAAGCCCAATTGGTGATACACAACGTGTAGCTATCTCAACAACAAACCTCTCAGGCAACATCGTTGATGGTCGTATTCGGATCGTCGTGATCGTTACAGATCGCCAAGGTGCAAAGGATACACTTATCTATTCGGTGTCCGTTTCTGATGCAACTCGTTTCTCAGCAGACGTACGCGTTGAGAACAACTTCGGTGCCTTCCAAGTACTGACCTTCGGTGTTGGTGGTTCATCGATCGCAACACGTGGTGACGAGGTCACATCGTTTGGTAAGCTCGATTCGAATTATTGCGAATATGAACTTCCACCGGTCCCATACATCGATGTCTTCGATGCACGTTGGACGGTCCCAACACGGAACGGTATCATCCGCAATATCCATCCGTTCTCAAACGTAGCTGGTCAGTCGATGTATCAAGCTCGCTTCCAACCAGGTGGCGAAATTGGTAACAGCTCGAACTACTACCCTGTCAAGATCTCATGGTGCCGTGCGCAGATTCCTGCAAAGGATGCACAGAACCCAGGATCGTATTACATCCGTGATGATCAGTCAAATGGTCAGTTGTTCGACTACAACATGAAGACTGGTGCTGGCCGCTCGGTACCTGGTGTAATCAAGACTGGTGGACCAGACTGCGATACGCTGATTGTGAACCTCACATCAATCGAAGGCTTCGTGATTGTTTATGACTTCACGTCACCAGTTGATGAAGAAGAGAACACATCAACATTCGCGATCAACAGCATCGCTCCGAATCCAATGGCTAGCTCATCATCGATCTCCTTCTCTGTCCCAACGACATCTAAGGTTTCGGTTGAGATCTTCGACGCTATTGGTAATCGCGTAGCACTGGTTGCAAGTGATGTATACAACGCTGGTAAGCACACCGTCCAGTGGAACGGAATGTCAAATGGCATTGCACTTCCTAGCGGAACCTACAGCGTACGTATCACCGACGGAACCAATACTGCCACACAACAAGTGGTTGTGATCCGCTAAGAGTAATCAACCGGGGGTCGGTGTAACAATCGACCCCCATCTAAACCGACACGAAAACAAATACAGAATTTCTTGGAGTCATTATGAAGAAGCAGGTATTAATTGCCTCGGCGATTGTACTCTGTTCGTTCGCGATCGGTGCGGTTGAGAGCGTGGCTCAGCAGATCTTTAATCAGTTCCGCCAGCCACAACTCGTCGTAGGTCTCCCTTATCGTGACCTCGATGCCTGCGCAGGTGCTAATCCAACGACGATTGCACCGCAGGACTTCACACTTCCGCCAACGAATGTTAACGATCTCGATGATGGTTATGCGTACATCCAGTTTCCTGCTGGAGTCGTGTATAACTACAACGGTACGCTCTATTCAGGAGTTTATGTCAGTATTAATGGTTTCTTGACATTTGACAACACCAAGCGTGTTGCCGCAAAGAATCCTATTGGGCTGTTCATTAACTCATCATCATATCCTGATAATGCAGTTGCTCCTTTCTGGGGTGATCACCGTTATCGTACAGCTGCAGACATCGCCGGTGGTTTCATGCCATCAAAGATCTCGTGGGCTTATGATTATGACCGTGATGAAAACTGTCAGATCATTCAACCAGCTCGTCCATGTATTATCGTTCAGTGGAAGAATCTGAACGTCAATACTGCTCCAACTGCGATTAACTCATCTGTTGCGAACTTCCAGGCTCGCATCTATATCGGCGGATCCGCCAAGAACGATCAGGGCGAAATCGAGTTCGCATATGGTCAAGTAGGCGGTAATCCGTATACATCAAACACGACCGTCGTTACTCGTGGTGCCACAGTTGGTATTAAGGGTAATGGAGGCTTCCCTGGTTTCCTTGCTGACTTCTGGAACGGTTTGATTTGGCAGCCAAATGCTGGTTCAAATCAGCGTACAGACTCGACGTCGATCTGGCAGCCATCAGGTGGTCGTTCAGACGCTCGCATTCGCTTCGGTTCAATCGTATATCTCACCTTCAGTGACTGGGGTTATGGTGATGCCGACACTTCCGGTGCACAAGGTCAGCGCCACTTCGATCTTCCACAGAATCGTCGTGTCACGGCAAACGATGCACGTGTCATCATGCGTTCAATCGTGACAAAGAAGCCTCTTGATTCAGTGTGGAAGCGTCAAGCATACCTCGCAGACGTCAACCACTCGGGTCGTTACTACTTCACCAAGCTCAAGAGAGACTTCTCGGGCGACTCGTTGGTTCCTTTCTCGAGCAACATCGTAATCTGGCGCCGCACGATCGATATCGAGCAGTTCTTCCCAGGCGAAGGTGTCGGCCCTAATACGAACCGTCAGGTAGTACGCGTAATGTTTGAAGGCGACGGTCTCTATGGTCCGAATGGGAAAGCACCAGACGTCAGCAGCCTGAATCAGATCTATTACGAAGCAACCGAATATGACGCTGGCCTGATCATGCGCTATATCTCTGGTCGTCTCCCATACCTTCCTTGGATTTATGACATTGATTCAACGGGTCCGGGATTTGGTAAGACAACACTTGAGACTTCAGCTTCGAATGTGCGTTTCGGTACCCCAGTTAGTGTTGGCGGTGGTATGGTTCAAGTTCCCGTATACTTGAACGAGAATCATGATGGCGCGTTTGGTGTGCGTTTCTCAACCAATAGCGACATCATCTCGGTGTCACCTGTGGTTGCCGACAAGAACATCGTTACGGCGGACTTTGGATCGGACATTGCCGTGGTTGCTGGTAACGGTTCGTTTGCTAACGATCAACCCGTTGCACTCGTTACGATGAAAGAGAAGGATATGTATAACTTCTCCGAGATCCGCTTCAACGAAGCAGTCGTTGGTGGTCAAACGATTGACATGGTAGAGAACAACGAAACTGCGGTCAATGTATTCCCAAATCCAGCATCAACATCCACTGCTATCTCGGTGAATGTTCCAACGGCTGGTTTTGCATCTGTACGCATTTATGACATGTTCGGTAAGCTTGTAGTGACACTCGAAGAGGGTGAGATGGCTTCCGGCACGAAGAGTGTTATGTGGAATACATCAGATATGACAGGCTCTTCGGTTGCAGCCGGTGCTTATATCGTGCGCGTCGAAGGCGCAGGGTTCTCGACATCAGCTGTCGTGAACGTTGTTCGCTAATCTGAGAAAGTGTTGAATTGAAAAATTGTGTTCGTATAGCCGTACTGATTGTCATCATGGCAGTCAGTACGGCAGCGGCACAGGACACACTGAAAATTGTCTCCTTTAGGACAATCGACGTGTGTTCAAATGACAGGCGGTGGTTGGTGGCGGTATCCCTAGGGCGCATCAACTTTTCTGACAGTCTACAGTCCTTTGACATTACAATTGGTTTTAATCCCGAAGTTCTTCGTCCGACGGATGCGTTGAAGGAGGGCACTCTAGCTGGTCAGATGTCTGTAGGTCCGCTCTTCAATCTTGCATCACCGGGCGAAATCAGGATTGCTGGTTATAACACGCTACGGTCTGTAGGGGGCGATTTTCCGCTGATAGGTGTTGCTGGTGATTTCATCGGTACATGCGGAGAGATAGGAAGGTTGACATTACCCTACCCAATCGATTTCAACGGTGAATTCAAACGCAGGTATCTCGTATCCCAGATTGACAGTATTAAGGCAGTTGCAATTGCGAAGACTGACGCGACGAAAGGAGTACGACTTCGACAAGACAGTGTATTGATAGCTGACACAATGGTGTCGACGACGTTAACTGCAGATATCATTGGTACCATTCCAAGTAGTGGTTTGTTGGTCACAATGTCGACAGGTATTGACTGGGATTCCACAGCAGTAGGTCAACCATCAGTCAACGTTGTAAACGCACATCTTGTTGAAATACGAAGAGGCAATCGAAGTGTTTCTGTGTTGGTCAAAAATGATTCAACGACTTCATTACAACCGTATATCGTTTATGGCATACAACGTCGGAATCCTATCTCTGAGGGTGTTCTGACGGTATCAGTATCGAGTGTGAGTGAAAATCAGTGTTCTTGTCTTCAGCCGAAACTTGCAGACACCGCAACTATCGAGATAAATAAATCAATTGTAAGCTCTATTGACTCTGATGACGACGCTGTTTGTACGATGGTCGTTCAAAACGAACACATCATCGGCAAATGTCATCATGATCAGATTCAATCAATTGAAATCAAAGACGTGGTCGGACGAATAGTTGCTGTAACGACACCCCTTGATTCAAATGGTCTGCTCTCAATCGAAGATTTACCACATGGAATCTTCTTTGTTTCGATGACATGTGGATATGGAATAACGCAGAAAACGATAGTAAAATGAAAAATCAACTGATCAACTCATCTGAGGAGTGTACTATGAATCGTCGTTATGCTCTGTGGAGTACCAACGCCAAGCTCGGTGTTGTTGCCCTCATCGCAGCATTGATCGGCTTTGGATCCGTTGTGCTTCAAGCACAGGGAACCAACAAGCCCGAGCTGCCGACGCTAACGTTGACCGGCGACGGAACAAGCTGGAATCGTAATGTTTATCCTGACGGTCGCATTTGGTCGTCAAGCCGTGGACCAAACGGAGAGCGTACGCTCCTCGTGCCAGTTTACATTAAGAACTGTTGGGTTACACGTCCTGGATACAAGACGTTCCCTATTTACAGCTTCAAGTTCAAGGTGCAGTTCGATAGCACAGCTCTTGAACTGATTGGTATCGAGAAGAACGGACCACTCCGTGGACCACAAATGACACCAGTCAGCTGCCTTGCGAAGGATTTCGAATTCACCGTCGATGTCGCTCGTGATACATCATATCAGAGTGTGATCAATGCACCTGCAGAAAACCGTCGTCGTGGTAAGCGTGCTATGATCACAGCTATCTCGTCGAAGGAACTTCCACAGACGCTTCCAGCGAGCGGTGATGTTACTGCTCCTTGTGATCAGCGTCCGTTCCTCGAGTTGGTATATCTCCGCTTCCGTGTTATTGCTAACCCAGCAATCGACCCAGTAAGCGCACGTACGCCACTGATCATCACGAACGATACACTGTACTATAATGACTTCGCTGTTGGTAAGGAATTGCCGTTCCAAGGAGATCCAGCTCCAGGTCAGTTTGCAGGTCTTGGCGGTATCGATAACTATTTCGTTGACGCCCTTGGTCAAGAGCAAATCCGCGATCCACTTCGTCCTTCACGCCCAGGTATGATTTGGCTGGAAGTAACAGACGTTGCTCCTCGCCTTTCATTCACGAACGTTGCAAATCCAGCGTTCCGTTTGGCTGACTCAGTCAATGGTTCGAACGGCTCACAGTGGTATATCGTTGATCCGATCACAATCGACTACGGTACACCATATGATGATCAAGCAAATGGTATTGGTACACGTGACGTTGACGTAATCAATGCTGTTACTGGTTCACGTGCTTATGACATCATGGTTCAGTCAGATTCAAAGTGGCTGAAATTCAAGTCCTTCACCAAGGGTGGTGGCGGTCAGACCGAACTTAACCCATTCCCGAACCCAGTTCGTGAAGGTTACATTCCGTTCATGGATAAGGGTATCCTTGGTAGTACGGTTGGTGTCGACCCACAAGGAAACGCAACAACTGGTCAGCGCGACCTTAACCTCCGCATCATCTGCGATCCAGGCGAGCTGCCAGCAGGAGATGATCAGGAAGTAACGGGCACATATGTTGGCTACCTCACATTCAAGTCAAACTCTCTTGATGTTGCTCCGGTACGTCTGAAGGTTACATTCATCTACTTCCGCACGCCATACGAGCCGAATGCATTCGACGAGAACGAGAATTGGAAGCGCAGTCAAGAGTTTTTGGGTCGTGGCATTACGCTCCAAGTACGTAACTCAAACACACCAAACGATGTTACTTATGTGACATTCGGTGTTGGCAATCGCGCTACTGACGGTTGCGATACTCTTTTCGGTGAAACCATTTATGCAAACGACATCAATCCTACACAGTTTGCTGCTCGTTGGTATCCAAAGCTTCGCGATGGTTCACTGTTGATTCCTAACGGACTCGGAGATCTCTGGGCAGCAACGCCACAGCGCAACCGCAGCACGTCACGTGACATTCGTTCGATCTATTCTGACACAACACTGATCTACACCTGCCGCTTTAGCGCTGGTGGTGACGTCAACTACCCGATCGTCGTTGCATGGAACACGGACGAATTCTCAGAAGGATCAGAGTTGTTCATTCGTGACACGCTGAACGGTTCGCGTTTCAACGTAAACATGCGCGCCGGTACAGTTCTTGGTGGCACACGTCAGTCATACACGATTCGCGATGCTGATATCAAGTCCTTCGTCATTGAGTATACTCTTCCGAAGGTTGCTCGCTTCCCAGTCATCAACAAGGGATGGAACCTTCTGTCGGTTCCAGTTAACCCATCGTCGAGCTACTGGAAGGACATCTTCAAAAACGCACTCAACATCCCAGTTCGTTTCTCGCAGAACACCTACCAGACAAACGAAACAAACTTGAACCCAGGTGTTGGATACTTTGTCAAGTACTCGGATGAGACAGACAAGACGATCGCAGGTTCACGTATCCGTCTGATCGATGATCAATCATTCGCTACGCGTTTGTTTGAGGGTTGGAATACGATCGGTTCCCTTTCATTCCCAACGTCAATTGAGAACCTTTCGGTTCTCCCGTACGGAACAGGCGCACTGCCTTCACGTATCGGTGATGTTTATGGCTACGTAACAAACCGTGGTTATCAGGCAGTGACGGAAATCGAGCCAGGTCTTGGATACTGGATCAAGGTTGCTGGTTCAGCATACCTGCGCCTTAGCCTTTCAGCGAAGGCTTCGATCAATTCGATGGCTGTTCGTGAAGCTGTCCAGTCAAACTCGACACGTGTTACGATCGCCGATGCTTCGAACAATCAAGCTGATGTGTTTGTTGCTTCGAAGGGTATCGTTGACAACAAGGCAATGTTTGAACTGCCACCAGTTCCTCCGCACAACATCTTTGATGTTCGCTTTACATCACAGACATCAGTTGAGGATGAAGCAAATCCAACGATTCAGCTGCAAGGTGTAACCTTCCCAGTTTCTGTGACGATCAACAACCCAGCAACAACGTATACAGTTGTTAATCCTATCTCGGGTGCCGTTATCGGAACAGCTGTTGCAGGCCGTCCAAACGTGATTACGATTGCAGATGCTCGTACACCATATATCCGCCTGATGGGTGAAGAAGCACAAGCTGGTGCACTGAACGTGAGCGTTTCGCCGAACCCAGTAACAGCCAATGCTACGGTCAGCGTTGTTGTTCCTTCAACTGGTGCCGTAACGGTAACAGTGTTTGATGCTGTTGGTTCAGCAGTTGCAACACTTGTTAATGGTGACGTTCTTTCAGCTGGCGTTCATAACGTTGAATTGAACGGTGCTTCATTGAGCGCTGGTCGCTACATCGTTAAGGCTACAGTGAATGGTGTGTCCACAACGAGCACGGTTTCTGTTGTTCGTTAATTCATGAAGAAGTGAATTCAAAGGGCAGCAGGAAACTGCTGCCCTTTTTTATTCACCCACCATCGAGAAATTCTATGATTCGAAATGTTTCAATCCTTTTGATCGCCGCTTGTCTGCACGTTGTTGCGACGGCACAAACGGTTGAACTACCGTTGACATTCGTCAACACACTGCCGACAGGAACGAGTACGTACGGATTTACTGTTGCAGCAAATCCGAATGCAAGCGCGGGGGTTGATTCAATGCTCAATGAGCAGGAGATTCCATCTCTACCGCCACCTGCTGGGGTGTTTATTGTCTATTCAGTTCCGCCAACACCAGACTATATTTGGCTCAGTCCACGCGATGTGCGCCCCTTTCAGACAGAGGGACCTCGCTACACGACCTATGATTTGGGTGTAACATGGACGGGTGGGAAACTCGATGTGACGTGGGGGCAGCTATCAACTGAGATTGATTCAGCGTACATCACGGATGTCATCACGGATTTCCCGAATAACTTTATCAAGCAGCGTATTGAACCGGGTGCATCATTCAGCACCACGAATTCGGCAATCACCAAGCTAAAAGTTTTGGTTTGGTACAAGCAGAACGTTGCCACCGTCAATGAGCAAGAACGACGTGCAACGGTCTGGACAGTATATCCGCAGCCAGCGGTGGACCAAGTAACACTGGGTAATGTCCGAGTTGGTTCTCTCGTGACGGTAATAGACCTTACTGGACGCGTCCGTTATACGGAACGAACAACATCAGAAGATCCGGTCATTGACATTCGTCTACTCGAGCCTGGAGCGTATGTGATTTCACTCTCTGATGCCTATGGCTATCAGGGGGCTAACGTGCTCCTTCGACAGTAGAGCGAGGATTGGAAGTACGCCATGAGCGAAGAACAACAAGAACGTCCACGTCAACAGCAACGGTCGCAACAGCAGGATCCGCAGCAACAGCGGCCGCAGCAGCAACGTCCACAGCAAGAGACGCAACAGCAGCGGTCACAACAGCAAGAGACACCACAGCAGCGATCACAACAGCAAGATCCGCAGCACCGGTCACAGCAATCGCAACAGTCGCGTCGCCCCAATGGTGGTCGGCGTTTTGATCGCCGCCGTCCGACACTTCAAAAGCCCCCTACAAATCGGGTCGTAGGCTCTGTCTCAGTCGTTGTTCCCCTGTTGAATGAGGAAGAGTCCCTAGAGGAACTTTCAAAGCAACTTGAGACCGTCCTTGAGCGAATCGCTCGGGGACGATACGAGGTGATCTTTATCGACGATGGCTCTACTGATTCATCATTTGCTGTCATCCAAAAAATCAATGCCGGTAACTCGCGGTTTAAGTGCATTCGGTTTCGGACTAATCACGGAAAATCAGCTGCACTCGCCGTGGGCTTCGCAGAAGCAACTGGTGACTATGTGATCACGATGGATGCTGATCTCCAGGATGATCCCAATGAGATTCCGGGAATGATTGCTAAACTGGACGAAGGGTTTGACCTCGTTTCAGGCTGGAAGCGCAAGCGCTATGATCCATGGCACAAGACGCTACCATCGAAGTTGTTCAATTCGGTAACGTCACGGATGAGTGGCCTGAAGCTTCATGACTTTAACTGTGGCCTCAAGGCATATCGCTCCGATGTTGTCAAAACGGTCCAAGTGTACGGAGAGATGCACCGATATATCCCTGCTCTAGCTCATTGGGAGGGATTTCGAGTGACCGAGGTTCCGGTGCAACATCGGGCCCGTCAATTCGGAGTGTCAAAATTCGGGATGAGCCGCTTTTTAAAGGGGTATCTCGATCTGTTGACGGTGATGTTCACGACGCGATACGTGAAGCGACCACTTCACTTCTTTGGAGCACTTGGATCTCTTTTCGCAATCATTGGTTTCGTGACAGACCTCTACTTAGCCATTGAGAAGTGGGCCTTTGGAATTCCCTTGAGTCAGCGTCCGTATTCTTTACTGTTTGGCATCGCGATGATCATTGTTGGCGTTCAGTTAATCTCCATTGGTCTCATTGGTGAGCTGATTGTGAAGAATAATTTGAGTGAACAACGCTTCAGTATTCGCGAACGGTTGTCGTAACATTGTCGTGTTAGACTTGCCGTTGACATCACCACACCACCGAAATCGACGTATGAAGATTCGCAACACATCGTGGTTGATAGCCCTGTTCTTGGTGCTTACAGCGAGCGCAAACGCGCAGATTCGGTTTCGCGTAGCCACGGGGCTTTCCACCGACTGGATCACCAACGATAATCCCGCTACATATCTTCTAGCGGGTGACACGCTCCGGCCTTTTGGTGGCTCATTTGACGGTGCGCAGGTGGGATGGGGCTTGCGTGGATATATCGATCTCGACAAACAAAAAACATTTCGCATTCCTGTCGGCGTTGATCTCTTTCTCTATCGTGGTACTCAGAGTATCAACGGGTCGACATATGCATTCCGTGTTGAGCACTCGGCAAACCTCATCTCCTCCTTCACAGGGTTTGAATGGTCATTCGTCGAGTTTCCGCTTGCGTTTGCTCGAGCCTATGTTGGAGCAGAAGCGCGTTTCCTCTACGTTGGAGCAAATACCATCACTGCAACGGGTACTACGATCATTCAGCGCGACAGTGTCGCTGTGACGCGAGACGAATACAGTGGGAAGCCATCTGCATTTCGCATGGGCGCCATGGCACGTCTGGGTATCGAGGGAGAGATCTATTACCCAGTATTCCTGAATACGAGCGTTGGCTACGGTGTGATGAATCTCATCGGCCGTGATACACGACCAACGTGGCAAGAAGGCCGCGGCGAGCTCCTTACAGCAGTACCACGGAACGAAGCAACCGAGGGCCTACTGTATCATCTGAACTTCTCGTTCATGATCCAGGTCCGGCTCTAAGGGGCTAAACGACGACCGGCCGCGTGGCTAGAGCCACGTGTTGCTACAGAATGAATCCGCTTTAGGTATAAAACGTCTTCTCAAACGCCCCTTGCTCGGGCTTGTTGAGTAATATGCGCCATATAATGCCGCGGATGAATCCCGTTCCATAGCCGACGAGTTGAACGTACGACGCCACGACGCAGCGCACTCCAAGAAGTGGATTACGGTACTTGATGCTCCCCTCGAGAAAGAGCAGGACTGTGTAGAGGGCCGGCAACAACAGACTGATGCTACCGTGGGGTTGCGTCATCGCAACACCTACAGCAACAGCTAGGTAGGTGGTGAATGCGGCAGGAAAGAAGTGGGTGATCTTCAGCGTCTGCGGATGCCGCAGCGTTATGTTGATGCGGGCAATCCCGCTATTGTGAACTTGCTTAAAGAACTTCTTGAAGTCTGTCCGACGCTTGTGGTACACCCATGCGCCAGGAATCAGAGATACACGATAGCCTCGACGCATCATGCGGATACTGAACTCTACATCCTCGCCAAAGCGCATACTGGAAAACCCCTCGGTGTCGTTGAAGACCGTACGGGAGATTCCCATGTTGAATGATCGCGGGTGAAAGGCACCGCCAACGCGGACCTTTGAGCCGCGGATACCGCCGGTGGTGAGGAGTGAGGTCATCGAGTAACTGATGGCCTTCTGAGTTGGCGTAAACGACGCATGTTCACGGTCGGGTCCCCCGAAGGCGTCCAGATGCTCACGCACGACGGCATCATCAATCGCGTGCATGTAGTCAGCAGGCACCGTGCAGTCGGAGTCGAGAAAGATAAAGTAGTCGCCACTCGCGCGCCGGCAACCGTAGTTTCGCGATGGACCTGGTCCGCTGTTCGGCTTGAAGTAGTACGATATTGAGAGCTGCGATGCATAGTGATCGCAGACTTCCTTGGACGGAATCGAAGAGCCATCCTCGACGATGACCACTTCGAAATCACGATACGTCTGATGTGTCAGACTCTCGAGCAACTCACCCAGTTCATCTGGACGGTTGAAGACGGCAACAATGATCGAATACTTCATGTGTGGCCGCAAAGATACGGGCCCCGCTCGTGCTATTTTTGGCAGACATGATACACATTGATCCTGTCGTTGCTACGGCGTCCATGGACCTGCACCCTCGAACAATTCGAAATGTTCGAATGCAGTATCGCCTGGCCCAACACACCTTGATTCCATGGATGGAGGAACTTGGTGTTCTTCCTGACCGCGCTGCGGTGTGTGAGATCGGTTGCGCGGAAGGGGGCGTCCTAGCGGCCTTTGTCGACCGTGGTGCTACGATGGCCCTGGGTACGGATATTCAAGAGCCCCTTCTTCGCGAGGTCAGTACCCCGATTTGGTCGGGCTTGAAGTATGAGATTGATTTCCGGCATCACGATGTGATCTATGATGACATTCCGCAGCAGTGGCAGAAGGCCTTCGATGTGGTTCTTCTCCGAGATGTCATTGAACATCTTGACGATGCAGGGATTGCCTTGAAGAACATTGCTCGACTACTCAAGCCGGGCGGTGTTGTTGTGGTCACTTTTCCACCCTACACATCGCCGTTTGGTGGACATCAGCAATTGCTCGGCACAACGCTTGGTTCCTTGCCGTTTGTGCACCTACTACCGTGGCCTCTCTTCCGCTCGATCATCCGTCAGGGAGATGTGATCAACCAGGAAGAGCTGGAGAGACTCCATCGCATTCGTTGTTCCGCTGCAAAGGTTGATGATGCGGCACACCGTGCTGGACTCGACATTGTAAGTCAGCGGTTCTTTGCACTGCGTCCCGTGTTTCGTTGGAAGTACCAACGGTCAATCCCGAGTCTCGAAGTCACCGCACTTCGATGGATGCCCCTTATCAAGCAGCTCGCCATGGAGGCGGCCTACGTCTTGCGACTTCCCCAATGAAAAACGTCCTCGTCATTGCCTATCACTTTCCTCCTGGCGGGGGTCCCGGCGTTCAGCGTGTGCTCAAGCACGTGACATACCTGCGAGAAGCAGGGTGGCAGCCGATCGTGATGACCGTGGAGAATGGCGACTTTCCGGCCCGCGACGAGTCGTTGTTGAGCAAGATTCCCTCCGACGTTGCCGTGGTGCGAGTACCGATCCTCGAACCGTACGATGTATATCGTCGATTCATGGGAGGGAAGGGGGCGGCCATCGATGTCAATGTGAACAAGGCACATACGCAGCGAACAGGATGGAAAGAGCGTCTGGCGGAGTTTATCCGCGCTACATTCTTCATCCCTGATGCACGGGTTGGCTGGCTCTTGACGGCGGTGAAGAACGGGGAGGAGTTGATCCGTAAGCATTCAATCGACGCGATCTACAGCTCCTCGCCCCCATACACGTGTGCTTTGATTGCGCGAAGCCTTAAGCGACGCACGGGTTTGCCGTGGGTGGCGGGATTTCGTGATCCGTGGACAGAATTCCTCACAACACCAGATCGGTGGTTTCTCCCTGCCGCAATCGATCGCTCACTCGAGCGATCAGTGTTCCAAGAGGCTGATGCTGTTGAGTGCGCATGGACGGGAATTGTTGACGATGCGATGCGAAAGTATCCGCATCTGCGGCGCGAGAAGTTTCATCATGTGCCGAACGGATTTGATGCGTCGGATTTTCCCAACGTTCCCTACGTGCGGAACGAGAAGTTCACGATTACCTACACCGGGTCGATGTACGGACGCCGCACGCCCCGTGCCTTCCTGACAGCCCTCGATGAACTGTATCAGCAGGGTCGACTCAAACCTGATGATCTCCATTTGCGCTTTGTTGGGCGCTTTGGCGATGATATTCATGCCATGTTCGATGCGTCTTCCTTTGCCTCCTCCATTGAACGGATCGGCTACGTCCCACATGATGAGAGCGTGGGCTTTTTGATGCGCAGCGAGGCTTCACTCCTCATTGTTGATGATACAAAGGAAAGTGCCGAGATCGTGCCTGGCAAGGTCTACGAGTACCTAGGTGTTGGACGTCCTGTGATTGCCCTTGCCCCACGAGGAAGTGCAATAGAACGTCTCCTTGACGAAACGCGGGCCGGACTCACTGCGCCACAGGATGACGTGGCAGCGATTGCGTCGATTATCGATACGTTCATTGCTCGGTGGAAAGATGGCCAGACCATTCTTTCGCCAGATGTACACGAGGTACAAAAGTATGAGCGCCGGGCCGCAGCTCATCAATTGGCACACATTCTCCATGGAATCACACCATGAATGCAAAAAACATCATCGCTATCATCGCTGCACTCGGCATAGGATACGTCCTATGGGTGGTCCTGAAGTGGATCCTTGGTCTACTCTTTACCGTGACGTTTGCTCTATTCCAGATTATTGGGATAGCACTCATTGCTCTTCCACTGTATTTCCTCATTCGTAAACGGCTCACGTCATCTTGATGAAGAACCCATTTGCGCTCCTCGTTTCGCTGGTCACCACTGTTACTCTGCTGCAGGGTCAAACCCAGCCATATCCGACTCCATTGGCCGTTGACCTCACGCGCTCCATCATGAAGAGTGTGTTCGAGAGCAATGCTGTGCCATTCGTACAGCCCATGGTAACCACGATTAATGCCACGTCGAATGCCCGTTTCTTTACGATGGCCTACGTGCCGGAGAAGGTCGATAAGCCCTACTTCCGCGTCAGTGTCAACGGGATGGCTGGACTGATCTCCGAGGAACAAAAGTGGTTCGATCCAAGCCTGGATCTGGGTCCTCGGGAAAATCTCCTCGCAGCCCTGACAACCTATGGATCCTTTTCAGGGTCGAGCTATGCTTTGGGACCCCGATATGAAGACACACTTGGCTTGGCCGGTGTCTTTATGCGTGAGCTCTTGCGGGATGCACTCGTTGCTGGATACTTCGGCATACCCAATCGCGCAGCGTCACTCTTCGGATATATGCCAGAGAACCGCGTAGTTCTTCCAACGAAAGAAAATCTTGTAACCGTGCTGAAGCAGCGTCCAGAGTATGCCGCACTTGCCCTTACGGGACAGACAGCCTTTTTGGATACGTTGATCAACCAACTCACGCTACCAACATCACTAACGTTGCCGCCGGGTGCAAACATGTCCTCCATCACGGCTGCCGTACCTCAGGTAGAGATTGGTGCGATCTACGGTACAGAGCTTCTCATTCGACTCATCCCAGCGGTACGGTTCAATGATAACGTTGGTGACTTTTCGTTCTGGGGTGTTGGACTCAAGCACAGCCTGTCGCAATACTTTCCGGAGCGGTGGTTTGATCTTGCTGTCCAGGGTGTCTATCAAGGGACTACGCTCACAAATACTATCGGCTTGACGGAGTCGAAACTCGAAGCAAATGCCACCATTCGCAGTTTCAGTGTTCAAGCTGGGAAGCGTCTCTGGGATGTGGTTGACCTCTACGGCGCCTATGCCTATGAACATATCGATGTGACGTCGTCGTATACGTATGCGCTGCCACATGAAACACAGGTGCAACTCGGCCTGCTGCCGCTCGATCCACCTGGTGGTAAGTCTACGCCGACGGCTGACCGTCCAGGTGATACGACACCGCAAACATCAACGGTGTTGACCGAGAACGTGAACCACAAGTTCATCGTTGGTGCAAGTGCGCAATTGGGGCCGGTTCGAGCAGCACTTGATCTCAACATCAGCAGCTTCAACATCGTCTCGCTTGCGATCGCATATACGTTTAATCAGCCAGACTGATTGTTCGTCCACGACGTTTGACGAGTCCGTCCCGTTGCAGAGCATCAACAAGCTCTGTCAACCAAAGCACATCTTGGGCACGGTGATCGCTACCAAACAAGACGGTAGCAAGCCGCTGCATGGAGATACCAGAACCAGCGTGTCCTCGCAGATGTTCCACGACACGCCCCCTCCAAAGTCGTCGGGGCTCGCCACGGAATGATGGCTCAGGTCGACGTGTCCGAACGGCGGCAGTCATCACATTGGCCGATGGACAGAGATCGGAAAGGGGGCAGGCAGAACATGTCGGCACTCTTGCTGTACAGATCGTTGCACCAAGGTCCATCACCGCATGATGCCATCGAGAAGGCTCCTTGACTGGGATAACGGAGGCTGCAAACGATGTGAGAACGTCATCAGATAGCACATCGGCTGTTGTCGGCTGTGTCGAATGCAGACGCGAGTACACACGGCGTACATTCACGTCAAGCACAACAACATACGTGTTGTACGCAAAGCAGGTGATCGCAGCCGACGTATATGGTCCCACACCGGGAAGAGATCGAAGGACGTTGATGTCATGCGGTACCACACCAGCAAACTGCTCACTGATAACCTTCGCAGCATCACGCAGTCGCAGTGCACGGGAGTTGTATCCCATACCTTTCCATGACCGCACGATCTCACCATTTGATGCTGATGCCAATGTGTGGATGTCGGGAAACAACGCAAGAAAGCGAGGGAGGTATTCGGCTACCCGCGATGCCTGCGTTTGCTGGAGCATGGTTTCCGACAGGAGTACAACGTATGGATCGACCGCTTCGCTGCGCCATGGAAAGGGGCGAGCATGCTCAACATACCATTCGAGGAGTCGTTGTGTGATTTCCATACGTAGATTCGAGAATGACGAACTCTAAGGTATCACCAGAGGTGCTCGAGAACGCTATCCGCGCAGCGATGCGTGTGCGTGAACAAGCGTATGCCCCCTATTCAAAGTTCCTTGTCGGCGCGGCATTGGTTGATGTCGATGGTGGGATCCATGTAGGGTGCAACGTCGAGAACGCAAGCTACGGACTGACGAATTGCGCTGAACGAGCTGCCGTAGCTGCCGCCACGGCAGCAGGTCGACGGGATATTGTTCTTTGCGTTGTTGTCACGGACGTTGCATCACCAGCATCTCCATGCGGCGCCTGCCGACAGGTGCTTTCCGAATGCATGCCGACGATGGATATTCTCTGCACGACCCCAGCCCGCGTTGATGCGTGGTACACATTGGACGAGCTGCTTCCACATGCCTTTGACGGTACATCGCTTCACACAACCACTCTCGGAACCACGGAACGATAACGATGAAGTCATCTACCACACCTGCAATTGATCGTCGTATCTGGTTGACGGTTATCATTTCCGGACTCGGCTATTTCGTTGACATCTACGATCTAATTCTCTTCTCGATTGTACGTCCGGATTCACTTCGCGACATTGGACTGATCACACAAGAGCAGATCATAGCGGCAAGTGAGATCATTCTCAACGCTCAAATGATTGGGATGCTTGTCGGGGGATTGATCTTTGGTGCTCTTGCCGACAAGCGAGGTCGTTTGAGTGTGCTCATGGCCAGTATTCTGATGTATTCGCTGATGAACATTGCGAATGCCTTTGTGTCCAGCGTTGAAATGTATGCGGTCTTCCGATTCTTCTCGGGAATCGGACTCGCAGGAGAGCTTGGAGTTGCCATTACTCTCGTAAGCGAGGTGATGCCCATCCGATCCCGGGGCTATGGAACAACGATTGTCGCATCAATGGGCGTACTTGGGGCCGTTGGCGCATATATAGTACATGAATTTACCGATTGGCGAACCGCCTTCGTGATTGGCGGCATCATGGGGCTGGCGCTGCTGGCCATGCGCGTCAAAGTACACGAGTCAGGAATGTTCCGAAAGCTTGATGACGCTCCTGTTGCACGCGGGAATGTCGGCATGATCTTCACGAAGGGGCGGCTCCCGCGGTATTTAAGCAGTGTGGCGATCGGGCTCCCGATCTGGTTCGTTATCGGCATACTTGTGACGTTTGCACCGGAATTCACTCTTGAATCTGGCGGCTCTGGTGACGTTGTTGCTGGTCAGGCCGTCATGTGGTGCTACGTCGGCATGGCAGCTGGAGACCTTTTCAGTGGCCTGCTAAGTCAGTTTCTCAAGAGTAGACGGCGGACTGTTCTCCTCTTCTTGATGTTGACGGCAGGTTCAATCGCATGGTACCTCACAACGCCAGGGCGTTCGGCAGAGATGACCTATCTGCAGACAGGACTGCTCGGCTTTGCCGCAGGGTATTGGGCCGTCTTTGTGACAACGGCAGCTGAGCAGTTTGGCACAAATCTTCGTGCAACCGTTGCAACCACCATTCCGAATATTGTCCGCGGTGCTTTGTTTCCAGGTATTCTCGCTTTTAAGACCCTGCGACATGGCAACCAGCACATCATTCCTGGTGAGCCCCTTGCCAGTGCCGCAATTGTTGTCGGTGCAGTTACAATGGTCCTCGCTCTCATCGGGTGGGCAACCATGAAGGAGACCTACGGGAAGGACCTTGATTACGTCGAGGAGAACCGTGTGGGGTGATCGCATGACGCGCACGTGGTAACTTTGCCGGCATGACCCACGCAGAACGCATTATCATCCTCGACTTTGGATCGCAGTACACACAAATCATCGCCCGCAAGGTTCGTGAAGTTGGTGTCTATGCAGAAATCCATCCGTACAGCATCTCTCAAGAGACGCTGACAGCATTGTCGCCGAAAGGAATCATTCTTTCTGGCGGACCATCAAGCGTCTATGCTGACGGCGCACCAATACCAAGTATTGATGTCTTCAATCAAGGCGTTCCGGTTCTCGGAATTTGCTATGGCTTGCAGCTGATTGCGCATCAGCTTGGCGGCTCAGTTGATAAGGCCGCCCGTCGTGAGTTTGGACGTGCAGTGCTGAACATCGATGACTTTTCCGATCTGTTCAAGGGGCTCGATACCTCGACGCAGGTCTGGATGAGTCATGGTGATCACTGTACAGCGATACCACCAGGCTTTGAGCGTATCGCCCATACAGAGAATGCCGAGATCTGTGCCATTCGCAACCGTGATCGTCGCATATGGGGCGTACAGTTCCATCCCGAGGTGCATCACAGTCTGGATGGGAAGACCATTCTAAAGAATTTCGTGATCGATATCTGTGGATGTTCGGCATCGTGGAATGCAACGTCCTTTATCGACACTGTGGTCACGGAGATCCGTGAGCGTGTTGGTTCTGGCGGAGTCATCTGTGCGCTCAGTGGTGGTGTTGACTCAACCGTTGCTGCGGTGCTGCTGCACAAAGCAATTGGCGATCAGCTGCACTGTATTCACATCGACAGTGGAGTGATGCGCAAAGGGGAGAGCGCAAACATCATCGAGATGTTCCGCACGCACTTCAACATGAGTGTTGACCTCGTTGATGGATCCGAGCTGTTCCTTTCGCGTCTCGATGGCGTGAGCGATCCCGAACGGAAACGAAAGATCATTGGCACAACGTTTATCGACCTTTTCGAAGTCGAAGCCAAGAAGTTCTCTGATGCGAAGTTTCTTGCGCAGGGAACCCTCTATCCAGACGTCATTGAATCTGTGAGCACGAAGGGACCTTCGGCGACAATCAAGACGCACCACAACGTGGGTGGACTTCCTGAGACGATGAATCTGCAGTTGATCGAGCCATTTCGCGAGCTTTTTAAAGACGAGGTTCGTGCAGTTGGCCGTGAGCTTGGAATTCCTGCATGGTTCATCGAACGTCATCCGTTTCCGGGACCAGGATTAGCGATTCGCATTCCGGGTGCCATTACGCGCGAGAAGCTCGACATTCTTCGTCTGGCTGATGAGATTTATCTTGAAGAGATTCGCACTGCCGGACTGTACAATGAGATCTGGCAGGCCTTTGCCGTGCTATTGCCGGTCCAAACGGTAGGTGTGATGGGAGACGAACGCACGTATGAGCACGTCTGTGCTATCCGTGCTGTCACAAGCACCGATGGAATGACGGCGGACTGGTACCATATGCCGTACGATGTTCTGGCACGCATCAGTAACCGCATCATTAACGAGGTGCGCGGTATCAACCGCGTGGTGTACGACATCTCCTCAAAGCCCCCTGCCACCATTGAATGGGAATAATCATGGATGCGTTGCAACTGCACTTGCTAACGAACCACGTTCCAATCGTTGGAACATTTGCGGCACTCCTCGTCGTCATTGTTGGAATGATGCGCCGCAGTGATGCCGCGATCTCAACAGGTCTGATCGTCTACGCCGTAATGTCGTTGGTGGCAATCCCGGCCTATCTCAGCGGTGAAGAGGCGGAGAAACGCGTTGAGCACATTGCTGGAATCAATGAGGGGGCTATCCACGAGCACGAAGAGATGGCCGAGCTATCACTCTGGTTTACGATCATCTCTGGTGTTCTTGCCTTGGGTGCAGTGATTACGCATGCACGCAACATGCAGATCTCATCGAAGATCGCTCTGGCATTTGTTATCATGGCTATGGTCGCGTTTGCACAAGCTGCGCGAACCGGACACGAAGGAGGAAAGATCCGCCGCCCAGATCTTGGCACGGTACCTGCTTCGTTGCACGAGAGCGAACACGAATAACGGAGAATATCATGCCGAAGGTGCTTGTGCCCATCTCCAACGGTACGGAGGAGATGGAGGCGGTTATCATTATCGACATGCTGCGTCGAGCAGGGTGTGACGTAGTTGTTGCTGGGGATGGAGACGTTGTGGTCTGCGCCTGGGGCGTGCGTCTGCTACCAGACATCATGATTGATGACATCGCAGATGATGATGTCTATGATGCCATCGTTCTGCCGGGAGGCTCGCAAGGGGTGAACAACTTTGCACGGAGTGCTGCACTGGAGCAAGTTCTGCGCCGGCATGCTGCGTCAAAGGGGCTAATCGGTGCCATTTGTGCCGCGCCGACCGTTCTGCACGAGTTCAAATTGCTCCACGATGGCGCGGTGGTCACCTCACACCCTGGTGTTGCCGATGTGTTTGCACCCTATACGTACACACTCGACCGGGTGGCGGTTGATGGCATGGTCGTAACCAGTCGTGGAGCAGGGACGGCCTGCGAGTTTGCGCTGGCCTTGATTCGACGTCTTGCTGATGAAAAGACTGCCCGCCGGGTAGCCTCAGACATTGTCATGTACGAGTAAGTTCGACCTTCCCGAACGAAGCTAGGTCGCAGCGCGCCCTAGCCGTAAATTGCGCCGTGAAGCGCTATCTCATTACCTCTGCCCTGCCCTATGCAAGTGGCATAACACATCTTGGCAATGTTGTTGGTTCAACATTGCCCGCGGACATTTTTGCCAGGTATTGCCGACTTCGCGGTCGTCATACCCTGTCCATCTGCGGTTCCGATGAACATGGAGTAGCGATCACGATCGCTGCGGAAAAAGAAGGAGTAACTCCCCAAGCGTTGATTGATCGGTATCATCATGCCAATGCTGAGGCTCTAAAGGGCCTCGACATTGCTTTTGATCTCTACGACCGCACGTCGAACCCCATCCATGCCGATACCGCGCGCGAATTCTTTCTCATATGGAAAGAGAAGGGGCTCCTCGAACAAAAGGAGGACGATCAGTTTTACGACGAAGAGTCCTCAATGTTTCTTCCCGATCGCTACGTCGAGGGAATCTGTCCAAACTGTGCCTACGATAAGGCCCGCGGAGATCAGTGTGATTCGTGTGGTGCATACTACGATCAGCTGGATCTCAAGTCGCCACGTTCGTTGATATCGGGTAAGACGCCGGTTGTGCGCAAGACCACACATTGGTACTTCCGATTGGATGCCTTTCAGCAGTGGTGTGAAAGCTACATCGAGTCGCATGCCGGCGAATGGAAGGATAACGTCCTCCAACAGTCACGTTCATGGCTCAAACAGGGACTCGCCCCACGGTCAGCTACGCGGGATATGTCCTGGGGTATCTCCGTTCCAGTCGACGGTGCCGAGGGCAAGGTGCTCTATGTCTGGTTTGAAGCAGTGCTCGGATATATCTCCATCACGAAGCAGTGGGCCAAGAACGCTGGAACGCCTGATGCGTGGCGTGACTGGTGGTGCAATGCGGAAACTGAATACACAGCATTTCTGGGAAAAGACAACATCGTATTTCACACGATCATCTTTCCAATCCTGCTGTCGACACGATCCGATGAGGGATATATTCAACCGAAGAATGTGCCAGCAAATGAGTTTCTCAACCTCGAAGGTCGGAAGTTCTCAAAGTCACGAAACTGGGCAATTGATGTTCAGCAGTATCTCGAGGCTTTTCCTGAACGTCAGCATATCGACATTGTTCGCTATGTGCTGACAATGAATATGCCGGAAACGAAGGATAGTGACTTTACGTGGCGAGATTATCAAGCACGCACCAATAATGAGCTCGCAGCGATACTCGGGAACTATGTCAATCGGGTGATGACGTTCGCGCACAAGAATTTCAGCGGTGCATTGCCGTCGGTGCCGGCTGACGCAGCTCATGGTGAACATGAGCAGGTGCTCACAGCGTCCATCACATCAGGTCTTGATGCCGTTGCAAAGAATCTCGATGCGTTCCGTTTTCGAGATGCGGCCACAGAGGCAATGAACGTCGCGCGTGCAGCGAACAAGTATTTCAACGACAAAGCCCCTTGGAAGAGCATTAAGGATAACCCAAGCGATTGTGCGCTAACAATGAACGTCTGCTTGCAGACAATCAGGACGCTATCGGTGGTGTTCGCGCCGTTTTGTCCGGAAGCCTCATCGACGATGCAATCGATGCTGGGTATTCCTCAAACAACGGGAGCGCCGACTTCTTCCACGCTTGGTCTTGATACGTGGTCGATGGCATCTGAGCACCTTCTTGCGCCGGGATCACCCCTTGGCGAACCTGTCATTTTGTTTACAAAAGTCGAAAACGATATCGTGGAACGTGAAATCACAAAGCTGGGTCAGGCGGAAGCAGCAACAAGCAATCAACCGCAAGCCACCGTCGAACAGGATGCCAATGCTGGACTGATCACAATTGATCAGTTCGGTGCCGTAAAGCTGCGCACAGCAATTGTTGTTGAGGCGGAGCGTGTTCCGAAGTCCGAGAAGCTGCTCAAACTCCAGGTAGATCTTGGTGGGGAGCGACGACAGATCCTTGCGGGCATCGCGAAGCACTATGCGCCTGAGGATGTTGTTGGCAAGACGATTGTTGTTGTGGCGAATCTCAAGCCAGCAAAGCTCATGGGCATGGAGTCTCAGGGCATGGTGTTGGCGGCCTCGAATGCAGACGGCAAGCTAACCCTCGTATCACCGCTTGATGTTCATGTTGGACCCGGTGCCGAGGTGCGCTGATGTCCGCCGAGCAGCAGGTGCCAATCAAGGAATCTCCTCAGATTACGCAGCAGCGAAATCTGCTCAATCGGTGGAGCATGTTCGCCCTGCTCATCGTCAGTGCACTGTTCACGTTTTTGTACGTCAGCAATGTGATCCGCGTCCGTAAGCTGCTTGAGCATAAAGAGGTTTTGACCAAGCGTATCGACTCGTTGAAAGCGGTGAATGAGACACTGAAGACGGAGACGTATCGCCTGCAGTCGGCGCAGCGCATTACGCGCATAGCGCAAGAACGACTTGGACTAATCCCACCTAAGCAAGCCCCTACCGTGATCGAAGCAAAGCAGGAATGAGCGACCAAGATTCTGTGTATGAACCAATCCGTATGAAGGCCGGACTTTTGCGTCTGGCATTCGCGGTAGCCTTCATGCTGGTTATTGGACGTCTCTTCTACATTCAGGTTGTTGAAGGGGCGCATTATCGCGACCTTGCCAAGAAGCAGTATGAGAGTAAGGTGCCGCTACGTGCAGAGCGCGGACGGCTCACAGATCGTCTTAATCGAGATTTCGCAACAATGATGAAGATGACGTCCTTTGCGGCCGATCCATCCATCATTGAACAACGAGAGCTGGTCGCTCAGTTGTTGGCTGCTGCTGATGGTCAGCCGGCACAAGTGTATCTCGATCGTATTCGTGCAGCTAAGGGACGATTCGTCTGGCTGGCACGGGCAATCAACACTGTTCTCTTTCCCGTTCTTGATACCATCAAGATCAAGGGGCTCATCAGGGTCAAGGAACCGAAGCGACTCTTTTCTCATGGACCGCTTGCTGCACAGGTCATCGGGACAACGGATGTCGACAACAACGGTTTAACAGGCATTGAACTACAGTACAATGAACTCCTTCGTGGAAGGAGCGGATTTGTCGTCATGCAGCGAGATGGACGTGGGCGCCTGCGGCCAGGAATCAACCCTGAGCGCGAGGCCCCGAAGGATGGGCAAGGTCTTCAGCTGACGTTGGATCTCGAGATCCAGCGTGTTGTTGAACAGGAACTCGAACGTGGTGTTCGCGAATCGGGAGCTCGCAGCGGCACGGTCGTGGCCATTGAACCTTCAACCGGTGATGTCCTGGCAATGGCATCGTTTCCGTCGTTTCACCCAAATCGCCTCGATCTTGCCTCGGATGAAAGCATCCGTATACGAGCCATTACTGACCAGTTTGAACCTGGATCAACGATGAAGGCTATCACTGCGGCGGCATTGTTGGAAGAAGGACGTATCGGTCGCACTGATCAGGTTGATGGTGGAACTGGAGAGCTCGTGATGCCAGGCGGCGCTATTGTCAAAGACGACCACCCAGTAGGACGAACGACGTTTCAGGGGGCACTTGAACAGTCGAGCAATGTGGTGTTTGCAACGCTTTCACGTCGACTCGACGACAGGGTGTTTTACAAGTATGTCCGAGATTTTGGTTTCGGAATCCCAAGCGGAATCGATCTTCCAGGTGAGGTTCGAGGTCGGCTCAAGCGGCCGAATGAGTTCGATGCCTCGACGAAGATGTACATGTCGTTTGGGTATGAAGTTAGCGCAACACCCCTCCAAGTGCTCAGTGCCTATGCTGCCATTGCCAATGGGGGAGTGCTGATGCAGCCGCGTATCGTCCGAGCGATCACCGCAAAGGATGGATCTGTTGTTCGTGAGATTGCCCCACAGCGTGTCCGGCAGGTCATTCGTGAGCAGACAGCCAAGGTTCTCACAGAGATGCTCGTTGGTGTGGTCGATAATGGGACGGGCAACCGGGCGGCAATCCCCGGACTACGGATTGCGGGAAAGACGGGGACGGCGCAGGCCTACACAGCAGGAGCCTATGACCGGAAGAATTATCGTGCATCCTTCGTGGGATTCTATCCAGCTGATAAGCCCCGTGTAGCAATGCTGGTTATCCTCGAAAATCCGACGAATGACATCTATGGCGGCAGCACGGCTGCTCCAGTCTTTCATCGCATTGTGCAAAAGACCATGACGATGCTGAAACTTGACGTGCGGGCGCAGCAGTCCATCTCCGCCGTGCCATCCACCGACACGGTGATTGTGCCCGACGTTCGTGGTCTACTTCCTGCCACGGCAGACTCTGTTCTCGAGCGATTGGGTCTGCGAGGTGATACCGTGGGTTCTGGTGGTCTTATCGTGCATCAATGGCCCGACCCAGGAGCACGATCGGTTCGCGGCTCGGCGGTTCGATTGACAATCCGCGCGGCGGTGAAGGGCACAACGTATCCGGGAGTACTTGGCTATTCGATGCGGAAGGCCATCACAGTGCTTCATGCTGCAGGCTTTGAAGTGCGTGTTCGAGGGTCTGGACGCGTTGTGCGTCAGGAGTGGAATCAAACCATCTGCACCATTTATGGGTCAACGCCCTAGTGCATGCTGTGTAACGAACTCATGCTTTGCGGAATCTGTTTTGACCGGACATAGGTCACACGTATGAAACGCCACGTCGTAACTCTTCTTCTCACAATCCTCTGTGTCGGTTCGATCTGTGCGCAACCCGTGCCATATCTGACCGAAGTGTTAAGCTTTCCGCCGCAGCTCGTCGGGACGGATCGTGAGCGGGAGCTACGCATTCGAGGATTGTCGCCAGGTGGTCAATACGTTGTTGTCTCGAATCCCAAGACACCATTCACAGTTACCAGCGATCCGAAAGACCTCACGATCCGGAATGATGAGGTCCGGATAACGGTGCTGTTTTCGCCAACGATACCCGGTGACTATTCTGATGAGATCGTCCTGGAACGTCAACCACAGGTTGGTCGCCAAAATGAAAATCAAATACGAATTCGACTGTTTGCAACGGGCTTTCTGATCGAGCGTACCGAAGACCTAAATTTTGGAGTCATCAATGTCATGGACTCATCGCGGCGCACCGTCCTGTTTCGTTCCGGTCCAGGAGATGAGTTTGTGTGGCAGTACACCCGCGAACCGCGAGCCCCATTCAGCTCCGTGACGATCAAGGGGCCACTGCGACCTGGTCGTGACACGCTTGCATTCGTCTTCACCTTTCGTCCTGAGACTCCGGGACGGTTTGCGGACACGGTGGGTATCGTGCGGGTGTCGCGCGGTGGACAGGCACTCGATACCGCGTGGATGATTCTCTCTGGGGTCGGCCGGCCACGTCCCTTTTCAATGCGGGCCGAACTCCCTGGTGCCCCCTACAACGTGCGGATAGGTGATACCCTTGCCGTCGATGTGCAGCTCGCGGCGAGCGGGCCAATTGATGTTCCGGAGAATATCAAGCAGCTGACGTTTGATGTATCCTATAACCCAACGCTCTTGATTCCCATCCGTACCGAGAAACAAACGCTCACGGTTCGGAATGGACGACAAGTCCTATCAACGGTGCTTGATGGCTTTGCAGGGGGCTCACTCGCCGTTGATCGTACAACAACGATCGCGACGGTGCGATTTGTTGTTGCTCTTGGTGATGCAGAGTTCACACCACTCACCCTTGAATCGGCAGCATACACGACGACTGGTGATGTCCGCAAGACCCTTGATGATGTATCAACCCGTGTGAACGTCACCAACGTATGGCGATACCAAGATGGTCGGAGCCGCCTTGTCAATCCACTGCAGGGAGTACTCGTTCTCGACGTCGATCCGAATCCAGTGGCAACTGTTTCAACGATGCGCGTGCGCAACCTTCCAACGAATGGTGGACATCTGATCATCGCCGATGCGACGGGATTGGTTGTTGCTGACCTAACACAAGATCTTCGCTCCGGCGCGCGCGATTTCACAATTGCATCGTCAGGGGCAGCAGATGTTGTTGTTCCTCGTGGCACATATCTAGCACGTCTTGCTGTGGAGAGTGAGCTTGGTGGAACACTGCTTAGTGTGGTTCGAGTCTTTGTTGTGCAGTAACGATCCTCTGTGAACTCCGCCAACGTGTATATCCTTCGTGCCATACTGCTTGTCATTCTGACGACAGGTGCCGCTGCACAGTCAGAACATGGATCATGGAATCTCGACGCAGGAATCGGTGGCCTTGTTTCCTCTGCACAGTCGGCATTTCGAAGTGTTCCCGGCATTGCATCTCCTGGTGATCTCCGCTACATACCAGCAGCAGGTGCCACTCGCGTTACAGCATCAATCGGTGCCGATATACCCGTGTATCATGGCTTGCGCGGAGGGGTGCGTGTAGACCTTCTTCCGATGACCCTGCGCTATGTTGCTGAAGAACGACTACCGATAGCCACTGAGTCAGGGGATGTTCAAATCGCCACGATCCGCCATGACCTACTGTCAACATTGGCCATGGTTGGCATTACTCCGTATCTCCGCTATGAGCCAACGCCATGGATCTCTGTCAGTACTGGCCTTGCCGTTCTCGCCGCAACGTCCACACGATACACCCAGGCAATGTCCTTTGTCGAACCGCGAGGTATTCGCTTTGTTGATGGCAGCATAGAGCAGATCACGGCACGAGGTGATGTGCCGAATATGCGCACTGTCATTCCAACTGCGATGTTGGCTATTGAAGGAATGGTGCCATTGAATGGGCAAGCTACTCTTGTGCTCGTGCCACGTCTCGCATATCAGCAGTCGCTGATGTCCTTCACGTCGGACGGTGCACTCAATCACCAGGCAGTAAGCATTGGTGTTGGAATTCGGTACCGTCATGTCGCATCAACTCGCACCACGAAGCCGCTGACACAAGAGGAGCCCCCTGTCGTCGAACAGATAGTGGCCACACCCCCTACCCGCACCTTCGCTGTGCGTGTTGAGCGCGACACCTTTGTTGAGCTGACACGGGGCATTACGGAATCAATGACGATGCTCATGAGTACTGCGATCGATACTGTTGAGGAGCGACGTGACGATGGGACAACACTGGCAATCATTCGTCGCAAAGAGACATATCGCACGGCCGTACCGAAACCTCAATCCGTACTACGCGCGTCGTTGCAGCTCAAGTTTGTCGATGATGCTGGTACTATTACACCCGATGCACGGCTGACGGCAGCACGCGTTGAATCACGTCGAGTTGTGAGCTTCTTGCCCATGATCGTCTTTGATGATCATTCGGCAGAACTCCCTACACGCTATCAACGCCTCACACCGCAACAGGCCAGATCATGGAGTGAGAGTCTGATTGCCAAGACACCAACGATTCATTGGCAGTATCATGTGCTGAATATCATCGGCGCACGCATGCGCCGACAGTCCTCAACGTCGTGCACACTCCGGATTGCAAATCCAGAGGTGTCACTTTCCCGAGACCGTCTTGCCACTGTTCAAAAGTATCTCACGTCGCAGTTTGGGATCGACCCGAAGAGGATATTGGTGGTACAGCGCAACGATGAGGACCATACATCAGCGGTCGATATGGTCGAGTTCTATCAACTATCGCAAGAACTCGGTGCACCGGTTGAGCTCATGGTTTCCACGATTGAGACACGCCTACCGAGGGTGCAACTATTACCAGATGTGATCTCAGAGGTCGGACTGCGTTCATGGAAAATCACAGCAGGTCAAGGGGTAAGCCCTCTGCACATGATTAGTGATACAGGTGCGGTACCGCCAGTTGTAAACTGGGATATGAATGACAACATCGTAGCTGATGCCGCATTCAAGCAGCCAATCGTCATGACGCTGTCGGTTACGGATGTTGACGACGGTACGAGTACCAGCGAGCCCGTGCGTGTTTCATTGACATCGCGGATGCCCCTTGCATCGGCCGCACGACCGATTAAGAGAACTGAAATTGTAACGTTTGCATCAGGAACAGGAACACAACAATCTGCAGCGACGTCTTCACAGCGCTATGACGAACGTCCTTTGGCCGAATGGACGATGATCAATCTTCAGCCACCAGAGCGCCGGTATTACGAGCAGAAGGGTCTGCGCTTATCGGTGCAGCTTCTCGAGCGCCGTTGACCACGTCGTGGTTGTTACGCTGGTGCTTTGACCACGATCAATAGCCTTTTGGAAGTAGGCCGCTGCTTGCTGCCCATCACCACGCTCGGCATACACGAGTCCGAGTTCGCCCAGTGCATCAACCTCGAACTGAGCCAATCGTGCTGCACGAGCATGGTTGACGGCAGCTGCTAGATAGGTTTCAGCTTCGCCAGAGCGTTGTGTCTGCCGCAGCGTACGTCCTATCTGAAGTGCGATCTGTGCGCATCGCACGCGGTCATTTGTCGTTGAACAGGTTTCATAGTCAGCGCGCAACTGATCGAGCGCCGAATTCGTTGCTGAGACTTTCACATTGACGTCAACCTTGCTGGCTTCGCGAATAGTGACCACGGGCTCTGCAGACGGAGTGGGCGTCGCTACTTGTGGCTGTTCAACGAGAGGGGGCTGTGTAGTTCTCGGTGCAGAAGACATTGTTGCTGGACGTGGATCCGGTTCCACAACATCTGAGCGCGTAGCAGCTACATAGATCGCTGTACCACCAACCACCGCTGCTGTCGTTCCGCCTACGATCCATCCCCATCCGAACTTTGCTAACGTTCCAAGGATGCCGCCAGTAGCAGCACCGGCAAGGATTTGTGCTGCAACCGAGGACTCGACCTTCGAGAGAAACTCGAGAGGGTATCGCACTGTCGGTGCTGACTCGGTAAGGAGATGTTCCACAGTGACCATCTCACGCACCTCCTGAGCAAACTCAGGGTTGTCGAGCTGTCTCTTTTCAAATTCGAGCAGTTGATCTTCGTTGAGCGATCGATCAAGGAAGCCTGCAAGGAGTTCCTGGTTCGTCATTGGAGTTCGCTAATGATACTGGACAGAGATTGCTGAATGAGTTTTTTTGCACGGAAGACGCGGACTTTGGCAAGGGACAATGTGATCCCGAGCGTTTTTGCGATGTCTTCGTAGGGCAGATCGTCAAAGTACTTCAATTCGAGGGCTTCTCGGAATTCTTCCGGCAGCGAAGCAATTGCCTTGTGAAGTGCTTCTCGCAGGAGAAAGTCTCCGCTATGTCGGTCCTCTTCATGAGCAATATGGATGTCCTCCATATACTCAGTCGTGTTCTTCCGCTGGCGTAGCCCCTTGAGACAATAATTCCGAGCAATGGTGAACAGCCATGCTGCAAACGATCCGTCGGTGAAGGCCGAACGTTTGTCGTAGACGGTCAGCGAAATCGTCTGGAACATATCCTGTGCATCATCATGAGAACCAAGCGCACGCAGACAATAGGCATAGAGCCGCTTGTCGTATCGCTTGAAGAGAGAGCGAAATGCCTGCTCGTCGTTCTCGTCGCGAACAAGGGCAAACAGCTCCTCATCAGTCATGAGTGTATGCATGGAAGTTTCTGCTTCGTGGCCGTTGATGACGATTCAAGATACCCTTCGAGGGGGCTTCGGTTACAACGTAGATTTGTTCATGCGTTCATACTGGGAACATGATGTCTGGACAGAAGCCGACGTACTCATCGTTGGCGGTGGACTGATAGGCATTCAGGCTGCACTGAACTCTGCACGCCGATGGCCAAACCAGCGCGTCATGCTCCTAGAGCGTGGCCTTCTACCGACAGGAGCTTCGACGCGCAATGCAGGATTTGCCTGTATCGGTTCGATCAGCGAGATCGTTGCAGATATTGATCTGCTCGGTCATGAAGCCGCGCTTGATATCGTACGACAGCGCTACGATGGTCTTCGAAGACTAATGGAGACTTGCGCAGGACAGGACATCGGATTCACGCGTGATGGCGGACATGAGATCTTTCTCGAGGATCACCCATCAATCCATCGGATTGACGAAGTGAACGAGCTACTCGTTCCCATAACGAATACAACCACCTTTGTTCGACGGGATGAGCTCGCCGCAGCGTTCGGTTTTGCTCCCAGCGTCCAACATCTTGTAACCAGTCCAGTGGAGGGCACCCTTCATTCCGGGAAGCTCGTCAATGTGCTTTGGGGTTTGGCACAGCATGCTGGGGTGCAGATACGAACTGGAGCGAACGTTCTTGGAATCCATGATCATGACGCATCCGTAGAAGTCACTATTCGTACGAACACCACGGAGACAACGATCCACGCTGGTAGGGTAATCATCGCAACCAATGCTTGGATACCAGATCTTGTCCATTCAGGATTGTCATCGCAGATCTTGCCTGCACGAGGCCAGATCCTTGTAACAGAACCTCTTGACGCTATGCCGTTGCAAGGCTCGTATCACTATGATGAAGGGTACGTGTACTTCCGGCCAGTCGGTAACCGCATCTTGCTGGGTGGTGCACGTAATCTCGCCTTCAAAGACGAGCAGACAACGTCACATGCTGTTACAGCGACGATTCAAGATGCGCTGGAATCTCTTCTCCGCACAGTGATCGCCCCTTTTCAACCGAATCTTGCGATCGAACGTCGATGGGCTGGAACGATGGCGTTCTCTCCAACAAAGCACCCGGTCATCGAGCGTTGCAGTCCGCATGTGTCCGCCGCCTTTGGATGCAATGGGATGGGTGTAGCATTAAGCAGCACCATAGCGAAGCGAGTAATCGAGGAATGACGGCGAAATAAAAAAGGGGGCGAAGCAGTGCTTCGTCCCCTCTGCAGCAGAATATGCTGGCGTACTGTTACTTCGTGTCCTTGACTGCCATTGCGTAAACAACCAGACCAAAGCCGATCTTGTTGACGGCATCGCCAATGTTGTAGATCAGATCCATGTTTGATGGTGGGATGCCCATGCCAGAAAGCAGATTGCCTGGCAACAGCATGTAACCGACAGGATAGATCGCCCAACCGATGAGAGCGAACAGGCTAAGCTGCTTGAATGCTGCCTGCACAACTGCGTTGCCAGAAGCAGCAGCGACCTTCTTGCCTTCGCCCATGAAGATTTCATAGATGATTCCGGCCCAGCCGATTGTGGAGATAACACCCCACATCACATTGCTTTGTGGTTGAACGGCTTCACCCATGTACCCAGCAACAAGCATAAGAACGGATGACGCGATCAAACGCCACATCATTGCAGATGACGCACCTGCAGGACGGAGGAGCATATAGAACTCAACGCACATCAGCGGAACAGTCAGCGTCCAGTCGATGTAGCGGAACTGCGTTGGAGATGTGCCCGTTTCGAGCCACACGCCACGCATGTAGAAGTAGTGAACTGCGGCGATCATGGTGATCAGGCCAGAGATCAGCAGGGACGTCTTCCACTTGTCGGCAACGCGGCCGCGCTCGAAGAAGAAGAACACAGAGGCGGCGAACATTGCCATATACCCTGTGAAAAACGTGAATCCGATATAATCGCCCGGATTCAGAACGCCATTTGCTGCGAGGGCCGTGTTAGCACCCAAGCACGAAAGAACTGCTGCCCACAAGGCAACGCGTAGAGATTTGGCCATCGAAGAACTCCTCAAAGTGACCACATAGAAACGCCGTTATTCGGCACATTGTTCGTGTGTTCAATGACTGCATGAGCAGCGATTGGAACAACCGGACGAGATGTCGATCAATGGGTACAACCGTGCAGACAAACATTTGAGTTCCCGACAGCCGAAACTTATTTCTTTGTTTATCGATTTTTTTGCGATAAACATTTCAAGTTTTGCACCGTTTTGCTGTTTGTGGGTGTTATTACGCACCCCAGAGAGCATTTTGTGACCAATTATGGCCCTAGAGAGACAAATCACCACAAATTGGTCCATGAAATGGCGCTATGTTCTCCGTTCATGAAGGATCCAATACGACTAACGTTTCTGGGTGGTGGTGTTGCGGCACACCTCTATACTGCTGTTGCAGTAGAACTGCTCGGCGCAGAGTCTGTGCAGGTGAAGATGATCGACCCGATCCGTGAGATTCCAAAACGGACTCTCTGCGTCTGGGGAAAGCCGTCGCCAATCTTGGACGAAGCTGTTTTGGCTTCGTGGAGTACCCTTCAATTCGGTTATGGTTCATCAACGATCAATCGCACCCTCCCGACGCTCACGTATCGACAGTACAGTGCTGCGTCGATAGCCGAACATGTCCGGACGTGCGCTGCCATTGAAACGTATGAAGCAGTTGCTACGGAACCTGACGGTGATGCGCATCTGACGTTGGATAGCCGTCCTAATGACCTCGCCCTCCGTGAGGGTACGGTTTCGTTGTATCAGCACTTTCATGGATGGCGAATTATCACGGACGAGCCACAGTTCGATGTGTCAACGGCCACGATGATGGACTTTCGCGTTGATCAGTCTGGTGGTGTCTGCTTCGTCTATGTGCTCCCATATTCGAATGTTGAGGCACTTGTTGAGTGTACAGTCTTCTCTGCGAGTCAGTGGCCGATTGGGCAATACGAGCGTCGCCTTACCACATACATCGCCGAGCAGCTCAGCTGCCAGAACTATCAAATCATCGATACGGAGACTGGAGTAATACCGATGACCGATCGGATACCTCTGCGTGAACGGGGCTCTGCATGGATCGGTATTGGTACGGCTGCTGGTTTGACGAAACCAACGACAGGATACACCGTTGCCCGGTGCCTTCATGATGCTGAGCGCCTCTTTCAACACTATCGTGAAACAGGGAATTGGCGAGCCCCATCCCGTGCGCCAGCGCGATTCGACTGGTACGATCGATTGCTACTGAGGATCATCCGAGATGAACCACAACAGGTGTCGTTGATTCTGTGGCGACTCTTTGAGCGAAATCCCGTGGAGCGGATACTGCGCTTTCTGGATGAAGAGACCACACTATGGGAAGAGATCACGTTGTTTTGGTCTTTACCATGGATGCCGTTTCTTCGAGCTATCGGACGCGTATGAATCTCATTTTGTCATCACTGACTGTTGTCCTCTTGGGAACGGTTATCCCATCGGCTGTTCCGATACTATCGGCACTTTTGATTGGCCTTCTTGGTGTACCGCATGGAGCTGTCGATCTTTACCTGGTATCGTCACGATCGCAACGTGTGCGCGAGCTCGTCATGTATCTGCTGCGCATTGCCTTGGTCGTCTGTACGTGGCTGCTAGCACCGGGAATTATGCTTGCCGTGTTCCTCGTCAATTCGGCATGGCACTTTGGAGACTGTGACGTGCCAAACACCGGAAGGTTCCACTGGGTTCGAGCGATTATCTATGGAGCATCGATTCTTGCTCTCTTTGTAAACCCACTGGATCCGGTTGTAGGGTCGATTATCACAGAGCTGATTCGCACTTCCATCAACGATAGCATCTGGGCTCACTACGCAACTCTCAAAATTGTTGCAGCGGCTCTAGTGATGGCTATTCCAGTATGGAGCGCAGGGGCGAATAGGTTAACCTCCATCGTGCATAGTGGAGTTATCGTTGCAACGGCGTACTTGGTGGAATCACTCTTTGCGTTCACGTGGTACTTCACCGTTGTTCATGCATACACGAGCATGAATGCACTTCGATTCCATCTCGGTGGAGATCAGCCGTGGCCATGGCGAAAACTCATAATTGCTGCCCTTCCACTCTCACTCGTCTCGTGGACAGGTATCGGTCTTGCGATTGTTGTACTACCTGGTTCCTATGGACTCGTCGCACTCTTCGTCGCTCTAAGTGCACTGACGCTGCCACATAGCATTCTGTTTCATCGAGTCTATGATTCCCATCATAGACGGGCGTGAATAGAAGCCCCATGATCAAGTTCATTGTCGTGAATATCGGAACGCAGACGTACAAGCGACAATAACCGATGTCGTGCGCCGTAATTTCGTTCTATGGCTACAGCGCAACGAGACATTGTAAAGGGGCTCATTGAGTTAAAAGGTCGCCCCTTGCCCGACCTTGAACAGCTCCTTGTCGAGCATGGGGAGCGGCGTTATCGTGCTCAGCAGGTGTATGATGGACTCTACATCCAACGTGCTGATGACGCTGCGTCGATTCAGGTGTTGCCACAGGCACTTCGTGAGCGTCTTGACACGGAGTTCCGTTCACAGTCAGTGAAGCTTACAACGAAGCAGCACTCTGCAGATGGCACCATTAAATTTCTCTTTGAGCTGTATGATGGACGTCAGGTAGAGAGTGTTCTGATCCCGAGTGAGATGGTGGAAGCCGATGGCAAACCACGTCGTTTGACGTTGTGCATCTCAACGCAGGTTGGATGTAACCTCGGTTGTGTGTTCTGCGCGACGGCCTCATTGAAGCTCACGCGTAACCTTACTGCAGGTGAGATCGTCGATCAGTTTCTTCAGGCACAAAAGCACACCGAGAAGGCGATCACGAATATCGTTTTCATGGGCATGGGTGAGCCGATGAACAACTACGACAACGTGATGAGCTCGACGCAGATCTTTACGGACCAGCGCACAAAGATGGTTGCGCCGCGGCGCATCACCCTGTCGACCGCCGGCGTTGTGCCGGGCATCATCCGGATGGCAGATGAGGGACGTATCATCAAGTTGGCACTGTCGCTCCATGCAACCACGCAAGAGGCGCGCGAGCAGCTGATGCCCATCGCAAAGAAGTATCAGTTACCCGAGCTGATCGAGTCGCTCGAGTACTATTACCGCAAGACTCGAAAAAGCATCACGTATGAGTATATCCTGTTCGATGGGATCAATGATTCGATTGATGACGTCCGACGCCTTGTTCGACTGGCCCGAAGGATGCCGACGAAGGTGAATGTAATCCCCTTTCATGATATCGACTTCACCCAACCAAAGGGCTTTGCACAGACGTTGCGTCCAACCTCGAAAGAGAAGTTCGACTGGTTTCTCAAGCAACTGCGTGACGAGGGTGTAACGGTGTTTATCCGGTCATCAAGTGGACTGGATATTGACGCTGCGTGCGGACAGTTGGCGTTTTCCCATGAAGGGGGCATTGCATGAGCCCCTTGCGATTCGCACGCGGCATTCTCCTTGGCATTGCGATGCTGTCGGCGCTTGCTACTGCGTCGGCAATCGAGGATGCCGAGCTCGAAGATCTTGAGATTGATCCCGAAGTTGAGTATTACATCCGTTTACATACGGGCGACGTCTATACTGGTTTGCTCTCGACCGTTGGAACCGACGGTCGAGGGGCGCACGTCAGCATCACGACATCTGCAGCTACATCCAAGATCTATGCAGCTGATATCGCATGGATCAGCACACGTGATCATGCTTATCGTGCACGAAATCGAGGAGCAGTGCTACCGACGGCAGAGGCGATTGGTAACGATATGTACGTAGGTCTCACCGAGGTGGTACTTCCCACCATCGGATTTGGTCTCTTTGATGTTGGCAGTATTACCCTTGGTCGAACGCTGATCCCTGGTATCGGGATGGAAAACCAATTGTCGTTGGTGAATCTCAAGGCTACGGTTCACGAGGATGTGAATGGACTCGTGGAAGGGGGCCGACAGATTTACGCAATCGGCTTCAATGGTACATGGCTGAATGACGTGAACTTTCTGGGTCAGGTATACGGTGTAGCAACATTCACGGGAAAGCGTGCCCGTGTCAGCACAATGATCTTCGGAAAGGTCGTGGGCAAGGATGACTACACGATCAATACTGGGTCACTGGGTAGCTCCTTTCGCTTTCCCTATGCCAATGGTACGATGGGCATAGGCCTGATGATCGACGTTCGATTTCCAGAGTTCCACGACTTACGGGTGCTAGCAGAACTATGGGGTGCGAACATTCAGCGTCCATCCCAGTCGGTCTTCTTCCTCGGACTACGTACGGCCTCAACAGCCGTCACCTACGACTTCGGCCTTGGCCTCTTTCCCGGTGGCAACCTCGTCCCTGTCGTCAACTTCGCGTGGAACCCGTAACCCGGAACCCGGCACCTTGTGCTTCGTACCCGTTCAGTTCTTATATTTGCCGTCCCGGTTCGGTAGCTCAGTTGGTAGAGCAATGGACTGAAAATCCATGTGTCGGGGGTTCAACTCCCTCCCGAACCACACAATTCAACTGGGAAGTACGGTCCACGCCCCTTTCCGGTGCGCCGGTTAGAAGCCCTATCACAGCAAATGTGATGGGGTTTTCTCGTTTTAGTGACTAGCGCTAGTATGCATCGTTGTGGGGGAACCACTGAACGTCATGGTCATGGCTGTATGGCTACAGTGGGGCGACGTCATTGCCACAGGAATCAACACCGCAGATTCGAACGCGAGTATGATTGCCTATGGCATCGATGCGATAGTGCTCGAATGGTTACGACGTTGTATCGCTTGCATGGATCATCACATTCAGCGTTCGTGGCCCACGAAGTTGACCTTCCGACCAGATAACATCTGAACCTGGGACAAGGTCGAACTCGGGAAAGCGCTTGAGCCATTCTTCAAGTGCTACGGTCAACTCCAGTCGGGCGAGATTCGATCCAAGACAACGGTGCCGTCCCAGCCCAAAGGCAGCATGGGGATTGTGCGCGCGATCAATGATGACGCTATCCGGATCATCGAACTTTTCTGGATCTCGATTCGCTGCGGCAAAAGAAAGCAGCACTTGTCCACCCTTTGCATACGGACATCCACCAACGTGTGTGTCCTCAACAACTTCACGTGCCATCGTCACTGGTGAATATGCACGCAAGAATTCCTCGATTGCCGATGGAAGCAGTTCAGGCTCCGCAACAAGTCTGCGCCGATCTTCCGGATGTGTGGCAAGGTGCCAGAGTGAAGCGCCGAGTGCGCTCCAGGTCGTGTCAATTCCTGCTACCAACAGGAGCAACAGTGAACCGATGATATGTCGTTCGGTAAGGGGCTCACCATCAATTTCAGCCTGAACAAGGTATGTGATCAAGTCGTCAGCAGGTTGTTGCCGACGAAGCTCAATGTACCGTTTGAAGTACGATTCGATCTCACCTAGGACGCTGAGCGCCGATTCGGGATCCTGAACACTTTGTGTACTTAACACATAGATCCACGTTCGAAAGAGGTCGCCATCCTTTTCATCAACACCAAGCATATGCGTGATCACGAGGGTCGGTAGGTGTTGTGCAAACTCAACAGCAGCGTCGAACTCTCGGCGATCACCGATAGCATCAAGCAGGTCGACGCAGATCTGGCGTATCAGTGGTTCGTGCTTTGCAACTTCCTTCGGAGCGAATGGAGGTAACAACACTCTCCGTGCGGGAGTATGAGCAGGTGGATCGGATGTAATAGGGGGCATCCCTCGTACTGGCAGCTTCTGCTCACGAACGATGATGCGTTGTGAGGAAAAATGCTCAGAATCGTACGCAATGGCATAGATATCGGCGTATCGCAGCGGAAAATATGCTCCACCCTCGAAGCGTTGAGATGTTGCTACGGGACACGTTGCGCGTATCTCAGACCATAGTTGGGTTGGATCCTGCGTCCAACGCTCGTCGAAGTGATCAAAGTCATGTTCCCAGTCTGTTACAGGCGGACGCATGGAGTAGTGTTCCGGTGATTCGTGATGGACGATAGAATACTCGATAACGAGCGATCGGGCTTTCTCAGCTCTGAGCGCGCCTCAGCATGATCGCCCCCTCGGGACAGTTTGCAGCTGCCAGCTTTGCCATTTCGAGGAGCTGATCGGAAACCGTACCATCCCCCCGTACACAGCCATATCCGAGGTCATCAGATTCGAAGAGCTCCGGTGCTAGTGTGCAACAGCGGGTATGCCCTTGACAGCGATCCGTGTTGATCGAGACGACGTAGGGCTTTGGAGATGTGTCGTTCATTGTTGTTTGCTACTGAGTTGTGGTTGTGTTTCGTGTTGCAATGCAGACCCGAATTGTCGAATATAGTTTGCTTACGGAGACACATCGATGTTTGAATGGCCCAACGCAACACCTGTCGACCTTCAATCCTATGCGAGGAGACATTGGTACGAACATTTTTGTCAGTTCGAGATCCCTCTGACCTACCGAACGGTTCAGATTGATATCACCGACCTCAAGGCCTATTGCAAGAGCAACAACGTCAAGTTTTCGCAAACGATAGGATTCATTCTCCTCCGTGCGAACAATCATATTCAGGAGTTTCGGCATCGAATCGTCGATGACGTTCTCGTTGAGTATGAGAAGATCATCCCAGCATGGACTGTGATGACTGAGAACAAGGTGTTTGCGATCGCTAGAGGTGTCTACACTGATAATTTTGCAGCAGACTACCAGGAGAACATCCTGATTGATGAACATGTCTCCAAAGGCCTCGTGCCGATGAGTACATCGAGTAACCTGGGACAGATCTTCATAACCATCAACCCATGGACAACGCAAACTGCTGTGCAGGCCCCCTATTCGAAGCGTATGGCATCTGTTCCGGTGTACTGTGTCGGTAAGATGTATGATGACAATGGACGAATCAAGGTTGGCTTGGGGTTGCAAGTGCACCATGGGCTCGTTGACGGATACCACATCGGACATTGTATGAATATCATCGAACGTCATCTTGCAGATCCGACGCTCATAGAGCGCCCCTTTACCTCAAAATTTGGTCACTAATCGCCACAAGAACTATGCTCACCACTGCCCAGAAGATTACTTCTGATGAGGATTTCCAGACATTCATCGAATGCTATGACCGTGCCTTTGGTACGAAGTTTCTCAAACTGGAGTTTCTACGGAACTGCGACGATGTCATTTTGTTTCGCGATAGTGAGGGCACGCCAGTAGGGGGCTACACCATCAACACTGAGCAGGCTTACCGTACCCTAAGTGTGATTCCGGACAACTTTGCGGCGTTCTATCGGAAACAAGCCGAAGGGGTGAAGACCTATGAACTTGGGACGATATGGGTTGATGAACGTCGGCGAAATGGACGTGAGAAACTTGAGTTGTGGCTGCACATCTTTGGCAACATGATATCGCGGGATGGCACAGTCATGGTTGGCATGACCATTTCCGACGAGATCTATCGATTCTATGAGCGCTATGGCGTCAAGCTTGCATATCATGGTCCGATGCAGCTCGAAGATGGCAAACTCGTCCAAGGATGGATTGTGTACTTGGACGACTTAGCGACGTCGAAGGTGCCCGAGATGTACGAGCAGCTTTCGAAGAGGTTCAGTCGCTGATCACAAACACACCCATGTGCCCGTTGATGTCATGAGGATCGGATGCAGGCTACGCCGGTACCCATTCAATGGACGTCACTTCAAGCTATCGAACCACGGTTTGGCGTTGATGAGTGAGACGAGATACACGGAGCGATGATCTGCTTTCGGACCAGCATCTATGGCTTCGGCATTTGAACCGGCAAAGTTCTTCTGGTAGTCCGCGAGCTTGCGTGAGACCTCGGCGAAAATGTACTCATCGACATTGCTGTAATATGCCCGATACGGACAACGTACCTGGAAGCTGCAGCCGTCCGCCTCTTTCAGTGCCCTCCAGAACGGTTCCGTCCCGGCTTGAGCATCATCGAGAAACTGCTGAGTATAGAGACTATCAAAGCGAAGTGGAATCTTTGAAAAGAACTCCTGATAGCCCATCTCAAGCGCATGAAACTTGACGGCAGCGTCATAGTATTCTGGTTTGATCGCAGCACGGGCATAGCCCTCGGAGAGCTTGTATGCATCAAACGCCACGACAATACTTGAAATGATTCCAACAGCGTAGGGGGCCTCCGTTATTGGCGTCTCGGTGGCTAGCTTCTTCACGAAGGTGTAGGGATCGGACGGTCCGGATGCCGTTACAACGGCCGCGACTGGTGCGTTCTGCTCTTGGAGATGCTTCAAGAATACATCGGTACTGTAGCCTCCTTGCGACCAACCGTGCAGGAATAGCTTGCCAGGTGTGATGTTCTTCTGCTGCAGGAACACCTTTGAGGCTTTCAGCATGTCTGAGCAGGCCTGCACAGTGCTGTTCTTGACACAATACGAGTTCGGAAGATCCGATCCCGGAGTCACACCAAAGTAGTCTGCCGAAATCACGATATAACCTTGCGAGGCGAACTGTGAAATCACAAACTGTGTCTCGATCGAACCATCAGGATTTGATGGACTCCACTCATGCGACCACACGGTGCCGTGTTGATAGCTTAGAATCGGGGCTCCAGGTTGAACATTGTCGGGGATTGCAACCAATCCATATGCTGTTACAGCCTTGTTGTTCATCTCTGGTACGACAGATGTGTAGGCAATCTTGTAGAGTCGGACACCCTGTTGAGCGCCAGCCAGTTGGCCACGGAACTCAGATGCCGCCATCGTACCGTTTGTGAGAAAGACGTCAAGAACGCTGTCAACAACAGCTTGCACACGCCCCTTCCCGTAGTATCCGACAGAATCGTAGCGGACCAATTGGCCCGTTACTGATGGTGAGGCAGGAGTATCCGAAGAGCATGATACTCCAACGACAATGACTGCCACGAGTAGTGTCATGGTAAGAATAGAGCGCACGTTGTTCCCTGTTGTGTGTTGCTGTAGACGAATCAGTAAATATATCATAAACCGAGTCGGTGAGCAGGTGAATCCATGGTGTTATCCATGTCGATTTCGGCTTGCAACCGTACACACCAACTCTCCCAGGATGTGCTGAGTAGAACAGGAAATTGGAGTCAAGGGGCCACGGACCCTTCGTAAACCTGTTGCGAATCGCCTCCCTACGGAATGTACTTCGATGATCGATCCTCAGCAGAATGGCTGCATCCCGGATGATCTTGAAAACGGAGGATACAGATAACAAACACTTTGATAGCGTTGATGTTTGCAGCTCATTTTAAGGTTCAACGTAACCTATACAATGCTGATACCACACCGTAGATTATCAACATACGTTTGAACGAAAAAGCCCCCTGAACTAAAAGCTCAGGGGGCTTCTTCATTCGTTGGATGATTCTCGGTGCTTATGGACATGCCTCACATGGAGCGCATGCTGTGTCACACGTGTTGCTGCTGTACAGGCTAACGCCGGCAACTGCAAGTGACAGTACAACAACCGCAGCGAGAAGAATGCGGGATACTTTCATACGACCTCCAATAATCGTGATTACATTTAAAGCGAATCTACTACGATGGCCAGCATCTCGACGAGCGACGGCAAAGAACTTGGGAATTGAGGAGTGATCACTTCGCATCGAGTCGAACATGGATGTCGTCGTTCTCGATGACGTTCCACGATCCGGTAGCTGCATCAACAATGACGGGAACGAAACCACACAGAACGTCAACGACGATCCAACCAACACCGATCGAACTTGCGAGGACAATCGTCCGCGGACTATAGCCTTCCTTCTTGACCTCAACTGTTTGTGCATGTGAGGAGTTAACCTTGGCAGTGTACGGGGTTTCACCAACATCACTACCGTTGATACGAACGCGCGCACCTGATGGTTCCGACGTTACAGAAATACGCTGGTGATTGCCCTTCAGAATAGTAGCACACCCCGAGCTGAGTGCGAGCGATGAAAGGAGTACAATAGCCAAGAGGATCTTCATGATCAGGATTTCAAATGTGGGAGAAATCGAAATAGTGCATCTGCAAATATCAACTCAATGAGCCCGATTGCTGCATCACGGCTTCAGGAATTCGGGAGTTCGAGGAATTGAGTGAATGATCATCTCTGCCCCTTTCCGAACGACGAACTCACTCAACCCGCGCTCGCCATACTGCCCATTCCAATCATATGTATACCCCAGCCGAGTCCACGGAGATGTCTTTGGGAAGTACGAATAGATGATGCTGTTGTTAAACCAGGTTCGATAGGTGGAGTCTGCCGTTGGCAGTAGCTCGGGTCCGGCCGTTGCATCATCAATCTCTGGGTCGCCAGCAGGCCGAAACACATCTCGAGGGCGCACCCACACGAGGAGAAAATGGGTCTTCTTACGTCCCGGTGAAAGCCCTAGCACCTGTTCCAACCGCAACGTCGTATCGGTGCGTCCATCATATTTGGCGTGCCACCACGAACGTAGCTCAGGTACCGCAGTGACCCACATATCATATTTCGCTGATGAGCGTTCGCCATCGGTATACACTGTGTCCCACGATGTCCAGGTAGCGACGAGGACGTATGATTCGCCGCCTATGTCCTTCCATACGATCTGTGGATTATCACGGCGAATAGCAATCAGATCCGATGCCCGCTCATCGTCGGCAGCTACCATCGCGTCGACAATTGCCGACCGGTAGCGCTCTTCAGATGTGGGCTGGACTTCCGGGGAGGATGTTGATGAACATCCCTGTGCAGCGAGGACAATGCCGAGAGCAAGCCCAGCTGCAGTGATAGCGATCTTCATTGCTTTGCGTAGGGAAGAGAGATGTACTGTATGACCTCGTTGATTGGAACACGAATAGCAATCATGCCGTAGGAGTAGGGTGCAATCTCATACGGATTATACACAATCGTGATCGCGTCCTTGCTGAACTGAACATTGTCGCTAATCGCAAAGCCCTTGGTAAACCAGTACCCTGCCTTCTTGAGTGATTTCCTTGCAGGTATCTTCTGTTGTAGACGGAAGTATCGTTCCACAATAGCTGTGAAGGCCTTTCGATGTGTTCCGAGCATCTCTTGAAATGAGAGCATTTTGCCAGTTGTTCGGGAAAAGAGCATGGATAGCATTGTGGGAAGACCGTGCGCGCCCCCTGTGAATTGATACCGCTGACGGTACATCTGTACGAGATCTGTTGCTCGACCGTCTACAACTACACGATCCTCGATGAATGTCGAGTCAATCAGTATCCATGGTGCTTGTTCAGGATTGTCATCGATCGTTGCGACATACATTGAATCAAATAGCGCCAGCACATCTGTGTACCATTCTCGATTAAGTGCAGACGTTGAGATCTCCGGTTGGTCTTGCCAGAGCGAGCCGATGCTGTTAGACAGAAATGCATTAATGGCGCGCTGATATTCCGGCATATCAGGTCGTGTGATATAATGCATGAACGAGATCACTGATGTTTGCGCCCGTGCATCATGACCGATTCGTCGTTCAACACGTCCCGATGTGAGATCAGTCGCATGTAATACTGAATGTGCGACGATGCAGATGATGAAAACGCGAAAAAACCTGTGGTGTCGGACGGAACGCATAGAAGCAGTGAAGTCGTGACGAAATGCGCTCGAAGATATCACTCAGCGCCGCATGAAACGACGAATCTGTCCATTCGGGAGGATAGCGACGAAATATACAACGCCACTCGTGGTATCATACCGCAGTTGATCATCCTCATGAATGATCTCTTGATGTGCAAGGATGTTGCCCAGGAGATCATAGACAATGACGGTACTTCCAATCGGTAGATACCTATTGAATGAGCCATCAACGATGTGAGACGTTAATCGAGTTGTAAACTGCCACGGTGCACTCCATGGGCCAACTTCTGGCGGACGGACAACGCGTACACGCCAGAAGTACGTGGTGTTGGGCTGGAGAGAACGTATCACGGTATCAGGTTGCGCTGTCCGAATAAGCCTGTCGTCATTTGCTGAGAAGTCCGAGACCGTCGACACTTCCACTTCATAACCATCGGACGCAATAGCTCGTGTCCAGGTAAGTGGTACATCGGTCGTCATCTGCTGCGCCATGTTTTCGGGAAGGAGTGGCGCAGGATTGCGACAGAATCGAGAGCCAATAACGTATTCACCGGGCTGTGCATTCCGAATGCCGATGAAGGTTCCCTGTTTCGGAACAAATGAGCCAACGTCAACAAAGCTCCCAGTTCCCTCAAGCGGCCGATGAAACACGTCGACTGCTGAAGCTTCCCGAGCGGCAAGTGTGCCTCGTACATCGAACATCAAGGACAGGCTGTTTCCTTCAACGCCGGATCGTTGGAAGATCCATCGCGCAGGAAGGATTTCGCATGGGGTCGAGTCGCGAAAGGATATCGCATGAGGTATGACGTGATGGTAATGAACGGATACAACCTCAGGAGCCACCAGTGGTTCGGGGATGATCGCTGCTCTGGCAGAACTGTCATCATCACTGAAGTATACTTGGTCCTGTGTCTGCAGTGTCTTCGTGACGGCGATCATCCCGATCGGAGCTTTGTACACCCGATAGGGATAGTCGAGCTGATCTGTTGATCGGATCTCGGTATGAATCATCCCAGATCTGTCGACCTCGGTAGCGACGAGACCATTGGATGTTGTTCCCCACCCAATGAGGATGTGTCCATTGGGGAGCTCCTGCACGCTTCCCATCGTTCCGGAAAGGGGCTGTGATGGGTGGATGTATTCCCACGTCCTTGTTGCTGTCTTTCGCTGTAGATCGAGACGATAGGCAACGGCTCGTGAGACGGGTCGAGGTCGTAAGACGCCGTTATCAAAGAGCAGAATCTCACCATCCCGTGTGATGATTGGCGTGTGCTGATGTGAGAACCCCCGAAAGCCATCGCTGCTCGTGTCGTTTACAAATACAAAGTCATTTTTGCGGGCTGCCGAGCCCCCTAACCTCCATCGCACGGATCCAGTCGATCGATCGATGTTGATGAGCTGGTCGGTATTTCGGCTCGATACGAGAAAATTGCCAGTGGGGTCGAGCACAACAGCGTTGGCATGAAAGTAGTCAACCCGATTATGGGTGAGGTCGATGTCGGCGGTTGCTTCAGATACCTGAATGTGATCAAGCGAATTCCACTGAAAGGTGACCGTGCCATTTGTATCGATCTCTTGGATAACGGCGCCGATTACCTGCGCTGATGGGTCCCCGCCAACAACGATGTTCGAAAGATCCATGGTTCGGATCTCCGTTCCAAGGACGATCCATCTCCCATTCGTTGCGAGGTAGCCTTCGTGAAAATCGGTCGCATACGGTGGCGAGATCTGAACGGTATCACGCTTTTGAAGCGACGCATCCACAAGGACGTAGCCACGAATTGCACCATCGAAGTAGGTGAATCCACCATTGGGTGCGGGCTGCATATTGGTGTTGGGCCCTGCCGCTTGGTTAAGGATGAACCGGCCGGAGTTGTCGACAAATCCAATGCTGTCGGGCCGAATACCACTGACAAGAAAATAGCCGGGGGCTGGCGAGCCGAGGATGTCGACGAATACCTGAGGAGCGTCGGCAAAAAGGGAAAGAAGGAGGAGTGCAGTGACCATCAGGAACGAAATAACAGCTGATACGCTGAATCGTTACGACCTGGGCAAAGAGTGCCGTAGAATCACTGATGATGCGCACGCACAAAAAACGGCGAGAGGGTCACTCTCGCCGTCGTTGTTTTCACGTATACCTTGGAGGTGTTACTGTCCGAGTCTTGCCATCAGATCTGCAATGCCACCGAATGGCACATCAGGATCACCACTGACAGTGCCCCGTGTTCCAAGTGGGCCAAGCAGCAAGATGCCGGCAACGTGCGGTGCAGCCATGGACGTGCCGCTCATGGTCGTCAAACCACCACCCATCTTGGTTGATGTCACGTTTACCCCAGGGGCACAAATGTCAACCGGAACACCGTAGTTACTGAAGGATGCCCAGGTATCAGCGCTGCTGTGGGCTGACACGGTCCAGACATAGGCATCCTGTGTGCTTGCTGGTGACGTAGAGCTACAATCCTTTGACTCGTTTCCAGCAGCGATCACGAATTTGATCTGCTTTGCGGCAGCGTTCTTGACAGCGTCGTTCAGTGCAGCATAAAATGGTCCGCCAAGCGACATGTTGCAGACATCACCAATGGCACCCTTCGTCGCTACATAATTTACACCGGCAATAATCCATGAGTACTGGCCACTTCCGCGCGAGTCCAAACAACGAATGGAGACAACGCGCGCACCAGGTGCAACACCGACAACATCATACCCATCATTTCGTGCAGCAATTGTTCCTGCAACGTGGGTACCATGTCCGTTCTTGTCTTGCCATGTGCCAGCGTTCTGCTTAAACCCGGTGACAAAATTGTACGATACGCTTTGATCTACGTTAAGGTCAGGGTGATTTGGATCAATACCCGAATCAATGATCCATGCACGTCCGGTGGATGAAGTAACCACGCCAAAACCGGTTTTACCAATTCCCCACGGTACCTGCTGTGGTGCGGTACGAGTGTAGCCACCGCTGCCCCCACCTGGTTTGCCCGTAACATCAACAGGTGCTACGGTAATCTCGTAGTCTTCCTCAATCCGCTCAATGACATCCTCTTGAGCAAGCTTCTTCAAGATTCCCGGCGGCACCGTTGCGCTGAAACCACGCAGGGCTGTTTCATACACATAGCCAAGGGTAAGGCCGTGCTTCTTAACGAGGCTGGTGACCTCACCAGCTACTGCGCCGCTGGCAACCTTCGTTTCCTTGAACACGATTACGTAGTGATCTGGAACCTTGGCAAAGCCTGGAGGTGCAGCTAGGATCTTTTCGTCTTCACTCGTTGATGAAACAGGCTTCGTTACGTCGTTCTGCATCGAACAGCTCACGACCAACGTTGCCAAAACGGCACTGGCAACTACTCGGATGAGATTGCGCATAGGAGGACTCACGGGATAATTATTCGAAATCCGACCCGCGAATTTACGGACGAATCCGCTTGTCACGATTTTGTAGGAGTGGAAGGCCGTTTTGACACTATGTTTGAGCGGGGAACAGAGGGGAGAACATGAGATCCATCAACGTGGTATGCCTTGCATGGGGCATGCTGCTATGCATTGGTATGGGGCTCGCACAGCCTACCGGTGTCATCCTGCGCGTGGCACCGCCGCCACCGAATCAATACCGTGTGTCGGATTTGTGGAAGTGCGACATCACGAATACGACGGGGAAAACCTTTACCGTAGTGCTGCGTGGCACGGTCGACGAAGCTGCGCCCGGCACAACCCGAATTGTTGACACCCGATCACGTCAGTTTGATCTTCCACCTGGCCGCACCTTTGTGAGTGGCTCCCTCCTCGAGCCCTTTACCGTAACCTCCTACGACCGTTCCTACTTTGACGTTGTTGTGCAGGCGGGAACCATGCCGAGCGGGGAGTTTCGCGGCTGTACGGAGATTATTGAGGTCGCAACTGGACGGGTGCTCGCGGAGTTTTGCAACGATGTGACCGTTGATAATACCTCGCAGCCGTTTCTTGTCTCCCCTGCCGATCAGGCGGATATCTCGGAGCGATTCCCGGTCTTCTCGTGGATGAGTGCAACACCCCCACGCCCGGGTCGCACATTCCTATACCGCCTGCAGATTTTTGAACAGTTTGGAACGCAAACCCCACAAGACGCGGCACAGCGAAATCCAGCGTTTCTTGATCTCCCCGGACTCCGCAAGACGGTCTGCCTTTTTCCAATCTCTGCTCGCCCCCTTGTCAATGGTCAGCGCTATGTATGGCGAGTTATTGCCTACGAACCGCGGGGCTCTGAGCTTCGAGAAGTCGGCTCCAGTGAAGTCTGGTCGTTTGTGGCATTGACGTCGTTGGCAGACAATCCGACGATGAATGACTGGCGCACTGGTATCGGAATGGGAGAAGGGTGCGCATCGGAGAACTGGGATTTTGAAACGGGCAGTATCTCGTGCTGGATTCCTGACGGCGAGATCAACGATGTTACCCCGATCAGTGGTGACCATCCGCAGTATGGCGCCGTGGGACAGCATCGACGCTACTGGTATACCACAGCGGGCACGGACGGTGACGGCCTGACCGGTGAATTGCGATCACCGATCTTCACCATCCTTTCAAATCGGATTCGACTTCTTGAAGGGGGCTCAGGCTCTGCTGATGCCTGTGTTGAGCTTGTTGTTGAAGCATCACAAGACGACACAGTAACGGCCCCACGACGTCGGCTGGCAGGACTCAGCGGAACATTCTACGTTGTTGCTTCAACAGCGCGTCAGGACTCGGCAGCCCAGCAGGAACAGCTTCGTCCGCATCGGTGGGACGTGTCGTCCTGGCGAAATCGCCGCGCCGTTCTGCTTATTCGAGACTGGTCGCGCTCGGCACATGTGAATGTTGACGATGTGCGATTTTATGATGACGAGGAGCCAGCTCGGTGAAGTGGTTGTGTCTCGTATGTATTGTTGCTTCAGCATTCAGTGCTCAAGCCCAGTCATGGTTTGGTCTTGGGTCATCTGCACAGCATGCCAACGTGGTGCTGAGCGGGAACTACCGCATTCTTGGACAGCAAGCAAACCGGCAAGGCTCATTTCAGGAAAAGCCACCAGACTTTGCACGTGCGGAATTCACGCCGACGTTGATCGTCTTCGGACTTCCCGTTAGTGCATCGTTTCTCTACTCAACTGAGCAGGGAGCCGTGCGCCAGGAGATCAATGCATTTTCTCTGAATCTCGACCCCGAGGCACTGCGTCGGTCAGTCGAACAACGCGCCTATCGGGCTCTTGATGCCTACCTCGTATCAGACAGCGGCGCCGTCCTTCAGGACTATCTGGGTGTTTTGGATACGGCGCAACAGCTCAAGGGTAAGTTCTCCGAATATGTTCAACAGATGGGCGCTCTGAATGAGCTGCGGGAGAAACCACGAGCCTCAGTGACAGATTACTCCGACGTTCTCGAGCAGCTTGGACTGATGTCGACGGTCGAAAAGATCATGCTCTGGATGCCGAAGATCAGCTATGGAACTGTGTTCCCATCGTTTACGCCGCTGACGTTGAATGGCTCCCGCGTCAGTGGTCTCAACGTAGAATGGAATCCCGGTGATGTCGTGTACATCAATGTTGTCAGGGGTACCACACAGCGTCCACTTGTTCGTACGGACGGTGTTCGTATCGATACCACGCTATACACCATGAACGATCAGGCCGACTATGGTCGCGAGATGATGGGTGCGCGAATTGGTATTGGTGCTCGTGATGGTGCGCACCTCATGTTCACTGGCGTGTATACCAACGATAATCCCAACTCCATGCCACGCAGCGATACTCTTGCGTCTTCTCCTCCGATGCGGAACATTGTTGGTGGACTCGACTTTCGCGTCGAGCCAATCCCGAACATCTGGACGATTGACGGAGAGGTTGCCGGATCACTCACCGTGGGCGATTTACTTGCGCCGAAGTTCTCGACGGATGCTCTTCCTGGCTTCCTTGTCAACATCGTTGATTCCAGTGCATCAGCGTTTGCTGACTGGTCGGCATCAGCTGGGACGATGATCAACATCCCAGTCACAGGAACACGTCTCTCTGGTGCTATTCGACGCATCGGCACAGGGTTTCGCGCTCTTGGCGTCCCGAACATGCGTGTTGATGTTCTGCGGTATGATCTGAAAGCCGATCAGTCGCTCTTTCAACGGCAGTTCAGTGTTGGTGTCTTCGCTCGGCGGGATCAGGATAACCTCGTGCCGTTAAAACGGGCCACCACGATCACCACGTCGATGGGAGCAAACCTAGGCCTCACGATCAGGAAAGCCCCATACCTTCGATTATCCTACTTGCCATACGTCCAAGAGGCAAACGCAACAGACTCCTTGTATGCGTATGAGAATCGGACGACGATGTGGAACCTCTCATCGGGATACTCATACCGTGTTGGCGGCATGAGTGCAACCACGCAGGTTAATTACTCGCGTCAGCAGGCAGCAATCACTACCGATGCAAATGAGTTCGGTGTTACGTCGATCAATGCCTACCAGTCGCTGGCCTTCACAATACCATTGAACATCTCCGTCGGCGGCGGATATATCGAACAACTCCAGTCCGGTGTCACGTCGACGATTTTTACAGCTGATGCAACGGTGCTGTACAGCTTCGACGATATTCTCTCGGTCAATGCTGGATCGACTCTTGCGTTTGACCGTGTTGGCGGTGATCGGATTGGCTATGTGGTAGGCATCACAGCCCGCATTGAACATGTTGCCGACATTGACCTTCGGGCAGAACGTACCGTTTTTGATGAACGACTTGTTCCATCGGTACTGGGCGGATCATACCAAGAAAGCATTCTACGACTTGTCATTTCGAAGTCGTGGTAGGGGGCCTATGAACACATTGCGACGACACAACATGCTGTACCAACATCCACTGCGTGCTTTGGCTCGCGGTGCTACCGCATTCATCTGTCTGTTCCTTGCCACGATGGCATCTGCACAGATCCGTATGCAGGTGATGGTGCGCAACCCTGCACCAGCGCAACTTTCTACATGGCAGCGCGATCCTTCCGTTGCGACCATCACAATCCTGAACCAAGGTCTTGGATTGCAACGCGTGCGGCTCTCGATTGAGATTCGCTCAAGTAGTGGTCGCGTTGTGGCATCGACGAATGATGGTTCACGTGACATTCCACGTTTTTCGCTACCGGGAAACGGTAAGATCACGAAGCTCTCGGGCCGAGATGTTCTCAACACGAATGCCGTTACGATCGATCGATCGGTCTATAGAATGGCTGCACAGACGAACTCATTGCCTGAGGGTGATTACACCTGTTGTGTCCGCCTGCTTGACGACAATGGCGATGAAGTGCCGAATACGACGGAAGCATGTGCTGATGTTCAGATTGTGATCGCTGATCCTCCGGCCCTCATTTCTCCGTCGCAGGATCAGACCGTTGCCGATGAGGTGATCCAGTTTCAGTGGACACCAATCCGACAGTCAATGTCGGAAGGATCAGTAGAGTATGATCTGGTGGTTGTACCTCTTCTTGGAAAGGAGCAGCCGGCCATTGCCATTGAACGGAATGAACGCCTGCTTGCCAAGCGTATTCAGCGACCTCGGTATCTGATGACAAAAATGGATCGCCCCCTCACGGTGAATGGTGCAACGCGATTCGCATGGCGCGTGCGAGCTGTCAATGCCGACGGGACTCCATGTACGTCGAATAATGGGTATTCGGAAGTTGGCACCTTCAAGCTTGAGACAACCTCAAACGACCTTTCGAATGCGAAGACTACACGCCCCGACACCATTGTCATCGGCGGCTTTACCGTAGCGGTAACCTACTGGAACCCAGTTCCAGAAAATGGAACATTCAGTGGAAGGGGCTGCCTTGTCCTCGACTGTGATCGTCGAAGCTCCAGGTCTTCATCGACATCGTCAACAGCATCACGGATGCGTATTCCGCGCTACACCTGGCGCGAATACACAGTCACCGAGAATGTGACTGACACGTCACGGCAGATGTCTATTGAGCAGGCACGTCAAATGTCTGGAGGCACGTTTAGCGGAGCGACGATATCGGTACCGATCCGCAGGAGTTCTGCCGACTCGACCATCATGAATCGGTTCTCCGATTCCGAAGCTGGCAAGGCAATTGCACGAGCACGAAACTGTCATGCGGTAACATTTGAAGGCGTCCAATGGTCACCGGCCAACAGCAAAAAATCCACAGCGATTAGCGGGCGTGTTACGTATCCATCGGAATCGAATATCGCTGAGGGTCTGCAGTGGTTTCCCACCGACAAATTCGTTGTCGATGTCGACACAATGCAGATAACACCAAGTGGAGCCGTGGCGGCAGGATCGGCCTATCATGTGAGTGCAACACTGGGATACGGAACCGGAGAATCAGGCCGTTTCCCATTCCCGCTTACACGGGTGTCAAGTACATGCGAATTCGTTGTGAGTGTTCCGACGCCGACGGACACAATGTATATCGGAGAATCGCAGTGCCTTATCGTGGTTGACAAGTATGAGATCGACTTTTCTCGATCATCGTCGACGTATTTCTCAACTCCAAATGATGTTGGAATCGGACTGCTGCAGTATCAAACAGCGCCACCATTTGTCCGATCTATTGCGACCAATGTTGGATTTCTCTTTGTTAGTGCGGAGGGCACGGGAGGATCAATCACTGATGAAGGTATCAATGCTCGCTTTGTAGGACCGAAGCGCAACGTAGCTACGAACCTTCATTACACTACCATTCCAGTGTTTCATGCTATCAACTACCTATCGCTCGAGTACCAGTTCAAAAACTCACAGTTTATGGGTGGGCGATTCACTGGTGAGCTCTATCCTGATACGAATCATCGATACAATAGCAACCAGTATCAAAAGCTCGTCCTTGCTGATACGGGGAATCGGATTGATCCGGATTACACCATTCGGTTGCATCAGACGCTGCGTCCTGACCTGCCCAGCTTCGGCCTGCGTACGGGCCTCCAGATGGACCGAACAAACTTTGCATTTACATTCACTTCATCGGATCTGGCGCGTGTTTATGGGCGATACGTACCCTATTGGGTAGAGCCCAAACGATGGCCTGCGCATGAAATGCCGTCGACGGCTGAACTACTTCGTAGTGACGACTATGTCGGTCTTTTGCTGACGGATTCTACGCTGATAGGAGTTCGACCGAATTCTCCAGACTTCTCAACGAACGCATTCTCGTCATCCCAGTTCCGAAGGGGCAGAATACTACTCGGACCTGATGGCATCTCAGGTGATGTATCCTATGACAATATGATCCTGCCAGCTCGCAACAGCTATAGCAAGGTGGATCTTGGTCGTACCGGTACACGACGTTACAAGTCGGGGGCTATACAATTCCTGTTCTATCAACCGGTAAAGCGGGATTCAGATGGAAAGGAGCTACCAGGTGGACAGCTGAACCTTTCGTTTGCAGGAGATGTCGTAACGAGCACACGTATCGCAGGGATGGTTACACCCAGTGACTTCTCGTTCTATGCCAACCTTCTCAATCTGAACATTACGTCGATAGGGCATGTGCCGGCGGGACACATCATGGTCGATTCAGCTCGAGCGCAATCCAATCCGTGGAAGCTTGCCATCAGACCAGCATCGAGTACGCAAACATCAATGGGCGTTGTCAGCCCTGGCACTGGCGTGTTGAGTCTCAGTGGGGCGACCATCGTTGAGAGCGTACACTTCTCCAAACCATTCGGTATTCATGCGATGGAGATCTATGCCGATGGCCGGATGGGTCGTTTTGCGCTCGATCACAACTGTGCAGGACAGACCTTCGACCATTTTCCGATCGTGGTTGATCATGCGCAACTCAGTCCAGTATCTGTGGGTCACCGCTATGGGCCATATCTCGCTGTTTCTGGAATGGTTGACTTCCCCTTCTTTGGTACGCATCGCGTATCGCTGACAAACCATGCTCGAAGCGACACGATGAGACCGTTTCTCGGCCGACTCGTGAAGACCTATACGGAACCGTTTGATAGCATGCCTGCGACAGATACGCGGTTGTATAAGTCAGATGTCACGGGGACGTTTGACTTTCAGATCGACTATAATATCGACGGCCAAGATGGCTTCATCGGTAAGGGCGTCGCAGATCTTATCGCGTTTGCAACAATGCCGGCAGATATCACATTGCGACGTGATAATGTCTGTTTCTCTGCCGCTCGGGAATCCGCACCGTTCGGCAACATGCTGTTGCTCGGCGGTGGCATGACAGAGCAAGCATGGGCATGTGCCTGTGTCAAAGATGATGCCCTATCATCATATGGCGCAGGTGGACGTCTTGCTCCGAATGCCAATGCGATCATGGGTATTGTCAGCGGTGGAGTGGGACTGGAGTGTACGATCGGTCAACATGATCAGGTCGCGACGGTTTGGATCAGCGGAGCAGCGCAACTCAACGCATTGGTTGCTGATGCAGATGCACGAGTCATGCTCATTGGTGTCTCAAACAATAGGCAGGGCACATCCCGCGGCACCATTCATCTTAATGGGTCGCTGGCCACGATCGTTGCAGGTCTCCACTTCGATGCTGAGGTCGACTTCCTTGTTGGTATGAATTCCGACAACGGCTTGCCAATGACATACATCCAAGGGGCCGCCGATGTTACCGCTCAGGCGATGGCTATTGTAGCCGGCACGTCTGTACAGGCTCAGGGTGGATTCTTCCTTGGATTGAACGTCCCCAAGCGCCTTGCATGGGTGTTGGATGCCGAAGATGCTCGGTTCCGTCTGCAGAGCTCACATGTACCAGGTACTCTCTCCGGCTTGTATGTCTATGGCGGAATCGGTGGTACGGCTGACGCACTGGTGGCAAAGGCTCGTGTTGATGCCCACCTTGGCGCTGGCATCTTCCTGGGGGGTGCCACACTCGTGAACGCAGGGGTTGATCTTGAGCTTGAACTTCTCGGTGGACTGCTCTCAGGAGGTGCACTTGTCAATCTGCAGGTAAGCGCCGGCCAAGGGTACTCCGGATTGTATGGTCGCACGGAGTTGCAGGGATGCGTTAACACCTTTCTTTTCGGGAAGTACTGTACATCCGTCAATGTTGGCGTTGGTATGAGTGAGCAAAGGGGGCTCTATCTCGAATGAAACGATTACACGTATCGATTGCCCTCGCTGCAATCCAGCTGCTGTTTATGTGTATGCCGGCATCGGCGAAGGTCTATATGACAACCTTGCCGGGTGGCAGTGTGCAAATTCATTGGACACCCGACACGAACGTGCGCCGCATCTACTCGATCTATCGAATGACGATGGCGGAGAGTGTGTACCCCACGATGCCCCTTGCGAGAGTTTCAACACCATCGTGTGCAACGATCGAAACGATCCTTCGGAAGGATCCTGCCTTCGCGAACTTTCTGCATGAAATTGCTCCACCAGATTCTGGAGCAATGAACATTCCGCGTTTGGCCATGCATATCTGTGGCATTGTCAATGGCGATGTGACGTCCACTCGGTACCGACTCTTTGCGCGTTTGGCCACCGGGCATTGGCGCATGGCCCAGATCATGGGTACCTATTACGAGGACACGACGAGCCGAACAGGGATCACCTACACCTACGATGTGCGCTATCCCGCTTCGGTGGGACAGGAGGTCTCGATCACGTCAAACAGTTCTGTTGTCGTTGTGGCAGGACGTCAGGCACAGATCGCCACACCAACAAATGTGGCAGCCTATGCTGGCGATGCTCGTATTCAACTTGTGTGGACGCAACCAGTAGGGGGCTCGCCATACGTTGTTGTGATCGAGCGAGCTACATCTGCCAATGCGTGGAGCAATGCGGTTACACTCCAGACACTTGGTGCGCAGGTTGATACGTCGATCACGGGGGCTCGCCTTGGACCGATGACGGCTTCCTACATCGATAATGGTGGCCGCGATGGACTGATCAACGGCCGTGACTATGTCTACCGTGTGCGATTTGTTGCGGCGGGGGGTGCCGCGAGCTCATATTCACAGATCGTCACTGCGCGTCCAATCGACCGGACGCCTCCTGCTCCCCCGCAGCACATTACCGTGCAGGATCAGCCAACGTCCCGTACAGTTCTCGTTCAATGGAATCCGACACACTATGATGTCCGCCAGCGAACCGAATTGATGGGTTCGTACCTCATCTATCGTGTTCTCCAGGATGCTGATCAGATCGAAGACGAGACCATGATCGGTGAAGTTGTTGCAACGCAGCAAGGACGAAGCAATACCAAGGAGCAATTCATCGACCGACAGGCGCCCCATGATCCGTGTCGATCAACAACTGTGGGATATCGGATCGTTGCAAAGGATGCTGCCGGTAATGTTGGGCTTCGTTCGGCAGTCGCCACGGGCGTTCTCATCGACTTCGTGCCACCTGAGCGCGTCAAGGAACTGCGAACAGCGAGCACCACGTCGACAATCACCTTGAACTGGCCTGCGAATACTGACTGTGGAGTGATGCGCTACAATGTGTATCGTGCACTCTGTGATTACGGGCAGTGGACACCATGTCCGAGTCCGGAGGATACAGATGAAACAACACGCTACATTGAGGATATCAAGAAACGTCGGCAGGCAACAGCGAGGAATCGTTCACGTCAGGGTGCTGATTCCGGATCATGTGGTGGTCCATTCCTCCTGATCGGTTCCGTAGGTCATCGTGATGGTGTACCATCATTTTCCTTCGTTGATGAAACGGTTCCAGTGGAGTCGCCCCTTTGCTATGCCTACATTGTTTCGGCGCAGGATTCGGCGGGAAATCAGAGCGTATCGATGCCTCTTCCCCACCCACAGTTGGATCGCGTCGTTTGTGCGAATCTGATTGATGTGGTTTCACCTTCCCCGGGATTCATCACCAACCTCGTTCCGAAGGATAATCAGATTATTGTTCAGGTGATGTCGCCCCCAGCGCAGGACCTTGCGGGATTTTATCTCTATCGGCGATCGGACTCCTCATCACCATTTACGTTCGTCGAAGCTCTGATGTACTCTTCGAGCGCTGGATCATTTGTGGCAACTACGCAGAAGCTACCAGTTCAGCACGAGACTCCGATATCGTGCGATCTCATTCCGCTGGGAGCGATGGTGGAGGGTGCCTTTACGGAGTTTACTCAGGACTCCATTCTCGACCGACGGACACAATGGTATAAGGTTACTGTTGTCGATCGAAATGGAAACGAATCATCGGTTGATTCGACGACTGATGTAGGGACGTTTACCTATGGACGCACGATTCAGCCGGATCTGTTTATCAGGGATATTCAGGTTTCTGCAGACGGTGGGCATCTGCTGATTTATCCCGCGCATACGCAGACACCCAAAGTCATCAAGAATTACGCGTTGTACCGTTGTGATTCAGAAAATGGATTGTACCAACAGATCGGTGCAACAGTGATGACCAACGTACCTAGTGATAGATCGGCTCGTCGTGGCAGACGGTATTGGTACAAATTCATGGTGACGTTCGAAGACGGTACCTATTCAAACCTCAGTCCAGCCAAGGAGGGCATGCTGCCATGAATGTGATCGTTACAGTGCTTCTTGGTATTGGATTGCTTTCAACACAGCTCGTGGCCAGTGATGATCCTCAGCTGCTCGCTGGCCGTCGTGCTGGTCGACAACATGCAGATGCTGCTGGTGAAAAGTACAGCTTTGGCTTTGACAACTGGGGTGAGCCGAATGGCAGGATTTCCTGGCAGCAGTATTCGAAGGCATTCTACAACGTCGATCTCGACTCCAACTTGCCGATGTCATGGTTCGACTACGCGATCTACAACAGCGTCGTATCGTCGCTCTCTGGTGGCTTCTGTTTTGGGATTGCCTCAACCTCCCTCGCCATGAATACCATTGGTGGCTATCGTGGGTTCTGCTGTCCGACCGGATCATATGCAAAGTCGACCTACCGGGATACAATTCGTGGTCGCTACGATACGATTCTCAATACCTATGAAGGTGGTCCGGCAGATCCCCGATTGCGTGAGACGATCAAGGAGATGCACTGTCATCAGTTGTCGCTCGCAGCTATTCTGACATACGTCGATCAGATCAATAGCCGGATAGCTCGCAATGGACAGCGGATGATGTCGTACTTCGAGGCAGCACTCGCAAACGAAGGACCAGTGGTTGCCTGTATTACAAAGTCCATCGAACCAACCAGTGAAGGCTTCATGGTGGCCCATGCCGTTGTTGCCTACAAAGTCGAGCGTACAAGTCTGACCAAGGGAAAGATCTATATCGTCGATCCCAACCGATGCTGGTACTACGACTCTCATTCCGATTCACTGCAGAACCAGGGATACTACAAGGATGGCAAGAACTATATCGAGATCGATGGTACAAAGTGGAAGTACGTTGGTGCTGCAACAGATGATGCCGATATCGAACAATGGCCGGTGGGCGATAATGTCGAAGATGGATTGGCAAATGGGTTCCTCATCTGTCAGCCTATCTCGCGAGTAGCGCCTGCTGGACGTTCCCTGGCATCTCTCGGACTCGCTGTTGGAAATGTTGGAAACACAATCCGAGATGTGCTTTCAATGATCTATATCTCCGGAACGAGCTCGAAGATCACACAGATCTCAACCCCAGACGGTCGGCACACATTCGATCCTGCGACGAAACGATATGAAGATGATACAGCAAAGCGTATCGATCGCCTCGTTCCATTCTTCCTCGCAATGAACCCGAAGCCAGACTACTCAGGCGTAAGGCCGCATCAAATGTTTGTTACCGACGTGCCGCAACCAGTTCTAACACTCGATGTGCAGACGGGACCCGATGGTGCTGAACTACTCTATGCTGGTCAGGGGGCATGCATGAAGATCAGTACGCCGATCCCGAATGCTTCCATGAAGATTACGTATGACAACATTGCATCAATGACTCCAACGATTCACTGTTCCTCGTCGCGAGAAGGTACCATCGCTGTCGAAGTCATGCAGGTTGATCAGTATGGTCGAGGAAGAAGAACTGTTCAAACGGTTCCTGCTACGATGCAAATGAGGACAACAGCGATTCCTCTCAGCGATGCACCCGTGCATGAGCCGCAGGTGCGGAGGAATACATCAGATCCTCGCTAACAGTCGTCATTCTCGCGTTAGACGGCGGATAACCCCTTCGTGCTGCGGGAATGTGGCGATGAGGGTGTGTCGTTCTGCGAGCTCAAAATCTTCGAAAGCAAACCCTGGTGCTACCATGGCGGAGACAAGGACATCACTACCAACTGCTTCGGCACCAAACCACGTCCCAGCGGGAAGCACGGCTACGTGCTGATCAGGATACTCACCCATTTGGATGCACTCGTAGTGACCGTTGGGATAAATGACGTGGACAACAACAGGGCCTCCCTCATGCCAGTACCAGATCTCGTCGTTTGAGAGACGATGAAAGTGTGAGAGACATCCCTTTGGCAGACAGAACCATATCGAGGTGGCGGCCGACCGATCGCCACGTGATGTCGGAACGGTAATCGAAGATCGATAGTACTCGCGATAGTAGCCCCCTTCTGGGTGCTCGTGGAGTTGAAGTCGCGCGATGATATCCATGGCAGTCTGCTCTTAAAAAAACAGTATACTCACAGAATCTACGACATACCGGTTCTTGTGCGAGGTATCCTCATGACACGTGATCGACTCATCCGCTCCGTCCACGCAGTGCTGCTCCTTGCTGCTATCATCTTTACTTGGGCAGGTTCGCCCCTTGTCGCAGGCATTGCTGAACCGTGTCTTGCGATCAAGATCCCACTGACCGATCGTATCAAATCATCTCAGAGTGTCGTCTACGGACGGGTGGTTGCTCAACGTGCCGTATGGGATGATGCGCGGAGGTCGATCTATACCATCAATACGGTTGTCGTGAACGATGTGTGGAAGGCCACAGCCTCGATTGACGATACGATCGTGGTGTTAACGGAAGGGGGCGACATGGGGACAATGGGCCGCACTGTTCTTGGAACACTGAAGCTCGATGTTGGTGACGAAGGCTACCTCCTCCTGGAAAAGTCGCGTACTGCTGATGTAACGTTTACCAATGCAGGCGTGCGACAATTCTTTCGTCCGTACGCAGAGAGTCAGGCTTTTCTGATTATTCATAACTCGGGTGAGGTTTTCGACTGTTGGGGAACAACCACGCTAGCGCCAACGTCGTTGGAGGAGCGACATCTCAACGTCCTCGGGCATACGATGTATTCCGCCCGTGGTCGTAGTACTGCGCAACCAGACCGTACACTAACACTTCAAGAGGGTGAGCTCTCATTCTCACCACGACGAGTAATCGGTGGCATGGGAGAGGCGATTACAATCACCGGCGCAGGCTTTGGTGCCCAGCGAGGTAGTAACTATGTAACCTTTACCGCTGATGGAACGAATTATCACAGCTCGAGTTATGCAGCCTCCTTCGTCTATCGATCGTGGTCCGACACGGCTATTGTTGTCGAGGTGCCCCCTTCGTATTCAGGGAAGATTCACGTTGTCATCGGCAGTGCAGCCATTGTCTCGAAGGATACGCTCCACGTCACATCGAATCTTGCTGCGCGATCATTGAGCCCTTTGACCTTTACAAACCTCATCAATACAAATGGTAAGGGCGGCTATACATGGAGTCTTGATAAAGCCCTTTACGATATCCCTGAAGCTCGCGAATGTGTCGAGAGTGTGATGCGACAATTTCGATGCAAGACGGGAATGATGTTTGATCTCAGTGCAACGCCAGCAACGACAGGGTATGCGCTGAATGATGGCATCAATGCCATTGTGTTTGATGCTCCAGGATATGAGCTTGGCGCTGGTGCCGTTGCCTATTGTGACTGGATCTGGTATTCCTGTATCGTTGGAACGGAAACGTTCTATTACGTGCGAGATACCGACTGCCGTCTCTCACGCAAGTTCAACTGGTATTATGGCAATGGAAAGAACCCTCAGTTTGGCATGGCGAAGCTTCGCTATGTCCTCTATCATGAAATCGGGCATGCCCATCAGTTTGGTCATGTAAATGAATGGGGCGAATCAATGCATCCAGTTGTTCAGGCTCTACCAGCTGAGGAATGGCTCGAACGTGACACGATCACGGAGAGTGAGAAGCGCGCGGGCACATTTATGACCCAACAAGGACGAAGCTTTGCTTTCCGGGGATGTGGCATTCAACCACTCCTTCCACCGGCGAATGACGACTGTAACAGTGATCCTACAAGTGACATTCATGATGGTGCTGATCGGACGTTGTTGGATCTCGCAGCACATCCCAATCCAACTTCAGGCGTTCTCACCATTCAGTCAACTTCAGTACGTTCACATGATGTCCGGATTGAGCTCTTTGACATGCTGGGTTCTCGTGTGCTTCAAGAAGTTCTTCCGGCTGGTAGCGAACGTGTGAGCATTTCTGTAACATCACTCGCTGCTGGTACCTATGTGCTGATGAGCGTTGAAGGGGCTGATGTCGGAATGATTGGACTGATCACGGTGGGACAGTGACATGAATGACCTTCTCAACACAGCCATTACTGCACTTCGCACATCAAAACACATTGCCGTTGTTGGCCTGTCGAAGAATCCCGGTAAATCGGCACACGACATTCCCCAGCTCCTTCCCAAATGGGGTTATACCGTCGTGGGCGTCAATCCAACTGCGACGCCAAGCGTGGGATCAATTCCAGTGGTTGCCAGTATTGATGAGGTTGAAATGGAGATCGACATTCTCAACGTCTTTCGTCCATCTTCCGACACAGATGCGATTATCGATCAGGCGCTTGAGCGCCATGCGCGGCGCGGCGATATTCGCTGCATCTGGCTACAGCTCGGCATTACGAGCATGCAGGGGGCTGCGAAATGCGCCGCTGCCGGCGTGACGTATATCGAGGACACGTGTATCTACGTTGTTCAACAGTACATCAAGTAGAATGCCGCTGATGGAGCTCATCCGAGATATTCAAAAGGACGTGCAATGACGTGTCATCAAACGTGGCTACACCTGTTTCATGGGCTGATCAACACCGCGTCATGCTTCGTCATGGCCATTGCGATGTCATGCACAGCAATAGCCATTGAGCTTACTCCAGCGCAGCGTGCGCAGATCCAAGCGGCGGTCGAAAGCATGCAGAAACAAATGGGAGTCAAGGGTGTCTCAGTGGCTGTTATCACCCAGAATGAAGCGTTGACGGCAACGGCGGGTGAGTCCTATGCGGGACGTTCGGTATCTGCTGACATGGTGTTTGGAATTGGAAGCGTCACGAAGACACTCACCGCAACAACCCTTGTGCGCATGCAGGAAGAGGGGTTATTGGACCTCGACCAACCACTCTCAACGTGGATTGCGTCTCATCCCAATATCGATCCAACAATTACTGTTCGTGAGCTCCTCGGCCATCGTAGTGGTTTAGCTGACTTTTCCCTAACACAGGAGTATCGCGCAGCCGTGCTGGCGAATACGACCCGTGTCTTTGCACCGACGGAACTGCTTTCATTCGTCAAGGAGCCCCTTGCAGCGCGGGGTACGGTTTTCAATTACTGCAACACCAACTACGTTCTCGCTGGTATGATCATTCAAGCTATAACGGGGAAGAGTCCTGGTGATGCCTACCGACGCTACATTTTTTCCGGTCTGCAGATGGATAGCACGTTCATGGGTGTTGAGGATTCGATTCCGGTTGAGATTGCTGTCCGATGGATGGGGTCACAGAGTGGACAGAATGTATCGATGAATGCAGCCTTTAGTGGCGCGTGGACGGCTGGTGCAGCATTCTCAACAGCGCGAGAGATTGCCGTGTTTATGCGGGCCCTGCACCGTGGTGCAATCGTTGCGAAGACGTCACTGGAAGAAATGCATACATATTCCGATACCGTGACCTATGGATTGGGTGTAAGCCGACAGGTGTTGTCTGGCAATGTTGTACTCGGCCATACAGGATCGATACGCGGCTATGAGAGCATCGTTCTGTATGTGCCATCAATGGACATTGGTCTGTCGGTTCTTGTGAACCAAGCGCCATCCTCACCGGTAGCAATAGCGGCAGAGCTGCTGAAGACTCTTGCTGGAACAACCTCAGTTCAAACGACATCTAACACAACGATATCCGTGTATCCCAACCCGTGCTTTGAGAATATCACCATCCACGGTTTGAATGAGAATGCTTCCGTGCGGATCTATACCATGCAGGGGACTTGCTGCCGCGAATACTCCTCGGACGGTGGTTCGGCGCAATCGCTAAACGTCGCAGACCTCCCATCCGGCACCTACGTTATGTACCTTCAGGATGACCAGTCTCGGCATGTGATGCCGCTGCATATTCATCGATAGTCACGGGGCTCCTTATCGCAGGAAGGGGATCGTACGCGATCCGCCATTAGTCTCAACAACAAGGTAGTAAGCGCCCGATGGCCATGATGAGCAATCAATCCGTACGGTAGTGTTCGCTGTGTTCATCATCGAGCTTGATGTGGCGGTTGGCCATACATAAAGACATTGACCAACCGAGGAGTAGGCACGAACACGGGCTACAATCGGAAGAGGTGCTGTAATTGTCAGAACAACATCATCCAAGGATGAACGATCAGTTGTGACTCGAAGAATCGATGTCTGCGCTTCGACCTGCCGAAGCGAATGCCCACATGTTGTGATGGTAACCTGATCGATGATTGTATCGTAGACACACGACTTGTCGGCATTGATCCTATCGAGTCGGGAGACAGCTCGTAATGACCCAATCGTATCAGCAGCGAGAATCGTTCTCACAGGAAGTGAAAACGATGAGGTGTTTGGAAGATCAACGCGGAGATTGAGTGTTTCACCGTCATTACTAGTTGAAACAATCACATCTCCAAACACTTGCGTTGCTTCGGTGAATGGAAGAATACTTGAGCCGTCAAGTGCTATTGAGTGGGTAACAGTGCATGGACAGAACGCTGTTGTATCTGCAGCAGTCAGCACGAGCGATAGGGTATCGCCCACAGACACTGCGCGTGGGAAGGAGAGCACATGTGGGTGAACGGTCTGACATAGTGGAAGTAAACGTCCGGCTTCACCAGCCTGCGCACCATTGCGATTTCCAGGATCACTTGTGATTGTGCCGGCTGCGCCACCCGAGAGCAACGTCGTTATGGATGGAGAACTCCACTGCAACAGCGATGGGTGAACAATCACACGTCCACCACCTCCACCGCCACCAGGGCCATGTCCAGATGCCGCGTTTCCGCCACGACCTCCGCGGCAGTCAATCCGGAGTAGACCGCGCACCGAGCACGCCTCGATCATGATGCCTCCACCTGCGCCACCACCACCTGCCCCGTCATTACTTGCATCACGGACAACATCTGTTCCACGTGCCAGAAGATTAATCGTGTCGCCAATGATCGTTGGAGTCCGAAGAAGGATGATGCCCCCTCCGGCTGCTCCATCGGTTGCCACGGAATTATTTTGATGTCCGCCTCCACCACCTCCACCGAAGAGGACGCAGTCGAGGGCGTCATCGCTCCACCGAAGTCCGGGTACGCCCCACATACCGGGTGCGCTGCTGCAGACGAACTGGTTGCCACCACGACCCCCGCGTCCACCGTTTCCACCCCCACCGCCTCCTGCATTGTGGGCATCGCCCCCACCTCCGCCGCTGGCCCATGGCTGATGACCAGAAGCACATTGTGGGTCAGGTAATAGAGCTGAGGCTCCCTTTCCACCCGTGCGTGTACTGCCGATTCCATCACACGGAATGGATAGTCCGCACGATCCTCCATCTCGAGAACGCAAGCCCCCTGCAAAGCCAAGACCCGATACATCCAGAGTGCCACGATTGACAAAGGAGATCTGATTCCGTGCGGACAGCAAAATGACGCCACCCGACGTACCATTCCATGGACGGGTTGTCACGAGTGAGTCAACCGTAATCGTATCGGCAGCGATTGGGATGACTATCTGATAGACATTCGATAGAAATGCCGAATCAAGATCGACTGGTTCGATGACGACCAGCGTATCCGTGATGGAGAGGAATTGAAGATTCCATCGCCTGCCAACATCATTCGTGGGAAAGAGATCTGCACTGTCTGATTCGACGGGGAATGTACCCACCATGCAAATGAGGACGGCCGACGTGCCTGGGTCACGCAGAGGTGGAGAAACACGAAGCGAATCGATTGGTCGTTGTCGGTCGATAATCTGAACGGCACGACATTGGTCGATGCGTCCTCGCACACGCTGCATTGATAGCTCTTGTGCCAACGTCGATGCAGACATCGCCCAGAGTACGACGACCGCAAGAAGTCCGCTTGCAGGTGTCGTGATGCGATCGACGACGTTACTCAAATCTGATCCCGCATGATCGAGAGAATATGCTGTGCAACCGATTTCCACGAGTGCCGTGCGCGCGTATCCGGAGCACGATGCAGAGTTTCGATAGCAACATGTTCGTTGCCAAGAACCTGCAGCAATGCGTCGGCGAATTCGTCTGGATCATTATCATTCACGAGAGCGCCGGTATGGCCTGGATCGATCATTTCGGGCATGGCAAAATCATTGCGACCGATGACGGGCACGGCTGCTGCGAGTGCTTCGAGAACGGCGATACCATATGCCTCGAACCTGGATGGGAGGGCGAGTGCATCCGTATCGCGCAATGCATGTTGCACATGTTCGAGTGGAGCGTCACCAATGAACGTTACCCATGATGGAGGATCACCTGCGAGCGGCCACGTTGTGGGGCCCGCCACCGTGAGACGTATGTCCTGTCCCGTGCGGCGGCGCGCATGGTCGACACCAGCAACGACAATGTCGCCCCCTTTTCGCTCAAAGTGTCGCCCGACAAAGAGTACACTTCGGAAGGGGCGCTCTAGACGTCGATGGATCTGGTCCAGTGAGGGCAAATCCGACGCTACATTGATACCCGCACCGACGACATGTACACGATGTTCGTCGATCTGCTGTGTGGCAACAACATGTTTGGCATTCCAATGACTCATCGTGAAGATGCCTGCAAGCGACCCATAGGTCTCTTGCTCGATTGCTGCTCTTTTGTGAAGTAATCGCAGAGAGGGAACATCGCGAACATCAGGCATGGTGCCGTGCTGATGCCAGTAGTCGAGAAACTGACCGACACTCTGGTCTTGATAGACAAACTGTGGGACTGCGAGTGGACCGTGCTCGCCGATCGTAAGGATGGTGTCGCATGACGGTGCGGACGCAACGGCATGGCGCAAGGCCGCATGTCGAAGACGATACATCGCCGGCGTCCATGAAGCAACGCTCAGGAGCCCCGTCGGATGAGGGCGAGCATACCATAGCTTCGTAAGAAACTCTGGCAACCGTGGTACCTCCATGGGCAGATCGATGATCTGATCCTGCTGCTCCTGCTGAAGGGCTGTGAGCAGGTGGTAGGGTGTGTGGGACCACGTCCGCTTGCGATCGGATCGATCCCATTGACATGCAAACCCTACGCGCACAAAATGCTCCTGAATTGACTCCTGCGACAAAGCTACGTAGTGCGATTGCTTTCGTAGATTTCTGTGTGAGCACGCATATCATCGCCCATCAACGCCTTCAACGCTGCCGCGTCCTTGCCTACGTATCGTCTACCCTTGGGGTGGAGCCGCAATTCACAAGGTACGCTAAACATGCAGAGCAGCTGGCAAATGACCTCCCACAGGATGCGTCCTTGCTTGTTGTCGCCGGTGGCGATGGTACACTGAATGAGGTGCTGAATGCGATCATGCTTCGCCCCAAAAAACTCCGTCCAACATTGTTCTTGGTTCCCGGGGGATCTGGGAATGATGCGGCGCGAACGCTTGGTGTTCAGCGGACTCTTCAGGATGTAGAGCGAAGATTGAAGACGATGGCGACGATTGAGTGGGATGTGATCAAGGCAGATATCCGGTGTCCGAATCATCAGCCAATTACACGGTACGGGATCAATGTGCTCAGCACCGGGATTAGCGCAGAAGTGCTGCGCCTCTATTATCAAATGTCGCCCCTTCTGCCCGCTGGCTTTCGCTACACAGCAGCTTCGGTCTTGGCGTTCGCCCGATATCGGGCGACGTATCTCGATGTGCAGCTTGATGGCAAATCGTTTACACAGCCCGTTCTCTTGGCTGCCGTTGCGAATTGTCGGTGGTTTGGTGCCGGACTTGGTGTTGCGCCCAAGGCCGTTCCGCATGATGGCGTGCTCAATTTGACCGTTGCAGACTCTTTTAGTCGCTGGGGATTCCTACGATTACTCCCGCAGCTGCGTCGAGCCGAAGAAGTTTTGGACTCACGCATACGCTACCACGTAACTACATCGTGCCAACTGCGCTCTGCTGAGCCGATGGCCATTGAGATTGATGGTGAATTCAGCGGCTTTACCCCGGGAGAGATTAATGTCCTGCCCAAGGCCGTTACGCTCGTTGGATGACAGATGATGTCGTAGACATCCCGACTGTTCGTATTTTTCACGGCATTTTTACGGCTGGGGAAAATCTCCCCAGTCATTTTCGAAGACAGTGAGGGACTTCCATGAGCGTCGCAAAATTTGCGCGTCCGCACGGTACGTTTTCTGCCGTTTTGAAGCAACGGGTACACGAATACTTCCAACAACATAGCATTCGACAGACAGGCGACTGGCGTCTGTACCTCAAAACAACGGTCCTTGTCTGTGCGGGAATTCTCTTTTACTGCGGATGGGTCGTCTTTGATCTTCCGCTATGGGCATCGATCCTGTCGGCTGTCCTTCTTGGCATCAACCACGCCCTCATCGGCTTCAACATCATGCATGATGGAGCCCACGGCAGTTATTCACGCAGCCGTTGGCTGAACGATTTGATGGGCTACAGTCTGAACGTGGTTGGTGGCAACACCTATTTCTGGAAGCTCAAGCACAACGTAGCCCACCACACCTTCCCGAACGTTGAAGGTCAGGACGAAGACATTGACGTGTGGCCGTTTATCCGCTCGAGTACAAACCAGAAGCGGCTGTGGTTTCATCGCTATCAACATCTGTACGGCCTTTTTCTCTACTGCATCACGTACCTGCAATGGGTATTCTGGGCCGACACACGGAAGTATTTTGACCGGACGATCGGAGGGCTGGAGATCACGACGCTTACGCTGCGTGAACACCTGATCTTTTGGATTTCGAAGGCCTTCTATATCGGCGTGTTCGTCGTTGTGCCGATGCTCGTGTTCGGCTGGGGTCTCGGCCTGGCTACCTACGTACTGTCTGCCGCCGCTACGGGCATTCTCATTGCTGTGGTGTTCCAACTTGCACACGTGAACGAGCAGACGCATTTCATGGAAACAGATCCGGAGACCAATAAGGTCGATGGTGAGTTTATGGTACACCAGTTCATTACAACTGCCAACTTCTCAACACGGAGCAAGTTGGTTTCGTGGTTCCTTGGTGGCCTGAACTTCCAGGTTGAGCACCACGTTTTCCCGAAGATTAGCCACGTCCACTACCCGGCAATCAAGGGAATCGTCGAATCAACCTGCCGTGAGTTCAACGTCCCGTATCTGGAGTATCCTACTCTACGGCAAGCACTTACGTCGCATTTGCGGTACCTACGACTCGTCGGAAGTCAAGCATAACAAAATCCTTATTTGGACTAAATCCAAATACAAACTAATTTCGGACTGAATTGGTCGTATATCACACCAACAAGGTCCGGATATGTTGTGCGTTCGTGCATGGCAGGTGTTGCCGCTACTAATCATCGTCGTTGCCGGGTGCGGTAACGGCAGTGATCCTGTTGATCCCTCGACTCCAGCGCGCTACGACTCGACGGGATTTCATGATGCGACTCTTCGGGAGTACCGCATTCGCACAGACTTCGCCGCAATGGTGAATCTTCTCAAGACAGCGCGATCTCGTGGCGTTGTTCTGTCACAGAGTCAGATCAATGCGGCACTAGCCCCCTTCAAGAGCGAAGTCGTCCCAGGATTTCGCGATCAACTATCGAAGTACGCCCTAGAGCTCGCCGAAGCTAGTGGAGGGGAGTACGCCGATCCACCTCCGACCGGTCCCGTATCACAGGGTGGGGTGTTCGGGGGATACCTGTTCAATGAGGCAGGCCTGGAAATGGAGCAAATGATCGATAAGGGGCTCTATGCGGCGCTCTTCTATCGGTATGCTCGTGATCTATCAACCAGGGAGCAGACCCGAGAATCACTGCATCAACTCCTGGCGATATATGGTGCACACCCACGGTTTTCAAACTCTGACAAGGCTGCGATTCATCCCGATCAGATTGTGGCGGGATACTGTGCCCGCCGTGATCAGAACGACGGCAAGGGGATGTATTCCCAGATTCAACAGGAATTCATTCGTGCGCAGAACGCAATCTCAACGCGTACTGCAGCTCAGGCCAACGCGTCAGTGCAGCGCATCCTGCGTCTGTGGGAACGCTCCCAGATGGCAACGGTGATTAACTATACCTACGCCGTTGTGGATGGACTTAGCACCGGTACCCCATCGGAGTCTGCCCGAGCTACTGCGATGCATGCCTATGGCGAATGTGTTGGCTTCCTGACAGGGTGGCGCTTTGTCCAGGATACTTCAGTCCTCCTAACAGAACGTGATATCGATGAAATGCTTCAGCTTCTCCGTGCCCCGGTCGATGGGCCATGGAACTGTTATGAAATCTGGAAACGTCCTGCTGAAATGCTCCCCAATGTTATAGCTGTTCGTAAGCGCCTCCAACAGATCTACGGTTTTACGGAAGAGGAGATGATCTCCTTCAAAACCAATTGGGTGAACGTTCAGGGACGTAACGGATGAGAAGCATACTATTGACCATTCTCTGCGCGGTATCAATCGCACTAATCTCGTGCAGTGATGAGCAGGGACCGCAAACCGACTCCTTTGATCGTGCTGAAATGCTGCGATCAATTTCCGATCGTCTCATCATCCCAGCATATACATCCGCAGAAGAATCACTCGATAGCCTTGCCGTCTTCTATGATGAGGCTATTGCCGATGGTCTACTTTCGACTGCAGAAATTGACGTTTTGCGAGCTCGAGTTGCCACCACAACGCTTCGTTGGCAGCGAATTGTAACCTTCAATTTCGGACCAGCCGAAGGGGACCTTGGAACTGTTGCACAGGAGGTCTCGACGTTTCCATGTGATACAGCAGCCATTGAGGCGCGTATTAGCACGAGCGATACAGTGTTCACGGATTTTCGACGCGATACACGCGGCTTGGCGGCGTTGGACTACCTCGTGTTTGCTACGACATCAACTGAAACAGCACAACGGCTGTCGGGTCCGGCAGCACAAGGTCGCCGCCAATACCTGCGTGCTGTCATCATGCATGCACGTAGCGCAATCGTCGGTGTAGCAACATCTTGGCGTTCACAATATCGTGATGTCTTTTGCAGTCGCACTGGAACCGATGCGGGAAGTTCAGTTTCCCTCTTGTTCAACGAGATGAACAAGAGCTTCGAACTCCTCAAGAACTTCAAGCTCGGATTGCCCCTTGGCCTGCGTGCTGGGCAGACCGCGTCAGAGCCGACGAAGATCGAAGCATATTACAGCGGACGATCGTATGAACTCATCGGATTGCATTTCCACTCGATCAAGGAGATCTGGTCGGGTAAGCTCTCCGATGGCACGGTCATTCCATCGTTCCGTGATTATCTGCTAACAGTGGTCAACGGGCCGCGACTAGTGGAGGACACCGAAGCGCAAATTGCTCGCATTGATGCAGCGTACCTGACGATCAGCCAGAGTCAAATGGATGTTCTCATCCGAACTAACCCGCAGGCTCTCATGCTGCTGCATACTGAAATGCAGAAGCTTACACGATTCATCAAGAGCGAAATGTCGTCGCTGTTGGGAATCTCCATTACGTACAGCAGTGGAGATGGCGACTAGTTCATGATAGATCGTCGACCAGTGTCGCTCGCCCCATTGGCAATTCTCCGTATCGTCTTCGGTACGGTGATGGTGATCTCATGTGTGCGCTTTGCGGCACTTGGCTGGATCGCCGAACAGTACATCGACCCAGTGATGCACTTCCCCTATGCAGGATTTGAGTGGATCACATCCCTCGGGGATCCAGGAATGTATGTGGTGTTTGGCGTAATGACACTTGCAGCGCTTGGTGTTGCTGCTGGTGCATGGTATCGTGTGAGTAGTATTCTGTTCTTCCTGACGTTTACATATGTCGAGTTGATCGATAAAACGTATTACCTGAACCACTACTACTTCGTCAGCATTGCTGCATTTCTGTTTTGTCTTGTCCCAGCACACCGGATGTTGAGTATTGATGTGATGCGCAAACCCAATCTGCGCGCTGATACAATGCCACGCTGGGTGCTTGATGTTTTCAAACTACAGATCGCAATTGTCTACGTCTTTGCCGGTCTTGCCAAGATCAATCATGCCTGGTTGATCGATGCTATGCCACTGCGCATTTGGTTGCCAGCGCAGAGCGACCTTCCAGTTATCGGTCCGCTCATGACGCTCTGGTGGTTACCATGGGTCTTCGCATGGGCAGGTATGATCTTCGACTGTACGGTGCCGTTTCTACTATGGAATCGCCGAACCAGACTGTATGCATATGTAGCTGTTGTCGTGTTCCACGTGATCACCGGTATGATGTTTCAGATCGGTGTCTTTCCGCTGGTGATGATCGCCATGACCCTTGTGTTCTTTGAGCCGGGAGCTTCATCGCCTGCTGACTATCCAGTGCAAACACTTGCTGCACCCAATAAACCGATACAGATTGTGTTGGCACTACATCTTGTCCTGCAGATCCTCATACCATGGCGCTTTCTAGCGTATCCAGGTGAGCTCATGTGGACTGAGGATGGGTATCGATTTTCGTGGCGTGTCATGCTCATGGAAAAGTCAGGTTCGGCACTCTTTACCGTTCGTGATGGGGTAACTGGTCGCTTGGGTGTTGTCGATAACTCGGAGTTTCTCAACGCACATCAAGAGAAGCAGATGTCAATGCAACCCGATATGATTGTGCAGTATGCACGGTTTCTTCGGGAAGAGTTCGCACGACGAGGAGTTAAGAACCCGAGCGTAACGGCAGATGTCTGGGTGACGCTCAACGGTGCTCCAGCGCAGCAGCTGGTCGACCCAATGCGCAATCTTGCTGGCAATGACATTGGGTGGCTGCATACCTCGTGGGTACTTGCCCGATGAGACTGATTGCAGCGATATCTGTCTGGACTATGATGGTGGTGCTCGCCATTCGTGCAATCGCCGGCACCGGTGTCGAGTCTATTCCTTCATCCGAACGCCCCACATCAAAGGATACCGTGCTGATGCGCGTCGTCGAAGTCATGGGGCTTCATGAATCGCCATTTCTCATCACGAAGGTTGATGACATCGAAGCTGGTGTCATTTTCGCCGGCAAGAAAACAGAGAGAATTACCCTCTCGAATGTGATCGCCAATACTGCAACAAACAATACCCGCCAGACATTCTCCGGTGTTGCCGGCCTAGCAATTTGGGAGAGCGATGCTGCGGGTCTCCAGCTTGGAATTGGTGCTCGTGGCTTGAATCCCAATCGGACATCAAACTTTACGACTCGTCAAAATGGGTATGATATATCGGCCGATCCTTTGGGGTATCCCGAGAGCTATTACGCTCCACCATTGCAAGCTCTTGAGCGTATCGACATTGTCCGTGGTGCAGGATCATTACGCTTTGGCACCCAGTTTGGAGGAGTTGTAAACTTCATTATGCGTGAAGGTCCGCGCGACAAGCCCCTTTCCGCAGAAGTGATGCTTACTGGTGGCTCCTTTGGATTTATCAGTGCGATGGCGCGTCTCGGTGGCACAGTAGGCAAGACCACCTATACCGCACTCTATCAGCACCGTCGTGCCGATGGGTGGAGACCGAATAGCAACTTCAACCAGCACCTTGGATACGTTGCTATCTCGCATGCGCTCAAGCCGAATATGCGCCTTAAAGCAGACGTTACTGCCATGACATATCTGGCGCATCAGCCGGGAGGCCTTACCGATCGACAGTTCGCGATCGATCCCCAGTCCTCCTCCCGCAGCCGAAACTGGTTCTCGGTGAATTGGACACTCGCATCGCTCACGGCTGACTGGATTATTGATACATCTACATCGCTTCGAACGATGTTCTTTGCCAATATCAGCTCGCGTGCAGCGCTCGGCAATCTTGATCGTATCAACATGATTGATCTAGGTGGAGAGCGAACAATGATTGACGGCATCTTCCGAAACCTTGGTAACGAAACGACGATACAGCATGATGTAACAATTGGTGAACGCAAGGTCTCGTTTCTCGGAGGTATGCGACTCTTTCGTGGCACGACAACGCAGCGACAGGGAACGGCATCACGCGGAAGCGATGCGGACTTTCAGTTTGTCGGAAGGGGCCTACGTGATGGGTCCGATTTTTCGTTTCCAAACTCCAATGTTGCTGTCTTTGCCGAGGCAGTGATTGAGATTGCCGACGGCCTGCGGATTGTTCCGGGACTCCGCGCTGAGGGAATCTCAACCCGTGCGGAAGGAACCTACGGCATTAGTGTTCGTGACTATGCAGGCAATCTTGTGGTGGATAGTATCGCATCGGAATCTCGACAGCGCGATCGGGCAATTGGTCTTGCCGGTTTAGGGCTGAGCTATACGCTTGGGTCACTCGAGCTCTACGCCAATGTCACCCAGAATTATCGCTCCATCACCTTTAGTGATCTGCGCATCATCAACCCGAATCTTGTCGTCGACCCAAACATTCAGGATGAACGGGGTGGAACATTTGATCTTGGCGTTCGTGGCACGATCGGAGACATTCTCACTCTTGACGCTTCTGTCTTCTATCTACGGTATAACGACAAGATTGGTGAAGTGCTCCTCAGTGATCAAGCACCACTCTACTTGCCATATCGGTACCGCACAAATGTGGGTGATGCCTACACTGCAGGCATCGAGGCGATGACGGAGATCAGCCTCACACGTCTTCTCGGATATTCAGTTGACGAAGCATTCGCAGATGTTCATCTCCTTCTCAATGGTTCGGTGATCAGGGGGCGGTACATCACTCCAGATGATCAAACTATTGATGGTAAAATAGTGGAGTATGTTCCCGATCTCATGCTCCGAACCGGGCTTATTGTCCGAGCTGGGAAACTCCGTGGATCGTTCCTTGTATCGCACACCGGTGACCAGTTCACGGATGCAACGAATGCGACGTTTTCATCATCGGCAGTTAGTGGTCTTCTACCAGCCTATACGGTCGCCGATCTCACGATGTCCTATACCGTGAGCCCCGTTATCATCGAGGCAACAATCAACAACATCTTTGACACGCGGTATGCCTCACGTCGTGCAGAGTCGTACCCTGGACCAGGACTGATTCCTGCAGAGCCTCGCAGCTTTTTTCTCGGTTTCCGCGTAGCGCTGTAATCCAGTCCTACTGACACAGCCCGCGAATCAGGGCAGCGGCCTCACCACTGCCGAGGGTTGATGCCTGACGCCAGTTGGCGCAGCCCTCCTCTTTACGACCAGCATTGTAAAGCGCCTTGCCACGGTTGATGTAGGCGATCGTTAACGTCGGATCAATAGTCAAAGCCTTTTCGAAGTACGGCATTGCTCCATCGAGGTTTCCGGACTTTGCTTTGATTGAGGCAATCATTGCCCAACCTTCCGCGAAGTTGGGACGAAGATTGAGTGCATCCTCATAGGTACGAAGTGCATTCGGAAGATCTTCTTGCCCACTATACCAGTTCGCAAGATTGTAGTGCGCAGCAAACAGTTTGGGGTTCCTTCGGACTGCTTCCTTGAAGTCGACACCAGCATCACTGTTCCGTCGAAGTTCCTGATAGAGCACACCACGATTTACAAGGGGCTCGGCATAGGTTGGACACTCTGTTGCTGCCAGCGTGTAGTCACGAATTGCTGCATCGGTCTTGCGTTTCGTGGCATTCAGATAGCCACGATTAAGCAGGGCCATCCCAGAGTGCGGATTACCCTCAACAGCCATGTCGTAAAAGAGCTCTGGGTTCTTATAGTTCTTGGCGTGCAGGAAGGACATCCCACCAAAGATGATGATGACCGCTGCAACTCCAAACGAAGCCGACTCACGACGCGCACCGTCGAACAGTTTTGCGATGATCACACCAATGATCATCACAATCCCAATCATTGGCAGGTAGCTGCGGTGTTCGAGATAGTCATAGGCAATATCCCCAAGCTCGTTGGTGTAGGCAGTTCCCGGGATCGTGAAGAGCAGAAACCAGCCGAGTCCAAAGAGCACCAGTTTCCGCTGATGATCATCCGCGAAACGCCATGCGGCTGCAATGAGTCCAACCGAGAGGACGGCACCGAGTCCAGTAACCAGCAATGTGAATGCTGGGAGCGGCGCAAGACCAATGGGTATGATGAACTTCCCAATCGACTCAGGGATCACACGGAGATTATTCAGGAATGGACCAATGCCAAACACCGTAGCGGCTGGAAACTTCGGAATCACCAGACTGCGTGTGAAGAAGAACAAGGCTATTGGAATGATGCAGGGAAGCAATGCAATGAGCAATGTCTTTTTCGTCTCCTCACGCTGTGGGTAGAAGAACCACCATGCCGCCGTTATCGCCAGTGGTATGAGTACAGAGGTCTCCTTCGAGAACATCGACAGCGCAAAGAATGCATGCAATGCCACAAGTGACGAAGTCTTACGGGTATCGAGAAACCGAAATGTGGCACGCAGGCAGAGTAAGGCAAACATGGCGATCAGCAAATCGCCCCTTCCCGGCACCCATGCGATTGCATGGACAAACAGCGGCGATGTCACATACAGCATCGTCGATGCGAGGGCCGTACCCGCGCGGACGTTGAGATCCTTGAGTGTTCGGAACAACAGTATGCACGTTGTGATATGCAGGAGCAGGTTCATTACGTAGTAGGCCCAGCTCTTGCCTTTGCCGATTTGCGTGTCAATGAAGTACGAGAAATTCTGCACTGGACGGTAGAAGTTTCGACCAGGGTTATTGAAGAACGCGTCACGCTTCAGGACTTCAATGGCATTCGACGAATTCTTCAGAAGCTTCTCATTAAACGTGATGATCACGTCTTCATCGAATTTGCCGACGGTGAATCCAAGGTTCTGTCCATAGACAATGATGGAGGCAACTGCGATGATGACATAGGCCATCGCCGACGCGCCCCACTGGTCAAAGATTCCAACAGGCCCCTTCCGGGCCGGTGCATTGCGCTTGCTCATCTTCTATTTCCCCACGACGAATGCGCGCAATATCGCCAATGTCAACGAGTTCAGGGGGCGATACCAACGTATTTTTGGCAGATGATTACCATTCTGCGCACGCAGTGGTTCCGTACCTCTCTTCATCTCCTGGCCTTGCTCGTGCTCCATGCAGATATGGTCGCATGGAGGGGTCCACAGAATGATAGTCTTGAGGCCGATTCGATACGAAGCGCCGATCAACCTACTGTTGTCGTAAGTGCTAGTCGTTGGAACGAACGAGCTTCAACAGTATCTCGTCAAATCACCGTCGTCACAGCACGAGATGCACGTGACCGGAACCCCGGTACAACTGCGGACCTTCTTGAAGGCAGCGGCGAGGTCTTCATGCAGCGGAGTCAGGCCGGTGGTGGGAGCCCTCGGCTTCGCGGCTTTGCAGCGAACAGTGTTCTTCTGGTTGTCGATGGCATTCGCATGAACAATGCGATTTATCGATCTGGCAATCTTCAGAATCTCATTCAGGTTGATGCAAATGCTCTTGCTTCGACTGAGATTCTCTTTGGTCCCGGGTCAGTACAGTACGGTTCGGACGCACTTGGCGGCGTGGTTGTTATGCAGACCAAGGATCCCGTCTTTTCCGACACGGGGCATGCAGTGTTTGGTTCAGGACTTCTGCGAGTTGCTTCTGCAACAGCTGAGCGGACAGGGTCGCTTGAATTCGATGTTTCGCTGCCAACATTCGCGTCATATACGTCAGTGACATACAGTGGATTTGGAGATGTGCGTAGCGGACGTCAGATGCCCTCACAACAGCCTGAGTTTGGTCTCCGACCGTGGTACGTCCGACGTATTGACGGACGTGATTCGATCGTCGCATCAGATGATCCCCACGTCCAGTCACCAACAGGTTATGAACAGTTCAATGCTCTGCAGAAACTTCGTTGGAGTCTCGGTCCGGACGTAGAGCTTCGGTATACCGGATACTTTACCACATCGTCCGTTATTCCTCGATATGACAGGCTTGTAGAGCTTCGCACCGTAGGAACGGCAACGCTTCCACGTTCAGCCGAGTGGTACTATGGTCCACAAACGTGGATTGTTAATGCAGTATCGGCTGATATTCGCCCCCTCCATTGGCTTGCCGATGAGGTCAAAGTGATTGTTGCACACCAGCTGTATCGGGAGTCGCGCCATAGCCGCAACTTTGGCAATCCATGGCGTCGGGACCAGACGGAGAATCTCTCGATTCTCAGTGCGAATGTTGATGTCAAGCGTGAGCTTGATGACTCCGGTCAAGACCGCGACCTGTACTATGGATTTGAATTCACGTACCAGGATGTTGCCTCAACAGCACAGAATGTAAACATCGATACGGAGCAGTTGACACCTGGGGTTACCCGATATCCAGATGGTGGTTCAACAGTTGCCCAGATAGCTGCATATACCCAAGTGCGCTGGGAGTTTCATCCGCAGTTGTCGCTCGCTGCAGGTGTCCGCGCCACGACAACCCGCCTACGATCACAGATCACCCAGGAGTCGGTGTTCAAGGTCCCATTCAGTGAGATTGTCACCACACCTGGAGCAATCACAGGTTCGATCGGCGGATCATGGCGGGCAAGCACTGCCGTCACCATCCAGGGCAACCTAGCTTCAGGATTTCGTACACCCAATGTTGACGATATCGCAAAGGTGTTTGAGTCGGAACCTGGGCGCGTCGTTGTGCCCAACGCTACACTGCGTCCCGTTACGGTTCTTACTGCAGAATCAGGCGTGCACATCACTCCGGTCGAGGGACTGCAGTTTCAAGTAACTGCCTACCGCTCATGGTTGCGTGACGCACTAGAGAAACGCCCCTTCACTCTCAACGGTGCCGATAGTATCGAAGTGAATGGCATCCTGAGTCAAGTTGTTGCTGTTCAGAACGTTGGCCAGGCAGCCATTTCAGGGGTAAGCCTTTCCCTCGATGCAAACCTTGGAGCTATTCGCTTTCATGCTGCAGCTACTGGAGTATGGGGGCGTGATCATACCAACAATGTCCCACTCGAACATGTCACTCCAGCGTTCGGCCTCGTACGTATGATGTATACGCCCATGCGGGGCCTCGATTTTAGTGCAGATGTTCGCTGGTCAGCGGCATGGCTGCAGAGGGAGATCTCTCCTGCCGATCTGCCCCTTATCGGAGTAACGATCCCCCAAGGGGGGATCCCTGCCTGGACGGTTGTAGGTGCACGAGCGTCGTATGACCTCAATACAACCTTCACGCTGCAGGTCGCCGTGGAGAATATCTTCGACCTGCACTATCGATCAGCAGGATCGGGGATCTCTGCTCATGGCCGCAACATTGTGACGGCACTGAGAGTTCGGCTATAATCTGATAGTCGTTGGAATTCTCGGCGAACTATCGCACTCGCAGCAGTGCACCAGATGTACCACGGGTTTCTCGTCCGCGCAGGATGTACCGATATGTACCGGATGGTGCAGAAGAACCACTGTCGTTCATCCCGTCCCAGATCACTGTGTAGCGACCTTCATCAACAGGGGTTTCACGAAGAAGTCTGCGGACGATGGTCCCCTGCATATCAACGATATCGATGGAGATGACATCACTAGCTGGAAGCGTGAAAGCAATTGATGTCTGGTCAATCGAGGGATTCGGATAAACATGCTCATCGAGGTAGTCGGTGTTCCACAGAATTGGAATACTCGTCGCTACCGAGTCGTAGCAGTTCTTTGCACCGATGATATATGATGCCGAGATATCCTTGTTCTTTCGATTACTTGCTTCGTTCTTTGGCGGATAGCTACGTACGTACTCAATCTTCGTGGCTTCCGGACTAACATTTACGCGCAGGTGTCCGGAGTTCGGCAGGATGAGGCCCTCGAGATAGCCATAGGCTGCGGCCTGACCAGCTCCTGTATAACGAGCATGACTTGGCTGGGGAACCTCCTGATAGATGAGGCAGTCTTTTTCCTGTTTACCAAAGAAGTGGTCGTGGCCATGGAAGAAGACATTCACGCGATGACGCTTCAGGAGATCTTTGATCGGCATCTCCCAGCCTGGTCGATTCTTCGCAAAGCCTTCGGTACCGTCAAGGTTCTTCCCACCCCACTCATAGCGATCAGCAAACTCTACGCCTCCGCGACCGTCGGGGTCGCCCCCTACCAGCTGATGCGAGAAGATGAACTTGAAGGTGGCAGTTGATTTGGCGAGCGTCGCACGTAGCCACTCGTACTGTTCCTTACCCAGTGTCCAACGCCAGCCATTGAGGGAGTCCGGCTTCGGCTTGGTGAACCAGTACGGATCGATGACCATGAAGAGTGCATCACCCCACTCCCAAGCGTAATAGGCACCGCGACGTCCCACGAACGGATAGCTGGCGGTGTCGCCGGAATAGAAACTATCCGGCTCAGGGTTGAGAAAGTACTTCTTTCGGTCGATTGTACCATAGACCGGCACATTGTCTGCCGTTCCGTTGTTGAGCCAGCCAGATTCACCTTCATGATTACCGAGCGTAATGAAAAGAGGTGTTGAGTGACACGCCTCCTCGTAATACGATCGCATCATATGCACTCGGTAGGTGATCGTATCGTGAGTGACCTTCTTCTGGGCGTTGGTCAATTTGTCTGACATAAATATGTCACCAAGGTCAATCATGAAGTCGGGAGCATCCTCTAGCTCGTTGCGCAGGGTACGCAGATACACCGAAGAATCGCTCTGATCATCCATGTGCGGATCGGCTTGGATCACGAAGGTGAATGGCGAGCCACGGCGACGCTGCGTTCGGAATGAATACACCGGACGCGAGATGGAAGGGGCTTCCTGGTTAACGCGATATTCGACCTGGTAGAAGACTTTCATATCCGGCTGAAGTCCACGAAGGGTGATCGTTGCCGGTTCTGTTGCGGCGACCTTCATCCACGTCGTCTGCTGGTCAAGCACGTCAGCTAGTGCTCCATACTTTACACGAACTTCCATGGCATCGTTCGGAACAACCTGGATGGTGATTGATGTGTCAGTGGGTCGACCTAGCAGCTCACGATGCTGGAGTGTCTGTGCTGAAACGATCGATGCACATGCCAGGAGTGTAACCATGATGGTACGCATCATCGTCCTCCGATCATGATTGTCTGACGCGTGGGTATTCCATCAATCGTTGCAACAACATCGTAGAGTCCATGTGGGAGTGCGGACACATTAATGGATGTAGATGCCGTTCGCATCATCACCTGACCCAGGACGTTTGAGATGACGACATCAACGGATGATGTGGTTGGCGCCAGAATATTCAGCGTTTCGCGTGCGGGATTGGGTGCAATGACGGCTTGGCCTTGCGATGTTTCATCGGTAACAGAGACGGGGCGCTGCTTGACGGTGTAGGAGTATCCTACTGAGCCATTCGTATTTGCACCTCCGACCGTGTCCTTAGGCATGTATGCCTGCACGAAGTCGACCACAACGCCGGCATCGGATACTTTGACGCGCAGGTGACCCGTACCGCGCAACGTCACGTCGGTATAGGCATCGGCATTCGCCAGCACGCCAATCTCATAGGTCGAGTCACTCGGCATGGGTGTCTCCTGGTACACGACTCCATCGAGTTCTTCCTTAGCGTAAAGGTGGTCATGACCCTGGAAGAAGATGTTCACACCAGTCTTTACCATGAGCTGATGGATGGGAAGACCCCAACCAGGACGGTACTTGTCGAACTCATAATTGCCTTTATTCGAATAGCCTCCCCACTCTGCACCCTTGGCAGTATTGATACCACCGCGACCTTGACCTCGCGTGTGGTGGGCAAAGACGAACTTGTATTTGGCGTTGCTGCCCTCGAGAGCATTCCGCAGGAAGCGATACTGCGTTTCTCCAAGTGTCCAGTCCCAGTTCTGTGGCTTCTCGTTCACATCACAATCGCGGTACACATCCAGAACAACAAACAGCGCATCGCCCCATTCAAAGGCATAGTAGTTCTCGGGGTAATCGATACCATTGGGCTCACGCGTCATATTGCCGGTGTAGAATCCATTCGGGAATGGATTCGGATAGTAGTACTTGCGCCATAGTGTTCCCCAGACGGCAATATTGTTCGGTGGGTTCTGCTTGAGGTAGTACCCCATCTCGCCTTCGTGGTTGCCGAGACAGAAGAAGAACGGTACCGAGTGACAGATCGATCCGAGATATTGCAAATAGTCGCGGTGCAGATCGTCCATGTCCTGACTGGTCGTCGTTTCCGGAGTATGATCGTCGCCGAATGTATCACCAAGCGAGAGCATGAAGTCGGCGCTGTCTTTCTTCATGTTATCGAGTGTGATCTGATACATTGAACGGATACCCTTTTTGTCATAGAGGTGCTCGTCTGCCTCGACCAGAAACGTGAACTCCTCGCCTCGCGCCCTCTGCGTGCGGAAGGAATATTCTGGTGATGACTGGAAACTCAAGCCGCCGATCTGGCGATAGCGCAGACGATATACATAGCGTGTGTTTGGCGCCAGCCCGGTGATGTCAATCTTGATTGACTCCCCGGCTTTACAGGTCACAGCTGGCGTTTGCGCGCCGTACATCCCGCTCATAGTCCCGTACTCAAGGTAGTACTCGGACGGTTTAGCGAAGTAGATGGCCGCTGTGATGGACTTATCCGTCGGACGTCCAAGAATACTAGAGAATTCCTGTGCTGATGCGCCTACTGCCGGGAGCAGCATGGCAATCAAGCAAACGGAGAGGAGCAGGTATCGTTGCATGACGACGTTTCCAGAGTTATAGCTGGCGGTTAGATTCTGACACGACCAAGAAACCCACGTGTTGCGTTTCGTTACTTTCGCAACCATGCCTTTGCGGTACATAACCTGCAACAGCTGTGAACTGACAGACCCATAATTGACGGACTCCGGCGATGCACATCTCATACTCCGTAGCTATCCTGCTGATTGCGCTGAGTCGCAGTTCTGCTCTGCTCAACGCTTCCACTCTCAACGTCGGACCAGAGAAGGAGTTTGCCGACCCTCGTGCGGCGTGCTTGCAGGCCAAGCCGGGCGACACGGTGCTGATCCATCCAGGGAGATATCAGGGAACATTCTGGATCGAGAATCTTGCGGGTACTGCGGAAGCGCCGATCGTTATTCGCGGCACGGACCGTGCAGCGGTTGTCTTTGAAGGGGGCTCCGAGTCGATGCACTTCTCAGAGTGTTCGCATTTGATCGTCGAGAACTTCTCTGTCAGGGGGCAGTCCAGCAACGGCATGAACTGCGATGATGGTGGCACGTTTGATACCCCTACGCATCACATAACGTTCCGAGGTATCACTTTTGGGGCAATGGGAGCTACAGGTAACAACGATCAGCTTAAGCTATCAGGTTTGGACGACTTCGTCGTCGAGGACTGCATCTTCGAAGACGGTTCACCCGGTGGAAGTGGTGCCGACATGGTTGGATGCCACAGGGGAGTCTTCCGCAACAACACGTTCCGTCGACTCGGTTCGAATTGCATCCAGGCAAAGGGAGGGACGCAGTTTATCCGCATTGAACGAAACAGCTTTCTCGATGGTGGACAGCGAGCGTTGAATCTTGGAGGCTCCACAGGTCTTGCATTTTTCCGTCCACAGAACGCCCCTTTTGAGGCCGCTGATCTTACCGTTGTTGCCAACCTCTTCGTGCGCTCAGTCACCCCGATGGCCTATGTAGGTGCCGTGCGTGTAACGGTGACCAACAACACGATCATCGATCCGGAACGCTGGGTGTTCCGCATTCTCCAAGAAACCGTCGATGCAACACGATTTCTACCCTGTGGTGACAACGTCTTCCAAAACAACCTCGTTGTCTTTCGCTCCACACTCTCCCGACATGTAAACATCGGTGCAAACACTGCCCCTTCAACATTTACGCTTCGAAACAACCTTTGGTATAACGTTGATGCTCCGTCCTCGTCACGTCCGCAGGAGGCGCAGCTGACGGAGACGTCGAGCATCTCCGGAAGCGATCCGCTGTTGCGTGGCTACGCCACAGGCGACTATCGTCCGCAGCCGTCAAGCCCCGTGAAGGGGGCAGGCATCGCAACACCTGATGCCGTGCGCGACCTTGCCGGACGTATGTATGCAAACCCGCCGTCAATCGGCGCCTACGAAGCCGATGAGACAACATTTCTTGGTGAGCATGTTCAAAATTCATCCGTGCAGATGATTCGAACGTCAGATGGCTGGTGGCTAACTGTGCCAGAGGAGATGCTGCCGCTGCGCATTCGCATTGTGGATCTGCGTGGATCACAACGTGAACAGATGAGACTTGAGCATGGTAGGAGTTTCGTGCCGACCCAGCCGAGTGAATTCGTTACTGTGGATCCTTGAGGATACACCGATCCACAACGAGAGCGATAAGGGGCATGCAGATGGTGAAGAGGTACGTCTGATATCGTGGTAGCACATAGGTGATCGCAAACAACCCCGTCATCCCCACCGCGATGAGTAGAATCGGTACTGCATGAGATGTCCACGAACGTTCGCGAAGCGTTCGGCGTACAGCAAGTGCCATACCCGCCATCAGTGTAAGACCCGTTAGCAACGTCGGGATGAGGTACATCAGTGACTTGCCTTTAGGGTAGTAGGGATCAACCGTCCAGAGCATGAGTACCTTCTTGAGTCCGAGTGTTGCCCAACGCACAGGATCCTCATTGATGTAGCGCAGTGTTTCGTCACGGAACACGGCATCGGCATCGAGCTCGAACGTTCGTGTGAGCGGAACGGCATCAAGTTTTGTCACAATCTCCGGGTAGCGTTCGCCCTCCCAGATGTTCCAGCCGTCACTGTCAAATCCACTGCCAGAGGCATGAATGTTTGCTCCTCGCCACATCTCGCGCCACGGATGCGTGATGATGCCGACAGGTTTTCCAAACTCAATCGCATTGCGGATAAGCCACGGCGTAATGACGAGCATCATCATCGACACCGCCAAACCAGCCCCCTTCCAATGACGTTTCAGCAACGGTAACGCACACACTACCACACCAAGGGCGAGAAACTCCGAACGCATGAGTGTGAGAAGGCCAACGGCAAGGCCAAGCTTCCACGACCCTCGTCCTTCCGAGAGTAGCGTCTGCGCAACATCGATCACCACAAGACCGCAGACGGTGTACCACACAGCACCCGCTGGTGTGGCCGACGAGACGAGTCCGGGGATGTACACGAGTGACCACGCTGCGGCAATCATCGCCCCGCGTTCGGATGCAAATCGACGTGCGATTCGTACAATAAGCCATGGTATGAGTGCCCCTATGCAACACTGTAATACGAGCATCACCATGATGCCAACCTGGTCGCTCCCCGCAACGCTGAACACGGCAGCAGTCACAGCGGGCACAAACGGAGGCATGAAGGCACTCGGATGCGGCGTTGGATCATTCTTCCACACTTCAGCCCGCACGGAGTCAAGAGGCTGATACGGCCACGCCATTGCAAACCCCTCACCAGCGATGGCATTACGCGCAATCGTGATTTGCTCATACTCCCGTGGCTCACCCATTGGCGTCACCGTCAAGACGGCCAGCCGAAGGACAGCAGAGAGAATGCAAAGGAGGAGAATAGGCATGGAGATGATTGTGACGAATTACCAATTACCAATTACCAATTACAAGGTACTGGGTACAAGGTACTGGGTACTGGGTACTGGGTACAAGGTACTGGGTACAAGGTACTGGGTACAAGGTACTGGGTACAAGGTACTGGGTACAAGGTACTGGGTACAAGGTACTGGGTACAAGGTACTGGGTACAAGGTACTGGGTACTGGGTACCAATTACGATGTACTTGGGCGATGATACAGGTTGACGAACAAAATCCGCGGTTGGAATCTCAAAATATGATGTAAATCGTCATTGGTACTTCATACATGCGCTACTCCTTCCTCGCCCTTCTCGCACTTCTTGGCTGTTCTTCACCAGCACCGTTACCTGTGGTTGATGGTGTCGACCTTCAGCGCTATGCTGGGCGTTGGTATGTGTGGGCGCGCTTCGATCACAGCTTTGAACGGGGCTGTTCCTGTTCCGTCGCAGAGTACTCTGTAATGCCCGACTATGTGAAGGTGATCAACTACTGCAAGGAAGGGGGCTCGTGGCGGACCATTGAGGGAAAGGCATTTCCTGTCGAAGGCTCAAACAATGCGAAGCTCAAAGTCCAGTTCTTCTGGCCGTTCAAGGGCGACTATTATGTCTTGGCACTTGACAGTGCCTACCAACATGTTCTTGTTGGAGAGCCGGGACGATCCTACCTCTGGATGATGTCGCGAACGCCACAGGTAGATGAACGTGTGTACACAGCACTCTCAGCTAAAGCCACCGAGCTGGGGTTTGATACAAAACAGCTGATGCGGATGAAGTGTGCGGAGTAGGTGACAGGTGTGGGGTTTGAGGTTTGAGGTGTGGGGTGAATGACAACCTGAAACCTGAAACCCGAAACCTGAAACCCGAAACCTACACCTCACTCCAGTGTCATCAAAAACGCGATGATGTCTTTGCGCTCGACATCTGTGAGGGGGCCGATGGCACGTACGCGCGGGTCGGTGTGGTCGGGAAGTGCTGCGGTGTTGGAGTAGTGGGCAAGGACATCACGCAGACGTTTGAAGCGGCCATCGTGCATATAGGGGTGCGTGCGCATGATATTGCGCAGCGAAGGAACCCTGAAGCGAAACAGATCCTGTGCGTCGTGCGTGACCAGGATACGTCCACTGTCGGGGAATGCGGGGTTGGGCTGCAAACCGTTACTGGCAAAACCGTTGTTGGTGAAGAGAGGCTCCGTATGACATGATGCGCAGTGACGACGAAAGTGTCGCAGACCCCGCTGTTCGTTTTCAGTAAGAGTATCCTCTCCGCGCATGGCTCTGTCGTAACGGGAGTTTGATGAAACGAGTCCGGCAACGAAACGTCCAAGGGCACGCAGTACCCGTGGTATGGTAATGGTGTCGCTGCCAAAGGCAACGGCGAAGCACTGCGGATAGGTTGGGTGTGTGTTGAGTTTCTGCAGAAGATGATCCAGGTTTTCGGACATCTCTTCATGACCCGTGATGGGGCTGAGAGACTGCATGTCGAGGTTGGCAATGGAGCCGTCCCACATGAATGAGGTCTGCCAGGCATGGTTCTGCAGCGCCGGGACGTTGCGACGTCCGATGCGACCCTCGACACCGTGACTGAGGGCATGATCGATATGGGCAAACGCCGCAAATGGCTGGTGACACGATTCGCAGCTTGTTGAACTGTCGACCGATAAAATCGGATCTTCAAAGAGCATCGCACCAAGAGCTTCGACCGCCGAATCACTGATGCACGGTCCTCCTCGATAGACACGAGCAGGAAACCCTGGCGGCTGAGGAATGCGCGCTGAGTCATGATCATCAGCTCTGCGTGCGACGACAATTGCTGCAACAACGAGGAACGCGAGGGCAAGCCCCCTGCTACTAGCGAACATGGAACATTCCTCGAAGGCGATCGATGATATCAGATGCCTGGCGTGCATCGGTGATACTCGGACGCTTCGTGATATCGAATGAAGGCGTCGCATCGAAGAACTGATCAATAGCAATATCGACGATGATGGTATCGCGCTTGTTATGATCCGCAATGGGAAGCGTAACGTCAATCAGGTTACGATATGGAGCCTTGTAGCCCCCTACGTGGATCTCATAGACGCGACGCGGAATGCCCGGTGCTTCAAGTGTTCCTTCAAGCTTGAGGAAGATGTAACCGGTGGCCCACGTCCAGTACATACCGTTTCGCGGGTCAAGAGCCCCTTCGCGTGGACCCGATTCATTGAACATACTGTCGACACCGATGGTGAATGCTATTACATCCACTTGGTTTGGAAGAGCTTCTAATGTCACTTCAGCCTCTGGTTCGCTAAGGTCAATAAGCAGAGGGTCAACGGCACTAGTGATTGTGCCATTGGAAGAAGCCGCAGACAATCCGCTCACATAGAACTTTAGCATGCTGACGGTGATGCTCGCTCCTGATGATGTTTCGAACAATGTGCTGTCGAAGACAACGGGCTTACCCCTGTATGTTGGCTGAAAGCGCAGGTTGAGAGCCTGCTGGCTGAAACAGAACGCGCCCTCCATCACGAATAGCGTAATGCTCAGAAGGATGAAGGGCGCGAATGTACGGGGCTTCATGGGGTCGGCAGTTACTCGCTGATGATCACCGGTAGGTTAATGCTTGTGCCGTTCCGGGTGATGCGCGCAACATACGCACCGGCGTAGAGTGACTGTACATCGAGGAAACACATCGTGCTGCCTTGCTTGATCGTGGAAGTGCGGACGATGCGACCACCAAGGTCGACAAGTTCGACAGAGGCAGACTCGGTCATTGGTGATGTGACCTGGATGATCAGCACGTCGGCTGCAGGGTTCGGAAATACGGTGACGGTAGAAAGCACTGCATCGTTATCGACAGAGGTAGTTGGATTGTAGGTCTGTACCGCTTCGGTGATGCGGACGTTGGTGGAGGCTGCTCCGGGACCGCGCACGGCGAAGTTGTCGGTGACAACCACGCCGTAATAGCTCGGTCCGATCACGTAGGGATACACCGAGTTTCCGTCGGCATCGATCGTTGCAAAGTAGGCGTAGGTGCCTTCGGGATACTCCGGTGTAGTGCAGAAGCGTCCGTTATGCATGTCGAGATCGCCGGACCCTTCAACGTATTCATAGTCTTCGGCATATGAGCCAAGGGGCTGAGCTGCGAGTGTTGGACCATACTGTGCTTGTGTGAGCTTGGTGCCGTCTGACAACGTCGTGCGCTCGGTGATGTTCCGCAGTCGGTAACTCGGCGTCATGCGCTTAACGACGTTCTTGCCCCCTTCATTCACCCAGCCAAAGGCACCATAGATTGGAAAGCCGTCGAAGGAGTACCCGATTAGTGGGCCATGCTTCGTTGAGTCCGGCACATAAAGTCCATCGGCAAGGTACATATCGCACACATCGGACATCTTGACCTTGGCGATGTTAAATGCCGAGGGGTCCTGATGGTGATGGTACTGTCCCTGTGCACCGCCTCCGCCTGGCGGACCCGTCTGCAAGGGGGCTGGGTGACCCTTTGCACAGTCGAAGCCGGTGCGCTCAAACACGATGGCATTTTGATGCCACACATTGCCATTGTTGTATGACCGCGCATCGGCATAGTTGTACACCGGCACGCCGTTGATCAGCACGGCGATGTGTCCAAGTCCAACCGCTGTCTTCATACCGGTGTTTACCTGCGGCTTGAGTGGAATCTTGAACAAGTAGTTCCGCCCGACAGCCTGTGCTGGATTTCCATCGAGATATGGTCCGATGACGTAGGCTGGGATGCCGTTAGCACGGATATAGGAATAGTCATTTGAATACTGCACCAGCTGACAGTTTGCCTTGAAGGTATCAACGATTGGTACGGGATTGCCGCGCATGTAATGACGTCCGGTAATGCCAGTGGTATTCTGGATCCAGGAGGTAATAGCTGGATGCGTAGGCTGAGCCACGCAGATGACCGCAGCAGTCGCGAGTAATGTGCAGAGCACTCGCAAAGAAACCATACAAGAGTCTCCAGAATATCAGCGCTTGAGAAGAGGCACTGTTTGGATGTTCTGATGTTCATCAATTAGTGTGCAATAGTACGAACCGGATGGCAAGGACGAGACATCCAAATACTGAGCACCAGAGATCGAAAGCACTGCTGATCCAGTTACATCGAAAAGAGTGACGTGTGTCGTGCCATACGGGAGAGTAACAAGACCGCTGGTCGGGTTCGGATAGAGGCTGCTTGACTGTTTGTCTTCATCGACTGATGTAAGACCTGGTGAGCCCCCTCGAACACAGAGGAGCTTCATCTTCAGATTCTTTTTATCGTAGGTGATTACGCCAAGGTCGGACTTCAATGTCCATGCCTGATCATTACTCTGCGAGATCACCGTTGTAGAGGACCATAGCGTTGTTGTTGAGGCCACGCAGGGGAAGTAGAGCAGGTCAATGCACGGACCCTTCTCCTGCTGCTCGCGGATGGTATGCAGCTCCTTAATGTTCGGCATGCGCCAGTCGGTAAAGCCCCCCAACGTTAGCGTATCGGCAACTCGGAGTGCATCCTCCCAGGTAACTGCAACAGGATGGCAGTACTGCTGCCAGGTGAGTTCAGTGGCGTTGTCGCGGACCAAATCGCCACCCATGTCTGTGAAGTGGACCGGAATGGTGACAGGGGGCTGCATGGCTCGCACTGCACGAACGTGGAACTTCTTGTTTCCACCGGAAGAGACTGTCTCGTTCTTAGGATGCGGTCCGATGCCGCCGCCCGAGTTGGTAGCGAACACGCGTGCGGCGTCCCCAACAAGTACGTCGGATGAATACCAGTATTCAGCTCCAGTGTTAGTAAATGCCTCGGGCAGGGCGGGGTTCTTACGACCGAGGTCCTGGATGGTGAACAGCTCCTGTGACGTGGGCATGCGCCAGTCGGAAAATCCACCCAATGTGAGAGCCTCGCAATACGAAGCCCCCTTCTCCCAGGTCATCTCCCCACCGTCTGTGCGCTGCCACATCAGGTCTGTGACGGTGTCGATGACCACGTCCTGCTGGATGACGTACCCCGGTGTACCGATTGCAATGTCGCTGTCTTCGCCGGGAACGGTTGTGAAGTCGCCGCTCTGTCCGGTATCGGGGATCCTCTTCATTGTCTTGGTGTGCGGCCGCTGTGCTGTGGCGGCGAAGGGGGCAAGACACGCTAACGCCATGAGGACGCAAAGTTTGATCATTGTTCTCATAAGCTTCACTTGCGTGTATAGTTGAACGTCGTACGCGTCGAATCGGTCTTGATGAAGTTGAACACGAAGTTCTTACCGGTACTGTCCCATCGGTAGTTCACGAAGCACGTCTTTCCGTTGACCTCGTAGCGCAGGGCGAAGTGGTTTGCATCGCATTGACGCAGGTCTGTAATCGTGGCACCGCGTAAAGCCTGGAGGTACGTACGCACACCGGCCGCGCGTGGCTGCGGCACCACCTGGTCATTCTGGATTGTTACCTTACCCCGCATGGAGGCAATCATGTATGGCTTACGGTCGATAGCATGATAGTGGTATTCGCCATTCCAAATGTGTCCGAGGTGCTGATCGAGATTTGTTGCTACTGTTCCGTCCGGCTCTTCATACCCATAGAGCTTGTAGCCGTCAAGTGCCCAGGCGATCGGTGTCTTTCTCTGTCCCTTTGGAGTAAGGTGCACTGGAGCAATGTGATAATGGTAATCGTCAGCCCGACCGCAGTGTCCACCAAAGGCGTCGAGCTCGCCGATATCTTGTGAAAACTCGCCACGATTGTTCTCGGGATTGAACACAGGTACGCCATTGATTGCGATAGCAACCGCACCGGTATGCAGTGCTGTATCAAGTGAAACGGGCACATCAGCAATGACTGGGTTAAGGGGAATCGACCATGCATTTGCACCCGTATAGGGTTGCGGGATCGGCACCTGCTGCTGCCAAGCTGTTATGCCTTTCATGGCGGGCATGGCTGTCGGCATACCATTACTCTCGACATAGAAGTAGTTGGCATCCCATCGCGTCTTGACCCAGGGTTTATATGCTGCAAAGGTGCTATCGATTGACTCCGGCACAGTAGGACCGAGAATCTCTACGATACGTGCCGTTGTTCCAGGGCTTGCAGCGAGAAACAGCATCAGGAAACTACCTGAAACGCCGGTTACGCGCAGTAAAGTCCGACGGGTGCCGAGAACCGTTCCTACCAAAACCGCAACGCCGATGATGGCGAGCTCCGCAGAGTAATCAGTGGCTGGCATCGGCTGCCGAAGAACGGCTAGGTCAGCAGCGGTGCTCGGTACATTTATGGAGGCAATCTGCTTGATCCTATTCAGAAGATGCTTTTGATCCTGCGGCGAAAACTGATCTATAGGAATAGCCTTCAGCGATCCGCTGCGCTGCTCAATAATGACCCATCCACCATGCGCACTGTGAAACGATCCCCAAACGTGCTCCCCGCTGGTTAGTGACCATTTGGTGGTCGAACCCTCACCATGACCGTTAGAATGTGCCAACAGGTGAGTAGAAATGGCGATTGTCAGCAAGAATGAAAGAATGAAACCTCGCACTGCGGCTCCTTGGGCTCGGCTGTATTGAACAGTTTGCAAGTAGAATGCCGCAACACCTTGTTTGGTTACTCCTGGCGTACAAGATGCCGTAGAGTACCCTAGCGTGGAGTCCCGTAACATCGCAGCACGATGATGTTCCAAGATCGACATAGTGCTGTGCACCAGCTCCTGCCGCTGCTGGATGTCTACAGAAGGCATTCTGGGGTTGTTGTTGCCCTTCCACGAGGGGGCGTTCCCATGGGTGCAGAGGTTGCATCGTTTCTTCAATGGCCGATGCATGTGCTTTCTGTAAAGAAGCTACCACATCCCGACAATCCAGAGTATGCCATTGGAGCGGTCGGCGCAACAGAGGTGATTCTGGATGAGACGCATGATGATGTTGATGCAACGTATGTCCATGAGAAGGTCAAGACGCTCCAGTCGCTAATCCGCAAGAGAGAAGAGAGCTATCATCAGGGGCCACTGGATGTCCGGGGCAAGACCGTTATCATCGTCGATGATGGAATAGCAACAGGGCAGACCATGCGATGTGCCGTTTCGATTATCCGAGCCGCCAAGCCCCGTTCCATCATAATTGCTGTTCCCGTCGCGGCATCCGAGGCGGTACGTGAGTTACATGCGTTGGTAGATGAGTTCATTGTCCTCCACGTCCCAGTCTCCTTTGGAGCGGTTGGTGAGTGGTACACGAACTTTACAGAGGTCAGTGACGCCGATGTTCAACGATATCTTGATGTAGCTTTGCGCAATGGAGCACTACCTCAACCCTTGGGACGAGCGCTACTCGGTCGGTGAGTTTGTCTACGGTACCGAACCGAATGATTTTCTGCGCCAACATGCGCATCTCCTACTCGCTTCCTCGCGCGTTCTGTGCCTTGCTGACGGCGAAGGACGCAACGGCGTGTATCTCGCGAGTCTCGGGCATCAGGTTACGAGTGTCGATTCCAGTGCAATTGGACTGGAGAAGGCACAGCGACTTGCCAAGCAGCGTGGTGTGAGCATCGTAACAATCTGTGCAGATCTCGCATCGTTCGATCTTGGCAACCAGCAGTGGGATGCCATTGTGTCGATTTTTTGTCATCTCCCGCAGCCACTGCGTTCGAACCTGCATCGGGGCATCGATCGTGCGCTGGCGCCTGGGGGCATGTTTCTCCTGGAAGCGTACACACCGGAGCAGCTCCAGTACAAAACGGGTGGACCTCCAACCGAGGAATTACTCATGACGTGCTCACAGCTCCGCGGTGAACTCACTCCGCTGGTGATCGAGTCGTGTCATGAGCGAACTCGAGCCATCCACGAAGGGATACTACATAACGGTATGAGTGCCGTTGTGCAGGTCGTCGGACGTCGGTCTGAAAGGTAAACATTGGTTGTTCCCCATACATTGGGGAAAACTGTTACGTAATCGTTACGGTCCTCCAAGGTGAATAGTTGCGAAGTTTGCAAATCGTGAATATTCACCTACGAGGTAGTCTATGCGGTCATTTTTTACGCTGTTGTTGTCATTGTCCATCGTCCTGAGCCTTGGCAGCACTCAACTGCTATCCCAGACGACGACGGCATCTGTTCTTGGTGCCGTTGCCGATCCATCGGGCACATCGATTACCGGCGCAACTGTCAAGCTTCGGCATTTGCCTTCTGGGACCGTTTATGGGGCTATCACCCGTAAGGACGGACGGTATCTGATTACGGGTGCCCGTATTGGTGGCCCGTACACGTTGACGGCGAGTATGGTCGGTCGTAAGAAGGCAGAAGTTACGATACCTTCCCTTGGACTGGGTGAATCTCGACGTGTCGACATTACGCTTGAAGAAGAAGCGGTTACCGGTAGTGTGATTGAAGTAACTGCTGCGTCATCAAGTCCAATCAACTCCAATCGCACAGGAGCTTCAGAAACAGTCGGCGAAAAGCAGATCACATCATTCCCAACGATTTCCCGAAACTTTCAGGACTTCCTTCGGTTCTCCCCTCAGACCGCATCAGCCGGGGGTGGTACATCGGTCGGTGGGCGTAACAACCGATACAACAACATTCAGATTGATGGTACTCAGCTTAATGACCTCTTCGGTCTCGGCTCGAATGGGGCTCCGGGTGGCCAGGCCAATACCACACCAATCTCATTGGATGCAGTTGAAGAGTTCCAGGTTTTGGTTTCTCCGTATGATGTGCGTCAGGGACGATTCTCCGGTGGTGGAATCAACGCGGTAACACGTAGTGGGACGAATACGTGGACTGGCTCTGCATATGGCTTTGTTCGCAATCAGAGCATGATTGGTGATCTCAATCAGACGAACTACCTTTCACGCGGCACAGATGGTGCTACGCTGCCCGTAGGAGAGTATCGCGATACGACCATCCTTACACCGTTTTCGGAATTCTCCGAGTATCAGACGGGCGTTCGAGTTGGTGGTCCGCTGATTGAAAACAAACTCTTCATGTTTGTCAATGTTGAGACAACGAACCGAACACAGCCAAAGCCTCAGCTTGCCTACACGCAGAATGCTAATGGCTCGCTTATCAACGCGATTGCTGACTCAGTTTCACAGATCCTCCGGTCAGTATGGGGCTACAACGCCGGTGCGCTTGATAATCAAACTGTTACCCGTCCGAGCAACAAGGTGTTTGCGCGATTGGACTGGAATATCGACGATAACAATCGTTTGACGTTACGTCACAATCTCGTTGATGCAGCTGATGATATCTACAACCCATCGCGCACAGCAGTTTTGCTCGGCAATCGTCTCTACACATTCAACAGCGTAACGAACAGTACTGTTGCCCAGCTGAATTCCGTTTTGTCAGATGACATGTCGAATGAGCTCATTGTGGGACTCACCAGTGTGCGTGACAGTCGGCAGATTGCTGGTGATCGTTTTCCAACGGTGAATGTTACCGACTCCCGAATCACGGGAATCAGCATTGCTGCTGGCGCCGAGAACTTCTCGTTGCGGAATTCGCTTACCACCGACGTTCTCGAGATCACAGACAACCTTACGATGGCTATGGGTGATCATACGATCACAGTGGGTACGCAGAATGAATTCTTTACGTTTTCGAATCTGTTCATTCGCGATAATGCCGGAACATGGAGCTTCAATTCATTGAATGATCTCCGCAATGGGGTTGCTGCCCGACTTCAGTATTCGTTCGCGCGCCCGGGATTCGCAAACGACTGGAAAGCGGAGTTCTCCACGGCACAGCTTGGTCTTTACGTCCAGGACGAATGGGAAGTTTCAAAGAACTTGAAGCTGACGATTGGGCTACGTGGTGATATGCCATTGTTTCTTACGGAAGCATCCTTTAATCCAACCGCTGATACGATTAAGCTGAATAGCAATCCATCGGCGGCACTTGGACTGAAGACGAATCTGCTTCCTTCGTCAAGTCTTCTCTGGTCTCCACGAATTGGCTTTAACTGGAACTCGGGAGGTGATAAGCCCCTTCAGATCCGTGGTGGTGTCGGCATCTTTACAGGCCGGATTCCGTTTGTATGGATCTCGAATCAATTCTCCAATACGGGTGTAGAAATCGCTCGTTTGGATCTGCGTCCATCGGGAACTGACACACTTCGCTTCAATCCGTCACTCGACCCACAGGATCCATCTTTCTACTCTCGTGTGGGAAGTACAACAGAGCTCAATGTCACTTCTGAGGATTTCAAGATGCCGCAGAGTCTTCGGATTAACCTTGCTGCTGATCGCGAACTAGCTGATGGCATTTTTGGAACCTTTGAAGCCATCTACTCCATGAATTTGAATGAGATCTACTACACAGATCTTAATCTTGGCTCTCGATCTGATACTACTGCATTCGGAACGCAGCTGCAGGGTGGACGTGGAGTTTACGGTACATACTCGGGACGCAACACAACGCCACGAACACAAACGGGAACGTTTGCTCGCGGCCCGTTTACGAACATCATTGAGCTTGGCAACACGAATCAGGGATATAGCTACAGCATTTCAGCGCAATTGCGGAAGCAGTTCTCAACAGGATGGTTTGCCAGTGTGTTCTATACGTACGGTCGTTCTTTTGACCTTAATTCTGGCCTTTCGTCACAAGCTGTTTCGCAGTGGCGTTTCAACCACGTAAAGGACAATCCAAACGATGCAACGCTTTCTGCATCACTCTTTGATATTCCACATCGCTTCGTTGCCTCAGTCAGTAAGCGATTCGAATACTCAGGAGGCTACGCTACCACCATCAGCGCATTTTATGAACTTCGTTCGGGTCGCCCCTTCTCCTATGTATACGACGGTGACCTCAATGCTGATGGTCAGACGGAGAATGATCTGATCTACGTTCCAAAGGATGCTAATAGCCAAGATGAGATCCTGCTTGGTCGAGTTGTCAGCGTAGGTACTGGCGCAAATCGTCGTGACTCACTTGCTCTTGCGAGCTCAACGACACGAGCACAGCTTGAGTCCTATATCTCACGTGACGAGTACCTTTCATCAGTGCGTGGTCAGATAGCAGATCGTTTCGGTGCGCGCGAACCATTTGTCCATCAATTGGACCTCCGTCTGGCGCAGGAGATTCCTAATCCATTTGTTGATGGTCACCGTCTTGAGATCACCATTGATGTTGTCAATGCCCTCAACCTGATGAACAGTGAATGGGGTCGTGTTCGTAGCGTTAACAATAATCGTGATCTGTTGATGCGCTTCGAGGGTATGACAACACCCACGATGATCAAAGACTCAAACATCCCAGCTGGCAAGCCAATTTTCAGCTACACGGATAAGAAGGATCCATTTGGATATGATGATCTCTTCTCCCGGTATCAGATCCAGGTGGGCGTCCGTTACAATTTCTAACGATCAGCCCTGTCGATGTTTCAACGCCTCACCGTGGTTCTCATGGTGGGGCGTTTGTATTTTCCCCACCCTTTGGGTGATTCATCATCGGAGCTACCTATGAAAACCATTGCATCATTGCTGGCGTTGCTGATCTGCTGCACAACTTTCTTGCGTGCCGATACCGGAGCGTTATGTGCATCGTTTGATGATCTTATCGAGTCTCTCGACGTGAAGGGGGCTCGCCAGGCAATTGAACAGGCATACAAGGAAGCCCCTTCCTCGTATGAGGTGCTCTATCGAATGGCGCGCCTCAACATCATCATGGGCGACCAAGAGAAGGTTGAAGACAACAAGCTGCCCTACTATACCAAGGGTGTTGAGTTTGCTGACAAAGCTCTTGCCGTCAACGGCAAAGGAATGTCGGGATATGTCTACCGCGCTGCTGCAAATGGGAAGGTCGCCCTCTTCAAAGGCATCTTCTCTGTTGGAGGCGTTGTGAACAAGGTTCGGGATGATGCCTGGTCGGCAATCAAGCTGAATAACGAGACCACGCTGCGCCTCGCCTCTGCGCATTACATCCTCGGCAGAGCACATTTGAACCTGACCAAGAAGCCGAAGCTTGTTCGCTATCCTCTCGGATTAGCGTGGGGTAACATCGAAGAAGCCTATGAGAACCTCAAGAAGGCACGTGAGCTCCGTCCCGACTTTATCATGTTCGAGCTGGAGTATGCACGTGTGCTGATCGCGATGGATCGCGAAGATGAGGGCAAGGTAATTGCGCGTCGCATTGCCGGACTCACCCTGAAGGAGCCGGGTGATAAGGAACGGAAGAACGAGGCTCTCGAACTGTTGAAGTAAGCTGGACTACCGCTCTCAGAAGTGCGGGTTGGCCGCATACTCGGCAAATGACATTGCTTGACGATCCTTATCGCTGAGCAGGGGCTCGTCGATCAGCCAGCGAATACCAAGTTGCGCATCGAGCGGGTTGATCCCGAACTCGCCACTGGGGTTGTATAGTGCTGTACACTTATAGTGCACATCGGCCTCGTCACTGAGCACGGCAAATCCGTTCGCAAACCCTGGAGGAACCCAAACCGTCCGTCCGTTGACGTCAGAGACGTCGATACTGACGTGCTGACCAAACGTTGGTGAACCTCGGCGTATGTCAATCTCAACAAGTTGGATTTGCCCCCTGATCACATGGATGAGCTTCCCCATCGGTGCCGTGTGTTGGGCATGCATGCCACGAATGACACCATGTCGCGACCGAGAATGATTGTCTTGGATGAAATCTGTCGGCACGCCATGACGTATGCAGGCATCAGCCCGATACATCTCTTCAAAGAATCCGCGATCGTCCCGATGGATTGGGGACCGAAGAATCTTGATTGCATCAAAGATGATCTCTTCAACCGTAAAGGACATTGATCTCTTCCCAGGTAGGTGGCTGCAGATGCTCGCTGCGCAGTGGCGTCAATCTACGACATGCAGCAAAGGTATCGGCCGTTGGACTCTCGAGCCATTGTGCGCGAAATGGATGCTCAGTAATGCTCCGGTAGTCTTGCTCTATGCTGCGACTACGCGACAGCAGGGTTGCAGCATCCGGAATGTCGAACTCAAGTCGTGACCATGCACGATAGGCCTTGAGCACCATTCGTGAGGCATTGATTTTTGCGGGTTCGCTATAGCCAGCAACATGTGGTGTGCAATGTCGAATAGTCTGCACGACATCCAATGAGAGGTTGGGTTCGCCGGCAAACACGTCGAGCACGGCACGGAGACGTCCCGCGCGGACTTCTCGGACAAGAGCGACTTCATCAATGATCCCTCCGCGAGCAGCATTCATGATCGTTGCACCATCCTTCATCAGTCCGAGTCGATCGGCTGTGAGAAGATGCACCGTCGGATAGTGACCACTATCTGTCAGCGGTGTGTGGAGTGTGACAACGTCAGCGCATTGAAGAAGATCGTCGAGATCCATCACGTGCACGGATGAGGGAAACAGAACTCCACTCTTTGAAAGGGGCGGATCATTGACAACGATGCGCAGTCCGCGGGCAGCCGCAAGGCGTGCTGTCATCGTGCCGACATGACCAAACCCAATGATGCCGAGTGTACTGCCTGCAGGAAGCTCGAAGTACTGCAACCAGGTCATGATGTATTCCGCAACAGCCTGGGCATTGCATCCGGGTGCATGCGTTACGGTGAGTTGCGGAGACGGACACAAGAGTTCCTCTGCTACATGATCAATTCCTGCAGATGCGGAAGCCACAAAGCGCACACCGGTACCGTCGAGAAGTTCTGGCGTGATTGGTGTTACCGTCCGGATCATCAATGCCGTTGCTCCGGTGCGAAGGAGCACGTCGCGATCGATGCTGCGCCCATCCACGCAAAGGACATCAGTAACACTGCCGAGAATCCTCGACACGATGGGGAGCTGATCATCTACGAGAATCATGACGGTGCGACCTATGGAGCAATGCGAACGTTTTCGAGAGTCCACCGCGGACGTACAGTGATTTTCGTTGGAAGGGGCCACCAGGGCTCGCCAAACTTGAAGGGTTGAATGCTGCCGTATTCGTGACGTCCGTTGCGATTGGTATCACCGAACACATCAAACGTGTACTCACCTGGCGGAACAGCATCGAGTGTGAATGTCCCGTCAGGATTCGGCTGGAAGGTCGCTACGACGACACCCTTTGCACCGAGCAGGCGGACCACGAGTGGTCTAATGCCCATCATTGCAGCTGACGGAACGACCACACCAGTTACGGTTCCTGGGTCGGCCGGACGTTCAATCGTTAGCACATGGTGTTCGCGAGCACTGTCGGAGATGGTTCGACCGAGCGTAGAGCGTAGGTCGATAAACTGCATCGACGTTGTATACCATGCATTGAGTTGCCGTTGTTCCTGTGGTTCGATTACAAATTGAACCGGCGAAGCCCATCGCGTGCGTACTTGCGCCGCCCCCTTCAGTGATCGATGCTCGATGGAGATCTGCGCATTCATTGTGTCGACAGCATCTGAAAAGAATACGGTGATCGGCTGTTCCCGGCTCACCCCTTTGGTGCTATCCGGTGGGTCGATGCGAAGTACACGAAGCGTTGCGGTATCGCTTGTGGCAGAGCCTCGAAATGCACGTCGTGATGACGTGTCTGCAGAGATGTTGCCCGCCGAATCGCGGAGTGCGCCTGGTTGCAGGGTGATCGTCGTCTGGCTTGTGTCGAGAGGCTGAGCAAGACGCACAAAGAACAGGTCCCGCTGTTGCAGATCAGACCACACCGAGGAACAACGAATAGGTCCTTGCGTGGCTGATTCGATCGTAAGAGCATCTTGCCACGATCGCACAGGCTCAACGTATTCCGTGAATTGGACCGATAGAAGGCGAGCATTGAGCGAGCGAACGCGGGTAAGCATGGGGCGATCGGTATCGATAAACGGACCCATGACAAGATTCACCAATGGCGCTCTGCCAGAATCGACACGAACGTCGAACGGAGCCACACCAAAATCCTCACGTGGGTCGATAAGACCATTTCGATTATCATCTCGTACGGCAATCACGCGATACAGCCCATCTGCGAGCCCCTTGATTGAAAAGGCGCCACTCTTGCCCGTGGGAAGTTGATACCGAGGTGCAGTCTTCCATGGTGTAAAGGCACTGCCGAGGGTATCGGCACGTGGATAGCAGAAGACGACCACATTCGTGAGCGATGGAGCAGCAACTACACCTGAGATCACACCAGTGTCAATCATTGGGCCAGTAGCAAGCACGGTCGTGAAGGCCGATAGTGGACGGTTCCCACGGATATCGGTCCACTCTGTTCCGAGTGTGATGGTATACGTTGTGTTTGGAGCAAGGGGCTCAGTAAACTCCACGGAAATCTCATCACCGGCATATGATGTGGAGAATCGCGCCGACGGCAGGATGGTTATCGCATTACGAATTGATCGATCGACGTAGTCGTCGAATGTAAAGGCTACACGATTGCCCTGGAACGATGCCGTTCCCGATGGTGGATCAACCTGGATCACTTCTGCCGGAGTCTCATCACGAGGCCCACCCGTGGGTGCTACCTTCATCGCACAGCCAGCGAGGGCGATCATCATGACGACGATCACAAGAGAATGACCGATGAATTGCGTTGGAGTTCGAGATAGCATCAGGCAAAACTAGGGGGCTGACGTAGTTTTGAATGATGAATGATCATTTACGGCGCATTTGGAGCTGGTTGCGTACCGCGTGGAAGCTGATCTATGACTTTGCTGATATCACTGATCAGCGCCACATCTTCCTCCTCGCTTCTGGTATCGCCTTCAACCTGCTGCTCTGTACGATCCCCCTGCTTGTCTTGATCGTCTCGCTGGTCAGCGGCCTCCTCGACGTGGACAAGACCAAGGATACCGTCGAAGCTGCGCTGGTTCAGTTTTTTCCGAAAAACACCGAAGCGTCATCCCTCATTGCTGGGGTAATCGCAGAGCTTGGCGCGATCTTCAATTACAGCAGTATCGCAGGTTGGATTGCCGGCATTGCATTGCTGTGGCTCTCCAGTGCACTCTTTAGTTCGTTGCGCACTGGACTGAATGCGATCTTTCATATCCCGACCCCAAAGTTCTTTGTGTTGTATAAACTCAAAGACATGGCCTTTACCATAATCACTGTGGTGCTGATCCTGGTTGTGACATTGTTAAGCCCCTTGCTGACGCTGATCGAGCAGTATTGGCGTAGTGCAGTGCAGGTTGACAACACTGGGATCATTTTCGGATTTACCGTCCAAGCCGCTTCGCTTGTCTCGACCTTTGCCCTCTTCCTCGCGCTGTATAAGCTTGTACCAAACCGACGTCTTCCATGGCCGATCGTGTTCATGAGCACTGGCTTTGCTGTTGGACTTTGGGAACTTGCCCGTACCCTGTTTTCATGGTACGTCAATAGTGCCGCGAACTTTAGCAAGTTCTATGGCGGCTATGTAGCTCTGGCATCCTTCGCACTCTGGCTCTACTACTCAGCCTTTATCTTCTTGCTGTCCGCCGAGTTGGGACAATACATCTACGTGCTTCGAACAGAGAAGCATGTTCCAGAAGCGTAACATAATCGACGTTGTAACGTTAGAGCCTGATCTTTACGCTGAACACATTTCGAAAGCAGCGTAGGCGATGCATCGGATATCCTTTATAAAGTGGATGAACACTGCGGGACGAGTTATCGCATCGTGCTCGAAGTATAACGACACGATAAGGGTATCCATCATTGTATGAAGCGCAGCAAGCTATCGTGCGCTTTCTAAAGAAGACAACCGAACAAGCAGCATTTTGAGACAGCAACTTCGCGCGCTGTCCTACGAGTCATGATCCCCATCAGTTATGATGTATAACCCGGAACCAGAAACCTGGAACCAGGAACCCGGCACCCGGAACCTGCCTAAAACCTCAGAACAGCCTCCCAGGCTGTAAACAGCTCCCACGTTGAGGCGACATCGCGGAGACAGTATTCGGCGATTGCGGCATGGTTACCCGTAGCGTAGAGATCGCCGACCTTTGACCCATCAACGCCGGCTTCCTTTGGCGAGGCGATACCGAAGGCCTTGGCGTAGAAATCGAAATTGAACTTGCGGGTAGCGCCGCTGGCTGCCCCCTGAAAGAACGTCAATCGGTCGATCAGGTCGATATGTCCACTGTAATTGAACTTGGTCCCATCCATCAGATTGCGCGAAGGTCGAATTCCATGCACCGCGCTACGAAGCATCAGCCAGGGGGCGTCGAAGTTCCGTCCGTTGAATGAGATGAGCGTAATGCCCCGGTGGTGGTTGAGCAACTTCCAGAACGACTCGAGCATCGTGTGCTCAGTTCCTCTGTACCACGTTGCTCCTGTTGAGAGACTTGTCTGGACAAACTTTTGCTCGTCAGACATTGATGGATCCAGAGAGTAGGCCACTTGTTTTGATTGCCAATCGTCACCCACACGGGTCATCATTTGCATGCCAATACATGAGATGAATCCAGTCATGGGACTCAGGCCAAACTCGTTGACACGCTTGTCCCGGTCCTCATCTGTTACTGTGCCGCGAAGCAGATATTCACGCTGAACATCGTCGAAATGCTCCAATGGGAAACCAACTGTTTCAAGGTCAAAGACAAGGTACGATGGTTCCATTAGGGGCTCCGGGCGTGTCAGGGGATGATCGATTCAAGTCGCGCAGTCATTGGATGCAAAGGTGCAAGGCGGCGTGCATGCTCTCGCCAGGTACGGAATGCCACGGTGTCCTGCATGGCATCAAGATGATACATTGCCGACGATCCAATGCCGCTGACGACGAGGTCGCGCAATGAGGAATCCAGTCGCTCACGAGGATGCCGCAATGACTGGATGATATCGTCGACTCCGCGCAACGAAAACTGCTGTCGAGGTCTGGTTCCCGGACGAATAAGGCGAACCAACGGCCCGGCCGGAATGGCATCCCATCCGGCAGCGAACCCCGGTTCATCATTCAACAACTCGGGTGTGATGTACAGGGGGCGATCACTGTTGTCATTCAAGATGCCGTTGAGCAGGCCTACAAAGCGAGGCTGAATTTGCGCAGACTTACCAGCTGTAACGAATGCCTCGCCGTCAAGTTCAAACTCGGCTAAAAGCGGCATGTAGACATCGACGTGTTGTTGAGCATTGCGCATAACTGCTGGATATCGCTGCAGGAGATATGGAGCATACCATGTGCGCCGGAAGAGCTCCTTGTCAATGACAGCAACATCTGTACGTGTGTTGCGGACCGTCTGCTCATACCATGCAGCAGAGCAGAAGTAGTCCCACTGTCGAGTGATGATGATAGCATTCGGTTCTGCATGCGCAAACACCCATTGGGTGTATCCGCCGACAGCGCGATGCGATGATCGGTCACTGTTGGAATAGTTCATTCCAAGTGCAATGCATGGAAGAACAGCCAAGGCCCAAGCCGCACGAGGAAGCAACCGTTGGCCGAAATGTGACAGGCCAACTGCGAGAATGATCATAGCGACCAGAATGGTCGGCAAAAAGTATGGGTCAATGTCGGGAATCGAGTACCCAAGGGAGATTCCAAGATTTCCTGCGATGATTGCGAGAAAGGCTAGGCCAGTACCACGATGCTGCTTGAGCAATGTCCAGAGGCCAACAGCGAAAGGAATGTAGCCAATCCAGAGAACAGCGTTTGTGATAAGATCACGTAGGATCCGAGCGTTGATCTTGACGATCTGTTTATCACTAAACATCCAGACACCAAACTGCGTGCCCTTGACGTGATAGAGGAATGCATCCCAATCACGGTGAACCATTCCCCAATTGATTGGTGGGTGCTGAGCACTTCGAAGGGGCAAGATTGCGTACAGAGCGATTCCCAGTAATGCGGGACCGACTACGAGATACCAGCGTCGGAGTGCGCCACGCTGTGCGCCGGAGAGCCATAGGAGGAAGAGCCCGGGAGCTAGGAAGACGCTCGACAGGTGGTTGGCCAACATGAGCCCGTAGAGCAGTCCGGCGAGAACGGACCAGCGATCGGCATGATCAGCCTGACCCCAACTACTGATGATGCAGAGCAGGGTAAGCGTCAGTAATGCGAGATGCAGTGAATACACCTCGAGCGACGTTGCCTGTGCCCATACAATCCCGCTCCATCCCAACATACCAGCACCAGCGGTAGCAGACCATGTGATCACATTATCAGACGCTGTTGTGACGCTTCGCAATACGCGCTGCAGGAGTGCATGCGTTGCACCGACTGCGATAGCACACCAGACACCGGCCAAGAGATTCATCCAGCCAATATCTGTGCTGATCATCGACCAGACGTGAGCAAGAAGCGTAAAGAGGGGATATCCCGTTGGATGCGCCACGCCGAGGGTTACGGCAGCGGCTGCAAGCTCCCCGTTATCGGTGTACTGGACTGTCGGCGCATGCGTCAATGCGTACACACAAAAGCAGAGGATCGCAATAGCGATACTCAGAACCCATGGGCGACGCGGCAGGATTTCAGGAACAGCAGTCATACTGCGAACCTGACGTTGATTATCGTGCAATGACTACCGGCGTGCCGAAGCTCGAGCCGTTGGCCATTGTCAGCATGAGACGGTACGAACCGTTGGAGAGTCCATCCAACGAATAGTTGACGTGATCAGCTGTTGGCGATCCATACGAACGGATGAGCGATCCCGAGAGATCATAAAGTCCAACACGAACCACCTGGGTAAGGGATGCCCCCTTCAAATACAGAGATTCCGCTGTTGGCAGGGGGCCGGCTATGATGCCAGCATCTTCTACGTCCCGCACAGTGGTGTTGTTGCTGACAACGAACTGCACATCAAAGTCGAGCTTGTCATTCGCATCAGTCTTATCAAACAGCGTCACCTTTACCGTACTGTTACCTTCCTTGCCATTGGTGATCAGATCGACGTAAATCGGGATTGAACCTGTGGCTGTAAGGACCTGTCCTTCGCGGTCAAAGGGGTTGTCGTCGCCAGGGAAGAGCGTCCAGCACAACGACATACAGAGCTGGGCGCGATGACTAAAGTCGACGTCATCAATGTTGTAGCGGAAGTATAGCTCCTTCGTCGTCTGTGTGCTATTGCGGATCACACCATCCCGCTTAAGAGTTCCAGTCGAAGGGGTACCGGTAACTGGGTTTGGCTTAACCCAGTCGATATAATACGTCTGTGCTGTGGATATGGCCGAGGCCAGAATAAGCATCAAGGCAACTACATGAGTTTTCATAATTTGGCGTCCTTACAACTGCGTGGAATAGTGCAAAGTTAGGCCCACGACGTTGAATATTCTCTCAAGGGGAGTTGATGTGGTAAAGTTGGCATTGAGCCTGCTGATTGCAGGCATCTTTTCCGTCGCCGGACACGCACAAGAGACGACTGGGGCGCAGATTCCTTCGGTGAAAATCAAGAATGTAGCGGGAGCTGTTGTTAATACAGCAGACTTCGGTAAAACAGACAAGCCAGTAATCATCAGCTTCTGGGCCACGTGGTGTAAGCCGTGCATCCAAGAGTTGCAGACCTATCACAGCCTTTATCCTGAGTGGCAAGAAAAGTACGGGGCTTCTCTCGTTGCAGTATCGATTGACGATGCACGGAACGCGTCCAAGGTTGCCCCCTTCATTAAGTCGCGAACCTGGACGTATGAAGTGCTCCTGGACATCAATCAGGAGTTCAAGCGTGCAATGAACGTGAACAATGTGCCGCACACCTTTGTGGTACAGAATGGTAAGGTCGTGTTCTCACACAGTGCCTATTCCTCCGGGGATGAAGAAGAGCTGGAAGAGCTTCTCAAGAAGCTTACCGGAAAGCCGTAACCATGAGACTTGTTCTTGCGCTTCTCTGTGTGGGCATTGTTGCACATGCCCAAGGCATCGACGGTGGTGAACAAACCGTGATCAATGGTTCTCTGCAGACCGATGTGCAGCAGTATGGATCAGACTCTCTTATCGGTGCACCGGACGTGCCGGAGAAACTTCTGTCGAATACCTTCTTCAACCTGACGATGTCGAAGGGGAAGTTTTCGGCCGGTTTGCGTTTTGAGTCATATCAAGGTCCACTCCTCGGTATCGATCCTCGTTTTGGATCATCAGGCGATGGCACAGGCATTGGATTGCCCTACCGCTTCGTCAAGTATGCTGATGAGGCATTTGAGGTGACCGCTGGAAACTTTTACGAGCAGTTTGGTAGCGGTATGATTCTGCGGACGTACGAAGAGCGGAATCTGGGTTTCGACAACTCCATTGATGGTGTGCGTCTGAAATACATGCCGATGACGGGGATGTCCGTGACCGGTCTTATCGGACGTCAGCGGGCATTTTTTGCTCTGAGTGATGGAATCATCCGTGGTGCCGACCTTGATCTGGATGTCAATCAGCTTCAGAGCGACCTTCTACCAGAGGGCATCCGCTTAACTCTCGGCCTGAGCGGTATCAGTCGCTTTCAGGAGGATGATCAAGATGTCCTGAAGATCCCGGAGAATGTCTTCGCATGGGCAAGTCGTGCCAACCTCGTTGTGCATGACCTCTCACTTGATTTCGAGTATGCGTACAAGATCAATGACCCGAGTGCGGTCAATGCAAGCTCCTTCAATCCTGGCTCGGCCATCTATGCCAGTGCATCGTGGGCTGGCACAGGTCTCGGCATCAACCTTGCAGCAAAGCGTATTGACAACATGGACCTGCGTAGTGATCGGACTGCAACGGGATTTGCCCAGCAGGTAAACTATCTGCCAGCGCTCTCGAAGCAGCATACGCTTCGGCTCATCACACTCTATCCATACGCAACGCAGCCAACCGGTGAGTTCGCCTTGCAAGGCGACGTGTCGATTACGATTCCGAAAGGGGGCTGGCTTGGCAGTGATGAAACAATGATCACGCTCAACGCCGCCCTTATCCATGGTCTTGATACAACACGCACTGGACCCTACACCTACGATGCTCGATTCATGTGGGGCGATGAGTTGTACTACCGCGATATCAATATCGAGGTTCAACGAAAGTTTGGTCGTGACTTCAAGGCTACGCTCACCTACGTCAATCTTGACTACAACCAAGATGTAATCGAGCGTCGTGCTGCTCCCGGAGAAACGGTCTACGGCATCATCAACGCCAACTTTGCTTGCCTTGAGCTGTGGTTCAAAACGGCACGGAATCAGAGTCTGCGCACTGAGCTCCAGTACATGGATGTAACGCACGAGCCCGGCGTGAAGAAGGCTCTTCAAAACGGCGATTGGATCATGGCTCTTGTCGAGTACACCGTTTCACCGCACTGGTTCTTCACGGTATTCGATGAGTACAATTACGGCAACTACGACGAAGCGCTTCGCGTACACTATCCCAATGCGTCGGTCGCCTACTCCAAGGATGCACTTCGGATCCAAGCCGGATATGGTCGTGTGCGCGGAGGTATCCTCTGCGTAGGTGGTATTTGCCGGCCAGTACCTGCTTCCAATGGCATGTCGATGAGCATTACGTACACTTTCTGATGCGAACCATGAAGCCCCTTATCCTCGCCTTTGCACTCCTTCTTGCTGCGTTGGGTACGTCATGTGACGTAATCGAAGCGCCGTACGAGAAGAACCCTGCGGTGCCAGTCGACACCACACTGCGCGATACGTCGACGACGCGTACGTCCTCAAACGGGTTGCAGAACGTCCTCCTTGAAGACTACACAGGTCATACCTGCGGGAATTGTCCAGAGGCGGCCGAGGTTGCTGCAAAGCTTTATGCGGATAATGGTGGTCGTGTTGTCGTGACGGCAATTCATGCAGGGGGCTTTGCAGCTCTCGAACTGCCAGATTTCAATCGAGACCTGACATGCCCTGCCGGTGTTGCCCTCGATGCGGCGTTTCGCGTCAGCCGTGCAGGCAACCCTAACGGACTCATCAACCGAACGACTGTCAACAATCGTGTCATCCAAGGCGTCAAGAACTGGGAGCCCGTTGTTGCGCAGGTGCTTCCGAAGCAGCCGCTGATGGACCTCTCAATGAGTCACACCTACTACCCTGAGCGTCGCACTGTAATCGTGACCGTGACAGCAAAGGCTCTCCAGAACATCGATGCCGTGACAAATGTGAGCGTGTGGTTGCAGGAGAACGATATCGTTGGTGATCAAAAGGACTATCGCAAGACACCGTCGCATGTAACGGACTACGTCTTCGAACATGTTCTTCGTACCTCTCTAAATGGCACTTGGGGTGATACGCTGAACGCGGGTCCAATTGCTCAGGGCACGCAGATCACAAAGACTATTCGTTACGAGATACCAGCCGAAAAGCTTAATCCAGCGGACACACTTAATGTGTGGACGCTCAGCAATTGTGAACTTGTCGCCTTCGCCCACCTTGCAAGCACAACGCGCGAAGTACTTCAGGTTGTAAAGCAAAAGCTGAAGCCGTAACGGCCTTAGTACCCGATGCGGAGTTCCAAACTTCCGAACAGGAAGGACTCAGGATTATTTCCGCCATTTCTGTTGGTGTAGCCGACGCGGACATCTGTGAAAACATTGGGCATCCATTCGGCTGAGAACCAGATGCGGGCTCGACGTTGATGGCTACGATTGCCTCGAAGGAATCGGTTGCCGACGATAAAGTCTCCATCACCGCGGAGAAGGTCACCACCGACATTGCCGATGGCGACGAATGCGCCCGATCCAGGCCAGTCTGGATCTTCGCCCTTGAGAATATTGCCGTTCGCATCAAGCAGATTTTCCCCGTGACGCGTGTAGTCGAGATCAACACGCAGTGACGTTCGTGGTGTGAACCAATGGCGAGCCTGAATCGCGACACGATCCGAGTTCGGCTGCATGTCGTACCCAACAGGTGCACCAAACGTTGAGTAGGAGGCGTTGATGCTCCGGTGTGTGAATGTGAACGGATCGATGCGGGCATATTCAAGCGTTACCATCGATCGTGATGAAGACCCAGGTGCTCCGAGTGCCTGCGTCAGACCAACTTGATAGGCAAACTTGTTGTTGTTGCCCCGACGAGACGTGTCGCCAAGTGTACCGAACCCGATGTCGTCAATAACAAGCGATGCGTATGCACGCATTCCTGATAGAGGACGAACAGCAAGGTCAACGCTGAGCATCGAGTTGTCATTGAGATTGCGTTCGCGCGTTGACAAGCCTGCGCTGACGAAGAATGCGAGGGGATTAAGGTAGGCCATATCAAGCCCCCTACCCCAATACACGATCATGTCGTTCACCGCAAGGTTGAGCCAGTCCGTCGGCTCGAAGGCAATACGATGCGTTGCGATGAACTTCCCTGGGACAGCCAAGCCCGAGGTGTCAAGGCTGTTGGCACCAGAGTGCGTCATTGTAAATCGGACGCGTTTATACGGCACATCGATGAGCACTCCGTCCAGCAACGGGGCTTCAAGGGAATGAACAAAGTTGTCTATTGGACTGGCACCCCACTGCATGGCTTCACGTCCGAATCGCAAACGCATCCATGATGTTTGATACTGCACGTAGCCTACATACCGGTCGAAGAACGAGGTGTCCTCGCTGATAAACTTCGTCGTTCTCCCAAGTGTTGGATCAGTCCTTGCAATACGCCGTGCACCACCCAACAAACGACGTCCATTAGATAAATCAAGGAAGTACCCAAAGCTGGACGACATTGATCCCATGAACCGAACAGATGGCCGAGCAATGAGAAACGGCTTTGTGCTGACGGTGTTATCGGTGAAACCACCTCGGAACATGAGCGAGGCATCGCCCTGAAAACGTGCGATCTCGTCGGATTGTACGAGTCCCCGCCATCGACCATTGCTGATTCCTCCTACGAGGAACTCCTGCGTTTGCGGTGCATGAAGAAGGAGTCCGCCATAATAGTCGCGAACATATCCAGCGAACGTATCAGTTGTGTCACCCGCAAGTGCTGTGAGATGCACCATACTCTGCGGAAACACAGAAGACTCCATCAGCGAGGCGGTGCCATCGAGCGAACGCAACATCTGTGCATCGATCGAAACACGCTCGGCATTAACGTCGGCACTCTGTGACAGCGCCATTTGGTAGCTGACAATCGAGAGGACGATAATCCACGTGATTCCGAGGCGCAGCATTGGGTTAGTACCGCTCGTTACTTTTTGATAACTGTCGGCTTGCAGTCACAAGCGGAGCGAACCAGGACAAGCTCCTTCAGAGCTTCGGTTTCGCTTTCGTAATCGCCTACACGAACTGAGTACTTGGATTGACCGCGGACGCTGACAGGAGCCACCGTGACTTTGAGGCCCTTCTTTCGGAGTTTAGCTGCAAACCGATCCGCCTCATTCTTTTCCGATGACGTCATCACCGCGAGGGTATAGCCCTTACTCACAGGCTTGAGCTGTGGCTCGACCGCCTTGCTTGCCGGTGTCGCAACAATCTTGTCAGATGGGGCTGGTGCACCAACCGTTGAGCGCATGACTTCATATACGATCGGCAGTAATTCACTTTGCGAATACTGATCGCGCATTGTGCTGAAGGCCTTCTTGGCCTTGTCTGCTTCGTTCTTTGCGGCATACATGATCACCAGTCGAGCCATGGCATCGTCGGCCCACTCGGACTTTGGAAATGCATCAACGATGCGCTCAAGAAGTGGGCTTGCCTTCTTGGGGTCCTCAATTAACGAGGCATGGAGAAAGAGCACTGCCGGATCATCGGGTGCATCAATCAGGAGATCGGGCAGAGCCTTCTTTGCATCAGTCGTCCACCCGGATGCCACCTGCTGAATGTATTGCTTGACGTTTGCTTGCTGAGCACTGGCTGCGCTTGCAATGACTGTCAACGCAATGACGAAACTAAAATATCGCATGATGACCCCTGTGACGTTACGTACGTGGGTTGAATTTACGGAAGAGGGCCTATTTTGCTGGGTACGAATCACGACGTGACGGAATCCAGATGTCTTGTTTGATGAGCGACGCACTACGCGTGGTTGTTGCCTGCGGAGGCACCGGCGGACACATTTTCCCTGCCATTGCCGTTGTTGAGCAGCTCGTAGAGCTGACCAATGGCCGGTGTGAACCGTTGTTTCTTGGTAGTCGCGATCGGATGGAGACTCGACTCATTCCCTCTATGGGGTATGCGTTTGAAGGTATGCCGATCGAAGGATTTCGTGGATTGTCATTCTCAACCTTGACGCTTCCGTTGAAGGTTCTGCGTTCAATCATGATTGCGCGTCGAGCGATCAAACGACATAAGCCCCATGCCGTGATCTGTACCGGAGCCTACATCAGCTATCCTGTCGGTGTTGCCGCTTCACTTGAAGGTGTTCCCTTGATTGTCCTCGAGTCGAATGTCAATCCTGGAAAGAGCAATGCCCGTCTTGTTGACCGTGCAGCTGCCGTTGTGCTTGCGTTCGAACAAAGCCGGTCGTTTTATGGAGCTGCTCTGCAGTCGAAACTGCACGTTCTCGGTAATCCGGTTCGTACACAAATCGATCCGACAATGTCAGCTGAAGAAGCTCGAACATGGTGGGGCCTTCAACGAGATCGGCAGACGGTACTGGTATTCGGTGGAAGTCTTGGTGCACGTGCGATGAATACTGCGATTGAGCAAGTGCTTCCAGAGATCGCAAATCGTCCATGGCAAATGATCTGGCAGACGGGGAAGGGACACGCAGTGTCTCAGCCGGTTCCAGACAACGTCATTGTCGTCGATTTTATCGAGGACATGGGGGTTGCCTATGCTGCGGCAGATCTCGTGGTCTCGCGCAGTGGAGCCACTACCGTAGCAGAGCTTGGAATAGTTGGCAAGCCTGCCATATTGATCCCACTTCCGTCGGCATCGACAAATGAACAGCACCATAATGCCGTCATGGTGGAGCGCGCCGGAGCTGGGGTGGTCGTTGATAATGCCGATGTTCGCGATCATGTTCTTTCTGCCATCGATGCGGTGTTACAAGATGAACCCAAGCGGCGTGCTATGGCCATAAAGATGACCGCGTTGGGCCGACCGCATGCAGCTCGAGAAGCGGCGGAGTTGATTATTCGCACGAGCACATGGAGTGAGGATCGTCATGGAATCTGATCACCAGATGAAAAGTGTCGCAAGGACATTCCACGTACAACTGGATTTCTACTGGCAGTCAATTGCGCTGTATGCATTGACGCTAATTGTTTACGTCGTCGTCAAAGCATTGTACTACAGTCAGCTTCAACAGGGTCTTGTCATTGTAATGGTCAACGATCCAATCGTCGTCATTCTTTTGTCATTCGTTGCACTATCTGTCATTGCACTGATTGCAGAAGGTGTGAGTGCCCGGGAAATCACTGTGGGTCCCGACTTTATCACGTTTATTAATCGATTTCAAGCAAGGACGTTTACGAACGATGAGATCGACCGGATCATCATCGGGAAAGATCGCCGCGTTCGTGTTCGACCTAATACGAGGATCATCCGATTGTTTATTAAAGGGCGCCGGCGTCCTGTGAAGATTCGACCGTCATTAACGGACCAGGAAGAGGATCTTCTACGGATGGTCTTGGCACTGCGACACAATCACCACGGTGTGAATACGTGATGCACCTCGTCCTCCTACTTTTTGTCCTCAGCACAAGCATGGGGTTCGCAGCGGTTGATAGCACAAACGTCAAGGTTCCCTCGACGATCGATGTGATCGAAACCAGCGTTCGAGATTTGGCTGATACGTTGTTACGCAGCACTGACGTCGTTGCCGGTGATGCTCTGCCCCTTTCTGTCAATGATCATCCAGATGCACCTTGGATACGAGCAATCATCGCACAGCGTTTTGATGAGCTAGGTCGCAGCACGATAATCAGTAAACAGCCCAATGAAAGGGGGCTCGATATTGTCGTGATGGACCTGTCAACTCGGTACAAACCGCTGGAGCAACGGGATAGTGTCGAGCGAGAAGTTGTTGTTCGACTTGAAACTATGGTTCAGAATCGTCGTGTAGCTCTAACACCTCGGGTTGTTCGCCATGTCCTGTCACGCGAGGACGCTGTTGCACGGCAGTCGATGCAGCATTCAGCTACGCACGCACCACTGCCTCAAGTGCAGAGACCACTCTGGGACGAGTTACTTGAACCACTCATTTATATCGCTGCGGCAGCAGTAACAGTTGTACTTCTGTTTACTGTTCGTACACAGTAGAACCTCACCATTGAACGTCCATCAATGCGCACACTGATCGTCGTACGCCACGCACAGGCCGAGTCTGCTCACCTTCATACGCGTGACGTCGACAGGCCATTAACATGGCAGGGCGCAGACGACGCTCGCTCCGCGGCTGCGCAGCTCAAGCAAGACTATCCGGAAGTTGCAGCCATCGTCGCTTCACCCGCGCGGCGAACGCAGACCACGGCTGAAATCATTGCACAGGCCTATGGACTCGATTCGGATGCAGTCGAACTTGATCCGCGCCTTTACGATGCCGACGTGGCTACGCTTGAAGCTGTTGTTGCAGAACTGTATCAACGTGACGGAGTGGTCGTCCTGGTTGGACACAACCCCGGCGTACTTGAACTTTGCTACCGACGTACGAATGGACGCGTCACATCAATGCCAACATGTGCCGTTGTACACATTGACGTTGAATGTGATTGATTTCTTCAAGTACGACAATGACGATCCGTCATCGCACACGAGGATCAGCGTGCATCACCAGAGGTGTTGGACACCGTTGCGCTCTTCAAGAAGCTCGTCCAGCGTTGCCTGCATCCGTGAGCGCGAGAAATCGCTGATGTCGAGCCCTTGAACGATGGTGTATTCACCATTTGCGCACGTAACAGGGTAGCCATAGACCACATCTGCGTCAATCCCGTACGAGCCATCGGCAGGAATACCCATTGTCGTCCAATCGCCATTCGCAGTGCCAAGCACCCAATCGCGCATGTGCTCAATTGCAGCATTTGCTGCTGATGCGGCTGAGGAGAATCCGCGTGCTTCGATGATTGCCGCACCGCGCTTTGCAACCGTTGGGATGAAGGTGTTCTCGAGCCATTCTTGATCGTTGATCGTTGGCCATACGAGAGAACCATTCGCAGATAGGTTCGTGATATCAGGGTACTGTGTAACCGAGTGGTTGCCCCATACCGTCATCTTGGACAGGCTCGATGTGTGAAGACCTGTTTTGGCGGCAATCTGCGCAAGAGCACGATTGTGATCCAGGCGCATCAGCGCCGTGATGTTTCGTGGGTTGAGATCTGGTGCACTCTTTGCCGTGATCAAGGCGTTTGTGTTGGCAGGATTGCCGACGATGACGACCTTGACGTTACGGTTTGCAACGGCATTGAGAGCCTTACCCTGCACGGTAAAGATCTGGGCGTTCGCTTCGAGCAGATCCTTGCGCTCCATTCCCTTGGAGCGTGGACGCGCACCAACCAACAACGCATAGTCGGCATCCTTGAAGGCCACCATCGGATCGTCGGACTGCACAACGCCGTGCAGGAGAGGGAATGCACAGTCTTCAAGTTCCATCGCAACTCCACGCAGTGCCTGCAGTGCTGGAGTCAACTCAAGAAGCTGAAGGATAACTGGCTGATCCTTGCCAAGCATTTCGCCGCTCGCAATGCGGAAGAGAAGACTATAGCCAATCTGGCCAGCTGCGCCGGTGACGGCAACACGTACGGGGGACTTCATGACGGTGCTAATCCTGTTGTGAGATTATTGGGAATGATCGATCCATAAAAAACGCCCCACGTGGAGGCGTTTAAATATTCGTCAGTTCGTGTGCACGTAGGCTCAGTTTGCTTCTGGGTAGACTGAGACCTTGAGGCGCGTCTTATCCTTACGCTCGAACTTCACGACGCCATCGACGAGCGAGAAAATCGTGTAGTCCTTACCAAGCCCGACATTCTTGCCAGGATGGACGTTTGTTCCGTTTTGGCGGATAATGATGTTCCCGGCAAGAACGTGCTCGCCGCCAAACTTCTTCACACCAAGTCGCTGGGCATTTGAATCCCGACCGTTCTTGGTAGATCCACCACCTTTTTTGTGTGCCATGATCGTACTCGCTTAAATTTTGATGTCGTTGATCGTGATGCTCGTGAACTGCTGACGGTGGCCGTTGAGCTTTTGATAGCCTTTGCGACGCTTCTTGTGGAACACGAGGACCTTGTCGCCCTTGCCATGCCCGACAACCGTAGCCTTCACGCTGCCCTTGATATACGGGGTGCCTACGGACACCTTCCCATTATCGCTGGCAAGAAGAATGTTTGAGAACTCAACAGCATCGCCAACCTGCTTGTCCATGAGAGGTACAATGATGGTTTGCTGTGGAGAGACAGCGTATTGCTGACCGGAGATTTCGACGACTGCGTACATGATGATGCGTACTCGCTGTTCGTTGTCTGAGGGGATTATTCCCGAAAAAACGGCCTGCAATATACGAGTCTATCTCACAGAAATCAAAGAGTTACACTGATTTCCACAACAACCTCCAGAAAAGGGTGGGCGGCAGGAAATGAAACTCTGGCGGTGTATTGTTGTCCAACCTTTGTGAATGCCACCCCAACCATCGATCAGCGTGTTCCATTTGAGGCCCTCGTATGGGCGGTGGGAATTGCAGGTTTAGCTGTCTTTGCCCCCACTCTTGAAAATCGTCTAACTCTATGCATTCCAAGCATGTTAGGTGTTGACGGGTGTTGGGGGTGCGGCCTTGGTGCCGCGATAGGATACCTCTTCCGGGGTGAGGTAGCGGCCTCGTTTGCATCCCATCCGCTGGGACTGCCCGTGACGCTACTCCTGGTTGGTCGCATCACACAACTTCTTCGTCCGATATTTCGAAACATGTTTTTTTTCTCTGAGGATACTCATGGCTAACGTTCTGCAGCTCATACCGGATGCCGAGAGTGATGAGCTTATGTACTTGCACACCCTTGTGGAGCCCATGACGGACCAGCAGGCCGGTCTGTTCGCATCGATCTACCGCACCCGCCGCAAGGAACCTGTTATGATTCTACTCCTGACGCTGGTCGGTTTTCTGGGCATTGGAGGAATCCAAAGGTTCGTTCTCGGTCAAATCGGAATGGGTGTGGTATACTTGCTGACATGGGGCTTCTGTTTCATTGGTACGATAATCGACCTCATCAACTACCGGAAGTTGACATCAGAGTACAACCTTCGGCAGGCATACGAGGTTGCAACGATGATGCGCTCGATGGGTCAGCTCTGATTCTGACGCAATGGGTGCCGGCATGGCTTGTTGTCCTTCTAGCCATGGCCATGGCGCCGTATGCTCCGGCCCAGCCAACAAACCAGCGTCCACGACTCGTGGTTGTTGTCTCCTTTGATCAGTTTCGGGGCGACTATCCGGAACGTTTCGAGCAGGCATACCCGACAAATGGGGGATTCAAACGCATGCTCCTTGGTGGGGCTGTGTACAGTGCCTGTCGATACAATCATGCCAACAATATCACCGGTCCGGGGCACGCGACCCTACTAACAGGGTGTTATCCAGATCGCACTGGAATCGTCGGCAACGACTTTTGCAACACTCAGACAGGCCGTTGCGGCTATTGCGCCCAGGACACGCTCGGCGTTTTTGGTCCACACAACCTCCTTGTTCCCACACTGGGTGACCGTCTTCGGGCCAAGTCGCCATCATCGAAGGTTATTGGACTTGCACTTAAGGATCGCGCCGCAATCCTGATGGCCGGCAAATCAGCCACAGCATGTGTGTGGTATGATCACATGGCACGGAAATGGACGTCGAGCAAGGCGTATCCACAACCTCGATGGTTGCCCCACCTCAACGCCACGATCAATGTTGATCGTTTTGAAGGGGCTGTCTGGAATCCACTCGTGCCTGATTCACCAACGGCACCTATGGATTCGGTTGCGGAGGAGGGAACATTTCCAGGTGGAACGAGTGCCTTCCCGCATCATGTTCTGGCGCCGTCGCATCCAAAGTTCATCGCGAGTGTATTGATTAGCCCCTTTTCGATGGAGATGCTCTTCGATGCAGCGCTGGAAGTGATCGATCGAGAAAAGATGGGTCGTGACGACCATCCAGATCTACTCTGTATCGGCGTTTCAACCACTGATTATGTCGGCCATGTGTTTGGTCCAGACAGTCGCGAGGTCATGGACATGTATGCTCGAGCTGATCGCCACATGGGCCACCTGATTGATCACCTCGATCGTGTTGTCGGACGCAGCCAGTATGTCATCGTCGTCACGTCCGACCATGGGGTAGCGCCGATTCCCGAGGTTATCCGACGCCAGGCGGAACAGCAGCGTGCTGTCGTTGATGCTGGACGCATTCGCGAGGCTGAGATCCAGGTGCGGGTTGACTCAGCGCTTTCGGCTATGCTGGGAACACTATCAGCGGGCACCTCATACGTTCGCGAGATCTTCGAACCGTCTATATACCTGAATTGGTCGCTTATCCCCGAGGGACAGCGTAAACAAGCGGTGGATGAAGCCGTGCGGGCGGTTGCATCCCATCGCGGGATCGGTATCGCGGTGACGTCAGACGCACTGCTCCGCGGGAAGCGTCCAGGTTCTATTGATCCGCAAACGTGGGCCTTTATTCGGAATAGCACGTTTCCGGGTCGCACCGGAGATATTGTGATGTACCCCAAACAATACTGGGTGATCGGAGGAAACGTTGCTACCCATGGGACGCCATACGATTACGACCGGTGGGTTCCGCTGATGTGGTATGGCGGTATCATCGCACCGCATCGAACCGACGTTCCATGCGCGCCCGTTGATATTGCGCCGACGCTCGCAGCCATGCTGCGTGTTGATATGGGCCCCGTTGAAGGCACGGCAATACAACTAAAGCTCCGGAAGCCAGTGAGTGATTCACGAGGCGACAGTGTCGCTCCTCAACGAAACACCAGTCGGCCGCGTGCACCGACGTCAAAGAGCCGCTAGCAGATTTCGAGCAATAACGGTCTTTTGAATCTCGCTGGTGCCTTCGCCAATGGTTAGAAGCTTCGAATCACGCCATAGCTTTTCGACCGGGTACTCTTTGACGTATCCATAACCACCATGGATCTGAATCGCTTCTTCCGAAGTGCGGACGGCAACCTCAGATGCAAAGAGCTTTGCCTGTGAGGCTGCAACGCTGAAGTTCTGCCCCTGATCACGCATCCACGCAGATTTGTAGGTCAACAATCGCGCCGCATCCACTTCCATAGACATGTTGGCAAGCTTAAACTGGATTGCCTGCATGTCAGCGAGCTTCTTTCCGAACTGCTGACGGTCGTTTGCATAGGTAAGAGCCGCCTCGAGAGCTCCCTGTGCGAGACCGACGCTCAGCGCTGCGATAGAAATGCGACCGCCATCGAGAATCTGAAGGGCTTGAACAAACCCTTCTCCTTCGTTGCCGATCAGGTGGGAGGCAGGAACGCGAACATTGTCGAAGGTCAACCCTGCGGTGTCCGAGCAGCGCATGCCAAGCTTGTTCTCCTTTTTGGAGCCGTAGAAGCCATCCATCGACTTGTCGACGGCGAAGGCTGAAATTCCACGCTTGCCGGCATTCTTGTCCGTAACAGCCATTACCACGCAGATGTCGCCCACATTTCCGTGCGTTATGAAGTTCTTCGCACCATTGATGATGTAGTGGTCGCCATCACGAACGGCTGTTGTCTTCGTACCGCCCGCATCCGAACCGGCTGATGGCTCTGTGAGACCCCATGCTCCCATCGTTTCGCCACGAGCTAGACGCGGAATGTACTTCTGACGGAGTTCCTCGGAACCAAATCGGAAGATGTGGCTTGTGCACAACCCGTTATGTGCGGCAACGCCAAGGGCAATAGCCGGACAGCCACGAGCGATTTCTTCGACGACAATGGCATACTCCATGTAGCCCATACCCGACCCCCCATACTCCGTCGGAATGACGATGCCAAGGTACCCAAGGTCTCCAAGCTTCCGGAAAATCTCGTGCGGAAACTCCTGTGACTCATCGTATTGCAGGGCTACGGGCTTAATCTCCTCCTCAACAAAGGAACGGATATGCATGCGGAGCGCTTCGTGGTCCTCGCTTAGGTCGAATGATGGGCCGGTGACGTCGATAGACATAGTGAGGTATCGATTGGTGATGGAATCTAGCGGTGCAAACCTACGGCGGGAACAAGGTTTTTGCCGTCGAAGTTCACGACATGATCCTACCGCCGGCGTGGTTACGATGCGTAGATTCGCCCCCTGAAACGACCGACCCACTTCTTCCGTCATCCATGTACGAGAATATTTCCCCTGCTGAAACCTTTACCAGGGGATGCGGTCTCAGTCGTTAAATGTCGTAACACCGGAGTTCTGCAAATGCGTTTTGTTATCCCCGCCCTCGCTCTGCTGCTTGGATCGATCACTGCCTTTTCCCAGGGTACGTTTTCTGAAACGGATGTTGTGCGGTTTAACCCCAATGTCCGTAAGGGGCGCCTCGAGAGCGGAATCCCATACTACATTCTCAAGAACTCACGTCCGGCAAACCGGGTCGAGCTGACGTTGGTTGTGAATGCTGGAGCCGTTTTGGAGGACGACGATCAAAATGGTCTTGCGCACTTCTGTGAGCACATGGCCTTCAATGGGACAAACAGCTTCCCGAAGCAGGAACTTGTCAACTTCCTCGAATCAATGGGCGTGCGTTTTGGTGCAGACCTCAATGCCTACACCAATCAGGACGAAACAGTCTACCTTCTGACGGTGCCTCTGGATAAACCAGAGAATCTCACAAAGGCTATACATGTGCTCCGAGACTGGGCAGGGTACGTCAAGTATGAAGACAAGGATATTGACGATGAGCGTGGTGTTGTGACCGAAGAGTGGCGACTACGTCGTGGCGCAGACGAGCGCGTTTTTGAAAAGCATCGTCAGGTGATGTACTACGGATCGAAGTATGCCAAGCGCGACGTGATCGGCGATACAAACGTGCTGTTGCGCGCTCCGGGGGATAATCTGCGACGCTTCTACAGAACTTGGTACAACCCACTAAACATGTCGATCGTTGCAGTCGGTGATGTCGATCCAGATCAAATCGAGAAGCTTCTGCGCGAGCACTTTACCTCCCCGCCATCCTCTGGCGAAGCATATGCGGCTCGACCAACAATTCTCATCCCGCCACATGAGGGTACCTTGATTTCGGTTGCGTCCGACCCTGAGCTGACAACCGCGTCAATCAATGTATTTATCAAGCGTCCAGCAGATACCACGCGCACCTACGGTGATTACCGTCAGAACATCGCTCGGCAGATGGTGTCCGAAATGATCAACGCACGACTTGCTGAGCTAACGCGGAAGAACCCGCCTCCGTTTTCGTCAGCATTTCTTGGCGAGTTTTTGCTTGCCCGTGAGACTCGCGCCACGTATGGGGCTGCTACTGCTTCAGACAAGAATGTTCTCAAGACGATGAATGCCTTGATGACGGAGTTTGAGCGCGCCCGACGTCATGGATTCACGCAAACCGAGCTCGAACGGGCAAAGACATCCGTCTTCTCCCGGATGGAAACATATTATAACGAGCGTGATAAGTCAGAGTCTCGACAGTTTGCCGATGAGCTCACGCGTCACATTCTCACGGTCGAATCTGTTCCCGGTATCGAGCATGAATGGGAAATCTTTCAGCGTTACGTCCCAGCAATGACACTGCAGGATGTCAATGCTGCCGCCTCCAGTGCGTTTACAAAGGACAATCGCGTTATCACGATCTCAGTGCCCGAGGGCAATGGGTACAACCTTCCAACGGAAGCACAAGTCCGCAGTCTGCTTGCAGCAGTCGAGAAGAAGAATATTCCGGCCTACGTTGATGCTGTGCCAACAAAGCCCCTTCTCGAAAAGCTGCCGACGCCTGGGACAATCGTGTCCACAAAGGCTCTTCCCGATGTTGATGCCAAGGAGCTCATTCTCTCGAATGGAGCTCGTGTTGTGTACAAGAAAACTGATTACAAGAACGATGAGATCCTGTTCAGTGCGCAGAGCTGGGGAGGACAATCACTAGCTCCCGAAGAAGACCACTTCACAAATGCGATGGCCGCTACGATTGTTGACCAATCTGGATTGGCGTCATTGAGCATGAATGATTTGATGAAGGTCCTTACTGGCAAGAATGTTGGTATCAGTCCTACTCTCGCTATGGAGCGCGAGCTGATCAATGGTAGCTCAACTCCGAAGGATCTGCGGACATTTTTCGAATTGCTACACCTCGGATTTGTCAGTCCACGGAAAGATCCAGAGGCCTTTGCGGCATGGAAGACAAAGATGAAGGCCGATCTGGAAAACAAAGAGAAGAGCCCAGAGGCGGCATTCTTCGATACGGTGATGGTTGCTGCAACCAACAATCATCCGCGGACCCGTCCAATCTCCGCTGGTGATATCGACAAGATCAACCTTGACAAGGCGTATGATCTGTACCGTGAACGATTTAGGTACGGGTCGGACTTCACATACTTCTTTGTCGGAAACTTCGATGAAGACACGCTAAAGAAGTTTTGCGAGACATACATCGCCTCGTTGCCCGGTAATGCATCTAAAGAGCAATGGAAGGACGTCGGTATTCGCTCGCGGAAAGGAACATACCGCAAGACGGTATTGAAGGGACAGGAGGCAAAGAGCTACGTCGTGCTCACAACAGGCGGAGACTTTTCGTATACCCCTCAGAATCGATACGACCTTTCGGCACTGTGCGAAGTGATGGAGATTCAACTCCGGGAGCAACTCCGGGAGGAAAAGGGCGGTGTCTACTTTGTGAATGTCCAGCCCAACTTTGAGCGCATCCCTGAGCAGGAGTACGGGATCTTTGTCATCTTCAGCTGCAGTCCCGACCGCGTTGATGAACTCGTGACCACTGTAAAGAACGAGATGGAGTCTTTGCGGACAAATCTGGTAGCAGATTCACTCGTTGCAAAGGTTCGTGAGATTCAGATTAAGGAGCGTGAAACTGCGCTAAAGACCAATCGATTCTGGATCAGTGTAATGTCGCAGTTTGATGCCGATGGTGAGCCCTACGCGAACTACAAGCTGCGTGATGAGTTTGTGCGCAATCTCACCCCAACGCAGATTCGTGCGTCGGCTCAGAAATATCTCACGGGTGTGAACATGGGAGAATATGTCCTCAAGCCAGACCCTGCCGCAATGAAGGAGGAGCCACAACCTGGAGCCACGCAGACCACAGGTAAGCCGTAACACGGTCTACTTTGTCAACGACTCGATTGAAAGCATGTTCGTACGGGCCCGGCCCACGAGCGGGCGTCCGATCGTAAAGACGACAGTAGCGCCAGGAGCGAAGAGCTTTTCTTTGAGAAGTGAGGCCTTGATGTAGTCAATGGTCTCGTCAGTTGAATGAAGAGTTTCAATGACGACACCCGTTACACCCCAGAGCAGACCAACGCGGCGGGCAACACCCTGATCGGTGGTAACCGAGAAGATCGGTGCACGTGGCCGTTGGTTGGAGATTAAGCGGGAGGTCTCTCCGCTGTAACTCAAGCTAATGATGGCTGAGAGGCGTTTCTCTTCGGCGATTTGTGCAACAGCAACAGCAATTGATTCGGTATTGGATCGCTGTTTGCCATGTGGTGGTTCGTAGTGGTCGTTCACACGGCCGTCGTTGAGCAATACATCCTCTGCCTCCTGACAAATCGTTCGCATTGTCTGAACGGCTTCGACTGGATAGGCTCCCACGCTAGTTTCTGCACTTAGCATCACGACATCGGTGCCATCAAGCACGGCATTTGCCACGTCGCTAGCTTCGGCGCGCGTCGGGCGTGCGTTGTGAATCATGGATTCCAGCATCTGTGTGGCCGTTATCACTGGCTTGGCCAGTGAATTGCAGAGACGGATGATGCGTTTCTGAACGATTGGGACTGCCGCCGCAGGGATCTCGACGCCGAGGTCGCCGCGGGCAACCATGATGGCATCAGATGCATGGACGATACCCTCGAGATTCGTGAGGGCTTCTGGCTTTTCAATCTTCGCAATCACCCACTGCTGACCTCCGTTCTTGACAATTGCCTTGCGGAGTGCGTCAACATCTACGGCCTTTCGCACGAAGGAAAGAGCGATGTAATCAACATTCTGCTGGATGGCGAACTTGACGTCGGCACGATCCTTTGCCGTCATGGAAGGCTGTGATACATCGGTGTCGGGTAGGTTTAGCCCCTTTCGTGGCTTGAGAAGGCCACCATGGACCACGAGCGCGCGTACGGATGTGCCATCCGTATCTCGCACCTGAACCTTAATCAAGCCATCGTCAAAGAGCAGGATGTGCCCCTTTTTCACATCGCGTGCCACCGATGGATACGTCACAGGAATAACTGTTTCCTTTGATGTGAACGTCGAGGATCGAGCGATTCCTGCATCGACAATACGAACGTATGTGCCTGCTACGAGTGGGATGGAGTCGACGTGCGTGAAATCGGCGACGCGAATCTTGGGTCCTTGCAGATCGGCAATGATGGGAAGGTGGACATCAAGAAGATTTTCAACCTCGCGAATGATTGCAACATTGCGAGCGTGTGTTTCGTGGTTGCCGTGGGACATATTCAGGCGAAAGGCAGTGGCCCCAGCCTTGACAAGGGCAACGATCTTTTCCTGAGAAGCGATGGCTGGACCCATCGTGCAGAGGATCTTAACCTTGTGGTGCATCATCGAACGAGTGGTATTCACAGCGGTAGGCCTATGTACTGGTTAACGGCGAAGATGAAATGGAGGCGAAACAAACGGCGTGATAGACTGTGCCATCCCCGTGGTTTCGTCAATGACGAGTGAGACACCAGAAACGCGGGGTTGATTTTCGGCAACCTCGTATTTGTGTGCCGTCTGCAGCAATAGGCGCTTGATGGCGATGTCCTTCTTCATTCCGAGCACGCTGTCGTATGGCCCTGTCATTCCCACATCAGAGATAAAGGCCGTACCGTTGGGCAGGATCTGGGCATCGGCAGTCTGTGTGTGCGTATGCGTGCCAACAACAGCGCTGACGCGTCCATCGCAAAACCACCCCATGGCGATCTTCTCAGCAGATGCATCCGCGTGAAAGTCCAGGAGGATAATCTTTGTGTCCATAGATACACGCTTGATCGCGGCATCGACGGCTTTGAAGGGGCAATCAATTGCCTGCATATAGGCACGACCTTGTGCTTGCATGACGCAGACGACCCGCTTGTCTGGTAGGGTGATGAGCGTCCATCCACGACCTGGATTCTCTGCTGGATAGTTCATTGGACGCAGGACTGTTGAACGCTCTGTGAGGAGGGGTCGGGACTTCCAGTTTTCCCAGACGTGGTTGCCTGTTGTGATGCACTGCACTCCGGCAGCAAACAGCTCATCGGCTTCGCGTTCGGAAAGCCCCTTGCCATCAACAATGTTCTCACCATTGACGATGACGACATCGGGAGAATAGCGTTGACGCAATTCCGGAAGTTGACGGAGCAGTTCGCGCAGACCAACGTGGCCTACCACGTCGCCGATGAAAAGAATGTTCATGGTGCGCATAGTTTTACAAACCTACGAAACCCGGTCGAGGGGTATCTTCGCAGCCTATGGCAACACGCATCTATACCAAGACCGGCGATGATGGTACGACCGCATTGTTTGGTGGCCAGAGAGTTCGAAAGGACGATCTGCGAATCGAAGCCTATGGCACAATTGACGAGCTGAGTGCCATCATCGGGATTGTTCGTACGCACCCGATGCCGGAGGTTGTTGCCCACCAACTGGGGAAGATCGCCTATGACCTCTTTACGCTTGGTGCAGACTTGGCCACTCCGTTGGATCCACCCCCAGCATACGCCATCCCACGGATTCAGGTTGCCCACGTTGAGGAACTTGAGCAATGGATTGATGGCCATGATACTGCATTAGAGCCACTGAAGAATTTCATCCTTCCAGGTGGAACGCCGGCAGCAGCGGCAGCACATCTCGCCCGAACGGTGTGCCGTCGGGCTGAGCGATGTATTGTCGCCCTGAGTGCTCACGATGACGTCGGTGAAGTGGTCGTTCGCTATGTCAACCGCCTATCGGATTATCTCTTTATCGCCGCGCGTCGGATAAACTCCGAGCTGGGAGTTGGCGATGTGATGTGGACCAACCCTGCGTCGTCTTAAGCCTTCTTTACGAGTCGAGCGCCAAAGGCACCGTCGCTACGGTGCTTGTGCGGGAACGTCTGCAGGAAGCCGTCGAGACAAACTTCGGCTGGTAGATGTTTGTCAGCTGCCTCGAGTGCAAACTCTGGATGGTGCTCGAGGAACCACTGGACAGTTTCTACATTTTCCTCTGGTTCGATGGTGCACGTTGAATACACGATGCACCCTCCCGGCTTCACGAGGGCAGCGGCGTTATCAAGTATGGCGCGTTGCGTTGCTACCATCTTTCTGATATCATCGATCTGCCGGCGCCATTTGATATCGGGTTTCTTGGAGAGCGTTCCAAGTCCAGAGCATGGTGCGTCAACGAGGACAACATCAGCCTTGGCATCTGTTGCGAAATCCCGAGCATCGCCTTGCTGCGGGGTGACAATTGATACGCCTAAGCGCTCGACGTTCTCGCTAATGAATGAGAGTTTCGATTCATACTTCTCGAGAGCTACCACACTGCCAGTGTTCTTCATGAGCTCGGCCGCCATGATGGCCTTGCCTCCTGGTGCAGCACAAAGATCTATCACACGCATTCCCGGCTGCGGGCGTGCAAGCAGAACAGCTAATGAAGCACTAGCATCTTGGACACTGACATGACCCGAGGCAAACAAGGGCAGTGATCGAATGTCGCGCAGTGAAGTGATGAGGATGCTGGAAGCATGGATAGGTGAGAGTTCGAACTTGATGTCCGATTCGGTGAGAAGCTGAGTGACCTCTTCAATGGAGGTTTTCATCGTGTTCACTCGCAACGTTAGCATTGGACGCTGGTTGTTGGCCGTCAACAATGCTTCAGCTTCATCGCTACCAAAACGGTCAACATACCGGCGCACCATCCATTGCGGGTGTGCTGTGTGGACCGAGAGATAGAGTACTTCATTCTCTTTTCGGTCTGGGTAGCGAATTGATTGGACGTTCCGGAGAATGTTTCGGAGCACGCCATTTACGATACCGGCGTGCCGCTCACCCTTAATTCGCTTTACCAGCTCGACCGATTCGTTGATGGCTGCCGGTGCGGGAATCTTCGACAAAAACATAATCTGGTACAGGGCGATGCGCAGGGCGTTTTTGACAAGGGGCAGGCATTTCGCAAACTCCCCATGGTAAAACCCCATCAAGATCCAGTCAAGTCGGGATTGCCAGCGCACAGTGCCGTTGACAAGCTCGGTAACGAGAGCTCGATCCGCGGGTTCCAGTTCGCTACGGCGGAGTTCCCCATCGAGCAACTTGTCGATAAAGGCATCGGAATTTTCATAGCGGCTGAGGAGTTTAACTGCTACGCCGCGTGCGGTTTGAAACACGACGGTCGCTGAATCCTCGATCCGTGGTGCAGCCTGCTCGTCGCGCAGGTCATCAGGTGCTTGAGAGCTATTCATAGGTCGCAAGTATAGGGAAACCATAGTTGTGAACGAGAACCGTCAAAGAGTTATGTTCTCTCTCATCAAACACGTTTCGACATGAAAACCATTACCATATCGGGCCTTATTCTCGCCGGCTTCCTGCTGTCAATTGGGAGTATCGATGCGCAGATTATCAAGGGTTCGGGAACACCACTGGGGCCGAATTCCGATCCCACGTATTCCTGGCTGGGGGTATACGTAGGGCCGTCGTTCAATAGCCAAGGCGGAACCTTTGTTACCGACTGCGACTGTCCATTTACCGGTGGTGCTGGTTCAGGATTGGTGGCCGGTGTAATGTTCGAACACCAGTTTCGGTCAGGATTGGCGCTTGGGACGCTCGTCGGCTACGAGGGACGGGGCATCACCGGGCGCTTTCGTCAGATTGACACGCTCACGGTTACGAGTTCAGCCGGAGTTGAGCGTCGTATCAACGCGATGTTTCGCCATGAAGCAACCTTGAGCTTCGATATGGTGACGCTGAATCCCTACGTGAAGTACCGAATTGCAGGCCGTCTGTTTGGGAGAGCTGGCCTTTCGATGGGATACGTGATGAACTCCGACCTCGTGCATAGTGTCACGCTTGATGAGAATTCGACACGCACCCTCAACGATGGTGAAACGGCGGAGATCAAATTGGGTGAAAATGGGGTTACAGTTTTTGATAACGGGTCTTACAAGAGCCTGTCATCATTCCAGGTTGGAGCCACGCTTGCCGCAGGGTACGAGATTCCGCTTATACGGCGCGCTCGGCAAGCCTGGGGAACGTACGCCTCTGCTGTTTTGATGCCTGTTATCCAGGTGTACCAGCCGATTACCCAACTCAGCGTTGATGGGGGTGAACTACGAGTGTCGATGTTCCAGGTTATGTTGGAGTTTCGATACAATCTGTGATTTCCTGCGATTTCTTCGAAAAGGGCTTTGGCGGTTATCCACATTTACCTATTTTTTGGCCCTGCCATCTCCAAACGCATGTTTGAGTGGTGAATGAATAGGTGGGGAGCGAACTAAATTTCAAGGGACGAGATGCCTATGCTACGGCGATTTGTTTCGGTCTGTGTCGTTGCTCTTGCTTGGTGCGTCATGGGCGTACAGGCCGGTGTTACAGACAGGGTGTTGTATCTGCACAGTGCGACGATTGTTTCGAGCAAGCAGAACAACGATGACACTCGTGGTGACATCTTGAGCGACGTGAAAAAGATTCGCATTGTCAACCTCGGGCCATTGAACCACCCGGATGTCGATTATGCGCCAACCATCAGTGCTGATGGCAAGACGCTGTACTTCGTATCGAACCGTCCTGGTAGCAAAACCAAGGAAGGTACAGACGACGTCTTCTCGCACGATTTCTGGAAAGCAACGAAGGCAGACATCTACGACACGGTGTTTCTCGATCCGATCAACATGTCAGAAATCAACCTGACCCAGGACGAGGGTGCTGCGTCGATTGCCGCTGACCGTCAGACGTTGTTCTTCACGCTGTGTAACGACACGCGTAATGTTGGCTCCGAGTGTGACATCTGGGAAGCCCGCCTCGATGGCGACAAGTTCACAGCGCCTCGAAACCTGGGAACCAACGTGAATTCTGAGTTCTGGGACGCTCAACCATCGATCGCTCCAGATAAATCTCGACTTTACTTTGCCTCGAATCGTCCACTTGATCCGACAGACGATGAGGCATCCAGTAACATGGACATTTGGTATTGCGATTGGGATGATGACCTGGGCGAATGGGGCAAGGCGAAGAACCTCGGATCAGAAATCAATACCAGCGGAAACGAGAACTCACCGTTTATCGCTGCAGACGGAAAGACGCTGTTCTTCTCGTCAAACGGTCACGAGCCGAACATTGGCGGACTTGACTTTTACAAGGTGGTGAAGACGGGCGAAAAGACAAGCACGGGTGCTGACCGCTGGAGCAAGCCTGACCTGATTCCCGCACCGATTAGCACACCGGACGATGACCAGTTCATCTCGATGCCAGCTTCTGGAGACGTCCTGTACTTCTCATCGAAGCGTGAAGATATTGCGGGTCACAGTGGGGAACTTGACCTCTACATGGCCTTTATCCCGACGTTCACACGTGCCGTCAACGTGATCGTTTCGGTTGTTGACGAGTGTACGGGTCAAAATGTTCCGGCAACGATCACCTTCAAGAACACCCTAACGGGTCGCGAGGCAAAGGGTGATGTCACGACGGACAATGTTGAAGCGAATACCGTTGTTGTTGATGATGACTACGGTACGGGCAAGAACAAGGCTGGATCCGTGAATCTGACAATCACAGCTTCTTCGCCAACGTATGGTCAGCGCAGCATCACCGTTCCTGTCCAATACCCGGGAGTTACGACAAACAGCGAAGAAGCGAACGTCCAGACGGAGATCCGCAAGACCATTACGCTGGGTCAGCGTCCGACACTCGCGGCAGATATGGAGCTGTCTGACTGGGCAAAGAAGAAGAACAACAACTTCAAGGGTCTTGTCATCGAAGAACGTGCAACGATTCAGCTCTTCCCGCTGCTTCCGTACGTCTTCTTCGATCTCAACAGTGGTGTGCTTCCTGCGAAGTACAAGCGCCTGACGGCAGCGCAGACGGCAAACTTTACCGACGAGCGTCTCCCTGGTGGTACACTCGACAAGTACTATCACACGCTGAACATTTACGGATATCGTTTGCGCAAGTATCCTAGCGTGAACGTCGAGATCGTCGGTTGTACAGATGAAACGAACGAGGACAAGAACTCTCCCCTTCCAAAGCAACGCGCCCAGGTCGTTTATGACTATCTCAAAAATGTTTGGGGTATTGCAGAAAGCCGCATGAAGATGACGGCTCGTGGTTGGCCAGAGCTGCCTTCGAACAAGAAGGATACCAATGGTATTGTGGAGAACCGTCGTACTGAGCTCGTCTTTACTCCAACCGGATCCAAGGATGACCTCTGGAACGTTCAGAAGCCAATCGAAGACCGTGACCCAACGCTCTTCCCATCGCCATCAACGTTGACATATGCGATGAAGAATGGTATTGACAATAACATTGTCGCCTCACGCCGTATCGAAGTGTTCCGCAATGGTAAGATGTGGAAGACGGTGAAGGATCTGAACATCACCGATGCGAATACGAACTGGGATTGGCAGAACGATGATTCAGAATATCCGGCTGAAAAGGGTCCAGATGGAACGGCTGAGTTCAATCTTCCACCATACAAGTCAGTTCTGATCGTTACGTCAAAGAACGGTCAAGAGTGTAAGTCTGATACAGTTGTTACACCAGTAAAGCGTGTCTCTTCGAAGAGTCTTGGTGTTGGACGTGGCGACGTGAAGACACTGGAAAAGTATAACCTGATCCTCTTCAAGTTCGACTCCCCAGAAGCTGGTGAACTGAATGAGCGTATCATGTCGACGTGGGTATACCCTCGCGTCAAGAAGTCTTCGGTCATTCGTATCGAAGGTCACACGGACATTGTTGGTCTCGATACTCGTAACAAGAAGCTCTCCGAGCTTCGTGCTGGGACGGCCGAGAAGTTCATCAAGTCGACCAAGTCACCGTATGCTGAACTTTCGACCCGCGGTACCGGTGAAGAAGAGCCGCTGTATTCAAACGACACGCCTGAAGGACGTTTCTTCAACCGTACGGTTCAGGTGATCATTGAGACGCCGCTCGCAGACGCGGAACTCGAGTAAATACCATCAACATGCATTGAAACGCGCCCGACCATTTGGTTGGGCGCTTCTTTTTTACGGCCATTGTAAGTTTGACAATATGATTGAGTGGAATGTAGATCCCGTCATTGGAACGCTTGGACCGCTGTCGCCACGATGGTACGGTGTGCTCTTTGCGACGGCGTTCATGCTGAGCTATTCAGTGATGAAGCGCATCTTTCTAGCCGAAAAGAAGAGTCAAGTTGATCTCGATCGACTAACGATCATGATGATCATCGGAACGGTTCTCGGCGCGCGTATTGGACATGTCCTGTTTTACGAGCCGGGTATCATTCTTGATGATCCGTTCGAAGTCATTGCCATATGGCATGGTGGACTTGCAAGCCATGGCGGTGCGCTCGGTATCATCATGGGGTTGTATCTCTTTCATCGACGTTCTGCCGGGTATTCGATGACCTGGCTTCTCGACCGGCTGGCAATTGTTGCGGCCTTGTCGGGCGTGTGCATTCGAATGGGCAATCTCATGAACTCGGAAATCATTGGCCGTCCAACAGATCTGCCGTGGGGGTTCTGGTTTATGCGTGTCGATGACGTCCCGATTGCCCGTCATCCTACGCAGATCTATGAGGCGCTTGTCTGTGTGCTTCTCTTTGCCCTGCTGTGGTTCCTTTATCGGCGGGGTGTTGCGCAACAGCGACCCGGTGCGTTGATCGGACTGTTCATGGTGTTGTTGTTTACCAGCCGGTTCTTGATTGAGTTCTTGAAGGAGTACCAGGAGGCCTTTGAAGCTTCGCTACCGATTGACATGGGGCAGATCCTCAGTATTCCCTTTATCGTCGCAGGTATCGTATTTCTTCTTCGTTCTGGCTCGACAAAAGGCGACAGATAAGCCCCCTACAACCTATTTTTGCCGTCCTTCACTTCATCGGAATAGATCACTATGAGCATCTCAACGATAACGGTCATTGGCGGTGGTACCATGGGTAATGGTATCGCACACGTAGCGGCCCAGAGCGGATTTCACGTCACGCTGGTTGACGTATCAGATGCCGCAATCGAACGTGCGATCAAGACGATCACTTCCAACCTTGAACGGCAAGTGAAGAAGGAGGCTATCTCGGCTGAACAGATGGCAGAGACTCTTGCAAGGATTAGCACAACGACGGACCTTGAGCAAGGGGCTTCTGGTGCCGACCTTGTCATTGAGGCTGCAAGTGAGCGACTCGAGATTAAGCGGCAGATTTTTGCTACGCTGGATCGTGTCTGCAAACCCGAGGCCATCCTCGCTTCGAACACATCATCAATCTCCATTACCGAGCTTGCTGGTGGAACACAGCGTGCAGATAGGTTCATTGGCATGCACTTTTTCAATCCCGTGCCAGTAATGAAGTTGTGCGAGATCATCCGTGGCCTTGCGACGAGTGACGCTACCTACGCTACGATCAAGCAGATGGCAGAGACCATGGGGAAGGTCCCAGTAGAGGTTCAAGATTATCCTGGGTTTATCTCAAACCGGATTCTCATGCCGATGATCAACGAAGCAGTATACTGTGTGATGGAAGGTATCGCTTCAGTTGAAGACATTGATACCGTCATGAAGCTTGGAATGGCTCATCCAATGGGGCCTCTCACGCTGGCAGACTTTATCGGACTTGATGTGTGCCTGAGCATTATGGAGGTCCTCCATAACGGTCTTGGCGATTCGAAGTATCGTCCTTGTCCGTTGCTGCGAAAAATGGTCGCAGCCGGACACCTCGGACGAAAGAGTGGTAAGGGCTTTTACAGCTATTGATGACAGGTTGGGCAGCTGCGCACGATGTTTGTCAGATGCCGATGCAGTGACGAGCGGTCGCCTTGAAGACCAACAATATGCCGGATCTCTTGTCGGTAGTGATCAACCGCTTTGGTGGATTTGAACACGATTGATGCAATCTGTGCGGTCGATAGTCCATCGATGATGCAAATCGAAACAACAACGAGGTGATCAGGCATCGAAGGAAAGTGGTGACGCAGGCAATGTTCAAGCTTGGTATCGCGATCAAGAATCTCGCGCTCGGCTTCTGTGAGTTCGTCTTCACGCCGCACGAGTTCTAACAGTCTATCCTGCAATGACTTAGCGACCGTCGCTGGAATCTGCCCGGCAAGCGAGAGTGATCCGATTTCCTCAACTACGCCACGGATGCCTTCCCGCTTCCGTTTGAGCTGACCGTACAGCACCCGAAGGATGTTTTCGGCGTCGTCCAATCTGGAAAAATTCGAAGACATCGTTACGGCCTTTCGTTGCAGATAGTAAAGTTGAACGCTCCTCATGGTAAGATAGCATGCGGGGCCCCCATGCTCAACACAAAGGCAATCGAAAACATTCCGCAAATGCCCTAAGTTGGGAAAGGAAATCCCCGTATCTATGGTAATCTGCTGCATGGAAACCTTGCACCCACTTTTTCAGAAATCACTCTGCAGTCCTCGGACGCACCAGCGATTGCGGCTAGTAGAGGACAGACTCGTTTCCGAGCAGGATGGGGTGAGCTTTCATGTGCATGCTGGGATACCGCTGATGCTGGATGCGAATTCTCAGTCGCAGGTCTATGCCGAACATTACAGGATTGATGCCGAAGCGTTTGATTATTTCGAAGAGCGAGATGACCCAGCGACTGCCCATGATGAACGACGGGTGCAGGAAGCGATCCTTCGACGGCTCGACGCCTCGTATTCAACTGTGCTCGACGTTGGCTGTGGACGAGCGTGGGTTGCCCGAACGCTTTGTCCTCGAAACATTACAGTTTGCTCCATGGATATCTCGCTAGCGAACCCCACGAAGGCCCGTGAGCGATACCCGTACGATAATCACTGTGCTCTTGTCGCAGATGCGTTTGCACTTCCCTTTGCAGATGGCAGTCTGGATGCTGTGATCGCCTCAGAGATCATTGAGCATGTACCTGACCCCGCGGCATTTGTCAGCGAGCTCATCCGTATTCTGCGCCCTGGGGGATCGTTGATCATCTCCACGCCATACAAGGAGAAGATAAAGTACTGTCTCTGTATTCACTGTAATCGGACGACTCCCCTTCACGCGCACATCCACAGCTTCGACGAGCATGTGCTTGAGCGGCTTACACCGAGAGACGTTGCTGTACAGTTTGAATGGGAGGCCTTTGGAAACAAGGCGCTGCTCTTCTTGAGAACGTATCCCTTGCTTCAGTGGATGCCGCACGGTCTTTGGCGATTTGTGGATGCAATGGCAAACCGCCTCGTCAACAAACGCGCCCACATCGTTGCCGAGTGGCGGCGAACATCCTAATCAGTTCAGTGAATCAGAACAACGCGATGCTCGAAATCGATACGCAGGGGAATTAATGTCGACTCCAGTTTCTGACGACACGAAACATTGGCATCGCCTGTTCGCGGTGGATTCGAATAACGAGGCATGGCAGAGAACCCTCGATGAACCCGAGCATCGGGATGCGCTTGAGATCCTACGACACGCATATGTTGCGGCATATCATTGGTCGCAGTGTGGGACGGCGGTCAACGAATTTCGGGCCAACATCCTACTGGCGCATGCACATGCCTTTTGCGGTCACGGACAAACGGCACTTGAGTATGTCGCGCGCTATCGTGAGTATCTCGATCACAACACCGTTGAGACATGGGAAAAGCCATTCGCTTTGATGGTTCACGCGCAGGCCGCTTTTGCAAATGGAGATCTTGAACTCCATAAACAGATATACAATGAAGCGAAAGCATTCATTGACTTGGTAGAGGATCCTAACGACCGAGCTGTCATAGCCTATACTTGGGCTAACATCCCGAAGCCTTAAAACCAACGAGCGTCTTCCGGACGAACGAACCATGTTGTTTGTGCGTCGGGTGCGGCATTGCCGTGCTCGTGGCAGCGCATGGTGACAGGTGTTCCTTCGTGCTTGGCATGAATAAGCCATTCGTGGCCGACAAACTCAACGGCGGTGATTGTAACCGGGAGATGTAGAGCACCTTCGACGGCGACAGGTGAGAGTCGTTCTGGACGAACACCGAGCGTTCCACGTTGTACGTTGATCAGATTCATTGCAGGGCTACCCGTGAAGGTCGCAACAAAAGTATTGGCTGGACGATCATACACCTCGGCTGGCGACCCAACCTGCTGAATGATACCATTGTTGAGTATCGCCATGCGATCGCTCATCGTCATTGCCTCTACCTGGTCATGTGTTACGTACACCGTTGTAACGCCAAGTTCGCGTTGTAAGGCTCGCAGCTCTGCACGCATGTGCGTGCGAAGTTGAGCATCCAGGTTGGAAAGGGGCTCGTCGAACAAGAAAACACGAGGTTTACGGATGATCGCACGTCCAACAGCCACTCGTTGACGCTGACCACCCGAGAGTTGTTTGGGCCGACGCTGGAGTAGTTCACCCAATCCAAGCATCTCCGCAACGTGATCAACAGCTGTTCGGATCGATTCCGCTGATTGCTTACGAATGCGAAGTGGAAACGCAAGGTTCTCAGCCACGGTTAGATGTGGATAGAGTGCGTAGTTCTGAAAGACCATGCCAACATCTCGTTGGCGTGGCTCGACATCGTTCATCGGTTGACCATCAAAGGACAGCGTGCCGGATGTCACTGTTTCGAGACCAGCGATCATTCGTAAGAGTGTACTCTTGCCGCATCCAGAAGGACCCACAAGAACGAAAAACTCCCCTGCCTCGATTGTTAGGGATATATCTCTGAGGGTCTCCACGGAGTCATACGACTTGCTGACCGAGTCGAAGGTTATGCGCGTCATGCTGCAACGTTACGCAACGAACCTCTTCCGAGCGGCATCTACAATCCGGTCTGTCGGAGTCGTTCCACAAGAGCGCGTTGCTCGTCGGAGAGGGCCGACGGCAGTGGAACATCAAGCGTCACGTAGAGGTCTCCACGATGCTGCGGGTCCGCATACGATGGCATTCCCTGTCCCTTGAGTCGGAGCTTCCGTTCATGCTGCGTGCCAGGAGGAACCTTCACAGAGAGTGTTTCTCCGGAAAGTGTTTGAACCTGCACCGTTCCACCGAGGAGAGCCGTCGAGAGTTGAATCGATTGTCGCACGTGTAAGTCGTCACCCTCACGACGAAACTTCGGATGTGGACTGATTGTGACATCGAGCTCGGCGTTTGCCACGCGCAGGCGCTGGCCCGTGGCAATGCCCGGCCGAAATGCGACCTCGACAGTCTTTTCGCCAATGGATAGTCGCTTTGTTACCCCAGTTAGGGCCTCAGAAAGTGTGAGGGTAATGGTTGAAACAGGTGCCCGTCGAGTGGGCTGTCGCTGCCTTCCCGCAGGCCCGCGTTGACGTGTGCGAGACTGGCCAAAGAGCTCCGTGAGAAGATCTCCAAACGATGTTCCATTGAACATGTCTCCAACATCGTCCATCGAGAATGATGGACCCGCGCCGGGTCCGCCCCCTGACCAGGGTCGACCAGAGGTCTGGCGAGAAAGCTGATCATACTTCGCACGCTTTGCTGGGTCACTGAGCACATCGTACGCCTCACTGATTCGCTTGAAACGTTCTTCAGCAGCAGGGTTATTGGGGTTGGCGTCGGGATGGTACTGCCGGGCAAGTCGTCGAAACGACTTCTTGATCTCCTCTTCTGAGGCACCGCGTTCTAGCTCAAGCTCTTTGTAGTAATCCGTAAAGGACATTGTGAAGGGGGCTTTCCATTTCCGGTGTTCAAAAATGTCGATGGCAATGACGTACAGGTTGTCGACATGGTGTGTTACATGAGATGACGTTCCACGAACGATGTATAGTCGTCACCGGCAATGATCAAATGGTCGAGGACACGAATATCGACGATGCGACCGGCCTCGACAAGCTGTTTGGTGATTGCAAGATCCTCATTGGATGGCTCACAGTTACCTGATGGGTGGTTGTGGACAAGGATTACGGCTGCCGCGCACTCGGCGATAGCGAGGCGGAACACCTCGCGTGGGTGGATCATGACGGAGTTCAAGGATCCGTCGCTGACGTTCACCTCGCGTATGATCTGATTGGCAGCGTTCAGGAGGATGACAAGGAAAGACTCTGTGCGCAAGTGTCGCATTTTGGGAATGAGGGTGCGAGCAAGAATTGCCGGCGAGGTTACGTTAGTTCGGTGCGTGAACGGCTCGGCTTGGATGCGATGTGAAAGTTCAAATGCCGCAGTCAGTGCGGCGGCCCGAGTAAGCCCCATCCCATGAATACCACGAAGTTCAGCGATGTCGCGTCCGGCCATATCGGCCAGTGATGCATATCGCTCAAGAATTGACTGAGCAACGTCATCGGCTGATGGTGCATTGGTGCTTGAACCGAGGACGAGTGCGATAAGCTCGTGTGTACTGAGTGCCCACGCTCCGAGTCGTAGCAATCGTTCGTGTGGTCGGTCTTGGTTTTGCATCTTTGCAGTCTCAATACTGCTCGAGGCTGTCTGCTCCATGATTGATCTCCTCATCTACCACATACATCTCGTTGCCGGCATTTACGCGTTCACCTCTCGGTGGCAGCGAGACGGACTAAAGGGCGGGTTTCTTGCTGTTGCTTCGTGTGCGTTGGTGTTCACCATACTCTGGGCAATGACAGGTCCGATTGCACGGATTATTATGCCAAACAGCCCAGAGCCGGGTCAGCTTTTCACGACTGATACATTGAGTCTGACACTGTTGCTCATTCCAGAGGCGATGTTTTTCCGCGCCTTTTTTCTCCGTGCGACAGATGCCGGAGAGCGTGACATGAACATTTCAACAACAACTCCGTAGATTTCCGTTCCTCCCATTTGGAGGATATATATCTTTTGCCGTATGTTTGTCGTTCCCGCCGCGCACAACGGTGTTTTGGTGGGGAAACAGCGACACGGGTCGTCTGTCGGTGCTCTTTGACAACAGGAAGGAAAGAAACAAGAAACCATGCAAATGGTTGATGGCCGCAAGGCTATCAACTAGCAAAAGGGTAGGTTAACCACCTACTCCCGTCATGAGCTTTCAGAGGAGGCC